>NZ_JAUTDN010000016.1 GCF_030646155.1 Conexibacter sp. CPCC 205762
CGCCCGCACCGGCTCCCGCCCCGCCCGCGCCGGCCGCCGCCGCGGCGCCGGCCGGCAGCGCGGACGCGAACAGCGGCTCGCCGGCGCCCGACAACGGCCCCGCGCCGGCGAGCCGCAGCCCGTCAGGCGCGACGACCGACCCGCTGCGCTGCGCGAAGTGGTCGGCCGGCCAGGCGCTGTAGGCGACGATCGCCGAGGCGATCGCGAAGATGCACGCCGCCGCCGCCAGCAGCGCTCCCGTCGTCCCGATTCCCGCGATATAGGCTCGTGTCGCCCGCATCCTGCTCCCCCGCCGCTCGAATCCCGTTTCGATACCCAGACGATCGACGGTAATGCGACAAACAGGATAAGAGTGCGTCAGGTTGCTGACAGCGCCCTCCTCCGATGAGCAGGATTGGGGTGGTTCGCACGCAGTCGCGGCACGTCGCCGCTCCGTCTCCTCCTCCGCGCGTCCAAGCGGCGCTCGCGCGCGCCGCGGGCCCGTCAGGCGGTCGCCGGGCGGCGGCCTCTGGCCGGCTTCGCCGGTCTTCTGGCCGGCGGCTCGTCAGCGACGAAGGAGCCGCCGTTGCGCGCGCGCATCACCAGCAGCCAGACGACGCCGAGCACGAACATGATCAGGCTCTCGACCTGCGCCGCCGTCATGAAGCCGACGACGCTGTCGTTGCGACGCGCGAACTCGACCAGGAACCGCTCGACGCCGGCGCCGATCAGGTAGATGCCGAACAGCGTGCCCGGCTTGAAGCGGTCGCGCAGGTTCCACAGCACGAACGCGAGCAGCCCCATCGTCAGCGTCTCGTAGATCGGCGTCGGCTGCACCTCGACACCCGGGTCGGTCGGCACCGAGCCGTGCGGATAGCCCATCGCCCACGGCAGGTCGGAGGCCTTGCCGTAGTCGCCGTCGCCGGAGACCTGGCAGCCGATGCGGCCGATCGCGTAGCCGAGCGGCAGGCCTATCGCCGCCATATCGGTCAGCGCGAGCGAGAAGAAGTTGCGCCACTTGGCCCAGATCAGCACGGCGACGACGCCGCCGATCAGGCCGCCGTACCAGATCAGCCCGGCGCCGCTGAAGAGGTTGCCGAAGACGTCGTCCTTGACCTCGTCCCAGTTCTGCAGCAGGAAGTAGCCGCGCGCGCCGACGAGACCGCCGATCAGCGCGACGAAGAGGATCTCGTAGGCCCAGTCGACCGGCTTGCCCAACTCCTTCAGCCGGCGCGCTATGACCGCCGCCCAGCAGAGGAAGTTGAGTGCGAAGAAGATCCCGAAGGTCTGCAGCTGCAGCCCGAAGACGTCGACCGATTTCAGCACTCGCCGAAGGCTACAGCGCCGCCGCCGCGGGCGGTCAGCCGAGGTAGTTCAGCGGCTGCGTGACGGCGCCGTTGATGCGCACTTCGAAGTGCAGGTGCGGGCCGAACGAGAAGCCGGTGTTGCCGGAGAGGCCGATGACCTGGCCCTGGTTGACGTGCTGGCCGACGCTGACCTGGATGACCGACTGGTGGGCATAACAGGTCGAGACGCCGCCGCCGTGGTCGATGCAGGTGTAGTTGCCGTAGCCGCCGTTGTAGCCGGCCATGATCACGGTGCCGCTGCCGCCGGCGTGGATCGGCGTGCCCTCGCCGACGCCGATGTCGATGCCGGGGTGGCAGTTCTCCCACGAGCGCGCCTCGCAGAAGGGCGAGGTGATCGGGCCGTTGACCGGCCAGATGAAGCGCCCGTTGCCGGCGACCTGGCCGCCGCTGGTTGCCGTCGAGGAGGGGTTCTGCGCGGCCTGGATGCGCTTCTGGATCTTGTCCTGCTGCGCCTGCAGGCCTCTGATGTCCTCGTTCAGGTGGCCGGCGCGCTCGCGCACGGTGCCGAGCAGCGCGCGGCGGTCGCCGCGGACGCGGTCGATCGCGTCACGCTTTCTCTCGACCGCGATGCGGGCGCGGGCGACCTCGTTGCGGCGCTGGTAGATCTCGTCGGCGATCGACTGCTGTCTTCTCTCGAGCGTGTCGAGCCGTCTCGTCTCGGTCGCCGCCTCGGCCTTGGCGTCTCTGACGGCGGTGATGATCGTCTTGTCCTGCTCGCCGATCCGCTGCAGGTAGGCGCCGTTCTCCAGCAGCTCCGCGAAGCCGTCGGAGGAGAGCACGACGCTGACCATGTCGGGCTCGTCGGACTTGTAGAGCTCGACGAGGCGGGCGGCGAGCGTTCTGCGCGCCGAGTCGAGGCGGGTTCTCAGTCTCGCCAGGCGGGCGCGCACGTCGCGCAGGTCCTCCTGGGTGGTCGCCAGCTCGCGGCGCTTGTCGTCGAGCTGGCCCTGGATCTGGTCCTGTCTGGACTGCAGCACGTCGACGTTGCCCTGCAGGCTGTCGATTCTCTTCGTCAGCGCGGTGATGTCACTGGTGAGCACGCGCGCTCTGCCGCGCACCTGGTCGAGCTGACCCTGCTTCTGCTCGATGCGGCCCTGCAGCCGGTCGACGTCGTCCTGCGAGTCTGCGCCGGAGACGACCGGCAGCATGACCCAGACGACCAGGGGCAGCAGAAGAGTGACGAGCAGGAGGCGGAGGCGCATGCAGCGGGCGAGTCTAGGTACGGCCGTCGCCGGACACCAAGCCCGGGGTCACAGTTATGGAACTGCCTGGCGACCAGCCCTGCGGCGGTTTGCAGGGGTTTCGACGCAGCTCAGGGTAGCAACGGCGCGTGCGCGCTGCGACATTGGTCCAGAAGTTGCAGAAATTCCCATTTCACCCTTTTGGTTGCCGCACGCGCGTGTGTAACCTCGCCAGGTCGATGGCACCTGACCGTGACTACCGTCGTTCGCACGGCTCGATCGGCGGCGATCTCAGCGCCCAGATCGAGTCGATCGTGCACGCGGCCGAGCGCGAGGCGCGCGCCGTCGAGCGGACGATCGAGCAGCGCCGCCGCACGGCCGAGGAGGAGATCGACCGCTACCTCGCCGCCGCGCGCCTGCGGGTCGATGCCGAGGCGGCCGCCCGCGCCGCGCGGCTGGAGTCGCTCTCCGGCGCCGCCCGCCGCCTCGCCGACCAGCTGTCCGACGCCGCCGCCGCGCTCAACGAGGAGCTGCAGCGCGACGAGCAGGAGCTGAGCGGCGCACTGCCGCGCACGCCATGGCCCGCGCCCGAGCCCGCCGCGCCCCCGCGCCCCGCCGCCGCGCGCGAGCCGTTCGAGGACGACGCCTTCGCCGCCCCGTCCGCCCCACGCGAGCCGTTCGCGGACGACGCGCTCGGCGCGCCGCGCTCAGCGACCCCGCGCGAGCCGTTCGAGGACGACGCCTTCGCCGCGCCGCGCCCCGCGGCGCCGCGCGAGCCGCTCGAGGACGACGCCTTCGCCACGCGCGACCCGCGCGTCGCCGACCCCTTCCCCGCGCACGAGCCGGCCGCGCCGCCGGCGGCAGCGCCACGGCCGACCTGGTCGCGTGCCGCCGCGCCCCCGGAGCCGGCGCCGCTGCGCGTCGCCCAGCCGCCCGCCCCCGCCGCGCCCACGCCCACCGCCGCTCCCGCGCCGACCGGCGAGCTGACGAACGCCGCCCGCCTCGTCGCGATCGAGATGGCCGTCGGCGGCGCCTCCCGCGCCGATGTCGACGAGCACCTCCGCAGCCGCTTCGGCGTCGAGGACCCCTCGCCGCTGCTCGACGACGTCTTCGGCGCCGAGTCGCACCCCGCCAGCCGGCTGGCGTGGGGCGAGCCGTAGGCCGCGCGCGGCCCCGTGTAGGCACCGCGGCGCTTAGGAGCGCCTGATGCGGACCTGCGATCATGAGCTGCGACCTGCACTTCAGGAGGATCGCCGCAATGCCCCGCCCATCGAATTTCGGCAAGGACACCGGGCTCCAGGTCCGGATGACGATGACGTTGTTCCTGCTCGGCCTCGTCTACGCCGTGCTGATCGGCGTGATCGTCGCCGCCAACGCGCTGCCGCTGCTGATCATCGTCGGCGGCCTGCTGGCGGTGCAGTTCTTCGCCTCCGACAAGCTCGCGCTGCACGCGATGGGCGCCCGCGAGGTGACGCCGCAGGAGGCGCCGCAGCTGCACGCGATGGTCGAGCGCCTGTGCGTGCAGGCGAACCTGCCCAAGCCGCGCGTCGCCGTCGCCAACACGCCGATGCCGAACGCCTTCGCGATCGGCCGCTCGCCGAAGAAGGCGACCGTCTGCGCGACGACCGGGATCATGGAGCTGCTCTCGCCCGCCGAGCTGGAGGGCGTGATGGCGCACGAGCTGACGCACGTGCAGAACCGCGATGTGATGGTGATGACGATCGCCAGCTTCTTCGCCGCGATCGCCTCCTACATCGTCCAGTTCGGCTTCCTCTTCGGCGGTGGCGGCGACGACGATGACGACGGCCCCGGCTTCTTCGTCGTGATCCTCGTCTCGATCGGCGTCTACATCCTCTCGTTCCTGCTGCTGCAGGCGCTCTCGCGCTACCGCGAGTTCGCCGCCGACCGCGGCGCCGCGATCATCACCGGCCGCCCGAGCGCGCTCGCCTCGGCGCTGATGAGAATCTCCGGCACGATGGACCGCATCCCCCAGCGCGACCTGCGCGCCTCGGAGGAGCTGGCGGCCTTCTACATCTTCCCGCCGCACGCGAAGAACTCGCTGATGAACCTGTTCTCGACCCACCCGCCGATGGAGAAGCGGATCGCCGCGCTGAGCCGCCTCGAGGCGCAGCTCCAGGGCGCCGCGTAGGGTTCGCCTCCATGGGCCTCTTCGACATCCTCACCGGCAAGCGCAGACTGGCGAGACCGGCGCCGGACCGCCTGTTCGCGATGACGACCGCGAACATCAAGTTCGAGATCGAGCTGGGGATCAGAACCCGCGGCCTCGCCGGGATCGTCTTCCAGCCGCTCGCGACCGCCGACTTCGACGGCATCGTGAGAGACATGATCGAGGTCGTCCAGGGCATCTCGGGCGACTCCGACACCGAGGTCGAGTCGCGCGACGACGAGTACCAGTACCGCTGGATCGTCCTCAAGGACAAGGACTTCGACGACCTCGTCGTCGGCATCAACGCCGTCAGCGGCGCGCTCGAGGCCGGCGGCTACGGCGACCGCATCCTCTGCGCCGTGTTCGCCTTCGAGGGCGCCGACGGCAGACCGCTCTACTGGATCTACAACTACAAGCGCGGCGCCTTCTACCCCTTCGTCCCCGCCGGCGGCGCCCAGCAGCGCAACAGCGAGGCCGAGCTGCGGCTGAAGGCGCAGGTCGGCGCCGAGCTGCCGATCGAGGCCGAGCTGGAGCGTTGGTTCCCGCTCTGGGGCATCCCGATCTGAGCCGCTGAAACGACGAGCGCCGGCCCTCTCGGACCGGCGCTCGGCACATCTCAGGTGTTGCGGCTGTCAGCCGGGGATCAGGCCCTCGCCGGTGAACTCGTGGCGCGCCTCTTCGTAGGAGGTGTCGGCCGGCGGGATGATCACGTCGGAGCCGTGCAGCTCGTCGGCCTCCAGCGGCGTGCCCTCGGCGCGGACGAACGCGACGATCTGGCTGAACAGCTCCGTGAAGCGGGCCTCGTCCTCGGCCTCCGCGGCCGCGACCGCGTCGTTGTCGAGCTGGTTGAGGCGATCCGCGGCGTCGTCGGCGAGCCTCCACTGGCCCTCGCCCGAGATGCGCACGATCATGCCGGCTTCTCCGTGCTCGCGCCGGCGTCGCCGCCCGCGGCGGGCGCGTCGCCCGCGCTCAGCTCGGGAGCCGGGGCGCTGCCGCCCGACAGCTCCGCCTTCAGCTTCTCCAGCTCGTTGTCGACCGCGCCACCGGCGCCGAGCGCCGCCAGCTGACGGTCGATGTCGTCGGTGCCGGAGCCGAGCTCGGTCAGGTCCTCGAAGGCACCCGCTCTCTCCAGCTCGTCGACCGCCTGCGCGCGAGCGCGCATGTTCTCGGTCTTGTCGAGCGCGCGCTGCATCGCGAGGCCGACGTCGGCCATCTCCTCGCCGACGCCCGTCGCCGCCTCGGAGATCCGCACCTGCGCCTCGGCCGCCGAGTACTGCGCCTTGACGACTTCCTTCTTGGTGCGGAAGTTCTCGATCTTCGACTGCAGCTTGGCCTGGTTGTCGACCATCGACTGCTGCTGCTGCTCGAGCTCGGCGATCTGCGTGTCGAGGCCCTGCAGCTCACCCTGGATCGCGGCCTTGCGCTCCAGCGCGGTGCGCGCCAGCGGCTCGTTGCCCGCCGCCAGCGCCTGACGCGCCTGCGTGTCGAGCTTGACCACCTGCTGCTCCATCTTCTGCGACTGGAGCTGAAGGCGCTTCTTGGACGTGACGACGTCCGCGAGGCCCTTCTTCACGTTCTGCAGCAGCTCCATCTGCTTCTGGTAGCTGTACTCCAGCGTCTCCGACGGATCCTCGGCTTTGTCGAGCATCTTGGAGATCTTCGCCTTGACGACGGTGGAGAAGCGCCCGGACAAGCCGGCCATCAGGATCCTCCTCTGGCAGGGTCGGTAGTCACAGCGTCAAGCCTATCGAGCGCGGCCTTCCGCCGAAGGGCGGCAGACCGTGCGACCGACGCTCAGTAGTTCTCGGGGTGGCGCGCCTTGAAGCCGCGCGTCGACCATCTGCCGGGGCGCCAGCGCGGCCCCTCCTCGCCCGGGCCGCTCGTGTCGAGCCGCAGGCCGGCGATGATCACGAAGGCGTGGCCGGGGTTGGTGTAGACCGTGATCCACGTGCCCTTGCCGGCATCGCCCCATGACATGAAGCTGGACGAGTCGAGCGGGCTGTCGAGCAGGTCGGCGCCGTGAAGCGCGTAGGAGACCGTGCCGGAGCAGTCGTAGCCGGCCGCTCTGAAGCTCTGGTGGCCGCCGCCGTAGATGTACGGCTTGTCGAGCAGTTCGTTCGCTGCCCAGACCGCCTCCTGGACCTCCGGCGGCGCGGCCGCCGGGGCGTAGGCGATGCCGCCTCTGAGGACGGCGCGGCTGCCGGGAACCGTCGGGCGCGCGTCGGCGGGGGCGACGCTGTCGAGGCCGGCGCCACCTGCGGCGCTGCCCTGCTGCTGCTGAGACTCCTGCACCTGCGGGGCCTGGGCGGGCGACTTCTTCTTCGCCTTTCTCGCCTTCTTGGCCTTCGCGGCTCTCGTCGACGTCTGGGAGCTCGGGACGCCCGCACCCCCGGCCTCAGCGGCGTTCGCCGCGGGAGCCCAGGTGGCCGTGACCGTCATGAGACCCAACGCGACCAGGGTCCGTGCGCGCAACAGAATTCCTCTTTCGTAGGCCTCCGGGGTTAGCTGTCGGGCTGGCGCGGAAAGAGCCGGCGCCTCCCACCGGACTGCGTGAGATTCGCCCCAACGACTTGGGTCCCCCGGTCCAGGGCTTCAGGCCCCGGATTCGGCGTTGGCGGGCATCCTAGGGAGGCGAGCGGCGTTACGTCAACCCTCAGCGATTGTGAAAATTCCCGCGTATTGCGGTCTGGCGTCGCCGACGACGCCTAGGATGCCGAGCATGGCTCTCTCTCATCTTTCCTTTAGGCGCCGGATGCGCCCGCTCGCCGTGGGCGTCGCGGTGGCGCTCAGCGCCACCTTCGCGGTCGCCTGCGGCAGCAGTGACGACGAGTCGGCGTCGTCGCCGACCGAAGGGCCCGCGAAGCTCGCTCCCAGCAGCGCGACCGCGTACGGCGAGGTGCTCGTGCGCCCCTCGGGCGACGTCGCCGAGGGCGTCGAGACGGCCGCGCGCCGGATGCTGCGCGTCACCGACGCCGGCGGCGAGCTGCGCAGACTGCTCGACGAGGGCTTCGCCGAAGATGGCGAGAGAGACGTCTTCAGCAAGCGGATCGACCCGTTCCTGGGCGACACGATCGGCGGCTTCCTGCTGATCGACACCGCGCAGCAGGTCGAGAACCCCGACGGCGCGGTGGTCATCTCCGTCAGAGACAGAGACGCCGCCGAGAGATTCCTCGACGAGCAGGAGTCCAGAGGCAGACTCGGCGAGAGAAGAACCTACGCGGGCGTCGACTACTGGGTCGAGGACGACGGCTCCAGCGGCGCGCTCGTCGACGACTTCCTCGTCGCCGGCACCGAGACCGGCCTCAGAGCGGCGATCGACACCTCCAGAGGCGGCTCGCTCGCCGACGAGAGCCGCTTCAAGGATGCCGTCGACGACCTCCCCTCCGACCGCCTCGCGTGGGCGTACGCGGAGCCGCGCGCGATCGTCAACGCCGTCCAGGAGGGGCTCAGACAGCAGGCGCAGCTGAACCCGAGCCTGAGCGCTCAGCTCGAGCAGCAGCAGGAGCAGATCGAGAGAACGCTCGGCAACGAGCCGCTGACGGCCGCCGTGACCGCGCGCGCCGACCAGGTCGTCGTCGACTTCACCTCCGCCTCCGCCGAGATCCCGCAGGGCGGCGACGGCGCGGTCGACCTCGGCGGGCTGCCGGGCGCCGCCTGGGCCGCGCTGGCGATCCCGCCGCTCGGCGACGCCTTCCTCGACGAGCTGAGACAGTCGGGCGACTACGACGAGGTCGCGAGACAGCTGAGAGCGGCGACCGCGCTCGACCTCGAGCGCGACGTCTTCGGCTGGCTCGGCGGCATCGGCGCCTTCGTCGGCGGCACCTCGCCGCTCGACCTCAGCGCCGGCATCGTGATCGGCTCGACCGACGCGGCCGGCTCGGAGAGATTCGTGGCGAGACTGGAGCGGCTCGCCGGCGCGATCGGCCTGCAGACGACGCCGACGACCGGCGCCGGCAGAGGCTTCCAGGTGCGGATCCCGGACTTCCCGCAGCCGCTCGCCGTGATCGCGCGCGACGACAAGGTTGTGCTCGGCCTCGGCGTCTCCTCGACGCGCGACGCGGTCGATCCGAGCGAGACGCTCGGCGACACCGAGCCCGGCAAGTCGGCGATCGCCTCGCTCGGCGACGGCTACGACCCCGCCTTCGTGCTCGTGCCGCAGCCGCTGCTGACGCTCCTGAGCGCGGTCGGCGTCGACCAGGACCCCGAGTTCCAGCAGGCGCTGCCGTACCTCCAGGCCTACAGATCGATCGTCGCCGGCTCCCGCAGCGAGGACGGCAAGACGACCGGCCGGCTCGTGCTGAACCTGCAGGATCCGGACGAGAACCCCTGATCGTCGGAAGGCGCACGTTCACGGCGCCTTCACCGAACGTTCACCGCCCACCGGCTCCGGCCGGTGGGCGGGGCTCTATCGTGCTGGGGGCATGTTGCGCCGTAGCCTCGCCCTCGCCGGTCTGCTGCTGCTCCTGCTGACCGGGCTCGCCGGCTGCGGTGGTGGCGACGACGACGGCACCGCCCAGAAGACGCCGACGCCGGTGATCGGCTCCAGCGGCGACCAGCCGGAGGCGACCGAGCAGCTCGGCTTCCCGGCCTTCGCGACGAAGAACACGACCCGCGTCGGCGGCGCCGACGCGGTCGCCAACGCCGCCGCCGCCGCGCGCGCCGTCTATCCCGGCAGCGCGCCCAACACGCAGCCGCCGGCGGTCGCGGTCGCCGACGCCGGCGACTGGCAGTCGGGCCTCGCCGCGGCCGTGCTGATGAGCAGCCCGCTGCGCGCGCCGCTGCTGCTGAGCGACGGCAGATCGCTGCCGCAGGCGAGCGACGAGGCGCTCAGAGCGCTGGCGCCGACCGGCGTCGAGTCGCTCGGCGGGATGCAGGTCGTGCGCGTCGGCTCGAACACGCCGGCGCCCGCGGGCATGCGCTCGACGACGATCGAGGGCGAGGAGCCGGCGGCGCTGGCCGCGGCGATCGACAGATTCCAGGCGAGCGCGAGCGGCAGACCGACGCGCAACGTGATGGTCGTCTCGATGGAGGATCCGGCCTTCGCGATGCCGGCTGCTGCCTACGCGGCCAAGAGCGGCACGCCGATCCTGTTCGTCAGACGCGACGAGGTCCCGGGCGCGACCTTCGCCGCGCTGCGCAGCCACGGCAGACCGCGGATCTACCTGCTGGGCCCGGTGCCGGTGATCAGCCAGAGAGTCGAGAGAGCGCTGAGAGGGCTCGGCACGGTGACGCGGATCGCCGGCGAGGACTCGGTCAGAAACGCGATCGCCTTCGCGCGCTACAGCGACGGCAGCTTCGGCTGGGGCGTCGTCGACCCCGGCCACGGGCTCGTCTTCGCCAACGACAGACGGCCCGCGGACGCGGCCGCCGCGGCGCCGCTGTCGGCGAGCGGCTCATACGGCCCGCTGCTGCTGCTCGACGACGCCGCGACGCTGCCGCTGCCGCTGGGCGAGTACCTGCTCGACGTCCAGCCCGGCTACGAGCGCGATCCCGTCCGCGGCGTTTACAATCACGCCTGGCTGATCGGCGACGAGACGGCGATATCGCTTCCCGTCCAGTCGCGGATCGACAGCCTTCTGGAGATCTCCCCCGTCAGAGCGAGCGCGCCGTGAGCAGATACGAGCACCCCGACCGCCTGCGCCCCGGGCGCGAGGTCACCGTCGATGACGTCCGTCAGCTGATGGGCGCCTCCACCCCCCACTTCGCCGGGCAGCTGCGCGAGCGCATCGCGCGCCTGATCAGAGGCCTCCCGGCCGACCACCCCGCGCGCGTCGAGGGCGAGCGCGAGCTGGCCCGCCTCGAGACGATCGCCTTCCACGGCGAGAACCGCGGCACCCCGGCCCAGCCGGGCATGCAGACGCTCGCCAGCGTCGACGACGCGGCGTAGCGCCCGCGCTTCCGCACGACTCTGCGCCGTCACTGCGACGGCGCAGCAAAATTTTCGCCGACGGCACTCGTCGGCGCCCGTTCCTGCCCCATAGTCGGTCGCGATGCCGTCCGCGCCCGACCACCCGCTGCTCGCCGTCAGCCAGCTCGCCTACGAGCAGGCCAACGCCGCGCTGGCGCGGCAGCAGGACACGCTGCACGCGCTCGCGGGGCGCGCAGTCATGCTCAGCTCGGCCAACGCCGTAGCGGCGTCCTTCTTGACCAGCTCGACCATTGCTGTCGGCTCGCTCGGCCCATTCACCTGGGCTGCCCTCGCCGCCTTTGCAGTCGCTCTGATCATCACGCTGTCTGCCGCGATTCCGCCCCGCCGAGTTGAGAATCCACTGCGCGCGACCGTCCTCTTGGAAGCTGCGGCACACGATGCGCGTCTTCGTGACCCGGGTGCCGCGCACCGGGCAGTTGCACGCCATCTCGACGCCAGCCACCTGCGAAATCAGGCGTTGATCGCCCGAATTGCGACGTCTCTGCAAATCGCCTTCGCTTTCATTGGCGTTGCAGTACTTTGCTGGGTAGCGGATCTCGCCGTGAGGGGATAGGTTCGAACGATGCGACAGTTGCCGCCCAAGTACGACCACGATGTGATCGAGCGCGAGACCGGTCTTCCCAACCCAATGTGGACGGACGCCGATTTCGCATGGCCGAACGGCACGCCACGCGAGCGGATCGTGCGCGCTGCGAAGCGCGCCGCGCGCTGGCTGCGGCAGGTTCGAACAGCGGCCAGCGGCCGGGCGGTCGGATAGGGTCGGTCGCATGCGGCTCGGACTCTTTCTCGCCTACTGGCCCTGGTTCACGCCCCAGGAGCAGGTCGACCTGGCGGTGCTTGGCGACGAGCTCGGGCTCGACTCGATCTGGATCTCGGAGGCGTGGGGGCAGGACGCCGTCTCGGTGCTCGGCCTGCTCGCCGGCAAGACGGAGCGGATCGGGCTCGGCTCGGGCCTGATGCAGATCCCCGCCCGCCAGCCGACGGCGACGGCGATGGCCGCCGCCTCGCTCGACGTCTTGAGCGACGGGCGCTTCCGGCTCGGGCTCGGGCTGTCCGGCCCGCAGGTCTCCGAGGGCTGGTACGGGACCGCCTTCAAGAGACCGCTCGGCCGCACGCGCGAGTACGTCGAGATCGTGCGCATGGTGCTCGCGCGCAGAACGGTCGCCTACGACGGCGCCGAGTGGACGCTGCCGCTGCCGGCCGAGGCGCCCGGCGCGACCGGCCTCGGCCGCCCGCTGAAGCTGCTCGCCAAGCCGGTCCAGCAGCGGATCCCGATCTACCTCGGCGCGATCGGGCCGAAGGCGGTCGAGCAGACCGGCGCGCTCGCCGACGGCTGGCTGCCGTTCCTGCTCAACCCGGACGACCCCGACGTACTGCTCGACCCGCTGCGCAGGGGCGCCGCCGGCGCCGGGCGCACGATCGACCAGATCGACGTCGCGCCGGTCGTGCCGACCGCGATCGCCGACACGGTCGAGGAGGCGCGCGCGCACGTCCGCCCCTGGCTCGCCTTCTACCTCGGCGCGATGGGCGCGAAGGGCAAGAACTTCTACGTCGACCTCGCCGCCTCCTACGGCCATGGCGACGCCGCCCGCCGCTGCCAGGAGCTGTTCCTCGACGGCGACCGCGCCGGCGCCGCCGCCGCGCTCGACGACGAGCTGCTCGACATCTCGACGATCGCCGCGACGCCCGACACGCTCGCCGAGCGCGTCCGCCGCTACGAGGCGATCGGCGCCGACACGCTCGTCGTCGTCCCCGGCGGCCCCGACAAGGCCGCGACCGTGCGGGCGCTGGCCGAGGTCGTCGGCGCGTCCGCGGCGCCGGCGGCGTCGTGAACGCCGACGGCGACGTACGCGGGGCCGCGAGCGGCCCGCCCGCGGGCATCCCCGGCAGCTCGCTCCCCGGCCCCTTCGCCGTCGGCGTCTACGCCGACAAGCTCAGACAGCAGCTGCGCGGCTTCGCGCGCGTGCAGGTCTTCGGCGAGCTGTGGAACTTCCGCACCAGCCGCACGACGGTCTACTTCGAGCTGCGCGACCCGCGTGGCGCGCTGCCGTGCGCGATGTGGCGCAGCGACTTCGACGAGCTCGGCGTCGAGCCCAGCGACGGCGCCCAGGTCGTGCTCGCCGGCGGCTGCGACTACTACCCCGGCAGCGCAACCTCCTCGCCCTCCTTCTCGTTCCGCGCGACCGACCTGCGGATCGCTGGCGAGGGCGATCTGCTGGCGCAGGTCGAGCGGCTGCGGCGGATGCTCGCCGCCGAAGGCCTGCTGGAGCCGCAGAAGCACCTCCCCCGCCCGCTGCTGCCGCGCACGATCGGCGTCGTCACGGGCGAGACCGGCAAGGCGCGCGACGACGTCGTCGCGGCGCTGAAGCGGCGCGGCTGGGCCGGCCGGCTGGTGTGGGCGTTCGCGCCGGTGCAGGATCGTCACGCCGCGCCGAGAATCGCCCAGGCGCTGCGGGACCTCGCCGCGATCGAGCAGGTCGAGGTGGTGATCGTCGCGCGCGGCGGCGGCTCGCTCGCCGACCTGTTCGCCTTCTGCGACGAGACGCTCTGCCGCACCGTCGCGCTCCTGCGCGTGCCGGTGATCGCCTCTGTCGGCCACCACACCGACCGCACGCTGATCGACGACGTCGCCGCCGTCTGCTGCTCGACGCCGACGCACGCCGCCGAGGCGGCCGTGCAGCTCGACGTCGCGCAGGCGCGCGCGGCGCTGCTGCGCGAGACGCGCCGGCTCGACGCCCACGGCCGCCGCGCCGTGCTGGAGCGGGCGCGCACGCTCGCCGGCCTCGCGCGCGCTCCCGCCGAGCACATAGCGCGCCACCGTCGCCGCCTCCACCAGCAGCTGCGCGAGCTGCGCGCCGCAGCCCGCCGCCGCAACGCGCGCGAGGCAGACCTGACCGCGACCCGCCTGCTGGTGCTGCGGCGCAAGCGCGACGTCACCGCCGCGGAGCGCACGCGCGCCGAGACGCTGCTGCGCAGCGACGGCGAACGGCTGCGCCACAGCTCCGACGCCGCCATCAGCCGCCGTGCGCGCGACCTCGAGCGGCTGCGGCTGGCGCTCGCCGCGCACGACCCGGCACGCGCGCTCGAACGCGGCTACGCGCTCGTCGAGGACCGTGACGGCGCGCTCGTCACCTCCGCCGAGCAGGCGCGCGCCAGCGGCGCGCTGGAGCTGCGCTTCCACGACGGTCGCGTCCGGGCCGACGTGGAGGATGCGGCAAGATGAGCAGCGTGCAGATGGGCATCGAAGGAAGCGGCGACGAGCCCGGCGCCGCCGAGCAGCAGACGTACGAGCGCGCGAGCGCGCGGATCGAGGAGATCATCCGCCGGCTCGACTCCGGCGAGGCCGGCCTGCGCGAGACGCTGGAGCTGGTCGCCGAGGGCAGACGGCTGGTCGAGTTCTGTGCCGGCGAGCTGGAGGCGGTCGGCCGCGGGCTGGAGGAGCTGAAGCTGGACGAGCTGGTCGCGCGCCTCGAGCGCGGCCCCGAGGGAGGATCCGCCGCATGAGCACCTACGCGAAGCTCGCGCCGCTGCCGCTGCGCGTCGACGGCTACGAGCTGGAGGGGCTGCAGCTCGACGTCTCCTCCGGCTTCACGCGCAAGTCGACGGTGATCCACCTCCACGGCGGCGGCCATGAGGGCCTCGGCGAGGACGTCGTCTACGACGCCGAGGACCAGGAGAAGCTGCAGGCCGCGGGGCCGGTCCAGCCGCTGGAGGGCGACTGGACGCTGGGCGGCTTCTGCGCCCACGTCGACGCGCTCGACCTCTTCCCCGAGGAGCCCGTCCACGGCGAGGTCTCGCGTCTCTACCGTCGCTGGGCGTTCCACTCGGCGGCGCTCGACCTGGCGCTGCGCCAGGCCGGCAGAGCACTGCACGAGCTGCTGGAGCGGGAGCCGCGGCCGCTGACGTTCGTGATGTCGCTGTCGCTCGGCGAGGACCCCAGACCGGAGCGCGTCACGCAGCTGCTGGAGCGCTACCCGTCGCTGCGCTTCAAGCTCGACGCCTCGCCCGGCTGGGACGACGCCGTGATCGCGACGTTGAGAGCGACCGGCGCGATCGACTCGCTCGACTACAAGGGCATGTACAGAGGGACCGTCGTCGACACGCCGGCCGAGCCGGGCTGGTACAGACGCGTCGCCGACGCCTTCCCGGGCGCCTGGCTGGAGGATCCCGACCTGAGCGCGCCCGGCATCGTCGAGACGCTCGCCGGCGAGCGCGACCGCATCACCTGGGACGCGCCGATCCACTCGATCGCCGACGTCGAGTCGCTCGCCTTCCCGCCGAAGATGGTGAACATCAAGCCGTCGCGCTTCGGCGGGCTGGAGCGGCTCTGCGCCGGCTACGACTACTGCGCCGAGCACGACATCGGCGCCTACGGCGGCGGGCAGTTCGAGCTCGGCGTCGGGCGCGGGCAGGCGCAGCTGCTGGCGGCGATCTTCCACCCCCACGGGCCGAACGACCTCGCCCCGAGCGCCTACAACGTCTGGCCGCCGGCCGACGGGCTGCCGGCGAGCCCGCTGCAGCCGCGCCCGAGCGCGACCGGCTTCCGCTGGGAGTCGTAGGCCGTCGCCGCCGCGTGCCGCGCGCTGTGGTGCGCGCGGCGATGTGGCTGAGGGGGCGAACTTTCGCGTGAATGCCCTCTAACTGCTCATGCACGCACGCCTCAGCAGTCTCCCGCCGCTGCAACTGCGGCCGCCGCTGGACACTGTCCACGGCCGCCGCGCGGTCACCCCGCTCGCGCGCCTGCGCGGGCTCGCCGGCCTCCCTGCCCCACACGGCGCCGCGCTGCTGCTGCCGGGCACGCGCTCGGTCCACACCGTCGGGATGCGCTTCGCGCTCGACCTGATCTGGCTCGACCGCGACGGCCGCGCGCTGCGGATCGACCGCGCGGTGCCGCCGCGCCGGCTGCGCGCCTGTCGTCGCGCGCACGCCGTGCTGGAGGCGCCGCCGGGGGCGGCCTCCGCGCTCACGCCTGGATCGCGGGTGCTCTGAGGCCGTGCGCTCTGAGGTCGTGCGCGAACAGCTCGGTCAGCGGCGCCGGTCTGCCGATGTGGAAGCCCTGCGCGTCGTCGACGCCCAGCTCGCGCAGCAGCGCCATCGTCTCGACGTCGCCGACGAACTCGGCGACGGTGCGCTTGCCGAGACCTCTCGCGATCTCGACGATCGCGCGCACGACCAGCTGGTCCTCGTGGCTGCTCGTCAGCTGGCGGATGAAGTCGCCGTCGATCTTGAGGTAGTCGAACGGCAGCCGCTTGAGGTAGTAGAAGGAGCCGAAGCCGGCGCCGAAGTCGTCGAGCGCCAGCTCGCAGCCCAGCTCGGCGAGCGTCGCGGCGAAGGCGCGGGCGCGGTCGACGTTGACGATCGCCGCCGTCTCGGTCACCTCGAAGATGAGGCTGCCGCGCGGCGGCGCCATCGCCTCCAGGTCTCGCTCGATCATCTCCAGCAGCTCCGGGTCGGAGACCGAGGCGCCGGAGAGGTTGACGGCCAGCTTCAGCGAGCGGCCGGCGAGCCGCTGCTCGGCGATCGTCGTGATCGCCTGGTGGGTCACCCAGCGGTCGATCTCGGTGATCAGGCCGGAGCGCTCGGCGATCGGCAGGAAGGCGGCCGGCGGGATCAGGTCGCCGGCGTCGCTGCGCATCCGCAGCAGCAGCTCATGGCTCTTGGGCAGACCGGTCTGGAGGTCGACGACGGGCTGCTGGAAGAGCACGAACGAGTCGTGCTCGAGCGCGTCGCGCATCCGCTGCGACCAGGCCATCCGGTCAGTCATCGCCTGCTGGCGCTGCTCGGTCTCGACCGAGATCGCGTGACGGTCGCGGCCGGCCTCCTTCGCGTCGTACATCGCGATGTCGGCGCTGACGAGCAGCTCCTCCGCGCTCAGCGGCGTGTCGCCGTCGAACAGCGCGATGCCGGCGCTCGCGGTGAGGCCGATCGGGTGGCCGTTGTCGGAGACGACCGACTGCTCGCGCACGACTCTCAGCAGCTCGTGTATGACGCGCTCGGCCTCCTGCCGCGAGACGCCCGCGAGCAGCATCGCGAACTCGTCGCCGCCGAGGCGGCCGAGCACGTCGGTCTTGCGCAGCCGCTTCGCCAGCAGCCGCGCGACGCGCACGATCACCTCGTCGCCGGCGGCGTGGCCGAGCGTGTCGTTGATGTCCTTGAAGTGGTCGAGGTCGAGCACGACGACCGCGCCGCCGTCGCCGCCCGCGGCGCTGCGCTGCTCCAGCTCGCGCTGGAAGGCACGGCGGTTGTAGAGGCCGGTCAGCGCGTCGTGGTCGGCGAGGTAGGCGAGCTGGCCCTCGAAGCGCTTGCGGTCGGAGATGTCCTCCAACTGCTTGATGCAGTAGCGCGGCACGCCGGAGCTGTCGCGCACGAGCGAGACCGAGAGGCTGACCCAGACCGAGCGGCCGGTCGCGTGGATGATCCGCCGCTCGAGCCGGTAGGACCGCAGCTCGCCGCGCATCAGCTGGTCGAACTGCTCCTCCTCGGCGTCGGCGGCGTCGGAGTGGCCGAGCAGGTCGACGTTGGCCGCCAGCAGCTCGGCCTCGGTGTAGCCGGTGATCTCGCAGAGCGCGTCGTTGACGCGCAGGAAGCGGCCGTCGAGGTCGGCGAGCGCGATCCCGATCGGCGCGCCCTCGAAGGCGAGACGGAAGCGCTCCTCCGCCTCGGCCAGCGCCTCGGCCGCGCGGCGGCGGGCGCTGACGTCCTCGACCTGGGCGATGAAGTGGAGCGGCTCGCCGGCGGCGTCGCGCACGAGCGAGGCGCGCAGCTGGCACCAGATCTCCCTGCCGTCGGCGCGCCGCAGCCGCGACTCGGTGTGGAACGTCTGGCGGGCGCCGACCATCAGCTCGCGGAAGGCGGCGAGCGACTCGGGGCGGTCGGCCGGGGCGACGTGGTCGAGCACCCCGAGGCCGACGAGCCGCTCGCGGTCGCTGCCGACCATCTCGCAGAGCGCGCGGTTGACCTCGGTGAAGCGGCCGTCGACGTCGAACAGCGCTATGCCGATCGGCGCGTCCTCGAAGGCGGTGCGGAACTGCTGCTGGGCGTGGGCGAGCGCGTGCTGGCCGGCGCGCAGGTAGTTGACGAGCCAGCGGACGGCGGCGCCGATCGCGCAGGCGGCGGCGAGGAAGACGATCGTCCGCAGCCAGCGCGGCAGGTCCTGGCCGACCGACGACATCGGCACGAGTGCGAACGCCAGCACGACCCCGGTCACGAAAGGAGCCAGCTCGCGCAGTATTGCGCCCGCGCGCGTGGGGGCAGACGTCGTCGTCACTCCCCGAACATCGGCCGCGCGCGGCCGCTTTTGACACCCGGACGGTCGTTTTGGGAGCGCAAACGCGCCAGGGATCGGTGCAGGTCGGCCGGGCGCGCGGGGTCTAGCACGATTGGGAACGCGCGCTCCGCATGGTGGAACCGGCGCTGTTTGATCCTCCTCCTCCCTACTGTTCTCGCCGTCCAATAGGACGTTCAACGGAGTTCGATCGAAGAGGGAGCAAGGGCGTGGAGGAACGTCTCGGCATCGCAGGATCCGGCGCGATCGCGTGCGGCTTGGCGGCGACGGCGGCACAGCATGGCGAGGTACTCCTGTGGGCCCGCTCGGACGCCTCCGCCGACCGCGCCCGCAAGGCGGTCGCGAAGTGGTGCTCGAAGCTGAGCGAGGAGCCCACGGCCGACCGCGTCACGATCGTCTCGTCGCTGGAGGAGCTGGCCGGCGCGACCTACCTCGTCGAGGCCGTCGCGGAGGACCACGCGACGAAGGCCAGCGTGCTCAGCGAGCTGGGCCGCCACAGCAACGGCAGCTCGGTGCTGGCGACGACGACCTCGTCGCTGTCGGTCACCGCGCTCGCGCAGGAGACCGGCAAGTCGGAGCGGTTCGTCGGCCTGCACGTCTTCAATCCGGTCCCGAAGATGGACCTGATCGAGCTGGTCTACTCGCCGGACGCGACCGACGAGGTCAAGCAGCGCTCGCGCGAGCTGTGCGCGAAGCTCGGCAAGACCGCCGTCGAGGTGCCGGACATCGCCGGCTTCGTCGTCAACCGGCTGCTGTTCCCCTACCTCTTCAGCGCCGTCGACCTGCTTGAGGAGACCGGCCTCGAGCCGGCCGCGATCGACAAGTGCATGCAGCTCGGCGCCGGCCACCCGATGGGCCCGCTGGCGCTGCTCGACTACGTCGGCCTCGATGTCTCGAAGGCGATCGGCGAGGCGATCGGCGTGCAGGTGCCGTCGCGCGTCCAGCAGCTGGTCGCCGCCGGCGACCTCGGCAAGAAGACCGGCAAGGGCTTCATCGACTGGACGAAGTAGCCGCTGCTCCGCGCGCGTCCAGTTGGGCGCGCGCGACGCGGAGGCGCGCGGCGGCGGACAGCGCCTGCAGCGTGGAAGCGCGCGGCAGCAGAAGGACACGCGCGATGGGAAAAGTGCTGCAAACGAAACGTGAGAGTGTTCTCAGTCGCAGCTTAAGACTGGTTCAGGTGGTCGCCCAATACTCCTGAGTGCGACGTACCTCACAGCAGCACCTCCTCCCAGAAGCACAAAAGCGGCCCGCGCAAGCGGGCCGCTTTTGCGTTGTCGAGGCGGACCCACCTAGCCCACCACGCTCCTCCTCCACCCAACCGCCGGCTCCTCTCAGGCCGATAGTGCGGTTGCGCGCAAGGAAACGTAGCGGACTCTCAGGTTTCGTGCACTCTCAGGAGGGTTGACGCGGAACGCTCAGACACCCGCGATCGCGGCGTCGAGCTGCGCCGCGAGCGCGAAGTCAGCCTCCGTCAAACCGCCCTCGCTGTGGGTCGAAAGCGTCAGCCGAACCTTGTTCCAGCCGTGCACGAGGATGTCCGGATGGTGGTTCGCCGCCTCCGCGAGCGCGGCGACGCGGTTGACGAGCGCGATCGCGGCGGCGAAGTCCGCGACCTCCGTCTCACGCACGATCGCGTCGCCGTCGCGCGTCCAGTCGCTGCCGGAGAGCCGCTGCGCGACCTCCTCGTCGTTCAGTCGTGGCATATCGTTTCTCCCATGCGCATCGTGAGTCTCGTCCCGGCCGCCACCGAGCTGCTGTTCGCGCTCGGCAGAGGCGGCGACGTCGTCGGCGTCACCCACGAGTGCGACTACCCGGATGCGGCGCGGAGCGTGCCGAAGATCACGCGCGACACGCTGCCCGAAGGCCTCACGCCCGGTCAGGTCGACGCCGCCGTGCGCGCCCGCACGCAGCACGGCGAGGCGATCTACGAGCTCGACGAGGCCGCGCTGGTCGCGCTCAGACCTGACCTGATCGTGACGCAGGCGCTGTGCGCGGTCTGCGCCGTCTCCTACGACGACGTGCGCGCGATCGCCGCGCGGCTCGATCCCAGCCCGAACGTGATCTCGCTCGACCCGCACACCTTCGGCGAGGTGCTCGGCGACGTCCGCACGCTCGCGGAGGCGACCGACAGCAGAGACGCGGGCGTCGACCTGATCGCCGATGCCTCGGCGCGGGTCGACCGCGTACGGCTGGCGGTCCGCGGCCGGCCGCCGTTGAAGGTCGCCGCGCTCGAATGGCTCGACCCGCTCTACATCGCCGGCCATTGGACCCCGCAGCTGATCGAGTACGCCGGCGGCTTCGACGTGCTCGGCCTCGCCGGCGAGCGGTCGGAGCGGCGCGACTGGGACGAGATCGCGGCCGCGGAGCCCGACGTCGTGCTCGTGATGCAGTGCGGCTACGACGTTGCCAGAGCGCATGCGGAGGCGCTCAGATACGCCGACCGGCTGGCCGCGCTCGGTGCCGGCGAGGTCGTCGCCGTCGACGCCAACGCCTACTTCTCGCGGCCCGGCCCGCGGCTCGTCGACGGGCTCGAGCTGCTCGCCCATGTGCTCCACCCGGAGGCGGTGCCGAACGCCCCCTCCGAGCCGCTGACGGTCGAGCTGTAGCGACCGCTCGCCCGCCCGCTTCGCAGGCGCAACGGCGCTACCGGAAAGCGGTGTCAGAAATGCGCGGTTCCCGCTGGACACACTGGAACGCTCCTGTTTATAGTCGGGGGATGCTCCCCATCCGCAACAACCGCGCGCTCGTCGCTGCGGCCGCCACGGCGCTGCTGCTGGCCGCCGCACCGTCGGCGATGGCCGCGAGAGGCTCGCTCTCCGGCTCGATCAACCCGAACAAGGGCCCGATCGGCTCGCCGATCAACCTCAAGATCGGCGCCAAGCTCGACGCCGACAGCTCCGACAAGGAGCGCGGCACGCTCACCAAGATAGAGCTCTTCTTCCCGCCCAACGCGAGAACGAACGGCGCGAAGTTCCCGTCCTGCTCGCCGGACCAGATCAACGCCACGAGAAGCTTCAGCAGCTGCCCGAAGGGCTCCAAGATCGGCGGCGGCACGCTGCGCGCCGACGTGCCGGCCGTCCCGGTCTTCAACGTCCCGGGCGACATCACGATCTTCAACGGCAAGGGCGGCAAGAGCGTCACGATCAACATCGAGGCGCACAACCCGGTCGAGATCTTCGAGGCGTTCCCGGCGACGCTGGTGAAGACCAAGGGCAGATACGGCTACCACCTGACCGGCAACATCCCCTCCTCGCTGCAGGAGATCAACGACGGCTGGTTCGCCGAGGTCAGCAGATTCGACACGAGCATCTCCGCGAAGTGGAGAGGAACGCCGTACATCGAGTCGACGACGCTCTGCCCGAAGAGCCTCAAGGTGCCGATCGGCGGCAGATTCTCGTTCCTCAGAGACAACGCGCCGCTGAGCGTCACGTCGACGATCGCCTGCCGCCGCTGAGCTAGCGTCAGCGCAGGCCGAAAGGGCCGGTTCCACAAGGGAATCGGCCCTTTCTGAAACGCACAGCATCGTCCAAAGTTCCGGTCCCCAAACAGACCGTGTTCCGGCCCCGACCAGGCGGTCGGTTCGGGCTGGACGGGCTGGTACACGCTCGTTTACTGTGGCTGGATGGTTCGTACACGAGCAGGTCGCACTCTCGCCGTCGCAGCAGCCTCGACGCTGCTCCTCGCCACCGCCCCCGCGGCGATGGCGACCCAGTCGACGATCAGAGGAAGCATCAGCCCGAACAAGGGCAAGCCGGGCACCGCTCTGGCGCTCTCGGTCGGCTTCACGATCAAGAGAGAGAACAACGAGAACAACACGCTGAGCAAGGTCGTCCTCAGCTTCCCCAGAAACGCAACCGTCAACGGCGCGAAGTTCCCCTCCTGCAAGCCGGAGCAGATCAACGCGACGAGAAGCTTCAGCAGCTGCCCGAAGGGCTCCAAGATCGGCAGCGGCAGCCTCCGCGCCGACGTGCCGGCCGTCCCGGTCAGCAACGTCCCGGGCATAGTCACGCTCTTCAACGGCCCCGGCGGCAAGTCGATCACCGTCAACATCGTCGCCCACAACCCCGTCGAGATCTTCGAGGCGTTCAAGGCGCCGCTGAAGAAGGTCGGCGGCAGATACGGCTACGTCCTGACGGCGCCGATCCCGACGACCCTGCAGGAGATCAACGACGGCTGGTTCGCCCAGGTCACGTCGTTCCAGACGAAGGTCAAGGCGACCTGGAGAAACCTCCCCTACATCGCCGCGAAGAAGTGCCCGGCCGGCGGCAGAGCGCCGATCGCCGGCGCCTTCACGTTCAGCCCCGGCGGCGAGATCCCGGCCTCCGCGTCGACGACCGCGACGAGCTTCATCACCTGCAAGTAGCAGCTCGCAGCTGAACGACGGCAGTCCGCTTCACCGCAGCGCCCGCGCCCCGCGCGGGCGCTGCGTCGTTCCGGGGCCTACCCCGCGAGGGCGACGCCGCCGGCGAAGGCGGCCAGCCCGACGATCCCCGCGCCGACCGCGCCGAGCGCGTACGGCAGCCGCGCGCGATCGACCTGCTGGAAGACGAAGCCGATCAGCAGGCCGCCGAGGAAGCCGCCGACGTGGCCGCCGACCGAGATCCCCGGGAACAGGAAGGTGAAGAGGAAGTTGATGACCGCGACCGGGGCCAGGCCGGAGGCCCAGATGTCGATACCGCGGGCGCGCGCCTCGACGATCGCCGCGCCGAGCAGGCCGAAGGCCGCGCCGGAGGCGCCGACCGTCGCCGCGTTCGGCTCCATCACGAGCGCGCCGAAGGCGCCGGTCAGCAGCGTCGCGAAGTAGAGGACGGCGAAGCGCAGCTTTCCGAGCGCCGGCTCGAGCATGTTGCCGAGCACCCAGATGAACCAGCCGTTGAAGAGGATGTGCAGGAACCCCGAGTGGAGGAACCCGTACGTGATCATCCGGTAGTACTCGTTGTTGAACTCCAGCGCCGGTCTCCACAGCGCGAAGTTCTGGTAGAGCGTGCCGCCGGCCTGGCCGATCTGGCCGCCTGAGGCCATCTCGCCGACGAAGACGAGCACGCAGGCGGCGAGCAGGATCACCGTGACGCTCAGCCCGGAGCTGGCGAGGCTGGCGCCTCCGCCGACGGGCCCGCGCTGGACGCGCGTCTTCTCCTTCGCGCACTCGGGACAGCGCATGCCAACCGGCGTCGGCGTCATGCAGTCGGTGCAGATCGGGCGCCCGCAGTTGGAGCAGGCGACGCCCGTCTCACGGGTCGGATGGCGGTAACAGGTCGGCATGGAGGCGCTGACGCTAGCAGGGCGACCTTCAGGAAAGCTCAGCCCAGCGAGGCGCGAGTTCCCGCCGTCGTGGCGGGCGTCGCGCAGCCGGAGTGGAACTCGCTTGGCGGAGCCCTCAGTCCCGCTGCGGGAGCAGCTTGCGCGCCTCGTCGGCGACGTCGCGCACGGTCCGCTCGGCGAGGTCGAGCAGGTCGACCGACTGGTCCTTGCGCCGGCGGCGGCCGTTGCGGACGCGCAGCGCCACGAGCGCGGTGCCGGCGCCGGCGCCGATCACCGTCGCGACGACCGGGCGGACCCAGTTGCGCGGGTCGCGCATCGACGACAGCTCCCACGCCTCCAGCTCGTCGGCGGCCAGCTCGGTCAAGCTGACGAGCGTCCGCTCCAGCCGCAGCGCGAGCGCCTCCGGCGGCTCGACCGGCTTCAGCGCGGCCTTCAGCCGCTCCTCGAACTCGGTCGTGCTCATCTCGCCGTCGCCTCCGGCTGCGAGACGATCCCTTCCAGCTGCTTGATCGCGCGGTGGAGCAGCACCTTCGTGGCGCCGTCGCTGCGACCGAGGGCGCGCGCGATCTCGCGGTTGTCCATCCCCAGCGCGAAGCGCATGATCAGCGCCTCGCGGCGATCGTCGGGCAGCTGCTGGACGCCTGCGAGGATCTCCTCCAGCTCCTCGCGCCCCTCGACCAGCGTCTCGGTCGTGTGCGGGGAGGAGATCACGGCCGCGTCCTCGATCGCGGCCTGCGGCTTGCGCGCGCGGTCGCGGTAGAAGTTCGCCGCCAGGTTGTGGGCGATGCGGATGAGCCACGGCCGCAGCGGGCGGCCGTCGGACTCGCGCAGCGCGCGCTCGTAGTGGCGGTAGGCCTGCAGGAAGGTCTGCTCGGTGAGGTCTTCGGCGTCGTGATGGTTGCCGACGCGGTAGTACGAGTACGAGTACACGTCCCGCAGATGCGTCCGATAGAGGTCGGAGAACTCGCGGTCGAGCTCCGCCTTGGATCTGCTCGGGGGGTCGGGCACTGCATCGCAGTATCTCGCGCCAGCAGCGGCGGCGCTAGGCGGCCTTCGCCTTGCGCGGACGAACGGACGGCTTCGTCATCGACGCGGTCCACTGCTCGGGGTCGATTCTGCCCTCCACGAGAGCGGCGAGACCGCTCGTCGCGGGCGCGTCGACGCCCGCTCTGCCGAGCATCTCGGCGAGTAGCGCGACCGAGTCGACCGACTCGGCCGTCTGGCCGAGCGCACGGGCGATCTCGTCTGCCGTGAGGCCCTGCGCGAGCAGCTCCCCGGCACGGCGGTTGCGGCTGCCGTCGGCGACGACGGTCGCGACCAGGTCGCCCGCGCCGGCGAGGCCCGCGAAGGTCGCCGGATCGGCGCCGCCGTCACGGGCGAGCTGAGCGACCTCGGAGAAGACCTTGCCGGCGGCGGCGCCGGCGACGTTGGGGCCGGCGGTCGCGGCCGCGGCGGAGGCGGCGAGCACGGCGGCGTTCTTGGCGCAGCCGGCCAGCTCCACCCCGCGCACGTCGGCGGTCGTGTGGACGTCGATGCCGGCGGCGATCAGCACCCTCGCCAGCTCGTGCGCGAAGGCGTCGTCATGCGAGGCGAGCACGATCGAGGCGCCGTTGACGAGCGCGTCGGCGGCGTGCGACGGGCCGCCGAGGGCGGCGACCGAGCGCGCCTGCACGCGCTCGGCGGCGAACGCCGACGGCAGCGTGCCGAGCGGCGGCACAAGGCCCTTGGAGACGACCAGCACGCCGGCGCGCGCAGGGACGCGCGCGCCGTGGGCGGCGAGCGCCGCCGGCAGCGCCCGCGCCGGCACGGCGAAGCAGACGAGGTCGTGGGCGCTCAGCTCCAGCTCTGAGGCGGGCGCGACACGGACGTTCTTCGGCAGCTCGACGCCCGGCAGGTAGCGGCCGTTGGCGTGCTCGCGGCCGATCGCCTCGGCCTGCTCGCGGGTGCGCGTGCCGAGATCGACCTCGAGGCCGGCTCTGGCGAGCAGGACGGCGAGCGTCGTGCCCCACGGGCCGGCGCCGATGACGGCGGCGCGGCGCAGCGGCGTCTGGCCGCCGAGCCACTCCCACTGCAGCATCACGTTCGGCCAGATCCGATCCGTGACGGCGGCGGCCAGCTCGCGCGAAGGATCCTCGACGTGCGGGAAGCGCAGCGGCTGCCCGGCGCGGACGCGGACCTTGCGCGGGCGTATGCGCCAGCCCTTGCGGACGTCGGTCGTGCCGATCAGCGCCAGCGGCACGACCGGGACGCCGGCCTCCAGCGCGAGGCGGCCGACGCCGCGCTTCGCTCTCGCGGGTGGGCCCGGGCGCACGCGCGTGCCCTCGGGGAAGATCAGGACCGAGTCGCCGCGCGCGAGGATCGCCTTCGCGGTCTCGATCGTGTCCTTGTCGCCGTTGCCGCGCGAGACGGGGAAGGCACCGAGCGAGTTGAGGAACCACGCCTGCAGCCGCTTGGCGAACAGCTCCTCCTTCGCGACGTAGTACAGCGGCCGCCGCGACATCGTCCCGATGATGAACGGGTCGAGGAAGCTGCGGTGGTTGGCCGCGAAGATCACAGGCCCGTCCGGGATGTGCTCGCGGCCGATCCGCGACAGCCGGAAGTACAGATGGAAGAACGGCTGGAAGAACGCACGGACGACCCAGTAGACGATCGGGTTGACGCCGCGTTCGCGAGCACGTCGGTGCAGGGCGCTGTTTCTCTCGCTCATCGGTCTTACGTACACCGCTTCACCGCTCGGTTACAGCTCCGTTGGAGCGCGCTAAGGTGCTGCGGATGGCGATCGACCCCAGACGAACGTTGCGTGGAGCCCTCGCCGGAGGCGTCGCCGCCGGCCTCTGGGCGCTGCAGCAGCCGCTCGACAAGCGCCTCTTCCGCTCCCGCTACGACGACGTCGAGCTGCTCGGCCGCTTCGTCACCGGCGAGCGCGACGGCTGGCGTGCGCCAGGCGCCGCGATGCACGTCGCCAACGGCGCGTTGTTCGGCGCCGTCTACGCCCAGGTCGCGCCGCTGCTGCCCGGCCCGCCGGCCGCGCGCGGCGCGCAGACGGCGCTGTTCGAGCACCTCGCGCTGTGGCCGGCCGGCCGCCTCAGCGACCGCTTCCACCCCGGCCGCGCGGCGCTGCCGAGACTGACCGGCGACCGCCGCGCCTTCTGGCTGGCGGTCTGGCGCCACGCGCTCTTCGGCGTCGTGCTGGGAGAGCTGGAGGCGCGCCTCAACCGCCCGCCGGCCGATCCGGCCGCCGCGGACGACGCCGCCCCGGAGTCGAGCGTGCCCGGCTTCGACGGCGATGCCGCGCGCAACGGCCACGGCAACATCGAGCGCGCGATCATCAGCGGCGACGACTGACGCGGCCCGTCCGCGGCCGCCGCTCGAACCGCTCGCAGCCTGTTTACAAGGCGGTCTCGCAACCGGGCGGACGTGCCGGATCCGCCGTGACGACGGGTGATCGCGGGCTCCAGGGGCGCTCTCGCCGGAGCTTGGACCGGGGCTCGATCCGGTCCCGATCGGGACCGGGAACGGGACCAGGCGCTCAGGCCGCGCGCGCGGCCGGCGCCGGCCAGTCGATCTGATCGCGCGGGACGCCGACGGCGACCGCCAGCACGGCGCGCGTCGCGTTGCGGGGGGAGCAGCGGGCGTGCTCGATGTCGTAGATCTGGCGTGAGCTGACGCCGGAGCGACGCGCGAGATCCTCGCGCGAGAGACAGGCTCGTTGGCGGGCGTCTCGCAGCAGCACGGTCGCAAGCGTACCTGCTGCGACGGCCAAGATCCTGTTGAAGCGGCCGATCCGGAGGAACCTCCGGAGGAACCTCCGAAACGCTAGGCCGACGGCGCCGTCCACGGTGATGCTGCTGCCGCGATGACGCCCTCCTTCGACGGCCACCACGTCAGCGACGACTGGTTCAAGGTCCTTACGGCAGCCCGCCGTGCCGGTGTCTCGTTCCGTCTCAACAGCGGTCGCCGGACGCTCGCCGAGCAGCAGCGTCTGTACGACCTCTACCGGGCCGGCGTCGGCAACCTCGCCGCCGTCCCCTCCCCCACCGCGCCGCACATCCGCGTCGGCCGGCAGGATCACGCGCTCGACGTCGACGTCGCGTTCGGCGGCGGCGTCGCCGTGCTGCGCAGCTGGCTGCGCGGCCACGGCCTCGCGACCTCGCTGACGGTCGCCGGCGAGCCGTGGCACGTCGAGGCCGACAGCGCCGGCGAGCTGCGCGCAGCCGCCAAGCGGCTCGGCCGCAAGCCGACGGTGCTCGACCGCCTGCGCGCGCGCCCGCTCACGCGCGGGACCCGCGCGCCCGAGGTGAGAGCGGTGCTGACCTACCTGCGCCGCGCCAGGCTGATCAGCGGCAGCGTCGACAGCGCGGTCTACGGCGCGACGCTCGAGCGCGCCGTGCGCACCTTTCAGAGACGCGTCGGGCTGGTCGCCGACGGCGTCGTCGGACCGAAGACCTTCGCGGCGCTGCGGCGCCGCTACGGCTGGCGCGTCTGGAGCAGACGCGCGGCGGCGAAGCCGGCGGCGGGCACAGAGGCGCCGCCGGCGACGCTGCGCATCTCCGCCACCGGCCTCGACCTGATCGAGCAGTTCGAGGGCTTCTTCGCGAGACCGTACGACGACCCCGCCGGACACGCGACCGTCGGTTACGGCCACCTCCTGCACCTCGGCCCGGTGACCGCCGCCGACCGCGCCGCCAGCTGGGTCGCGAGACAGCAGACGCCGGGCCAGCTGACCGACGCCGAGGCGCGTCAGCTGCTCCGGCAACAGCTCGCAGCCGACTACGAGCCCGCCGTCCAGGCGCTCGCCCTGCCGCTGACGCAGGGCCAGCACGACGCGCTCGTCTCGTTCGTCTACAACGTCGGCACCGGCGCGCTCGCCAGCTCGACCGGCATCGGCAGAGCGCTGCGCGAGCGGCGCTGGGTCGTCGCCGCCGACGAGCTGCTGCGGTGGGACAAGGCCGGCGTGCCGCCGCAGCCGCTGCCCGGCCTCACGCGCCGCCGCCGCGCCGAGCGCGCGCGCTTCCTGGGGATCGCGTGATGCAGTTCGTGCGCGCCTTCCTCGACGACCTCGTGCGGCTCAAGCTGCCGGTCACCGCAGGGGCGGTGGTGACGACCGTGCTCGCGCTTGCGCAGCCGTTCGGGCTGACGCTCGGCGGTGACGCGACGGCGAAGGTCACCGGCGCGCTCGTCGCCGTCGGCGTCATCTCGCAGTACGTGCAGGACCGCCTGCTGGGCGGCGTCGTCGTCAAGACCAATCCGGCGACCCAGAGCGCGCCGCCGGCGGAGGTGAGCGAGTAGTGGCCGCAACCGACTGGGCGCCGTCGCCCGACTATGTCGCCGCGCTGATGCACACGCGCACGCGCGGGCGCGACTCGATCGCGGCGACCGCCGCCAGAGAGCTGGGCAGATTCACCGCCAACACGCGCCCGACGCTGACGCAGGTGCAGAGACTGATCGAGCTGGCGGCCGGCGAGGTCGCGTCCCACTTCCCCGGCCGCTCGCCTTGCACGCCCGACCTCGAGATCGCCGCCGGCGCCGCCGTCGCCTACCGTGCGGCGCAGCTGGTCGAAGCGTCGCTGGCGCCCGAGCGCACCAACTACCTCGGGAGTGCCCACGAGGCGTACCGCACGCTCGCCGACGACGCGATCAGAGCGCTCTCGGCGGCGGTCATCGCAGGCTGCCCGCTCGACGCCGGAGGCAGCTGATGGCCGGCAGCCCGCTCGGTCCGTTCGTCACGCCGTGGGCGCTCAGAAGAGCGGCCCGCGAGCTCTTGCTGGGTTACCACCTCGGCATCTACCTCGACGAGATCGTGCGGCAGCAGACGCCGACCGGCAGCCCCGTGCTGCGGATCGAGCGGCCCAACGACGTGCTCCTGCGCGAGACCCCGCGCGTGCGCGCCGACGAGCGGCTGCCGGCGCTGGTCGTCGGCTGCCACGGCACGCTCGACGACGTCCGCTACCGCGCCGGCGACGGCTGCTATCAGGGCACGTTGAAGCTCGACGTGCACGCGATCACGAGCGCGGCCGACGAGCTCGTCGGCGGCGAGACCGCCAGCATCCTCGCGCTCGGCGCCGCGACGCTGCTGCTGCATGAGCTGCCGCAGCTGACCGGCTTCCAGGCGCGCTGGCTCGGCGCCGTCGCGGGTGACCCGACCGGCGACCGCGGCCAGACCGAGGCGCCGCAGCAGAGCATGGGCGTCAACGTCAACGTGCGCGACGAAGCAGAGCGCACGCTGCACGCCGAGGGCCACGTGCTGGCCGTCTCCGGCGTCCTGCTGTCGGACCTCGGCGGCCCGCTCCCTGCGGCCGTGAGAGATCCGCCGATCGAGGATCCGGCGCTCGACCTGGAGGACGGGCCGAGCGTCGAGGAGATCGCCCTGACCACCACTCCGTTCGAGGAGATCCCATGAGCGAGGCCATGCAGGTGACGCACCTCGAGCTGTCCGCAACCAACGCAGGAGACGCAATCTGATGCCGCTGCCCGAAGTGATCGTGCGCCGCGGGGACCGCGGCGCCGCGCCCATCCCGGCCGACGACGTCTCGACCCGTTTCGAGGTCGTCGTCTGCGACCACGGCCCGATCGACGAGCCGATCGAGTGCCGCTCGTTCACGCAGGTCCGCCAAACCGTCGGTGACCACACCGCGACCTCGACGCTGCGCGCGGTCGAGTCCTTCTTCGCCGAGGGCGGCAGCCGCGTCGTGCTCTCGCGCGCTGTGGGTGCGGACGCCAGACCCGCCAGACTCGCGCTCAAGAACGGCACCGTCGACGTGCTGACCGTCGAGGCCGCCGGACCCGGCACCTTCTACCACGGCGTCAGAGTCGCGGTCGGCACGGCCGACAGCAACAGAGCTCAGAGCATCACGCTGACGCTGAACGGCTCTCCGCTCGTTAGCGGCACGGTCGCCGACGCCGCCGAGGCGGCCGAGCTGATCAACCTCTCCGGCCACGCGAAGGCGGTCGTCCTCAGAACCGACAGCTGGCCGCTCTCGCCGGTCACCAGCGGCGGCGAGCTCGCCGGCGGCGTCGACGACGCCGGCGTCGAGCCCGACGACGTCAGAAGAGCGCTCAGAGCGTTCGACGAGGATCTCGGCCCCGGCTCCGTCTGCGCCTCCGGCTGGGACGACTCGGCGGTCTTCGGCCACCTCGCCGACCATGCCGCGGCCACCAACCGCTTCGCGCGCGGCGATTTCGGTCTCACCACCCCGGTCGAGACGATGACGTCGACCGCGGCGCTGCTCCGCAGACACCAGAACGCGAGATACCTGCAGCTGTTCGCCGGCTGGCTCAACATCTCGATCGCCGGCGTCACCCTGTCGGTGCCGCCCTCGGGCGTCCACACCGGCCGCGAGGCGCTCGCAGACCGCGAGAACAGCGCCGGCCCCGGCCAGCCGGCCTCGTGGACGTTCGGCGAGTACCGCACGCCGACCGGCGTCGCGAACCTGTTCACCCGCGGCGAGCGCGAGCAGCTCAACAACGCGGGCGTCACCGTCGTGGTGCAGGACTCGCAGGGCGCGATCTACGCGGAGGACGCGATCACGCTCGTCGACCCGACGAGATACCCGCAGTACGCCGAGGTCTCGGCGATGCGCGTGACGATGGCGATCCACGCAGCGGCGAAGCAGGCCCTGCGCAAGCGAGTGATGCAGACGATCGACGGCAAGGGCCACCTGGCCGCGATCACCACCGGCGACATCGTCTCGGTCTGCGCCAACTGGTACACGCGCGGCGCGCTCTTTGGCGAAACGCCCGACGACGCCTACAGCGCCAGCGTCACGGCCGAGACCGAGCCGGGCAGACGGCCGCGTCTCGTCGGCTACCTCGCGCTGCGCCCGTCGCCGTCCGCGCACACGGTGGAGCTGACCATCACGCAGGTCGCTCCGAGCGACACGATCTAGGAGATCTGGACAATGCCGACCCCCAACATGACCGGCGACTGGCAGTTCATCGCCACGCTGACCGTCGACGGAGTCAAGCTCGAAGACAACTGGGATGCGATCGAGGGCGGGGACACGACCTCGGCGACGCGCACCTTCCGCGCCGGCGGCCAGCTCTACGCGGAGTCGATGCCCGGTCCGCCGACGACGGCCGACATCGTCCTCGAGCGCGCCTATCGCGGCTCGATCGACGGCGCGCTCCGCACCCAGCTGGCGAACGCGATCGGCAGAGAGGCGAGAGTCACGATCGTCACGCTCGGCGCCGACCACCGGCCGATCAGCGGTACCAGCGAGACGATCACGGGCGTCCTCAAGGAGGTCACGCGCCCGGACTTCAGATCCGAGAGCGCCGGCGTCGCCCTCTACAAGGTCGTCGTCGCGCCGCACGGCGTCTGGAAGGGCACGTGAGCACCTCCGACCCGTTCATGACGGACGGCGACGACGCCGTTGACGCGGTCGAGATCGACGAGGCAGCCGCGGCGGGCAGTGATGCCGTCGCGGCCGACTCGCCGCTCGAGCGGCTGCGCCGCACCTACGCGGCACGGCGCCGGCAGGCGGAGCTGTTCCTGCCGGTCCCGGGCTGGGGTGATGCGCTCGTCGCGCGGGTGACGGTCCCCGACCACGACTTCACGCGCAGAATCACCGGCACGCCGGGGACGGTCGACTGGATGGCCGACTTCGTCGCCGAGACCGTCGACGGGCTGTTCGAGATCGACGGCGTCGACGACGACGGCAGCCCACGGCTGACGGCGATCGAGAGCGAGTCCGGTCCGCTGCGCTTCAACGTCCACTACGCCGACACGGTCGGGCTGCCGGAGGCACTGTCGGCGCGCGAGGCGGTCCAGTCGGCGTTCACGATCGGCGGCGAGGATTCGCTGCCGGTCATCAACGTGGTCGCGCTCGCCGAGTTCGCCAACACGATCGAGCGCTGGCTCGGTGACACGTCCCGCGACATCGCCGAGGCGATCGTCCCGGGGCGCTGAGCCTCGGCGAGCAGAGTCATGTGGAGCTTGCGCTGGCACTCGGGCTGGACCGGATCGCCGAGCGACTGGTCGCCGGCGACGCCGTCGAGCGCGTGTTCTGGCGCGAGCGACTCGCCGGGGCTGATCGCTACGCCGCCAAGCGCGACGAGCGCCTCGCCCACTTCATCGCCCAGCTCATGTGGAGGTAACGGCTGATGGCGTATCGCAGAGCCCTCGACTACGAGCCTCTCTTCCCGAGACCCAAGGCGAGACCGCAGCCGCTGATGATGACGGTGCCGACGAACTCGGGGACCGTCGGTGCGAGAGTCGGCGGCAGACAGGTCGACGTCAACGCCGGCTACACCGGCTCGACGTACACCGGCGCCGGCAACACCGGCACCACCGGAGCGACCAACACGGGCTACGTGCCGGGAGTCTCGGCGCGCGGATCGGCGGGCACGTCCCTGGGACTCATCATCCCCAGCGCGCAGCCGCGGCGACGCCGCAGCGGGCTCGCGGCCGGCACGCCGCTGCAGGATCTGATCTGGCAGCGGCCGGCGGCGTGGGTTCCGCACTACACCGACCCGCTGCCCGCGGCAGCTCCCGCACCGCAGAAGAAGAGCGGCAGCAGCTGGTTCACGCGCGCGGTCGGAGACACCGTCGGCGGGATCGCCAAGACGGGTGGCGGCATCGCGGACGCCACCACCAGCGCCGCCCGTGGCGGCATCGCCCTCGCCGACGACGTCGGCAACACCGCCGCGCACGTCGTCAGCCGCGGCGTCAGCACCGCCTGGAACGCGTCGGGCGTCGTCCGCAACCCGTTTCTGGACGCGGCCGGCTTCGCCGGCGGCGCGGCGTTCGACGTGGGCGCCTTCACGCTGCGGCCGACCGTGCGAACGCTCTTGGCCGGTCGCGACGTCGCCAGCGACGTCGCGGGCATAGGCATCCGGGCGCTCGACGACAGCACCCGCGTGGCGCGCACCGTCGCGGGCGTCGGCGTACGCGGCGCGCGCGTCGTCGCCCGCGGCGTCGACGCCCACGTGAGCGACGTCGCGGACGGCGTCAGCACCGCCCTGCACGGCATCGGCGACGGCATCCAGTACACCGCCAACGCCGCCCAGCACGTGGGGACCGGCGTCGTCAAGGGTGGTCTGGCGGCCGCCGCCTTCAAGTTCAACACCGCCGCGAGCGTCGTGACGCCGGTGGCACGCACGGCGTGGGGCTTGGCGTCGGCGGGAGCCGACGCCGGTTGGGCCGCGACGCAGTGGAGCGCCAACGCCGCACTGAACACCGGACGCGTCGGGATGAGAGCCGTCACCGGGACCGACAAGTTCAGCGAGCTGCCCGGTGCGCTGTGGGACCAGGCCAAGATCAACTTCGTCTCGGGCGCGATGTTCAACCCCGGAATCGCGGCGCTGAACATGTACCACAACCTCGGCGACCCGCTGGGGCTCAGAGGGACGATGGAGTCGATCTCCGAACGTGGAGCTTTCGCCGGCCTGCTCAAGAACACGATCGGCGTCGAGCCGACGGGGTTCATGAAGGAGGCGTTCAAGGTGCTCGACGCCTCGGCGCTCGCCGGCTCGGTCTTCCTCGCGACGGAGTCGACGAACGACTGGGCGAAGGGCGAAGGAAGCTTCGGCAACATGGTCCGGAACAACGCCATGACCACAGCCGCGGCAGCGAGCTTCGCGATCCCGGAGCTGCGCGCCGGCGGCGTGCTTGCGCGGGTCGCCGGCAGAGCCGTCCTGAGAGAGACCGAGCTGCTGACCACCGAGGCGGTGCTCCAGACGCTGAGCAACCTCGACGCCGCGGAGAGCCTCGGCAGCAGATACCTGTGGGGTCCGGAGGACCAACGGGAGCCGATTCCGTGGAATGACATGGCGCTGCGCGCCGCCGGCCTCGGCTACATGGTCCGCGCCCGCGGCGGCCGCGTGCAGAGTGGTGAGACGACGCTCGTCGGCGAGCGCGGGCCCGAGATCGTGCGGCTGCCAGGCGGCTCGCAGGTGATGCCGGCGCATCGCTCGCGCGAGCTGATGGAGCGCATGGGGATGGGCGCGGGCGGATTCGGCCCGCAGGCCGACCGCGAGCTGCACATCCACCAGCACCTCGACGGGCGAGAGATCGCGCGCTCGACCCTGCGCAACTTCGACGACGACGAGCAGTGGGGACGCCTGTGAGCGACAAGATGAACTGGTCGGTCAGTCCCGGCGCCGGCACCGTGATCACGCGCGAGCGAGCCCGCGCCGAGCAACGCCGGGCCGAGCAGGCGGCGAGACGTGCGCGACGCGAAGCGCAGCGCAAGAACGCCGCCGCCTGGAACCGCAAGAAGCGGCGGGTCAACCTCGCCGGCGACGAGGTGCTGCTCGTCAGCAACGAGCAGAGAACGTTCGTGCGCGCGCGTCTCGACGACGGCTACCCGCCCTTCTTCGGAGGCTACGGCGGCTGGGAGGACGAGCCGCGGCCGGGACAGGTCTCGGCGACCGTCTACCGGGGCACCAGAGCACCGCAGCTGAGGCTCTCGCTGATCCTCGGCGGCTGGCCGTACCCGGCGCCGTGGGGAGCGGACTGCGACCGTGACATCCGCATGCTCGACCACTACGCCCGGCTTCCGCTCGAGACCGACGGCGAGGAGCGGCCGACGCTGCTGCGCGTCATGGGCAAGGTCCCGCATCACCATCGCCGCTGGTTCATCCAGAACCTGCAGTGGGGCGAGGTCGACGTCTACAGAGGGCAGCGCGTGCGCGCGCTCGTGACCGTCACGCTGAGAATGTACGTGCCGGTCGAGCTGCTGAAGCGCAAGGACAGAGCCGCCAGACCCACCAGAGTCCACGTCTTCAGAAGAGGCGAGAGATTCGACCGGCTGATCCACGAGGCGCTCGCGGTCAGAGGCGCCGGAGAGCTCAGCTGGGCGCGCAAGGTCGTGCTCGACCTCAACGACATGAGACTGGGCGCCAAGCCGCGAGTCGGGCAGCGACTCAAGCTGCCCGTCGGCGGCTGGTGGCGGAAAGGGATGAACAGAAGATGAGCGCGATCGCCTGGAAGCGCGACGCGCGCACGCTCGACGGCGACATCTGGCTCGACGGCCGCGGCGTCGACGTCGCGATCGGCGACGGGATCGTCAGCTTCGACGAGGAGTTGAGCCTGGTCGGCTCCTCGGTCGTGCGGATCGCCGTGTTCGATCCCGACCGGGTCCTGGTCGAGTCCGACCTCTTCAAGCGCGACAAGGACGACGAGGACAGACTCGAGAACAACGTCGAGCTCGAGCTCGACGGCATCTCCTACTGGCTGCGCTCCGTCGCCAAGGTCGGCGACCAGTTCCGGCTGACGTTCGAGGACCGCACCGTCAGCAGACTGCGGGCCAGAGGCAAGGCGTCGCTCGCGAACCCGACCTGGACCGACCACGTCGCGTTCGTCCAGAGACTGTGCAGACTCGCCGACGTCAGCGCGCCGGTGCTGGAGGCGCCGAGCGAGCAGGAGCGCAGAGCGAGCGACACGCTGAAGGGCACCTCGAGAGGCAAGCGCGCAAGCGCGTTGGCTGACGCCGACGACCGCCGTGCCGCCGGCATCGACGACGACGAGCGGCTGAGAATCAAGTCGCACTGGGCGAGACCGGCGCAGCTGGACGTCGCGACGCGGCTGCTGGCGACGGCGAAGCAGCTCGGCGCCTCGCCGAAGGCGATGCGCGCGCTGATCGCAGCTGCGATCGAATCGAGCGAGCTGCGCAACGAGACGAGAGCCGACGACCGCGGCGGCATCGGCGTCTTGCGGGCCGTCCCCGCCGTGACGCGCAGTCACGCCGGCAGATTCACGCGCTCGCGCGCGAACGACGTCGAGTTCAGCGCCGAAGCGTTCCTGCGCGACTCCGGGTTCACCGGCAAGGGCGGCGCGCTGAGAGCCGAGCGCGAGAACGGCACGTGGTCGATCGGCCGGATCGTCAAAGAGGCGCGCGGCGGCGTCCGTCCCGAGACGTTCGACCGCTGGAACGACCAGGCGCGCGCGATCGTCGACGCCTTCAAGGCCGACGACGCCGCCGGCGAGGACGAGAGCGATCGCAAGGACCAGTCGCTGTTCGTCTACCGCGGCGAGACCTACTGGGATGCCTGCGTCCGCATCGGCGAACTCAACGACTACGTCTTCTTCGTCGCCGCCAACAAGGTCTATTACCTGCCGGAGAGAACGCTGCGCACGAGCCGTCCGCGTCTGCGGATCGGCGAGCAGACGCCCGGGATCCACACGATCGACTGGGAGTGGGCGCCGCACAAGCGACTGAAGCGGGTCGAGGTGACCTGCGACGTCCTGAGAGGGACCGTGCCCGGTGCGGTCGTGGTGCTCGACGACGACTGCGGGCCGGCGAGAGGTCGCTGGATCGTCGGCGAGTACCGCCGCTCGCGCTACTCCCAGACGACCGTCGTGACGCTCGTCAGAACGCGCCGCAGAAAGAGAGGCGGAGACAGATGAGCGCACTTCGCCGCACGCTGCCGACCGGCAGGTCGGTCGCCACGCCGCTGGCGTTGGAGGCGCGCGTCTCCAACCCCGACCCGGACGAGCTGACGGTCACGATCGACGACTTCGACGGCAGCCAGCTCGCCCGCCACGGGTGGCCGGTCGTCTCCTGGCCCGCCGCTGCGAATGCGCTGCCGGCGCGCGGGGACCGCTGTCTGGTGGTGAAGTCGGAGATCGGCCGCGTCTGGGTCGTCGCCGGTGACTGGAGCGGAGCCGCCCTGAAATGGAGAGCGTTGACGCTCGGCAGCAGCTGGTCGGCGGAGGCGTCCAGCCCCACCCCGGCCTTCGCGAAGTCACCGACCGGCTGGGTGATGCTGCGCGGCCTGCTGACGAGCAGCAATCCGAGAGGCGGTCAGCAGCTGGCCAACGCGCTGCCCGACGGCTTCCAGCCGCCGACGCGGCGCAGCTTCCTGGCCTTCGCGGGCGGCAGCGTCACCGCACGCGTCGACGTGCTCGCCGACGGCAGCGTCATGACGGGCCCGATCTCGTCGCCGCCGGCCAACGCGATCGTGACGCTCGACGGCATCGGCTACTGGGCGGAGGACTGAAGAGATGAGCGACACCCCACACCTGTCACTGCCGCTGCGGCTTGACCGCTCCGCCTTCGCGCGGGTCGAGCAAGATTCCGCGCAGCACGTCGCCGAGTGCGTCGAGGCAGCCGCGCGCACCGAGCTCGGCTGGCGGTTGGAGGTGCCCGACTTCGGCGTGCCGTCCTACCTGATGGCCGTGGGCGGCGTCGACGTCGACGAGCTGCGCGAGGCGCTCCTCACGTCGGAGCCGCGCGCCGCGACGGTAGTGGAGCTGGTCGACTCGCTCGAGGACCTGCGTGCCGAGAGCATTCGCATCCTGATCGAAGAGGAGTCCTGACCGTGGCCGTGATCCGACCCGAGATCTCAACCGATCCAGCCGAGCTGGAGCAGATCGCGATCAGATACCTGCAGGACGGCTTCCCCGAGTGGCAGCCGGCCGACGGAGACCTGATGACGTGGCTGATCGGAGCGCACGCGCGGATGATCGCCGAGGAGCGCGACATCGCTGCCGACGTGCCGATCGAGCAGATCCTGCGGCCGCTCGGCGAGGAGGTCCATCAGATCCTCCCGCGCGTCGCGACCGGCGCGACGGTCAACGCGGTCGTCACGCTGATCGACGACAGCGGGTACACGGTCCCGGAAGGGACCGAGGTGCTCGTGCGCACCGCCGGCGACGACGGAGTGACGATGGCCGTCACCGACGACGTCACCGTCAGACCGGGCGAGGGCGTCGCGGGAGAGTTCGTCCGGACGACGGTCAGACTGCGGGCGATCAGCGGCAGAGAAGGCATCGCCGGCAACGGGCTGAGAGCCGGCAGAAACAGCGCCGTGCTGATCCGCCCGCTCGAGTTCGTCACCGAGGTCGCGCTGTTGGACGAGTCGACCGGCGGCACCGACGCCGAGACCGACGAGCAGTACCTGCAGCGGCTCGTCGACACGCTGGCGCTGACCTCTCCCGTCCCGATCCTGCCGGAGGACTTCGCCGCGCTCGCGCGGCAGCAGCCGGGAGTCAGCCGCGCGCTGGCGTTCAACGACACGGTGCTGCGCGAGGAGATCCTCAGAATCACGACCCAAGCATCCACGAGAGCGGAGATCGAGGACCTGACGAACGGCGTCAGAGCCTCGATCACGTCAGGCCTGACGGCCGCGCAGCTGACCACGGCGCTCAGCGCCCTCAACCCGGTTGTCGAAGGCGGCCCGGCCGGCACTGCGCCGTTCACGGTGCGTCTGCGCAACTACAGAAGATTTGGTCCCTGGCAGTTCACCATCTACGGCTCCTCGGTCACCGACGCAAGAACGCTCGGCAGCCTTGTCGTCGAGCAGAGAGCAGGCGTCGAGGCCGTCAAGGAGCGGGCGATCACCGTTGCCGTCGTCGGTCCGGACGGCGCGGAGGTCTCGGCGAACACGCTCAGAGGCGTCAAGGATGCGATCGAGGCCGTCCGCGAGCTCAACTGGGACGTCAGCGTCATCGGCCCGAGCTCGAACGTGATCAATGTCGACTTCGCCGCAGTCACCTGGCCGACCTATGCCGCGAGCACGGTTCAGCAAACCGCGGAAGCAGCGCTCGAGGCATACCTCTCACCGGCGAGATGGGGCATGGGAGATGCGCTCGGCGACGCCGACAGCAGCGTCTGGGTCGAGGAGCGGGTCGTCCGCTACCTCGAGATCGCCCAGGTGCTGAACGAGGTCCCGGGGCTGCGTTACGTGACGAGCCTGACCGTCACGGGCCCGACTGCTGCCGATGCGAGCGGCAACATCACGATGACGGGCCTCGCGCCGATGCCGAAGGCCGGCGAGATCAACGGCAGAGTGACGGAGGGCTGATCGATGGCGCTCTACACGAGAGGCGTGCCGGTCAGCGTCATCACCGACGGGCTCGAGACGGCGCTCACGGCCGAGATGGTCGCCGCCGACGTGCTCCGCCAGGTCGGCGGCGCGACGGCCGTGCGCGGCCCGCAGGGCGAGAGAGGCCCTCAGGGGCCGAGCGGCGTCGGCGTGCCCGACGGCGGCAGAACCGGCCAGCTGCTGGCGAAGACGGCCAACAGCGACTACGCGACCACGTGGGTGGCGGCGCCGGTGCCCGCGGCCGCCGTCGGCTTCGTCAGCCACGGCACGAGCGAGACCGAGCAGCGCCCGATCGGCTACGGGATCGTGATCTGGGTCGGCAGCGGCAGACCGCAGCTCGCCCAGGCCGGCGACCTCTGGATCGGAGGCTGACGATGGCCAAGCTGCGCCTGCAGGCCGAGCTGATCTTCGCCGACGACGATCCCGCCGCCGGTGAGACCTACGACGCACTCGTCGCGCTCGCGCCCAGACTCGGAACGATCGACGAGGGCAGAGGGACGACGCCCAGCCAGATCGCGCTGCACCGCTGCCACCATGACGAACCCGGCGGCCCGGCCTGCGAGCCGCTGCAGTCGTGGGAGGCCGAGTAGATGGCGCTGCTGCCCGTGCGCACCTTCGACGGCGACGACCAGATCCGCTGCCTGCCGGGCTCGGCCGACATCACCGGCGCGTGGTCGATCGCCGCGCTGATGCGCGTGCCGGTGTCCGGCTTCTACTCGGTCGTCCAGGGCCACGTCAGCTCGACGTCCGCGCGCGGCTACGGGCTCGAGACGAACAGCGGCCGCAGCCTGGGCGTCTACAGCACGAGCGGCGGCGAGCCGTTCACGGGCAGCAACTTCCTGCCCGCCAGCGGCTGGGCGCTGATCGCTGTGACGAAGGCCTCAGGCGCGGAGTACCCGACCTTCCACTGCTACGACTTCGACGAGAGAACGTGGCGCCCGCCCGCGAGAGGAGGCGCGAGAGTGAACAATCCGGCAGCGTTCGGCCCGAGCGGCGGCTTTCTCTACTTCGGCACCTATCAGACGAGCTACCGGTTCCGCGGTCAGCTGGCGGCGATCGCGATGTGGAACGCGGTCCTGACGACCGAGACCGTCAGACAGCTGAAGAGCGTGGCGGGGCTCGAGCGCTGGGCCGACGTCGCAGCGCCGAAAGCGTTGTGGCTGTTCGACCAGGCGAGTGCCGAGATCAGCGTGAGAGATCGCGTCGGCGGCGCGCACGAATACGACCACGTCGGCACCGTCGCCGAGCTGGTCGACGACCTGCCGATCCCCTACCGCCCCTCGATCGCCGTCTACGACGACACCGGCTGGAACCCGCAGTCGCTGCAGACGTACGACGGCGCGAACTGGACCAACGCGACCTTCGTGGGAGTGCTCTGATGGCTGACGGCGACGTGATCCTGCCGCTTGACTTCGGCGAGGGCCCGGACTTCGCGATGGGCTCGTGCGGTCGCGAGCTGTACGAGGCGCTGGCACCGCTCGCCTACGACGACGAGCTGTACGGCTGGCCGCTGGCGACGCTGTGCGAGGCGCTGGGTCGCATGCGCCAGCCGATCTCAGACCTCGTGCGCGCATGGAACGAGCCCGACGTCGAGGCCTACGCAGGCAACACCGACACCAGAGTCACGCTCACGATGCCGCGCTCAGGCTGGTCGAGAGCTGCCCATCCGAGCGAGGCCCCGGGCGCGCCGGCGGCCCCGGGCAGCGTCGACCTGCTGCCGTTCGTCGGCCAGCTCGTCGGCGTGCGCGGGATCGAGCAGCTCAGCAACGACGACCGCCGAGAAGCGATCAAGCGCCGCGACGGCTACTCGCGCGGTCAGCTCAGATCGATCCTCTCGTACGCGCGCAGCTTCACCGACGGCGACGGCGTGACGCTGCGCGAGCGCTACAACCCCGATGCAGCCTCAGGCGTCGATGCGCCGTACCGCGGGCGCGTCGTCATCAAGCGCTCGCGCGTGAGAGGGCTCGCTCGCGTCAACATGATCGCGAACCCGCGCGCGGAGGGGCCCTTCACGACCGTCAGACTGCTCTCCAGCAGCACGATGACGGCAACCTTCCTCTCGAGAGTCGCGTGGACGTGGTCGGAGATCGACCACGCCTTCGCCGTCGAGGGGACGCTGCCCGATGACCAGTCCTCCGGCTGGGTCGGCATCGCCTTCAGCGACGCCGGCAGAGCTGCTCATCCAGTGGTGCCCGGCCTCCCCTACACGGCCTCGGTGCTGCTCGCCGTGACGGACGCATCGTTTCTCGTCGACGGGGTGCGCTGGGTCGCCCGTTGGTTCGACTCGAACGGCGCGCCGCTCGCAACCGTGGAGGGAACGAGATGGGCGACGCTCAACATCTGGGGCTTCCCGTTCGCGTCGACGTGGGTCGCGCCGCCGGGTGCCGCCTACGGCCAGTTCTCCGTCGAGCAGAAGACGGACTTCCCGAACGGGGACCGGGTCGCGTTCGAGGTGACGGCCGCGATGCTGGAGCAGACGGCGAGAGCTGGTGAGTTCGGCGACGCCCTGACGCCCGGGTGGCGGCCGCTCGGCGCGCTCAACGCGTCGCCCGCGCAAGGCCCCGGGCTCTCGGCCGACGAGTTCGCCGCACGCATCCTGAAGCGCATCCCAGCCGGTCTCAGATACGACGTCTGGATCTCCGACGAGCTCGACTTCGACGACGTGAAGGGGACGTTCACCAGCTACGCCGACTTGCTGGACAGAACGACCGGATACAACGACCTCCTGGAGGACTGACGATGCCTGCCAGTCCATCGAGACGCATGCTGCTGTCCGCACCCACGGGCGGCGACCGCGCCGACGTTCCGACCCAGCTGCAGAAGCTGCGCGACCGCGTCGACGAGATCGCGCTCACCTTTGCGCAGGGGACGCTCGCCAATCGTCCCCCGGCGAGAACAGCGGGACGAATCTACGTCGTCACGAGCACGGGGCAGCTGTTCTACGACACGGGCAGTGCGTGGAGATCACCGGTCACGGAGCCACAACCGAGATGAACGACGCGATGACGAACCTCGACGACTTCTCAAAGGATTGAACGGATGCCGGTGAGACCTTCAACCCGCCTGCAGCTGCACGCACCAGCTTCCACCGACAGAGTCGACGTGCCCAGCGACCTGCTCAGACTCCGCGACCAGCTCGACGTCGCGGTGGCAGTCTTCGCGCAAGGCGGTGCGAGCGTCCGCCCGGCGGCAGGCGTCGTCGGGCGCTTTCACTTCGCGACCGACACCGGTCGACTCTCCTACGACACCGGCGTGACGTGGATTCCGCTTGTCCTGGTGGTCTGATGACGGAAGGACTGAACCGATGCCCGTGACACCCTCGAGCCGCCTCGGCCTCCATGCCCCCGCGGCCGACGACAGAGCAGACGTGCCCGGCGACATGCTGAGACTTCGCGATCAGATCGATCTCGTCGCCGCCACGTGCGGACAGGGCGTTCTGGCCGGACGGCCAGCCCCGAGCGTCGCCGGCCGGCTCTTCGTCGCGCTCGACAGCGGCGAGCTGTTCTACGACGTCGGCACGGAGTGGCGCCTGGTCGCGGTGCAGACGGAGTCTCCGCACATCGTTGGCGCCCCCGGAGAGCCGCCGTTCTACTCTCGCTATGTCGAATCCGACACGAGCAACATCGTTCGGTTCTGGAAGTCTGGACGACGGGTGTATCTCGCGGGGCTGGTGCGCGCCAGCGCGCGGCCGTTCGTCTCGGACTATTTCGTCCTGCCCGTCGGCTACCGACCCGCGGCAACGATCACGCGCACGATCAGCACCGCCGACGGCGATGGATTCACCCTCACGATCAGCAGCTCAGGGTGGGTGTCCGTGCCCGACACCCTGCCTCACTACCTGACCGCCCTGCTCGACGGCGTCTGGTTCGACGTCGCCTGACCGAAGCGACCGACCGGACGTGTGGCGATGGCACCACCCGAGGACTATGCGGCGGCGCGCTACGAGGCGCTCAGCGAGCGCATCACGCACGTGAAGGCCGGCGCCGACCGGCGGGCCGAGCAGCTCGGCGAGCGGATCGACCGGCTCGCCGATCGGCTCGACGCGAGAGTCGAGCAGCTCGACCTGCAGAAGGCCGACCAGGACGATCTCGACAAGGCCTCCAGCCTGCTCGACCGGATCCTGCTGGGCGTGCTCGGCGCGAGCCTCGCGTTCGGCGGCGGGGCCGTCTGGTTCGTCGTGCAGATCGGAGGAGGACGCTGATGACGGAGCGACGGATCCGCCGAAGGCTGCGTGCCGCGCGCGCGGCCGCCGACGCGCTCTACGCCGACAAGGCGCGCTTCGCGATCGTCTCGCTCGCCGTCTCCGGGCTCGCGCTCGGCGTCGGCGGCGGGGCGCTCGCCTACACCGCCGCGACGAAGGCCGACCAGGCCGAGCAGATCCAGCGCTCGCGCTACGAGGCGTCGCTGAGATCGTGCGAGTCGCGCAACGCCGACCGCCGCAACATCGCGACAAGAGTGCAGCCGCGGGCGCCATACACGGTCGCGGACCTGCAGCGCGACTTCGAGCCGATCGCGAGCGACTGCAGGGCCTACGCGCGCGAGCAGGTGCGGGCGCCGTAGCGGCGCCGGCGCCGCTCAGAAGGGGTCGCTCGGTGTCGGTCGGGTCGGCGTCCGCGGGGGCGGCACCGGCGGCGGCCCGCCGAGGCGCCGTTCGAGCCGCTCCAATCGCCGCTGCTGCTCGGCGACGACCGTCCGCAGCTGCTCCAGCTCACGCGCCCCTTCGCTCACCCCCAGATAGTGGATCGCCGCCTCGCGCAAGAGGCGCGCGCGGGTGATCCTGCGCTGACGCGCCTCGGCGCGGAGGCGCCGCTCGAGGTCCTCGTCGACAGTCGTGGCGATGCGCGGCATTGCAGCACCGTACGTGGGAGAGCGCGCAAGGTTCCGCAGGAAGCGCTGGCGCGGCGGCGTTCCAACCGCCTCCAGGAGGAGCGTCTGCACGCCAGCGTGCAACGTCATGCGCCGGTGTCGTCTCCGGGGGCCGTTCGCGGCACCTCTGAAACAGCCCCGTTGACACCTTCCCTCACTACTCATTTACTCCTGAGCATGCAGCGCTGAACGGGCGTGGCCGGGGAGCCGCGACCTGCGAGACCGTCCCGATCGCGCGTCGTCATCGCCGCGCGGCCGGGCCAGCGCTGCCCATCCACCAAGGAGCGAGCATGAGGCACGGGGGACTGAGCGACGCCGAGATCGCCGCGTTGACCGCGGCGGTGGCGGTGCTGAGACGTGAGGCAGCGGGGCTGGAGGACGGCTCGCCGACGCGCCGCGCGCTACTCGCTATCGGATCGAACCTCTTGCGCGCTGCCGGCGAAGCCCGGCAGCGGCAGAGACCGCCTCGTCGAGTGCATCGATCGCGGCTGACCTGCCGCGGATGAAGAGCGCGGGGGCTCTGTCGTCGGGAGCGATCGCGCCGAGCCGGTCGAGGTCGGCCCAGAACCATTCGAACGGCAGCCCGCAGCGCTCGGCGATCGCGCGCAGCTCCTCCCACGAGGCGCCGCGCAGGCGCGCGCGCTTGCCGGTGATCTCGTCGATCACGGAGCCGCTCTTGCCGATCGCGGCGCCGAGCTCGTCGCGTGAGAGCTTGGCGTAGGCCTGAGCGGCGCGCACGCGCCGGGCGACCTCCTCGGGCTCAGGGCGGTCGTCGACGGGGGGCATCGGTCCAGCTTTGGCGGCGGCCGATGCGATTGCAAGATCTTGTTGCAAGATCTTGTTGCAGTCCCTAATATCTTGGCCATGATCATCGTGACGCCACTGAAGCTCGCGATCGTCGCCTCGGGCAGGAGCCAGCGCGAGGTCGCGACCGCGGTCGGGATCAGCGAGTTCAAGCTCTCGCGGATCGTCAACCGCCACGTCAGTCCGGACGCCGCCACGCGCGCGGCGCTCGCGCGCGAACTCGGCAGCAGCGTCGAGGCGCTCTTCGGCGACGCGCGGCGGCGGCTCCCCGCCGCCGCCTGACGCCGCACGCACCCGCACGAACACGAGCGCTCCCGCGACGGCAGGTCCGGGGGCGGCACCCGAAATGGAGGATCGGATGCAGATCCGGCAACGCACGTCCCTGCGTGCGGCGCTGCACGGCGCCCTGCGCCTGCTCGCCGGCGACGACGGCCTCGACGCGCTGCGCGAGGCGCACTACGCGTCGGTCCGCGAATGGGCCGTGCGACCGCTCGTCGACCCCGACGAGATCGCCTTCGACGCCTGGCCGCACCCCGACGCCGCCGACGAGGCGCCGGTCGTCTTCCCGCGACGGAGAGCGGCATGAGCGACGGACGCACGGTCTGGTGGCCGAAGGACTCCGCCTGGTGGCGGCGCGAGCACGTCGTCGAGCTGGGCGAGGAGTTCGGTCCCGCCGGCCCTGCCGTGCTCGACTGGCTGACCTGCGAGGCGAAGGCGCAGAACGACGGCGGCAGGGTCAAGGCCGGGCTGCGCTCGTGCGCCCGCGGCGCCTTCGTCGAGGCCGACCTCGTCGATCGCGTGCTGCTGCGCGCTGCCGCACTCGGCGCGCTCGACGACTACGTCCGCGCCGACGGCCGCTTCACCGCCCGCATCTCCGGCTGGGAGCAGGACAACGAGCGTGGCCGAGCCGCCTTCCGCAAGGCGCGCCAGCGCGAGCGCGACGGCGCCGTGACCGACCGTGACGTGTCACGTCCCGTCACGCCCGGTCACGCCGAGGCCCCCACAGGAGAGGACAGGACAGGACAGCAGGAGACCGCTGGCGCGGTCATAGCGGCGCCGGCCGGCGCCGGCGGCTTCGATGAGCACGTGATCCGCCTCTGCCGGCTGCAGTCCGAGCTCGCCCGCGCCCGCACCAACCAGGCCAGCAGCTCGCGCAGGCTGCTGCCGACGCGCAGATGGCACGTCGCGATGGACCGCCTCATGCGGCTCGACGGCTGGACGCCGGAGCAGGTCGAGCACGTCATCCGCTGGGTCGACAGACACAGCTTCTGGGCCCCGAACGTGCTCACCGCCGAGGCGCTGCGACGCCACTTCGACCGCTTCGCGGCAGCGATCAACGCCGAGCGCAGAGGGCCTCCTCCCCCGGCCGGGCCTGCGGCGATCCACGATCGCGGCGCCGCCCGCCGCGCCCGCGCCGCCGCCGCCTTCGCCGAGCTTGTGCGCCCGGCCCCCGTCATCGAGCAGCTGGAAGGGAGCGAGAGCCGTGACGTCGCGTGAGTGGCAGCTGATCGCGGTGGTGCTGGAGAACTGCTGGAAGGGCGAGTGGGACGAGGCCCGCGCCGCCGCCTACTTCGTGCTGCTGAAGCCGTTCGCGGCCGCCGACGTCGAACGGGCGCTGCACGTGCTCGTCCGCAACGGCTCGCCGTTCATCCCCGCCGTCGCCGAGATCGTCACGACGATCGAGGAGGCGGAGCGGGTCGGCGTGCCGACCTGGCCAGAGGCCTTCCGCCAGCTGCGCAGACTGCTGCCGCGGCACTCGCGCGACCACGAGGCCGGCTTCGCCGCGCTCGCGGCGGTCCACCCGCTGCTGGCGTCGTTCGTCGCCGCCTACGGCTGGCGGCGGCTGGCGCACGAGCCGGTCGAAGACCCCGACTACGGCGGCGCGGTGCTGCGGCGGCTCGAGCGCTCGTGGCAGGAGCACGTCGAGCGCCAGCAGACGCGCGCCAGCCACGAGCTGGCGTTCGCGACCGTCGAGCGACGGCGGCTCGCCGGCCCGCGCAAGCTCGACGCGGCGTCGCTGCTGCCGGCGCCGCCGGAGCGGCTGCCGCTGCCGCCGGAGCAAGCGGCATGAGCGCCGCCTCGCAGCCGACCGGCGCGCTCGACGGCGAGCTGGCGGAGGCGATCGCGCGGCGCGTCGCGGAACTGGTCGCCCCGCGCCCGCCGGCGCCGCTGCTGACGGCCGAACAGGTCGCCGCGATGCTGCAGGTGAGAGCCGAGTGGGTCTACGAGCATGCCGCCGAGCTGGGCGCGCTGCGACTCGGCGGCGGCGCCCGCGGCCGGCTGCGCTTCGACGCCGAGCAGGTGCGCGAGCGACTGCGCGGACCGGCCGCCGCAGCCGATCGCCCCGCGCCCGCGGCCGGGCCGACCGCACGCCCGCGGCGCCGCAGACCACGGACCGGCGAGACGCCGCTGCTGCGCGTCGGCCCCAAACGATGAGGAGGAGGGCAGATGCCGCGCACACCGACAGGTGAGGCGCTCGCCTACGAGCGCGCCGACGGCGGGGTCACCTGGTACGCGCGCTTCCGCGCCGAGGGCAGACGCCGCAGAGTCCGGCTCGGAACCGACCACGAGGGCTGGAACGAGACGCGCGCGGAGAACGCGGTCGCCGAGCTGGTCGACCAGGTCCGCCGCGGCACCTGGCGGCCGCCACCGGCGCGCACCGCCACCGCCGCCGCCTCGGCCGACCCGACCTTCCACGAGTTCGCCTCCGGCTGGTTCGCCGGCAAGGCGCGCGGGCTGGCGGCGCGCACGGTCGAGGACTACCAGTGGCGGCTGTCCAACCACCTGCTGCCGCACTTCAAGGACCACTGCCTGTCGGAGATCGACGTGCGCGCCGTCGACGGCTACCGCGCGGCGAAGCTGGCCGAGCGCGAGGCAGCCCGCGCCGCCGGCCTGCGCGGGCTCTCCAACGACAGCGTCAACGCGACGATCGCGCTGCTGGCGCAGATCCTCGACGTCGCCGCCGAGCACAAGCTGGCGGTCGAGCGGCCGAACCCGGCGAAGGGGCGCCGGCGGCGACTGAAGACGCAGCGCGGGCGCCGCAGCTTCCTCGAGCCCGACCAGGCGGCCGCGCTGCTCGACGCCGCCGGCCGGCTCGACGCCGCCGGCGCGCTCAGCTGGGAGCAGGTGCTGGAGATCCGCGCCGCGAGCGCGTCGAACGTCGCGCTGGCGACGCGCTTCGGCGTCAGCGACTCGCTCGTCTCGCGGATCCGCCGCGGCCTCGTCTGGCGCACCCCGGCGAGCGCGCCGGCGCGCCGAGCGCTGATCGCGACGCTGCTGCTGGCGGGACCGCGCGTCGCCGAGCTGTGCGCGCTCGACGTGCGCGACGTCGACCTGCCCAACCGCCGCCTGCTGATCGCCGGCTCCAAGAGCGACGCGGCCCGCCGCCAGGTCGTCCTCAGCGACCTGCTGCTGGAGGAGCTGACCGTCCAGCTGGCCCGCTGCGGCCCCGACGGCCCACTCTTCCCCAACACGCGCGGCGCGCGCTACACCCCCTCCGGCGTCCGCACGGCGGTGCTGACGCCGGCGGCGGAGCTGGCCGCCCGCACGCTGCCGGGCCTGCCGGCGGTGACGCCGCACACGCTGCGACGGACCTTTATCTCGCTGCTGCTGGCCGGCGGCGCCGACGTCCCGTGGGTGATGGCGCAGGTCGGCCACACCGACCCGAAGGTGACGCTGCAGATCTACGCACAGGTGATCCAGTCGCGTCAGCGCGATTACGGCGCGCGCGTCGACCGCATGATCGCGGGCCGCGGCGAGCGGGACCAGGAACGGGACCAGTCCGCCATCCCGTTCCTGCCACGGCTGGCACCGGACGACCCCGCAACGACCGCGATCACCCTCGTGGCGGGCGATCCGGCGTGAAGCCCGAAAGGGGACTCGAACCCCTGACCCCCTGTTTACAAGACAGGTGCTCTACCAGCTGAGCTATTCGGGCGCTGAATCAGCAGTCTACGCGTCAGGGGCGGTACGGTGCCGGGGCCGCGACGCGCCAATCTCTTCCGTACAGGAGTGTGCAGGAATGCCCCGGATGGTCCTTCGTCGTGCTGTGATCGTCGCTGCCGCCTGCGGGCTGGCGGCCCCTGCGGCAGCGGATGCCGCCGTGCGCCACGCCGCGCCCGGCGGCAGCGGGAGCGCCTGCAGCGAGGCGGCGCCGTGCGACCTCACGACCGCGATCGAGGCCGCAGCGAGCGGCGACGAGGTCGTGATCGGTGCCGGCGACTACGCGCCCGGCGCGGGTATCAGCGGCGGGGAGATCGACGTTCACGGCGCCGCCGGGCAGGCGCGGCCGCGGATCAGATTCAACAGAGCGTTCGGGCTCAGCCTCTACGACGGCTCGCGGCTCAGCGACGTGGAGGTCACGACAACGGACATGGCCGGCGGCGCGGCGATCTACTTCTCCGGCGAGCAGATCGAGCGTGTCGTCGCGCGCCACGCCGGCCTCGGCGCGGCGATCCGCGTCGCCGACGGCAGCGTCCCGCTGATCCGCGACACGCTCGCGGTCAACAGCGGCAGCGGCGCCGCGATCCGTGTCACCGGGCCGGGCTCCAACGGCGAGGTGCAGGCGCGGCTGGAGCAGGTGACGGCGATCGCGACCGGCGCTGCCGGCACCGCGCTGGCGGTCGACAGCTCCGCGGGCCGCAGCGCGATCGTCTCCGTCGACCGCTCGATCCTGCGCAACACCGCCGGCGGCGACGACGTGGGCCTGGCGCAGTTGGGCGCGGCGCTGCAGGTGACGACGACGCGCTCGGCGTTCGCCAGAGTCTCGAGAGCCGGCAGCCCGCTGCTGACGAGCGTCGGCACGATCAGCGCGGCGCCGCTGCTCGGCGGCCCCGAGTTCCAGCAGCTGGCGGGCTCGCCGACGATCGACGCCGGCGGCAGCGAGACCTCCGGCGCCTTCGACCTCGACGGCGACCCGCGCTGGCTCGGCAGCGCGACCGACGTCGGCGCCGACGAGTTCCGGCCGCAGCCTGTGACGCCCGCGGCGACGGCGCGGCAGCTCGGTCCGACCGCGGTCGCGGTCGACGCGACGCTCGACACCGGCGGGCTCGCCGGCAGCTGGCGCGTCGACTACGGGCCGACCGCCGCCTACGGCGCGAGCACGGGGGAGCTGCCGCTCGTCGCCGCCCGCGGCTCGCGCGCGCTGACCGCCGCGCTCGCCGGCCTTGCCGCCGACGGCGACGTCCATTACCGCGTCACGCTCACAACCGCCGGCGGCACATCCCAGTCGGCCGACGGGGTCGTGCGGACCGCTGCGCCGGTGACGCTGCCGCCGGTCGTGCGCGAGCTGACGAGAACCGTCACGAGAACGGTCGTCGCCGCGCCGAAGGTGAGCGCGGTGTCGGTCACGAGAAGAGCCGTCACCTTCACACTCGACGGCAGAGCGCGTGTCACGGTGACGGTCAAGCGCGGGCGCAGAGCGGTCCGCACGATCGTCAGAACGCTCGCGGCCGGCCGCCGCACGGTCAGGCTGCCGCGGCTGGGCAGCGGCAGATTCAGCGTCAGCGTCCAGGCCGACGCGACCGGCAAGCCGGTCGTCAAGCCGCTGCGGATCCGCTGAGGCTCAGCAGCCGTCGGCGGGCAGGTTGCGCTCGGCCCAGAGCGCGATCTGCCCGAGCGCGGGCATCAGCGAGCTGCCGAGATCGGTCAGCGCGTAGGTGACGGCGACCGGCGGCCCCTCCTCGACGGTGCGGCTGATCAGGCCGCCGGCGGCGAGGTCGGCGAGGCGGGCGGAGAGGACCGAGTCGCTGATGCCGTCGATCGCGCGCGACAGCTCGCGGAAGCCGGCCGGGCCGCCGCTGAGGTGGCCGAGCACGACCGCGTTCCAGCGCTTGCCGAGGAATCTGAACGCCCGCGCCAACGCGTCGGAGGCGGTGATGCAGGCATCGGCGCTGTGCTGGACGTTCGCGGCCACGGTCCCAGTCTAGCTTCGACAGAGTCGCTACTATTTTAGAAGCGACTATTGAGATCGGTGCGCTACTGGCGCGCGGCGGACAGGCACCGCACGGCGCGAGCGGAAGCGCGGAAGGGACCCACCATGGCCGACTACGGCCACGAACTCGCCTTCGGCACGTTCATCACCCCGCAGAACCAGCGGCCCGAGGAGGTCGTCGCGCTCGCGCAGCTGACCGAGCGCGCCGGGCTCGACCTCGCGACCTTCCAGGACCACCCGTACCAGCCGGCCTACCTCGACACCTGGACGCTGCTGACCTGGGTCGCCGCCAGAACCGAGCGGCTGCGGATCGCCCCCAACGTCCTCAACCTGCCGCTGCGGCCGCCGGCCCCGCTCGCGCGCGCCGCCGCCAGCCTCGACCTGCTGTCCGGCGGGCGGCTGGAGCTGGGCCTCGGCGCCGGCGCCTTCTGGGACGCGATCGAGGCGATGGGCGGCCGCCGGCTGACGCCCGGCCAGGCCGTCGACGCGCTGTCGGAGTCGATCGACGCGATCCGGCAGCTGTGGGACGTCTCCGAGCGCGGCGGCGTCCGCGTCGAAGGCGAGCACGTGCGGGTGCGCGGCGCCAAGCGCGGCCCCGCGCCGGCGCACGAGGTCGAGCTGTGGATCGGCGCCTACAAGCCGCGCATGCTCAGACTGACCGGCAGCAAGGGCGACGGCTGGCTGCCGTCGCTCGCCTACCTGCCGCCCGAGCAGTTCGGCGCCGCCAACGGCGCGATCGACGCCGCCGCCGAGGAGGCCGGCCGCGACCCGCGCGCGATCCGCCGCCTGCTCAACGTCCAGGGCAGCTTCGCCGGCAGCGACCGCGGCTTCCTGCAGGGACCGCCGCAGCAGTGGATCGAGCAGCTGCTGGAGCTGGTGCTCGAGCACGGCTTCAGCACGTTCATCCTCGCCGGCGACGAGCCGAGCGCGATCGAGCGCTTCGGCGCGGAGGTCGCGCCGGCGCTGCGCGAGGCGGTCGCGCGTGAGCGGCAGGCCGCCGGGACCGAGACCGGGGCGGTGATCCGCGACCCAAAAGCACGCGCCCTCCGGCGTGAGGGCATCGACTACGAGGCCGTCCCGGCCACGCTGACGCACGCCGCCGTCGAGCCGGGCGACCGCGCCTACGGCTCGGTCCGCTCGACCTACGTCCGCACCGGCTCGCCCGGCCTCGTGCTGCGGCCGCGCGACGCCGAGCAGGTCCGCGAGGCGCTCCTGTACGCGAACGAGCAGGACGTGCCGCTGGCGATCCGCAGCGGCGGCCACGGCATCAGCGGCCGCTCGACCAACGACGGCGGGATCGTGATCGACCTCGGCGCGCTGAACGGCGTCGAGCTGCTAGACGGCGACAGCGGCCTCGTGCGGCTCGGCCCCGGCGCGCGCTGGGGCGAGGTTGCGGCCGCGCTGCAACCGCACGGGCTCGCGATCAGCTCCGGCGACTACGGCGACGTCGGCGTCGGCGGCCTCGCGACGACCGGCGGGCTCGGCTTCCTCGCACGCAAGCACGGCCTCACGATCGACCGCGTCCGCGCCGCCGAGCTGGTGCTCGCCGACGGCAGCCGCGTGCGCGCCGACGCGACGAGCGACCCGCAGCTGCTGTGGGCGGTGCGGGGCGCGGGCGCGAACTTCGGCATCGTGACGGCGCTGGAGCTGGAGGCCGCGCGCGTCGAGCAGGTGATCCACGCGACGATGGTGTTCGAGGCGAGCGCGGAGCTGCTGGAGCGCTGGGGCGCGCTCGTCGAGGCCGCCCCGCGCGAGCTGACGAGCTTCCTGTCGCTGTGGGCGCAGCGCGGCCGTTCACCGCTCGTCCAGACCCACACCGTCTGGGCCGGCGACGACGCCGAGGCCGCGACCGACGCGCTGACGCCGCTGCTGCGCGCCGGAACGCTGCTCGACCAGCAGGCCCAGCTCGTCCCCTACGCCGCCGTCGTGCCCGCGCACCGCAACCAGCACCACGGCGGGCTGCGTTCGCCCGCGATCCGCGCCGGGCTCGTCAACTCGATCACGCCGGAGCTGGCGGCGGCGATCATGGAGCTGGCCTCGAGCGGCGCGGCGCCGATGGCGCAGCTGCGCGCCGTCGGCGGCGCCGTCAACGACCTCGCGCCGGAGGCGACCGCCTACGCCCACCGCCACCAGCGCTTCTCGCTCAACGCGGTCGGCGCGCGGCTGGCGACGCTGAACCCGCTGTGGGACGAGCGGATCGCGCCGCACGTCGACGGCCTCTACCTCAGCTTCGACACCGACCCGCGGCCGCAGCGGCTGGCCGAGGCCTTCCCCGGCGCGACGCTGACGAGACTGCGGCGGCTGAAGGCGATCTACGACCCCGCCAACCGCTTCGACCAGAACTACGCGATCCCGCCGGCGGCGGGCGCAGACGCGGACGGCTCGGCCGCGGAGGCGGAGCCGGCGCTCGCCTAGATGATCCCGGCCTCTTCCAGCTCCGCTCGCCAGGCGGCCGGGCGGGCGGGGCCGTCGTGGACGATCACGACGGCGTCGGCTCTGTCGGTCGGCAGCACGTCGACGACCTCGGGGAAGAGGTACAGCTCCGAGCGCACCAGCGCCGCTGCCATCGAGCGCGGGGTCAGGTCGGTGCCGAGCGAGAGCTGCGTCGCCCAGACGAATTCACCGGTGCTCATCGGCAGCGCTCCATCGGTCAGTAACGGGTCGGCGGGCCGGCCGGCGGCTGCGGGCCAGGCGGGGTGCCCGGGCCGGGGTCGCGGTCGCGGTTGGCGAGCGCCAGCATCGTCAGCGCGATCACGAGGGCGGCGCCGCCCGCGATCATCAGGATCAGCCCGACCGTTCTCAGGTCGACGCCCGCCACCTGCTTGGTGACGGCGAAGCGCAGGATCGCGCCGATCGCGATGACGAAGATCGAGCCGCCTATCGACATGCGGCCATCCTAACCCGTCTGCGACGACTCCACTCCGGTGACCGTCAGCTCGGCGGCCCGCTGCTCGGTCCGCCAGGTCCACCAGTCTCTCGCGGCGATCTGCAGCGAGGCGGCGACCGGGACGGCCAGCAGCGCGCCCGGGATCCCCAGCAGCGTGCCGCCGCAGAGGACGGCGAAGATCACCCCGAACGGGTGGATGCCGACGGCGCGGTTCTGGATCCGCGGCTGGATCAGGTTGTTCTCGACCTGCTGGTAGACGATCGCCCACACGACCCAGATGATCGTGTCGAGCGGGAAGTCGGAGAAGACCGTGACGATGCCGACGATGACGGCGCCGAGCGTCGCGCCGACCATCGGGATCAGGTCGAACAACGCCGTCAGGACCGCCAACGGCGCCGCGAACGGGATCCCCAGGATCGTCAGCACGATGAACGTCGTCACACCGGCGACGAACGCCTGGAACAGCGCGCCCGCGACGTAGGCGCCGACCGCCTGCCCCATTCTCTCCAGCGTGTTGCCCATCCGTCTGGCGCGCTCGGCTGGTTGCAACGCCAGCAGCGCGCGTGTCCAGCGTGGTCCGCTGCCGAGGATGAACGCGACCATGATGAAGATCGTCACCGCCGCGAAGATCGAGTTGACGATCCCGACGCCGACGTCGCCGAGCAGCTTCGCCGCGTCACCCGCTCTGGAGGGCAGGTCGTTCGCCCAGTCCTGCACCTTTCTGGTGATGTCGTACTGGTCGTTGATTCTCTGCAGGCGCTCGTTGTCGTTCACCCATCTGGTGAACTCCTTCGCGTAGTCGGGCACCTTCTCGACCAGCTTCGTGCCCTCTCTGACGATCGGCGGCACGACGATCGCGACCGCCGCGACCGGCACCAGCAGCACGCCGAGCAGCGTCAGCGTGATCGCGAAGCCGCGCTTCATCCGCCGGCTCAGCCACGCGACCGGGCCCGACAGCGCGACCGCGATGAAGGTCGCGATCAGCAGCCAGCCGATCGGCTTGCGCAGCAGGTATACGAGGTACAGGCCGGCGACGACCGCCAGCACGGTGACCGTCGTCGTGAAGACGGTCCGCGCAAGCGATCCCTGCCGTGGGTCGGCGTTCATCGGGTGCTGATTCGCGCCGCGCGGCGCGGCTCCTGCTCAGGACGCGGCGGCTTCTGCGCGCGCGTCGAGCACGCGCACGATCCGCAGCGAGACGGCCAGCAGCGCAAGCGTCACGACCGTCCCTATCCCCCACGCGGCGACCATCCCGCCGGTCGGGTCGGCGAGGTCGAAGAAGTCGCGTCCTGCCGGGATCGCGAAGACGATCAGGAAGCCGACCGCCATCAGCGCGCAGAGCGCGCCGACGATCAGCCGCCGCCTGCCGGGCTCGTCCTCCAGCACCATCACGATCGCCAGGCCCGAGGCGGTGACGGTCGCGACGGTGACGGTGCGCGCCTCCATCAGGTTCGCGTCGAAGCCGTGGCGGGCGAGCAGGTAGGCGACGACGATGCCGGCGCCGCTGGCGACGCCCGCAGGTATCGAGAAGCGCGCGATCGCTCTGAGGAACCCGTCGGGCCGCCATGGGCCGGTCGACGGCGCGAGCGCGAGGAAGAAGGCGGGGATGCCGATCGTCAGCGACGAGACGAGCGTGAACTGGCGCGGCAGCAGCGGGAAGACGCCGCTGGGGATCGCGATCACGATCAGCAGGAACGCCGTGAAGACGGCCTTCGTCACGAACAGCCGCGCCACGCGCTGGATGTTGCGGAGGATCTGACGGCCCTCGTGGACCATCTGCGGGACCTCGTTGAACTCGCCGCTGACGAGCACGATGTCGGAGACCGAGCGCGCCATCTGCGTGCCGCTGCCCTGCGCGATCGCGAGCCGCGCCTGCTTCAGCGCCGGCACGTCGTTGACGCCGTCGCCGAGCATGCCGACGTACTCGCCCTGCTCGGCCAGGACGCGCACGACGCGCGCCTTGTCCTCCGGCGAGATGCGGCCGATCGCGGGCGCCGCGAGGACGGCCTCCAGCAGCTCGCCGTCGCCCTCCGGCAGCGCGCCGCCGTCGAGCGCCGCTGACTTCGCCGGCACGCCGGCGTCGCGCGCGATCGCGCCGACCGTCGCCGGGTTGTCGCCCGAGAGGACCTTCAGCGCGACCTCCTCTCTGGCGAAGAAGTCGACCGTCTTGTCGGCGTCGTTGCGCAGCCGCTCGGCCAGCACGACGGCGCCGAGCGGTCTGATCCCGTCCGGCAGCGGCGCGTCGGGCGCGGCCTCCGGCAGCGGGCCGTCGGCGGCGATCAGCGCCAGCACGCGGCGGCCGGTCGCGGCCTGCTCGGCCGCCTGCTCGCGCAGCTCGGGGGCCGCTCTCAGCAGCGCCTCCGGCGCGCCGAGCACGTAGCGGCCGCCGTCCAGCTCCAGCGCGCTCCAGCGGCGGCGGGAGGAGAACGGCACCTGCGCGGTCGGCTCGACGGCGGCGTCGTCGCCGGCCAGTCTCGCCTCGTGGACCGCGTCGAGCGTGCCGTTGCGCGACGGCGCGGAGGCGGCGAAGCGGCCGAGCGCCGCGCGCAGCTCCTCGTCGCTGACGCCCTCCGCCGGCAGCGTCTCGACGACGCGCAGCGACGCCTCCGTCAGCGTGCCGGTCTTGTCCGTGCACATGACCGAGACCGACGCGAGCGACTCGATCGCGTTGAGCTGCTGCGCCAGCACGCCGCGGCGGGCCATCTTCGCGGCCGAGACCGCCATCGTCAGCGAGACGAGCAGGATCAGGCCCTCGGGCACGATGTTGACGACCGCCGCCGTCAGCGTCTCGACCGCCTGCGCCTGCGACACGTCGCGGATCGCGAGCGAGACGCCGAGCGCGATCGCCAGCGGCAGCATCACCGCGACGAAGACGATCAGCAGTCTGTCCATCGCCTTCTCCAACGGCGAGCGCGGGTGACGGAAGGCGCGCGCGGTGGCGGCCAGTCTCGAGGCGCGGCTGTCGGGGCCGACCGCGGTCGCCTCGAACGTGCCGACGCCCTCGACCACGAAGGAGCCGGAGAAGACGTCGCGGCCGGGCTCGCCGCGGACCGCCTCGGACTCGCCGGTCAGGTTCGACTCGTCGAGCGCGAGCCCCTCGGCGGCGGTGAGGCGGCCGTCGGCGACGACCTGGTCGCCGGTCCCGAGCCGCACGAGGTCGCCGACGACGACGTCGCCGACCGGGAGTCTGCGCGGCTGGCCGTCGCGGACGACGACCGCGGCCGGGGCGACGAGCGCAGCGAGGCCGTCAAGCGCCCGCTTCGCGCGCACCTCCTGGAAGATGCCGATCGTCATGTTCGCGATCAGGATCCCGACGAACAGCGCGTCCTTCGGATCGCCGAAGAAGATCGTCAGCAGCCCGAAGACGAGCAGGATCAGGTTGAAGACCGTGAAGGTGTTGGCGACGACGATCGAGCGGTAGGAGCGGCTCGTCGCCTGCTCGGGCAGTGGGCCGCGCGCCTCCAGCCGGCGCTTCGCCTCAGCCTCCGTGAGGCCGGTCGACGGGGTCTGGGACTCCAGCGTCGTGCTCGTCACAGCGCGGACAGTAGTAGACGCGCCGGCCTACGGCCGTACGGCTGGCCCGAGATCGCGCTCGGCGCGCAGCGCGGCGGCGGTCGCCCGCAGCGTCTCGGCGGTTTGCCGCTCGTGCGCGGGCGTCGCGAGGCCCGTGCCGCAGGAGGCGCTCAGCAGCGAGCCGCGCGCGAGCTGGTCGAGATCGACCCCGAGTGCATGCAGGCCGGCGCGGGCGCCGTCGAGGACGGTGCGGGGCGGCGGCGCGGCCGGCGCCGGTCCGGAGCCGGCCGCGGGCATCGCGCCGGCAGCCGGCGCGACGCCCCACGCGACCCGGCCGCCGCGCGCGAGCAGCTCGCGCAGGGCCGGCAGGGCCGGGCCGGCGAGCGCGCCCGGCAGCAGCAGGTCGAGCGACAGCAGGTCCGGTCGCGCCGCCCGCACGACCTCCCACGGCACCGCGCAGCAGAGGTGCAGCCCCCAGACCGGGGCGACGATCCGCAGTGGATCCCAGACGGCCTCGTCGGTCGCGGCCGTCAGCGACGGCTCGTCGACGACCAGCAGCGCGTCGAGGCCGCGCTCGCGCAGGGCGCGCACCTGGCCGGCGACGTTGGCCGCGAGCCACGCGGCCAGCTCGCCCGCGAGCGCGGCGCGCGCGCCAGAGCCGGAGCCGGGCCCCGCGCCGCCGCCGCGGGCACCCTCCAGCGCCCGCGCCAGCGTCACCGGCCCGGTCACCTGCAGCTTCACGAGCCGGTGCGGCGGCGGGGCGGCGGCGAGCCGTGTCAGCAGCGCGTCCCACGCAGGCGGGCGCTCGCGGTCGCGCGCGGGCGACCAGCCGCAGCGGCCCGGGTCAGCCCCGAGCCACTCGCCGATCATGTCGCCCTCGACGCGCGGCAGCTGCGGGCAGAACGGCAGGTCGTAGGCCGCGACGGCATGCGCCGCGGCCTCCGCCGGGTCCTCATGCGGCAGGCTGCCGACGCCGGTCGTCGCCCACGCCGGCAGCCGCTCCAGGATCGCCACCGCCCTGCTCACGCCACCGCAGCCTCCGCGGGCGCCGCCGCTCGTCGCCGCCGGGTCGCCTCGACGAGCGCCGTCAGCGCCGGCTCGACCTCCTCCCAGCGGCGGGTCTTCAGCCCGCAGTCGGGGTTGACCCACAGCCGCTCGCGGCCGATCCGCGCCTCGGCCGCCGCCAGCAGCGCCTCGATCTCGTCGGCGTCCGGCACGCGCGGCGCGTGGATGTCGTAGACGCCGGGGCCGATCTCGTTCGGGTAGACGCCGCCGCCGAAGGAGTCGAGCACGTCCATCCCCGAGCGCGACGCCTCGATCGAGATCACGTCGGCGTCGAGCCGCACGATCTGGTCGACGATCGACCCGAACTCGGAGTAGCACATGTGCGTGTGCACCTGCGTCTCCGAGCGGGCCGGCGCGACCGTCAGGCGGAAGGCGTCGATCGCCCACGCGACCCACTCGGCGCGCGCCGCCGCCTGCAGCGGGAGTCCCTCGCGCAGCGCGGCCTCGTCGACCTGGATCGCGAACGCGCCCTCGGCCTCCAGCTCGCGCACCTCGTCCTGGATCGCGAGCGCGATCTGCGTGGCGGTCTCGCGGCGCGGCTGGTCGTCGCGCACGAACGACCACTGCAGGATCGTCACCGGGCCGGTCAGCATCCCCTTCACCGGCTTGCTCGTGCGCGACTGCGCCCAGCGCCACCAGCGGACCGTCATCGCCTGCGGGCGCGAGACGTCGCCGAACAGGATCGGCGGCTTGACGCAGCGCGAGCCGTACGACTGCACCCAGCCGTTGGCCGAGAAGGCGAAGCCGCGCAGCTGCTCGCCGAAGTGCTCGACCATGTCGTTGCGCTCCGGCTCGCCGTGCACGAGCAGGTCGAGCCCGAGCCGCTCCTGGAAGCGGATCGCCTGCTCGATCTCGCGCTCCAGGAACGCCTCGTAGTCGGCCTCGCTCAGCTCGCCGTCGCGGCGGGCTCTGCGGGCGGCGCGGATCTCGGCAGTCTGCGGGAAGGAGCCGATCGTCGTCGTCGGCAGCTCAGGCAGCGTCACGCGCGCCCGCTGCGCCGCCTGACGCGCCGCGAACGGCTCGGCGCGGGCGTAGTCGGCCGGCGTCAGCGCCGCGACGCGCTCGCGCACCGCCTCGTCGTTGGTGTGCGCCGAGCCGCGGCGCGCGGCGCCGATCGCGCGCGACGGCGCCAGCAGCGCCTCGCGCTTGACGGTCCCGGCGGCGGTCCGCAGCGTCCGCAGCTCCTCCAGCTTCTGCGCCGCGAACGCCAGCCAGCCGCGCACCTCCGGGTCGATCGCGGTCTCGCGCGCGGCGTCGTAGGGGACGTGCAGCAGCGATCAGGAGGCGGCGACCGTGACGCGCTCGCCGCCGAGCGCCGTCGTCGCGCGGTCGACCAGCGCGAGCGCCGCGTCGAGGTCGGTCGCCCAGACGTTGCGGCCGTCGACGACGCCGAGGCTGAGGCGGGTGCGCGCCGGCCGCTCGCCCGAGGGCGCGTGGCCGGCCGGGTCGGCGTCGAGCGCCGCGAGCGCGGCCAGCGCCGGCTCCAGCTGCTCGGGCGCGCGCACGAGGTCGAGGTGCAGCTCGTCCGGCCGCAGCGCGATCGCCGGCTCGAGCGCGCCGACGGCATCGAGGCCGGCGAAGTAGGTCGCGAGCGTCAGCTCGACGCCGTGCTCGCGTGCCGCGTCCGCGAGCGTCCGCCAGGCGGCGGCGAAGGCGTCGAGGTCGCCGCGCGCGTGGTCGCGCACGAGCGCCGGCTCGTCGATCTGCAGCTCGCGCGCGCCCGCTCGCGCGAGCGCGCCGATCAGCTCGCCGTAGACCGGCGCCAGCCGCGGCAGCAGGTCGAGCGGGCGGTCGATCCCCTTCGAGAGGCTGAGGAAGGTGAACGGGCCGATCGCGACCGGGCGCGTCCTGACGCCGAGCGCGAGCGCCTCCTCGAACTGGCCGACCCAGTGGCGCGGGTCGAGCGCGAACGCCTGGTCGGCGGTCAGCTCCGGCACGAGGTGGTGGTAGTTGGTGTCGAACCACTTCGTCAGCTCCAGCGGCCTGCGCGCGTCGTCGCCGCGCGCGAGCGCGAAGTACTGGCCGAGGTCGCCGCGGTCGGGGGCGCCGTAGCGGGGCGGGACGACGCCGAGCGCCCAGGCGGTGTCGAGCACCTGGTCGTAGAGGCTGAAGTCGCCGGAGGGGATCGTGTCGAGGCCGGCGGCCTGGGCGCTGCGCCAGCTCGCGCCGCGCAGGCCGCGCGCGGTCGCGTGCAGGGTGGCGGCGTCGGTGCGGCCGGCCCAATGGGACTCCAGCGCGAACTTCAGCTCGCGGTCGGGTCCGATGCGGGGAAGCCCGAGGACGGCAGATCGTGCCATCGGTGTTGCTCCTGTTGTCCGTGCGGCCCGTGTCGCGGGGCCGCGGTTGTCGGTGCCCGCCGCCTGTGTGGGCGGTGGGCGGAGACGACAGGTCTTCGGGCTCGGATGCGGTCGGGACGACACGCCTTCCCAGGTCTTCTGCGACCCAGTGGCCTGCGTCGTCTCGCACATCCCTACCGCTGCGCGTCAGCTCCGGATTTCGAACCGGATTCCCTGACCCGTGTGCTGCGTCGGGTGCGATCGACTCCGCCGACGACGATAGCGGACGGGGGCGGCCGAAGCCGGCGCTCAGCGCATCTTCCGCAGCCCGGGATGGATCCCGGGCGCGAGGCCCTCGGCGTCGGCGAGGCGGCGCAGCATCGCGGCGAGCTGGTCGCGCTCGGCGCGGGACAGCGGCGCCAGGATCGCGGCCTCGTGCTCGGCGCCGAGCGCGCGCACGCGCGCGGTCATCTGCTCCCCCTCCGGCGTCAGCTGGAGGGCGAAGGCGCGGCGGTCGGCCGGCGTGCGCTCGCGGCGTATCAGCTCGCGCGCCTCCAGCTCGTCGATCAGCCCGACGAGCCGGTTGGCGGGGATCCCGAGCTTGCTCGAGAGCGCCTGCTGGCTCTGGCCCGGCTCGCGCGCGACGAGCTGGAGGATGCCGACGTGCGGCGGGATCAGCCCCAGCGGCGCGATCGCCTCGCCGAACCGCTGCGAGACGTGGAAGCCGAGCTGCGACAGCACGAACGTGACTCCTCGCATGGCGTCGGGCTCAGACGGGCACATGATGCTGTCAGCGTAGCAATTCGTTCCACGCCTGAAACATGACTTGCAGGAATCATTCAGAAGTGGAACGATTCCTCACGAGACCGATCCGGAGGAACGATTCCATGTCAGGCCCCGACACGCCCGCATTCTCAGCCGACGAACCGCTGCCACGCCGCGTCTGGCTCGTCGCGGCCGTCGTCGTGCTCGGCGCGATCATGACGATCCTCGACACGACGATCGTCAACGTCGCGATCGACGCGCTCGCGAGAGACTTCGACGTCTCGCTGTCGACGATCCAATGGGTCTCGACCGCGTACCTGCTCGCGCTCGCGATCGTGATCCCGCTGACCGGCTGGGCAGCCGACCGCTTCGGCACCAAACGGCTGTGGATGACCTCCGTCACCCTGTTCGTGCTCGGATCCGCCCTCTGCGGCCTCGCCTGGAGCGCCGAGTCGCTCATAGCCTTCCGCGTCCTGCAGGGCCTCGGCGGCGGCATGGTGATGCCGGCCGGCATGACCGTGCTGGCGCAGACGGCCGGCCCGCAGCGGGTCGGGCGCGTGATGTCGATCGTCGGCGTGCCGATGCTGCTCGGCCCGATCCTCGGCCCGGTGCTCGGCGGCTGGCTGGTCGATGACGTCGACTGGCGCTGGATCTTCTACGTCAACGTCCCGATCGGCCTGGTCGCGCTGCCGCTCGCCTTCCGGATCCTCGAGCGCGACGTGCCGAGACCGCACCTGAAGCTCGACCTGCGCGGCTTCCTGCTCGTCTCCCCCGGCCTCGCGCTGTTCGTCTACGGCCTCGCCGAGACCTCGTCGCACGGCGGCATCGGCTCGGCCGGCGCGCTCGTGCCGATGGTCGCCGGGCTGATCCTCGTCGTGCTGTTCGTCGTGCACGCGCTCAGAACCGAGCAGGCGCTGCTCGACCTGCACCTCTTCAAGACGCGCGCCTTCGCCGCCGCGGCCGGCGTCACGACCCTGTTCGGCGCCGCGATGTTCGGCGCGATGCTGCTGTTCCCGCTCTACTACCAGGTCGTGCGCGGCCAGTCCGCGCTCGACGCCGGCCTGCTGATGGCGCCGCAGGGGCTCGGCGCGGCGGTGATGATGCCGATCTCCGGCCGGATCGTCGACAGGGGCGCGGCCGGCAAGGTCGTGCTCTGCGGCCTGCCGCTGGTCGCGCTCGGCTACCTGACCTACACGCAGCTCGGCGCCGACACCAGCTACGCGCTGCTGGCCGGCTCGCTGTTCGTCGCCGGCCTCGGCACCGGCGCGACGATGATGCCGGCGATGTCGGCCGCCTACCAGACGCTCAACCACGCGCAGGTGCCGCGCGCGACGACGACGCTCAACATCCTCATGCGCGTCGGCGGCTCGATCGGCACGGCGCTGTTCGCGGTCGTGCTGCAGCACCAGATCAGAAGCAACGTCGGCGCCGCGACCGGCGGCGGCGAGAGCGGCCTCGGGGCGGTCGGCGCGATCCCGGCCGCGGTCCGCGACAGAGTCGCCCCCGCGCTCGCCGACGCCTTCGCGCACACCTTCTGGTTCCCGGTCGCGCTGCTGCTGGTCGCGATCCTGCCGGCGCTGCTGCTGCCGCGCCGGCGCCCGGCCGCGCCGCCCGCCGCACCCGCCGCCGGCGGTCCGCCCGCGGAGGCGCCGCCGGAGCCGGTCGTGCAGGCGTAGCCCGCGCTCCCGCAGCCGCCGCTCAGTAGGGCGGCGGCTCGGGCAGGAAGTCGCCGACCTCGATCCGCGCCGCGCTGCCGTCGATCCCGGCCCGTCTGAGCGCGGCGGCGAGGCGCGGATCGGAGCCGCGCAGGGCGGCGCCGGCGGACCGTTCGTCGATGTCGAAGAGGACGTGGATGCCGTCGTCCTCCAGCCGATCCGCGATCACCTCGCCGACGCCCCGCTCGCCGCGCAGCTCCTCGCGCAGCCGCGCGACGACCGCCTCGGTCACGCCCCGGCCCGGCACCTTCACGAGCGCGCGCAGGCGCCAGTCGCGCCGCTGGACGCTGCCGTCGAGCGGCGTGCCCGGCGGGCGCGGGTGCACGACCTGCCCCTCCGGCCACTGATCGATCCCCTGCTCGACGCGCGACTCGCTGCCGGCCGACCAGCGCTGCCCGCCGAGCTGCACGTAGACGACCGTCGCCCGCTCGCGCGCCCACGCGAGCGCCTCCTCCAGCGGAACGTCGCGCGGCCCGTCGAAGCCGCCGTCGGCCTCGCCGCGGACCTGCACCGTGACGCTGAAGCGCGCCGCCAGCCGCTCCGTCTCGTCGTCCCAGTCCTCGACCACGAAGGCGACGTGACGCTCCGGCTCACCGCTCATGCCAGCGATCGTAGCGTCCGCCCGCGCGGGTAGAACCGACCAATGAGATCGCTGTCGCGTTTCGCCCTCCTCGCCGGCGCCGCCCTGCTGCTGCCGGCGGCACCCGCTGCCGCCGACCCGCAGGGACGCTCCACCCTCGACGAGACGGTCCAGGTCGAGGGCGGCTACGGCCGCGGTCCCTACCACCCGCTCCAGCGCGGCGCCGGCGAGCCGTACGTGACGCGCACGACGCTCGCGCCGGCGAGCAGAAGACGGACGAGAACGCGCCGCTCGCTCGCCTTCTTCGGCCAGCTGACCGACCCGCAGATCGCCGACACGATGTCGCCCGCGCGGGTCGAGCTGCTCGACCCGGCCGGCGGCGCCGTCAGCGCCTCGTGGCGGCCGCAGGAGACGCTCGGCCCGCACGTCTTCGACGCGACGATCCGCAACCTCAACCGCAACCGCACCAGCGGCGTCCGCCAGGGCGACGGCAGACGCGCGCGGCTCGGCTTCGCGATCACGACCGGCGACCTGCCCGACAACTCGCAGCGCAACGAGACGCAGTGGATGGTGCGCGTGCTCGACGGCGGCCGCGTCGACCCCTTCTCCGGCAAGCCGATCACCGCCGCGAACACGTGCGCCGGCGCGACGCCCGAGCAGATCGCCAAGCTCAACGGCGACGTCGCCGCCCGCCGCTACACCGGCGTGCAGGACTACGACGACTATCCCGCGAGCGCGCCGGCCGAGCGCAGAACCGGCTTCTGGGATCCCGACACCGCGCCCGGCGGCGGCGTCTACGCGAGCTTCCCGCGCTACCCGGGGCTGCTGGAGCGGGCGCTGCGGCCGTTCGACGCCGAAGGGCTGAAGGTGCCGTGGTACTCCTCGCGCGGCAACCACGACGGGCTGGTGCAGGGCAACGCGCCGGCCTCCAGCGTGCTCTTCCGCACGATCGCGACGAGCTGCCTGAAGATCTTCCCGTCGGCGAAGTTCGACCCGGCGTCGCTCGTCGGCAGAAGCGCCGACGAGGTCTTCGCGCAGATCGGCAGCCCGCTGTTCGCCGCCAGCCTGCTCGCCGGCGCCGGCCAGACGCCGCCCGACCCCGACCGCGCCTTCGTCTCCAAGCCCGAGTACAAGCGGCTGCAGGGCACGGCCGACAGACAGCACGGCTTCGGCCTGACCGAGCGGGCGGAGCTGCGCGCCTCGCGCGGGACCGCGCTCTACTACTCGTTCGCGCCGCGCAGAGGGCTGCGGATGATCGCGCTCGACACGGTCGCCGAAGGCGGCGGCGCCTCCGGCAACGTCGACGACCCGCAGTACCGCTGGCTGGTCAAGACGCTGAGAGCGGCGGCGAGACGCGACGAGCTGGTGATCGTCTACTCCCACCACACGCTCGAGACGATGACGAACAGAACGCCCGACGAGGCGGCCGGCTGCAGCGACCCGACCGAGGCCGGCTGCGACGGCGACCCGCGCAGATCGACGCCGCTGCACCTCGGCATGGGCGGCAAGCAGAGCATCCGCGACCTGCTGCTGAGCGATCCGCACGTGATCGCCTACGTCAACGGCCACACCCACCACAACGCCGTGCGCGCCTTCAAGCGCGGCCGCCACGGCTTCTGGCAGGTCAACACCGCCGCCCACATCGACTTCCCGCAGCAGTCGCGCGAGCTGGAGCTGATGGACAACCGCGACGGCACGCTGTCGCTGTTCGGCACGATCCTCGACACCGCCGCGCCGATCGCCGCGCCGGCGCCCGGCACGCCGGCCGACGGCTTCAGCGACGTCCAGCTCGGCGCACTCGCCCGCACGCTCGCAGCCAACGACCCGCAGACGCGCGAGGTGACCGGCGGCGGCGGACCGGGCAAGCGCAGCGACCGCAACGTCGAGCTGCTGGTGCGCGACCCGCGCTAGACGCGCGGCTGGCGCGCGGCCGTGCGCGCGCGTCAGCCGCCGATCGGGGCGCGCGGGTTGGCGCCCCAGAACAGCTGGGTGCCCATCATGCCGATCAGATGGACGTAGACGAGGTTGAGCACCATCGACTTGGCGGTCGCGGTGCCGACGCCGACCGGGCCGCCGCTGGCGTTGTAGCCGTAGTAGCAGCCGACGACGACGATGCCGGTCGCCATGAAGGCGCCCTTCAGCAGCGAGAACAACAGGTCGGTCGGATTCTGGAAGGCCCAGAAGATCAGCTCGTAGCCGCCCGCAGAGACCTCGTGGATCTGCACCACCACCGCGAGGTACGACGCGATGAAGGCGGCGCCGACGCCGCCGATGTAGACGAACGGCAGCACCATCCAGGAGGCGAGCAGGCGCGTGCCGCAGAGGAAGGTCATCGAGCTGATGCCCATCACCTCGAGCGCGTCGATCTCCTCGGTGATCCGCATCGAGCCGATCTCGGCCACGATGCCGGTGCCGACCTTCGCGGCCATCATGTAGCCGAAGGCGTACGGGACCAGCTCGCGCAGGTCGCACCAGGCGGTGAAGACGCCGGCGTAGTTCGGCGTGCCGGTGCCGCGCGTGAAGTACGCGCCCTCGATGCCGCACTGCAGGCCGATGATGAAGACGAGGCCCCAGATGACGAGCGTCGAGGAGAGGATCAGCAGGCCCGCCTGCCGCAGCGCCTCGCCGAAGAAGCGGAAGACGCGGCCGCCGTAGACCTCGCCGAAGATCCGCATCGTGAAGCGGACGATGTCGCCGAACGACTCGATCCACCCTCGCGGAACCGCCCACCAACTCATGCGGTCACCCCGCCAATCGCTCTCCACCGGGCCATGCCGGAGGCGATACTAAGCGATGCCGAGGCGGCCGGCGCCGATACCCCGCCGGGGCGCCGGCTCGACACCGTCAGGAGACGTCGCGGCGCTTCAGCAGGACCGTGCCGGCGATCGCGAAGATCGCCGTGTACAGCAGCAGCATCAGCCCGGCCGGGACCTGCGCCAGCACGTCGCTGCCGCCGGTGTCGGTGCCGGAGAGGCCGTTGGCGACGCCGCCGAGGCCGAACTTCGAGATCACGTCGTCGAAGCCGGGGATGATCGTCAGCAGCGACTCGACGACGAAGATCCACGCGAGCGTGCCGACGATCGCGCCGACCTGGTTGCGCACGACCGCGCCGACGCCGACGCCGAGCGCGGCGTAGAACGCGACCGCCAGCGTCGTGCCGAGGCCGGCCTTGACGACCTCCGAGCCGGTCAGCCCGGCGTCGATGTCGCGCAGCCCGAAGACGAGCGAGGTCAGCAGCAGCACGCCGATCACCGTCAGCAGGCCGAAGACGATCCCGGCGACGAGATGGACGATCAGCTTCGCACCCATCAGCCGCGTGCGGTCCGGGACCGCCAGCAGCGACGGCGTGATCGTGCCGTGGCGGAACTCGGAGGTGACCGCCAGTATCCCCAGCACGATCGCGAACAGCTGCGCGATCGAGGCGAGCGTGAGCAGGTCGATCCCCGGCGGCTTGTCGCCGGGCGAGGTGTGCCAGCTGCCGGTGGCGGCGGCGATCACGGCGATCACCAGCACCAGCCCGAGGCTGCTGCCGACGAGCGCGTAGAAGGTCTTGGTCGTGCGCAGCTTCAGCAGCTCGCTGGAGAGCGACCGGCTCATGCGGGTCCTCCGGTCGATCCGGTCAGCTCGAAGAAGACGTCCTCCAGCGACTGCGCGACCGGCGCCAGCTCGGAGACGACGACCGCGTTGGCGGCGATCACCCGGCCGATCTGCTCGCCGTCGCGGTCGGCGACGACGATCGCGCCGTCGCCGTCGGCGGCGCGCACGTTCGCGCCCTCGGCGCGCAGCAGCTCCGCCAGCCGGCCGACGTCGGGCCCGGCGACGCGCGTGCCGCCGGCGTGCTGCGCCAGCAGCTGCGGCAGCGGCGCCTGCAGGATCGATCTGCCGCGGTGGATCACGACGACGTCGTCGGCCGTCTGCGACACCTCCGACAGCACGTGCGAGGAGACGAGCACGGCGCGGCCTTCGGCGGCGAGCGCGCGCAGGAAGTCGCGCAGCCAGCGGATCCCCTGCGGGTCGAGGCCGTTGGCGGGCTCGTCGAGCACGAGCACTCTCGGGTCGCCGATCAGCGCCGCGGCGAGGCCGAGCCGCTGACGCATGCCGAGCGAGTAGCCCTTCGTGCGGCGGTTGCCGTCCTGCTTGAGCTGGACCAGCTCCAGCAGCTCCTCGACGCGCGCGTCCGAGACGCCGGAGGCGCGCGCGAGCGTGCGCAGGTGGTTGCGGCCGCTGCGGCCGGGATGGAAGAGGCCGCCGTCGAGCAGCGCCCCGACGGTGCCGGCCGGGTCGTCCAGCTCGGTGTACGCCTTGCCGGTGATCGTGGCGGTGCCGCCGGTCGGGTTGATCAGCCCGAGCACGGCCCGCAGGGTCGTCGTCTTGCCGGCGCCGTTGGGGCCGAGGAAGCCGACGATGCGGCCGAACGTGACCGTGAACGAGAGGTCGTCGACGGCGAGCTTGTCGCCGAACCGCTTGCTGAGTCCGTGAACTTCGACGGCAGTCTCCATCGCGCCAGGACCCTACCCCGTCCCACGGTCGGCAAGCGGTGCGGCTGGCCGTGCCTTCGGCCTAGACCCGTTCCGCCGCGTCGGCGGTCAGCAGCCGCGCCAGCTCGGTTCGCGAGCGCACGTCGAGCTTGCGGTAGATGCGGCTGAGGTGGCGCTCGATCGTCTTCGGCGACAGGAACAGCGCCGCCGCGACCTCGCGGTTGGTCATCCCGTGCGCGACCATCAGCGCGACCTTCAGCTCGTGCGGCGACAGCTCGTCGCGGCCGCGCCGCGCGCCCTCCGCGGCCGGGTGCGCGCCGCCGGCCGCCGCCAGCTCGTCGGCGGCGCGGCGCGCCCACGGCGCGGCGCCGAGCGCGCGGAAGGTCGCCAGCGCCCGTTCGAGCGGCTCGCGCGCGTCCATCCGCCGGCGCCGTCGCCGCAGCCGCTCGCCCCACGCCAGCTCGGTGCGGGCGCGCTCGAACGGACCGCCGTCGCGCATGTGCAGGTCGAGCCCGCGGACGGCGCAGGCGTCCAGCTCGTCGGGCGGCGCCAGCAGCATCCGCCCCCGCTCCAGCACCGCCGCGCCCCAGGCGCAGCCGGTCAGCGCGACGTCGTCGGCGAGCGCGGCGAGCGCCGTGCGCGCCTCCTCCTCCCGCCCCAGCCGCACCAGCGCCTCGACGCGGTCGCCGGCGAACTGGACGACGTTCGGCTCGCGCCAGCCGAGCGCGACCGCCTCGCGGGCGGCGAGCTCGAGCGGCCCGATCGCCTCCTCCGGCCGGTCGGCGGCCAGCTCGGCACGGCCGAGCGCGGCGTTGACGTAGATCGCGAGGTTGCGCGCGCGGGCGGCGTCGAGCAGCTCCAACGCCTCACGCGCGTGCGCGCGGGCGTCGTCGACCCGCCCGAGGCCGGCCTCGACGTTGACGAGCGTCGAAAGGCAGAAGCCGGCGATCGTCGCCTGGTCGATCTCGCGCGCCAGCCGCACCGCCTCCTCGGCGTCCGCCTCCGCCTCGGCCCAGCGGCCGCGGCGCTCGTTCAGCATCGCGCGGACGGTCAGCGGGAACGGCAGCGCACCGAAGGCGCTCGCCTCGCGGTAGCGGCCGATCAGCCAGTCGAGCGTGCGCTCGGCGCGGTCCCGGTCACGCCACAGCGACGCCTGCGCGTAGAGGCCGAGCGGCTCGCTGAGCCCGCTCGGGTCGAGGCCGGCCAGCAGCGGCTCGATCCGCGCCAGCTCGTCGGCGGCGCCCTCGCGCGCACGGCCGACGACCATCCCCGAGACGGCGAGCATGATCCGCACGATCAGCGCCGCCGGGCCGCCGGCCTGCGCGGCCGAGACGCTCGCGCGCTCCAGCGTCGTGAACATCCCGTCGGGATCGCCGGTCATCGTGTAGCCGATCGACGACTCCAGCAGCAGCGCGGCGGCGGCGCCGTGGTCGCCGGCCGCGAGCGCGCGATCGGCCTCGCCGTGGAGGATCTGCAGCGCGGCGTGCGGCTCGCCGCGGCGCATCGCGAGGTTGCCGCGCAGCCGCGCGAGCGCCGGCCCCAGCTGCGGCTCGATCCGCGGCTCGGCCTGCTCCAGCAGCGCCAGCGCGGTCGCGACGTGGCCGGCGACGGCGTGCTCCTGGGCCGCGTCGAGCGCGCGCCGGCCCTGCGCGGCGCGGTCGGTCGAGAGCTCCGCCGCGCGCGCGAAGGCGCGCGCCGCCTCGGCGTGGCCGCTGCGCGCGCGGGCGTCGCGCGCCGCCTCCTCCAGCGCCGCCGCGACCGTCTCGTCGGCGCCCGCGGCGGCATGCGCGAGATGCCAGGCGCGCACGCGCGGATCGCTCGCGACGGCGCCGAGCGCGGCGTGCGCGGCGCGCCGATCGCTGCTCGCCGCCGCCTGGTAGACGGCCGCCCGCAGCAGCGGATGGCGGAAGCTCAGCTCGCCGCCGCGCTCGGCGACGATGCGCGCCTGCTCGGCCGGCGCGAGCACGTCGTCGGGCAGGCCGAGGCGGCGCAACGCGGCCGTCAGCAGGTCGAGCTGGCCGCGGTGGAGGGTCGCGGCGACGAGCAGCGCCGCGCGCGTGTCGGCCGGCAGCGCCAGCGCCTGGCGCGCGAAGGCGCGCTCGATCGCGGCGCTCGCCGGCAGCGGGTCGGCGAGCGGCGCCTCGCCGGTCAGCTGCGCCGGCGTCAGCGCCTCCGGCAGCTCGGTCAGCGCGAGCGGGTTGCCGGCGGTCGCGCTGACGAGCGCCTCGGCCGTGCCGGGCGGCAGCGACGGCGCGGCGCGCCGCAGCAGCGCCAGCGCGGCCGGCCGCTCCAATCCCTGCAGCCGCAGCTGCTCGACGCCGCTGAGGTCGGCGTCGCCCTCGGCTCCCTCGCGCACCGCCAGCAGCATCCCGACGCCGCCGGCGACGAGCCGGCGGGCGGCGAACATGATCGCGTCGCGCGAGGCGTCGTCGAGCCAGTGGACGTCGTCGACGACGGCCAGCAGCGGGCGGCGCTCGGCGGCGCGCGCGAGCAGGCCGAGCAGCCCGGCCGGGACGGCGAGGCGGTCGTGCGGGGTCGGCGGCTCGAGCGCGAAGGCGGAGGCGAGCGCGTCGCGCTGGGCGGCGGGCAGGCGCTCGCGCAGCGGCAGCAGCGGCGTCACCAGCTCCAGCAGGCCGGCGTAGGGGATCTCGGTGTCGGACTCGTAGCCGCGGGCGCGCAGCACGCGCACGCCGTCGCCGGCCGCCGCGACGACGGCCTCGATCAGCGCGCTCTTGCCGACGCCGGCCTCGCCGCGCACCAGCACGGCGCAGGCGCCGCCCTCGTGCAACCCGTGCGTCCGTTCGCCGATCCAGGCGAGCTCCCTCGTGCGACCCTCCAGCATTGGGAGCGAGTCTCGCACGGCGATGGGGGTCGCGGGAGGGCTTGGCGGGGGAAGTTCCTCCCGCGAACGTCCCCACCCGCAGAGACGTTCGTCGCAGACGCCCCCGCAGGGCGCGCCGGCCACCTGCGAAGATGAGGCGATGAGCGACATCCAGCGCCGATCCTCCAACCGTCCCACCCGCCGGCAGAGAGAGCAGCAGGCCTACCGGCTGCTGATGACCGGCGGCGCCGCAGGCGTCGTCGCCGTCGTCGGGCTCCTGCTGTCGATCGTGACCGCCTTCCCGAACGCCGTCTGGGTGATCGCTGCGGTCGTCGCGGTCGTCTGCCTGCTGCTGTTCCGCCGCGCCACCGGCGGCCGCTGAGCTTCAGGCCTTCAGCGTCTCCTCGCGGGCGGCCTCGCCGCCCGCGAAGTAGCTGACGACGAGCGCGATCATCCCCGTCACGGCGAGCGTCATCGCCGCCAGCCCCCAGCCGCCGGCGACGTCGGAGAACCAGTGGACCCGCAGGTAGATGCGCGTCAGCCCGACCGTGACGGCGATCGCGATCCCCGCGACGAGCACGATCGCGCGCGAGGCGAGGCCGGGGAAGACGCGCCGCAGCGCGACCGCGATCGCGACCCAGAAGACGGCGTAGGCGGCGTGGCCCGACGGATAGGAGGAGCCGGCCGTATCGATCATCGCCTGCAGCGGCCGCGGCCGGTCGGTCGCGGCCTTCGTGATGTGGACGCCGGCGTAGGTGAGCACGCCGCCGGCCAGCAGCGCGGCCCCTTCGAGCCATTCGCGGCGGCTCAGCAGCACCGCGGCCGTGATCGCGAGCGCGCTGCCGGCGACCGCGAGCGCGCCGAGGTTGGTGACCACCTTCGCGAGGTCGGTCAGCCAGCCGGTCTCGATGTCGGTCGCCCAGCGCAGGCCGCGGCGGTCGCCGGTCGTCAGCTCGGTGATCGGGTCAAGCACGATCAGGTAGCCGAAGAAGACGAACGAGCCGACGGCCGCGATCGCCAGCAGCGAGGTCAGCTCGAGGCCGAGCTGACCGGGCGTCAGCCGCTCCCAGAGGAAGCGGGCGGGGCCGCCGAGGCGGCGGCCGAGCGCGCGCAGGAAGCGGATGACGGGGCCGATCGCGGGCTTGGCCGACTGCGCATCGAGCCAGGCGTCGAGCTTCTCGCGGTTGCCCTCGACGCGCAGCCAGCGGACCACGACGACGATCGCGACGACGACCGTGATGACGGTGCCGAGCGCGAGCGTGCCCTGTCTGGCGATCTTCAGGACTCTGTCGAGCGAGTGCCAGAAGAGGTAGCCGAGCAGCGAGAAGGCGGTGCACATGATGCCGGCGGCGAGCACGTCGTAGGGCAGGAAGCGCCGCAGCGGCATGCCGGAGGAGCCGGCGACGAACGGCGAGACGGCGCGCACGAGGCCGACGAAGCGGCCGAGGAAGACGGCCTTGCCGCCGTGCTTGTCGTAGAAGGCCTCGACCTGCTCGATCTTCGGCTCGTCGATCTTGAAGCGGGGACCGTGCTTGACGAGGAACTGACGGCCGAGCCGGCGGCCTATGAAGAAGCTCGTGAGGTCGCCGGCGACGGCGGACGCCCAGGCGATCGCGATCAGCAGGACGATGTTGATCTCGCCCTGGCCGGCGACGACGCCGCCGACGATGATCGCCGTCTCGCCGGGGATCAGCAGGCCGATCCCGGCGCCGGACTCGAGGAAGCAGAGGACGCCGACGAGCAGGTAGGTCCAGGTGCCGAGCGCCTCGCCGAGGTCGGTCAGCAGCTTCTCCAGGTCCGGCATCTCGACGAGGCCGGTGGCGTAGACGGCGGCGCCGATCGCGACCAGCACGAGCCCGACCAGCAGCGGCGGCTCAGCTCTGCGCCGTCTCCACCAGGCGAAGGCGAGCACCGCGACGGCGACGACGAACCAGATCGGCTTCATGCCGGACATCCTGACGGACGGCGCGGCGCTGCTCGTACGGCTGACCGCACCGTCGGCTCAGCCTTCGGGGCGGCCGTCGGGCCGGCCGTGGAGCGCGAGCGCCTGATTCTTCCAGCGCGGGTCGTCGGTCACCTCGCGGCCGAGCCACTCGGGCGACCTGAAGGCGTTGGCGGCGGCGTCGTCGGGGAACTCGACCTCGGCGACGACGAGCCCCGCCAGCTCCTGCTCGTAGACGTCGACCTCGAACATCAGCGCGTCCTGCGCCGGGACGACGTAGCGGCGCTTGACGATCCGGCGGCCGGCGGTCAGCGGCCAGAGCGCCTCGAACCGCGCGGCCTCGATCTCCAGCTCCTGCTCGACGCGGCGGCGGCCGCCGCCGGCCTTGATCGTCAGGTAGGCGCGCTCGCCGCGTCTGCGGACGCGCACCTCGACGTCGCCGTCGAGCGCGACGTAGCCCTGCGAGATCGGCTCGGAGGGATGCTCGTCGAGCCCCTGCGGCGGGGCGTCGAGGACGAACTTGCGCTCGATCTCGTCAGCCATCAGCTGGACGCGCCGTTCGCGCCGTCGGCCGCCGCGTTCGCCTCGGCGACGGCGGCCGCGACCCAGCCGCCGACGCGGCGCTCGAACGCCTTCGGCTTCTCGACGTAGAGGCGCGCGGCGACGAGCCGCGCCTGCGCCTGCAGCTCGCCCCGCCGCTGCTCGACGAGCGCCAGCAGCGGCGCGAGCTCCAGCGGCGCGTCGAGGCCCTGCTCGAGCCGCTCGCGCAGGACGGCGAGGTCGTGGTCGTCGCCGAGCTGCTCGGAGAGGATGTGCGCCTCCTCCCCCCACGCCTTGACGACGTCGGGCCAGACCGGCTTCAGCAGCCGGTGGTGGTACCAGAGGTCCTTCACCCGCTTGCGCCAGTCGTGCAGGTGGACGACGCTCGGATGCGCCTCCGCCAGCTCCCGCTCCGCGCGCCCGCGCGCGTAGGCGACCGAGATGCCGGCGACCACCGTCTCCCAGCCGGCGCCGTCGAGCGGCCACTGCTCGACCCGCGCGTGCGCCGCCCGCAGCTCCAGCGCGACGGACGCGGCGACGGCGGCGAGGGAGCTCTCGCCCTCGCTGGGGGCATGATGCGCCGCGGCCTCCGCGACGAGCGCCGCGCGCACGGCGGCGAAGTCGCTCGCGGGCAGCCTGCCGGCGGCGTGCTGCGCGAGCGCGTCGACGGTCGCGACGAGCACGTCGGCGTCACGTGTCGCCGACAGCTGCGCGGCGGCGTCGCGGAGCGCGCCGTTCTCGGCGCGGTAGGTGCGCTTGCCGAGCGCGGGCCGCACGAGCCGCAGCAGCGCGCGCGTCTTCTTGAGCGACTTGCGCGCCTCGTGGATCGCCGTCGCCGGCGCATCCCCCTCCCCTTCCAGCTGCCGCACCGCGCCCCACAGCTGCTCGCGGGCGCAGGCACGGACGGAGTCGGGCAGCGGATCTCTGACGCTGAGACGGTAGGACATCACCACAACGCTATCCCGCCCCGCCCGCGATGAAAACTCCTGGCGCCTTCAAACGACGACGGGGCGGCGCGCCGATCGGCGCGCCGCCCCGTGGTTCGCGACCTCGTCGGCGGGCTCAGCGCCTCGCCGCGATCGCCGCTCTAGTAGGTGAAGCCGAAGTTGCTCGTGAGCGCGAACGAGTTGCCGGTCGCGGCCGGAACGCCGAGGCGCGCGCTCAGCAGTCTGTTGAACGGCACGCAGCCCTTGACGGCCGGGACCGCGAAGGCGTCGGTCGCCTGCTGGTTGCCGAGGAACGAGAAGTACGTCTCGGTGTCGTCGAACGTGCCCCGCGAGGAGGGTGTCAGCGCGAGCTGGATCGGCTCGCTGTCCGAGCCGATGTGGCAGCTGCCGAGCAGCGGGTTCTTCAGCTTCAGCTTGACCGGCAGGGTGAGCGCGGTGGTCGAGCTGGCGAGCGTGATCGGACCGGAGCCCGCGAGCTTGATCTCGACCGTCAGTCTGTTGAGCGGGGAGGTCGAGCCGCTACCGGTCAGACCGCCCGGGATCGCGAGCGGAGTCGCGGTCAGGCCGGTCGTGCCGGCAGCCGGGACGACCGTCGAGATCGGGCCGCTTCTGACGAGCGCGCCTCTGATCTCGAGCGAGCTGCCGAGCGCGACCTCGGCGGTGCCGAATCTCAGCGTGCCGGCCGTCGACTGCACGTCGAGGCAGGTCCAGGCGCCGGGCGTCTCCTCCAGCGGGCAGCCGGTGAAGTCCGGGAAGGCGGCGACGGCGTTGCCGGCGAAGGCGAGGCTGGCGGCGGCGGACACGACGACGGCCGCGGACGCGACACGAGTGCGAAGACGCATGTGCAGTGATCCCTCTCTAGAAACGATGAATACGTTGCAGAGGGAGGTCTATCTGCGAAGCCATTGCACCCAAGTGACAACTCCGTAAACAAACTGCTGACGAATGTTTACGTCGATCACCATTCGGTCACGCCCGCGGGTCAGCTCACTCCTCAGCTCTCGCCGCGCCCTGCGCCTTGTCGTAGGCGCAGCGGAAGCGCTCCGGGGTGTTGATCGGCTTGCCGCCCGCGAAGCCGCCACGGTTGCGGTTGTCGTAGACCGTCATGTACTGGACCGTCGCCGGGCGCGGATCGGCCGGACGCACCTGCGGGTCGGGCTCGCCCGCGAGCGGGTTGCCCTTCGAGCCGGCGGAGACGCCCTCCGAGCCGGCGGCGCTCGCGCCGGCGATCGTCGTGAACAGCGTGCTGCTCATCTCGCGCTGGTCCTTGTAGCCGTCGCTTCTGTCCTCGTCGACGGAGGCCGTCACGACGTCGTCGTCGATCGTGCTGGCGAGCTTGACGCGATCCGCCGCGCCGATCAGCTGCGCGGCGCTGGGCAGGTAGCCGCCCGCGTCGATGCAGGTCTTCGTCGCATAGAAGAAGTCGTCCTTGCCGGCGTCCTCCGGCGGGATCGGCTGGGTAGAGGCGTCGAGGCACCAGGTGCCGAGGTCGACCGTCGTCGCCGCGCAGCCGAGCGTCAGCGCATCGCGGGTCGCCCCGCCGAGCCGGTCGGCAGCGCGCGCGGAGGCGATCTTCGGGATCACGCTCGCGGGGAAGCGCTTGCTGCGATCGAGCCGCAGGATCCCGAGCGGGCGGGGTCTCGTGCTCGCGCCCGGAAGCGCCGGCGCACGTCTCTTCGACGCCCTTCTCTTGGCCGTTCTTCTCGCAGCGGCGACAGCAGTCGGCCCGGCGTCGCGATCGGGCGCGGCCGGGGAGCTGGCGGTCATCGCGAAGACGCAGCCGATGATCGCCACCGCCAGCGCGCTGCCGCCGAGCAGACGCGCGACGGGATCTGAACGGCGCGAGCCGGACGGGGTCTGATCGGGACGCATGCGAGGAACCTCCGGTGGTTGAGCAGCGGCGGAAGATAGGCGCCGCGTCGACACACCCTGTAAACATCCGGAGAACTGCGCGTTTGCGATCGCACCTCCGCGCGGTGACCGGCCGTGTCACCGCGCGGAGGTGAGGTGCGGTGTCGGTGTCCCCGTCAACCGCGGCGGACTCCCCCTCGGATCCGCAATGGTCATGATGCCGGCGCCTCGATCCACCGTCGTGACGATCGTGTTGCCGCGTGTGGCCGCGACGTAAACTCTGTGGCAACGTGCCATTCATTGAGGCCGAGTTCGTTCCCAAGTTGTAAACAGATTGGGAAACAGGGTGGTACACCACTGATCGCCGCCCTACTGTCCGTCGGCCTCGCCGCCCCCAGACTTCCCCACGAAGGAGCCGTTGATGAGCAACCCACGCCTCTCGTCCGCCCAACGCAGACGTTCACCTGCGCAGGTCGCGGTCGGCCGTGCGCGGGAGCTGTTCGACGCGATCCTGAGATTCCTGCTGAGAGATCCGCTCTCGACCTTCCTGCTGTTCTCCTCGATCGTGATCGCGATCCTCTTCTTCACGATGCTGGGGCGGCTCGGACCCGACGCGAGCGGCCGCCAGGTCGATCTCTCGAGCATCCAGCGGCTGATCGACCAGGAGCACGTGCGGACGGCGACGCTGCTCGACTACGACCACCAGATCGAGGCCACGACCGACACCGGCCTGCAGCTGACGGCCGACTACCTCGGCTCCGACGCCGGCACGCAGCAGCTGATGACGGCGCTCGACAGAGGCGGCGCGTCGTACAGAATCGATCCGCAGAGCGGCAAGGCGCTGCGCACGATCGTGATCCAGTTCCTGCTGCCGATCCTGCTGCTCGTCTGCCTGTTCGCCTTCTTCACGCGTCAGACCGGCGACAGCGGCGGCATCGCCGCGTTCTCCAACTTCCGCGGCAGAGGCAGAAGAAAGAAGAGAGGCGGCGGCGCGGCCGTCACGTTCGACTCGGTCGCCGGCGCCGGCGAGGCGCTCACCGAGCTGAAGGAGATCCGCGACTTCCTCGCCGATCCCTCCAGATACCTCGACGCCGGTGCGGCGGCGCCGAAGGGCGTGCTGCTCGTCGGCCCCCCCGGCACCGGCAAGACGCTCCTCGCGCGCGCGACCGCGGGCGAGGCCGACGCCGCCTTCTTCACCGCCTCGGGCGCCGAGTTCGTCGAGTCGCTCGTCGGCGTCGGCGCCGCCCGCGTCCGCGACCTGTTCGCGAAGGCCCGCAGAATGGCCCCCGCGATCGTCTTCATCGACGAGATCGACGCCGCCGGCCGCAAGCGCGGCGCCGGCGTCGGCCAGGGCAACGACGAGCGCGAGCAGACGCTCAACCAGCTGCTCGTCGAGATGGACGGCTTCGGCGGCGACGCCGGCCTGGTCGTGATGGCCGCGACCAACCGGCCCGACATCCTCGACCCCGCGCTGCTGCGCCCGGGCCGCTTCGACCGTCAGGTCGTGATCGACGTGCCCGACGTCCACGGCCGCTACGAGATCCTCACGCTCCACGGGCGCGGCCGCAGATTCCACCAGGACGTCGACCTGATGGAGATCGCGAGACTGTGCCCGGGCTTCTCCGGCGCGGAGATCGCCAACATCGTCAACGAGGCGGCGCTCCTGACCGTGCGCGAGGGCCGCACGGAGGTCGACCAGGCGACGCTCGAGGAGGCGATCGACCGCGTCGTCGCCGGTCCCGCGAAAAAGCACGTCCTGACCGAGGACGAGCGCTGGACGATAGCCGTGCACGAGTCCGGCCACGCGGTCGCGACCCGCGCGATCGGCCAGACCGTCTCGTCGCAGAAGCTGTCGATCGTCGCCCGCGGCCGCCAGCTGGGCACCGCCGCGCACATGCTGACCGACCGCGACGCCGTCATGCACGGCCGCAGCGACCTCGAGCGTCAGCTGGTCGCGGTCATGGCCGGCACCGCCGCCGAGGTGATCGAGTTCGGCGAGGAGTCGACCGGCGTCTCCGACGACCTCCACGCCGCCACCAGACTGGCCCGCTCGATGGTGACGAGCTTCGGCATGTCGCCGCGGCTGGGCCATGTGACGATCGGCGAGCCGCAGGGCGAGGTCTTCCTCGGCGCCGCGCTGCAGGAGCTGGGCTCGGTCGGCAACGCGACGCTCAACCTGATCGACGAGGAGACCGAGCGGATCGTCGAGGAGGCCGAGGCGCGCGCCGAGCACGTCCTGCGCGCCAACTGGGACGCCGTCCGCGAGACCGCCAACGCGCTGCTCGAGCACGAGACGCTCTCCGGCGTCGCGCTCGAAGCGGTGCTGTCGACCGTCCGCCCCGTCGAACTCGGCGAGATCCCGCTGCCGCAGCGCAACGGCGCCGGCGCGCAGCACGGCAACGGCGACCGCCGCGGCCCGGAGTCGCGCTAGCGAACGAGGATGCCGGCGCCGGCACCGTCACTGACAGCGACCGCCGCGCGCGGTCGGGGCCTGTGGCCGATGGTGCTCGTGCTCGCCTGCGCGATGGTCGTGACCGACTTCGTCCGCCATCCCTTCACCGGCACGCCGCCCGGCAGAGCCGCCAGCGCCCAGCGCGCGCTGACGCTGTGGACGTCCGGCACCGACAGCAGCAGCGGAGCCGGGCAGCTCGCGCGCGCGGCCGCGCGCGCACTCGACGAGCCGACCGCCCCCGCCGGCGTGCGCAAGGTCGACGGCGGCGTCTCCGCCGCCGTGCTCGCGCTGCTCGACGACGACATCGGCGGCGACGACGATCTGCTCGTCGTCGACGGCGGCACCTTCGCCGACCTCGAGCGCGAGCGGCGTGACGTCGGCATCTCCGACGTCGCGCGCCAGGCCGCCCGCGCCGAGCGGCTGCTGCTCGCCGCGCAGCCGGTCGCGCTGCTCGCCCGCGACACGCTCGCGGTCGCGGCGCCGGCGCGGTCGCAGCTCGATTCCGCCGAGGAACTGCTCGCGCGGCTGCGCACCGACGCGGGCTCGCTCGTGCTCGGCGTCAGCCCCGACCCGTGGTCGGTCGACGCGCTGGCCGCCTTCGTCGACGACGCCGACGCGCACGGGCCCGTGCGCTACCGGGTGCTGCCTGCCGACAACGCCGCCGGGCTGGTCGACCACGGCGGCATCGACGCGGTCGTGGCGCCGGCCAGCGAACTGCGCCGGAAGGGGCTGTCGCGCGTGCTGCGACCGCTCGCCCGGAGCGACGGCGGGCCTCGCGCGACAACCGCGGACGGGGCGCCGCTGCCGCTGCTGCGCGACCTGCTCGGCCACGGCAGCGCCGCGTCGCTGGACCGCTGGGTCGCGGTCGTCGCACCGCAGGCGCTGCGCGGTGAGCGCCGCACACGTGTGGACCAGCGACTGCGGCGGATGGTGCGCCGGCCGCAGTGGGCCGAGGCGCTCGCGCGACGCGGCTTCGAGCGCCCGGCAGCTGGCGACGTCGCGGCCTCCGGCGCGCTGCTGCAGAAGTCCTTCGAGCAGACGCGGGAGCTGGTCGCGGTCGCCGCTCGCATCGCCCGCCGCTCCGACCAGAGCCGCGATTGACGTGTACCTGGCATCGACGCTCGTGACGCTCCATCAAGATGACTTCGCACGCCTCTACCGACGCAACGCACAGACGTTGGTCGTCTTCTTCCAGCGGCGGCTGCACGACCCCGAGCTGGCGGTCGACCTGATGTCCGAGACGTTCGCGACCGCGCTCGACCGCCGCGAGCAGTTTCGCGGCAGCTCCGAGACGGAGCTGTCGGGCTGGCTGTGGGCGATCGCGCGCAGCACGCTGCGAGACCATCAGCGGCGCGACGCGACCGAGCGCGCGAACGCCCGCCGCCTCGGGATAGAGCGGCGCGCATTGAGCGACCGCGAGATCGAGCGGATCGAGGAGCTGGCCGGCTTGGCCCAGATGAGGGAGCTGATCGCCGGCCATCTCGCCCTGCTTCCGCCCGACCAGCGCACGGCGGTGCGCCTGCGCGTCATAGAAGATCTCCCCTACCGCGAGATCGCCGATCAGATGGGGCTCGAGGTGCCGGCCGTGCGGACGCATGTCTCGCGCGCGCTGAGGCGGCTGAGCCGAGAACTGCGTGACGCCTGGACCGCCGAGGTGAGACCGTGACCGCCGACGAGCCCACGGACGAGTTCGATCCCGACCTGCCGATCCTGTGGGAGATCGAGCATGAGCTGGAGCGCCGGATGGCCGCCGCAGTCGAGGCGGGCGAGGGCAGCGGCAGCTGGCTCGCTGGACGCTCCATCTCGCGCGGCGAGCGGACCTCGTCACCGTCCTACCGTCCCAGCAGCACGCGCGCAGGAGCTGTCCCGCCGCCGCGCCCGGCCAGCTCCGACGACACCACCCAGGTGACGACGCTGCCGCCGCGTCGGCGCCGCGCCAGCGCGAGCCGGCGCGCGCTGCGGCGGACCGGCGTGGTCGCGCGCCGCTCAGGCGCGCTGGTCGGGCTCGGGCTGCTGGTCGGCGCGACGGCGCTGGCGACGCGCTCGTTCGTCAGCAGCGCCGGTGACGGCGACCCGTCTCTGCGCACGACCGACCCCGCGCAGATCGGCTCCGGTCATGTGAACGGCGAGGCGTGGACGCTGTCAGCGTCGCGACGCGGCGACGACCTCTGCGACGCCTTCTTCGTCGACGGCCTCGTCTCGACCCGCTGCGACGCTCCGCCGGCGGCTGGCGAGACGCTCGTCGACGACCTCGTCAGCCCCAGCTCGCACTACGTCCTCGGCCTGACGGCGGCGAACGTGCGCGCGGTCTCGGTCCAGATCGGCATGAGCTCGCGGACCACCTCGACCCGTCCCGTCTCGCACGCGCCCGCGATCGACCGCGCCCGCCTGCCGCGTGGCCTGCGCTGGTTCGTCGTGCGCGTGCCGCGCGACGCGAGCACGCCCGGCAGACGCGACGTGCGCGTCAACTCCCACGTGCGCTGAAACGCGAGCATCGCGCTCGCGCGCCGACGGGCCTCGCGAGAGCAGCCGCTGTCAGCACTCGCGCACGCCCATATTGACACACCGACTTGTAATCAAGTCGTAAATTCGATGTCATGTCCGGCGCGCTCATGCCTCATACTACGGACACCCTGACGCACCCCCCTGGCACGCCGATCCCCGAGAAGGTCATGAGTCCCACCGTCGATGAGATCCGCCGTACCGCGGAGGCGCGGCTCGACGAACTGAAGCCGCTGCTGGCTGAGGCCGCGCAACTGCAGTCGCTGCTCGCCGCGCTCGACACGAACACGTCGATGGAATGGCCCGCCGCCGACGAGGTCGCGCCGATGCCGGTGCGCGCCGCGCGTTCTTCGCACCGCCCGGGCCGCCCGAGCACCTTGCGCGGCCGCGACGGCCGCGCCCCGCAGGGCTCCAACAAGCGCGTGATCCTCGACATCGTCGCCGATCATCCGGGCATCGCCGCACCGGCGATCGCCGCGCTGACGGGGATGAAGCGGACCGTCATCGCCTCGACGATCAGCCGCCTGAAGCGGACCGGCGAGCTCGAGCCCGAGGGCGCGGGCGTGCGCATTCCGCGCGCCGCCCGCGTCGCCTGACGCAGCTGGAGCGCCCCGGCGTGTTCACGCGGCTCGGTGCCGCCGCGTGAACACCGCAGAGGGGAGCGCTCGCGTCAGCGAGCTACTTCTTCTTTCTGCCTCTCGCTCTCGCTCTCGCCACCGTCAGCGTGAGCGTCTTTCTGAGCGTGCTGGCGTTACCGGCCGCATCTCTCGTCACCACCGTGACGAGGACCTTGAGCTTCTTCGCTCTCGCCAGCAGCTTCTTGCCGGCCGCGGACAGCTTCACCTTGACGTTCGCGGTCGCACCGCCGGTCGCGGTGAACGTCGCTCTGCCGAGCGTGAGGATGCTTCTTCTCGCTCTGGCCTTTCTCTTCGCCGCCGCGCTCGCCGCGACCGCGCTCGCCGTCTTGACCTCGACACTGCCGCTGCAGCTGGTCTCAGCGGCCGGGCAGCCCAGCTGAAGCGACAGCAGACCAGTCGACGGCACCGCGGTGGTCGCCTTGAACGTCAACGCCGGGGCGGTGGTGTCGGCCGGCGGCTTCGGGCACAGCGACGCGTCCGTCGCGCACGTTCTCACCGGCGGCGGGCAGAGCGACGGGGTGTTGGCGCAGCTCGGCGGAGGCTGGCACGACGACGGGTTCGTCACGCACGGGTCCTGCACCGCCGCCGGTCTGATCGTGATCGTTCTCGTCGCCGAGAGCGTCGCCAGGCCGCTCGACGTGTCGGTCACTCTGACCTGCACCGTGTAGTTGACGTTGCCGGCCGGGTTCGCGTACGTGTGCGCCTGTCTCGCGGTGCCCACGGTCCAGTCGCCGCCGTCGCCGAACTTCCACTCGAATCTGAGCGTCGCCGTGCTGCCGTCGGGCTGCGCTCTCGAGCCGCTGGCGTCGAGCGTGACCGCCTGGCCGCCGGTGCCGAAGCTCGGCACGCTGAGGCTCGCCGTCGGAGCGATCGCGGCGGCGGCGACTCTGATCTCACGTGAGATCTCGCGCGTGCCGCCGGTCGTCAACAGCCGCGCACGGACCGTGACCGTTCTGGCGCTGTTGTACGTCACTCTGTGCGTCAACGCCGGCGCCGGCGACGTCGGGTCGACCGACGGGAGCGGACGACGGTCCGTCACCTCGAACCCGTTGCTGCTGTCGCCGTCGACGTCCCAGTCGACCTCCAGCAGGTCCCAGCCTCTGAGGTCCGCGCCGCTCAGGTCCAGCGTCGTCTCAGCGCCGATCGGCACCGTGCCGTCAGTCGGCACCGTCTGACCGTTCGCTCTGACGGCGAAACTCGCCGACGGCACCGGGCAGCCGCTGCCGCCAGGACCGAAGCGGACGATCTCGTTCGTTCCGTCGGCGAGCGTCGAGATCGCGTAGAACGTGCCGGCAGAGCCGAGCTGGATGCCGAATGCTCCGGCCGGGCTGCCGGTTGCCGCCGCGATCCGGCTGATCGAGCAGCTGCCGCTCGCGGTGCCCCCGCCGACGATGCCTCCGTCGTCGCCGGCGGCGCTGAGCCGCCGGACGCCGATCGCCGACTGGAAGGTCCCGCTCGGTGCGAACGGATCAGCGATCGCGACCCCTGTGAACGGGCGCCACACGCCGATCGTCGTCGCCAGCAGCGAGCCGTCGGGCGCGGTCGCAAGCGCCGAACCGAGCACCTTTGCGCCGTAGCTGCCGGAGCTGAAGTCCGGATCCGGCGGGATGCCGGCGATGATCCCCTGGCCGCCCTGAGCGGTGGTCGGCAGGAACGGCGTCGCCGTTCTGAGGTCCGCGCTGAGTCTGGTCACTCTGACGAGGTCGTAGAGCGAGACCGACGGATCGACCTTCCACGCCAGCAGCACGTCGCCGCTCGCGGCGACCGCGAGGCTGACCGGTGCGGGCGTGTTCGGATCGACCACGTTCCAGTCGGCGACGGCGTCGCCGGGCTGTCCGCCGCCAGCGGCGACGCCGGCGACGCGACGGACGTCCATGCTGTAGTCAGCGCCGTCGAGACCCGCGACGAGGACGTCGTGCGTCTGCGGATCGACGGCGATCGGAGCAGTCCACACGAGCGACGGCACGGTGTCGAGCAGGTTGCCGTCGGCGACGTCGCCCGGGGCGCTGAGCGTGCCACCGCTGACGTCGGTGCTGAAGACCTTGATCTGCTGCAGCGCCGGGAAGTCCTCGGCCGTGTTCTGCGCCGTCACCGTGAGGTAGACGTGTCTCGCGCCGTGGTCGACGGCGACGCCGCCGATCGACGGCAGCGAGTTGGTCAGCGGGCCTCTGGCCGTGAAGGTCGCACTGCCCTCCACCACCCCGGTGTCCCCGGCGAACTTGCGCAGCCGAAAGGTCGCCTCGCCAGCCGCGGCATTGCTGCTCTGTTGGTCGACGATGTAGACGCTGTCGTCGACTGGATCTGCGGCGAAGCCGACCGCCTGGCCGATTCTGTCCGTGCCGGTGGCGCCCCAGCGGGCGACCTGGCCGTACGGATCCGGATCGGCGGCGCGAGCGCTCGACGCCCACCCCGTCAACACGATGGCAACCGCGAGGGCGGCCATCAACCATCGACGTGCGATGCGCACGCCGACGGTGCTTTCTGCCAACTTCATCGACAACCTCCCGGCCCCTGGCCGATCGTTCTCGGATTCGAGAGGTCGACGTTACGGCTGAGGTGTGACGCAGGGAAGACGTGTTTACGCGTTCATCACAAACGTCAATGTCTCTTTTCGACGCGATGACACCGCGCTCTCCGCGAGGGTGCATGCCCGCGAACGGCCGAAGCCGGGCCCGCGAACGGACCCGGCTTCGAGTTGCGACCCCGCGGCCGCCGCGCCGAAGCGAGCGGCAGCGGGCTGCTGCCTTGGAGCGGAGTGACTAGTTGATGCGCGCGGCGCCGGTGGCGGCGATCGTCTGGATCGCGCCCGGGAGCGCAGCGTAGTTCTGGGCGTTGATGTCGAGCTGGCCCGACAGCGAGTCGGTGATGTACTGGTAGTACGCGGCAACCGATAGACCCTCGGCAGCCGTGAACGCCGTGCCGTCGCTGCGTCTCGGCAGGCTGGTGTACGCATCGCTGTAGCCGAGCACGTAGGTCAGCGCGCAGATCGGGTAACCCGAGTACGACACGTTGCTCAGATCCGGGAAGACACCGTTCCAGTCGGCGTTCGCCGTCGTCGTCGGCGTTCTTCTGTAGATCGCGCCGTTGCAGTTCGAGCGGAGTCTCGTGCCCGATCTGGTCTGCGCGGCGATCGTGTCGACGTTGGCGATGAAGCCCGCCGTCGTCGACGTGGTCGTCAGACCACCCGAGATCGCGTCGGCCAGGTTCGCGTAGCCGATCGAACCCTTCGTCGTGTTGACGAGCGAGACGAGGTTGCCACCGCTGCTGGCGAGCGGTCTCACGACCCCGGTCCACGTGGTCGCGAACGCATCGACGGCGCCCCCGTAGCCTCTCTGCGCGATGTAGTTCTTGAAGTTGAGCGTGGTGCCCGACGTCGTCGAACGCGCGATCGGCGTCAGCACCGTGGTGCAGCTCGCGCCGCTGACGGCCGTGCCGAAGACGTCGGAGGCCGACGCCCCGCTGTTGAACGCTCTGCCGACCTGGGCCGAGCTCGCGTTCAGCGGCCCGGTGCCCGTGCAGCCCGTGGGCAGGTTGGCGATGACGGCGACGGCCGCCTGCGCAACCGGAATGACCTCGACGCCGGTGACGCCGCCTGCGTTGCTTCTGATGTTGCTGACCTGCGTCGCCGTCGGCGGGTCGTCCGATCCGTAGACCTCTAGGTGGGTCGGCGTGACGCCGGTGGCGTTAGCGCCGATCGACGCGAGCGCCGCGCCGCTGCTGTTGCCGGTGTAGGTGAGCGTTCTACCGCCAGAAAGGGTCGAGTAGGCCGGACCCCAGATGCTGTTCTGCGCAAGGTTCTGGAGCGAAGCGCCCTCGCCGACGAGGTTGGTGTAGGTCGACGCGGACGCGACGCCCGTGCCGAGTGCCGCAACGGCAGCGCCGGCAGCGAGCACCGACGCCACGCGCTTGGTGGACAGAAGTCCCATTCGGTGAATCCCCCTTCTCTCCCGCCAGTTCCCCCCGGCGGGAATCGTTAGCATGCGTCACGCAGCGTAGATGTGTTGACGCACCGCGCGCAAGATCTGTTTACGCAATCTTCAAGACTGAACAAAGAATGCCCAGGTTCGCTGAATTTCTACTTTTCAGTGTTTGAGTCGGACGGCTGACTCGTGCGGGCCGCCGGGGCCACTCCGCCGCTGGACGTCAGTGAATTAGTTGATGCGGGCCGCGCCGGTGGCGGCGATGGCCTGGATCGTGCCCGGAAGCGCAGCGTAGTTCTGAGCGTTGATGTCGATCGCTCCCGACAGCGAGCCGGTGACGTACTGGTAGTACGCGGCAACCGATAGACCCTCGGCAGCCGTGAACGCGCCGCCCGTGGCACGTGTCGGCAGGCTGGTGTACGGATCGCTGTACCCGAGCACGTACGTCAACGCGCAGATCGGATACCCCGAGTACGACGGGTTGGCCAGATCTGGGAAGACACCGTTCCAATCGGCGTTCGCCGTCGTGAACGGCGTGCTCGTGTACGCGGCGCCGTTGCAGTTCGAACGGACTCTCGTGCCCACTCTGACCTGCGCCGCCTGGCCATCGACGTTCGCGATGAAGCCCGCCGTCGTCGACGTGGTCGTCAGTCCACCCGAGATCGCATGAGCGAGTGCGACGTAGCCAATCGAGCCCTTCGTCGTGTTGACGAGCGAGACGAGGTTGCCACCGCTGCTCGCGCTCGCTCTCACGTTCGCGGGCCAGGTGCCCGCAAGCGCGTCGACCGCACCCGAGTAGCCTCTCAACGCGAGGTAGCGCTTGAAATTGAGCGTCATGCCCGACGGTCTCGCATATGCGACCGGAGTCATCAACCCGGTGCATGCCGTTCCGCTCACAGCGGTGCCGAAGACATCAGCGGCCGTCGCACCACCCGAGTTGTACGCTCTCGCGATCTGGGCGGGTCTCGCGTTCAGCGGGCCCGTGCCGGTGCAGCCTGTCGGCAGGTTCGCGATCACCGCGATCGCGGCCTGGGCGACCGGGATCACCTCGACGCCCGTCGTCCCGCCGGCGTTGCTTCTGATGTTCGCGATCCCCGTCGCCGACGGCGGATCGTCGGTGGCATACACCTCTAGGTGCGTCGGGACGTTGCCCAGCGCATTCGCGCCGATCGCCGTCAGCGCGTTGTCGTTTGCGGTGTACGTGAGCGTTCTCCCGCCGGAGAGCGTCGAGTAACCGCTGCCCCAGATGCTGCTCTGCGCGATCGACTGGAGCAACGACCCCTCGCCGGTGAGGTCGGTGTAGGTCGCCCCCGACGCGACGCCTGTGGCGGCGGTCGACAGCGCCGCCGTGGCGACGCCTGCGGCGAGCACCGCGATTCCCCGTTTTGCTGACAGCAGTCCCATGCGGTCCACCCCGTTTCGCTCGCCGGCCGAGCCGGCGAGAACGCTTGATGTGAATTGACGCAGTTGATCCATGCGCGGCGTCAACGGGGCCAGCCTAGCCGCGCCTCACTCTCTTTTCAAGAGTGTATTTACGCCGGTCATCGCCCGCGGTGTTTACGCATGGGAGGCCCGTCAGCCCGCGCGACGCTGAGCGCGAGCGTGTCGCCGTCGCGTGACCGGCCGCGGCGGATCGTCACGCCGGCGATCGCCCCGAGCAGCGCGATGCCCGCGAGGTAGGCCGGGAACAGGTCCCGGTGCGGCTGCTCGTACGCGGCCATGTTGTGAGCCATGTCGACCGCGACCTCTTCCTCTCTCTTCTCCTCCGGAGCGACCGCGGTCTGCGTGACCTGACCGGAGACGGGCGAGGTGCCGCTCGGCGGGCTCGGGCGCGCCGACGGCGGTGCCGGCGGGTTTATCACCGGGGGGAGGAAGGTGTTGTTCGGCAGCTGCACCAGGAACGGCGGGATGATCGCCGCCGGCAGGAATGGCGGGATCGTCGGCTTCGGTGTCGGCGGAGGTGTCGGCGATGCTCTGACCGCTGGCACCGGCCCGGGCGGCGGCAGGTCGATCGGGAACGAGCCGCCGGCCGGAGTGGTCGGCCCAGGCCCGTCGTCGGGCGTCGGCTCCGGCGGATCCTCTGGCACGGCGGGCTCGGGCTCCTCCGGCGGCGGCGGGTCTTCCAGCGGCACGGTGCCGCACGGCCGTCTGACGCTGCCCTGCTGGACCGTGACCTGCTGCGAGTAGACGAGCCCGCCGGCGCGGACCGAGACCGTCGTGGTGCCTCTGTTGAACGGGCAGAACAACCCCGAGCTCGAATCCGCGATCGGTTTGTCGTTGCTGCCGAGCAGCACCGCGTGGGGATCGGTCGACGCGGGATCCTGCTTGACGAAGTCCCCGATGTCTCTTCTGGAGGAGACGAATTGGTACTCGGGGCGAATGAATCTCGCGCAGTCGCCGGTGACGCAGCGGCTCGGGATCGAGACGTACGGGTCAGGGACGGTCTCCCCCGGCACCGCGTACTTGAAGCCGCCGCGTGGCCGGCGCGCGAGCGCGTCGAACAGCGCTGGGACGCTGCGCTGCAGCAGCGTGCCGTCAGTCGAGTCGAGCGCCAGCTCAGAGATGTTCGGGATCAGCCGCACCGAGATCTTCACCTGGTTCGTCGACGGCGAGTAGCCGCCCGGACCGAAGTCGGCGACAGCAAGCAGGAAGCCGCTCGCGCTGAAGTTGGCGAAGCTGGCCGTCAGCTCGAGCGCCGTGTAGCCGAGCGAGCCGGTTCCCCACGCCGGGATTCTCTCGCCGCGCGCCGTCAGCTGCTCGGCACGGTTCTCGCCGCTGAGCAGGAAGAAGTAGGCCGACGCGCGGCCCGCTGTGACGTCCGGGCAGGCATCCGGCGTCACGCCGGCCGCCAGCAGCGCCGAGACGGCCGTTGCGTCCGCGGCGATGCCGTTGAGGCCGGGGGTCAGCGGGCGCGAGCCGACGACGATTGCCGGCACCTGGTCCGCGGCGGCTCTGCCGAGTCCTCTGGCAAGCCAGCAGAGCTGCTCGGTGCCGAGCGTCGTGGCGCTGTAGTCGAGCACGAAGACGCGGACGCCACCTCTGCCCGCGGCGTCCGCGGAGTCGAACGTGTAATAGGTCCGCGCCGGGTCGGTTGACTGCAACTGCGGATCGGACGAGATCCCTGCCGCTGCCGCAGCCGTACCGAACGGCGCGCCGAAACCGGTGAAGGCAGCGCGGAACGACGCGGTCGATCCGCTTGCGTCGGCGTCCGGTGCGGTCGCAGCGGCGAAGGTCGGCAGCGACGGTGCGCTCCCGAGCAGTTGCGCGTAGCGGTTCAGCTCGGCGCTGCGCTGCGCGGCGCTCGCGCTCGTCGCCTGCGGGGCGAGGCGGCCTCCGGTGTACAAGAAGGCGCGCACGCCCGCGATGCCTGCCGCCCGCTGCAGTGCTGTCGGCAGCCAGCGATCCGGTCCTGGCGCGGTGTTCGCCAGCCGCGCGCAAAGTGAGGCGCACTGTGCTCCGCCGCCGATGGCGAACGTCGCGGTGTCGCCAGAAGGCGCGGTCACCGGCGCGCTGTCGGTTCCGGGAGGCGCCTGGCCGGTCGCGGGATAGCGCATCACGCCAGCCGTCTGGATCGCCTCGCTCGCTCCGCGCACGGCCGACGACACGACCGATCCGACCTCGCCGCCGACCACCCAGCCGCTGTCGCCGCTCGTCGACAGCGCCATCGCGAGCGTCGCGTCTGGGCGCAGCGGACCGTCTCCGGGTGCGAGACCGAACGACGCATGCTGCTCGTCTCGCCACCCGTCGGCCGTCTCGCGCAGGAGGAAGCCGATCGCCGGCAGCGGGTCCGGCTCGACGAGGAATGGCGGCGCCCCGTCCGGAATCGGTGCTGCCGGGAGGTCGCCCAGTCGGTAGGTGGTGTTGCCGCGTGCCTGCCCGGTCGAGTCGACCGAGACGACGGCGCGGACGCGATCGCCCTCGCGGATCGCCGCGACGGCCGCGAAGTCGTTGGCCTGGGCGAGCGGCTGGGCCGAGTAGCGCCACGGCTGCCCCGGACCGTCGCGCTCGATCACGACCGCGTCTGCGCCGATGCCCGCCGCGACGGCCCCGCCGTCCGGGAGCCCGGCGACCGTGCGCAGCACGACCGGCACGTTCGGCGACGCCTGAGCGAGCATGCCGGCCGCCTGGTCATCGACCCGCCAGCCGGTGCCGTCGTTGACGACCAGGCCGCTGACCTGCCGCGTCGGATTCGTCGGATCGATGACGCGGTACGTGGCGATCGCTTGCGAGCCCGCAAACGCCAACGAGCTGAACTGCGCCTGCTCGAGCCCCGCCGGAGGCTGATCAGCCTCCCACGACTTCTCGTACCGCAGCAGCGTGCCGTTCTTGCCGACCGCGTAGCCGCGATCGGGGTTGGCGGGGTCGAACGCGACCCCCATCAGGTGCTCCTTGAAGTTGAGCGGCTTGCCGGGATCCGGCTCCCACAGCCCGGTCACCGACCGCCAGCGCCACATCGCGCCGTCGTCCCCGACCGCGAACGCGAGGTCGGGCGTCGGCCATGCGACCGCTCGCAGCGTCGGCGTCGCGCGCGTGTCGTTGCCGTCGAGCAGGAACTCGGGTCGCCAGCCGCTGCCCGGCGCGTAGCGCGCCACCTGTCCCCCGTCGCCGACCGCAAGCGCTCCGGCGTCGGCCGCGCCGACCGGCTTCCCCGGCTCCGGAGCGATCGCCAGCAGCGGCCGCCGGAACGGGACCGGCCACGCCTCGACGTTCTCAGCGACAGGTGTCGCGGTCACACGCGCCAGGGCGCGGCCGCCGCCGACCCAGCCATCGCTGGACGAGCTGAAGGCGATCGCACCCGTCGTGCCCTGGCTGAGTCCGGCACCCAGCACCAGCTCGAAGCTCGTCCCCTCCAGTCGCAGCAGCTGTCCGTCGCCGTAGCCGGAGACGATCCGGCCTCCGATCCCGCCGTCGCCCGCGGCGAACGCGACGCTGCGGTAGTCGGGCTCGGTACGGTCGAGCCCAAGCGGGTGGGTGCAGAGCGCGGCCCCCGCGCCGGTCGCGTCGCACCAGCTCGCGACGGCGGTTGCATCCGTGCCCGTGCTGGCTCTGACGAAGAGCGTCAAGTCGTGTCTGACGCCGTCGGCGGCGATCGTGCCGTCGACCCAGACGCCGTCTGCCGTCGCGGTCAGGGGCTGGCCACGCTCTCCCGGCGCGATCGTCACACCGGCCGGCACGCTCGCCGGCGCCGACAGCAGCGGGGAGGCGGCGTCGCTGACGCGCACCCATCTCGGGATCGCGGCGCTGATGTCGCGGCGGAACAGCAGCAGCGGCCCATCCGCTCTCGCCGAGCTCGCGAGCAGCCAGGAGTCGCCCGGTCCGGCGCTTGCGAGCGCGACGACGCGCAGGTCGTCGACGCCCGTCGGCAGCTCGATCGGCTCGCGTCTCCACTCGCTCCCGTCCCAATGCAGGACGGCTGAATCGCCGGTTCCCGCAGGCGCCGCGGGAGCCAGCAGCACCCCGGTGCGACCGTTCTCGTCGAGCGGAGCCGCGGGCAGCCGGTCCTCGCTCGGCGCGTAGAGGCGCTCACCGGTCTGCAGCATCGCGGTCGCGGGCCCGGGCGGCACAGCCGCGGTCGTCGCAGTGGTCGTCGTCGGCGTCGTCGCGGTGGTCGCGGTCGTCGCGGTCGGCGTCGTCGCGGTGGTCGTCGTCGGGGTCGTCGCGGCCGGCGGGATCGTTTCGGCCGGCGTCGTCGCCGCGGTGGTCGCGGTCGAGGTCGTCGCGGTCGTCGCCGTCGGTGCGTCGGAATCCTGTGCGAGCGGGTCGGGGTCGTCGGGCATGACCGTCGGCGACGGAATCGCTTTGAACTGACCGCCCGGATCGCGCACGAGCAGCATCGGCACGCCGTCCTCGTCGCTGCCCACCAGCAGGCCGCCGCCGGCTGACGTCATCTGCGCGGCGAGCGCACGCGTTCCGCCGACCCCGGCCGCGAGCCGGAAGCCGGGCAGCACCGACCCGTCAGCTGCCGCCGGTGCCCCGACGACCTGCCAGATCCCGTCGCTGCCGGCGTGCAACAGCACCACCGCCGGCTGTCTGCCGCCGAGCGGCGCCAGCAGCGCGCCGCCGACGAGCACCGGCTGGCCGAGCGGCTGACCGTACGCCCAGACGCTGCCCGGACCCTCGCCCGGCGCGGCGCCGAACGGTGTGATCTTGGTCGCCGGCGCGCCCAGCACCGGCTGTGAGACGAGCGTGTCAGCACGCGCGGCGGTCGCGCTCGCGGCGAACGCGACGACGACGGCAGCCAGCAACCGACCCGCAGCACGGCGGGTGTGGCGTGACAGGCGCATGCTCATCGGCTGCCGCTCGCTCTGCCGGCGGAGACGGACGCTGTCACGGCGACCGCCGCGCCTCTTCTTGCGAGCGGCTTCGCCTTGACGGCGAGCCCGGTCGGCCAGCGGCGGCGGTCGAGTCTGATCCGCAGCGCATGCCGGCCCTTGCCGAGCTTGACGGGCTTCGTCCGCGCGACGACGCGCTTGCGACGGCTCGCGACGATGCTGACGCGGGCGCGAGCGGTCAGCGTGAAGCTGATTCTGAGCGTCGTCGTCCCCTTCAGCAGTCTCGGTGTGCCGACGCGGGTCACGAGCGACCGCACGCGTTGCGGTCTGCGGCTGATTCTGTCGCCGCCGTCGCCGCCTGTGCCCGGCTCCTCGGGCGCCGACGCTCTCCGCTGTCTCGCGAGCGAGTCGTCGATCGGCAGGTCGATCGGCGGCTGATACGGGATGCCGTCGTCGATCGGGCGTGTCGTGATGACGCCCGCGAAAGCGGGATCGGTGTCACGCGCGTGCGTGCTGCCGTCGGTCAGGTGGAACAACCAGCCGCGCGTGGTCGTCAGCCAGCAGTCGTCGGTGGCCGGGCAGGCGAGCTTGTCGGCCGTGCCCTTCGGACCGGCCGGATCGTCGATCGCCGGGACCACGTCGCTGCGCGTGACGGTGCCGTCGGCGGCGATGCGAGCGACCTGCGCCCGCTCGCTCGGCCCGCCGTTCGAGCGGTATGCGACCCACACGGCGCCCGTGCCGGGCTCAGCCGCGATGTCGGTCACAGCAGCGCCTGCCGGCAGCACCTCGCCGCCGCCCGCGGTCAGTCTCAGCTGCACGAAGTCGCCGCCCGCCGGAAGCTGCAGCACGATCGGGTTGGCACGTCCGGCCGCGGCACCCGCGATCGCCCACAGCGTCGAGCCGTCGCTGCTGAGGTCGAACGCGTCGAGGTCGGCCGGCCGGGCTCTCGCGTTCGTGACCGTTCTGCCGAGATCGACCGTGAGCGGCAGGGAGGTGAAGGGATTCGACAGGTCCGGGCTCAGCAGATGCAGGAACGACGGCTGCTCGCCGTCCGGCGCGTCGGGGTTCACCGGGTCCTCGTCGCGGATCGCGACGCTCTCGAAGACGCTGCCCTGGTGGCTCACGAGGTCGAGCACAGCGTGGGCGGGATCGTTGCCCGCCGGAGCGTCGACCGACGGCACAGACGTCAGCCGCTGCCCGTCCCAGTGCAGGTGGAAGGCGCCGAACGGCGGCGGCGACTGCAGCAGGCCGCCGGCGAACCAGCAGTCGTCGGCCGTCGCGCAGGTTGCGGCGTCCATCGGCATGTACGAGCCTGGCTGGCCTTGAGGTGTGGCGTACGAGGCGACGACGCGCCCGCCGGCTATCCGGCAGAGCGAGCGATCGTTGAAACGCAGCGCCAGGTCGCTCTGCTGTGCGGCCCGCTGATCGGCGACGGCCCAGAACTCGTTCGGACCGGACCAGGCGATCCGCCCGTCCTCGCCGCCGCAGACGGTCGCGAGCAGGTGCCACGCGACACCGTCGTAGGCGTAGAGGCCGCGCGGGACCGGCCCGTTGCCGGCTGTTGTCAGCACGCCGCGGTTGGGCGCGACGAAGTCGACGTCGCCGACCGGACCGAGCGGAACCGGGAACGGAGCGGGTGCGACGCCGGCCGGCGGTGGCGGTGCAGCCGGCTGCTCCAGCTGCCAGGTCGCGTCTGCCTGCGCCTGCGTCGTCGCGACCAGCGGCAGAAGGCCGCACACGACGGTTACGACGGCGAGACGGAACACGGACCTCATCTGGCTCCTCTGCTGTTGGAACGGGTGCTGCTGCTTCTGCGCGATCTCGCTCTTCTGCTCGCCTGCTGGCGGAAGCGCACCGCGACGGTGGTCCGCAGCGTTCTGCCGCTGCGCAGCGCGAAGGCGACGGTGACCGTCGCCGCGAGTCCTCTGCCGCGCCGCGTCGCCGCAACGAATCTGCGGCTCGCTCTCAGCGGCAGCACGATCAGGCCCGGCGTACCGGCGACCGCTCGTGCCTGTGCGGCGACGACTCTTCTGGCGCGCGCTCGGCGACGCGCTCTGGCGCCGGTGCTGCTGGTGCGCGCACGCACCACCGTGACGGCTCGCGCCGACAGCTTCCCGGCGCCGGGCACGACGACCTGCAGCGAGACTCGTCCGTCCCGCCGTGAGCTGGCTGTGACGCCCAGCTTCCAGCTCGGTCTCAGCACGACGTTCGCCGGCGGAGGCGAGAGCTGCTCGAGCGGCGGTCCCGGGCCCTGCAGCGGGTCGCTCCAGTCGATGACGAAGACGTCCGCGGCCTCGTTCCCGTCCCCGTAGAAGAGGTCGTCAGCCCCCGAGCCGAAGGCGATCCGGCGATCGTCACCGCTGTAGGTCGGCTGATATGAGCCGTAGGCCAAGCCGCCGGGAGACCCTGTGCCGACCGGATCGCCGCCGAACGTACGGGTCGCCCGGCGCATCGTGCCGGTGCGGAGGTCGACGTCATAGAGGTTGGCTCCGCTGGCGCGCGCGAGCGGCGGGTCGAGCAGCAGCGGCGGCGACAACGGAAAGGCGCCACGCGCGGTCGTGAAGGCGACGTGCGTCCCGTCAGGTGAGATCGAGATCGTGTCGATCGACGCACCGAGCAACGAGTTGGCCGACGAGACCGCCGCCCACTTCGTCAGCGGTCGCAGCGCCTGCCAACGCGAAAGACCTGGCCGCATGTCGACGACGTACGCGTTCGACGCAGCGATCTGATCCATCGGAAGGACAGTCGTGTCACGCAACGGCACTGACGCGAGGATCGCGGTCGTCCAGCCGTCGGCGCTCAACTGCGGCGCTGCCTGCGGCACCGACGGCAGGTCACCGGCCTGGACGAGCGTTCCCGGGACACCTGTCGCGGAGCCGACGCGCAGGATCGCAAACGGTCCGTCGCAGGGGTTCTGCCCGTGGACGACGGCGCTGCCGTCATCCGGCGTGACGGCGCCGTCGGCCGGGCAGGCGGCGTTGAACGGATCGCCTCCACCCGTGACGCGACGCGTCGGCGCCGTGGGGCCGTCAGCGACCCGTCGCCACAACGGCTCGGCATAGCCGTCGCGGTTGATCGGCTGGGCGGCCGCCTCGTTCGCGACCGTCCGCGTCTGTTCGGCGACATAGGCGCCGAACCATGCGACGGTCGTGCCGTCGGCGCTGATCGACGCCGTCGGCGCCATGTTCGCGCGGACCGTGCCGTTCGGCGCGGGCGCCGTCGTCTGCTCGCGGGTCGCTGGATCGATCGCGGTGCTGACGAGGATCGTCTCGCGCGTGTCGAGGCGGCGGACGGCGACCTGGCCGGCCGGTGTCGTCGGCGCGGCGCCGCCGTCGGCGAGGTTCGACGTGCTCGTCACGGTGAAGACGACGCTGCGGCCGTCGGCGCTGATCGCGCCGCGCGGGGCGGTGCGGGAGCCGGCACCGGGGCCGTAGAGCAGACCGCTGTCGGCGCCGTCGAGCGCGGAGGCGAGCGTGTAGGCGCCAGTGGCGTCGGCGGCGAGGTCCATGTCGCGCACGTAGACGTCGTCGGCCGTGTTTCTGTCGAGGTCGGGGGCGAGCGCGACCGCCGTCGTGAACGCGACCCAGCGACCGTCGGCGCTGATCGACGGTGCGCCGGCGCCCTCCGCGACCAGCTCGATCCCACCGTCGCCGACGCGCTTGCGCCAGACGCCGGCCTTGCCGGCATACGTGCCCTCGAAGACGACGAAGCGGCCGTCCTGCGACAGCGCGGGCGCGGTCGCGACCTCGGCCTGCTGGGTCGACGTGGCCGACATCACCTGCGCCGGCCCCCAGTCGGCGCGCGCGATCGGCGAGCCGGCCAGGGTCGTGGCGAAGACGGCGGCGAGCAGGGCGAGGAGCGGTCGGCGCACGCTCATCTGACCGTCACCTCGAGTCCGATCTTCGCCGTCAGGCCGACGCGGTCTCTCGCGCCGACCACGATCCGGTAGCGGCCGGGACGAGCGTAGCTGTGCTGCGCTCTCGCGCGACCGCGCGTGGCCGCGGTGCCGTCGCCCCAGGCGATCGTCGTCGCCGCGGCTCTGACTCTCGAAGCGGCGTCGACGGCGGTGACCGTGACCGTGCGCCGCTTGCCGCGAACGCGCGTGACCTTCGCCGTCGGCGGCGTGCGGTCGACGCGCACGCGCCGCTCGCTGGTCGCGGTCTGCTGGCCGGATCTGTCGGTCGCGATCACCTGCACCTGGTGAGCACCGTCGTCGAGGCCGCGCGGATCGAGCGTCACGCGCGTTCTTCTCAGGCCCCGCGTGCGGACGATGCCGTCGACCGCCAGCTCGTAGCTGAGTCCGCCGGTGACGGAGACCGGCCGGTCCCACGCGACCCGCGCCCGTCTCGGCTGCACCCAGCCGTCCGGCCCGCGCAGCAGGAACTCCGCCGGCGGGGCGTTGACGACCGTCGCGGCGATCTGCACGTCGCCGTCGCCTCCCTGACCGAAGCCGACGATCGCGTCGCCGAGGCCTGAGCTGCCGAGGTTGAGGCCGTTGACCGGCCCGGAGCGGTCGGCGCCGACGGTCGCCGTCTGGAAGGCGCCGGAGGCGAAGTCCTGCCGCACCGCGACAGCGGGCCCGCCGAGCGCGTCGGTCGACGCCCACGCGGTCGTGCCGCCGCCGGAGGGGTCGATCGCAGCCGCGACCGAGCCCTGCTGCGGCGTCGCGCCGAGCTGCCCGGCGACGGGATCGCTGTCCTGCCCGCCGGTCACAAGCGTGATCGCCGGCCCGCTGCTGAAGACCGCGCGGAAGTCGTCCTCGCCGTCGAGTGCGACCGCCGGCAGCCCGAGCTGGCCGCCCGGGGCCGAGCCGATCGTTCTCGCGCCGGTGAATCTCGCGCCGCCGTCCTCGATCTCGAGCGGCAGCCGGTTGATCATCACCTGCGCGGCAGCGGTCGAGCCACCGCTCGCCGGCGCCGCGACGCGGAAGCCGACGACGGCGCTCCCGAACGGCGAGACGGCGACCGCGATCCCATCGGAATCCTCTGCGATCGGCTGGTCGCCGGTTCTGTCCGGGCTGACCGCGAGCACGTCGCCGAGCCGGGCGCCGAAGACACGGCGCGCGTACACGTGCGCGACGCCGCTGGTGATGTCCGGCTCCTGCCAGGCGACGACGGCGTTGCCGCCCGGCGTCGCCGCGATCTGGGGGCCGTTCTGCTCGTTCGGCTTGCGCATCGTCGCCGATCTGTTGCGGTTGACGACGCCGGCCGAGGACCAGGTGCGGCCGTCGAGGAAGGCGACGCGTATCTCGCCGAGCACGTCGCCATCTCGGAGCGGGGTGTAGGCCGTCGTCGTCTGGTCGCCGAGCACGACGCGGTAGGCGACGAACGCGCGACCGGTCGGCGTGATCGAGACCGACGGGTCGATCGCGTTGCCGGCGCGCACGTTGCCGTCGACGACGAGCAGCGGGTTGAAGCCGCTGGCGCCCGGGTCCAGCGACGCCGACGAGAGGCGGTAGCGGACGCTGCCGTCGGAGAGGGTCGCGTACGCCTCGGTCCAGACGGCCAGCAGCCGTCCGCCGCTGGCCGCCGCGATCCGCGGCGAGGAGGCGGCGTAGGGCGAGTCACCGTCGACCCGCACCGGGGCGAACCAGCGCGAGCGCGACCAGCGCGCGGCGAAGACGTGCGGGACGCCGCCGACGAGTCTGCGGTAGACGACGGCGCCGGTGCCGTCGGGCGCCATCGCGGCGTCACCGAAGTCGACCACGTCTCTCGACGCGTCGATCGTCGTCGCGGGCGTGATCACCGCGCCGGCAGGATCGACGCCGCGCGTAAGCACGAGCGTCAACACAGCTGCGGCGATCAGCAGCACGAGGGGGATGTGACCGCTCCCACGCAGGGACCGGCGAGTGTTGTCCGTCGACAGCAAAGAGGGAGACATAAGACCGGGCGCCTTCCCGACGCGACCCAGCAAGCTACTGCTCAGAGACATTGACGTACAGAAGCGTTTACATGGCCATCACACTCTGCCGCACACCTCTGTTGTCTCAAGGAATGGTCGAACGTTGATTGCGTCGTTGAGCGTGCACACGTGCTAGGTGTTGACGCCCGCGAGCGAGCGCCCGGCGGGCCGTCCCCCGCTCCGCTAGCGTCACGCCCGTGACCAGCGACCGCAACCGCGACACGGGCCCGGCCGGCGGCGGCAGCTTCGACTCCGCCGGCGACGCGACGCGACGCACCCACCTCGCCAACGAGCGCACCTACCTGGCCTGGTGGCGGACCGGGCTGGCGTGCATGGCCGGCAGCCTCGGCGTGCCCGCGCTGACGAGCGGCAGCGAGACGCTGGCGATCGTCGCCGGGGTGATCTTCGGGCTGCTGGCGATCTCGTGCTTCGTCTACGGCCTGGTGCGCTACCAGCAGGTCAACGCGGCGGTCCACCGCGGCGAGTACGTGCGGCCCGACGCGCGCATGCTCGCGGCGCTCGCGGGCGTCGGCATCATCCTCGCGCTGCTGGTCGTCGCGATCGTGCTCGTCGACGCCTGACGCGCGGCCGCCGCGCTCCTCGGCGGCCTAGAAGACGACTGTCTTGTTGCCGTGCACCAGCACGCGGTCGGCGAGATGGCGGGCGACGGCGCGCGCGAGCACGCTGCGCTCGATGTCTCTGCCGATCCGCACGAGGTCGGCGACGCTGTCGCGGTGGCTGACGCGGGCGACGTCCTGCTCGATGATCGGCCCCGCGTCCAGCTCCTCGGTCACGTAGTGGGCGGTCGCGCCGATGATCTTCACGCCCCGCTCGCTCGCGCGCCGGTACGGGTCGGCGCCGGCGAACGCCGGCAGGAACGAGTGGTGGATGTTGATCAGCGGCGCATCGACGCGCGCGAGGAAGTCGCCGGAGACGATCTGCATGTAGCGCGCGAGCACGACCAGCTCGAACGGTCCGTGCTCGCCCTGCAGCTGCCGCAGGATCTCAGCCTCAGCCTGAGGCTTCGTGTCTCTCGTGACCGGGACGTGGACGAACGGCACGCCGAAGCTCTCGACGTCGCGCTGCGCGTCACGGTGGTTGGAGATCACCAGCCCGACCTCCGCGTCGAGCTCACCGCTGCGCCAGCGCCACAGCAGATCGAGCAGGCAGTGCTCCTCGCGCGAGACCAGCAGCGCGACGCGCTTGTGGCGACGGGCGTAGGAGATCCGCCAGTCCATCCCGAACTGCTCGGCGACCGTCGTCGCGAACGCGCGCTCCAGCTCTCTGTGGCCGAGGTCGAGCCCGGCGAGGTGGAACTCCATCCGCATGAAGAAGGTGCCGCCGCCGGGCTCGGTCGAGTGCTGGTCGGCGTCGAGCACGTTCGCGCCGTGCTCGAAGAGGAAGCGCGAGACGGCTGCGACGATCCCGCGCCGATCCGGGCACGAGATCAGCAGTCGCGCGGTGTTCGGGCGCCCGTTCGCGCCGTTGGTCTCAGCTTCGTCGTCCGCCATCCTGCGGCTGATCCTACGCGCTGCCCGCCGGCCGCGGTCACACTTCCGTGGCTGCGATCGCCCGCGCTCGCGCGGGCGATCTGCCGGCGCCTCAGCGCTCGTCGACGATGGCCTTCGGGTACCAGCTGCCGGAGCGGCGTCCGAGCGTCATCTGCGTGCTCGCACCGGCGGCGGTCGCGCGGAAGACGGCGAGGTCGGAGTCGGTGCCCGGCTCGTCGACGATCTGGATCAGCTCCAGCTGCTCGAGCTCGGTGCCGGGGCGATGCTCGGCGAAGGCGGCGCGCGCGGCCGCGTCGAGCGTCGTGCGCTCCCAGCCGTGGTCGGTCGCGGTCGCGGCGGCGAGCTGGCGGTCGACGGCGGTGAGGCTCTCGCTGAAGGAGGCGGCGCCGGCGCGGTTGCGGCGCGTCGCGACGACGGCGCCGAGCGCGGCGACGACCAGGAACAGGCCGAGCAGCGCGAGGATGACGATCAGGACGGTGTCCACGCCCGCCATCGTAGACGGACGCGGCCGGAGCGGCAGCGCGGGGTGTGGGCGCGCCGCCGCTCCGTGTCGCTGTTCGAGACCTACAGCAGGACGTTGCGCGCGGCCAGGTGCGTGCCGACCTTGCGCTTGACGCGCTGGAGCGCGTTGTCGACCGTCTTCGTATCGCAGCCGAGCTTGTCGCCGACGGCCTCGTAGGAGTGGCCGTCGAGGTAGAGCGACAGCACGCGCGACTCGAGGTCTGACAGCACGGTCGAGAGGCAGGCGACGAGCGCGCGCAGCTCCTCGCTGCTGATCACCTGGTTGACCGGGTCGTGGACGGTCGGGCCCGGGATCACCTCGTCGAGCGTCGGGTCGCCGTCACCGGTCGCGGACGCGGGCGAGGCCGAGAACGAGACGTACTGGTTGAGCGGCGTGTGCTTGTTGCGCGTCGCCGTCTTGACGGCGGTGATGATCTGGCGCGTGATGCACAGCTCCGCGAAGTTGCGGAAGCTCGACTCGCGATCGGTGCGGTAGTCGCGGATCGCCTTGTAGAGCCCGACGAGGCCTTCCTGGATCAGGTCGTCGGAGTCGCCCCCGGCGAGGAAGTAGGAGGAGGCCTTCAGCCGGACGAAGCCGTAGTAGCGGCGCACGAGTCTGTCGTACGCGTCCGGGTTGCCCTGCTTCGCGAGGGCGATGAGGAACCCGTCGTCAAGCTGGACTTGACCTTGAGGGTTATGGGAGATTCGAGCCACGAGCACACCCTTCTGACGCCCACCTGCTCGGTGTGAGCGTCCTGTCGTAGCGCATTACCTCCCCAGGCGCTGCTACTTGATAGGTCAGGGTGGATCGAAAGCCTCTATGACCCTCGACGAGCCTCAAGCTGAGGTCCACCCTTATCGGGCGTGGAGACTGCCACAGTTATGGAACGCCTGTCAAGCGCTCGCTGCAGGATCGGTTGCAGGCCGGACCTGGGAAAGCAGGAAAGCCCGCCGTCACGGCGGTTTCTGGCGCACGGACGCGACCAGGCAGGGGTGGACGAGCGGGCTCGCGCCCCCCTCCCCCACTCCGCCCAGCGACGCTCGGCGCGCCGCCGAGCGGCGGCGCGCATAGCGCGTCAGTGTCTGCGGCGCCGGCTCAGCCGCGCTTGGCGGCGTCGCGCTGGCGCACGATCTCGTAGACCAGCGCGGAGGCGGCGGCGCTGACGTTGAGCGACTCGATCTGGCCGCGCAGCGGCAGCGCGATCAGCGCGTCGCAGTTGGCCGCGACGCGCGGCCGCAAGCCGCGCCCCTCGGAGCCGAGCACGAGCACGACGCCCGCCCCGGCGTAGTCGACCTGCGTGTACGGTCTCCCGCCCGCGCCCTCGGCGCCGTAGCGCCAGCAGCCGGCGGCGCTGGCCGCGGCGAGGAAGTCGGCGAGGTTGCGCACCTGCGCGATCGGCATGTGCTCGACGGCGCCGGCCGACGCCTTGCAGACGGCCGGCGTCACCTCCGCCGCGCGCCGCTCCGGCATCACGACGCCGGTCGCGCCGGCGCACTCCGCCGTGCGCACGATCGCGCCGAGGTTCTGCGGATCCTGGATCTCGTCGAGCGCGACGATCAGCGGCCGGTGGACTCTCAGCAGCTCGTCGACATAGGCGTATCTGAACGCCTGCACCTGCGCGCAGACGCCCTGGTGGTCGGGCGAGCCGCAGCGGCGCTCGATCCAGTCGTTGTCGGTGACGACGTTGACGTCGACCATGCCGCCGCCCTGCGCCTCCGCCAGCCACGGCTCCTGCGCGGCCGAGGAGGTCGCCCAGACGTGCTCGACGGTCCGCGGCCCGCGCAGCGCCTCGTGGACGGCGTTGCGGCCGTAGAGGACCTGGCGGTCGTCCGGCGGCGTCCACGCCTCGCGCTCGCGTCTGGGGGGCGTCGGCGCGACCTGCGCCAGCCGCTGCTCGGAGCCGCGCGCGCCGGGGCGGCCGGGGCCGCGCACGCCGGGCTCGGCGAGGCCGCGCGCTCTGCGCGCGCGGGCGCTTCTCGCGCCCGGTCCGTGCTTGCCGCCGGCTCTGCGCGATCTGCGCGTCGGCGCACGCTCCGGGCGCTCCTCGCGCCGGTCGCCGAAGCCGCGCCCGCCGCCGTCGCCGCCGTCGAAGCCGCGCCCGCCGCCGGCCGCGTCACCGCCGAAGCCGCGTCTGCCGCCATGACCGCCCGCGCGCCCGCCGGACGCCCCGCGCCCAGCGTCATCGCCAAAGCCGCGCCCGCCGCCGTCGCCGAAACCGCGCCCGCCGCCGGACGCCCCGCGCCCGCCGCCGTCGCCGAAACCGCGCCCGCCGCCGGACGCCCCGCGCCCGCCGCCGTCG
>NZ_JAUTDN010000017.1 GCF_030646155.1 Conexibacter sp. CPCC 205762
CGCGCCTGCCGCCGCACCCGCGCCTGCTGCCGCACCCGCGCCTGCCGCCGCACCCGCGCCTGCCGCCGCACCCGCGCCCGCCGCGCCGCCCGCGCCCGGCGGCGCCTTCGACCTCGCGGCGCTGCGCGAGATCTGGCCGGCGGTCATAGACGCCGTCCGCGCCGACAACGCGATGCTCGCCGCCGCGCTCGGGGAGGCGAGGCCGTTCGACGTGACCGGCTCCGAGGCGGTCTTCGCCTTCTCGCCCAGCGCCGCCTTCTTCAAGCGCAAGGCCGAGGGCGACGAGTGCAGGCGGCTCGTCGCCGCCGCGCTGCTGGCGCTCGCGGGCGTGAGCCTCAAGCCGGTCTACGAGCTGCGCGACCTGACCGAGGTGGAGCCGGAGGCCGCCGCGGCCGCGGCGCCGGAGCTGTCACACGACGAGCTGGTCGCGAGGTTCGTGGCAGAGTTCGAGGCCGAGGAGCTGATCGACGATCCCGAGGAAGGCGGCGCCTGATGCCCCAGCCGAACATGCAGAAGATGCTCAAGCAGGTCCAGAGAATGCAGGCCGACATGGCGGCCGCGCAGGAGAGACTCAAGGACGAGGTCGTCGAGGCGGCCGCGGGCGGCGGCATGGTGACGGTCAAGATCAGCGGCGACCTCGAGGTCAAGTCGATCACGGTCGACCCTGAGGCGGTCGACCCCGAGGACGTCGAGCTGCTGCAGGACACGATCCTCGTCGCCGTCAACGAGGCGATCCGCGCCGCGCAGGAGCTCGCCGAGAGACGGATGGGCTCGGTCACCGGCGGCCTCGGCGGTCCGGGCGGCGGCCTCGGCGGGCTCGGGATCCCGGGCTTCTAGCCGCGCAGAGCGAGCCAGCGCCGACCATGTCCACCTTCGCGCCCCCCGTCCAGCGGCTGATCACCGAGCTCGGCAGACTGCCGGGCATCGGCGGGCGCACGGCGCAGCGGCTCGCCTTCCACCTGCTGCGCGCCTCCGAGGAGGACGCGCTCGCGCTGGCCGAGGCGATCAAGGACGTGAAGGCGAGAATCGGCCTCTGCGAGATCTGCTTCAACCTCGCCGACGGCCCGCGCTGCCGCATCTGCTCCGACGAGCGCCGGGACGCGAGCCTGATCTGCGTCGTCGAGGAGCCGTCCGACATCATCCCGATCGAGCGCACGCACGAGTACCACGGCCGCTACCACGTGCTGGGCGGCGCGCTCTCGCCGATCGACGGCGTCGACCCCGAGGACCTGCGGATCGCGGAGCTGTACAGACGCGTTACGGCGACGCCCGAGGACGGCGCGCCGGCGATCCGCGAGGTCGTGCTCGCGACCAACCCGACGACGACCGGCGAGGCGACCGCCCTGCACATCGCCGACCAGCTGCGCGAGCGCGCCCCGCAGACGGTCGTCACGCGCCTCGCCAGCGGCCTGCCGGTCGGCGCCGACCTCGAGTACGCCGACGAGCTGACGCTCGGCCGCGCGCTCGCCGGTCGCCGCGCGCTCTCGTAGCGCCCCGGTCACTCCCGCACCGCGCGCCTCGGTTACCCTAGGACGACTGTGTCAGGAACCGTGGTCATGAAGTTCGGCGGGACCTCCGTCGCCGACTCCGAACGACTCAAGCGCGCCGCGCGCCGCATCGTCGCCGCCCGCGAGGAGGGCAACAACGTCGTCGCCGTGCTGTCGGCGCGAGGCAAGACGACGGACGAGCTGGTCGCGCTCGCGAACGAGATGTCGGACACGCCCGACCCGCGCGAGATGGACATGCTGCTGTCGACCGGCGAGCGGATCTCGTGCGCGCTCTGCGCGATGGCGATCAACGACCTCGGCCACAAGGCGATCTCGCTGACCGGCTCGCAGGCCGGCATCGTGACCGACACCTCGCACACGAAGGCGCGCATCCTCGACGTCCGCGCCGACCGCATCAGAACGGCGCTCGACGAGGGCCTGATCGTGCTCGTCGCCGGCTTCCAGGGCGTCTCGACCGCGCAGGACGTGACGACGCTCGGCCGCGGCGGCTCGGACACGACCGCCGTCGCGCTCGCCGCCGCCGTCGACGCCGACGTCTGCGAGATCTACACCGACGTCCCCGGCGTCTTCAGCGCCGACCCGCGGATCGTCCCGGACGCCAGAAAGCTCGATGTCGTCTCGTTCGAGGAGATGCTCGAGATGGCCTCCTCGGGCGCGAAGGTGCTGCAGCTGCGCTCGGTCGAGTACGCGCGCAACCACGGAGTGCGGATCCACTGCCGGTCGAGCTTCGACGACTCCACCGGTACCTTTGTCGTCGGAGAGCAGGAGACCATGGAGCACGCCCTCATCACCGCCGTTGCGCACTCGACCGACGAGGCGCGCCTGTCGCTCGTCGGCGTGCCGGACGAGCCGGGCGCTGCCGCCAAGATCTTCGCGGCGCTGGCCGACGCGAACTGCAACGTCGACATGATCATCCAGAACGAGCCGCTGGAGGAGGGCCGCAAGGCCGAGGTCTCCTTCACCGTCCCGCGCGACGACCTGCGCGCCGCGCAGGACGCGCTGGAGCCGGTCGCGGCCGAGCTGGGGATCGACTCGGTCGAGTCGGTGCCGGAGATGGGCAAGGTCTCGATCGTCGGCGCCGGCATGAAGTCGCATCCGGGCGTCGCGGCGAAGGTCTTCCAGGTGCTCGCCGAGCACGAGATCAACATCGAGATGATCTCGACCTCGCCGATCAAGATCTCCTGCGTGATCGCCGCCGACCAGGTGCCGACGGCCGTGCGCGCGCTCCACGGCGCCTTCGAGCTGGGCGCCGACGGGATCGTCGCCGAGGCGCCGATCGGGGAGCAGGCGCGATGAGCGGATTCAGTTCCCGCCCGCCCGCCCCCTACCGCCTTGCCGTCGTCGGTGCGACCGGCCAGGTCGGCACCGTCATGCTGCAGCTGCTGAGAGAGCGCGGCTTCCCGACCTCCGAGGTCGTCCCGTTCGCCTCGGAGCGCTCGGCCGGCAAGGTGCTCGACGGCGGCCTCGTCGTCCAGCCGCTGACCGACGAGACGATCCAGGGTTTCGACGTCGCGATCTTCTCCGCCGGCGGCTCGACCTCGGGCGAGTGGGCGCCGAAGTTCGCCGAGGCGGGCGCGGTCGTGATCGACAACAGCTCGAAGTGGCGGATGCACGAGGACGTCCCGCTCGTCGTCTCCGAGGTCAACCCGGAGGCGCTCGACGGCCACAGAGGGATCGTCGCCAACCCCAACTGCTCGACGATGCAGATGGTCGTCGCGCTCAAGCCGCTGCACGCGGAGGCGGGCATCGAGCGGCTCGTGATCTCGACCTACCAGGCCGTCTCCGGCACCGGCAAGGTCGGCGTCGACGAGCTGCTGGGCCAGGCGAAGGCCGTCGTCGAAGGCGCCGAGGTGCCGGCCGCGCAGGCCTACAAGCATCAGATCGCCTTCAACGCGCTGCCGCACGCGGGCAACTTCGCTCCCGGTGACGACCACACCGACGAGGAGCGCAAGCTGATCAACGAGACGCGCAAGATCCTCGGCGACGAGTCGATCCGCGTCAGCGCGACCTGCGTCCGCGTGCCGGTCGTCAACGGCCACTCGGAGGCGGTCAACGTCGAGACGCGCCGGCCGCTGTCGCCCGAGCGGGCGCGCGAGCTGCTGCGCGCGGCGCCGGGGATCACGGTGCTCGACGACCCGGACGCGAACAGCTACCCGCTCGCGATCGAGGCCTCCGGCCAGGACGACGTCTTCGTCGGCCGCATCCGCCGCGATCCCGGCAACGAGCAGGCGCTCGACCTGTGGGTCGTCGCCGACAACCTGCGCAAGGGCGCGGCGCTCAACGCCGTCCAGCTCGCCGAGCTGCTGCACGAGCGCGGGCTGATCGGCAGCGCGGCGCGCGCCGCGAGCTGAGCTGGGCGCGGCCGGGCCTGTCGTGAGCCCGCGGTGATCGACCTCCACTGCCACCTGCTGCCGGCGATCGACGACGGTCCGCCGGACCTCGGCGCCGCGCTGCGGCTGGCACAGGCGCAGGCCGCCGCGGGCGTGCGGACGGTCGCGGTCACGCCGCACGCGATCGCCGCCTGGCCCAACGACGAGGCGAGGATCGCGCGCGGGCTGATCGAGATGCGGACGGCGCTGAGAGCGGCGTCGATCCCGCTGGAGCTGGTGCACGGCGCCGAGGTCGACCTCAGATGGGCGCTGGGGCGCAGCGACGAGGAGCTGTCGGGGCTGACGCTCGACGGCGGCCGCTGGCTGCTGCTGGAGTCGCCGCTGACGGCGACCGCGCCGCTGGAGGAGGGCGTCGCGACGCTGCGCCGCCGCGGCTTCGAGATCCTGCTCGCCCATCCCGAGCGGGCGCCGCTGCTGCAGCGCGAGCCGCAGCAGGTCGCGCGGCTGGTGCGCGCGGGCGTGCGCACGCAGGTGACGGCCGGCGCGCTGGAGGGCAGATTCGGCCGCCACGTGCAGCGCTGCGCGCTGGCGCTGATGGAGTCCGGTCTCGCCCACACCTTCGCGTCGGACTCGCACAGCGCCGAGAGACGCCGGCCGGGCCTGCGCGAGCCGCTCGAGCAGGCCGGCTTCGGCGCCGCCGTGCGGCTGCTGTGCGAGGAGCACCCGGCGATGGTGCTGGCCGGCCAGGCGCCGCCGGAGACGGTCGCGCTGAAGCGCCGCCGCGGCCTGCTCGGCCGTCTGCGCGGCTGAGCGGCGCGCACGCCGCGCCCGGCCCGACCGCTCAGTGCGCCGCGGGCTCGCCGATCCGCGCCAGGTCGCGGCGCGAGCGGACGCCGAGCTTGCGGTAGATGTTGCGTGCGTGCGTGCGCACCGTCTCGACGCCGACGTGCAGCGCGATCGCGATCTCGGCGTTGGAGCGGCCCTGCTGCAGCTGCTCGAGCACGTCGGCCTCGCGCGGCGTCAGCAGCTGCGGTCCGGCCTGGCGCGGGCTCTCGGCGCCGAGCGGGTCGCGCGCGGTGCGCGGCAGCACGTGCAGCCCGCGTGAGGCGAGATGGATCGCGCTCAGCACGTCGCGCGCCTGCGTCTCCTTCGACAGGCAGGCGGTCGCGCCGAACGCGAGCATCTGGTTGCACTCGGCGGGGGAGGGGCGGTTGGCGAGCACGATCAGGCGCGTGGCCGGGTTGGCGCCGGCCAGCTCGCGCACGTCGGTCGGCCGCTGCAGCGAGCCGAAGTTGAGCAGCGCGACCTGCGGCGCATGGTCGGCGACGGTGCCCGCGATCCGCTCGGGCGGCACGTCGTGGGCGACGACCGCAAGGTTCGGGTCCTCCTCGATCAGGGCCCGCAGACCGCGGCCGACGAGGTCCTCGAACCGGCCGATCATCACGCTGACAGGGGCACGGAGAGACATCCGACTAGTGAGAGTCTACTTGTCGGTGTGACAACGAGGGGAGGTTCATCTCACCCCTGTCTACCCCTTCGCCTCACCCCTCGATCCCCCGTGCGGTCCCCCCAAGATCACCCCCGCGAGGGGACGACAGCCGGGGTGGGATCCGCGAGTATCCCTTTCGTCTTCTGCCCCACGGACACGACGGCAGGGGTTACGGCCGCAGAGACGATTCGCCTTCCGGGAGGCTGGCGCTGTCTCTGACATCTGGGGTAGAAGGTCCCCGGCCATTGCGTTGCGATTCCGCATGGCCCCGGGGCGCTCAAGCGCCAACGCCGGTCCGCGTTCCCCCGCGCGGGCCGGCTGCGCGCGGCCCTTCTGGAGCGCCCGGCGTTCGGCCCTCGCCCGCCGCAACCGTCGTCACACGCGGCGGCCGGCGCGGCGGCAGGCGGCCGGCCGGGCCGGCTCAGGGCTTCGCGATCGCGGCCTGCACCGCGCGGCGCAGACGGCCGATCGTCACGACGCCGCGCAGCACGCCGGCGCGGTCGACCGCCATCACCGCGCCGAGCGAGCGCATCCCGTCGGCCTCCAGCAGCTCGCGCAGCGTGCGGTCCTCGTCGATCCGCCAGCGCTCGTGCTCGTCCGGGTCCATCAGCTCGGCGACCGGCAGCACCGGGCGGCCGCTCTCGACCGCCTCGCGCGCGCCGTCCTCGCGCAGCACGCCGACGAAGCGGCCGGCCGCGTCGACGACCGGAAACCACGGCCAGCGGTAGCGCAGGAAGAACTCGTCGAGCGCGCGGTCGGCCGTCAGCTCCTGCGGGACGCTCACCGGCTGCTCGTCCATGATGTCGGCGACGCGCACGTCCTCCAGCTGCGCGGTGAAGACCGTCTGCGCCAGCAGCGCCCGCGCCGAGCCGCTGATCACGAAGCCGACCAGCAGCGCCCATATGCCGATGAACGGGTCGAACGCGACCAGCGCCCACAGGCCGAGGCCCATCAGCACGATCCCGAGCACCTGGCCGAGCCGCGCCGCCACGCGCGAGCCGCGCTCCTTGTCGCCGGTCAGCTGCCACACCAGCCCGCGCGTGAGGCGGCCGCCGTCGAGCGGGTAGGCGGGGATCAGGTTGAAGAGGAGCACGATGAAGTTCATCGTCGCCAGCCAGCCGAGCGTCAGCGACAGCGGCGTCGTCGGCAGGTCGTTGCGCAGCAGCGCCGCGTCGGCGAACTCGCTCGGCCCGTAGGCGACGAGGCAGACGAGCGCGCACAGCAGCAGCACCCCGAACGTCGCCAGCGGGCCGGCGCCGGCGACCTGCAGCTCCTCCTTCGGCGTGCGGCTCTCGCGGCTCATCAGCGCGAAGCCGCCGAGCGGCGAGAGCGTGATGCCGGCGACCTCGATCCCGTGCCGGCGCGCCGCCAGCGCGTGTCCCAGCTCGTGCACGATCACCGACGCGAACAGCAGCAGCGCGGCGATCACGGCGGTCACGTACGCCTGCGTGTCGCTGCCGCCGAGCGACCGCTGGAACTCGTCCGAGAGCCAGAAGATCACCACGAACAGGACGACGAACCAGGTGAAGTCGACTCCGACGCGGATGCCGAAGATGCGGGCCAGCTGGATCGATCCGCTCCTGCCGAACATGCTGCAATGGTCGCACAGCGACGACTTCAGACCCGCGAGGAGGCCCATGAGCGGTCCATTGCAGGAGCTGCGCCAGCGGCTCGCCGAGATCAGTGACCTCAGCAGCGCCGTCGCGGTGCTCGACTGGGATCAGCAGACGATGATGCCGGAGCGCGCCGCGCCGCTCCGCGCGGAGCAGCTCGGAACGCTCTCCGGAATCGTCCACGAACGCGCGACCGACGAGGCGATCGGCAGGCTGCTGCACCAGCTCGAGGGCGAGGAGGAGGCGCTGCGCGCGGCCGACCCGGACTCCGACGACGCCGCGCTGATCCGCGTCGCCCGGCGCGACTACGAGAAGTCCAAGCGCGTCCCGGCCGAGCTGGCCGTCGAGATGGCGCGCGCCGGCGCGCTGGGCCACCAGGCGTGGGTGCAGGCGCGCGCGAGATCGGACTTCGCCGCGTTCCTGCCGTTCCTGCAGCGCAACGTCGAGCTGAAGCGGCAGTACGTCGAGCTGTTCGCCGACGAGAGCCCGGACGACCCCTACGACGTGCTGCTCGACGACTACGAGGAGGGGATGAAGACGGCCGAGGTCGCCGCCCTCTTCAGCGAGCTGCGGGCCGCGCTCGTGCCGCTGATCGCGCGGATCGCCGAGCGCGCCGACGCGGTCGACAACGCGCCGCTGCACGGCGACTTCGAGCCGGCGCGCCAGGCCGTGCTGCTGCGCGGCGTGCTGGAGCGGCTCGGCTGGTCGCCCGACGGCTGGCGGCTGGACGAGGCCGCGCACCCGTTCGCGACCAGCTTCGGACCGACCGACGTGCGCCTCACGACCCGCTACGACCCGTCCTACATCGGCATGTCGCTCTACGGCGCGATCCACGAGATGGGCCACGGCCTCTACGAGGCGAGCGTCGCGCCGCAGCTCGCGCGCACGCCGCTGGCCGGCGGCGTCTCGCTCGGCTGGCACGAGTCGCAGAGCCGCCTGTGGGAGAACGTCGTGGGCCGCGGGCGGCCGTTCGCCGGCTTCCTCCACGGCGAGCTGCAGCGGACCTTCCCGGAGCGGTTCTCGGGCGTCGATGCCGACCAGTTCTACCGCGCGGTGAACAGAGTCCAGCCGTCGCTGATCCGCGTCGAGGCCGACGAGGCGACCTACGGACTCCACATCATCCTCCGCTTCGAGCTGGAGCGGGAGATGCTCTCCGGCGCGCTCGACCTGAAGGACCTGCCGGAGGCGTGGAACGCGCGCATGAAGGAGTACCTCGGCGTCGACGTGCCCGACGACGCCGACGGCGTGCTGCAGGACGTCCACTGGTCGGCCGGCGAGATCGGCTACTTCTCGACCTACGCGCTCGGCAACCTGATCGCGGCGCAGCTGTGGCAGAAGGCGCGCACCGACCTGCCCGACCTCGACGCCCAACTGGCGGCCGGCGACGGCGCCGCGCTGCGGGCCTGGCTCGGCGAGCAGCTGCACAGATACGGGCGCAAGCTGCCGCCGAAGGAGCTGCAGCGGCGGGTGCTCGGCGGTCCGATCCAGGTGCAGCCGTTCGTCGACTACCTGACGACGAAGCTGACCCCGCTCTACGGTCTCTCGTAGCGGCGCGAACCGCCGCCGTCGCGCCTCGGTTCGGTGCGACGGCGCGGTGGTACGTTCGCGCGCATGGAGAGAGTCATCCGCGCGCTGGCGCTCGCGGGCTGCTGCCTCGTGGCCGCATCCGCCAGCGCCTCAGCGGCGAAACTGCCGGCAGGCCTCGACCTGCGCAACGCCGACCGCTGCGAGTTCATCGCCGGCCGCGACTGCATGCTGCCGTTCCCCAGCGACCGCTTCACGATCCGCGACAGACGGACCGCGACCGGGCTGCGCGTCCACTTCACGCGCGCCTCGATGCCGGCCAACCAGAACGGCGTCCGCATCGACCCGGCCGAGTGGAACCGCAACGACGGCTTCAGCCCCGGGCAGCAGATCGTCGTCCAGGTCCCCGGGCTCGACAGGGACAAGGCGCTCGCGCGCACCAGAGCCGTCACGCTCTCCGACCTGTCGCAGTACAAGCGCAAGGACCAGCCCGTCCTGCTGCTCGACGCGCAGACGGGCAAGCGGCAGCTGATCTGGGTCGAGCTGGACGCGCAGGCGACGAGCGCGAAGGAGCGCACGCTGCTGATCCACCCGGCGAGAAACCTCGCCGAGGGCCGCCGCTACGTCGTCGTGCTGCGCGACCTGCGCAACGCGAAGGGGAGAGCGCTCACGGCGCCGCCCGGCTTCCGCCTCTTCCGCGACGAGATCAGAACCCGCAGCCGCGCCGTCGAGCTGCGGCGGCCGCAGTTCGCGTCGATCTTCAGAACGCTGAGAAGGGCGAAGGTCGCGCGCGACAGAACGCTCTACCTGGCGTGGGACTTCACCGTCTCCTCCGAGCGCGCGCTGACGGAGCGGATGCTGCAGATCCGCGACGACGCCTTCAAGCAGCTCGGCGACACCGACCTCGCCGACCTGAAGGTCGAGGGCACCGCGCCGAGATACGCGCTGCAGGCCGTCACCGACTTCACCCCCGAGCAGAACCCGCTGATCGCGCGGCAGGTCGAGGGCACGGTCGAGGTGCCGTGCTACCTGAACGTCGTCGGCTGCCCGCCCGGCGCCGGCTATCACTACCCCGACAGAGGCGCCGACACGCTGCCGAGCCAGATCCCCGGCAACGTCTACCAGGCGAGATTCCTCTGCATCGTGCCGCGCGCCAGCGGCGTCGCCGGCGGCCCGGTCGCGCCCGCGCGGCCGTCGCTGTACGGCCATGGGCTGCTCGGCCGCCACACCGAGGTCACCGCCGCCAACGTGCAGGCGATGGCGCAGGAGCACGACTTCGTCTTCTGCGCGACGCCGGAGATCGGCTTCGCCAACGAGGACATCGTCACCGCGATCACGATGCTCGGCGACTTCTCCAACTTCGGCAGATTCGTCGACCGCATACAGCAGGGCCTGCTGAACGAGCTGTACCTCGGCCGCCTGCTGGTCCACCCGCAGGGCCTCGCCGCCGACCCCGCCTTCCAGACGGCCGACGGCCAGCGGCTGATCGACACGACCCGCCTCTTCTACGACGGCAACAGCCAGGGCGGGATCCTCGGCGGCGCGCTGACGGCGTTCGCGCCCGACTTCGACCGCGCCGTGCTCGGCGTGCCGGGGATGAACTACAGCGTGCTGCTGCCGCGCTCGACCGACTGGGGCCAGTTCTCGCCCGCGTTCGACAACGGCTACCCGGCCGAGCACTCGCGGCCGCTCGTGCTGACGCTGGCGCAGATGCTGTGGGACCGCTCGGAGGCCAACGGCGTCGCCCACCACATGACGAGCGACCCGTTGAAGAACACGCCCAGACACGAGGTGCTGCTGCACGTCGCGCTCGGCGACTTCCAGGTCTCGGACACGATGGCGCAGGTCGAGGCGCGCACGATCGGCGCGCGCGTCCGCACGCCGCTCGCCGACGCCGGCCGGATCCCGGTCAGATCGCCGTTCTACGGGCTGAAGCCGATCGGCGGCTTCCCCTACGCCGGCTCGGCGCTGGTGCTGTGGGACGCCGGCCCGGTGCGCGACGGCGGCGCGCTCGGCAACAACCCGGCGCCGCTCGTCAACCGAGCGCCGGTCGAGGCGGTCGACGGCGGTGCCGCCAACGACGGCCACGACCCGCACGGCCTGCCGCGCGCGACGCCGGCCGCCCGCGCGCAGAAGTCGGAGTTCCTCAGAGTCGGCGGGCGCGTCGTCGACACCTGCGGCGCCGGCACGTCCTGCTACTCCGGGACCTGGACAGGGCGCTAGAGCCGCGGCCGGTGCCGCTCCACGATCGCGCCGAAGGCGACGTGGGGCGGCAGCGTGCCGAAGGCGCTGCCGTGGTCGCCGGTCAGCCGCGAGGCGAGGAACGCCTCGCGGACGGCCGGCGGCGCGTGGCGCACCAGCAGCGAGCCCTGCAGCGCGAGCGCCATCGCCTCGACCGTGCGGCGGGCGCGCAGCTCGGCGTCGGTCGGGTCGGCGAGCCGCTTGCGCAGCGTCGCGACGTGCGCGTCGAGGCGCGGATCGGCGCCGTCGGTCAGCGCCAGCTCGGCGAGGAACGCCTCGCGGGGGCGGGTGGGATCTGAATCATCGTGGAGCGCGCGCAGGACGTCGAGGCAGATGACGTTGCCGGATCCCTCCCAGACGGAGTTCAGCGGCGCCTCGCGGTAGAGCCGCGGCAGCCCCGACTCCTCGACGTAGCCGTTGCCGCCGAGCACCTCCAGCGCCTCGGCGGCGTGCGGCGCCTGGCGCTTGCAGACCCAGAACTTCATCACCGCGGTCGCGATCCGCTTGAACGCCTGCGCCTGCGCGACCGCCGCGGGGTCGCCGGCCGGGTCGCCGGCCTCGTCGTAGGCGCGCGCCAGCCGCATCGCGGTGACCGTCGCCGCCTCCGACTCGACGCACAGGTCGGCGAGCACGTTGGCCATCAGCGGCTGCTCGTTCAGCAGCCGCCCGAAGGCGCTGCGGTGGGCGGCGTGGTGGGTCGCGAGCGAGACCGCCCAGCGCATCCCCGCGGCCGAGCCGATCACGCAGTCCAGGCGCGTGTGGTTGACCATCTCGATGATCGTCGCGACGCCGCGGCCGGGCTCGCCGACGAGCTGCCCGTAGGCGTTGCGCAGCTCGACCTCGGAGGAGGCGTTGGAGCGGTTGCCGAGCTTGTCCTTCAGCCGCTGCAGCTGGAAGGCGTTGCGGCTGCCGTCGGGCCGCCAGCGCGGGACCGCGAAGCAGGAGAGCCCCTCGCCCTCGATCTGCGCCAGCATCAGGAAGAGGTCGCACATCGGCGCCGAGCAGAACCACTTGTGGCCGTTCAGCGCGTACTCCGCGCCCGCGCCGCCGGCGCCGACCGCCTTCGCGACGGTCGCGTTCGCGCGCACGTCGGAGCCGCCCTGCTTCTCCGTCATGCCCATGCCGCAGAGGGCGCCGGTCTTCTCGGCCGCCGGCAGGTCGCGGCTGTCGTAGCGGGCCGAGGTCAGCCGCTCCTCCCACGTCTCCAGCAGCTCCGGCTGCGCGCGCAGCGCCGGCACGGCGGCGAACGTCATCGTGATCGGGCAGGCGTGGCCGGCCTCGGGCTGCGTGAGCGTGAGGAACAGCGCGGTTCGCGCGGCGTGCGCGCCGGGCCGCTGCTCGCGCCACGGCAGCGCGTGGACCGCGTGCTCGACTGAGGTCCGCATCAGGTGGTGCCAGGAGGGATGGAAGTCGACCTGGTCGACGCGGTTGCCGAAGCGGTCGTGCGTCTTCAGTCTCGGCGGGTTCTCGTTCGCCTCGAAGCCCCAGCGGATCGCCTCGCCGCCCGCGATCTCGCCGACCATCGCCGCGTCGGCGGCGGCCCAGCCGCCGCCTTCGCGCTCCAGCGCCTCCACCAGCGGGCGGTTCTCGCTGAACAGGTCGAGGCCCTCCAGCGGAGGCGGCTGGTTGGTGACGCGGTGCGTTGCCTGCGTCTCCCCGGGCGGCGCGAGGGACATGAGTGACAGTCAAGCACGATCTGCACGCCTCCCGCGCAGCTTGGCGACGACACGCTGACGCGGCCTTTGTCTGACAATCGGCGATAGCATCGCGCGGCTACCCCGGAAAATCGAAAGGCTCGAGGCCAGTGACTGACAAGCAACCCGTACGCGTCACCGTCACCGGTGGCGCCGGCCAGATCGGCTACGCCCTGCTGTTCCGCATCGCCAGCGGCGCCCTGCTCGGGCCCGACCAGCCGGTCTCGCTGCGGCTGCTGGAGATCACCCCGGCGCTGAAGGCCGCCGAGGGCGTGATCATGGAGCTGGACGACTGCGCCTTCCCGCTGCTGCACAGCGTCGACGCGACCGACGACGCCAACGTCGCCTTCGACGGCGCCAACGTCGCGCTGCTGGTCGGCGCGCGCCCGCGCTCCAGAGGGATGGAGCGGGCCGACCTGCTGGAGGCCAACGGCGGCATCTTCAAGCCGCAGGGCGAGGCGATCAACGCCCACGCCGCCGACGACGTGAAGGTGCTCGTGGTCGGCAACCCGGCCAACACGAACGCGCTGATCGCCGCCAGCAACGCGCCCGACGTGCCGAAGGACCGCTTCCACGCGATGACGCGGCTGGACCACAACCGCGCGATCGCGCAGTTGGCGAAGAAGACCGGCGCGGCGGTGAAGGACATCACCAACGTGACGATCTGGGGCAACCACTCGGCGACCCAGTACCCGGACATCTTCCACGCGCAGGTCGGCGGCAAGAACGCGGCCGAGCTGATCGGCGACCAGGCCTGGCTGGAGAGCGACTTCATCCCGACCGTGCAGAAGCGCGGCGCGGCGATCATCGACGCGCGCGGCGCCTCTTCGGCGGCCTCGGCCGCCAACGCGGCGATCGACCACGTGCACGACTGGGTGCTCGGCACGCCGGCCGGCGACTGGGTCTCGATGTCGGTCCCGTCGGACGGCTCCTACGGGGTGCCGGAAGGGATCATCTCGTCGTTTCCGTGCACGACCGAGGACGGCACGTACGAGATCGTCCAGGGGCTGGAGATCAGCGACTTCTCGCGCGCGAAGATCGACGCCTCGGTCAACGAGCTGGTCGAGGAGCGCGAGGCGATCAGGCAGCTCGGCCTGATCCCGTGAAGAACGCCTGAGGGGGACCGTCGGCGCGGAGGGGGTCGCGCCGGCGGTTCTGCTGGCTACCCCGGCAGCCAGCCCTTGTCTTCGCGCCGCACTCTGCCCTCTTCCTCCAGCTGGGGGAGGATGCGGTACAGGTAGTTCGGCTTGATGCCCATGTGCTCGGCCAGCTCGGGGATCGTGATCCCCGGGCGCGTGCGCACCAGCTCGACGGCCTGCGCCGCGCGGGTGTTCTCGCCCCTGCTGCCGCGCGGGCGCCCGCGCCGGGTGCCGTTCACGCCATTGCTGCGCGGAACGCTCCCACGCGCCCGTACGCGCCCGTTGCGCGGCAGCTCGACACCACCGAGAGCCGCCGCGGCGGCTTCCAGCCTGTGGTACTCGTCGAGCAGCGGGCGCAGCTCTCTCAGGCGCCCTTCGATCTCTTTCACCTTTGCGTCGAGAAAGTCAGCCACTTCGTTTCCGGTCCTTTCTCCTGTCTGGGTCCCGAGGTGGAAAACACAAACGTTCACGACGCGACCCGTTGACGCATGGTCGAATCGCCCGCCCCCTGAATTCCCCCTACGTATGTGTTCAACTAGCCGCCCCAGTCACTGCGGTTCAGCCGGTTGAGCCGAATCTTAGCGCGGTGCGGCGTCACCTTCGACCAGTGCAGCGCACATTGCCCGACTTCACTGATCAGGAGCTTTCCAGCAACTGCTTCAGCCGCTCCAGTGACCGCACCGCCTCACGGTGTGAGAGACCGCCGACGAGCACCCGCCCGGCGACCGCGCCGAGCGGGCCGCCCGGCGGCTTGAAGGTGTTCTCGTAGGTGAAGCGGGTGCCGCCGGCCGGCGTCGGCTCCAGCGCGTAGACGATCGACGCCTGCGAGTGGGCGGGCCCGCGGCCGTGCCACTCGGCGCGCGTCGGCGGGTCGAGCGCGACCACGCGCCAGTTGACGTGCAGGTGGGCGCCGCGCAGGTTCATCGTCTGCTCGAAGGTCGAGCCGACGCGCAGCTTCGCGGGCGTGTCCTCGCCGAGCGCACGGTGGATCGTGACCCAGTCGCCGAGCCTGCGCGGATCGAGCAGGACCGCCCAGACGCGCTCCGGCGGCGCCTCGATCTCGATCGCGGTGGTGACGAGCGTCATCTGCCCAGGACCCTATCTCGCCGCCAGCGGCTCATCGCGCTCCCACTCGCGCAGCGCGTGCTCGATCGCGGCGTCGAGCCGGTGCAGCCGCACGTCCAGCAGCGCCGCCGTGTCGCCGGCGCGCGGCAGCAGGTCGCTCGTGAGCCCGGCCATCAGCGGGCCGACCAGCTCGTGGCGCTCGCCCGCGATCGCGGCCGCGACGCGGCTGGCGATGCTCGCGGGCGCCGGCGGGTCGAACGGCAGCACCGGCCGGTCGAGCAGCATGTGGTCGCGGATCCGCTCGATCAGCTCGCGGTAGCTGACGACGTCCGGCCCGGCGAGGTCGAGCGAGCGCGGCGCACCGGCCGGCAGCTGCGCCGTCGCGGCGCGCGCGACCGTCTCGACGACGTCGCGCTCGTCGACCGGCTGGGTGCGGAAGTCGCGCCAGCCCGGCAGCGCCAGCACCGGCATCCGCTCGATCAGCCGCACGAGGAAGCGGAACGAGCGCGAGCCGGCGCCGATCACGATCGAGGCGCGCAGCGCGAGCGGGTCCGGCACGGCCGCCAGCAGCGTCTGCTCGACCACGAGCCGGCTGGCGAGGTGGGCGGAGGGCGCGACCGCCGTCGGCACCAGTCCGCCGAGGTAGACGATCCGCCGCACGCCGGCCGCGCGCGCCGCCGTCGCGAAGCGCTCCGCCGAGGCCAGCTCGCGCGCCTCGAACGCCGCGCGGTCGCCATCGGGCGGCGGCTCCATCGAGTGGATCAGGAAGTAGGCGACCTCGACCCCGTCGAGCGCCGCGTCGAGGCCGGCGCCGCTGACCGCGTCGCCGAGCACGAGCGGGACGTCGACGGCGACGCGAGCCGCGTCGCGGGCGAAGCCGCGCAGCTCGTGACCGTCGTGCCGGAGGCGCGGGACGAGCCGCGATCCGACGAACCCGCTGACGCCCGTTATCAGGATTCGCATGCCTGCGACAGCATGACGAACGCAGTTCCCGGAAACCTCCGCAAATACCGGGGAGTTCTCGGACCCCATAGCAAAAAGTCGCGGATTTGCAGGTGAAAGTAGACGCGTCAAAAAGTTCCTGCGTTTTGCGGGAATCGACGTTGAGTCCGCTCGGCAGGTTTGTTTGACTGCCGCCTCCCCCAAGCAGAGCAGGCGGCCGTGAGGCCGGACGAAGGAGGTCGAAGGACTAGATGGCAAAGGGTCGTGTGAATGGACGCAGAGTCGGTTGCGAAGACTGCTTCTTCCGTCAGAACCTGCTCTGCGCGCTCGCGGACGACGAGCCTTGCGCGACCTTCCGGCCAGCCAGTCCCGAGGGCCTCCGGCCACCGCGTCAGCTGCGCTTCCAGTTCCGTCAGGAGCGCCGCACGCAGGCCGTCTGGGCGATGCCCAGCGCGCAGGAGCAGGCCGCGCTCCACGCCTGACCGGCGCGTCACCTGAAAAGCGGTGCGCAGGAGGCACGGCGCCGGGCGGCGGTCACACGGCTAGAGTGTCCGACCCACTGTGGGAAGGTCCCCGGCGTGAAGATCACCGTGCTCGGAAAGTCACCCGCCTGGCAAGACGCCGGCGGGGCGTGCAGCGGCTACCTCGTCGAGGAGGGTGACACGACGCTGCTCGTCGACTGCGGCAACGGCGTCTTCGGCAAGCTGCGCGAGGCCGTCGACTACATGGCAGTCGACGCGGTCGTCGTGTCGCACCTGCACGCCGACCACTGCATCGACTTGATCCCGTACTCGTACGCGCTGTCGTACTCGCCGCGGGCGCGGGCCTTCCCGCATCCGCGCCCGACGCTCTACGCGCCGCCCGGCGGCAGGGACGTCTTCCGCCAGATCACCGGCGCCTGGAACGCCCCGGAGCTGGTCGAGCAGGCCTTCTGCCTGATCGAGTACGAGCCCGACCGCACGATCGAGCTGGGTCCGCTGACGATCACCTTCCGCGAGGTCCCGCACTTCATCCGCACGCACGCGGTCAAGGTGACCGGCCCCAGCGGCAGCTTCACCTTCGGCGCCGACTGCTGCCCCAACGAGGCGCTGATCGAGTTCGGCCGCGACGCCGACCTGCTGATGCTGGAAGCGACGCTGGAGACGCCCGAGGACGGCCACCGCGGCCACCTCACCTGGGCCGAGGCCGGCACGCTCGGCAGAGCGGCCGGCGCCAAGCGGCTGGTGCTGACCCACATCGCCGCCGACGACGACCTCGACAAGGCCCGCGCGGCGGCCGAGGCGGCCTTCGGCGCACCGGTCGAGATCGCGGTCGAGTTCGCGACCTACGAGCTCTGACGCAGACGCGCCAGCGGCGCCCGCCGCGCAAGGTCGGTTGCCCGTATGTCAAGCGGGCGCGCGGACGGGTAGGTTTCTGCGCATGGCTCCGGAACGCGACCTCTTCGCGAACTTCGAGCGCATGCGGCGGGAGATGGACGAGCTGTTCGGCGACGTCCTCCAGCGACCCGGCATCGCGCCACGCAAGCGCGGCGGCTTCTCGCCCGCGGTCGACGTCTACTACGCCGACGACCCGCCGCGCGCGGTCGTGACGGCGGAGCTGCCGGGGATCGACGCCGACCGGCTCGCGCTGGAGATCCAGGGCCGCGAGCTGGTCCTCTCCGGCCACCGCCGCGCCGGCGAGGCGGAGGGCCGCGTCTATCAGCAGGTCGAGATCGAGCACGGTCCCTTCCGCCGCGTCGTCCAGCTCGGCGCCGAGGTGCGCGCGGAGGAGGCGAAGGCGATCTACGAGGACGGCCTGCTGCGCGTCGAGCTGCCGCTGGTCGAGCCCGAGAAGCGCCGTCGCAGCGTCCCGATCGAGGTCCCGAGACCGCATTCGAGAACGCGCAGAGGCGGCGCGTCATGATCGAGATCGGCACGCCCGGACAGGCTCGCGAGATCGAGGTCCCGACCCAGAGGTCGCTGTCCGGGACGCTGCCGGTGCTGCCGCTGCGCGACAGCGTCACCTTCCCGGAGACGCTCGTCCCGCTGGCGGTCGGTCAGGACCGCAGCGTCGCGCTCGTCAACGACGTGCTCGGCGGCGACCGCATGATCGCGCTCGTCGCCTCGCGCAAGCCGGAGCTGGAGACGCCCGGCCCGGAGGACCTCTACGACGTCGGCGTCGCCGGCGTCGTCGCGCGGATGCTGAAGGTCCCCGACGGGACGCTGCGGATCCTCGTGCAGGCGACCCAGCGGATCCGCGTCACCGGCTGGGAGCGGACCGAGCCCTACCTCGTCGCCGACATCGCCGAGGCGCCCGACGAGAACGGCCAGGAGACGCCCGAGCTGATCGCGCTGATGCGCAACGTGCAGGCGACCTTCTCGAACATCGTCGAGGAGGTCCCGTATCTGCCGGAGGAGCTGCACGTCGCGATCGCCAACCTCGACGACCCGGGCGCGCTCAGCCACCTGATCGCGAGCGCGCTCAGGATCAGAACCGAGGAGAAGCAGGGGCTGCTGGAGGAGCGCGACGTCGCGCGCCGGCTGCGGCGCCTGTCGGAGATCCTCGCGCGCGAGCTGGAGGTCGTCGCGCTCGGCTCCAAGATCCAGTCGCAGGTCCAGTCCGAGCTCGACAAGACGCAGCGCGAGTACTTCCTGCGCCAGCAGCTGAAGGCGATCCAGGAGGAGCTCGGCGAGGGCGACGAGATGGCGGCCGAGGCGGAGGAGCTGCGCGAGCAGCTCGACGCGCTGGAGCTGCCCGAGGAGGTCCGCAAGCAGGTCGACCGCGAGCTGGCGCGGCTGGAGCGGATCCCGCCCGCCTCCGCCGAGCACGGCGTCATCCGCGGCTACCTCGAATGGATCGCCTCGCTGCCGTGGAGCGAGCGGACCGAGGACAACCTCGACCTCAGACACGCGCGCGCCGTGCTCGACGAGGACCACTACGACATCGAGCAGGTGAAGGAGCGGATCCTCGAGTTCCTCGCCGTGCGCAAGCTGAAGCCGGACGCGCGCGGCTCGATCCTCTGCCTCGTCGGGCCGCCCGGCGTCGGCAAGACCTCGCTCGGCAGATCGATCGCACGTGCGCTCGGGCGCAGATTCGAGCGCATCTCGGTCGGCGGCATGCGCGACGAGTCGGAGGTCCGCGGCCACCGCCGCACCTACATCGGCGCGATGCCGGGCGTGATCGTCCGCGCGCTGCGCGACGCCGAGTCGAAGAACCCGCTGTTCATGATCGACGAGATCGACAAGATGGGCTCCGACTTCCGCGGCGACCCGGCCAGCGCGATGCTGGAGGTGCTCGACCCCGAGCAGAACGAGACCTTCCGCGACCACTACCTCGACCTGCCGTTCGACCTCTCCGACGTGATGTTCGTGACGACGGCGAACACGCTCGACACGATCCCCGGCCCGCTGCGCGACCGGATGGAGACGATCCAGCTCGCCGGCTACACCGAGGAGGAGAAGCTGGAGATCGCGCGCCGCTACCTGGTGCCGCGCCAGATCGACCGCAACGGCCTGCGCAGAGCGCAGATCGCCTTCAGCGACTCCGCCCTGCGGGCGATCATCGGCGACTACACGCGCGAGGCCGGCGTGCGCGGGCTCGACCGCGAGATCGGCACCGTCTGCCGCAAGATCGCGCGCCAGGTGGCCGAGGGCAGAGTGACGAGAAAGGTGACCGTCTCGGGCCCGCGCGTGCGCGAGCTGCTGGGCAAGCGGCGCGTCTTCCGCGAGACCCGCCGCCGCACCTCCGAGCCGGGCGTCTCGACCGGGCTGGCGTGGACGCCGGTCGGCGGCGACGTGCTGTTCGTCGAGGCGACGGCGATGCCCGGCAGCGGCAAGCTGACGATCACCGGCCAGCTCGGAGAGGTGATGCGCGAGTCGGCGCAGGCGGCGCTGTCATGGGTTCGCAGCCATCCGCCGGAGGGGATCGGCGACGACTGGTTCGCCGAGCACGACCTGCACGTGCATGTGCCGGCCGGCGCGATCCCGAAGGACGGCCCCAGCGCCGGCATCACGATCGCGACCGCGCTGACGTCGCTGCTGACGCGCCGCTCGGTCCGCGCCGAGGTGGCGATGACCGGCGAGATCACGCTGACCGGCCAGGTGCTGCCGATCGGCGGGCTGAAGGAGAAGGCGCTCGCCGCGCAGCGCAGCGGCATCAGAGTCGTGATCGCGCCCGCGCTCAACGAGCAGGACGTCGACGACATCCCCGAGCACCTCCGCAAGGACCTCGACTTCCACTTCGTCTCCCGCATCGAGCAGGTGCTCGAGCTGGCGCTCGCCGCCAGGAGAACGGGGCGGCGTCGACCCGCTTGACAGGGGGTATGGTGAAGGCCACCGAGGTAATCGACAAGGAGCACCACGACATGGCGGCACGCACGAAGAAGGCGAAGAAGGCGGCGAGCTCGGCGGCCGCGACGACGAGTCCGTGGGTCCAGCGTCTGGTCGAGGACGACGAGCTGCGCGACAACTTCCGCGTCGCGTTCGAGGCTGCCAAGGACGCCTACGACCGCGTCTCCGACGGCAAGGGCCCGAAGGCGCTCGTCGAGGACAAGAAGGTCCAGAAGGACCTCAACAAGGCCGCGGGCGCGCTCAAGGACGCGGGCGCCGCGCTGAAGGACGGCCCGAAGAAGAAGCCGAAGAAGCGCCATCCGTTCCGCAAGCTGCTGATCGCGTTCGTGCTCGCGGGCGCCGCGCTGGCGATCAGCGAGGACCTCCGCACGAAGGTGCTCGACGCGCTCTTCGGCAAGGAGGAGGAGTTCGAGTACACCTCCACCACGACGCCGCCCGCGCCGCCGGCGCCACCGGCGGCGTAGGCTCGTCACCACAGCAGCAGTCGTTCAGAGGGCGCCCACAGGGCGCCCTCTCTCGTGCCAGTGCGGGGCACCCTGGCCGCCGAGCCAGCTACGATCGGACGATGGCAGCAACCGATGCGGTCGCCGCGGAGCAAGTCCGCACGCTCGAGAGCGACAAGGCGAGAAGGATCGTCGACGCGATGCGCGTCAGCGTCGCGGCGCGCGGCGCGGCCGGCTCGACGTTCGACCACGTCGCGCGTGAGGCCGGCGTCTCACGCGGCCTGCTGCACTACTACTTCGGCACGAAGGAGCGGCTGCTGGTCGAGGTCGTGCGGCGCGACTGCGACATCCGCATCGAGAGCCTCGCCGCCCAGCTGCAGGACGCCCACACCGCCGACGACTTCATCGGCGGCCTCGTGCGCGGCCTCTCCGAGCTGGTCGAAGGCGACTCCGATCTCGTCACGCTGATGTTCGAGCTGTTCACGCTCTCGCGCCGCAACGACGAGATCGCCGAGGCGCTCGCCGACCTCTGCCTGAAGATGCGCGGCCACCTCGCCGCCTCGCTGGCGGAGAAGCGCGACGAGGGCGTGCTGCGGCTCGGCGCCGAGCCGGACGCCGTCGCCGGCGTGCTGCTGGCGCTCGCCGACGGGCTCGCGCTGCGCTTCCTGACGGAGCCGAAGCTCGACCCGCGCCCGACCGTCGGCGCCGCGGTCGCGGCCGCGCGCACGCTGATCGCCGACCCGGCGTAGCGTGAAGGGCTCGCGCTGCGGCGCGTCGCGCTCATCGGAGTGGCGGTCGCGCTCCTGCTGCTGCTCGTCGCCCAGCTCGCGCTGCCGCGGCTGGCGGAGGACGAGGTGAGGCGCCGGCTCGGCGGCGACGAGGTGACGCACGTCGAGGTCGGCGCGCTGCCCGCGATCGAGCTGCTGTGGCAGCACGCCGACCGCGTCTCCGCGCGCGTGCGCAGCTTCGACGCCGACGGCGCCTCGATAGCCGACGACCTCGCGCAGACGCGCAAGGTCGACACGCTCGACGTGTGGATCGAGCGCGTCCAGGCGACGCCCGAGGTCGAGCTGCACGACGTGCGCGTCGAGAAGCGCGACGGGCGCCTGAGCGGCAGCGCGACCGTCGACCCGGACCAGGTCGCGGCCGCCCTGCCGGCCGGGATCGAGGGCCGGCTGCTGCCCAGCGACGACGGCGCGGTGCGGGTCGCGGCGCGCATCGGCGGCGCGAACGTGACGTTGCAGGTGGCGGCCCGCGACGGCCGCGTGGTGGCGCGGCCGGAGGGGCTGCTGGGGCTGATCAGCTCCTACACGCTGTTCGGCGACCCGCGCATCGACGTCGAGCGGATCGCCGCGTATCCGCAGCCGGACGGGCGCGTCGAGCTGCGCGCCAGCGCGCGCGTCGTCAGCTGAGCAGCTTCGGCATCCGCGCCAGCAGCCGCAGCGAGCCGCGCGGGCGCAGTCTGCCGCGCAGCATCGCGACGCGCGGGTCGACGCGGCCGGCGGCGACGTCGACCCAGTCCTCGACCGTGCAGTGGAAGGTCAGGTCGGCGCCGCCGTCGACGGCGCCCGGCAGCGCGCGTGTGCGGCCGTTGTCGATCCGCAGGTGCCACGGCTCGGCGTCGCGGAACTGCCACTCCAGCGTCACCGGCCGCGCCGGCGCGTGGCGGTGGTCGACGAGCCCCTCGACGCCGTCGAACAGCAGTCTCAGCGTCTCGCGGTCGGTCGCCGGCTTGCGCAGCTTCTCGCCGAGGTAGCCCGCTCTCAGCAGCGCGATCCCGTACGCGGCCCGCTCGCGCGGCGTCTGGCCGCTCGGCAGCGGCAGCCGCATTTGCTCCAGCGGCATCCCGGCGGCGCGCAGCTTGCTGTCGAGCGAGCCGATCCCCAGCTCGTAGATGTCGAGCAGCTCGAAGCCGAATGCGCCCACGTAGCGCTCGTCCCAGCCCGGCGGCACGAACACCGCCAGCGCCCACGGCAGCACCTCGCGCAGCAGCTCCTCGACCGCCTCTCTGCAGTCGGGGTCCTCGCGGTTGAGGTCGTACAGCAGCCGCACGCCGAAGCCGATGTGGCGCTGCTCGTCGAGCTCGACGTTGCGCATCCCGCCGTAGAAGCCCGGCAGCATGTCGCGCTGCTCGAGATAGCCGGTGATGAAGTGCTGGCCGGACTGCGCCAGCGTCGCCTCGACGATCAGGTGGTAGAGCGCGATCGCGGCGGCCAGCCGCGGCTTCGATCTGTCCCGCCGCAGCTCGTCGGCCATCTGGTCGAGCCGCTCGAAGACCTTGCGGAAGCCCCACGTCAGCTGCGGCTGGATCGCCGCCAGGCCGCCGGCCATCGTGCCGTCGCCGACGCCCGCGACCTCGTGCATGAAGCGCTTGAAGAAGACGGCGTGGCGCGCCTCGTCGACCTGCTGCGTCGTCAGGAAGTACTTCTGCTCGGGCAGCGGCGCGGCGTCGATGTACGGCGTCAGCGTGTCTGCGACGGCGTCCTCGCCGTGGAAGAAGAGCGAGTAGTTGAACAGCGCCGCTCTGCGCTCGAACGCGCCGAAACGCGTCTGCCACTGCTCGCGGTCGGCGCTGAAGTCGATCTCGGTCGCGCTCCAGTTGCCGCGTTCCCAGCGGGCGTAGAGGTCCGTGTAGCTGATCTGCTCTGTCGCGCTGACGACGGCCATCTCGCTCTCCCTCCTACGGTTGCACCACCGGCTGGTGCAACCGTAGCTGAGGCGAGCGGCTAGGAGGCGAGCTTCGGCGAGGTCCAGGACGCCTTGAGGCGGCGCTCCAGCTCCGGCGCCAGCTCGTCGATCGCGATCCGGACCTGCTCCAGCGAGTCGCGGTCGCGCAGCGTGACGGTGCGGTCCTCGAGCGTCTGGTGGTCGACCGTCACGCCCCACGGCGTGCCGATCTCGTCCTGGCGGCGGTAGCGCTTGCCGATCGAGCCGCCCTCGTCGTACTCGGCCTGCATGCGCGGGCGCAGGTCGTCGAAGATCTCTCTCGCGACCTCGGGGTGGCCGGCCTTCTTCAGCAGCGGCATCACCGCGACCTTGACCGGCGCCAGCTTCGGGTGCAGGCGCAGGACGGTGCGGACGTCGCCCTCGACCTCCTCCTCGTCGTAGGAGTCGACGAGGAAGGCGAGCGTCGCGCGGTCGGCGCCGGCGGCCGGCTCGATCACGTGCGGCGTGTAGCGCTCGCCGGTGCCCGGGTCCATGTACTCCAGCTTCTCGCCGGAGGCGTTTCTGTGCGCGGTCAGGTCGTAGCTGCCGCGGTTCGCTATGCCCTCCAGCTCCGACCAGCCGATCGGGAAGAGGTACTCGACGTCGCTGGTGCCGCTGGAGTAGTGCGACAGCTCGTCCTGCTCGTGCGGGCGCAGGCGCAGGTGGTCGGGGCGCAGGCCGAGGTCGGTGTACCAGCGCTCGCGGGCGGAGAGCCAGTGCGCGAACCACTTGTCGGCCTCGTCCGGCGGCGTGAAGAACTCCATCTCCATCTGCTCGAACTCGCGCGTGCGGAAGATGAAGTTGCCGGGCGTGATCTCGTTGCGGAACGACTTGCCGATCTGCGCGATGCCGAACGGCGGCTTTCTGCGCGCGAACTGGAGCACGTTCTTGAAGTTGATGAAGATGCCCTGCGCCGTCTCGGGCCGCAGGTAGACGGTCGCGCCCTCGTCTCTGACGGGGCCGACGGTCGTCTCGAACATCAGGTTGAAGGCGCGCGGCTCGGTCAGGTCGCCGCCGCAGGTGGGGCATCTGACGAGCGCGGGATCCTCGCCGTTCTCGACGGCGGCCTCCTGCAGATGATCCAGGCGCCAGCGTCTCTTGCAGTCGCCGAGGCACTGCACGAGCGGGTCGCTGAAGCCGGCGAGGTGGCCCGAGGCCTCCCACACGCGTGGGCTCTGGATGATCGCCGAGTCGATCGCGACGACGTCGTCGCGATCCTGCAGCATCGCCCGCCACCACTCGTTCTTGACGTTCGTCTTGAGCAGAACGCCGTAGTGCCCGTAGTCGTAGGTCGAGCCGACCCCTCCGTAGATCTCGGAGGAGGGGAAGATGAAGCCACGTCGCTTGCAGAGCGCGACGATCTTGTCCATGGTCACGATGTCGGTCGTCATCCGGCGAGGGATGCTAGCTAGGCGCGCCAGGTCGGTGCACGGACATCCGTTCTTGGCACTCTCGGCGAGAGAGTGCCAAGGCGTCTGCGATACTCTCCCGACGATGCCGATCTACGAGTACCGCTGCGAGAACGGGCACACCTTCGACGCCATTCAGAGAATGGCCGACGATGCGCTCACGGAGTGCGAGGTCTGCGGCGCCCCGTGCCAGCGCGTCCTCCACGCCCCGGCCGTCCACTTCAAGGGCTCGGGCTTCTACAACACCGACTACGGTACGAAGAAGCGCGCCCGCGAGCTGAAGAGCGCGGGCGAGGGCAAGAGCGGATCGAACGGCGGCGATGGCACCAGCTCCGGCAGCTCCACCAGCACCAGCACCAGCTCCAGCGACTCCACGTCGGGCGACAGCAGATCGACGAGCAGCACCAGCAGCTCGTCCTCCTCGTCGAGCAGTGGCGACTCGGCTCCCAAGAGCGCCGCGTCGTAGCGTCGCGGTCGCGTTCGCGACCGCGCTGGCGCTGCTGCTGACCTGCGCCCCGGCGGCCTTCGCCGACGACGACGCGCGCTTCGACGGCCAGGTCACCGACGCGCTGCGCACGCCGGCGCACAAGCTCGCGGCCGATTCGACCGGCCGCGCGCTCGCCGACCTCGTCTTCGTCGACGACGACGCCGCCGGCACGAGCTACCGCACCTGCGTCAGGCGGCTCGGCAAGGGCGCGCTCAGGAGCTGCTTCGCGACGACCAGCGGTCCCGCCGGCAGCCCGACGATCACGCCGCTGCGCTTCCGCAAGGGCAAGTGGGCGGTCAGCTGGTCGGTCGCCGGCACGGTCGTCGCGCGCTGGAAGTTCGCAGTCGTCTAGCGGGCGACGGCCTCGCGTGCGAGCGCGATCAGCGCCTGCGCGGCCGGGCTCGACGGGCCGCCGGCGCGCCACAGCAGCTCCATCCGCGCGCGCAGCTCGGGCGGGCCGAGCGCGAGCGCGACGAGGCCGCTGCCGGCGGCGGTCGCGACGACGCGCGGCAGGATCGCGACGCCGAGCCCGCGCCGCGCGAGCGCCACGAGCACGTTCGGGTCGCCGGCCTCGAAGGCGATCCGCGGCCGCACGCCGGCAGCCGCGCAGCCGGCGTCGAAGGCCGCGCGCAGGCCGCTGCCGCGGGGGAGCGAGATCAGCGGCTCGCCGATGAGGTCGGCCAGCGAGATGGCGCCGGCGGGTGGGGCGGGCGTCGCGCGTGGGGCGGCGGGCGGTGGGGCGGGCGTCGCGCGCGGGGCGGCGGGCGCTGCGGCGTCGCTCGCGCGGGAGGCGAGCGGATGCTCCGGCGCGACGGCGGCGGCGAGCGGCTCCTCCAGCAGCGTCGCCGCCGCGACGCCGGCCGGCGGCGGGGCGGCGCGGCCGGCGACGACGAGGTCGAGGCGGCCGTCGAGCAGCAGCGCCAGCAGCGACTCCGAGTCGCCCTCCTCCAGCGTCGCCTCGACGGCGGGGTGGGCGGCGTTGAAGCGGCCGAGCAGGTCGCTGACGAAGCCGGCCGGCCCGCCCGGCACGAGCCCGACGGCGACGCGGCCGCGCAGCAGGCCGTCGAGCGCGTCGACCGCGTCGCGCAGCGCGGCGACCGCCGCCAGCGCCGCGCGCGCGTGCGGCAGCACCGCCTCGCCGACCGCTGTCGGCCGCACGCGGCGGCCGGAGCGGTCGAGCAGCTCGTGGCCCAGCTCGCCCTCCAGTCTGCGCACCTGCGCGCTGACGCCCGGCTGCGCGACGTGCAGCGCATCGGCGGCGGCGGTGAAGCCGCCGTGCTCGGCGACCGCGGCGAGGTAGGCGAGCTGGCGCAGTTCCATACGCGTTGCTTCTAGCACATAGCACGCATAGATCTTGTGCTTCTGGCATCGGGCGAGCAGGCTCACCCCATGAGCACGACACGTGAACAGGCCAGCACCCCCGAAGACCTCGCCCGCCTCTTCGTCGAGCGCGCCAACGCGCGCGACGCCGACGGCCTCGCGGCGCTCTACGCCGACGACGCCGTGATGGGCTTCCCGCCCGGCCGGCAGACCGTCGGCCGCGCCGCGATCAGGCAGGTGCTGGAGCAGATGCTGCAGCACGCGCCGCTGCCGTTCCCGCGCGAGCAGCCGCTGCCGACGCTGATCCACGGCGACCTCGCGCTGACCGCGACGCAGCCGAGCGACGGCACGGGCGGTCGCGCCCAGGTCGCCCGGCGCCAGCCCGACGGCAGCTGGCTGCGGATCCTCGACCGGCCCGAGGCCGGCGGCGCCTGAGCGCCGTCAGTCGACGGCGGACGCGCCGACGTCGCCGTCGAGCAGCGTCCGCTCCGAGGAGCCCGCGCTCAGCCGTCCATGAACTGCTTGACCGCGCGCTGCTTGTCGGCGTCGGAGACGACGAGGCCGGAGCCGCCGTCGGGCAGCGTCTCGTAGCCGGATGGTCTCAGCACGCGCGTCGGCGGCGAGCCGCCGAGCGCCGCGGCGCCGAAGAAGCCCATCAGCGTCGGGCCGCCCATGTCGGTCCGCATCGCCTTCGGCGCCGCCCACGAGACCCACGGCAGGCGGAAGAAGGTCGTCGGCGAGAACGCCTTGCTCTTCATCCCCGCGAGGATCTGCTGCTGGCGCTTGGCGCGCGTGAGGTCGTCCTCGGCCGGGTTGCACGAGTTCTTGCGCGTGCGCGCCAGCACCAGCGCCTGCTCGCCGTCGAGGTGGTGGGTGCCGCGTCTGAGGTTGAGCGTCCAGCCGCCGTTGGATCTGCCGCCGGAGATCTCCGAGCAGACGCGGTCGGTCGTCACGTTGATGCCGCCGAGCGCGTCGATCAGCTTCGGGAAGTTGTCGAAGTCGACCTCGATCAGGTGGTTGATCGGCACGCCGAGGTAGGCCTCGATCGTGTCGATCGACAACGCCGCGCCGCCGAACGCGTAGGCGGCGTTGATCTTCTGGCGGCCGTGGCCGGGGATGTCGACGATCGTGTCGCGCGGGATCGACAGTCGCGCCGACTTCCCGCCTCCGACGCGCCACAGCATGATCGAGTCCGAACGGCTCGGCCCGCTCGTCGAGGCGCCCGGCTCCTTCGAGCCCTTCTGGCGCTGGTCGGAGCCGAGGATGAGGATGTTGTTGGCCGACCACAGCGGGTAGCCGGCGTCGGTCAGCGCCGCCTTGGCGGAGTCGGAGACCTTGCCCTTCTGGATCTGCGCGCTGACGAGGAACAGCACCATCGACAGCGCCAGCCAGGCGCCGATCGCCAGCACGACCCACTTGACGACGCGCCGCGGCGTGATCCCGCGCCCGCCGCGCCGCCGGCCGCGCCCCGGCAGGCCCGGAAGTCGTCGGCCGCCGCCTCCGCCACGCCCGTCGTCGTCCCAGCCGCCGTCGCCACCGCCGGGCGCGGGCTCGCCGAAGCTGTCGTCCTCGCCGCGCAGGCGCGACAGGAAGCCGCGCGGCCTGGCGCGGTAGGTCGTGTACGACGGCTCGTCAGCGGAGTCGCCCGAGGGGCGGTCGGCTGGGCGCTCGGCGCGGCGGGATCGGTCGTCCTCGCCGGCGCGGTAGACGCGGTACGAGGGCTCGTCGCCGCGGCCTGGGGGATCGTCGCGGTGATCTGCCATGTGCACGTCTATAGTGCCGCACCATGTCGGCCGACTGCGTAATCGGCGTCGACCTCGGGGGCACGAAGGTGCTCGCCGGCGTGCTCGACGAAGAGATGAACGTCCACAACCGCGTGTACCGCCCGGTGCATGGATTGCCCCAGGGCGAGCTGATCGACACGATCGTCGGCGCGGTCGAAGAGGTGCGCGAGGCGGCCGGGCGAGAGATCTCCGCCGCCGGCTTCGGCATCCCCTGCTTGATCGACCAGCGCACCGGCGTCGCGAAGATGGCGGTCAACCTGCCGATCAGAGACATGCCCTTCCGCGACGTGATGGCCGAGCGGCTGGGCCTGCCGGTCCACGTCGACAATGACGCCAACATGGCGGCGCTGGCCGAGTTCCGCGCCGGCGCGGCGCAGGGCGTCACCGACGCGGTCGTGCTGACGATCGGCACCGGCATCGGCGGCGGCCTGATCCTCGGCGGCCAGCTCTACCGCGGCTCGATCGGCGCGGGCGCCGAGCTCGGCCACATGGTGATCGACAGAGACGGCCCGCGCTGCCAGGGCAACTGCCCCAACCACGGCTGCCTCGAGGTGCTCGCCTCCGGCACGGCGCTGGCGCGCGAGGGCGCGCGGATCGCCGCCGAGCGGCCCGGCTCGCTGCTCGGCAGAGCGCTCGCCGACGGCCGCACCGTCAACGGCGCGCTCGTGACCGAGCTGGCGCACGACGGCGACCAGGCGGCGATCGACACGCTCGCGCTGATCGGCCGCAACCTCGGCGTCGGGATCGCCAACTACCTCAACATCTTCAACCCCGACGTCGTCGTGATCGGCGGCGGGGTGATCGCCGCCGGCGAGCTGCTGATGGGCCCGGCGCGTGACGAGGCGACCAGCCGCGCGCTGCCGACGATGGCCGAGCACGCGAGGATCGTCACCGCCTCGTTCGGCCCCGAGGCCGGCATGGTCGGCGCCGGCGCGCTCGCGCTCGACGAGCTGCGCAAGGTCGGGTGAGCCCGATGGCGGGGCGCCTGATCGTCTGCCCGACGCCGATCGGCAACCTCGAGGACGTCACCCTGCGCGTCCTCTCCGCGCTGCGCGAGGCCGACCTGATCGCCTGCGAGGACACGCGCCGCACGCGCGTGCTGCTCGACCGCTACGGCGTCGGCGGCGAGCTGCTCAGCTACCACGAGCACAACGAGCGCGACCGCGCCGCCGAGCTGGTCAGACGGATGCAGGCCGGCGCCAACGTCGCGCTCGTCTCCGACGCCGGCATGCCGCTCGTCTCCGACCCCGGCTTCCTGCTCGTGCAGGCGTGCGTCGCCGCCGGGCTGGCGGTCGAGGTGCTGCCGGGGCCGAGCGCGGCGCTGGCGGCGCTGGTCGCCTCCGCGCTGCCGGCCGAGCGCTGGCGCTTCGCCGGCTTCCTGCCGCGCAAGAGAGGCGAGCTGAAGGAGTCGTTCGCGACCGACGAGACGCTCGTCGCGTTCGAGTCGCCGAACCGGCTCGCCGCCTCGCTGGCGGTGCTGGCGGAGCTCGATCCGCAGCGGCCGGTCGCCGTCTGCCGCGAGCTGACGAAGCTGCACGAGGAGGTCGTGCGCGGCACTGCCGCCGAGCTGGCGGAGCGCTACGCTGCCGAGGCGCCGCGCGGAGAGGTCGTGCTCGTCGTCGGCGCCGCCACGCCGGTCGCGCCGGAGTTGGGCCCCGCGCTGGTGGCGCTCAGAAGACTCGTCGAGGCGGGCGCGAAGGCCCGTCCGGCGGCTGCGGCGGTGTCGGAGCTGACCGGCGTCGCGGCCAACGATCTCTACCGCGCCCTGACCGCGGGCAAGTAGTCGCAAGCGCCACGAACGCGCTATTGTCCGACCATCGGACGATCTCGTCCGTGGGCAAGGCGCGAGGCCCCCCGTCAGCGCGCCCCAGACCACTTTTCGGAGAATGCTCGTCACAGACGGAACACGTGCCCGACGGTCGGGCCTGCGCGAGCTGTGGGACTCGTCGATCGGCAAGAAGATCGCCGTCGCCGTCTCCGGCGGCATCCTCGTCGGCTATGTCGTGCTGCACATGCTCGGCAACCTCAACTCGCTGTACGGACCGGGCAACGGCGACGCCCGCGTCGACGACTACGCCCACTGGCTGCGCACCTTCGGCGAGCCGCTGCTGCCCTACGGCTTCGTGCTGTGGGCGGTGCGCGTGCTGCTGCTCGCGGCCCTCGTCGTCCACGTGACCGGCATCGTCCAGCTGCGCGCCCGCAGCCGCGCCGCCCGCGGCGGCCACCCGGCCCGCCGCATCGGCCGCAGCTTCTCGGCCGCGACGACGATCGTCACCGGCTCGCTGCTGCTGGCCTTCATCGTCTTCCACATCCTGCAGTTCACGACGCTGACGATCGACGTCACGCCGCTGCACGAGGGTGCGGTCTACGCGAACCTCTACAACGCCTTCCAGAAGTGGTACTTCGTGCTGCTGTACGTGCTGGCGGTCGGCTCGCTCGGCTTCCACCTGCGGCACGGCGTCTGGAGCGCGGTGCAGACGCTCGGCTTCGACTCGCCCGAGAAGAACCAGGCGATCCGCCGCACCGCCGGCGCGCTCGCCGTCTTCGTCGTGGTCGGGTTCGTGCTTGTGCCGGTGCTGTTCTGGACCGGCGCCCTGTCGGCGCCCGACGTCGCCAACACGCAGGCATCGATCACGGTGGTGGCCCGATGAGCAGCACCTTCACGCTCGACGCGAAGATCCCGGCGGGCCCGATCGAGGGCAAGTGGAACAGCTGGCTCGACGCGCACAGACTGGTCGGCCCGCGCAACCGCGCCAGCCACACCGTGATCGTCGTCGGCACCGGCCTCGCCGGCGCCTCGGCGGCCGCCTCGCTGGCGGCGCAGGGCTACCGCGTCAAGTCGTTCTGCTTCCAGGACTCGGCCCGTCGCGCCCACTCGATCGCGGCCCAGGGCGGCATCAACGCCGCCAAGGACTACGCCAACGAGGGCGACTCGATCCGGCGCCTGTTCGTCGACACGATCAGAGGCGGCGACTTCCGCGCCCGCGAGGCGAACGTCTGGCGGCTCGCCGAGCTGTCGGCCAACATCGTCGACCAGGCGGTCGCGCAGGGCGTCCCGTTCAACCGCGAGTACGGCGGCCAGCTCGCCACCCGCTCGTTCGGCGGCGTGCTCGTCCAGCGCACCTTCTACTCGCGCGGCCAGACCGGCCAGCAGCTGCTGCTCGGCGCCTACTCGGCGCTGCAGCACCAGGTCGCCAGCGGCAACGCGAAGATCTACAACCGCCACGAGATGCTCGACGTCGTCACCGTCGACGGCGAGGCGCGCGGCATCATCGCCCGCAACCTCGTGACCGGCGAGCTGGAGCGCCACGCCGCCGACGCGGTCGTGCTCGCCTCCGGCGGCTACACGAACGTCTACTACCTGTCGACGAACGCGATGAACTCGAACGTCACGGCGGCCTGGCGCGCGCACAAGCGCGGGGCGCTGATGGCGAACCCCTGTTACACGCAGATCCACCCGACCTGCATCCCGCAGTCGGGCGAGTACCAGTCGAAGCTGACGCTGATGTCGGAGTCGCTGCGCAACGATGGCCGCGTCTGGGTCCCGCGCAGAGGCAGAGACTCGCGCCCGCCCGCGCAGATCCCCGAGGCCGAGCGCTACTACTTCCTCGAGGAGCGCTACCCGGCCTTCGGCAACCTCGTCCCGCGTGACGTCGCCTCGCGCGCCGCCAAGATCGTCTGCGACGAGGGTCTCGGCGTCGGCGGCACCGGCCGCGGCGTCTACCTCGACTTCCGCGACGCGATCGACACGGTCGGCAGAGCGACGGTCCAGGGCAAGTACGGCAACCTCTTCGACATGTACCACCGCATCACCGCGGAGGACCCGTACGAGACGCCGATGATGATCTACCCGGCCCCGCACTACGCAATGGGCGGCCTGTGGGTCGACTACGAGCTGCAGACGACGATCGACGGCCTGTTCGCGGTCGGTGAGGCGAACTTCTCCGACCACGGCGCCAACCGCCTCGGCGCCAGCGCGATGATGCAGTGCCTCGCCGACGGCTACTTCATCGTCCCGCACACGGTCACGAACCACATCGCCAGACGCGGCGGCATCGTCGACGACAGACACGAGGCGTTCGAGCGGACCGAGCAGGAAGTGCAGGACCGCATCGCGCGCCTGATCAACGTCAACGGCACGACCGCGCCGCAGGTGATCCACCGCGAGCTCGGCAACGTCATGCTCGACAAGTGCGGCATGTCGCGCACGGCGGAGGGCCTGACCGAGGCGATCGAGCGGATCCATCAGATCCGCGACGAGTTCTGGAACGACGTGCGCGTCGACGGCAGGGCCGACGAGCTGAACCAGAGCCTCGAGCTGGCCGGCCGCGTCGCCGACTTCATCGAGCTGGCCGAGGTGATGTGCCTCGACGCGCTCAAGCGCGAGGAGTCGGCCGGCGGCCACTTCCGCGAGGAGCACCAGACGCCGGACGGCGAGGCGCTCCGCGACGACGACAGATTCGCGTCGGTGACCGCGTGGGAGTACGGCGGCGAAGGCGGCATGCCGGTCGCCCACGAGGAGCCGCTGGAGTTCGAGAACGTCAAGCTCGCGACCCGGAGCTACAAGTGAACTTCACACTTCAGATCTGGCGCCAGGACCGTCCTGGCGACTCGGGGCGCTACGAGACGATCGAGGCGCACGAGATCGACGCCGAGGCGTCGTTCCTGGAGATGCTCGACCAGGTCAACGAGCGTCTGATCGCGCAGGGCAGCCGCGCCGTCGCCTTCGACAGCGACTGCCGCGAGGGCATCTGCGGCGCCTGCTCGCTGACGATCGACGGGCTGCCGCACGGTCCGCAGCAGGTCACCACCTGCCAGACGTACATGCGCGACTTCAGAGACGGCCAGACGATCAGAGTCGAGCCGTTCCGCAACAACGCGTTCCCGGTCATGAGAGACCTCGTGACCGACCGCGGCGCGCTCGACCGCATCATCCAGTCCGGCGGCTACATCTCGACGTCGACCGGCCCGCAGCCGGAGCCGAACGCGATGCCGGTCAGCCCCGAGGTGCAGACGACGGCGATGGACGCCGCCATCTGCATCGGCTGCGGCGCCTGCGTCGCGGCCTGCCCCAACGGCGCGGCGATGCTGTTCACGGGCGCGAAGGTGACGCACCTCAACTCGCTCCCGCAGGGCCAGGCCGAGCGCGGCGACCGCGTCCGCTCGATGGTCCACCAGATGGACGCGGAGGGCTTTGGCGGCTGCACGAACTTCGGCGAGTGCTCGCTGGCCTGCCCGCAGGAGATCTCGATCGACGTGATCGGGACGCTCAACCGCGAGTACCGCAAGGCCGTGCGCGACGAGAAGAAGGCCAGCAAGAAGATGGTCGCGCAGTAGGACGAAGGCAGCGGCCGCTACTGTTCTCGGCCGCGTGTCCTACTACGTCACAACCCCGATCTACTACGTCAACGCGCAGCCGCATCTCGGCCACGCGTACACGACGATCGCCGCCGACGTGCTGGCGCGGCATCAGCGCCAGCGCGGCGAGCAGGTCTTCTTCCTCACCGGCACCGACGAGCACGGCGAGCCGGTCGCGCTCGCGGCCGAGAGAGCCGGCGTCACGCCGAAGCAGCTGGCGGACAAGAACGCCGCTCGCTTCGAGGCGATGATGCCGCGGCTGAACGTCACCAACGACTTCTTCATCCGCACCTCCGACCCGCGTCACGTCAGACGCGTGCAGGAGGTGATGCAGCGGATCCACGACAACGGCTTCACCTACCTCGGCAGCTACGAGGGCTGGTACTGCCCCCGCTGCGCGGACTTCAAAAACGAGAACGAGATCGCCGAGGGCAACACCTGCCCGATCCACCACATCCCGCTGCTGCGCGAGTCGGAGGAGAACTGGTTCTTCAGACTCTCCGACTTCCAGGAGAGACTCGAGGCGCTGTACGCCGAGCGGCCGGACTGGGTCAAGCCCGAGTCGCGTCGCAACGAGGCGCTCGCCTTCGTCAAGGGCGGCCTGCGCGACGTCTCGCTCTCGCGCGGCAAGTTCACCTGGGGCGTGCCGGTCACGTGGGATCCCTCGCACGTCTTCTACGTCTGGTTCGACGCGCTGCTGAACTACTACACGGCGCTCTCGTTCGCGCGCGAGGGCGACGACCTGACCGACACCTTCTGGCCGGCCGACCTCCACATCATCGGCAAGGACATCCTCAAGTTCCACGCCGTCTACTGGCCGGCGATGCTGATGGCGGCGGGGATCGAGCTGCCGAAGGGCGAGATCGTCCACGGCTACCTGCTGCTCGACGGCGAGAAGATGTCGAAGTCGCTCGGCAACGTGCTCGACCCGTTCGACGTGATCGACAGATTCGGCACCGACGCGCTGCGCTTCTACTGCTTCCGCGAGGTCTCCTTCGGGCAGGACGGCTCGGTCTCGACGACCGGCTTCGAGGCCCGCTACGAGTCCGAGCTGGCCAACGGCTACGGCAACCTCGCCAGCCGCACGGTCGCGATGGTCGGCCGCTATCGCGACGGCATCGTGCCGGCGGTCCCGGTCGACGCGGCGCTCGCCGCCGACTTCGACGGTCTCGCCGACACGGTCGCGCGGCTGCTCGACAGAGCGGAGCCGAGCCAGGCGCTGGAGGAGATCTGGGTGCGCGTGCGGCGGCTCAACAGATACGTCGAGGAGCGCGCGCCGTGGAAGCTGGCGAAGGACCCCGAGCAGGCGGCGCTGCTGGATGAGACGCTGGCGACGCTCGCCGAGGGCCTGCGCGTCGTGACGGTGCTGCTGCACCCGTACATCCCGGAGACGGTCGACAAGCTGCTGGCGGCGCTGGACCGGCCGTCGCTCGACTACGCGGGCGCGAGCTTCGCGGCCGACGGCTGGGGCACGCCGATCGCCGCGATCGAGCCGCTCTTCCCGAAGCCGCAGAGATGATCGACAGCCACACCCACGTCACCTCGTGCGCCGAGCCGGCGGCCGACCTCGTCGCCGCCGCGACGGAGGCCGGCGTCACGCGCCTGCTGACGATCGGCACCGACGGCGACTCCTGCCGCGCCGCGCTGCAGGTGGCGGAGGACTTCCCGCAGGTCTACGTCGGGATCGGCCGCCATCCCAACTCGGCGACCGGCTTCGACGACGCCGACCTGGCCGAGCTGCGCGCGCTCGCGGCCCATCCGAAGTGCCGCGCGATCGGCGAGACCGGCCTCGACTTCTACCGCGACAACGCCCCCGAGGCCGATCAGCGGCGCGCCTTCAGCGCCCAGGTCGCGCTCGCGCGCGAGACCGCCAAGCCGCTCGTGATCCACACCCGCAGCGCCGACCAGCAGACGCTCGACCTGCTCGACGCCGAGGCCGACGGGGTCAGAGTGATCCTGCACTGCTTCTCGATGGCCGACCGCGTCGACGAGTGCGTCGAGCGCGGCTACTGGATCTCGTTCGCCGGCAACGTCACCTACCCGGCCAACGGCGACCTGCGCAGCGCCGCGCTGCGCGTCCCGGCGAACCGGCTGCTGGTCGAGACCGACGCGCCGTACCTCAGCCCGCAGCCGGTCCGCAAGCAGCGCAACGTGCCCGCCAACGTCGTCCTGACGGCGCAGCTGATCGCCGTCGAGCGGCGCGTCGCCTACGACGAGCTGTCAGCGCAGGTCGAGGCCAACGCCGCCGAGCTGTTCGGCTGGTCGTGAGCGACCCGACGCAGCCCTCGCTGCGCCGGATGCGCCAGTTCGGCATCCGCCCCAACCGCGAGCTGGGCCAGAACTTCCTGATCGACTCGAACATCCTCGACGTGATCGAGCGGCTCGCCGGGCTGCAGCCCGACGACGTCGTGCTGGAGATCGGCGGCGGCCTCGGCGTCCTCTCCGAGCACCTCGCGCAGCGCGCCGCGCACGTCCACGTCGTCGAGGTCGACCGCATCCTCGAGGAGCCGCTGCGCGACGCGCTCGACCCGTTCGGCGCGCGCGCGACGCTGCACATGGGCGACGCGATGCAGCTGCAGATGGGAGCGCTCGACCCGCAGCCGACGAAGGTGATCGCCAACCTGCCGTACGGGATCGCCGCCGGCTCGATCCTGAAGACGCTGGAGGACATCCCGAGCGCGACCCGCTGGATCGCGATGGTGCAGAAGGAGGTCGGCGAGCGGCTGGCCGCCAAGCCGGCCAGCGACGCCTACGGGATCCCCTCCGTGATCGCCCAGCTGGCGGCGGACGTGAGAGTCGAGCGGGCCGTCTCGCGGCGCGTCTTCTTCCCGGTCCCGAACGTCGACTCGGTGCTCGTCGGCCTGACCCGCACCGGCCCGGCCGCTCCGAGAGCGCTGCGCAGCTTCGTGCAGGGCGCCTTCGCCCACCGCCGCAAGACGCTCGCGAAGTCGGCCGGGATCGCCGGCGTCGGCTCGCCCGAGCGCGTCCGCGCCGCGCTGGAGCAGCTCGGCCACCCGCCCGACGTGCGCGCCGAGCGGCTCTCGCCGCAGCAGCTGCGCGCCCTCTGGGAGCTGCTGCGCGCCGACTCCGGCGAGGCGGCGGCCACGTGACGCGGCTGCGCGCGCTCGCGCCCGGCAAGACCAACCTCGGCCTCTTCCTCGGCCCGACGCGCCCCGACGGCTACCACGAGCTGGTCTCGCTGTTCGAGCCGCTGTCGCTCGCCGACGAGCTGACGCTGGAGCCGCGTCCCGGCGCCGAGGCGCTCGCCGCCCCCGAGCCCGGCCTCGCCGGCGAGGCCTGCGCGCTCGCCGCCGACGAGGTCGTCTGCGCCGGCGTCACGGGTCCGAACCTCGCCGCGCGGGCGCTCGCCGACTGGCGCGCCGCCAGCGGCTGGGACGGCCCGCCGCAGCGGCTGACGATCGTCAAGCGCGTCCCGGTCGCGGCCGGCATGGGCGGCGGTTCGGGCGATGCCGCGGCCGCGCTGCGGCTCGTCGCGCACGCCGCCGGCCGCCCCGGCGACCCGCTGATCGCCCGCCTCGCACCCGCGCTCGGCGCCGACGTGCCGAGCCAGGTCGAGCCCGCGCCGGTGCTCGTCCATGGCGTCGGCGAGCACGTCGAGCGCGTTGCCGCGCCGCCTGCGCACGCGCTCGTGATCGTGCCCGCGGGCCTGCCGCTGTCGACGCCCGACGTCTTCCGCGAGGCCGACCGGCTCGGCCTCGGCCGCTCCGCCGAGGAGCTGCTGGAGCTGCGTGAGCGCCTGCGCGAGGGCCTGCTGCCGGAGCTGCTCGTCAACGACCTCGAGGCGCCGGCCCGCTCGCTCTGCCCGGCGATCGGCCCGGCGCTGGACGCCCTTCGCGCGGCCGGCGCCGACCACGCCTTCGTCAGCGGCTCGGGGCCGACGACGATCGGCCTGTGGTGGGGCGGGGAGGAGGCGCGCACGGCCGCGCTGGTCGCCGCCGAGGCGCTGCGCGGGCGCTTCCCGGAGCCGGTCGCGGCGGCGCCGGTCGGGCCCGAGTTCGCGGCCGTCGGCGCCGTGCGCGAGAATGAGGCGCCTCATGAGCAATGACGCGATCGTCCAGCTCGTCGCCGTCGGCGCCGCCGTCGTCGGCCTCATCGCCTTCGTGACCCTCGTGATGGTCCCCGTCGCCTCCGCCTACGAGCGCGTCTGGGAGCGGATCGTCGCGAGCCTGCTGTCGCTGTGGGTGCTCGCCGCGCTGATGGGAGTTGGCGCTCTGGCCGGTGCGGCCGTCATCTACTATTGGCCGCGCCTGTTCTGAGCACACGGGGTTCCTTGCGCTGAAGCGCTCGTGGCCCAAGCTGGGGGACAGGCTGCGCGAAATGTTTGCTGTTTCGCCCGATTTTCTCCATTTCAGGGTGAAAGTCGGACGCGACGGGGACTGAACGCGTGACTGACAGGCGCCTGCTGGGAGGCAAGGCGTCACAAGGTCGCACGGACGCATAGCCCATAAGGAGACGCTTGATGCGTCATCACCCGCTGCGCGGTCGGCTCTTCGCCGGCTCGATTGTCGCCGCCCTCGTCCTGCTGCCCGCAGGCGCGGCGCATGCTGCCCAAGGCTGGAACGGCTTCGGCGCCGGCGCCTGGCCGGGCTCCGACTGGCGTCCCTATGCCGCCAGCTCGCCGTTCAACACCCCGGCGGCCGGCCAGGCCGTCCACCCCAACTCGGCGGCGTACGTCAACAAGATCCTCTCGTGGGGCAAGCCCGGCACGCTCGTCGCCGGCGTCGCCGGCACGACGAAGGACTACGCCCACCCGACCTACTACGCGCAGCCGAGCGATCCGCTCTACACGCTGCACGCGACGAGCACGAAGAACAGCATCGAAGGGCTCAGAATCCGCGTCCCGAGCGCCGCGAAGGCTGCCGGCGGCGACGACGGCCACATGACGGTCGTGCAGCCCGACGGCTGGGAGTACGACTTCTGGCGCGTCTCCTCCAAGCCGGCAGGCGGGGGCACGCTGACCTTCGCGATCGGCGGCCGCACGAGAATCGACGGCAGCGGCATCGACAGCAAGGCGACCGCGTCGAACTTCGGCAACCTCGCCGGCTCGATCCGCGGCGCCGAGCTGGCCGCGGGCAGAATCAACCATGCGCTCTTCGTCGTGCTCAAGTGCACCTCGGGCACGACCGGCTTCGGCTACGGCACCAAGCCGGCGCCGGGCGGGGGCCAGAGCGCCTACGTCTACCCGGCCTCGCACGGCGGCGCGTCGTGCGACAACTCCGCGCCGCCGATGGGCGCGCGGCTGCAGCTCAACATGACCGCCGCGCAGATCGGCGCGCTGTCGGTCCCGGCCTGGAAGAAGACGATCCTGACGGCGCTGGCGACCTACGGCGGCTACGTCGGCGACACCGGCGGCTCCGGCTTCGCGTTCCAGTTCGAGTCGGGCTCCGGCTACACCTCGTTCGGCGCCGCCGACCCGCTCGTGACGTACTCGAAGTCGATCGGGATGCGCGCCGGCAGCGGCGACTGGGCCGGCACCTACGCCTACGACATGGCCTCCGGCGTCGACTGGGCGAAGTACCTGCGGGTGCTCGTCCCGCCGGCCGCTTAAGCCGATTTCGAGCGGGCCGCGCGCGATTGGCGCGGTCCGCTCGTACAATTGGTGGCAATGTCCTCGCAGGCCCGCGGCGACGCCTCCGCGCCAGACCTCTCCGCACTCGAAGCGATCACCGACGCGATCGCGGCTGGCGCCGGCCTGCCCGAGATCATCCGCGCCGCCTCGCGCGCACTCGACGCGAGCCTCGTGCTGATCGATCGCACCAGCGTCGTGCTGGCGGTCGCGGCCCGTTCGCCGGCTGAGGAGCGGGCGCTGCTGCGCGACGCCGAGGGCGTCGAGCGGATCGAGCTGCGCGTCGCCGACACCGTCGTCGGCCAGCTGCGGCTGCGCGGCCGTGACGCCGAGTGGGCCGCCTCCGGCAGCTCGATGCTGCGGCTCGTGACGACGCTGATCGCCTCAGAGGTCGAGCGCGTGCGCGGCCCTGAGCGCGCCTCCGAGGAGGCCGCCGCCGCCTTCGTCCACGACGTGCTCGCGCGTGCGATCAGCGACCGCGACGACCTCGTCGCGCGCGGCAAGGAGCTGGGGATCTCGCTCGACCGCGGCGGCAGCGTCGTCGTCGTGCGCGCCCATCCGCGCTCGCCGACCGACGACGACTGGCGCTCGCGGCTGCTGGCGCTGGCCGAGCGCGGCGCCCGCTCGATCGCCCCGGGCGCGATCGCCGCGCCGACCGCCGGCGGCGACGGCGACGAGGTCGTGCTGCTGGTCGCCGATGCCGACGGCGAGGCCGGCCGCCGCGTCGGCGCGACCGTCCTGCGCGAGCTGGAGGCCAATCTCAGCGGCTTCGCCTTCGCGGTCGGCCGCAGCCGCGTCGCGCGCGATCCGGTCGACCTCCATCGCGCCGGCAACGAGGCGCTGCTGGCCGCCAACGTCGTCGAGGGCGACCCGGACGAGGCGCTGCTCGCCTACGACGACACCGGCACCTACCAGCTGCTGCTGCCGCACATGAGCGATCCGGCCGAGCTGCGGCGCTTCTACGACGAGACGGTCTCGAAGATCGTCGCCTACGACGAGCAGTACGAGACCTCCGACCTCGTCGGCACGCTCGAGACCTTCCTCGAGTGCGACGGCAACGTCAACGCGACCGCCGCAAGGCTGATCACCCACCGTCACACGGTCCGCTACCGCTTCGAGCGCGTGCGCGAGATCACCGGCCTCGACGTCGCCTCGACCGACGGCCGCGAGAAGCTCTCGTTCGGGCTGAAGGCGATGCGCGTGCTCGGGATCGCCGCGCCGCGCGGCCCGGCGACCGAGCGCGGCTCCGAGGGCGGCCGCGTCCGCCGCGAGGCGCCCGATCGAAGCTCCCGGTAGTCCGACCCGAGGGTTTCGCGACGTGGGTTCTCATGCTGACACCGCCGAGCGGCGGTGGAGGGGCACCAGGCGCGCGCTTGCCGCAGCCGCGCGTTTGTGTCTGTGACCTCACGGCGCTCTGACACTCGTCCTATGCCTAGGATTCGCGTCGTGGACGCAGATCGCGAAGGGACAGCCCCTGACGAGAGCAGCGATGCGGTCTCGGTCTCGCACCTGATCGATCGGCGCGGCCGCTGCCGGCTCGCCTACGAGCCGGTCGCCGATCTCGCGCGCGGCGTCATCTGCGGCTTCGAGGCGCGCGCCCGCTTCCCCGCGGCGATGAGCCGCGACCGCTGGCGCCGCGAGGCGCTGGAGCGCGGCCTCGAGCCGGACTTCGACGCCTTCGTCGTCGGCTCCGTGCTGGCGGCGCGTGAGAGCCTCCCCGCCGACTGCTTCCTCGGCTTCGACATCGACCCGCGCACGCTCGTGCGCGAGGCGGTCCAGCGCGTGCTGGCGGAGGCCGGCCGGCTCGACCGGCTGGTGATCGAGCTGACGGCGCTCGGCAGCGCCGTGGAGGAGCCGCAGCTGGAGGAGGCCGCGCGCCGGCTGCGCGACGCCGGCGCGACGATCGCGGTCGACGGCGTCGGCGGCGGCACCGCGACGCTGCGGCAGATCGCGATAGTGCGGCCGGAGTTCGTCAAGCTCGACCCGGCCCTCGTCAGGGGCATCCACCGCGACGACGCGAAGCTGGTGATCGTCGACACGATCGGCCACCTCGCCAGCCAGCTCGACGCCTGGATCGTCGCCCAGGGCGTCTCGCAGGTCGAGGAGCTGGACGCGCTGATCGCGCTGCGGGCGCCGCTCGCGCAGGGGCCGCTGATCGGTGTCAGCACGAAGACGCTGACACGGATCGGCTTCGCGCTGAGCGCCTACGTGAGGGACCGCGGCGCGGCCGCGACGACGCCGAGCGCGCTCGTCGCGCTGCTGGAGCGGGTCGCGCCGCTGGAGCGCGACGCGGGCGCCGACGAGCGCGCCGACCGCTTCAGCGCCGACGCCGGCCTGCAGCATCTGCCGGTCGTCGACGCGCGCCGGCGACCGGTCGGGATGCTCGGGCGGGCCGCGGCGCTGCGCGGCGAGGACCCGCTCGGCGACGTGCTCGTGGTGGCGCCGTCGGGGCGGATCCCGGAGCTGGCGCAGCGGGCGATGCTGCGCCCGCCGGAGGCCCGCTTCCACCCGATCGTCTGCTGCGACGTGCAGGGCAGATACCTCGGGCTGGTGCGCGTCGAACGGCTGGTCGCGGCGCTCGCGCAGGCGCGCGAGCGCACGCTCTCAGCCGTCTGAGGCGCTACTCGACCTCCTGGATCTGCGCCCGCACCTCCTCGATCACGGCGTCGGGCACGTGCTCCATGCCGTGATCGTCATGCGCGTGCTGCGCGACCTGAGCGAGGATCGCCTCCTCGCTCTCGCCGCGGAATCGTGCCGTGCAGTCGGGAACCACGGCTCCGCAGAAGAACTCCTTCATCCCGCCTCCTCTCGCGTCGGTGGGTGTGTGTCGGGCCCGGGAAACTGGGGGGCCGGGACTCGAACCCGGATAGCCGGCTCCAAAGGCCGGAGTCTTGCCATTAGACGACCCCCCAACGGGTTCTCGCGATTCTATTCGTCCGCAACGAGCGGGGCTGAGGCAGCGCTCCGCCGCCCGACGTGGCTACGATGCCGTACGTGACCGCTCCGGTCGTCGTCATCCTCGCGGCGGGCCAGGGAACGCGCATGCGTTCCGCCACGCCAAAACTGCTGCACGAACTCTGCGGCAGACCCCTGCTCAGCTGGACCGTCGACGCGGCCCGTGCCGCAGGTGCGTCCAAGGTCGTCGTCGTCGGCGGCCCCGACCGCGCGCTCGCGCCGGGGCTCCCCGACGACGTCGTGCTCGCCGTCCAGCAGGAGGCGCGCGGCACCGCCGACGCCGTCCAGGCCGCCGCGGCCGAGATCGACCGCGACGCCCCGGTGATCGTCCTCAACGGCGACGTGCCGCTGATGACGGGCGCGTCGCTGGGCGCGCTCGCGACCGCCCACGCCGAGCAGGGCGCGGCGGCGACGATGCTGACGATGGTGCTGCCGGACCCGAGCGGCTACGGCCGCGTCGTGCGCAACGCCGACGGCGCCGTCGAGCGCGTCGTCGAGACGAAGAAGCCGGGTGACGCGACGCCGGCCGAGCTGGAGATCCGCGAGGTCAACGGCGGCGTCTACGCGTTCGACGGCGGCGAGCTGCTCGACGCGCTGCTGGAGGTCCGCTCCGACAACGCGCAGGGCGAGCTGTACCTGCCTGACGTGCTGCCGATCCTGCGCGCCAGAGGGCGTGCCGTGCGCGCCCACGTCGTCGACGACCCGGGCCTCGCGCTCGGCGTCAACGACCGCGGCGACCTCGCGAAGGTCCGCGCCGAGGCGCAGCGGCGGATCCTCGCCGCGCACATGGCGGCCGGCGTCACGATCGTCGACCCGGGCTCGACCGTGATCGACGCCGGCGTCGAGATCGGCGCCGACACGACGATCCTGCCGTTCAGCTCGCTGCTCGGCGCCACGCGCGTCGGCAGCGGCTCGAGCGTCGGCCCGCAGACGTCGCTGATCGACGCCGAGCTGGGCGACGGCGTCAGCGTGCCGCACTCCTACCTGACCGGGTGCGCCGTCCACGACGGCGCCTCCGTCGGCCCGTTCGCCTATCTGCGCCCCGGCGCGGTGCTGCGAGCGGGGGCGAAGGTCGGGACGTTCGTCGAGGTCAAGAACTCCGACATCGGCGAAGGCACGAAGGTCCCCCATCTGTCGTACATCGGTGACGCGGACGTCGGGCCGGGGTCGAACCTCGGTGCCGGCACGATCACCGCCAACTACGACGGCCGCAGAAAGCACCGCACCACGATCGGCGCACGCGTCAAGGGCGGAGTCGACACCGCCTTCGTCGCGCCGGTGACCGTCGGCGACGACGCCTGGACGGCCGCCGGGTCGGTGATCACCGAGGACGTGCCGGACGGCGCCCTCGGCGTCGGCCGGTCGCGGCAGCGGAACATCGAGCAGTACAGCGAGCGCAAGAAGGAGAACGTGGACTGATGTCCCCCATCGTCACCCGTGGAGCGTCGTCGTCAGGGCGTAGACTCGTTCACTCGATGAGTGCCGGTCCGCAGGAGCACCCCAACAGCCACCTCGAGATCGGCTATGGCAAGCAGCTGATGCTGTTCAGCGGCCGCGCTCATCAGCAGCTCGGCGCCGACATCGCCGGCAAGCTCGGGGTCGAGCTCGGCGGCGTCACGACGAAGACCTTCTCCAACGGCGAGGTCTACTGCCGCTACGAGGAGTCGATCCGCGGCGCGGACGTCTTCATCGTCCAGCCGATCAGCGGCAACGCGCGCACCGGCATGACCGCCAACGACTCGCTGATGGAGCTGTTGGAGATGGTCGACGCGGCCGTCGGCGGCTCGGCCCACCGCGTCGTCGCCGTCTGCCCCTGGTACGGCTATTCGCGCCAGGACAAGAAGTCGGCTCCTCGCGAGCCGATCTCGGCCCGCCTCGTCGCGCGCATGCTCGAGACCGCGGGGATCGACCGGATCCTGACGATGGACCTCCACTCCGGCCAGATCCAGGGCTTCTTCCAGAAGCCGTGCGACCACATGACCGCGATGTGGATGCTGACGAGATACTTCGCCGACCAGTCGCTGGAGGACCTCGTCGTCGTCTCGCCGGACGCCGGCCGCGTGAAGCTGAACAAGAAGTTCGCCGCCACGATCGGCGCCGAGCTGGCGATCCTCAACAAGGAGCGCCCGGCCCAGCAGGTCGCCGAGATCGGCTACGTGATCGGCGACGTGAAGGGCAAGACGGCCGTCATCGTCGACGACATCATCGACACGGCCGGCACGCTCAAGGCGGCCGCGCAGACCGTCCGCGACGCCGGCGCCACGCGCGTGCTGGCGGCCGCAACGCACGGCGTCTTCTCCGGCAACGCGTGGGAGAACCTCGCCGCGGCGGCCTTCGACGAGATCGTCGTGACCGACACGATCCCGCTGCGCGACGGCGCGCCGGACAACATCACGGTGCTGCCGTGCGCCGACCTGCTGACCAGCTCGATCCGCCAGATCTTCACGGACGGCTCGGTCTCCGAGGTTTTCCGCGGCGAGAACCAGCTGTTCTGATCCCGGCGCCCCGCCTCCAGCCGCCGTGGCGCGCGACGCCCACCACCTGATGACACTGCTCGGCCTCTCTGAGGACGAGCTGTGTCAGGCGCTCGCGGTCGACCCGCTGACGCTGCTGTCGGGCCAGCTCGACCACCGGCCCGAGCTGCCGATCCTGCTCGACCTGCTGGCCGAGGCGGAGGAGCGCGCCGGCGCGCCGGTGCTGCGGCGCTGGCTGCGTGCCAGCGGTCCGGAGGGGCGGCCGCTGGACGCCCTGCTGGCGCGCGACTTCGGGCGCTTCGAGGACGCGCTCGGCACGTTGGCCGCGCGCGGGTTCGTGCTGCGCGGCGGCGGCGGCGCCGGCTGAGCCGGCGCCGCAGCGCTACGCCTTGTCCGGCGCCTTCTCGCCGGGCCACACACCGAAGATGTGCTCCCAGCCTCTTGCGCCGGCGCGGTCGACGACCGCGCGCGTGACCGAGAAGGTCACGCCCTGGACGGCCGCGGCCGTCACGACTCTCGACCAGCTCGCCAGCTCGGTGGTCGCTTCTGGCGGCTCCTCGTCGTCGATCTTGGCCCACACGAACGTGAAGAGCTTTCGCGCCAGCAGGCCGGCGACGATGCCGACGATGATGCCGAACGGCTTGTAGATCAGCTTCATGTCGTCAACTTACCCGTCGACAGGGCGATTATCCTGTGTGAACGAACTTCACGAGGACGGTGCGTCATGGCAGACGAACGGCACGACGACGGCACGGCTGAGGAGCTGCTCCGCCGCGCCCTGCTCGACGCCTCCGACGCCGCGGCCGTCTCGCTCGCGGTCGGCGACCTGCCCGTCAGCGACGTCGTCACGGTCGTCTTCCACGGCCGCCGCGACCTCGGCACGATCCAGACGTACGTCGCCCGCGGCCGTTTCGGCGCCGGCTCGACGCTGTCGGCGCGCGAGCTGATGCGCGTTCCCTGCGACCTCGACCTCGGCGACGCCGAGGACCGCGAGCAGGCCGAGGAGCTGTACCTGCAGCAGGCGCGGGCGCTGCGCGAGGCGCTCGTCGGCGCCGACACCGTGCTCGACGTCTGGCGCGAGCCGCTCGCCGAGCTGGCCGGCGGCGACGTGACGATCGAGCGCTCGGTCGCGCTGAACGTGCCGCTGCCGGCCCACCGGCTGCTGCCGGTCGCGCTGGTCGCGCCCGAGCGGCAGCTGGTGGTGGCGCCGGTCTGCGGCGCGCGGGCGCTGTCGGAGGGCAGGCCGCCGCTCGGGATCGCCTGCGCCCAGCAGGACCTCGCCCGCATCTACCCGCTGCCCGACGACCCCGTGCGGGCGATCGGCGACTTCCTCGACTTCGCCGCCGATCACGCCCACGAGCTGGCGTCGCGGCTGGCCCACCAGGAGGCCTCGGTCGCCCGCTTCCTCGAGATCTCGGGCGAGGAGCCGCCGACGCTGCACTGACGCGCGGCGCCCGCGCGCGCCCGTCCGCGCGAGCCGCCCCGTGCGAGAACCGTCCCACGGCGCGCTCGCGATCAGAGATGATGCGCCGCGATGGGTCGCTCTCGCCGCTACCTCGTGCTCGCGTCCGCGGTCGTCATCTTCCTGCTCGTGAGCGCCGCGCTGGCGCGGGTCCTCAGCGCCAACGGCGCCGAGCGCGCGGCGATCCGCGACGCGCTGGAGGCGCAGGCCAGCGGCGACGCGCGCGCGCTCGTCGCCGCGATCGACGGCTGCGCGCAGGACGAGGCCTGTCGCGCGGAGGCCGCCGTCAACGCCGCGGCGCTCAGATCGAGCGGCGAGATCGAGCTGGCGCGGCTGGACCTGTCGACCAGCTTCTCGCCGTTCGACACGACCGGCACCGCGCGCGTCGTCTGGAAGACGCCGAGCCGGCTGACGGTCGTGCAGTGCGCGCGCGTCCATCGCTCGGGCAACGTCGCGAGCGGGATCGAGGTGCGGCTGACCTCGCTCAGCCGCCCGATCAAGCGCGACACGAGCTGCCCGTGAGCGGGCGGCGACGCACCGCGAGCCGGCGCGTCGCAGGGATGTCAGACAGCTGACATGGAGCAGTTGGCGCCGCAACTGTCGGGACCCTTCCGTACTCTCCTCCGGTCGATGCCGCGTCGTTCGCCGTTCCTCGCCTTGCTGCTCGCCTCCTCGCTGTTCGCGGGACTCGGCGCAGCCCCCGCCCTCGCCGAAGAGGGCGACCCCGACAGCGGCGCGCCGGCGTCGCCGGCCGCTCCGACGACGCCGATGGGCCCGCCCTCGGCGGAGGTGACCGTCCCGTCGGGCAAGCCGCTCTACCTGGAGGGCCAGGACAACCGCTTCCTCGTCGACGGGCCCTGGCTGTTCAGAGCCGACCTCGACGACACCGGCGTCGCGCAGCGCTGGTACGGCGCCAGCGGCGTCGACGGCTGGAGCGGCACGACCGCGCCGCAGGTCTGGAACGTCAACGGCTCGACGCGCGAGTCGTACGAGGGCTCGATCGGCTGGTACCGCAAGGACTTCAGACTGCCGGCCAGCAGAACGGCGAGAACGGACGACTGGATCGTCCGCTTCGAGGCCGTCAACCTGCGCTCGACGATATGGCTCAACGGGCGCCAGATCGGCACCCACACCGGCGGCTACACGCCGTTCGAGCTGAGACTGCCGAACCTCAACCGCAACGGCGTCAACCGGCTCGTTATCCGCGCCGACAACCGCCGCGCGATGCCGACCGGGATCGTCAGCCAGCCGATCGCCGCGACCGGCTGGTGGAACTACGGCGGCCTCCAGCGCGAGGTCTACCTGCGCAAGGTCGACCGCCTCGACCTGACCGACGTGTTCGTGCAGCCGAGACTGTCGGCGAGCCGCGCGACCGCGACCGTCGACGTCGAGGCGACCGTCACCAACACGACCAGCTCCAACCAGCTCGCGACGCTCGGCGGCCGCTTCGGCAGACAGGCGTTCGACTTCGGCGAGCAGGTGATCGGCGCCGGCAGAGCGGTGACGCTGAGAACGAAGCTGGTCGTCAGACGGCCGCAGCTGTGGTCGCCGGCGAAGCCGAACCTCTACCGCGTGCGGCTGTCGGCGACGGCGCAGGGCGCGAACGAGAGAAGAGCGACGCCGGTCGCCGGCTACACGCTCGAGACCGGCATCCGCTCGCTCGTCGTCTCCGGCGCCGGCCAGCTGACGCTCAACGGCCAGACGGTCCGCTTCCGCGGCGTCGCGATCCACGAGGACACGCTCGAGCGCGGCTCGGCGATGAACAACGACGACCGCGCGAGACTGATGCAGCTCGTGCGCGACTCGGGCTCGACGCTCGTGCGCTCGCACTACCCGCTGCACCCCTACTTCCAGCAGCTCGCCGACCGCATGGGCATCCTGCTGTGGAACGAGATCCCCTCGACCTACCAGCTGTCGGAGAGCGACCTCGGCCGCCCGGCCTTCCGCAAGCTCGCGCTGCAGGAGGTCAGAGAGGACCTGCTCGCCAACCGCAACCACCCGTCGATCGCGGTCTGGTCGGTCGGCAACGAGATGGCGAGCCAGCCCGGCCGCAACCAGGCCAGCTATCTCACCGCCTCGTCGCAGCTGATCCGCGCGCTCAACCCGAGCGGCCTCGTCGGCCTCGCCTTCGCCGGCCACCCGGAGGCCGGCTGCCAGGCCTCCTACAAGCCGATCGACGTGCTCGGGATGAACGACTACTTCGGCTGGTACACCGGCGTCGGCGGCAACATCGCCGACCGCGACGAGCTGTCCGGCTTCCTCGACGCGCTGCGCACGTGCTACCCGAAGCAGGCGATCGCGGTGACCGAGTACGGCGCCGAGGCCAACCGCGACGGTCCGGCCGAGGAGAAGGGCACGTACGAGTTCCAGAGAGAGTTCGTCGACTACCACCTCAGAGAGTTCGCGACCAAGCCGTGGCTCAGCGGCAGCGTCTACTGGGCGCTGCAGGAGTTCCGGATCCGCAACGCCTGGGGCGGTGGCAACCCGTGGCCGGAGCCGCCGATCCACCAGAAGGGCCTCGTGCGGCTCGACTGGACCGAGAAGCCGGCCTACCAGGTGCTGCGCAGCAGCTACCGCGCCTCGCGCCAGTACGTCGCCCGCAGCGGCGGCAAGAAGTAGCCCGGCCGCTCAGCGCTGCGGCACGCGCCGCGGCGCCGGCGACGGCGTCGCCGGATGGGCCGGACGGCGGTCGCGCGCCGGCCTGCGGTCGGCGAGCCGCTCGCCCGAGCGCAGGCGCACGCGCGTCTGCACCGCGTCCGGCAGCGGCAGGCCGCCGGAGCTGGGCCCGCGCGGCGGATCGGGCGCGACGCGGTCGTTGCCGCCGCCTCCGCCGTCGTCGTCCTCCTGCGGCGGAACCCACGGCGCGACGTGCTCCTCGCGCAGCAGCGGGAGCAGCAGCACCATCCCCAGCCCCAGCCCGACGAGGTGGAGCGTGCCGAAGATGACCACGACGAGCGTCTCTTCGCCCATCCAGGCAGCGTAGCGCCGCACCGGCGCCGACGGGGGATTTGTGTCCGCCGGTCCGCGCGATATGAGCGAATGCTCTACCCTTGCTCGTCGCTCATGGCTGCTGAAGAGACCACACTCACCGTCGCTCCCCGCGAGATCGAAGGCTCCCGCGCCACCCGCCGCCTCCGTCGCAGCGGGTTCGTGCCGGGCATCGTCTACGGCGGGGACGCAGACCCCGCGCCGTTCCAGGTCGGCGCCCGCGAGCTGCGGAACGCGCTGGCTCACGGCGGCGCCGTCATCCAGCTGACGCTCGATGGCACGCAGATCCCGGTCGTCCTGAAGGACCACCACCGTCACCCCGTCACCGGGGACATGCTCCACGTCGACATGCTGCGCGTCGACCTGAAGAAGAAGATCCACGCGACCGTCGTGGTCGAGCTGGTCAACGCCGACGATGCCCCCGGCATCCGCGGCGGTGGCGTGCTCGAGCAGGTCACGCGCGAGATCAACATAGAGGCGCTGCCGAACGAGATCCCGGATCTGATCGAGCTCGACGTCTCGAACGTCGAGGTCGGCGACACCGTCTACCTGTCGGCGCTGAAGGCGCCGGAGGGCGTCGAGCTGCTCGACGACCTCGAGGAGACCGTGCTCGCGTCGGTGCTCGCGCCGAAGCTGTCGGTCGAGTCCGAGGACGAGATCGAGACCGAGACCGAGGTCGCCAGCGACAAGCCGGCCGAGTCCGCCTCCGAGGGCGACTCGGAGTAACCCGCGGTGCGCCTGGGGCGGTCCGCCGCGGGCGCCACGCCGGTCGACTGGCTGGTCGTCGGGCTGGGCAACCCCGGCTCGCAGTACGCGGCAACGCGTCACAACATCGGCTTCGAGGTCGCCAGCGCGCTCGCCGCGCGCTGGCAGCTGCCGAAGGCGAAGAGAAAGTTCGCCGGCCTGGTGACGGATGGACGTGCCGGGCTGGGCGGGCCTGGTTCCCCTCGCGTCGCGGTGATCCTGCCGCAGACGTACATGAACGAGTCGGGTCGCTCCGTCGGCCCCGCTCGCGGCGCCTACAGAGTGCCGTTGGAGCGGATCCTCGTCCTGCACGACGAGATCGACCTCCCGTTCGGCGACATCCGCGCCCGCATGGGCGGCGGCCTCGCCGGCCACAACGGGCTCAAGTCGCTCAAGCGCGAGCTCGGCAGCCCCGACTTCGCGCGCGTGCGGATCGGCGTCGACCGCCCGCCGAGCACCGATCCCGACCGTGTCGCCGCCTACGTGCTCGGCCGCTTCAGCGAGCCGAGAGCCGACGTCGCCGAGCTGATCGAGCGATCGACCGACGTCGCCGAGCGGATCGTGCTCGGCGAGACCGAGTTGGCCTAGCGCGCCGCGCGGCGCGCTTAGGAGATCGTGAGAATCAGGTCATAAACTCCTGACCAGGCCCAGGCCGCCGTGCGCGGTCGTTGGTGCTGCCCTCTTCCATGCTCGCTCCGCTTCTCGCATACGCTGCTGACGACCCCGCCACCACGACGCTCGCACGCGACGGCGGCGACGCCTTCGTCTCGCTCTCGCTGCGCCCCTACGTCGTCGCCGCGCTGGCGCAGCAGGACGTCGAGCGGCCGCTGCTGGTCGTCGCCGGCGACGACCGCCAGGCGCGCGACCTCGCCTCCGACCTGCGCACCTGGCTGAGCCCGCGGCCGGTCCGCTTCTACCCCTCCCGCGGCGTCGCCTACGAGTCGCACCTGGCGCCGCCGCCGCACCTCGTCGGCCTGCGCGTCGCAGCGCTCGACGCGCTCGCCTCGAAGCGGGCCGCCGGCGAGCCGGCGCCGGTCGTCGTCGTCTCGGCCGTCGCGCTGTCGGAGAAGGTCCCCGACCCGGCGCTGCGGCCGCGCGGCTTCGTGCTCGAGGTCGGCGAGCTGATGGACCTCGACGAGACCGCCGAGGATCTCGTCGCGGCCGGCTACGAGCGCGTCGACCAGGTCGAGGACCGCGGCCAGTTCGCGATCCGCGGCGGTCTGCTCGACCTCTACCCGGCGACCGAGGACCGCGCCGTCCGCGTCGACCTGTTCGGCGACGAGGTCGAGTCGCTGCGGTGGTTCTCGACCTTCACGCAGCGCTCGCTCGGCGACGCCGAGCGGATCGAGGTCTCGCCCGCGGCCGAGCTGGCCGCCGAGCACCGCGAGCTGGCCGAGATCGCCGCGCTGGAGAACGAGGACGAGCGGCCCGACATCGCCGAGCTGCTGCCGGTCAGAGACTTCCACGCGATGCTCGATCTGGTCCCCGACGCGGCCGTGCTGGTCGCCGCCGAGGAGGAGATCACGCCGGCGCTGACCGACCACTGGTCCGACGTCTGCACCGCCTTCCACGCCGAGGACGCGCACGACCTCTACGTCGCTCCCGACGAGGTCCAGCAGGCGCTCGGGCAGCGCGCCAGGATCCGCCTCAGCTCGATCGACGGCGACCAGTCGATCGCCTTCCGCGGCCAGAGCGCCGACGTCGCCGCGCGCGGCGTCAAGGAGGCCGAGCCGGAGCTGGAGAAGCTCGTGCGCAGCGGCTACCGCACCGTCGTCGCGTTCGGCCGCAGAGGCGAGGGCGAGCGCGCCGCCTACAACCTCGGCCGCATGAAGGTCCGCTGGGTCGAGGGCGACGCGCCGCGCGGCGCCGACCTCGCCTTCGTCGAGGCGCGCCTGCGCGACGGCTTCGTCGCGCCCGGCTTCAGACTCGCGGTGATCCCCGAGCACCGGCTCTTCCACCGCCGCCCGGCGCGCTCCGCCGGCCGCGGCTCGACCGGTTCGCGGCGCGGCGCGCTGCGCTCCTTCACCGACCTGCGCACCGGTGACATCGTCGTCCACGAGGACCACGGCCTGGCGCGCTTCGCCGGCTTCGACACGAAGACCGTCGCCGGCGTCACGCGCGACTACCTCGAGCTGGAGTACGCCGGCAGCGACAAGGTCTTCATGCCGGTCGACCAGTTCGCGAAGATCTCGCGCTACGTCGGCGCCGGCGGCGACCATCCGCCGCTCTCCAAGCTCGGCGGCAGACGCTGGGACACGCTCAAGTCGCGCGCCCGCAGAGCCGCGCAGGAGATGGCCGGCGAGCTGCTCAACCTGTACGCCGAGCGCAAGCGCCGCGAGGGCCACGCCTTCCCGCCCGACAGCGACTGGATGCGCGACTTCGAGGACGCCTGGCCATACCGCGAGACGCCCGACCAGCGCGAGGCGATCGACCAGGTCAAGGCCGACATGGAGACGGCGCGCCCGATGGACCGGCTGATCTGCGGCGACGTCGGCTACGGCAAGACCGAGGTCGCGCTGCGGGCCGCCTTCAAGGCCGCCAACGACGGCAGACAGGTGATGGTGCTCGTCCCGACGACGATCCTCGCCCAGCAGCACTACGGCACCTTCTCGGAGCGGCTGAAGGACTATCCGTTCACGATCGAGCACGTCTCGCGCTTCCGCCCGGCGGCCGAGCAGAGAACGGCGATCGCCGCCTTCGTCGAGGGCAGGGTCGACATCCTGATCGGCACCCACCGGCTGCTCTCGCGCGACGTCCGCCCGAAGGACCTCGGCCTGCTGATCGTCGACGAGGAGCAGCGCTTCGGCGTCAAGCAGAAGGAGCTGCTGCGCCAGCTGAAGCTGAGAGTCGACGTGATCGCGATGTCGGCGACGCCGATCCCGCGCACGCTGCAGATGTCGATCGCCGGCATCCGCGACATCTCCGTGATCGAGACGCCGCCGGAGGGCCGCCGTCCCGTCAAGACCTACGTCGGCGAGTACGACGAGCAGCTCGTCAAGGGCGCGATCAACCGCGAGCTGGCGCGCAGAGGCCAGGCGTTCTTCCTCCACAACCGCGTCGAATCGATCGACGAGACGGCCGAGCGGCTGCGCGCGCTCGTGCCGGAGGCGAGGTTCGAGGTCGCGCACGGCCAGCTCGACGAGAGAGAGCTGGAGAAGCGGATGCTGCGCTTCCTGCGCGGCGAGGCCGACGTGCTGGTCGCGACCTCGATCATCGAGTCGGGCATCGACATCCCGCAGGCGAACACGCTGATCGTCGAGCGCTCCGACCTCTTCGGCCTCTCGCAGCTCTACCAGATACGCGGTCGCGTCGGGCGTTCGCGCGAGCGCGCCTATGCGTATCTGCTGTACCCGTCGGCGGCCTCGCTGACGGCCGACGCCGCACAGCGCCTCTCCGCGCTGTCGGACTACACCGAGCTGGGCGCCGGCTTCAAGGTCGCGATGCGCGACCTCGAGATCCGCGGCGCCGGCAACCTGCTCGGCGACGAGCAGTCCGGCCACGTCGCCGCACTCGGCTTCGAGCTGTACATGCAGATGCTCGACGAGGCAGTCGCCGAGCTGAGCGGCGAGGGCGACGGCGAGGACCTGGCAGAGCCGGTCCGCCTCGACGTCAACGTCGACGCCTACGTGCCGGCCGACTACATCCCGTACGAGCAGGCGAAGATCGACGTCCACCGCCGCATCGCCGGCGCGCGCCAGGTCTCCGAGCTGCAGGAGCTGAAGGCCGAGCTGGAGGATCGCTTCGGCGAGCCGCCCGAGCCGCTGCGCAACCTGCTGCTGCTGCAGCAGGCGCGCATCAAGCTCGGCGAGGCCGGTGCTCGCGCCGTCAGCTTCCGAGCCGGTAGGCTCGCCGTCACGCCGATCGAGCTCGACTCGCGCCGCGCCAAGCGGTTCCGCGAGGAGATCCCGGAGGCGCTGTACGAATCGGGCAAGTCGCAGCTGTCAGTGCGGGTGCCCGATGACCCGGCCGCGCGCTTCCCGGCGGTCGTGCGGGCGGCCGACGTGCTGCTCGCAGTGACACGAGAGGCCGCGTGAACGGTGTGAGCGCGACCTCGATTTGTAAAGCCAATCTAATAATCGGTTGAACTGCCGCACCGAGCAAGGAGACTTCTGTACAGTGCCCTCGCCTGTGACCAAGACACTTCGCATAGTCCTGGCGCTCTGCGCCTTTTTCGCGCTCTCGTTCACGATCGCCGCGTGTGGCGGGGACGATGACAACAACGACGTCCCGAGCAATGCTGTCGCCTCTGTCGACGGCACGCCGGTGACGAGAGCCGATTATGACCGCTGGGTCGAGATAACGGCCAAGAGCTCGTCGCAGGGTGCAGATCCTGTGATCCCGGACCCGCCGTCGTACACGAGATGCGTCGCGGCGCTGACGAGACAGGCGAGAGCGGTGAGAGGACAGAGAGTCCCCGCCGAGAGCGCGCTGAGAGCGCAGTGCAGACAGATCGAGACGCAGCTCAGAAACCAGACGATGCAGTCGCTGATCCAGACGATATGGCTGGAGAGAGAGGCCGCTGACCTCGGCATAACGGTCACGGACAGAGAGCTCGAGAGAACCTTCAACGAGGCGATGAGACAGTCGTTCCCGAGAAGAGGCGACTACGAGAAGTTCCTCAGAACGACCGGGATGACGAGAGACGACGTCCTCGAGCAGCTGCGCTCGCGTGAGTACGCGACCAGAATCACCGACAAGGTGCAGAGAGACGCCGGCAACGTCACCGAGGCGCAGGTCAGCACGTACTACGACAGAAACAGAGAGCAGTTCGCTGTCCCGGAGCGTCGTGACCTCGAGATCGTCCTGACCAGAACCGAGGCGAACGCCGAGGCGGCCAAGAGAGCGATCGAGGGTGGCGACAGATGGGCTGACGTCGCCAGAAGATATTCGAGCGACACGCTCTCCAAGAGCAACGGCGGCAGACTGCTCGGCGTCGCCAGAGGCCAGCAGGACAGAGCGCTCGACACCGCCGCATTCGCCGCCAGAAGAGGCGTCGTCGTCGGCCCGGTGAGAGGTCAGTTCGGCTGGTACATCGTCCGTGTCGACGGCGTCACGCCGGCGAGACAGAACACGCTGGCCGAGTCGAGAGACCAGATCAGAGAGCTGCTCAGACAGCAGAACGGCCAGAGAGCGCTGACCGAGTTCGGCAGAAGATTCGAGAGAAGATGGGTCGCGCTCACGAACTGCCGCAGAGAGTTCATCGTGCCCCAGATCTGCGGCAACGCCCCGAGAACCGGTACCACGGCGACCTCCGGCGGCACCGTCGCGACGTCGACGTCGGGCGACTGATCCAGCGCCCCAGCAGTTCACAGGTGTGACAGACGGCCCCGGGCAACCGGGGCCGTTTTTCGTTAGTAGTCTGCCCCGTCAGTGAGCACGAGCCGATCAGAGATCCAGGAGGCGCTGCTGCGCCTCGACGAGCTGACCCGCCGCCTGCGGCGAGAATGCCCCTGGGACCGTGAGCAGGACGAGCGCACGATCGTCCCGCACACGCTCGAGGAGGCCTACGAGCTGGCCGACGCCGCCAACCGGCGTGACGACGCGAAGCTGCTCGACGAGCTCGGCGACGTCCTCTTCCAGGTGCACTTCCTCGCATTGCTGCTGGAGGAGCGCGGCGCCGGCGACCTCGCCGCCGTCGCCGAGAACACGCGCCAGAAGCTGATCCGGCGCCACCCGCACATCTTCCCGCCCGACAGCCCGGAGACCGACGCGGCGCTCGCAGTCGCCGCCGACGCGGTCGAGACCTCCGGCGAGGTGCTCGCCAACTGGGACAAGATCAAGCAGGGCGAGGAGGGCCGCGAGCGCGGCATCTTCGCCGAGGTGCCGGAGAACCTGCCGTCGCTGCTGTACGCGCGCAAGGTGCAGCGCCGCGCCGCCTCCAGCGGCTTCGACTTCCCCGGCGTCGAGGGGCCGTTGCAGTCGGTCCGCGACGAGCTCGACGAGCTGATCGAGGTCGCAGAGGCCGACGGCGAGGCCGGTGCAGACGCGCGCTTCCACGAGCTCGGCGACGTGCTGTTCGCGGCCGTCAACGTCGCGCGCAAGCTGAAGGTCGATCCCGAGCTGGCGCTGCGCGCCTCCGGCGAGCGCTTCCGCGGCCGCGTCGAGCAGGCGGCGGCCTTCGCCGCGCGCGACGACCGCACGTGGGACCAGCTCAGCACCGACGAGCAGCTCGGCTACTACGTCCGAGCGCGGATGAACGAACCAGAACCAGGAGACCGAGACGCATGAGCCAGATCGAGCACGTTCACGCTCGCCAGATCCTCGACAGCCGCGGCAACCCGACGGTCGAGGTCGAGCTGAGCCTCCGCTCGGGCGCCTGGGGGCGCGCGGCCGTCCCGTCCGGCGCCTCCACCGGCGAGTACGAGGCGACCGAGCTGCGTGACGGCGGCGACGCCTACCTCGGCAAGGGCGTGGCGAAGGCCGTCGCCAACGTCAACGGCGAGATCGCGACCGCCGTCCGCGGCAAGGACGCGACCAACCAGGCCGGCGTCGACCGCCTGCTGATCGATCTCGACGGCACGCCCAGCAAGTCCCGCCTCGGCGCGAACGCCACGCTCGCCGTCTCGCTCGCCGCCGCCCACGCGGCCGCGGCGGAGGAGCGCCAGCCGCTGTGGCGCTACCTCGGCGGCGACGCGGCGCACATCCTGCCGGTGCCGATGATGAACGTCCTCAACGGCGGCGCCCACGCCGACAACAAGATCGACTTCCAGGAGTTCATGATCGTCCCGTGGGGCGCGTCGTCGTTCTCGGAGGCGCTGCGCTGGGGCGCGGAGATCTACCACCAGCTGAAGAAGAACCTGCATGACCGCGGCCTCTCGACGGCGGTCGGCGACGAAGGCGGCTTCGCGCCCGACCTCGGCTCCAACGAGGAGGCGCTGCAGGTGCTCGTGCGCGGCATCGAGGCCGCCGGCTACACGCCCGGCGACCAGATCGCGATCGCGCTCGACCCGGCCACCAGCGAGATCTACGAGAACGGCCGCTACGTGCTCGAGCACGAGAACCGCTCGCTGACCGCCGAGGAGATGGCCGCCTACTGGGCCGAGATGGCCGGCCGCTACCCGATCGTCTCGATCGAGGACGGCATGGACGAGGGCGACTGGGGCGGCTGGTCGACGCTGACCGACCGGCTCGGCAGCAAGATCCAGCTCGTCGGCGACGACCTCTTCGTCACCAACAGCGCGCGCCTGAGACGCGGCATCGAGGCCGGCGTCGCCAACTCGATCCTCATCAAGGTCAACCAGATCGGCACCCTGACCGAGACGCTCGACGCGATCAAGCTGGCGCGCGAGAACGGCTACACCGCCGTCATGTCGCACCGCTCCGGCGAGACCGAGGACGTCACGATCGCCGACCTCGCCGTCGCCACCGGCTGCGGTCAGATCAAGACCGGCGCCCCCGCGCGCTCGGACCGCGTCGCGAAGTACAACCAGCTCCTCCGCATCGAGGAGGCGCTCGGCAACGACGCCGTCTATCCCGGCAAGAGCGTCTTCAAGAGCGCTTAGCGCACCGCCTCGCGGCGCCACGCACGACCCGACGAGCCTCAAGGGACTCCGTCCCGATCGGCTCGCCCGGGCCGCGCGTGGCATCCACGATCCGGCACGCTAAGCACCCTTGCGGGTGTGTCGTTGCATCGTCCAGGGGCGGGAGGAGTTGACGGCGGACGGGCGAAGGGGTTCGCATGCCGTCTGCCGAGCCGCCCCGCCGTGACCGTCGCCGACCCGCGCAGCGCCCGCCGGCGCAGACCGCCTTCGGCGCGGCGGCGATGCGCGTCCGCTGGGATCGCGTCGGCCGGATAGCGCTGTTGCTGCTGCTGGCGGGGGTCGTCGCGCTGTACGTGCAGCCGGCCCGCTCCTACGTCTCCACGTGGCGCGACTCGAACGCGAAGCAGCAGCAGGTCTCGGAGCTGCAGCGGGAGCACGATGCGCTGGAGGCGCGCTCGAGATCGCTGAGAGAGCCGCGCACGGTCGAGACCGAGGCGCGCCGGCTCGGGATGGTCCGCCCCGGCGAGCGGCCGTACGTCGTCAGCGGGCTGCCCGAGCCCAGCGACGACGCCGACAACGCGACCGCCACGCCCTGAGCGCCGGCACGCGCGGTGCCCGTCGGCGCCTCGCGAGGCGCCGGCGCGAGGCCGCGCGCCGCTACTCTCGGACGAGTGCAGACCGAGACCGCGATCCACCTCTGGCAGGACGGCGAGCGCCGCCTGCGCGCCACGCCGCCGCCGCTGCGCGAGCGGCTCGAACGGGCCGCCGACGCCGCCGTCGACGAGCTGCGCCGCCGCTTGGGCGGCGCCTTCACGACCGAGGAGCTGGTCGCCCTCTACTCCGACAGCGGCGACTGGGTGCTCGACGTCGCGATGGCGACCGTCCCGAACGATCCCGAGGCGTGGGACGCCGCGACCGTCGGCGGCGTCGCATTCGCGCGCTACGTGCGCGAGGCGAGCGACTGGTCCGGCGGTCGTCAGCGCACGCGGCGCGAGCTGGAGGAGCAGGAGCAGCCGCTGGACCGGTGACGGTGCAACCGGCCCCAGACCGATTGCACCGCTCTACGGTTCCTACGTCCGCGGCCGGCTCAGCCGGCGGCGGGACTACTCGTCGTTGTCGTCGTCTTCGCCGATGCGACGGATCACGATCTGGTCTTCCTCGATCGTGATCTCGATCGGGCGGTGACCCGCCCAATGCTCGGCGTAGATCGGGTCGTCCTGCACCGCGGGGTCGAGCCACAGACCGTAGCCCTCCTCGCCGTGGTCGAACGAACCCTCGAGCGGACCGGCGGAGACCTTGCGGCGCCCGCGGCCACCACGGCGACCGCGGCGTCGAGAGGGCTTGTCGCCGTCCTCGTCGTCGTCGGACTCCGCGTCCTGCTTGCGGGCCTTGGCCCGCGCGGCCTCTTCCTTGGCCTTGGCTTCGGCGGCATCCGCCTCGGCCTTGGCCTTGGCGGCCTGCGCTGCTTCCAGTTCGGCGGCGATCAGAGCGTCGTCCTCCGCGCGGAGATCGATCTCGTCGTCGAAGTCGGCACCGGTGTCGGTGTCGACGTCGTCGGCGACGAGGTCGTTCTCGCGCTTGAAGGACGCGATCTGCGCCGTCGTGACTTCGAGCTGATGCGCGATCCAGGCATCAGTGCGGCCCTGACGGACCCACTGGCGGATCTGGTTGAGCTGGGGACGAAGTGAACGTCGTGCCATCGCGCGCGGACACTAGCGGAAAGTGCGGTTGCTACGACCCGCCGGCCAACATGGAGGAATGCGGGAGGAAATGCGAAGAAGCCTGTCCGCGCTCGTTATGCTTGCTTTTTGAGCGACCGGCTGTCACTGCGACTTGCCCTCCCCGGTCGTCACCGGCCACCAGGCAGCAGGGAGGCAAGCAATGTTGGTTCTGACGCGAAAGTCAAACCAGAGCATCATGATCGGGGACGAGATAGAGGTCTCTGTGCTCGCGATCATGGGGGAGAAGGTCCGCATCGGGATCCAGGCGCCGCGTGACGTGCCCGTCTTCCGCAAGGAGGTCTACCTGGAGATCCAGCAGGAGAACCTGGCTGCTGGAGAGGGCGCGAAGGAAGAGGTCGACGCCGCTCTGCGCAAGCTGGGAGGCGGCGGCACGGCATAGACGCTGCGCCCGCTGCGAGCGGGCGCGGCGAGCCGGCCTCAGCCCATCACGAGGTAGAGCGTCTTGAACATCGCGACCGTGACGATCACGGCGGTGGCGATGAGCGTCAAGACGAGCAGCGCGTAGCGGATCGATCCGTGCTTGTGGATCTTCTCCAGCTCGCGTCTGCGAGTGCGCTGCTGGGCCTTGGTCGCCAGGTGCTCGCGGCGCGAGCGGTCGAGCGCGGACTCTTCGTAGAAGGCCTGCTCGAACTGGGCGAGACTCTGACGCATTCTCATGAAGCGCCAAGACTACCACCCGTTATGACGCCCGCGTCACAAGCTGATCACAGGCAGGCGCTCCAGAGGCCGCGGCCGGCGGCACGCGCCTGCGCCTGCAGACGCGCCAACTCCGCGGCGTGCGCGGTGTTCGGCGAGATCTCCAGCGTGCGCGCGGCGCCGGCGCCGACCAGCCGCGCGTTCACGAACAGCGCGTCGCGATCGCGGTAGACGTACGCGAGCAGACGCCCGTAGCGATCGCGCAGCTCGCGGTCGAACCGCAGCGTCACGCGCTCGCCGGCGCGCACCAGCTCTCTGTTGAAGGCGCTCGCGGCCGGTCCGAAGCACTCGACCGGCGCGTTCGGCTTGACCGTCTCAGGCGTGTCGACGCCGATGTAGCGGACCCGCTCGGCCGCGCCCGCGACGGTGACCGCGATCGTGTCGCCGTCGACGACCCGCTCGACCTGCGCCTGCGCCCGACCGCCCGCTCGCAGCGCGCTGTCGCCGCCGCCGAGCCAGCTCGGCCAGCCGCCGGGCGGGCGCACGTCGCCCAGCAGCAGCCCCGCTGCCAGCAGCAGGACGATCCAGGGGAGGGCGCGCGACCAGCTCATGCGGCCGAGCGTAGCGGCGCGAATGCGCGCCGCCGCCGGGCGGGCCCGAATCGCGCGAGAGAAGATGCGGCGCCTGCGCAGAGCGGGCGCAAAGCGCGGGAGCGACGGCGCAGAAGGGCGAGCGCGGCGGGCGGGCGGGCCGCTCGCCGCAGCCGCGTCCGGCCTCGCCGCGCGTGGCGAGGCCGTCGGCGGGGAACTGCTGCCCTAGTGGACTTCCTGCGCCTGGTAGACCTCGATGAAGCGGAGGTAGTTGTCCGCGATCTTCGACGCCGCGTCCTCACGCGAGACCGTTCTGGCGAGATAGCCTCTGAGCGAGTCCCACCAGATCGAGCGGCCGATCGCGAAGCCGACGAAGCCCTTCACGGGCGCCGCCTCGCGCAGCCACTGGTCGACCTTCGCGTCGCTGGCGCCGCGGCCGAGCAGGACGCAGACGACGCCCTCGCGGCCCTCGCCCTTGCGCGTCTGCTGCGCGAGCATCTCGGCGTCGGCCTGGGCGTCGACGCCCTCGATCTTCCAGATGTCGACCTCGATGCCGTACGCCTGCGTCTCCTCGATCGCGCGGCGCATCAGCTCCGGGCGCAGCTCGGCGTCGTAGCGGTCGCTGTCGCCGCCGACCGACTCCAGCTGCGCGTCCGTCGCGGGCACGAGCAGCTCGTAGAGGAACTTGCGGCCGTTGGCGTGAAGCCAGTCGGCGAGGCGCTTGAGGCGCTCGTTCTGGCGCGGGTTGACCGACGCGTCCGGGTCGTCCGGGTTGTAGCGGACGAGCACCTTCGAGAAGCTCGGGTCGAACTGCTCGATGTGGGCGCCGAAGTCGTCGCCGTACTGGAAGTCGAACTCGTTCTGCCCGGACTTCTCGACCGGCATCGCGAGCTTCAGGCCCTTCGCCTTCGCCTCAGCCGGGATGTCGCCGCCGAACTGCTCGTCGACGAGCACGCCGACGGAGGCGTTGTCGACGCCGCGGTCGGCCGCGAGCGCCATCCCCTCGTAGATCAGCTGCTTGGCGTCGGCGATCACGGCGGTCTCTTCCGGCGTCGGGTCTCCCTCGATGCCGAACATCTTCTTCTGGAACGAGCCGCGGTGGTCGAACGCGAGGATGTAGAGCCTGCCGTCGTAGCCGAGAGCCATGAAACCGTCCTCTGAGTCTGGGGGGAAATTGCGCGAAGAGACCGTCAAGTCTAACTTCGTCGGCCCGAACTACACCGTCGGTATCGAGGAAGAGCTGATGATCCTCGATGCTCGGACACTCGAGCTGTCGAACTCGATCGAGGCGATGCTGGAGGCCGCGCCGAGCGACTGCGTCAAGCCGGAGCTGATGGAGTCGGTGCTGGAGATCGCCACGACGCCGCAGCCGGACACCGATGCGGCGGGCGCGGAGCTGCGCAGCCTGCGACGCCAGGTGATCGAGGCGGCGGCGTCGAGAGGGCTGACGATCGGCTCGGCCGGCACGCACCCGTTCGCGATGTGGGAGCAGCAGCGGATCGTCGGCCGCGACCGCTACCGCGACCTCGTCAGCGACCTCAAGTTCGTCGCCCGCCAGGAGATCATCTTCGGCCAGCACGTCCACGTCGGCCTCGACGACGCCGACAAGGCGATCCACGTCGCCAACGGGATGCGGATCCACCTGCCGGTGCTGCTGGCGCTGTCGGCCAACTCGCCCTTCTGGCGCGCCGACGCGACCGGGCTGGCATCGACGCGCACGCCGATCTTCCGCGCCTTCCCGCGCGTCGGGATCCCGCCGACGTACGCCGACTGGGACGACTACGCGGCGAAGATCGACTTCATGGTCCGCAGCGGCGTGATCGAGGACTACACCTACCTCTGGTACGACGTGCGGCCGCATCCGAACCTCGGCACGGTCGAGGTGCGCGTGATGGACAGCCAGACGAGGATCGAGCACACGCTCGGGCTGACGGCGCTGATCCAGGCGATGGTGAAGGAGCTGGCGGAGCACTTCGAGGCCGGCAAGCGGCTGTCGAAGTACCCGCACCAGATGATCGACGAGAACAAGTGGCTGGCCGCGCGCCACGGCCTCGACGGCGAGCTGGTCGACCTGCCGGGGATCGAGCGGGTGCAGACGCGGGCGCTCGCGCGGCGGCTGCTCGACCGCCTGCGCGGCCACGCCGAGGACCTCGGCTCGGCCGGCGCGCTGGAGGCGGTCGAGGACCTGCTCGCGCGCGGAAACGGCGCCGCCCGCCAGCGCGTCGTCCACGAAGCCAACCACGACCTGCACGAGGTGATGGCGGAAATCGTCGCCGCGACGGCGGTGTGAGCGCGATGTGAGCGCCCCGGAACGACCTCCGAGGGCTAGACTGGAGTGGTGAGCAGCGGCGGTCCGGACCTGTTCGTCATCTGCAAGAGCTGCGGGTCTGAAGTCAGCCCGTACATCACCGAGTGCCCGTATTGCGGCAATCGGCTGCGCAAAAGGGCGCCAAGGCTCGACAGAGGCGGGAAACCAAGGGAGAAGCCGCGCAAGGCGCGCAAGCCTCCGACGCCGTCGCTGGGGCCGCTGAAGCGCGGCGAGATCCCCGGCATCAGGGTCGACGCGCACCCGTACGCGACCGCGACCGTGGTCGCCGTCAGCCTGCTGCTGCTCGTCTATCTGAGAGCCGATCCGGCTCGCTACCTCGACTGGTTCGGCGTCGGCAGCACGTTCGCCGGCGACGAGTGGTGGCACGTCTTCACGGCGCCGTTCGCCTACATGAGCAGCGGCTACGCCTTCGTGACGCTGTTCGCGATCGCGATCTTCGGCTGGCTGCTGGAGCGCCGCCACGGGCCGTTCGTCGTGCTCGGCCTGTTCCTGCTCGGCGGCGTCGGGGGGATCGCGCTCGCCAGCCTGACCGACCCGGTCTGGGCGCTGGGCGGCAACGGCGCGGCGCTGGCGCTGCTGGCGGCGTGGGCGGTGCCCGATCTGCTCGACGAGCGCGCCGGCCGCGAGATCGACGGCGACCTGCTCGGCGTCGGCTTCTTCGCCGTGCTGCTGCTGGCGATGCCGCTCGCGGTCCACGACGCGAACGCGATCGCCGGTGCGACCGGGCTGATCGTCGGTCTGCTCGTCGGCCTGCCGCTGGCGCGCGCCGCACGGCGCTGAGCCGCCCGGCGCGGCGTCGCTACGATGGCGCCGTGGCCGAACCTGCCTACACCGACGCCCAGCTCGAAGCCGCGGTCGCGCTGCTCGAGGACTCCGAACGGCTGCGCAGCGCGCAGGAACTGGTCTCGCGCGCCGCGCCGCAGCTGCAGAGAGTGCTGAACAGCGCCCTCTCCAGCGGCGGCTGGTTCGGCGACATCCACGACCAGGCGGTGCACGCCGCCGCCGGCGAGCCGGAGCTGGCGCAGCGCAAGGTCGCGATCAGCACCCTGGTTGCGGAAGAGACGCGGCTGGGCATGCTCGTCGGCGTCGCGGTGGGCTTCGAGCTCGCCCGGCTGCTGGAAGCGAACGACGACTTCCCCTCGAAGGAGGAGTGACATGGAGCTGCGATTCCTCGGCCAGTCGGCGTTCGCGCTCAGCGACGGCGACACGACCGTCCTGACCGACCCGTTCCTGACCGGCAACCCGAGAGCGGTCACCGCCGCCGACGAGTTCGACCCGCAGACGATCCTGCTGTCGCACGGGCACGCCGACCACGTCGGCGACACCGTCGCGATCGCCAAGCGCAGCGGCGCGACCGTCGTCGCGGTCGTCGAGCTGGCGCACGAGCTGGCCAGAGAGGGCGTCGAGGTCGCCGACCCCAACCTCGGCGGCACCGTCGGCTTCGAGTGGGGCTCGGTCAAGCTCGTGCCGGCCTTCCACACGGCCGTCTCGCCGGCCGGCACGCCGCACATCGCCGCCGGCCTCGTGATCGACTTCAAGGGCACGACGATCTACCACCTCGGCGACACCTGCCTCTTCAGCGACCTGGCGCTGCCGGGCCGCGCGCGGCAGATCGACGTCGCGCTCGTGCCGATCGGCGGCCATTACACGATGGACCGCCACGACGCCGTCGAGGCGGTCAAGCTGATCGGCGCCAGAACCGTGATCCCGATCCACTACGACACCTTCCCGCCGATCGAGACCGACGCGCAGGCGTTCAAGGCCGACGTCGAGGCGCAGACCTCGTCGGCCTGCGTCGTGCTCGCGCCGGGTGAGAGCTGGAGCAGCTAGATGACCCATGCGATCGTGCTGATCCAGGCCGAGCGGACCTCGCTCGCCGAGCTCGGCGGCCAGCTGGCCGAGATCAACGGCGTCGCCGAGGCCTACTCGGTCACCGGCGAATGGGACTTCGCGGCCGTGTTGCGGCTGCGCGAGCAGGACGACCTCGCGCACGTCGTGACCGAGAAGCTGTCGCGCCTGCCGGGCATCGTGAAGACGCAGACGATGGTCGCGTTCGAGGTCTACTCGAGACACGACCTCGACGCGCTCTTCAGCGTCGGGGAGTAGGGGCTTCGCCTTGCGAGTTCCACGGCGGCGCGCGCGGGCGCGTGGCCGCGGCGGGAACTCGCGGGTCGTCTAGATGACGCCGGCGGAGCGGAGCGCGTCGCCGAAGGCGTCGGCCTGGCGCGCGTGCGTGTGGCCAGCGAGCGCGGCGCGGCCGGCCTCGCCGAGGCGGGCGCGCAGCGGCGCGTCGTCGAGCAGGCGGCCGAGCGCGGCGGCGAGCGCGGGCACGTCGCCGGCCGGCACCACGAGACCGGTCTCGCCGTCGCGGACGAGGCCGCCCGCGACCGCGCCGACGGCGCCGGTCGCGACGACCGGCGTCGCCTGGTGGAGCGCCTCGTTGCAGACCAGGCCCCACGGCTCGCGGAAGCGCGGCGTCGGGATCGACGGCAGCGTCACCGCCGTCGCGGCCGCGTAGGCGACCGGCAGCTGCTCGGCGCCGACCGGCGGCAGCAGCACGACGCCGTCGCCCGCGGCAGCCCGCAGCGCCGGCGCCAGCTCGCCGTCGCCGATCGCGACCAGCCGCGCCTGCGGACGGGCGGCGTGGAGCGTGCGCCAGGCGCCGAGCAGCGTCGCGATCCCCTTCTCTGGCACCAGCCGGCCGACGTACAGGAGCAGCGGCGCATCGGCCGGGAGGTCGTGGGCGGCGCGCCAGTCGGCGATCTCCTGCTCGCCCACGGCGCGCCCGAACAGCGCGCCGTCGACCGACTGCGGCGCGACGAAGACGTCGTCGGCGCGGTGGCGGAAGCCGGCGACGTAGCGGCTGACGTGCGGCCCGTAGGTGAGCACCGCGTCGGCGCGGCGGCAGACGTGGTGCAGCAGCGGCAGCGCGACGGCCGCCTTCGCGCCGCCGCGGGGATCGGCCCAGACCGACGCCCACAGCACGAATCTGCGCCGTCGCAGCCGCATCGCGGCGTAGGTCGCCGGCAGCATCGCGCCGCCCGCGACCGGCGCGATCGCGGCCGCGTAGCGGTCGCCGAGCCGCAGCGCGGCACGCGGCCCGTCGAGCCGGCGGGCGGGGAAGGGCGCCGCCGCCAGCTGCCCGTCGAGGTCGCCGAACCACTCCGGCACGTAGCTCTGTCCGGCGCCGAAGCACAGCACCTCGACGCCGTAGCGCTCGGCCAGCAGCGCGTACAGCGGGGCGCGGTACGGCGTTATGACGTTGGTCACCAGCGCGATCGCCACGACGCAGCAGCCTGGCACAATCGCTCGCCAGTGGCCTCGACGCGCATCCTTCTGCTGCACAACCGCTACCGCGCCGCCGGCGGCGAGGAGCGGGTCGTCGACCAGCTCGAGACGGTCCTGCGCGCGCACGGGCACGCCGTCGCGCGGCTGGAGCGCGACAGCTCCGCGGCCGGCGCCGCGACCGCCGCGCGCGGGCTGCTGCGCGGCGGGCTCGACGAGCACGAGGTCGCCGACGCCGTCCGCGCCCATCGCGCCGAGATCGTCCACGCCCACAACGTCCACCCGCTGTTCGGCTGGCGGGCGCTGGCGGCGGCGCGCGCGGCCGGCGCGCGGGTCGTCCTGCACCTGCACAACTACCGCCTCGTCTGCGCGATCGGCGTCGGCTTCCGCGACGGCGCCCCGTGCGCCCGCTGCCACGGCCGCGACCTGCGCCCCGGCGTGCGGCTGCGCTGCCGCGGCGGGCTGCCGGAGGCGCTCGTCTACGGCGCCGGGCTGGCGCTGCAGCAGCCGCGGCTGCTGCAGCACGCCGACGCCGTCGTCGCCGTCAGCGCGGCGCAGCTGGCGCTGCTGCGGGACGGCTACGGCGTCGCGCTGCCGCAGGCGCGGGTGCTGCTCAACGCGGTCGAGACGATCGCGGAGGCGTCGCTGGCGGGGGAGGGGAGCTACGCGCTCGCCGCCGGGCGGCTCGTCGACGTGAAGGGCTTCGACGTGGCCGTGCGGGCGGCCGTCACGGCCGGCGTGCCGCTGCGGGTCGCCGGCTCCGGGCCGGAGGAGGAGCGCCTGCGCGCGCTCGCCGGCGGCGCCGACGTGCGCTTCCTCGGCCGCCTGTCGCAGCAGGAGCTGGGGCGGGAGCGGCGCGGCGCTGCCGTGATGCTGGCGCCGTCGCGCTCGGACGATCCCTGCCCGATGAGCGTCGTGGAAGCGCTCGCCGACGGCCTGCCGGTGCTCGGCGGCGACCGTGGCGGCGTGCCGGAGCTGGTCGGCCCCGGCGCGACGCTGCCGGCGGAGGACGCCGGCGCCTGGAGCGAGGCGCTGCGCGCGCTGTGGGAGGACCCCGCCGCGCGTGCCCGCGCAGGCGCCGCCGCGCTCGCCCGCGCCCGTGCCGAGCACGCGCCGGAGGTCTTCTACGAGCGGCTCATCTCCATCTACCACGAGGCGCTGGCGCGCTGACGCGTCGCCGCGTCCTGCGCGGAACGGCGCCGCACGGCGCGCGGGGCGTGCCGCGAGTGGGCGTCACCGGGCATCGGGCGCGTGGCAGGAGCGCCGACGGGTAGGGTCCTGGCCATGCGTGCACGCCAGCTTCCGCTCGCCGCGATCGCGGCCGCCGCGCTCGCCGCCGGCGCCGCCGGCTGCGGCGACGACGACGGCGCCGCCACGACCGCGGCGGCCGAGCAGACGCAGGCCCCGCCGTCGGCGACCGAGCCGACCGCCTCGGCGCCGGACGCGACGCCGCCTGCGCCGCCGACCGCGACCGACGCGGTCCCGACCACGACCGTCCCGAACCCGCCGAGCACGACGCCGACGAGAGCCGAGGAGCAGGGCGGCGGGGGCGAGGAGGCCGTGCGCGTGCCGGCGACCTTCGTGATCCGCAGCGGCAGACTGACGCCGCCGACGATCAGCGTCCCGCCGCGGCTGGCGATCGAGCTGACCCTGCGCGGCGACGACGCTGCGCACGTGCTGGTGCTGAGAGCGCCGCAGCCGCGCACGCTGAGAGTCGCGGCCGGCGGCCAGGCGTCGCTGCGGATGCCGGGCCTGAGAGCCGGCAGCTACGACATCACGCTCGACGGCAGACCCGCGGGCGAGCTGATCGCCGGCGGCGAAGTCGGTCCGTAACGGTCACGCTCGCCGGCGAGGCGCGAGGCGCGAGGCGCGAGGCGCGAGGCGCGAGGCGCGAGGCGCGAGGCGCGAGGCTAGGGCGCCGGCGCCGGATCGTCCGACGAGACGCCGTCGTCCGCCGGCGGCGTCGCGGGGCTCTGGTCGACCGGCGGGGTCTGGGGCGTCGTCTCCGGCGGCGCCGAGGGCGTCGTCGGGGTCGGCGTCGTGGTCGTCGGCGGCGGCGAGGGCTCGGCCGGCAGCGTCGTGACCGGCTCGGTCGGCGGCGGCGGGGTCGCGGCCGACGCCGTCGGCGGCGTCGCGGCGGCGACCGTCTGCGGCGGCTGGTTCGGCGGGAGCTCCGACGGCAGCGCCGTCGTGCCCGACTCGACCTGCGTCTGCCCGGTCGGGGTCGGCGTCACGGTCGAGGCGACCGTCGTGCCGTCGGCGGGCGTCGTCGCGGCCGGCGGCGGGGCGGCGGCGGTCGTGGTCGTCGCCGGCTCCTCCGGCGCTCTGGTGGCGGCGGCGTCGGCCGGCACGGCCGCTCTGGCGGCGCGCAGGTCGGCCGCGGCGGCCTTTCTGTCGGCACTGATCGCCTTGCCGGGCGCGTCGAGCGCGCGCTGCACCTGGGCGGGCGCGTCGCGGTAGGTCGGCGCCGGATGGGCCTGCACGTCGGCGGGCGCCTGCGCGACGACCGGCGACGGCGGCGCCGCCTGGCGCGGGACGCGGTGCTCGATCTCGACCGCGCCGGCGGTCACGAGCGCGGCGGCGGCGAGGCCGGCGGCGGCCTTCGTCGCGACGGTCGACATGCCGGCGGAGATCAGGCCGCCCGTGGCGGAGCCGGCGACGGCCGAGCCGGCGGCGGCGCCGGCCGCGCTGCCTGCGCTCGCGCCGCTGCCCGCGCTGGCCGAGATGCCGAGGTGCGCGAGCAGCATTCTCTTGAAGGCGAGCGCGAAGCCGACCGGCATCACGGCCGCCAGCGCCTTGTTGGTCGAGCGCAGCTGCTGGCGGAAGCCGGCGCAGCCCGCGCACGTGCGCAGGTGGCGGCGGACCGGCGGCGAGGTGCGGCGCTTGAGGCCCTCAGCGATCTCGCCCAGCTCGAGCCGGACCTCGTCGCAGGAGAGCTGGCGCGCCTCGGCGGCCTCGGCGAGCGAGACGCGGGCGCGCACCAGCAGCGACTTGACCGACGGGATCGTCGTCTCCATCGCCTCGGCGATCTGCTCGTAGGAGAGCGCGTCGATCTCGCGCAGCAGCAGCGCCGTGCGCTGCGTCTCCGGCAGGTCCTGGACGTCGGCGATCAGCTCGCGGAACTCCTCGCGCTTGTGGACCTTGTCCGCCGTCGTCGTGCCGTGCTCGGCGAGGTGGACGTCCATCGAGTCGACGCCGATCGGCTGCTGGCGGCGGAGGTGGTTGAGCGAGCGGTTGCGGGCGATGCGGTAGAGCCACGGCCGCGCGTTGATCGGGCGGTCGTCGGCGAGGATCGCGTTGAAGGCGGCCGCGAAGACCTCCTGCAGCACGTCCTCGGCATCCTCTCTGGAGCCGAGCATGTGGCGGCAGAAGGCGAGCAGGCGCGACTGGTAGCGGGCGACCAGCGTCTCGAAGGCGCCGTGGTTGCCGCGCCGGATGAGCGCGATCAGGCGCTCGTCGGACTGCAACCGCAGCAGCGGCGAACGAGTGTTGATGCCGGCGACCCCGGCGTGTTTGAGGGCTGAGACTTCCACGCTGTGACGTTCCTTGCCTGCTGGGACACCGTAGCAGCGGGCAAGTTGCGGAAAAGCCCCTGAAACGATGCCGTCAGGGCGCCTGACTGGCGCGTCCGCGCGCGCGTGTGACACCGGGGCGGAGTCCGCCCCGCCGCTGCGCCCATTCGGACAACAGCAGCGCGGTCGCGACCGGCACCGTCGCCGGCAGCGTGTCGAGCACGAGGAACAGCAGGTCGAACGACAGCGACAGCGCGAACGTCAGCAGCGCGATCCGCCCCTGCCGCCGCCCCTCGGCCGCCAGCAGCGCGCCGAAGACGCCGGCGATGAAGAAGTCGCCGTAGCCGATCACGGCGTGGCCGAACAGCGCCCGCTGCAGCTGCGGCAGCTCGGCCGGCGGCGCCGCGCCGTTGAGCACCGTCGCGGCCGGCTGCAGCGTCTCGGCGCCGATCAGGATCGCGTCGCAGACGGCCATCAGCACGATCCCGACCTTCAGCCAGCCGTGCGGCGCGACGGCGACCAGCAGCACCCCCAGCGTCACGCACGAGAGGCCGCTCAGCAGCGTCGCGGCGCCCTCGCCGACGAGCGACTCGCGCGCCTGCCAGGCGAGCAGGAAGAGCACGGCCGCCAACGGTGCCAGCCACGGCCGGCCGCCGTGCATCGTCCAGCCGAGCGCGGCGGCGGCGAGCGGCGGGATGCAGATCAGCGCGACCCAGGTGAGCACGTCGGCGGTGCCGGACTGGAAGTTGATCGCCCACACGACGAGCGCGATCGAGGCGAGCGGCACGGCCGCCCACCAGGGATTGCGCAGGCGCTCGGCGAGCCGCTCCAGGAGCGGTATGGAGCCCGCGCGCGGGAGCGCCACGGCGCCCGCTTGGACGCCGATCAGAACGATGTTGGAGGCGAGAAACTCACGCGTCACGTTCCGAATGATGGACGACCGTTTCCGCGCACACCCGCACACCCTGTCGAGACCCCCCCAACCGGGCGGTTGTCACACAATCCGGCCTTCCTCCGCCCTCTCGCTACCCTCAAGGTCACGCCTATGTCCTCCTCCGTATCCAGCTCCGTAGCCAAGCCCCGCTCCACGAATCGTCGCGAGCGGCGACGAGGCGGGGACGGGGCGCCGGAGTCCGGACACGGGCTCGACCTCTACGAGCAGATGCTGCTGATCCGCATCTTCGAGGAAGAGGTCGAGCGGCAGTACAAGCGCGCGAGAATCGGTGGCTACTGTCACCTCGCCTCGGGCCAGGAGGGCGCCACCGTCGGCGCCGTCCATTCGATGCAGGACGAGGACCTGCTGTTCTCCTCCTACCGCACCCACGGCCTCGCGCTCGCCAAGGGCGTCGACCCGGATGCCGTGATGGGCGAGCTGTTCGGCCGCGAGGGCGGCTCCGCGCACGGTCGCGGCGGCTCGATGCACCTGCTCGACTTCTCCAGAGGCTTCCTCGGCGGCTGGGGCATCGTCGCCGGCCAGCTGCCGCTCGCCGTCGGTGCCGCGCTCGAGATCTCCTACAAGGACAAGCGAGCGGCCGTCATGTGCGAGCTGGGCGACGCCGCGACCAACATGGGCGCGTGGCACGAGGCGCTCAACCTCGCCGCGATCTGGGACCTGCCGATCGTCGCGCTGGTGCTGAACAACAGATACGGCATGGGCACGACCGTCGAGAAGGCCTCCGGCGAGCCCGAGCTGTACAAGCGCGCCTCCGCCTTCCGCATGCACGGCGAGCGCGTCGACGGCCAGGACGTCGAGGCCGTGCTGTCGGCCGCCGACCGTCTCCTCACGCGCGCCCGCGAGGAGCGCAAGCCGGCCGTCCTGGAGGTCGTCACCTACCGCTACCGCGGCCACTCCGTCGCCGACGCCGGCACCGCGTACCGCACGCAGGAGGAGATGGACGAATGGAAGAAGCGCGACCCGCTGCTGATCTACAGACAGCGGCTGCTTGACGAGAGACGCGCGACGCAGGCGCAGATCGACGCGATCCAGGCGCGGGTCGAGAAGCGCGTCGAGCAGGCGGTCGAGGCCGCCGAGGCGAGCCCCGAGCCGCCCGTCAGCTCCCTCTCCCAGCACCTCTACGGGGATCCCGCCAGCCGCGAGCAGTTCTCGCGCATGAGCCCCGGCAGCCCGTTCGGCGAGCGCGAGCTCGTCCTGGAAGGACTCGGTCGATGAGCGCCACCGCACCCGCCCCGTCCACCACGACGCTGACGTACCGCGAGGCGGTCCGTCTCGGTCTGCGCGAGGAGCTGCTGCGCGACGAGGACGTCTTCCTGATGGGCGAGGAGATCGGCGTCTTCGAGGGCTCCTACAAGGTCACCGCCGGCCTCTTCAGAGAGTTCGGCCCGATCCGCGTGCGCGAGACGCCGATCTCGGAGGAGGGCTTCGTCGGCGCCGGCATCGGCGCGGCGATGATGGGCCTGCGCCCGGTCGTCGAGATCATGACGCTGAACTTCATCCTCGTCGCGATGGACCAGGTCGTGAACCACGCGGCGAAGATCCGCTACATGTTCGGCGGCGAGGTCGGCTGCCCGCTCGTGATCCGCACGCCCAACGGCGGCGGCTCGCAGCTGACGGCGCAGCACTCGCAGAGCTTCGAGGTCTTCTTCGCCCACACGCCGGGCATGAAGGTCGTCGCGCCGAGCACGCCTGCGGACGCCCACGGCCTGCTGAAGGCCGCGATCCGCGACGACGACCCGATCCTGGTGGTCGAGAACCTGCAGTCGTACAAGGTCAGAGGCGAGGTCCCCAACGACCCCGACCACGTCGTCGAGATCGGCAAGGCGGCGATCACCCGCGAGGGCGGCGACATCACGCTCGTCGCGCACTCGTTCGCGGCGACGCGCGCGCTCAGAGTCGCCGAGAGACTGAAGCGCGACCACGGCGTCAACGCCGAGGTCGTCGACCTGCGCTCGCTGCGCCCGCTCGACGTCGAGACGGTCTCGAAGTCGATCCAGAAGACCAACCGCGCCCTCTGCGTCGACGAGGGCTGGGCGACCTACGGCATCAGCGCCGAGATCGCCGCCCGCATCCAGCGCGCCTGCTTCGACGACCTCGACGCGCCGATCGAGCGCGTCGGCCTCGCCGAGGTGCCGATGCCGTACGCGAAGCAGCTCGAGAGAGCGGCGATCGTCAACGACGACAAGATCGAGGCGGCGGCGCTCAGCGTGCTCGGCCTCGGGCCCGACGTCTTCTCGTACTAGAACGCGCCGTTGCCCGCCGGGGATAGCATCTCGCGTGATGCGCCCCGGCCCGGGTGGCGGAATTGGCAGACGCCGCCGACTTAAAATCGGCTGTCCTCACGGACGTGCGGGTTCGATCCCCGCCCCGGGCACTACGCTGCCGCGATGGGCGAGCTGAGCGTCCGCCTGCAGCCGCGGGCGAAGAGAAACGAGGTCGTCGGCACGCGTGACGGCGTCCTGCTCGTGCGCGTGACGGCCCCGCCGGTCGACGGCAAGGCGAACGCCGCGCTCTGCAAGCTGCTGGCCAAGGAGCTGCGCGTGGCGCCCTCGACGGTCGCCGTCATACGTGGCTCGTCGGCGCGCGACAAGCTGCTGCGGATTGACGGAATCGAGACCTCGGAGCTGCTGCACCGGCTTATTGGCAGTGCGTGAACGTCCGATTCCGGACCATCCTTGACGCGGGGGCGTAGCGTAGGACGGGTGAGCAGCGTGAGCGGAGCACGCTGTGCAGCCGCCGCATGGCGGCTGCACAGGCAATCCGACTGGTGCTGCGGCTCAGGCAGCCGCGGCTTCGGCGCGCGTGACGACCGGGGTGAGGCCGTCCAGGACGGCGTCGGTCAGTCTGGCGTCGCCGCTGATCTCGAGGCCGTCGCGCGAGCCTTCCGGCACGAGCGCGTCGACCCAGGCACGCTCCGTCCCCGCGATGCGGGCGGTGGCGTCGGCGTCGGCACGCTCCTCGAGCGTGACCTCGCCTCTCTTGACGGTGATCAGGTAGACCCTGTCCTCGCCGTCCTTGGAGCGCTGCTGGACGTTCAGCTCCAGCGAGCCCTTGAGCGACTTCGGCAGCGTCAGGAGGCCCGGCGCGAGCCGGAAGACGGCGCCGATGTCGATCGCCTCGCCGCGACGCGGCTCGGTCCACGACCACTCGTAGCCCCAGCGGGCGAGAGCGGCGAGGACCGGGATCAGGTCGCGAGCGCGCTCGGTCAGCTCGTAGTCCACGCGCGGCGGGACCTCGCGGTACCGCTGGCGGGTGAGCAGGCCGTCAGCGACCATGCGGTTGAGTCGGGAGCGGAGCTGCTCCGTCGAGATGCCCGGCAGGGTGCGCTGCAGCTCGACGAACCGCCGCGGACCGCTGACGAGATCACGGACGATCAGCAGCGTCCACTTGTCGCCGACGAGATCAAGTGCCCGAGCATCGGGAGACCACTGGTCATACGGATGCCGTTTGGGCGGGGGAGCGGGTGAAATGGGGAACCTCCGGTGGGACGAGAGCGGGGCGACCTACCTACCGTGATGCAGATTAACCGACTGACGGGTAGCCGAGGGGTTGGAATGCGAGAAAAGCGCCAGAAATGCGCCATCTTGCACCTTCCTGTCGCATTTACCGGGGAAGAGAGCGACGATACGGCGCTCGTGCCGGCGGCCCTTACGGCGTACGGTGCGGCGAAAGTGGGACCGGCAGGAGCAGGAGGTGCGGTGAGATGGGCGAGGTGATCCAGTTCGTGCGGCGACGCCAGGGCGCACGCGATCGGGCAGCGGGCGTGACGTTCTTCTTCGATCTCGCCTGCCCGTACACCTACCTCGCGGCCGAGCGGCTCGACCGTCGCTTCTGCGACGCGCGCTGGCGGCCGGCGACGAGCGGGCGGCATCTGGCCGTCAGCCCGCTGCTCGCGGAGGCGCCGGGCGCGGGCGAGGTCGACCTGCACGCGCTGCGGGCCGTCGAGCGGCGCGCACGCGAGCTGCACATGCCGCTGGTGTGGCCCGAGCGCTTCCCGGCGCAGGTCCCGCATGCGATGCGGGCGGCGACCTTCGCGGCCGAGCGCGGGCGGGCGCAGGCGTTCGCGATCGCCGTCGGCCGGCTCGCCTTCTGCGGCGGCTTCGACGTCGAGGACCCGCGGATGCTCGCCGAGGCGGCCGCGGCGGCGGGGCTCGACGTCGACGACACGCTCGACGCGGCCGACGATCCGCGCCGCGATCGCGAGCTCGAGACGGCCGGCCGCGCGCTCTGGGTCGACGGCGGCACGACGCTGCCGGCGGTCCGTCACGACGGTGGCCTCTTCTGCGGCGAACATGGCGTCACAGCAGCCATCTTTGCGCTGCCGGCGGTCGTCACCGCGGGACCGGGGTCCTGATCGACGTGGCGCGGCGGCGTTCTGAGGCCTGCGTCTGAGCGGTTCCTCATCGCCGAGGGTTCGGATCTGAGCCTCGCGCTGTCACAATCCCTGGTGGGATGGACCGGGTACTGCGATACGCCTATCGCCGACTCGGCCGGCGCTATCCGCTGACTGTCGTCGTCCTCCAGTTCCAGATCGCCCACCTGCTGGCGCTCGGCGGCATCGTGCTGCTGCGGCTGTACCAGCCGATGAGCAACAGCACCTTCCTGCTGCTGCTGGTGGTCGCAGAGCTGCTGGTGGCGCTCGACAACGTGAGCTCGACGATGCTCGCGCGGCGGCTGCTGCGGCCGGTCGGAGCTTGGCTGGCCGGAGCGCGCGACCGCACCGCGACGGCGGCTGCGTGGCGCGCGCTCGCGTCGCTGCCGTCCGACTACACGCGCCGCGTGCCGACCGTCCCGATCGCGCTCGTGATCGTGCCGTTCGCCGTCTTCGCGACGCTCCAGCTCGACCTCAAGCCGTATTCCGCGCTGGCGATCCTGATGGGGATGCTGCTGACGCTGCTGTACGGCGCGGTGCTGCGCTTCTTCTTCCTCGAGTCGCTGCTGCGGCCGGTGCTGGAGGACGTCGCGCTGCACATGCCCGACGACTTCGACCCCGGCCGTGCCGGCGTCTCGCTGCGCAGGCGGCTGCTGATCGGCCTGCCGGCGATCAACATCCTCACGGGCGTGATCGTCGCCGGCATCGAGATGAACCGCCACGGCGCGCGGCTCGACGACCTCGGCCCGGCGGTCGTGATCGCGGTGACGGTCGCCTTCGTCATCTCGGTCGAGCTGACGATCCTGCTGTCGCGCTCGATCTTCGACCCGATCGACCAGCTGCGGGCGGCGACCGAGCGGGTCGGCCGCGGCGACCTGTCGACGCGCGTGCCGGTCGTCTCGACCGACGAGACCGGCCGCCTCGCGCGCTCCTTCAACGACATGGTCGCCGGCCTCTCCGAGCGCGAGCGGCTGCATGAGGCGTTCGACGCCTACGTCGGCCCCGACGTCGCCGAGATGGTGCTGCGCGACGGCACCCACCTCGACGGCAAGGAGCAGGTCGTCACCGTCGTCGCGCTCGACATCCGCGACTTCACGCAGAAGGCCGAGGGATCGACGCCGCGCCGCGTCGTCGACTTCCTCAACGAGTTCTACGGCGTCGTCGTGCCGATCATCGAGCGTCACGGCGGCCGTGCCGACAAGTACGTCGGCGACGGCCTGCTGGCGATCTTCGGCGCGCCCGAGCCGCTGCCCGACCACGCCGACCGCGGCGTCGCCGCCGCGCTGCAGGTCGCCGTCGCGGTCCGCGACCGCTACGGCGACGAGCTGAAGGTCGGCATCGGGGTCAACTCGGGCACCGTCATCGCCGGCACGATCGGCGGCGGCGGCCACGTCGAGTTCACCGTCATCGGCGACGCGGTCAACACGGTCGACCGGGTCGAGCAGGTGACGCGCCTGACCGGCGACACGGTGCTCGTGACGGAGGCGACGCGGCGGCTGCTGAGACGCGACCACGGGCGCTTCGAGAACCGCCCCGCGGTCCCGCTCAAGGGCAAGACGCAGAGAGTTCAGCTGTGGGCGCCGAAGGCGGTCAGCGCGACCGCGGGCGGCTCGCCCGACGGCACCGAGCGCGGCGCCGAGGAGCCGCCCGCGCCATCCGGTTCAACCGGTCGGACCGAAGAGTTCACGACGCCGAGGACGTGACGACGGCCTGAAGACGCGGAAAGAGCCCGGAATCCTTCCGGGCCCTTTCCTGTCGACGGCTCCTTGGGGGACGGGCGAGGTCGGGGGTCCATGCCCGTCCGGAGCGGTGCGTCGCGCGGCCGGACGTTGGGAGGCGCCGAGGTCGGTCGGCTCGTCCGGCCATATGTCGGGATCGTGGGAGGTCGTGCCATCTCCTACGTCCTGGTGTGATATTGCGCGCTCCGCTTGCGAGGTGCAACCCCGGGGATCGGTGTCATACGCTGCTCATACAGCCTGCAAAAGTTGTCCAAAGCGGCACATACCTCCGTACCGGAACATCGCGGCGTCAGTCGCAATAGAGTCGGCTCCATGTCAACGGACACGCAGCAGGAGACGCGGCTGCACGGGGGCCGGCTGATCGCCCGCCGCCTCAAGGCCCATGGCGTCACGAAGCTCTTCACGCTCTCGGGCGGCCACATCTTCCCGATCTACGACGGCTGCCGTGCCGAGGGCATCGACATCGTCGACGTGCGCCACGAGCAGGCCGCGGCGTTCGCCGCCGAGGGCTGGGCGAAGGTGACGCGCACACCCGGCGTCGCCGCCGTCACCGCCGGCCCCGGCGTCACCAACGCGATCAGCGCGATCGCCTCTGCGCAGTCCAACAACTCGCCCGTGCTCGTGCTCGGCGGCCGCGCGCCGGCGCTGCGCTGGGGCCGCGGCTCGCTGCAGGAGATCGACCACGTGCCGTTCGTGCGGCCGTTGACGAAGCTCGCCGCGACGCCCGACGGCACCGCCGAGATCCCCGGCCTGGTCGACGAGGCGCTCGCCGTCGCGATGGCGCCGCACTCCGGGCCGACCTTCCTCGACTTCCCGATGGACCACGTCTTCAGCGAGGCGGAAGAGCCGGACAGCAGCGCGACGCTGGCGCAGCCGTGGCGCGGCGCCGGCGCCGACGGGAACGCGATCGAGCGTGCCGGCGCGCTGCTGGCGCAGGCCGAGCGGCCGGTGATCATGGCCGGCACGAACCTCTACTGGGGCCACGGCGAGGAGTCGCTGAGAGCGCTCGTCGAGCAGCTCGGGATCCCGGTCTTCCTCAACGGCCTCGCGCGCGGCTGCGTGCCGGCCGACCACGAGCTGTTCTTCTCGCGGGCGCGCGGGGCGGCGCTGAAGGGCGCCGACGTCGCGCTCGTGATCGGCGTGCCGATGGACTTCCGGCTCGGCTTCGGCGAGTCGTTCGGCGCCGACACCGAGCTGATCGCGATCGACGTCGCGGAGCCGATACGAGAGCACCCGCGCACGGTCGCGGCGGAGCTGTACGGCGCGCTGCCGGCGACGCTCGACGCGCTGCGCAGCGCGGCCGCCGGCGGCCCGGACCGGACCGCCTGGCGTGAGCAGCTGCGCGCGGTCGAGGTCGAGAAGCGCGCGGCCGAGGCGGCCGAGCTGGGCGACGAGCGCGCGCCGCTGCACCCGATGCGCGTCTACCAGGGCATCGCCGACGTGATCGACCGCGACGCGATCATCGTCTGCGACGGCGGCGACTTCGTCTCCTACGCGGGCCGCGTCGTCGACTCCTACGAGCCCGGCTGCTGGCTCGATCCGGGGCCGTTCGGCTGCCTCGGCACCGGCCCCGGCTACGCGCTCGCGGCGAAGCTGGCGAGACCGGAGAAGCAGGTCGTGCTGCTGCTCGGCGACGGCGCCTTCGGCTTCTCGGGGATGGAGTTCGACACGCTCGCCCGCCACGGCGTCGACGTCGTCGGCGTGATGGGCAACAACGGCATCTGGGCGCTGGAGAAGCACCCGATGGAGTTCCTCTACGGCTACTCGGTCGCGGCCGAGCTGCGGCCCGCGACGCGCTACGACGAGGTCGTCAGAGCGCTCGGCGGCCACGGCGAGCTGGTCGAGCGGCCCGAGCAGCTGAAGCCGGCGCTGGAGCGGGCCTTCTCAGCTGGCGTTCCGGCGCTCGTCAACGCGCTGACCGACCCGACGGTCGTCTATCCGCGCAAGAGCAACCTCGCGTAGCCGCGTGCTCGGCGCCGCGCTCGCGCTCGGCGCCACGCGCGGACGCGACTCGCCGGCTTGCTGGTGAATCGATTTAGCGCGTTTTCGGCGGTTTTGCTGGGGTTTTTCTGAGAAACGCGATACGAAGGCGTACCCAAAAAAGAGGAAACCGCCCGCATCGTGCGGACGGTTTCCTCGAAGTGGCCCCATCAGGACGGGCAGGGGTACGTGCCTTGAAAGGGCCTTTAGGTGGTCCAGACGGCGGGAGGCGCCGTAGAAACGGCTTCGCCTGGACCTATGGGTCGGGCGAACGACTCGCTTGCACGAACCCGTTGCCCGACAGGCCGATATTGCCCGAGTGGTTTGCACTCAAACAATCGAACATCCGTCCATACGTAGTTCTGTGCTGGACGTTGTCGGGTAGGGGAAACCGAATGCCCGCGTCAGCTGGCACGCGCCCGCTCAAGCAGCGCTCCATGCAGAATATCGTGCTCTGAGACTTCAACCCGCCTGATTTCGAAGAAACGAAGCACTTCGATCAGGATCACGACGCCGGCGACGATCGTCGGGGCGCGATCGGGGTGGAGGCCGGGCACCGCACGGCGCTGTTCCAGCGGCAGCTGCGCGAGGCGCGCGAGCTGCAGCTCCGCCTCGCCGGATGAGATCACGTAGCCGTGCACGCGGGCCGGGTCGTACGGCTCCAGCCGCTGTGCGATCGCCGCCAGCGAGGTCGCGGTTCCGGCGACGCCGATCGCGTGCCTGGCCGCGTCACGCACCGCGACCGGGATCTGCGCGTGCAGGATCGAGCGGACGTCGTCGGCGAGCGCCTGCAGCTCGCTCGGCCGCGGCGGGTCGCCGCGCAGGTGGCGCTCGCTCTGGCGCACGACGCCGAGCTGCGTCGAGACGAAGAAGTCGACCTGGCCGTGGTGGCCGACGACCAGCTCGGTCGAGCCGCCGCCGATGTCGAACACGAGCAGCGGCGTGCGGTCCTGCGGGTCGCGGCCGTGGGTCGCGCCGAGAAAGGTCAGCCGCGCCTCGCGCTCGCCGGCGATCGTGTGCGCGTCGAGGCCGTAGCGGTCGCGCACCGCCTGCGTGAAATCGGCGCCGTTGGCGGCGTCGCGGACGGCGCTGGTGAGGACGGCGATGCGGCCGTCGGCCGGCACCTGCTCGGCGTCGAGCGCCGCCCGGTACGCGTCGAGCGTCGCGAAGACGCGCTCCATCGCCGCGTCGGAGAGGCGGCCGCTGGCGTCGACGCCAGCGCCGAGATGGGTCACCTGCGAGCGGCGGTCGCGCTCGGCGATGCGGCCGCTGGCAGGGTCGACGTCGGCGATCAGCAGCCGCGTCGAGTTGGTGCCGATGTCGACGACGCCGAGCCGCATGGGGTGGTCAGTGGGCGGCCGGCGCGTCGCGCGGGGCCGGGACGGCTTGCGGCAGCAGCTCGCCGGCGAGGCCCGCGAGCAGGTTGTCGGCGACGATCGCGGTCATCCGCGAGCGCGTGCGCGTGGTGGCCGAGCCGATGTGCGGCAGCACCAGCACGTTCGGCGCCTGCAGCAGCGGATGGTCGGCCGGCAGCGGCTCCGGGTCGGTGACGTCGAGCGCGGCGCCGCCGATCTCGCCGGCGTGCAGCGCGGCCGTCAGCGCCGCGGTGTCGACGACCGGGCCGCGCGCGGTGTTGACGAGGATCGCCGTCGGCTTCATGCGGGCGAGCGCGTCTCTGTCGATCAGGTGGCGGGTCGAGTCGTTGAGCGGCACGTGCAGCGAGACGAAGTCGGAGCGCTCGAGCAGCTCCTCCAGCGGCGTGCCGCCGCGGCTGGTCGTTCTGAGCACGGTCATGCCGAAGCCCGCGCCGCGCCGCGCGACCGCCTCGCCGATCCGCCCGGCGCCGACGATACCGAGCGTCGCCCCGCCGACGTCATGGCCGAGGTACTCGCCCGGCTCCCACGTGCCCCATCTGCCGTCGAGCACGACCTGCCGCGTCTCCGGCAGCCGCCGCGCGGCCGCCAGCAGCAGCGCGAAGGCGAGGTCTGCGGTCGCGTCGGTGAGCACGTCCGGCGTGTTCGACACCGCCACGCCGCGCGCACTGCAGGCGGCGACGTCGACGTTGTCGTAGCCGACCCCGTAGTTGGCGACCGTTCTCAGCCGCGGGCAGCGGTCCAGCAGCGCGCCGTCGACCCGGTCGGTCAGCGTGCAGCCGAGCGCGTCAGCCTCCGCCGCCCGCTCCGCCAGCTGCTCCGCGGTCGGCGGATCCGCCCCGTCCCACACGTCGACCGCATGGCCGGCATCGCTGAGCCGCTGGAGCGCGTCGCCCGGAAAGCGCCGCGTGACGAAGACCTGTCCCATGCGCCCGCATCCTACGCGCGCACGCGCGCGTCTGACCGCGCGGAGCCCCGCGCGCCACCGCACGGCTTCTCAAATCCGATTGCGCTAGAATCTCTAGTCCGCCGCGGGGTGGAGCAGTCTGGTAGCTCGTCGGGCTCATAACCCGAAGGTCGCGGGTTCGAATCCCGCCCCCGCTATACGAAAGCCGCCTCTCGCCAGGCGGCTTTCGTCGTTCTGGGGCGGGTTGGCTGGCGGCTCGGTTGGGCGGGAGTACCAGCCGGGAGTACCAAACGGCTCAGGCTACGAGCGGGTCCGCTGTATGAACCAGCGGCCGTACTTTCGAGGGGGCCGCTGGTCGGAGCCGTCGATCTGTCCGGCACGGAGTCGGTTGCGCAGTGGCAGTCCCGGTCGGGATCTGCTGTCTCTGAGGATCCCGGCGGCGTCGAGCCATCTGGCTGCGGGGACCGCGGCAACTTCTCTGAGTCTTCGTCTCCGGAGTTCGCGTTGCAGAGCGGCGTTGATCGCAGCCAGGTCGGAGCGCATGCTGCATCTTGAATCAGGAAAGCGGAGCGAGCAAGTCGCCGTGGGCGGCACCCGAAACTCTGACCCAAATCAGCACCCGAATCCAAGAGATTCGGCTGTGAGATTCGGGACTTGCTCCGTGCTCCCCGACGAGATCGCCCGTCCTTCCTCGACCAACCACATGAAGATGAGGTGGGTTCGGTGGGACGGGAGACAGGTCGGGAGCACGGAGCAAGTCGGAGACATGGAAGATCGGAACGGGTGCAGGAGCAGGAGCAGTTTGGGCTCAAGCAGCAGGAGCGATGTCAGGAGGAGGCCAAGGGGGATGGGGTGGAAAGCGAGGCCAAAGCACATCGGGCGGTCGGATCTAGACGAAAAGTTGTTCGCACAATCGGGGGTCTGAACTGGATAGACAGGTAGAGGGGCGTACTGGGCGCGCCTGGATATCAAGGAGTGGGCGGCATGGATTGGACGCCCGAAGTTGGACGGGACGGACGAGGTCGACGGCCGATCACACGGGAGGACGTGATGACGGCTGCGGAGGTCGCTGAGGTGTTGGGGATGCCGGTGTCGACGGTCTACGAGTTGGCTCGCCGCCGCGAGCTGCCGTCGGCGCGGCTGGGGCGGACGGTACGGTTCTTGCGCGCGAGCGTCGAGGAACGGTTGCGTGGCTCGTGAGAGCCGCGTGGGCGCACGCCGCGCCGGGCTATGCGGCGTTGCTGTAGATGATCGTCTCGTGGATCTGGGTGCCGAGTGCGTCGGCGACGTCTTGGAGGCGGTCGAGGCCGACGCTGGTGTAGGCGGTCGCCTCCCAGCGCTGGATCTGCTGCTCCGCGACGCCAAGGCGCTCGGCGAGCGCGCGTTGAGTGAGTCGGGCGGCGATGCGTGCTTCGATCAGTGCGGTCGGGAGGTCGCGCAGCGAGTCGAGGTCGCGGCCAGTGACGTGTCCGTCGCGAAGCTGCTCGTAGCGATGGAGTTGGGCGCGCAGCTCGTCGGCCTGGCTGGTGAGGGCGTTGCCCATCGCGGCGTGGATGAGCGGGTCCACCCCTGTGCTGGGCTCGCGAGTCGAGTGAGTGGTGGCGTCGCGCTCGAAGCGCTCGAGTTCGGCCTTGGTGATGCGGTACTGGCGTTCGTTCGTGATCACGGGAGGTCTCCCAGGTCGATGGCGATGATCCCCTTGGACTGGCCGCTGTCGCGGTCGCGTTGGAAGAAGTCGAGGAACGTGGTCCCTGCCGGCTCCGCGGCCGTCTCCGCCGGGAACAGCTCGCCTCCGTACCGCTGCTTTTGCGCGGCGCGGAGATCGCTGAAGTCGAGCAGCTCGCGATCGAGGCGCGAGGCATCTACGCCGGCGACTTCCCAGCAGGCGTCGAAGTCGCCGGGGTGCTCCTTGGACGTGACGAAGCTCCCGTCGAGATATGCCATACGGCATCCGGCACTTCTCAGCGACCGGAGTGCGTCGAGTAGGCCGTCCAGGAGACGCTGACGATGGCTTGTGACGCCGAAGCGGTCCGTGATCTCCGGCCAGCTCGCGGCGTGGACTCCGGCAGGCAGGTTCCCTCGTGTGTCGAAGTTAGGGATCACAACACAATTCTAGCGTTGTGTTGGTACAACCGGGAAGAAGGAGCAAGGCGTCTCATCTCCTCCGCTGGAGTGCGCTCCTCTACTTGACCCCGCGCACGAGTTTTTCGACGGTCACGCCAAGTCCTCTGGCGAGCTTGGCGAGGACGCGAATGCCTGGGTCGCGTTCGCCGCGTTCGATGCGTCCGACATCGGAGAGCGAGAGGCCGGCCGCATTGGCGACGTGCTCCTGCGTCAGGCCGCGCTCGGCGCGGGTCGTTCTGACGTTGGTTGCGAGGCGTTCGACCGGTCCTTGGCGGGGCACGACTCGACCTCAGCCGATAAGGCCGATAGGCTCTAGAGCTAATAAGCCTTATCGCCGACCGAGTGATCGGTCGAAGGTCGCCATGTAAGGGGGAACGAATGGGCATCGCCAAAGGGCCGGACAGCGCCAGACTGGGATGGGCGGTCCGCGTCTTGCGTGCCGAGCGCGAGCTGTCCCAGGAGAAGCTCGGGCGCGCCGCTCGGCTGCATCGCAACTACGTTGGGGCGATCGAGCGCGGGGAGATCAACCCGACGTTTCGCGTCCTGCTTAAGGTCGCTGGCGGGTTAGAGATGCCGCTCTCGGAAGTCGTGGCGCGCTATGAGAAGGCGCCCCCGCGTGATCGGATGCGGCGATGACGTCGCGACTTACGGTCCGGGCAGTCGATCGCAGCCGACGTCTCGAAGACGCGAACTGGCTCTACGAGGTCGAGGTCCCGATCGGGGTGCGGGTTAGAGCCGGCGGTACTGGAACCGTCATGGTGCGGTGCAACGAACTGCTGGCCGCGCAACTTGACGACGCGATCAGGCAGTTGGACTCGCCGCGGGACGCGATCGGCGACACGTTCACGGTCGTCGGCCCAGGGTGGATTCTCGCGCGGCTGGCCTACGTCGCGCTGGTGCGCGCGACGGCCGCGCTCGGTGCCGATCTCGTTCGCGCGGACGCCGGCAAGCTGATGCTGATGTCGATCGAGCAGCGCGGCGCGGCGATCGAGGAACTCCTCGACGAGTTCGAGCAGATAGACGCCACCGACGCTAGATGGCGATAGCCGGCTGGGTCTAGTCGGGCTGGCGTCGGACGAGATCCTCGACCTCGACGCCAAGGCCGTGCGCCAGCTTCGCCAATACGCGCACGCCGGGATCTCGTTCGCCGCGCTCGATGCGCCCAACATCGGACAACGCAAGGCCAGCAGCGTTGGCGATCTGCTCCTGTGTCAGGCCGCGCTCGGCGCGCAGCCGGCGCACGTTCGCGGCAAGGAGCTGCACCGGCTCGCGGGAAGACATCGCCGGATCCTGCTGAATGAGGCTTATCAGCTCTAGAGCTGATAGGCCTCATCACTTGGTCAGTCGACGACGATGACCCGCTGCGCCTTCGGTTTGTTGACTCCGGGATCCCACACGAACGCGCCAATTCCCAGGCGTGAGCGCCGTACGAGTGTCGGAGCGACAACAATTGCGGCCGGACGTTCGATACCGACCGCGTGGTTGTGGGCTATGTCTCGAAGGCTAGACGTGTCCGTTCCGCTGAGATGGGGTGCCCCGGAGGGATGGGTGTGCCATTCGCCGACCAGGTAATTCTCGCCGCTGCTCTCTGCGATGACGCGGTCGATCTGTCGTTGCAAGTCGTACGGATCGGGCACGAACCGAAAAGCTCTGCGAGTGCTTCTTCCAGCCGCTACACCGCAACGAACAACGACCACGCCTTCCGCCGCGAGGTATCCGAACAGCGCTCCGCCTGTTTCCAGCGCAGGTTGCCTCCGAGCTTCGCGCAAGATCGCTGCTCGCGCTGATCTCCGTATCCAGACTGGCAATGAGTGAGCTAGAGGTCGTGCTCGCGCGGAAGGGATCCGAGTTGTACATCGCCCGAGTAATCGAGTCTCACGATAAGCCAGTCATGGGCAAACTGCTGAGAGGGCGTCGTCGACAGCACTCCGGCGGCGATGCGAACTGCGCGGATCGCGAGTTCTGCTGGCTGAAAGGGTGCACACGACACAGCGGGATGAGAGCACGAGTATGGCGTGTAGTTCGATGAGGTCTCCTCGCTCCGGTCGGGCAACTCTGGAAGGTCGAGAAACTGATCAAGGTCGCCGGTCGTCGGACCGCGGACGAACACGTATCCGTATCTGCCCTGTTCGAGCAGCGCGCAGCGCAGGATCGGAACGCCGACCTGAGCCGAGAGATCGCCCAGAAGGCGGCCGACAAGGACTTCTCCGGTCGAGTCAACAACCAGGTCTGACTCGCGGATGAGGTCAGCCGCTGCATCGACTGATCCGGGAACGCCTCCGACCAGAATCTCATGTGCCTTGGCGCTACAGAACGGCTGGTGGGCATTGATGAAGGCCGCGGTCGCGCTCGCTTTCTTCTCGCCGAAGTAGTCGGCGGGGAGAACGTGCCGGACGCCATTGTTGACGTCGTAGCGATCGTGGTCAACCAGGTTCATGAGTCGAACACCTGCCTGCGCCAGCTGCATCGCGACCATGGAGCCGACGCTCCCGGCTCCAAAGATCGTCACGCGGGCGTCGCCCAGCTCGACGAGCCCTCGCCGGCGAGCGCTGCGCTCCACCATGGAGAGCGCCTGGGTCGATGCGAACTGCAACGCGACACCATCAAGGCGTGCGAACGACCACGCGCGACGGGTCTGATTTCTCGTCGGACCCTCTTCGAGATATGTGATCGCATGCCAACGCTGTCGCGCTCGGTCACGCTTTCTTGGCACTCGCTGGCGGGAGGCAACGGCAAGGAGATGTCGTTCCGCACGCCGGATTCCGTTCAGGTCTCGGACAGTCCCCAGGTCGGACCATGCAACATCGACGCTGCTCTGCTTGTCAAGGTGAATCCACGAGGGGCGGGCTTCTGTGGCGACATCCAGCTTCACGCCCTTAGCTGTGACTGCGGTGACGAGCCAACGATCACGTCTGCCGCTGAGGTGGTGCAAGCGCAACCTGCCTGCTTCGGCTCCGAGCGTTGCCCGAAGCAACGTCGCAGGAAGCAACATGACGGGAAACCCGGGCTCAGAGAGGTACGCGGACGCAGGCTCCGCCATATCCGCTTCATCGACGCGCGAGGCTCCTGCGGTATCTGCGTCAAGGAGGCCTTGAAGGTGTTCGAGCAGCTCCACTATTGTGCGCTGGGGGCTCCACCATGGCGCATCCGTACGATCGAGACAGAAGCTGCCATCTCTGCTCGGAACCTGATGACGCTGCAGGAATGGCGCGGGTGAGCTGATTTCGGGCGGGAGCCAAGGAAATCCGTCCCCGATGCTGATCGTGATCTCAACTGGATCGAGATCGTGCTCCATCTCGCAGGTCCAGACTGTCAGTCCGACAGCGACATGTTCGCTCAGGATCTCGATTCCTGCAGCTGCGAGTGCGGCTCGCTCCTCGGCGAGCCGCACTTCGAGCCTGTCTCGAACGTCGTTCAGGCCCACTGGCTGCGTGGTGCCTCTTGGGACGTACGCGGACCGACCGCCGGCACGGGAAGGCTTGCCTGCTGCTCCTCGACAACGGGGAAATCAGACCCCAGCAGTCTGCTCCACAACTTCGTGCTGGCAGATGTGGTGTTCTCCGCCTCGGCCTTCTCTGCAGCTTCAGCGGCGTTCTCCACGACTCTCCGAAAACGCTGATAGTCCGCGTCTGGCCAAGATGCCGCGAGGTTCTCGTCTTCTAGCACCGGGTTCCCAACAGTCGGTGCGCTCAGCGGGTAGAAAGCGAGGTCGTTGCTGACGCCGCGGAGGGCTGCGACGACTCGGGCGGCGTCGCTGCTGTAGGTGCCTGTCGTCTCGGCGTTGATGTGATTCGCGATCATCACCTGCAGCGTGATGCTCTTGACCGCAGAACGGGCACTCTGGTTCTCGTCACGCCAGCGCTTGAGGATCTGCACGACGCGGATGTACGCGGCACCCTGTCTTCTGGCCCATCTCGTGTACTCGGCGGGCGCGGTCGCCTTCCAGTCGCCGGCCGCAGGCTTCGGAACTTCGAGCGGCGCCACGGTCAGCAGCCAGTAGGGGCGGGCTGGGACGACATCCACGTGGAACGCGACGGTCTCGCTATCGGCGGCATACTCGAGACGGACGCACGGCCGCTCACCCGAATGATCGCGCTTGATGTGTTCGCCGTACCCGCACGAACGCAGTGCTCTGCGCATCTTGCTGAGGGCGTCAGCGGGAGTGAGGTCCTGGAAAGGTCCGTTGACGACAAGGTCTACGTCGTACTCGCCTCCGCGACTCGGCGCGGGCTTGACGGCCGAGCCGTTGGCGAAGGAGCCTTGAAGAAAGATATTTCGCTCGGGAATCTCGAAGTGCTTCGCGAGAGCAGAGGTGAGACCGCTCGCCGCACTTTCGATGCGTCCGACTTGTCTGTCGCTAAGTTGGAGCTTGGAAACGAATGTTCTGAATTGTGCTGAGCACACCATGCGATAAAGCCTTTCGGGTTACCTCCACCCCTCGGGGGGTCTGAGGCTGATCGACGTAACTGTGATTGCGACCTTCATTTCCTGTTCCTGAAGTAGAGGACGATGGATGGGATGACCAAGGACGACCGGAGGTGGAGGCGCACATCGGTCAGGAAGCGCGACGCCGCCGCGTTGATGTCTCTGGGATGAGCCTTGATGCCATGTGTGGCGGACGAAGGCGCTTGACCCGGCGTCTGCCACGCCGAACTGATGAGAGGCAAGCATTCACGTTTCACATGGTCGACAAGGGTGCAGTAGCTACGGGCGAGGTAGACGGACTCGGAGGCAAGCCAAGCACGGTGGTGGTTGATGCGTTCTTGGAGATCGTGCATCCGCTCGATCAGATCGTTCTGCTGCTCGGCACTGTTGTCGCGGCGACGAATCCGATACAGGCATTCCTGCCACGCGAGGGCGTCGCGAAATGCGTCGCTGTACAGCGCCCGGCGTCGTTCACGAGGTCCGCGAATGGTCGCGGCGACGGTGCTGGCGACGGCCGCGGTCCCGGCGATCGCCGCTGCACCGACGGCTGGTGCCCAGTCACTGGGGGAAGGAATCGCCAGAAATGCCTCGTAGAACATGTACATACAGCTCACGGGCTGTAGGTATAGGCAACGCTCCGGACGGAAAAGCTCCACCCCATTTGGGACGTATTAGTGAGTGGGGCGGCCCTTGGCCAGAAGACTGCGACTATGCCGCAGCGAGGAGCCGGTAGCGGCCCGTACGTCTGCCGACGGCTTCTACCGCCTCAGAGCGGCTGATCTGCGCGAGAAATGTCGCGAGCGGGTCTCGGCCGGCGACGGTGAAGTTTTCCTGCAAAAGCAGTTCGAACCAGTCGCGGTAGTGAATGGCGTCGCCTGGGCGGTGATGCTTGGCGAAGACGTCAACGGCAATCTCTCGGAGCCGCTGTCCACGAAGTGCGCCGTCGAGGTGGTCGATCGTGGCCTGGGGGGAGATGCCGAGCGCTTCCGCGAGCGATCGAAGGAGACGTTCGTCGGACTCGACTTGGTCAGCTGCGAGTTCGGCCAGCACCCGAAGCCGGGTAGCGCGCTCGCGCCCCCGCTCGAGCCGGAGAAGCATCTGGTCGTACTCTTGGCGCAGCGACTCTGTGAGCGTGAGATCGGCGTCATCCACAGAGTTATGTTCTCTGGCGCGGCGGACGGATCTAAACATGCTGCAAAGTGGCCTTCGGCACGGTTGTCTCGTTCACCTGGAACCGATGCCATGTGCCGCATTCATCGCCGCGACCGCGTCCTCGTCGAGCTTGGAGTGGAGGTAGCGGTTGGTGGTCGTCAGGCTGGCGTGGCCGTAGAAGTCGCGGATGGTGATGAGGGGGACGCCGTTGCGGGCGAGATCGGAGCCGGCGGCGTGGCGGAGGCCGTGGAGGCGGATGGGGCGGAGGTCGGCGGCTGCGGCGGCGCGCTTGTAGCCGCGGCGCAGGGCTGAGCCGTCGAGCCGGTCGCCGAAGCGGTTGCAGAAGACGTAGTCGTCGGGTGAGGTGAACTCCGGGCGCTGGCCGAGGCGGGCGACTGCCTCAGCTGCAGGGCGGGCGACGGGGACGTCGCGGGGGCGGCCGGACTTGGGCGGCTTCTCGATGCCGGCGCTCACGGCTCTGTCGACGGTGACGATCGCGCCGCTGAGATCGGCGAGGAAGCGGACGCTTCTCCAGCGCAGCGCGAGCAGCTCGCCGAGGCGCAGGCCCGAGTAGAACATCAGCGCGAACGCCGCCGCGTCCTGGCGGTCCTCGGCGGCCTGGGCTGCCTGCTCGTCCGGGCTCTCGACGACGGGACGACCTCTGTAGTGGCGCGGGGCGCGATGGCGACCTTGCTCGCACACGCGCACGAGCGCCTCGATCTCGTCGCGCTCGTAGTGGTCGAGCGGGGCCGGCGGCGGCTGGCGGCGCTTGTCGGTCTCAGTCACCGGGTTGCGTCTGAGGAGGTCGCCGTAGGTGTCGGAGCGCATCGCGTAGTTGAAGATCGCGTGCAGCAGCTCGCGGTACTTGTTGACCGTCTTCGGGGCGATCCCGGATCTGTCCAGCTCGCGCAGGAATCTCGACACGTCGCGGGTCGTGACCGCCGCCGGCGGCACGTCGCCGAAGCGGGCCATGATCCGACCCGGCGAGACGCCGGCGCCGCGCTTGTGCGGCGCGCCCGGCTCGCGCAGCAGCGCCTCGTTGTCGCGCAGCGTCGACGGCGCGCCGCCCTTGACTTCCCGCCGCCACTCGAGCCACTCGTGCGCGACGCGGCGGAAAGTGACCGCGGTGGCGCGCGCACGCGCCGCAGCATCCTCGGCTCGCTCCTGCTCGACGCGCTCGACCAGCTCGGCCGCGGCGACGTGGACAGTGCGCTCATCGAGCCAGCCGGCCGGCGTCCGGCCGCGACGTCTGCGCCAGCCGGCGCCGTTCACGCCCCTCTCGACCCACGCGCGCCCGAGCCGGCGCTTCACCTGGCGGCCGTCGCGGTCGCGCCACTTCGCCTCGTAGAAGGCAGTCTCGCTCTGCTGCGAGAAGGCGATCACGATCGCTGGCACGACGGCGCTCATAGATCGTCAGGCTACACCGCCCGAGCGCCGCGAGTACCACGGGAATCAGCCACGAGTACCAGCATGCCAGCGAGTACCAGCGCGAGTACCAAACGAGGCAGATCGCCGATGACTGCTGACGATGGCCACTTCGAGAACCGCAGAGAAGGCGGGGTTCAGCGGCGATGCTTCGGGCTCATAACCCGAAGGTCGCGGGTTCGAATCCCGCCCCCGCTATATACGAATTCCCCGACCGGTCCCTTCGATGGTCGGGGTTTTTGTTTTTCTGGGGTCAGCTCCGGTGCGATCGTGGCGGCAAGCGTGAGCGTCCGGTTGGGCTTGTCGTAGGCGACGTTCACGTCGAACGCCAGAGCGATCCGTGTCGAGCTTGCGCGGCTGGCCGCGCGGCTTGACGCGTAGCCCGGTCTCGTTCGACCAGGGGTGCATGGCGCCGTACAGGGGTGCATGGCGCCGTACAAATGTACGGTATGATCGATGCATGGCCACCAAAGTGGAGCGAGTCGAGGCGCGGCTGACCGGCGAGCAGCGTCGTCAGATCGAGCAGGCTGCCGCGCTTGCCGGCGAGTCGGTCTCGTCGTTTCTGGTGCTCGCAGCGCTGGAGCGTGCTGAGGCGGTGGTCGTCGAGCAGGTGACGACGGTCGTTCCGGCCGCCTACTTCGATCGCCTCGCGGCGTCGCTTGACGAGGTCGATGAGATGCCTCGACTCGCACGCGCGGCGAGAGCGGCCAGAGGCCGCAAGCGCATCTCGGCGGCGTGAGCTACCGGCTGACGCCGCTCGCCGCCGAGCACGACCTCGACGGCTTCGACTCGGGCCAGCCCGTCCTTGACGACTGGCTCCGCGCCCACGCTCGCACCGCGACCGGCCAAGGCACTCGCACCTACCTGCTGCTCGACTCCGGCTCTGGCGCCGTCATCGGCTTCTTCTCGATCGCGCCGCACCTGCTCGCACGCGACGAGGCGCCGAGACGGATCGGCCGCGGCGCGCCGGCGCGGATCCCGGCGATCCTGCTCGCCAAGCTCGCGCTCGACCGCCGCCTCCACGGCCAGGACCTCGGCGCCGAGCTGCTCGTCCACGCGCTCACCACGATCGTCACCGCCGCTCGCTCCGCCGGCGGCCGGCTCGTCATCGTCGACGCGATCGACGACGACGCCGCCGCGTTCTACGCCGCACACGACTTCACCCCCACGCCGCGTAACCCGCATCGCCTCGTCGCAAAGCTCAGCTCGATCACGAACGCGCTCGAGCTGGAATGGCCGTGAGGGTTCGACCTGGCCCACGCACGTCAGCGGCAGCAGCTCGCCGCCGTCAGGTCGCTGCGGTGACCGCGACGGCGGGCGCGGTGATCACGGCGCGCGAGGAGCTGCGATCGGCCGTCGTCGCGAGCTGGATGTAGCGGGCGGCGAGGAGGCAGGCGATGAGGCCGGTTTCGTAGGCGCTGAAGCCGAGTGCGAGCAGCAGCGGTGCCAGCAGCGAGCCGCCGCCGACGCCGTAGATGCGGCCGACGGTGCCGATTGTCAGTGCCAGCGCCCAGTTGCGGGAGGCATGACTGCGGGTAGCTCAGCGGCGGTAGCCCCGATCGACCGAGGAGCGTGCGCGATGGCCAGAGATCACGGACCGAGCGTGAAGAACGACGAGCAGTACGAGGGCTTGCGCAGAAAGGGCATGAGCAAGGCGCGGGCCGCGCGGATCGCGAACTCGCCTGGTGCATCGAGACGCGGCGGCGAGGCGTCGGGCAGCGGCATGAGACGCAACGCCACGAGACAGGGTGGGACCAAGGCGCAGAAGGCGGCTGCCGGACGCAAGGGCGGGAAGGCGAGCCACTCCAGCTGACGCGCCCCTGAAGGCTGCTCGGCCGGCGAGCGCAGATGAGAGCGGCGCTGCTGAACTGCACGCTCAGAAGATAGTCGGCGCCGTCGAACACGGAGCTGCTGCTGTCGGTCGTGCGCGCTGAGCTGGAGCGCGGCGGCGTCGAGACCGTCAGCTTCCGCGTCGTCGACGAGCAGGTGCTGGAGGGGGTCGCCTCCGAGTCGCAGGGCGAGGGCGACGGCTGGCCGGCGATCCATGACGCGATCGTCGCGTTGGCCTCCTGCACGATGCTCTCGACGAAGTGCCGCAGGTCGCCCGAGGCCTCCGCGTCGACCCGCGCGACGACGATTCGGTGCTTCTTTGAACGTGACGCCCTCCCAGCCGCCGCCGGCATGCTGGAGCTGGACCAGCACCGCTTCTGCACGGGCGCTCCAGCGCTTGGACGACGCGCCCGTCCGGTCGACCGACAGCTCGCCGTCAGAGACGGTCGCCGTCGACCAGTCGATCTCGCGTCGTTGTCCGGTATGGAAGACGGAATCGCGATGCAGGGAGCGCGTGAGGCGCTCAGGCGGCGGCGCCGGTCGCCGTCGCGCCCAGCGCCGAGCCGCTGTGTGCGAGCGGCGGCGTCTGTGCGTCGGCACGGGTACGCAGCCCGTCGAGCAGCTCCATCAGCGCCTCGGTCGCAGTGTGCCGGGGCGTCCATCCGAGCTGCTCGCGGGCGCGCGTCGTGTCGAGCAGCGGGACGCCGAGCGCGAGGTCGATCCAGCCGGGCGACGACGGCTGCAACCGCAGCCGCCATGAGACGTCGGCGAGCGCCCGGAGCACGCCGCCGCGCAGCGGGACGAGCCGCGCGCCGAGCAGCTCCGCCAGCAGCGGCGGATCGATCGCCGGCTCGGCGGCGATGTTGAAAGCGCCGCGCGCGTCGTCATCGAGCAGCGCCAGCCGGTAGGCGTCGCCGACGTCGCGCGAGTGGACCGCCTGGAAGCGCAGGCGGGCGACGTCGGGCACGACCGGGATCAGCTCTCTGCGGATCAGTTGCGGCGGCAGCAACGGCCCGATGAACAGCCGCCGGATTCCCGTCGCCGCAGCGCGCTTGAAGATCAGGCCGGGTCGCAGCCGAACGACGCGCACCTGCGGCTGCTCCTGCTCGAAGCGGTCCAGCAGCCGCTCGACCGCCGCCTTGTGCCGCGAGTAGAAGGAGCTCTGGATGCCGTCGGTCGGCCATGATTCGCTGACGCGGCGATCCTTCGGTCCAGGCGAGTACGCGCCGACGGAGGAGGCGTAGACGAGCGTGTCGACGCCGGCGGCGGCGATCGCCTCGAGCAGTCTGCGCGTGCCGTCGACGTTGGTGGCGCGTGTGACGTCCTCGTCACGGCCGGGCTGGATCTGCCAGGCGAGGTGGATCACCGCGTCGACGCCGCGCAGCACGGGAGTCAGGTCGTCGCGCGAGACGTCGGCGACGTGGAACCGCACGCGCGGATCGAGCTGCTGCGCCGGCCGTCGCGCGATCGCGACGATCTCGTCGATCGCCGGCTCTTGCGCGAGTGCGGCGAGCACGCTCGTGCCGACGTTGCCGGTCGCTCCGGTGATGGCGATTCGCATGCGCGGCAAGCTGCCCGGCACACAGGGGGCGAAACACGACCCCCAGCCCTTCCCGCCGACGGCCTGCGTCAGCATGAGCGCGCCGCGCCGGCCGACGAGCGCGACGACCGCTGGCTCCGCGGCGAGCCTGACGCCAGGGCTCGAGCACGACCTTGAAGCAGCCGTCCTGCTTCTGCTGGAAGATCTCGTAGGCGTGCGGGGCCTGGTCGAGCTGTCGCGGGAACGAGCAGACCAGCCGAGGCCTGGCGAGCGACGCGGCCGACGAGCCGACCGAGCGCCGCTCAAGCGCTCCGTGCCTGCTTTCGCAGCGCGTCGCGGACGGCGGTCGTCGTGCCGGTTGCAGCACGGCGACGGGCCGGGGGGACCTCGTCCGCGATCGGATTGCCGAGCGCGCGCAGGTAGCCGCGCACGCGGCCGTTCGTGATCGTCGTCGCGTGCTTGACGCGCTTGGAAGACGTGGATGCCATGTCGAGGTCCCCTTTCCGGTCGCGGGTCGATGTCGTTGCTGCCCTTCGACCGCTACCCGGTGGGAACTCACCCCATGTCGTCGCGTCGCGGCAACGGGCGCGTTGCCGGGCCGGCGAGCACCTCGCCGTCGATGCTGAAGCGGGAGCCGTGGCAGGGGCAGTCCCAGCTGCGCTCGGCGGCGTTCCAGTGGACGAGGCAGCCGAGGTGGGTGCAGCGCAGCGAGACGGCGTGCGGCTCGCCCGCGTCGTCGCGGTAGACGCCGGCCTTGCCGAGGCCGGCGCGGACGACGCGAGCCTGGCCGGGCGGGACCTCCTCGGCTGACGACGACTCCGCCGGCGTGAGACGGTCGCCGATCAGGTGGGCGCCGACCCACAGCTGCGCTCTCGCCAGCCTCGGCGCGGCGCTGACCGTGACGCGGTTGGGGTCGAGCAGGTCGGCGAAGCGGCTCTGGCGGCCGGCGATCAGATCGGCGACGACGCGGGCGCCGGCGGTCGCGTTCGTCATCCCCCACTTCTGGTGGCCGGCGTTGACCCACAGGTGGCGTGAGCGCGGCGCGTAGCGGCCGGCGTACGGCAGGCTGTCGACCGGCATCCCGTCTTGCGTCGACCAGCGGTACGGGATCTCGGCGACATCCCAGTGGTGGCGCGCAAACCGCTCCAGCGCCTGGTAACGCGCAGGGCTCGCTTCGTCGGCGCCGACGAGGTGCCCTTCGCCGCCGACCAGCAGCCACGGGCTTCCGTCCTGGTCTCGGTACGCGCGGATCGAGCGAGTCGGCTCGCCGGCGCTGATCGCCATCGCGCGCGGCAGGTCGGCGGTGTCGCGCAGCCGCGCGGCGACGAGGTAGGAGCGGGCCGCTTCCGTGCGCGCGAAGAAGAGCCCGCGGTCGAGCAGCGGATAGTTGGTGCAGACGACGACGTCGCTCGCGCGAATCGTGCGCCCGTCGTCGGTCGTGACCGTGCACGGCGCGCCCTCCTCGACCCCGACGACCGCGGACTGCTCGAACAGGTGGCAGTCGTCGCCGGGGATCTGCGCGGCGAGCGCGCGCACGTAGCGGACGGGATGAAACTGCGCCTGACCGTCGAGCACGACCGCGGCCGGCACGTCGAACGGAAGCGGCAGCGCCGTGCGCGCGGTCGTCGTGCGCACCGGCAGCCCGGCAGCGCGCGCGGCCTCAGCGGTCTGCTCGACCGCCTCGACCTGTCGTTCGTCGAGCGCGTATGTGACGTCCGGCAGCCGCTCCCAGCCGCAGTCGATCGCGCGCTCACGGACCTCGCGCTCGATCCAGTCGAGCGCGGCGATCGACGCGGTCGCGTAGGCGGCGACCGCATCCGCATCGTGACGCCTGCGGATCTGCGACAGCTTCGTCTGCTGCAGCGCGCTGGCCTTCGCGGTCGTGAATCCGGTCGCGCCGCCGGCGATCCGGCCGCGCTCGATCACGGCGACGCGCGCCCCGTCGCGCTTGCACAGCAGCGCGGTCGTGATCCCCGCGATCCCACCGCCGATCACCGCGACGTCGACGGTCAGCTCCTGCGGCGGCTCCACCGCGGCGGGAAGTTGGTCGGCGGCGCTGTCGGCGAGCCAGATCGAGTCGTGGGCGGTCTCCATGACCCGCCCGCTACCCGTCTGCTGAGGACTCGACGCAGCTCAGGCGAGGAAGCGCTCCGCCAGCCACCCCGGCACGGCGACGATCCCCCCGCGCTCGTGTGCGATCGTGCGCTGACGGGCGGCGCCGCCGTCGCGCAGCAGCGCGCGAGCCTGCTCCAGCTGCGCGGCCGATCCGAGCCGCGCGGCCGCTGGAGCGACGGCGTCGATCAGCGCCGCGATCCGCTCGCGCGCCGGAGCCGGCGCGCCTGTCGCGAGGTCGGCGAAGGTCGCGTCGAGGCCGTCGCGCAGCGCCGCCCAGCGGTTCTCCTCGATCCGCCACGTCGGCGCGACCGGCAGCGGCTGGCCGGCGTCGAAGCGGTCGGCGAGGGTCGCGACCAGCGCTTGCGTGAGCGCGATCACGCCGGCGGCCTCGGCGACCGTCGTCTGCGCGTCCGGCACCCGCAGCTCGAGCGTGCCGAAGGCCGGGTGCGGGCGCAGCTCCCACCACCACATGCGCGCCTGCGGCACGCCGCCTGCGGCGCTGCCCCAGCGCAGCTCGGACGCGAACCGCTCCCAGCTCTCCAGCGGCGGCGGCACGCCCTGCCGCGGCAGCTGCGCCGAGATCGTCGGGCGGATCGACGCCAAGCCGGTGTCGATGCCGGCGTGGAAGGGCGCGTTGGCGGCGAGCGCGGCGAGCTCGGGCAGGTGGCTGCGCAGCGCGTCGTGGACGGCGAGGGTGCGGTCGGCGCCGCCGACCGCTACGTGGATCTGGAGGCCGGCGACGAGCTGGCGTCGCGCAATCGTGCGGTACTGCGCCTGCAGCAGCTCGTAGCGCGCGCCGCAGTTGAGGATCCCTTCGACGGCCGCGGTCGGATGGACGCCCGCGGCAGCCGGCAGCGCGAGACCGTCGGCGGCCGCGACGAGGTCGCGGCGGGCGGCTGCGAGCTGGTCGACCGCCTCGGCGGCGGTCGCGACCGGCACGGTCACGATTTCGAGCTGGGAGGCGGGCAGCTCCGGCTTGAAGCGCGCATCGCCCCCAAGCCGCGCGAGCACTGCGCCAGCGACCGGTGCGAGGTCGTGCGTCGCCGGGTCGAGCAGCATCGTCTCCTCCTCGACCCCGACGGTGAGCCCGGCGGCTGCGTCGAAGCGGCGGCGCAGCGCGAAAGCATCCAGAGGCGTGGAGAGGTCGGCCGTCATCGCCGTTGAACTGACCGTTGCAGTCGAGCCTCAACCCGACGAGCCGGTTTGGGCTGTGCGACGAACGTGTAGCTGGCCGACTATGGCGACGACCGTCACGCGTCCACCGGGTCCCCGCGAGATCGCGCTGCCGACACCGCGCGGCCCGCTCAGCGAACGCCTCTTCAACACGCTGCTCGAACCGCCGGGGACGCCGCTGCTGCGACACGCCGGCGAGCTGCTCGTCTGCTCCGCCCAGCCGCTGACCGACGAGGACGTCCAGCTCGCGCTCTACGTCAGTTACGAGCTGCACTACAGCGGCATCCGCGGCGTCGATCCCGGCTGGGAGTGGGATCCCGCTCTGCTCGCCTTCCGCACCCAGCTCGAGCACCCGTTCGAGGCGGCCGTCTGCGCGGCGGCGGGACGCGGGAACGGCGCGGTCGACCCGGCGCAGGTCGGCGCCGCGCTGCAGGAGCTCGTCGCCGCCGACGAGGGACCGCCCCTCTCGCGCTGGATCGAGACGCGCGCCGACCGCGAGCAGATGCGCGAGTTCATGACCCACCGCTCCGCCTACCAGCTCAAGGAAGCGGATCCGCACTCGTGGGCGATCCCGCGCCTGTCCGGCGCGCCGAAGGCGGCGCTGGTCGAAATCCAGACCGACGAGTACGGCGGCGGAGATCCTGCCCGCGTCCATGCCGTCCTGTTCGCGAAGGCGACGGCCGCCCTCGGCCTCGACGCGACGTACGGCGCCTACCTCGAACGACTGCCCGCGATCACGCTCGCGACCGTCAACCTGATGTCCCTCTGCGGCCTGCACCGGCGCCTGCGCGGCATGATCGTCGGCCACCTCGCCGCGTTCGAGATGACCTCCTCGCTCCCCAACCGCCGCTACGGCAACGCGCTGCGACGGCTCGGCTTCGACGCGGACGCGACCGACTTCTTCGACGAGCACGTCGCCGCCGACGCGGTCCACGAGAACATCGCCGCCTGGGACCTCGCCGGCGGTCTCGCCGCCGCCGAGCCGCACCTCGCGCCCGAGATCCTGACGGGCGCGCGCGCCCTGCTCGCGCTGGAGGCGCAGTGGGCTCGCCACCTGCTCGGCGCCTGGGAGCGCGACGGCAGCTCGCTGCGACCGGCCTCACCCTGAGCGCGAGACCGACGGCGGCAGGTCGCCATGCTCCGCCGCGCCTGCCGCTCTGAAGCCGATCAGCTTATGAGTGCCGTCGCAGAACGGCCGGATCTGGGACTTGCCGCAGCGGCAGAGCGCGACCGTTCTGCGCCCGGCGGCGATCGGCGTACCGTCCTGGTCGGTCAGCTCGAAGTCGCCACGCAGCAGATACGGACCGTCGCGATAGGGAGTGAGGCGCGCTCTCCTCGGCATGCCCGCCTCGCTACCCGCATCGGCCCAGCTCGACGCAAGCGGCGAACCCTTGGCCGCCAACGGTCTGCAGCGCCTGCCAGGACGCCGCAGCGGGGAACATCGGCGCCCAAGGCGTATGCATATGTTGGCGCGGAGACGGGAACGTGCTCGAACATGCAGACCGCCGCAGAACGACGATGGCCCCACTCGTCCCGATCGGTCCGAGCCGCTGCTCGCGGAAGCCTCGCGGGGCTGCGGGGGCTCGTCAGGGAGGCTGGTTGGCGTGCCGACTGACCCCGAGCGACACCGACGCGCGCAGGAGACTCACGAGCGCGCTGCCGAACGGCATGCGCAGGCGGCAGATTTCTGGGAATCGAGAGGCGACAGCGAGCGCGCGGAACTCGAACGCCGACACGCGAGACAGGAGCAGACTGCGGCGACACTGGAGCGCGATCATTTCGCACTTGCCGAACGACGAGCAGCGACGTCGGAAGGTACCCACGAGCCGCCGAGCGCCGTCTGAAGACGATCCCGCACCCACGCCGCCGATGCGCGCCGGCACGTCGACCGCGGCGCGCGCTGCGGGGGCCGACCGCGCTCGGCAGTTGCGCCTGAGCCAGGTCAGTCGTCGCGACCGGAGCCGGGCTTGGCCATGCCGCGGTGCATCTGCGCCTTCGCACCGTCGGGCAGGACGCGGCTCGCGGCCGCCTGCGCTTTTGTCCTGAGCGACGCGCTGACAACGCGCTCGTCGCCGTTCATCAGTGCCTCGAAGCCGTCACGCGCGACGTCGGCGGGATCGTCCTTGTCGCCTGAGCCGACCTTCGTGTCGAGCATCTGGGCGCGCTCGAAGAACTCGGTGTCGGTCGGGCCCGGCATCAGCGCGGTGACGGTCACGCCGCTGTCCTTCAGCTCGTTGCGCAGCGCCAGCGCGAATGACTGCACGAACGACTTCGAGGCGTTGTAGACGGCCTGGAAAGCGCCCGGCATCGTCGAGGCGATCGAAGAGGTGAAGAGGATCCGCCCCTCGCCGCGTGGCTCCATCGACTGCACGACGTGCTTTGCGAGATGGACCGTCGAGCGCACGTTGAGGTCCACAATCTCTGGTGAGGTCGACGACGACAGCGTCGACGCTCGCGCCGAGCGCTTCCAGCTCGCGCTTCGCGTCGGCCAGGCGGCCATTCTCGGCGGCGATCACGAGGTCAAAGTCATGGGCCGCGAACTGCTTTGCCAACTCGCGCCCGATGCCGCTCGATGCGCCCGTGACGAGCGCCAGCGGTCGAGGTTCTGCAGTAGAGGTCTCCATGCTCGCTCAACTGCCCGACGCCGATCGGCGAAAACAGCAGGCGGTCGACCCGCGGGTCAGCATCCGCGTCCGCAACGATCCGCAGCGCAGCAGGTCAGCAGAGCGCAGCTGCGCAGTCGCGAGCGTCAACACGCCCGGAAAAACTAGAAAGGCAGATTTTTGGTCTGAATTCGCGTGACGCGGGCAGTCGACTCTCTCGGAAATGGATTCCAACCACAACCGCAGGGGGTTAGTGTGAAGGACGCTTTGACCGATTTGATCTCGTTGGAGACGCTCGACAGTGACGGCGCGTTGCGCGAGCAGGAGGCTGCGGTCGCCGGCGACACGCGCGCCGACTTGTTCCGC
>NZ_JAUTDN010000018.1 GCF_030646155.1 Conexibacter sp. CPCC 205762
CGGCGGGCGTCGCGGGCGCGGCGGCGCCGACGGGCGGCGCGCCGGGCGCGGCCCCGGCTCCGGCGGGCGGCGCGGCCGCCAGATCGGCCAGCTCCGGCTGCTCGACCAGCTGCTGCTCCAGCCGTCTCGCGAACTGTCTCAGCAGGCGGTCGGCGACCTCTCTCATCACGCCGCCGCCGAACTGGGCGACGCGGCCGGTGACGGCGACGTCGGTGAGGAGGTCGATCGTGGTCCGCTCGGGGTCGTCCTCGACCGGCCGCAGCAGCGCGGTGATCGTCGCCTCGACGGTGCCGGAGCCGCGCGCCTCCTGGCCGCTGGCGCGCAGCACGACGGTGTTCGACGCCGGGTCGGCGGAGACGACGGTGACGCCGGCTCTGTAGGTGACGCCGATCGGGCCGACCTTGACTCTCATCGTCGCGCGCAGCTCGTCGCCCTCGTAGCCGTCGACGCTGACGCCGGGCATCGCCGGGGCGATCCGCTCGAGGTTCGTCAGCAGCGGCCAGGCGCGCTCGAGCGGCAGGCCGAGCGAAAACTCGTTGGCGATCTCCATGACAACAGTATACACTCGCCACTACGATGGATACCTCGCATGACGGCGGCATCGGCGGCTCGTGGACGGCGACGGCGAACGGCGACGTGGCGGCTTCGCGCACGACGGCGACGGCCAACGGCGACGCGGCAGCGCCGCGCGCGCTGGCGTCCGAGCGCCGGCTGGAGCTGGAGAACGAGTTCGGCCACGTGATCGTCGCGCTCGACCTCGGCGCGAACGGTCCCCGCCTCCGGATCGAGGACCTGCGCAACGGCCGCACGATCCACCTCGACCCGCTCGAGCTGGCCAGCCTCACGTGGCTGACGCACGATCGGCTCGGCCCGTTCCTCGACCCCAGTCAGACCGGCTGGCGCAGCGACGAAGGAGCATTCGAATGACGGCGATCACCGACCCCGCCGACCTGATCACCGACGACTGGCGCGTCCACGGCAGCATCTACACCTCGGAGGCGATCTTCGCCGCCGAGCAGGAGCGGATCTTCCGGACGAGCTGGCTGTACGTCGCGCACGAGAGCGAGCTGCGCAACCCCGGTGACTACAAGACGACGTACGCCGGCACGCAGCCGGTGATCGTCACGCGCGGCGCCGACGACGGCAGGCTGCGCGTGATGCTCAACCGCTGCCGCCACCGCGGCGCCGCCGTCTGCCAGGCGGAGTCGGGCTCGGCCAACTTCTTCCGCTGCCCGTATCACGGCTGGACGTACAGAAACACCGGCGAGCTGCGCGGGATCACCTACGACGACGCCTACTCCGACCTCGATCGCGAGCAGCTCGGCCTGACGCAGCTGCCGCGCGTCGACGTCGCGCACGGCTTCGTCTTCGCCAGCTTCGCGCAGGAGGGCCCGTCGCTGCAGGAGCACCTCGGCCACGCGCTGCCCTACCTGGAGCTGATCTCGCGGCAGGGGCCGGAGGGGATCCGGCTCTCGGCCGGCTCGCACCGGCTGGAGTACGAGGCCAACTGGAAGCTGCAGGTCGAGAACACGATCGACAACTACCACTTCGGCTTCGTCCATCGCAGCTTCCTCGAAGTGCTCGCCGACCGCGTCGGCGAGGCGCCGCCGATCATGCAGCAGATCCTCTTCAACGAGACCTACCGCACGGTCGACCTCGGCAACGGCCACTCGGTCCACGAGTTCGGCGACCCGCGCGCAGGCAACAACGGCGCGCAGCTCGGCGACCTGCCGTTCAACCTGATCGTCTTCCCCAACCTCTGCTTCGTCGGGGCGCAGGTGCGGCACGTGCTGCCCAAGCGCGCCGGCCACACCGAGGTGCGGCTCTACCCGATGTTGCACGAGGGCGCCAGCGACGAGTACAACACGGCGATCCTGCGCACGCACGAGGGCTTCTACGGCGCGGCCGGGATGGGCGGGCCCGACGACGTCGAGGTCGCCTTCGAGCGCGTCGCCGACGGCATGCGCGCGACCGAGCAGGAGTGGCTGGTGATGAGCCGCGGCGCCCACCGCGAGCAGCCGCAGCCGGACGGGACGATCGTCGGCCACTCGGCCGACGAGGTGCCGCAGCGGGCCTTCTACCGCGGCTGGCGCCGCGCGATGGCGATCGGCGGTGCGGCATGAGCGCGCTGACCCCGGAGGCCGCCGCGACCGGCGACCTCGCCGCCGTCGCCGCCTTCCTCTACCGCGAGGCCGAGCTGCTCGACGGCTACGAGCTGGAGGCGTGGCTGGAGCTGTACGCGCCCGACGCGACCTACTGGATCCCGCAAGGCGGCCGCGAGACGGACCCGCGCTTCGACGTGCAGCTGATGCTCGACGACCGCAGACGGCTGCGCGAGCGGGTGCTGCGGATCAACGGCGGCCACGCCTACTCGCAGGATCCGAGATCGAGCACCGTCCACCTGGTCGGCAACGTGCGGATCGCGGGGGAGGAGGAGGGCGCGCTCGACGTCCGCTCGGTGCAGCTGATCACCGAGCTGCGCAAGGGCAGGCAGCTGCTCTACTCGGCTCACGTGCGCCATCTGCTCGTGCCCGACGCGGCGCACGGCTTCCTGATCCGCGCGAAGGAGATCCGGCTCGTCAACAACGAGGTCCCGCTCGGCAACCTGACCTTCCTGCTGTAGGGGGTCAGAGAAGTGGAGCCAGCTCGGCCGCATTCTGTATACTGTTGACGTGAAGCCTTCCGATCTCTCCGCGGTGAAGCTGGAGCGCGGCTTCAGCGAACGCCGCATCACCGCCGATTACGTCGCGGACGCGCTGCGCGACGCGATCCACCGCGGCGAGCTGGCAGACGGCGCCGAGCTGAACCAGGCCGCGCTCGCGACCCATTTCGGCGTCTCGCGCGTGCCGGTGCGCGAGGCGATGCGCCAGTTGCAGGCGGAGGGCCTGATCGACACGCGCGCGCACAGACTCGCGGTCGTCAGAGCGCTCGACCTCGAACGCGTCGTGGAGCTGTACGACGTGCGCGCGCTGCTGGAGGGGTTCGCGATCGAGCGCGCCGTCCCGCGGCTGTCGGCGGCCGACCTGCGCGCCGCGAAGGTGCTCGACGAGCAGATGCTCGGCGACGTCGACCACGCCCGCTGGCTGGAGCTGAACGCGCGCTTCCACCGGCTGCTGTACGCGCCGTCGGAGGCCGAGACGACGCTGGAGCTGATCGACCAGCTGCGCGCCCGCGGCGAGCGCTACGTGCGCCTCTGGAGCCACGGGCCGGGGATCCACCGGCCGCTGGAGGCCGGCGAGGAGCACACCGCGATCGTCGCCCTCTGCGAGGCGCGCGACGCCGCCGGCGCCCGCGCCGCGATCGAACGCCACATCCATCACACGCGCGATCGTCTGATGGAGCACGGCAGCCGCGCCGCGGCCGCCGCTGCCGCCGCCGACGGCGCCGCCTGAGCATCGCCGGAGGCACGTGAGCCGCCGTCTCCCGCCTGGGGAGGGGGCGGCTTTCGCATGCCCGCAGATCCTCGGGTGAGCGCACCGCGATCGGCTGGCATTCGTCAAGAGAATGCTGTATACAGTTGCCAGTATGACCGTGACCACTGATTCGCTCGTCGTCCGCAAGTGGGTGACCGTCGTCGAGGAGATCGACCACGACGGCGGCCCGGCGGTCGAGGAGCCGCTCGTCAAGGCGGCCGTCGGCGTCGTCATCGCCAACCCCTACGCCGGCCGCTACACGGAGACGCTGGAGGCGCTGATCGAGCCGAGCATCCCGCTCGCCAGAGAGCTGGTCGCGCGCTGCAGAGCCGCGCTCGGCGGGCGCGAGCCGCAGAGCTGCGGCAAGGCCGCGATCGTCGGCACCAACGGCGATCAGGACCACGGCGTCGCCTGCGTCACGACCCCGTTCGGCGACGCGATGCGGGCCGAGATCGACGGCATCACCTGGGTCACCTCGACCTCGAAGGTCGCCGTCGCCGGCACGCCGATCGACGTCCCGCTCGCCTACAAGCGCGCGCTCTACGTGCGCGAGTACTACGACACGATCACGCTGACCGTGCCCGACGGCCCCAAGCCCGACGAGATCCTTGTCGTCGCGGCGATGGCCTCGCGCGGCCGCGTCCACCACCGTGTCGGCGGCCTCCGCAGAGACGAGGTCAGCGTCGGGGACGGCCTCCGATGAGCGCTCCCGCGACGCGCGCCGACGCCGGCGCCACCGCCGGCCTGCTCTTCTCCCAGATGCAGCCGCCGGCCGGCGGCGACCTGGCCGACTTCCACGACTGGTACGAGTCCGAGCACATCCCCGCGCGGATGGCGATCCCCGGCTTCGAGCAGGCGGTGCGGTACGAGCTGGCCACGCAGGAGGGCGGTCCCGAGACCGCCCGGTGGCTTGCCTGCTACTTCCTCGACGACGTCGCCGCGCTGGAGACCCCGGAGTACCTGCGGCTGAAGGCCGACCCGGGCGAGCGCACCGCGCGCATGCTCGCGAGCGTCGACCTCTTCACGCGCTACATCTGCGACCAGCTGTCCGACACGGGCAGAGCCGACGAGCAGCCGCACGCGCTGCTCGCGATCGCCTTCGCCGTCCCCGGCCACGACGAGGACGAGTTCAACGGCTGGTACGAGGAGGAGCACGTCCCGCTGCTGATGCAGGTCCCCGGCTGGCTGCGGGTGCGCCGCTACAAGGTGCGTCCCGGCTCGGCCGGCCCGCCGTGGACCCACATCGCCCTGCACGAGCTGCGCAGCGAGGAGGCGCTCAGCCGCCCCGAGCGCGCCGCCGCCCGTGACACCCCCCGCCGTGACGCGCTCGCCAAGCGCGACTGGTTCGACAGCGGCCGCTGGGTCTACCGACCGATCCACAGCGCCGCCCCCGCCGCCACCACCGCCTGACCCGAGAGAGGACCCACCCGCGCCATGGCACTTCCCTACACCCGCGCCGAGATCAAGGATCGCGCCCGCACCGAGTGGAGCGGCGCGTGCAACGTCACGCTGCCGTCGTTCAGCGCCGACTTCAAGACCCTGAACGAGGCCGGCATCGCGCACGACGTCAAGCTCGCCGCCGCGCAGGGCTACTGGGGCACGCTCGTCGCGTCCGAGTCGGGCACGACGACGGAGGAGTACAAGCGCTTCCTCGAGGTCGCCGCCGAAGCGGCGCCGGAGGGCTTTAAGCTCGTCGCCCACCTCAGCTTCTCGACCGTCGAGGAGTCGATCGAGGTCTGCAAGCTCGCCGAGGGCCTCGGCGTCGAGGCCGGCCTGCTGTCGTACCCGCCGATCTTCCGCCCCAAGAGCAGCGCCGAGATCGTCGCGCACACCAAGCACGTGACCGACAGCACGGATCTCGCGATGATCCTCTTCGGCGTCAACACGTGGGGCTTCAGACCGCTGCACCCGGCCGGCTTCCCGATGGACGCGCTGGTCGAGATGAGCAAGCTCGAGACGGCCGCGGCGCTCAAGTACGAGGGCGGCGGCGCTGCGCTCTTCAGCGCCTTCGAGGAGGCCCACTGGCGCTGCCACGAGCACGTCATCGTGCAGAACCCGATGGAGGTCCACATCCCCGCGATGGTGGCCAACTACGACGTCAGATGGTTCGGCACCAGCGGCTACGAGGCGTACGCCGACCGGATCCCGAAGCTGGTCGAGGCGGCCGTCGCGGGCGACCGCGAGCGGGCGATGGAGATCTTCTGGTCCTACCACCCGGGCCGCGAGACCAGAGGCGCCTTCCACGCCACCTTCGCCGGCGCGAACTTCATCCACCGCGTCGGCTGGAAGTACCTCGGCTGGCTGCAGGGCTACAACGGCGGCCTGCTGCGGATGCCGCAGATGCGCCTGCAGCCCGGCCAGATGAAGGCGCTGCGCGGCGGCCTGGCCGCCTCCGGCTTCGAGCTGCCGGCCGACGACGCGGAGTTCTACGCCGGCCGGACGGTGTGACGATGACGCTGTACCTGGGTGCCGACGACATGCGCGCGCTGGCGACGCATGCCGTGACGATGAACGCCGCGCGCGCCGCCGTCGAGGCCGAGGCGGCGGGGCGGACGGTCGTGCCGCCGCGGATGGACGTCGACCTCGAGCGCGGCTTCCTGCGCGTGATGCCGGCCGCCTACAACGACCTGATGGGCCTGAAGGTGATGACGCTCGTCAGAGGCCTCGGGACGCGCTACCTGATCCTGCTCTACAGCCAAACCAGCGGCGAGCTGATCGCGATGTTCGACGCCGACGAGGTGACGCGCCTGCGGACCGCGGCGACGACGACGCTGGCCGGCGAGATGCTCGTGCCGGGCGGCAGCGAGACGCTCGGCCTGGTCGGCTCCGGCTTCGAGGCCGAGGGCCATCTGCGCGCCTTCGCGGCGCAGTGGCCGCTGCGCGAGGTGCGCGTCTTCAGCCGCGGCCGCGAGCGCCGCGAGGCGTTCGCGGCGCGGATGAGCGAGGAGCTGGGGATCGCGGTCGAGCCGGTCGAGACGGTCGCCGCGGCGACCGGCAGCGCGCCCGTCTGCGTGCTGGCGACGAAGGCGAGCGAGCCGGTCGTCAACGGCGCCGACTTCCAGCCGGGCGCGGTCGTGCTGTCGATCGGCTCGACGCGGCCCGACCTGCGCGAGCTGGACGCCGCGACGCTGCGCCGCTCGGCCGCGCTGCTGGTCGACGACGCGCGCCAGGTCAAGCTGGAGTCGGGCGACATCATCGAGGCGCTCGCCTGCGGCGCGCTGAGCGCCGACCACGTCGTCGGGATGGCGCAGGCCGAGCCGGCGAAGCTGGTGCGCGACGGCGATCGCGACCTGCTCGCGTTCAAGTCGGTCGGGACCGCGATCCAGGACCTCGCGCTCGCCTCCGCCGTGCACGCGGCGGCGGTCGAGGCCGGGCGCGGTCGCGACGTCGGCGAGCTGACGCGGCTGAAGCCGTTCGCGGCCCCGCCGCCCGACGCGCTGCAGGCGATCGCCGAGGGCACGGCATGAGCCAGGACCGTCTGTCGAGCGCGCCCGGACCGACTGCCGGAAAAGACCCCTTGAGCAATCGCGAACGTGAGATGCTGCCGCCGATGGCGGGCATGGATGCCACCGCGGCGGCCGCACAGGAGAGCGCGGCCGCGACGCTCGGCCGGCTGGCGGGCGTCACCGTCGCCGTGCCCGATCCCGCCGCGACGGCCGCCTTCCTCGGCGACGGGATCGGCTTCGCCGTCGAGTCGCTGCCCGGCGGCGACGTCGCCGTCCGCTGCGAGGGCGACTACGGCCCGCGCGGCCAGACCGCCGTCGTGCTGCGCCAGGCACAGGGCGGGGCCGAGTCGCAGGAGCTGCTCGCGATCACCTGGGAGGTCGCCGACGGCTACGACTTCGCCGCGCTCGCCGTGCGTGCCGCGGAGGCCGGCGCGACCACCACCGAGACCCCCGCCGGCGGGCTCGCGCTCGCCGACCCCGCCGGCAACCCGCTCGTCGTCGAGCCGGCGGCGGCCCACACCGTCGCGCCGCCGGCGCCGGGCCTGCTCGGCCCGCGCCGCCTCGGCCACATCAACGTCAAGAGCGACGCGCCGCCGCGCTCCAGCGCCTTCTTCCAGCGCGTGCTGGGGCTGAAGCTGTCCGAGCAGATCGGCGACAACCTCTTCTTCCTGCGGATCGGCGCCGAGCACCACAACCTCGGGATCCGCCCCGGCGAGCGCGGGATGCTCCACCATCTCGGCTGCGAGCTGGCCGGCTGGCACGCCTACCAGCCGATCCTCGACCGGCTCGCCGCGCACGGCTGGAAGGTCGAGTACGGGCCGGGCCGCCACGTCCCGGGCCGCAACCTCTTCACGTATGTCGTCGACCCGTCCTCGGGGCTGCGCGTCGAGCTGTTCGCCGACATGGCGCAGATCGCCGACGAGCGCGGCCACGAGCCGGTCCGCTGGGAGGCCGGCGACCGCATGACGAAGACGATCAACACGTGGGGCCCGACCCCGCCGGCCAGCTTCCTGGCGTGAGCGGCTTCGACGGCAGAACGCTGCTGGTCGTCGGCGGCGCGTCCGGGATCGGGCTGGCGGCGGCGCGGCTGGCGGCCGCGCGCGGCGCGCGCCTCGTCGTCGCCGACGTCGCGGCCGACGGCGCCGAGACGGTCGGCGCGCTCGACGGCGAGGTCGCCTTCGTCCACGCCGACGCGACCGACGCCGACGCGATGCAGCACGCCGTCACGACGACGGTCGCCCGCCACGGCGGCCTCGACGGCCTGCTGGCGACGGTCGGCGGCGCGGTCATCGGCCCCGCCGACGAGCTGGACCCGGCGACCTGGGAGCGCGAGCTGACCTTCAACCTCGGCTCCGCCTACCTCTGCTGTCGCGCCGCGATCCCGCAGCTCAAGCAGCGGCCCGGCTCCGCGATCGTGCTGACCAGCAGCGGCCAGGCGGTCATGTCAGCCGCCGACCGCGCCGGCTACGCCGCCGCCAAGGCCGGCGTGATCTCCTACACGCGCTCGCTCGCGGGCGCGCTCGCGCCGGCGCGGGTGCGCGTCAACTGCATCGCCCCGGGGCCGACCGACACGCCGCGCTTCCGCGCGATGAACGGCGGCGACGAGGGCGTCGAGCGGGTCCGCGCGCTGATGCCGCTCGGCGAGATCCCGCAACCGGAGGACTGCGCCGAGGTGGCGCTCTTCCTGCTGTCCGGCGCCGCCCGCCAGGTGACCGGCCAGACCGTCCACGTCAACGGCGGCCTGTTGATGCCATGAGCGCTTCCCGTGCACGCGTCGGCCACGAGCCGAAGACCGGCCTCTACTACGAGCTGCTCGGACCGCAGACGGCGGCCGGCCCGCCGCTGCTGCTGATCCACGGCGGCGGCGCGACCGGCGCCTGCTGGCGCGCGACGCCCGACGGCCGCCTCGGCTGGGCCGACCAGCTCGCCGACCGCGGCCACCGCCTGTGGGTGACCGACTGGCCCGGCACCGGCCGCTCCGGCAACCGCGACGGGCTGGAGATCGACTACGCCGCCGTCGTCGAGGGCTACCGCACGCTGCTGCGCGAGACGATCGCCGAGCCGGTCGTCGTCGTCTGCCACTCGATGGGCGGCGCGGTCGCCTGGCAGCTGGTCGAGCACGAGAGCGACCTCGTCGCGGGCGTGCTGTCGGTCGCCGGCGCCTACCCGGCCAACGTCGCGCCGAGATCGCAGGTCGTCTCCGACGACGGCGCGGTCGCGGTCGTCGACTTCGCCGACACGGGCGTGCGGATGACCGTCGACCGGCGCGTGATGAACCTCTACGGCGACGGCTACGTCTACCAGCAGGGGATCGCGACCAGCACCCGCTTCCCGCTGGATCGCGTCGACGCGATGCGCGCCGGCTTCGTCGGGCTGCCGCCGCGGATGCTGCTGCAGCGGCTCGGCGTCGAGCCCGGGATGCCGACGATCGACTCCGGCGCCGGCTTCGCCGGCACGCCGATCCGCCTGCTCGCCAGCGCCGAGGATCCCGCCCACACGCGCGCGATCGAGGAGCGCACGCTCGGGCTGCTGCGCGGCTGGGGCGCGGAGGCGGAGCTGATCTGGCTGCCGGACCTCGGGATCGAGGGCAACGGCCACTTCATGATGTTCGAGCAGAACTCGGACGAGCTGCTGGAGGTCGTCGCAACCCAGCTGACGGCGGTCGGGGCGGTGGCGCGATGAGCGTCCGTCACGGCTCCGACGCGATCGTCTCGCACCTGATCGAGGCGGGGATCGAGCAGGTCGCCTTCAACCCCGGCGCGAGCTTCCGCGGCATCCACGACTCGCTCGTGCACACGCCCGGCGCGCCCGCGATCTCGCTCTGCATGCACGAGATGGTCGCCGTCTCGATGGCGCAGGGCTACGCGAAGGCGGCCGGCACGCCGATGGCGGCGCTGCTGCACAACGTCGTCGGCCTGCAGAACGCGAGCATGGCGATCTACAACGCCTGGTGCGACCGCGTCCCGCTGCTGCTGCTCGGCGGCACCGGGCCGAAGTCGAAGGCCAATCGGCGGCCGTGGATCGACTGGATCCACACCGCCTCGGTGCAGGCGAACATCGTCCGCGACTTCGTCAAGTGGGACGACGAGCCGCACGACATCGCCTCGGTCGCGGAGTCGTTCGCGCGCGGGCTGACGGCGACGAAGGCGCTCCCGTCCGGCCCCGTCTACCTCTGCTACGACGTCGACCTGCAGGAGGATCCGCTCCCGGCGGGCTTCGTCGAGCAGTCGATCGCGCAGTACGCCGTGCCGAGCCCGCCGGCGCCCGCGCCGGCCGACGTCGACTGGCTCGTGGAGCGGCTGCGCGCCGCGCGGCGGCCGCTGATCCTCGCCGGCTACGTGGGCGAGTCGCCGGCCCAGTTCGCGGCGCTGACGGCGCTCGCTGAGGCGCTCGGCGCGCCGGTCGTCGATACCGGCGTCCGTCACGCCTTCCCCAGCGGCCACCGCCTCAACGGCGCGGGCGTGCCGGGGCTGGTGGAGGAGGCCGACGCGATCCTCGCGCTCGACGTCGAGGAGCTGCACGGCCCGCTCGGCGCGCGGCTCGCCGCGACGACGACGGCGAGCGCGTCCGGCGCCGCCGACGCGGTCGCCGCGCCGCTGACGCTGCTGAACGTCACGCTCTCGACGCTGAAGCTGCGCGCCTGGGCGCACGACTACCAGCCGCTGGCGCCGGCCGAGCGGCAGATCACGGCCTCTGCCGACCTCGTCGTCGAGGCGCTGCTGCAGCGGCTGAAGGCCGACCCGCTCGACGCCGCGACCGTCAACGCGCGCGGCGACGCCGCCGCCGCGCGGATCGCGAGCGCACGCGCAGGGTGGAGCAGCGCGGCGAAGAACGCCACCGCCGACGGCGTCGTCCCGCTGGAGCGGCTGATCCACGAGCTGGGCGGCGCGCTGCGCGACGTCCCGTTCGTGCTCGGCGGCGGCACCAACGGCAGACTCGAGCAGCGCCAGTGGGCGCTCGACAGAGCGCGCCAGTACGCCGGCTGGGCCTCCGGCGGCGGGCTCGGCTACGGCGTCTCCGGCGCGCTCGGCGTCGCGCTGGCGCAGGAGCCGGGCACGATCACCGTCGACCTGCAGGCCGACGGCGACCTGCTGTTCCTGCCCTCGGCGCTGTGGACGGCCGCACACAAAAGGCTGCCGGTGCTGATCGTCGTCAACGACAACCGCCAGTACGGCAACACGGTCGAGCACGCGCAGAAGATCGGCCGCCTGCGCGGCCACGGCGACGGCAGCCGCTACGCCGGCGCCGGCCTCGCCGACCCGCCGGTCGACCTCGCCGCGATGGCGCGCTCGTTCGGCCTCTGGGCCGCCGGCCCCGTCTCCGATCCCGAGACGCTCGCCACCACCCTGCAGGAGGCGGTCGCGGTCGTGCGCTCCGGCCGCCCCGCGCTCGTCGACGTGCTGACCCCCGGCTTCTGATGACCCGCCAGAGAGGACCCCGATGACCGACACGCTCGTCCAGGACCCGATCGCCACGTACGTCGGCGGGCGTCAGTTCAGGATGCTGATCGGCGACGCGTTCGTCGACGCCGCCGACGGTGCCACCGCCGACGTCTTCGACCCCTCGACCGGCGAGCGCCTGACGACCGTGCCCGACGGCGGCGCGGAGGACATGCGCCGCGCGATCGCCGCCGCCAGAGCGGCGCAGCCGGCGTGGGAGCAGCTCGGCGTCGCCGGCCGCTCGAAGTGCTTCGCGCGCTTCGGCGAGCTGCTGCGCGAGCACCGCGAGGAGCTGGCGATGCTCGACGCGATCGACTGCGGCAACCCCGTCAGAGCGATGCGGATCGACGTCGACCTCTGCCACGCCTACCTCGACGGCTGGCCGCACATCGCCGGCGCGCTGACCGGCGACGTCTACCCCGCCAGCCCCGGCAACCTGCACTACACCGCGCACCGCCCGTACGGCGTCGTCGGCCGTATCACGGCGTTCAACCACCCGCTGATGTTCGCCGTCACGCGCCCGCTGCCGTCGCTGATCAGCGGCAACACGCTCGTGATGAAGCCCTCGCCGGACACGTCGCTGTCGACGCTGCGGCTGGCGGAGCTGTTCGCGCAGGCGTTCCCGGCCGGCGTCGTCAACATCGTCACCGGCGGCGCGGAGGCCGGCGACGCGCTCGTGACCGATCCCGAGGTCAAGCGGATCGCCTTCACCGGCTCGGTTCCGACCGGCCTGCTGATCCAGCGCCGCGCGGCCGAGTCGGGCACCGTCAAGCACCTGTCGCTGGAGCTGGGCGGCAAGAACGCGATGATCGTCTTCCCGGACGTCGATCTCGACGCGGCCGTCGAGGGCGCGATCTACGGCATGAACCTCGACGTCTGCCAGGGCCAGTCGTGCGGCTCCAACTCGCGCGTGCTCGTCCACAGCAAGATCCACGACGCCTTCGTCGCGAAGATGGCCGACAAGCTGGCCGCGTTCAAGGTCGGCGTCGCCTACGACGAGGGGACCGACGTCGGCCCGGTCGTCACCAGAGCGCACCACGACCGCGTCGCGAGCTACGTCGACTCCGGGATCGAGGAGGGCGCCGAGCTGGTCTTCGGCGGCCATCGTCCCGACGGCCTCCCGGCCGGCGGCAACTTCGTCACGCCGGCGCTGTTCGCGGGCGTCCGGCCGGAGATGAAGATCGGCCACGAGGAGATCTTCGGGCCGGTCGTCTCGACCTTCCGGTGGGACGACTACACCGGCATGCTGGAGCTGGCCAACGCCGTCGACCTCGGCCTGACCGCGAGCGTCTGGACGCAGAACCTCGACGTCGCGCACAAGACCGCCGACGCGCTCGACGCCGGCTACGTCTGGGTCAACGACTCGACCCGCCACTACTTCGGCACCCCCTTCGGCGGCTCCAAGAACAGCGGCATCGGCCGCGAGGAGTCGCGCGACGAGCTGCTCAGCTACCTCGAGCAGAAGGTCGTCCACACCCGCCTCGGCGACGCCGCCGCCGCGCTCGCGCGGATGGTCGGCTGAGCCCCGGACCCTGACCAGGAGCAATCAGCGATGGAGCACTCCTTCTTCGACTACTCGCCGATCGTCCGCCGTCAGGCGCCGCGGCTGCCCGACGGCAAGCGGCTGGCGGTCTGGATCGGGCTCAACGTCGAGCACTACCAGTACGGCCAGCAGGCGATGAGCCTCGCCCAGTTCACCGCCCAGCTCGTGCCCGACCCGCTCAATTACGGCTGGCGCGACTACGGCGTCCGCGCCGGCATCTGGCGGCTGATGGAGCTGCTCGACCGCCACGGCTTCCGCGCCAGCGCGATCACCAACGCCGAGGTCTTCGAGCGCTATCCGGAGATCGTCGAGGAGGGCGCCAAGCGCGGCTGGGCGTGGGTCGGTCACGGCAACGACAACTCGTCGTGGTGGGTCGGGATGGACCGCGCCAGCGAGATCGCGGCGGTCAACGGGATCGTCGAGGCGTTCACGCGCGCGACCGGCGCCGCCCCGAGAGGGTGGCTCGGCCCGGCGCTGACCGCGACCGAGAACACGCTCGACGTGCTCGCCGAGCTGGGCTTCTCCTACAGCCTCGACTGGGCCAACGACGACCAGCCGTACCGCTTCAACACCGGCACCGGCGCGCTCGCCTCGGTCCCGTACAGCAGCGAGGTCAACGACATCCCGGCGTTCGTGCTGCACCACCACACGGGCGAGCAGTTCGCGCAGTCGGTGGTCGACCAGTTCGACCAGCTCTACGAGGAGGGCGCTGAGGACCTGCGCGTGATGGGGATCGGGATCCACCCGTTCCTCGTCGGCCAGCCGTTCCGCGCGCGCCACTTCGCGCGGGCGCTGGAGCACATCGCCGGCCACGACGACGTCTGGCTGGCGACCAGCGACGAGATCGCCGACTGGTACCTCGGCGCGTCGAGAGCGTGACAGCGACCAATGGCAACTGTATACTGTCGGCCGACTGACCGGACTGGAGGCAGACGTTGTCGCACGTGACGCACCCCGAGAAGCTGTACGACCGCTTGCGGGCGACCGTCCGCCCCGAGGAGGGGGCGATCCCGCTGTTCGTCTACTCGGACCCCGAGGTCTACCGGCTGGAGCTGGAGCGGCTGTTCGGCAGAGTCTGGCTGTTCGTCGCGCACGAGTCCGAGCTGGAGGAGGAGGGCGCCTTCGTCGTCCGCCAGATGGGCGAGCAGTCGGTGATCGTCGCGCGCGGCGACGACGGCGAGATCCGCACCTTCCTCAACGCCTGCCGCCATCGCGGCATGAAGCTGACGAGCGAGGACTGCGGCGTCGCCTCGATGTGGCGCTGCCCCTACCACGGCTTCACGTTCGCCAACTACGGCAACTTCATGGGCACGCCGTTCGAGCGCGCCGCCTACCCGCCCAACGGCCTCGACCGCGAGCGGCTGAGACTGATCGAGGCGCGCTGCGAGTCGTACGCCGGGCTGATCTTCGCGACCTGGGACAAGGACGGCCCGTCGCTGCCCGACTTCCTCGGCGACCTGCGCTGGTACCTCGACATCTTCGCCGGCCGTGCGCAGATGGAGCTGGTCGGCGAGGCGCAGCGGTGGATCATCCCGTCGTCGTGGAAGCTGCCGTCGGAGAACTTCGCCTCCGACGCCTACCACACGGCCACCGCGCACGCCTTCCTCGCCAGACTCGGGCTCGTCAGAGGCGTCGACTTCGGCAGAGACGGCTACCACGTCGACGCCGGCGGCGGCCACGGCCTCGGCATGGGCGTCCACGACGACAGACCGGGCTCGTGGTTCCCGCAGGAGCTGGAGCCCGAGTACGCCGCGAAGCTGAGCCCGGACCAGCTGGCGCTGCTGCACCGCGTCAAGAACTTCCACGGCAACGTCTTCCCGAACCTGTCGTTCCTGATCCCGAACTTCATCCCGGTCGACGGGCAGCTCGTGACCGGCATGATGCTGCGGATGTGGCAGCCGGTCGGGCCCGACAGGCTGATGGCCTGGTCGTGGTTCCTGGTCGAGAAGAACGCGCCCGCCTGGTGGAAGGAGAAGGGGCGCAGAATGTACGTGCAGACCTTCTCCTCGGGCGGCATGTTCGACCAGGACGACACCGAGAACTGGGAGGCGCAGACCGAGGTCGCCAACTCGGCGCTGACGCGGCCCGACGAGGTCATGCTCGACTACACGATGGGGCTCGACGCGACCCCGCTGAGCGACTTCCCCGGCCCCGGCGACGTCTACGACGGCAAGTTCAGCGAGGCGGCGGCGCGCAGCTACTACCGCACCTGGCTCGACCTGCTGCTGGAGGAGGGCAGATGAGCTCGATCTGGATCCTGCCGGCGGAGGCGATCTCGCCGCAGGCGCGGATCGCGGCCGAGGACTTCCTCGTCGCCGAGGCCGCGCTGCTCGACGACCGCAGGTTCGACGAGTGGCTGCAGCTGTTCACCGACGACCTCGAGTACATCGTCCCGACGCGCACGATCCGGCGCCGCGGCAACGGCTCCGACGTCGACTGGTCCAGCCGCCACTACGACGACAACAAGGCGTCGATGTCGCTGCGCGTGCGGCGGCTGACCGAGACCGACGTCGCCTGGGCGGAGGATCCGCCGTCGTTCACGCGCCGGCTGATCTCCAACTACCGCTACGCGGCCGGTCCGGGCGAGACCGAGCTGACGGTCAAGACCAACCTGCTGCTGTTCCGCTCGCGCGGCATCAGCGGCCAGCACGATCTGATCGCCGGCGAGCGCACCGACGTGCTGCGCCTGGTCGAGGGGCGGCTGAAGATCGCCAAGCGCCACGTCGTGCTCGACCAGGCGACGCTCGGCACGAAGAACCTGGGAGTGTTCCTGTGAGAGTCACCGTCGACCTCGGCAGATGCAACGCGTACGGCAACTGCGTGATCGAGGCGCCCGACGTGTTCGACATCGACGACGCCAACGGGCTCGCGATCGTGCTCGACGCGAACCCGGCGGAGGAGAAGCGCGCGCAGGTCCAGGCGGCCGCGCGCCTCTGCCCGGTGCTGGCGATCGAGATCGAGGACTGAGGCCCGCGATGGCCGCGCTGGTCGGGCAGTCCTCGCACGCCGAGACGATGCGCCGGCGCAAGGCCGAGCACCTCGAGGTCGCGCTCGACGACGCCGTCGAGACGGCGACGCGGCCCGGCTGGCACGACGTCCACCTCGTCCACGAGGCGTTGCCGGAGGTCGACCTCGACGCCGTCTCGCTGCGCACGCCGCTGCTCGGCAAGACGCTGGAGCTGCCGCTGCTGATCGCCGGCATGACCGGCGGCCACGAGGGCGCGACCGCCGTCAACGGGACGCTCGCGCGCGCCGCCGAGCGCCACGGGCTCGCGATCGGCCTCGGCTCGCAGCGCGCGGCGCTGGTCGACCCGTCGCTGGAGCCGACGTACGCGGTCGTGCGCGAGCAGGCGCCCAACGCGCTCGTGATCGGCAACATCGGGGCGGCGCAGCTGATCGACCAAGCCGAGCGGCCGGCGCTGACGTTCGCGCAGCTGCGGCGGACGGTCGAGATGATCGACGCCGACGCGCTCGCGGTCCACCTGAACGTGCTGGAGGAGAGCGTCCAGCCGGAGGGCGACCGCCGCGCGCGCGGGATCGCGGAGGCGATCGGCGAGCTGACCGCGACGCTCGGCGTGCCGGTCGTCGTGAAGGAGACCGGCGCCGGGATCGCCCGTGAGACGGCGCTGAGGTTGCGCGCGCTCGGGGTCGCGGCGCTCGACGTCGGCGGCCTCGGGGGGACGAGCTTCGCGCTCGTGGAGCGGATGCGCGCGCGGCTGCAGGACGACGCGCGCGGGCTCGCGCTCGGCGACGACGTGGGGGAGTGGGGGATCCCGACCGCGGTCACGCTCGCCGGCGCACGCGCCTGCGGCCTGCCGCTGATCGCGACCGGCGGCGTGCGCAGCGGGCTCGACGCCGCGAAGGCGCTGGCGCTCGGCGCGACCGCCGTCGGTGTCGCGCGCCCGCTGCTGCTGGCCGCGCGCGAGGGCGAGGCCGCCCTCGACCTCTGGATCGAGCGGTTCGCGACGACGCTCGCGACCGTGCTGCAGCTGACCGGCTGCACGGAGCCGTCGCACCTGCGCGACCGCCCCTGCGTCGTGACCGGCGCCACGCGCGCGTGGATCGACGACCTCGGGTGGCGGGCGTGAGCACCGCGCCCGCAAGCCCGCGCCGCCCGCCCGCGACGCCGCCCGAGGCGCCGCGATGAGCCGCCCGCTCGACCCCGTCGTCCCGGGCCCGCTGCGGGCGCTGCTCGACGCCGACCCCGGCGACCCCGCGGTCGACGGCTTCACGCTGCTGCTGCTGACGCTGCGCGCGGACGGCTGGCCGCATCAGGCGATGCTGTCGGTCGGCGAGGTCGCGGCCGTCGCCGGCAACCGCCTCAGGCTCGCCGTCTGGCCGGGCTCGACCTCGACCGCGAACCTGCGCGCCCATGGCCGCGCGACGCTGACGGCCGTCGTCGGCGGCGTCGCCTACGCGCTCTTCCTGGCCGCCGAGCCGACCGCGGACGCCGGCACGCTCGCCTGCTTCGACGCGCGCGTCGAGCAGGCGACCGCTGACGAGGCGCCGTACGCCCGCCTCGACGGCGGCGTCCGCTTCACGCTGACCGATCGCGACGCGACGATCGCGCGCTGGCGCGAGACGCGGGAGGCACTGCAGCGGTGAGACGGATCGTGATCGGCATCAGCGGCGCCAGCGGGCCGCACTACGGCGTCCGCATGGTCGAGGTGCTGCGCGAGCAGACCGACACAGAGGTCCACGTGATCCTCTCCAAGGGCGCGCGCGCGACGATCGAGTACGAGATGGAGCGCGACCCGGACGAGCTGCTCGCGAAGGCGCACGTCGTCCACGACGAGCGCAATCTCGCCGCCTCGATCGCCTCCGGCACCTTCGTCACCGACGGCATGGTCGTCGCGCCCTGCTCGATCAAGACGCTGAGCGCGATCGCGACCAGCTTCAACGACAACCTGATCGTGCGCGCGGCCGACGTCTGCCTGAAGGAGCGGCGGCCGCTGGTGCTGCTCGTGCGCGAGACGCCGCTCCACCTCGGCCATCTGCGGCTGATGGAGCAGGCGACGGCGGCCGGCGCGGTCGTGCTGCCACCGGTCACGGCCTTCTACCACCGCCCCAGAACGATCGAGCAGCTGATCGACCACACGGTCGTCAAGACGCTCGACCAGTTCGGCATCCACCTCGATCTGATCGAGCGCTGGAGCGGGCCGCCCGCGGGCGGCTGACGCGCCCCGCAGGCGCACCCGCGCCTGCCCCGCCTGCTCCGCGTGGACAGAACGAACTGTCCGACTTTCGCCGCAGGGAGCGGTGAGCGGTTGACAGGGCGTAGTAGCCTGCATATCGTAATCTGTATACAGTCGGCACATGGAGAGAGACGACGGTGGTGAGGAGCGAGCGATGAAGGAGGCCACGGTGCAGCACGACCACGGCGCCATCGCGACGAGGTCGGCGACAGTGGTCGCGACCGGCGTCGGGAAGGTCTTCGGCAGTGGCGCGAACAAGGTCCAGGCGCTCGATGACGTCTCGTTCGAGGTGCCGCAGGGCAGCTTCGTCTCGATCCTCGGCCCCTCCGGCTGCGGCAAGTCGACGTTGCTGCGGCTGATCGCGGGCCTGCAGCCGATCTCCAGCGGTGAGATCCAGGTCAACGACCACACGCCGGACGAGATGCGCAAGGCGCGCGAGTTCGGCATCGTCTTCCAGCAGCCGATCCTGTTCGACTGGCGCACGGTCGAGCAGAACGTCGCGCTGCCGCTGCAGCTGATCGGCACGCCGAAGGAGGAGCGCAAGCGCCGCGTCAGCGAGAACATCGAGCTGGTCGGCCTCAGCGACTTCCGCAAGCACCGCCCCTGGCAGCTGTCGGGCGGCATGCAGCAGCGCGTCGCGATCGCCCGCGCGCTCGCCTTCGGCCCGCGCTTCCTGATGATGGACGAGCCGTTCGGCGCGCTCGACATGATGACGCGCGAGCGGATGCAGACCGAGCTGCTGCGGATCTGGGCCAGCCGCCCGGGGACGACGATCGTCTTCATCACGCACTCGATCTCCGAGGCCGTGCTGCTGTCGGACCGGATCGTCGTGATGAGCGCGCGGCCCGGCCGCGTGATGAGAGTGATCGACGTCGACATCGAGCGCCCGCGCACCGACGAGGCGCGCAAGGACGAGCGCTTCCTCGAGATCGAGGCGGAGATCCGCGATCTGATCTTCTCGCAGGAGCACGCGTGACCGAGCCGGGCTACAACCGCACGCGCGAGGCGCTGATCACCGCCGCGATCGTCGTCGGTGTGCTCGCGCTCTGGTACCTCGCCGCCGGCATCCTCGCAGCCGGCGACGACCCGCTCGCGAACTCGAAGCTGCCCTACCCGCACGTGATCGTCGAGCGCTTCTTCGACGACTTCTCGGAGGTCACCTCGGCCGCCTGGACGAGCCTCTCGACCGCGCTGATCGGCTTCGCGATCGGCACCGCCGTCGGGATCGTCCTGAGCGTGATCATGGTGCAGGCGGCGTGGATCGAGTCGGCCGTGATGCCGTACCTGCTCGCCGCCCAGATGGTGCCGATGATCGCGCTCGTGCCGATCTCGCAGACGGTCTTCAAGAACGACACCGCCACGCGCCTCTTCATCGCCGCGTTCATCACCTTCTTCTCGGTGACCGTCGCGGTCGTGCGCGGCCTCAAGGCGGCGCCGCCGCCGGCGCGCGAGCTGATGCGCTCCTACAACGCCGGCCGCCTGCGCACGCTGCGCTACCTCGACCTGCCGGCCGCGATGCCGATGCTGTTCAGCGGCCTGCGCGTCGCGGCGCCGCTGTCGCTGGTCGGCTCGGTGCTCGTCGACCTGATGGGCGGCTCGCAGGGGCTCGGCTATCTGATGCTGGCCGCGCAGACGTTCGGCCCGGCGCAGGCGACGCTCGTGTGGGTCGCGATGTTCGTGCTGCTGGCGCTCGGCTTCCTGCTCGCGCAGGCGGTCGTGATGGCCGAGAAGGTGCTCGCCCCGTGGCAGCCCGCGATGCGGCAGGGAGGCGGTCACTGATGCCGGTCTCGGTCAAGCAGCTGCGGGCGGTGCTGGCGCCGCTGGTCGTCTTCGTCGTCTTCATCTGGCTGTGGCAGACGAAGGTCTTCCACAATCTCTTCGGGCTGGAGACGTTCGCGGTCCCGCTGCCGGACAGAATCTGGAGATCGTTCGGCGACGACTCGAGCAGACTGCGCGAGGCGTTCGGCGAGACCTTCCTGCCGGCGACGATCGGCTACGTCGGCGGCAACCTGCTCGGCTTCGCGCTCGCGCTCTGCCTGATGGCGCTGCCGCCGGCGCTCGGCCGGCGCGGCTCCGCGCTCGGCGCGGCCGTCGCGGCGCTCCCGATCATGGCGGTCGCCCCGATCGTCGCGCTCTGGATCGAGAGCGAGCTGTGGTTCAAGTCGGTGACGGTGATGATCATCGTCTTCCCCTCGATGCTCGTCTACGCCTACCGGGGCATGACGAGCGTCGATCCGACGGCGCTGGAGCTGATGTACAGCTACCGGTCGTCGCAATGGCAGGTCCTCCGTGAGCTGCGGCTGCCGCATTCGGTGCCGCAGATCTTCACGGCGCTGAAGTACACGACGGTCCTGACGCTCGTGGCCGCCGTCATCTGCGAGATCCTGCGGGCCCACAACGGCCTCGGCTTCGAGATCCACGACGCGCTCGTCTCGTTCGGGACGGCGCGGGCATGGGCGGCGGTCGTGCTGCTGGGCCTGACCGGAATCGTCATGTACGTACTGCTGCTCCTCGTGGAGCGGTTCGGCTTCCCCTGGGCGCTGCGGCAGGACACGCCGTGAGCGCCCACCCCCGAAACCAGGAGGTATAGGCGTGCGAAGCATGCGCTGGCTGGTCGCCCCGGCGGCGATCCTCGCCCTGGCCGCAGCAGGTTGCGGCAGCAGCGACGACAGCAGTGACGACGGCGCGGACACGGCGGCGGCGACGACGGCCGACGGCGGTACCGCGACGACGGCCGACGCCTCGGCGCCCGTCTGCAGAGGCGACGACATCCGCTTCCAGCTGTCGTTCTTCCCGAACGCGCAGCACACCGGCTACCTCGTCGCGGACTCGCGCGGCTTCTACAGAGACGCCGGCGTCAACGTCAAGACGATCCCCGGCGGCCCGACCGTCAACCCGTCGCTGCAGCTCGCGCAGGGCAACGTCGACATGGCGATGATGGACTTCTCGGAGGCCGTCAACGCGAAGGTCAACGGCGCCGAGATCGTCTGGGTCGCGCAGACCTACCAGTCGGATCCGCTGCGCTACGTCTCGATCAACAGAGACTTCCCGCTGTCCGGTCCCGAGGCGCTCAGAGGCGCGGTCGTCGGCACGCAGCAGGTCGGCGAGCTGGAGCCCGAGCTGCGCGGCATGCTCGAGCAGGCCGGCCTGTCGCTCGACGACATCAAGATCAGATCGATCGACCCGTCGATCGAGACGCTGCTGAACAGACGCATCAACGTGCTCCCGCTGCAGACGTTCTTCCACATCTCGCAGCTGGAGGAGGCCGGCTACAGAATCCCCGGCGACATCGACGTGCTCGACCCGAACGAGCTGGGCGTCGGCGTGGCGGCCAACGGCGTCGGCGTCAACAAGGCCTTCTACGAGGGCCACAGAGACGCGGTCGCCTGCTTCCTGACCGGCGCGCTGAGAGGCTGGCAGACGGCGATCGACGACCCCAGATCGGTCCAGAGAGACGTCGAGGGCGCGCAGGAGGCCGGGCTCGCCTCGCCGAGAGCGACCGCCGAGAACATCGAGCAGACGATCGACCTCGTGACGAGAAAGACCGACGGCAGCGCCGCCGATCCGCTCGAGCTCGACATGACCTACCTGGAGGAGTCGCAGAGACGCCTCGCCGACGCGAGAGTGATCGAGGGCGAGGTCGACCTCAACGAGCTGATCGACCCCGAGCCGCTCGCGCGCGCGAAGGCCGCGGCGAGAGGCTAGGCACGATGGGATCGCGCACCGTCGCCGTCACCGTCGAGCGCGACGCCGAGTGCGTCGCGCGCGACGGGACGGTGCTGCGATCGGACGTCTACCGCCCCGCGGAGGCGGGGCGGCATCCGGTCCTGCTCGGTCGCACGCCCTACGGCAAGGAGACGTGGGGCCGCTGGATCGAGCCGGAGCGGACGGCCGCGGAGGGCTGGGTCGTCGTGATCAACGACATGCGCGGCGGCTTCGCCTCCGATGGTGAGTTCAACCCCTTCTTCAGCGACGTCGAGGACGGCTACGACGTCGTCGAGTGGTGCGGCGCGCAGGCGTGGAGCAGCGGCAGGGTCGGCATGTTCGGCTCCTCCGCGCCCGGCTTCATGCAGCTGCTGGCGGCGTCGGCGAGACCGCCGTCGCTGACCGCGATCGCGCCGATGCAGACGTGGACGAGCTTCGGCCGCGGCTGCGTCTACGACCCGGGCGGCGCCTTCATGCTGTTCACGGCGCAGTGGGCGCTGATGCTGGAGGGTGCCGATCCGGAGCGGCGGCTGGACGCCGCCGCGCCGGGCTGGGCGGAGCGGCTCGAAGCGGTGCGGCGGGCGCAGTGGGCGCCGGGCGCATGGCTCGGGGCTCCTTCGCTGCGGGATCACCCGCACCTCGCGCCGCCGTGGGCCGGCTTCTACCACACGTGGCTCGACCATCCCGACCACGACGACTTCTGGGCGCCGCTCGACCTGGAGACGCGCTTCGACGCGATCGACCTGCCCGCGCTGCACCTCGTCGGCCTGTTCGACAAGTTCCGCCTCGGCTCGACGCGCAACTACCGCGCGCTCGCCGACCGCGGCGTCGCGCCGCAGCGGCTCGTGCTCGGGCCGTGGACGCACGGGATCCCCGTCAGAGCGGAGGCGAGCCAGCGCTTCTTCGGCCCCGTGTCGGAGGTCGACGTGCGCGCGCTCGTGCTGCGCTGGTACGCGCACTGGCTGAGAGGCTCCGGGGACGGCCTCGTCGAGGAGCCGCCGGTGCGGATCTGGGTCCAGGGCACCGACGCGTGGCGCTCCGCGGAGGACTGGCCGCTGCCGTCGACGCGCGTGACGCCGCTGCACCTGCGGGCCGGCGGCGCGCTGTCGTGGGAGGGACCGGGGGAGGGGGAGGCCTCCGCCGCGTTCGTCCACGACCCGGCCGCGCCTGCGCCGACGACGCCCGACCCGCGCCAGACGCGCTCGGAGGGTCCGCTCGACCTCGCCCCGCTGGCGGCGCGCGAGGACCTGCTGGCGTACGCGAGCGAGCCGCTGGACGACGACCTCGAGGTGATCGGCGAGCTGACGTGCGAGCTGTGGGCGGCGGCGAGCGCGCCGGACGCCGACTGGGTCGTGACGATCACCGACGTCGGCCCCGACGGGACCGCGATGCGCGTCACCGAGGGGATGCTGCGGGCGCGCTACCGCGACGGCCACGACAGACCGGCGCCGCTGGAGCCGGACGCGGTCGTGCCGTATTCGATCCGCCTGCGCCCGACCGCGATCCGCTTCGCCGCCGGCCATCGCATCGGCGTGACCGTCGCGGGCGCGAGCTTCCCGCAGTACGACCGCGGCCCGGCCGCCGCCCAGACCGTCCTGCATGACGCCGCGCACCCGTCGCGGCTGCTGCTGCCGCTCGTGTGATCCGGAGCCGGCCGGCGTGAGCCGCAACCGCCGCGTCGTCGCGAGCCTCGTGCTCGCGGCGCTCGCGTACTCGACGATGCAGATGATGGTCGTGCCCGCGCTGCCGGCGATCCAGCGCGACCTCGGCGCCGACGCCGGCGCGACCGCCTGGCTCGTCTCGGCCTTCCTGCTCAGCACGACGATCGGCACGCCGGTGCTGGGGCGGCTCGGCGACGTCTACGGCAAGGAGCGTGTGCTGGTGCTCGTGCTCGTCGTCTTCGCCTGCGGCGGCGTCGTCGGCGCGCTCGCCGACTCGCTCGCGACGGTGATCGCAGCGCGCGTGCTGCAGGGCCTCGGCGGCGCCGTCTTCCCGCTCGCCTACGGCGTCGCGCGCGACACGCTGCCGGCGGGGCGCGTCGCGCTGGCGGTCGGGCTGATCTCCGGCTCCTTCGGCGTCGGCGGCAGCCTCGGGCTGGTGCTGTGCGGGCCGCTGGTGGAGCTGCTGTCGTGGCACGCGATCTTCCTGACGGGGACGGTCCTGCCGCTGATCGCGATCGTCGGGATCCGGCGGTCGGTGGCGGCGTCCGCGCGGCGCTCGCGCGTCTCGCTCGACTGGGTCGGCGCGGTCGGGCTGGCGGCGGCGCTGCTGCCGCTGCTGGTCGGCGTCGCGCAGGCGCGCGCCTGGGGCGTGCTGTCGGCCGGCGTGCTGGGGCTGGTGGCCGGCGGGCTCGCGCTGCTGTGCGCGTGGGCGCGCTGGGAGCTGACGCGGACGGCGCCGCTGATCGATCTGCGGCTGATGGCGCGGCGCTCGATCTGGCCCGTCAACGCGGTCGCGGTGCTGGTCGGCTTCTGCATGTACGCGACCGGCTACCTCGTGCCGCAGTTCGTCCAGCGCGACCCGGCGGTCGACGGCTTCGGCTTCGGCGCGGGCGTGACCGAGACCGGGCTGTTCCTGCTGCCGGAGCTGGGCGCGGGCCTGCTGTCGGGCGCGGCGGCGGGCGCGCTCGGCTCGCGGACCGGATCGAAGCTGCCGCTGCGGCTGGGGATCGCGACGATGGCCGGCGGCTACGCCGTGCTCGCGGTCGCCCACACGGTCGCCTGGCCGGTCTACCTCGGCACGCTGCTGGCCCACGGCATCGGCCTGAACCTGGCGTACACGGCGATGTCGAACCTGATCGTCGCCGCGGCGCCGGCCGAGCAGGTGGGGGAGTCGTCCGGGATGAACACGATGCTGCGCACCGTCGGCGGCGCGCTCGGCGCCCAGCTGGCCGGCGCGCTCGTCTCCGGCAGCGCCGACGAGCGCGCCTTCACGACGGGGTTCCTGCTGCTGGGCGGCGTCGCCCTGACCGCGCTGATCCTCTCTCGCACGGTGCTCGCCGAACGAGCTCCGTGAAGTTGCTGCGGTTTATCGACAGTAACTTCACGGGCCTCCGTCCAGGCGGCTGTCTCGATAGGTGTCTACTGTATACGGATGTCTTCAACTCACGTCCTCAGCGTCGACCCGGCGACCGGCGCCGAGCTGGCGCGCCATCCGCTCCACGACGACGCCGCGCTCGATGCCGCGCTCGGGCGCGCGCACGCCGCCCAGCGCACGTGGCGGACCGCCTCGTTCGAGCGGCGCGCTGAGGTCCTGCGCGCGATCGCCGTCGCGCTGCGCGCCGAGCAGGAGCGGGCCGCGCTGCTGATCACCGCCGAGATGGGCAAGACGCTGCGCGAGGCGCGCGCCGAGATCGAGAAGAGCGCGTGGGTCTGCGAGTACTACGCCGACCACGGCGCCGCCCAGCTCGCGCCGGAGACGGTCGCGACCGACCTCAGCGAGACGTACGTGCAGTTCCCGCCGCTCGGCGTCGTGCTCGCCGTGATGCCGTGGAACTACCCGGTCTGGCAGGTGATGCGGGCGGCCGCACCGGCGCTGATGGCCGGCAACACGATCGTCCTCAAGCACGCCTCCAACGTCACCGGCTCGGCGCTGCTGCTGGCCGAGATCCTCGGCGGCGTCGAGCCGTCGCTGCTGGAGACGATCGTCGTCCCTGGCCGCGCCGTCGCCTCCGTGATCGCCGACGACCGCATCGCCGCGGTCACGCTGACCGGCTCCGAGGGTGCCGGCGTCGCCGTCGCGCACGCCTGCGCCGAGGCGCTGAAGCCGTCGGTGCTGGAGCTGGGCGGCAGCGACCCGTTCATCGTGCTGGCCGACGCCGACGTCGAGGCCGCCGCCGCGACGGCCGTCAAGGCGCGCTTCTCCAACAGCGGCCAGAGCTGCGTCGCCGGCAAGCGCTTCATCGTCGTCGACGCGGTCGCGGAGGCATTCGAGGAGGCGTTCGCGGCGGCTGCCGGCGCGCTCGTGATGGGCGACCCGCGCGAGGCGGTCGACCTCGGCCCGATGGCGCGCGTCGACCTGCGCGACGAGCTGGCCGACCAGGTCGCCCGCGGCGTCGCCGCCGGCGGCCGCGTGCTCGTCGGCGGCAGCGTCCCGGACGGGCCGGGCGCCTTCTACCCGGCGACCGTCGTCGGCGCCGTCGCGCCCGACAGCCCGCTCGCGCGCGAGGAGACCTTCGGCCCGGCGGCGGCCGTCCTGCGCGTCGCCGACGCGGATGCCGCGATCGCGCTGGCCAACGCCTCCCCGTACGGACTCAGCTCCTCGCTCTGGACCCGCGACCTCGACCACGCCAAGCGCCTCGCGCCGCTGATCGAGGCCGGCGCCGTCTTCGTCAACGCGATGACGATCTCCGACCCGCGGATGCCGTTCGGCGGCGTCAAGCGCTCCGGCTGGGGCCGCGAGCTGGGCGCCTACGGCATCCGCGAGTTCGTCAACGTCCAGGCGATCTCGATCGCCTGAGCGCAGGACCCGCGGTCGATCGCTGTCGTTTATCGACAGCAATCGACCGCGGCTCGCCGGGTCAGAGCCGGAACTGGCCGACGAGACGCTGCAGCTCGTCGGCCGTCCGCGCCAGCTCCTGGGCGGAGGCGGCGATCTCCTGGGTGGAGGCGCTGGTCTGCTGGGTGGAGGCGGAGACCTGCTCGGTCGAGGCGGAGGACTGCTCGGCGACGGCGATCACGTCGGCCATGCTCGACTGCATCCGCGTCGCGCGGGTCGAGATGTCGCCCACGGCGCCGGCGATCTCGCCGACGCGGTCGGTCATCGCCTCGACCGCCGCGGCGATCTCCAGGAACGACTCGCGCGCCTGCTCGACTGTCTCGGCGCCGGTCTCGGTCTGCCGCGCGCCGGTCTCGACCGCCTCGACCGCCTTGCCGGTCTCGCGCTGGATCTCGTCGATCAGCTCAGAGATCGAGCGGGCGGCTGTCTGCGACTCCTCGGCGAGCTTGCGGACCTCCTCCGCCACGACCGCGAAGCCGCGGCCCTGCTCGCCGGCGCGGGCGGCCTCGATCGCGGCGTTCAAGGCGAGCAGGTTGGTCTGCTCGGCGATGCCGGTGATCGTGGCGACGATCCCGCCGATCTGCTCGGACTTGTCGCCGAGCGTGCGGATCGTGTTGGTCACGTCGGCGGAGGCGGCGCGCACGGACGACATCGCCGTCGTCGCGTCGGCGACCGTCTCGGCGCCGCGCTCGGCGACCGCGCGCGCCTGCTCGGCGACGCTCGCCGCGGCGTTGGCGCTGTCGGTCGAGCTGCCGGTCGCGGCGACGACGTCGTCGGTCAGGCGGCGGGCCTCGCCGACGGTGCGGACCTGCCGCTCGGCGCCGGTCGCGACCTCGCCGACGGCGGCGGCGATCTCGCCGACGGCGCGGCCGGTCTCCTCCGAGGTCGTCGCCATCTGCTGCGCGGCGCTCGCGACCGCCTGCGACTCCTGCGTGATCTGGCCGAGCATCGCGGCGACTCTCGCGCGCATCTCGTCGTAGCCGCCGACGGAGGCGTCGAGGCGCGCGAGCATCGCGTTGAAGATCTCGCCGAGGCGGCCGAGCCGGCGGCCCTCAGCGGCTTCGATCGGGCGCGTCGTCGTCGCCGCGGCGACGGTCAGGTCGCCGGCCGCGACGGCCGCCAGCGCCTGCTCCAGCGCCGCCAGGTCGTGCTCGGAGAGCGAGTCCATCCGCGCGACGAGAGCCTCCAGCGACGAGTCGTCGCCGAGCGCCTCGCGCAGCTGCGCGCCCATCTCGGCGAAGGCGTGGCGGAGCGCGTCCCGGTCGGACTTCGGCTCGACCGCGACGGCGAGGTCGCCGGCCGCGATCGCGCGCGCCGCGTCGGCGGTCTCCTCGAGGTAGCCGACCATCTGCTGGAAGGCGGCGGCGGTCTGGCCGATCTCGTCGCGCGATCTGATCGCGACACGCTGGGCGACGTCGCCGAGCGCGATCCCGCGAGCCGCGTCGCGCAGTTGGCGGACGCCGCCGGCGATCCCGCGCGAGAGCCACAGCGCGAGGCCGATCGCGATCAGCGCGACCGCGCCTATGAGGATCAGCACGATCGTGCGCGTCTCGCCGACCGAGTCGCTGGAGCGCGCGACCTCGGCGTTGGCGAGCGTCTGCTGATGTCTGAGGACCGGCTCGGTCGCCTCCGCGACGGCCGCGGCGGCGGCCTGCGCGGCGGGGCCGACGAGCGTCGCGTCGGCTGCGGCGCGGTCGCCCGCGGCGAGCTGCGCGGCGACCGCTCTGGTCGCGCCGAGGTAGGCCTGGAAGGCCTCGCCGAGTCTGGCGGCGTTGGCCTTGTCGGCCTCGTCGCTGCCCTCGGTCGCGCCCGTGTGGAGGATGCCGCCGATCATCCCGGCGCTCTCCTCGATTCTTCTGAGCAGTCTCGCGCGCGCGGGCCCGGCGGGCGTCGCGAGCAGCGCCAGCTGGTCCTCGCGGAAGTCCTTCAGCAGGCCGTCGAGGCCGTAGACGATCACGAGCGTCTCGAGCCGCTCGCCCCCGATCTCCTTCGTCACCGCGTCGACCTCGCCGAGCCGGGTGATGGAGACGGCTCCCACCACGCCCATCAGCGCCACGAGCGCGAGAAAGGCGCCGAGCAGCTTGCTCCGAACGTTGAACGTCACCTGAATAGTCCCCTTTCGCAAACCGGTTCTCGGTCCCGCTATCGGCAGCGATCGGTGGAGCTTCAGTGCGCCAGGACATTCTGTAGACAGTTGTCCGACTCGCGCGCTTGATTCGAACGGGACAACTGAATACAGTAGGCCGCCCGTCGCTTTGGGTCGTTTTTGAGGGAGGATTCACATGCAGGGTCGGTCGCTTCGCAGCCGCGGTACGTGGCGTGTTCTGGCGTTGGTCGCAGCGCTGCTGGCCGCGGTGACGTTCGCCGCCTGCGGCTCGTCGGATTCCGACGAGTCCTCGGGCAGCGGCGGCGCCGCCACGAGCGCCGCAGGCGATGGCGGCGGCGAGCTGACGAGCGTCAAGATCGGCGTCGTCCCGGCCGCGACCTTCGCGCCGATCTTCGTCGGCGTCGAGCAGGGCTTCTTCAGACAGCACGGGATCGACCTCCAGCTCGACGTCGGCGGCCTCGCGCCGACCGTCTTCCCGCGCATCCTCAAGGGCGAGCTGCAGCTCGGCGCCAACACCTGGGGCACGCTCGTGACCGCCAAGGCGCAGAACCTGCCGCTGACCGGCATCGCCCCGGTCGACTCCGGCGGCACGACCGCCGAGGACGACTACCAGGGGATCGTCGCCGCGCCCGGCGGCGTCAGAGACCTCAGCGAGCTGGAGGGCAAGACGGTCGCCGTCCCGACGCTGAAGTCGTTCACCGACTCGCAGGTGAAGGCGGTCCTGAGAGAGAACGGCGTCGACGTCTCGAAGGTCAGATTCACCGCCCTGCCGTTCCCCGACATGCCGGCCGCGCTGAAGGCCGGCCGCGTCGACGCCGCCGGCGTCGTCGAGCCGTTCATGGGCCAGATCGTCGGTGATGGCGGCACGCTGCTGGCGCCGCTCTCGCGCGGCCAGCTGATGGGCGCGATCGTCGCCTCCGAGAAGTGGGTCGAGGACAACAGAGAGACGGTCGCGAACTTCGACGCCGCCTGGCAGGAGACGCTCGACTACGCCGACAGAAACCCCGACGCGGTCCGCAGAGCGCTCGTCACCGGCCTGAGACTGCCGGAGGCCGTCGCGCAGAGAATCACGCTGCCGATCTGGGTCCACGAGATCGACGAGGCGAAGGTCCAGGAGATCTCGGACATGATGCTCGAGACCGGCGCGATCACCGAGCCGGTCCCGGCCAGCTCGCTCATCACCCCGTTCCCGCTGGCGCCGTGACGGCTGCGGCGCGCGTCCAGTCGCTCCCGCGCACGCGCGCGGGGTCGGCCCTGCTCGGCGGCGTCGGCGTGCTGCTGGCGCTCGCCTGCTGGCAGCTCGCGCCGGCGATCGGGCTCGTGCCCGGCGACGACATCCCGCCGGCCGCCGACGTGCTCTCGAAGCTGGCCGAGCTGGTCGGCACGAGCGGCTTCTGGAGCGCGACCGGGGCGACGCTGGCTGGCGCGGGGATCGGCCTCGCGATCGCCGTCGTCGCCGGCGTCGCGCTCGGGATCCTGATGGGCTCAAACACGCTCGCGTGGCACGCGCTGCGCCCGACGGTCGAGTTCCTGCGGCCGGTGCCGGGCGTCGCGCTGATCCCGGTCGCGATCCTCGTCTTCGGGCCGTCGCTGAAGGGCGACGTGCTGCTGGTCAGCTTCGGCTGCCTCTGGCCGATGCTCGTGCAGACGCTCTACGGCGTCAGAGCGGTCGACGAGGTCGCGCTCGCGACCGCGCGCTCCTACGGCCTCGGCCGCTGGGAGCGGGTCCGCTTCGTGCAGCTGCCGAGCGCGCTGCCGTACATCGCGACCGGCCTGCGGATCTCCTCCGCGATCGCGCTGATCGTCGCGGTCACGGCCGAGCTGGTCGCCGGCAACGACGGCCTCGGCGACTCGATCGCGCTGGCGCAGTCGGCCGGCCAGACCGAGGAGATGTACGCGCTGATCGTCACCGCCGGCATCCTCGGCGTGCTCGTCCACATCGTCTTCGCGGCGTTCGAGCGGCGGCTGCTGCACTGGCACCAGTCGCAGCGTGCGGGGGTGGAGGGATGAGCCGCGTCCGCTGGCTCGGCGTCGAGGTCGGCGCGACCGCGCTGATCGTCGCGCTGCTGTGGCTGTGGGCCGACGGCAACGAGAGCTACGCGGTCGCGCCGCTCTCCGACGTGCTGTCGTCGTTCCGCGAGACGTGGCTGTTCGCGCACGTCGGCAGCGACGTCGTGCCGAGCCTCGTGCGGATGGGGCTCGGCTACGCGATCGCGATCGTCGCCGGGGTCGCGATCGGCTTCGCGCTCGGCCTCTCGCCGGTGCTGGCCGCGGTCGCCGCGCCGGTCGTCAGCTTCCTGCGCGCGATCCCGGCCGCGGCGCTGCTGCCGCCGGCGATCATCCTGTTCGGGATCGGCGGCGGCACGAAGGTCGCCGTGATCGCCTTCGTCTGCCTCTGGCCGATCGTCCTCAACACCTCCGACGGCGTGCGCGAGCTGGACTCGACGATGCTCGCGACCGCGCGCGTCTACGGGATCAGAGGGCTGGAGCGGCTGCGGATGGTGATGCTGCCGGCGGTCGCGCCGCGGATCTTCGCCGGCATGCGCACCAGCCTCGCGATCGCGATCCTGCTGCTGGTCACCAGCGAGATGGTCGCCAGCACCGACGGCATCGGCTACTTCGTCTTCCAGGCGCAGCAGCAGTTCGCCGTCGACGACATGTGGGCCGGCGTGCTGCTGCTCGGCCTGCTCGGCTTCGGACTCAACATGGCGTTCGGCGCCGTCGAGCGACGCGTGCTGCGCTGGCACGTGCGCGACGGCGCCGACTGAAAGGAACGGTTTCGTGCTGGAAGTTGTCGGATTGTCGAAGAGCTACCGCTCGGGCGCGAAGGTCACGCACGCGATCGAGCGGCTCGACTTCGCCGTCGAGGAGCACGAGTTCGTCGGGATCGTCGGGCCGTCGGGGGCGGGCAAGACGACGCTGCTGAAGTGCATCGCCGGCCTGCTGGAGCCGACCTCCGGGCAGACGCTGCTGCGCGGCGCCGTCGTGACGGCGCCGCCGCCGGAGCTGGCGGTCGTCTTCCAGGACTACAGCCGCTCGCTGTTCCCGTGGCTGACGGTGCGGCGCAACGTCGAGCTGCCGCTGCGGCACAAGGGCGTCGCGGACAAGGGCGCCGCCGCCTCCGAGGCGCTGGCGGCCGTCGGCCTGGCCGGCTTCGAGAGCCACTACCCGTGGCAGCTGTCGGGCGGGATGCAGCAGCGTGTCGCGATCGCGCGGGCGCTCGCCTACCAGCCGAAGGTGCTGCTGATGGACGAGCCGTTCGCTTCCGTCGACGCGCAGACGCGCGCCGAGCTGGAGGACCTCGTGCTGCGCGTGCGCGAGCAGTTCGGCGTGACGATCGTGCTGGTGACGCACGACATCGACGAGGCGGTCTACATGTCAGACCGCGTCGTCGTGCTGAGCAGGCCGCCGTCGACGGTCCGCGAGATCCTGCCGGTCGAGCTGCCGCTGCCGCGCGACCAGATCGAGACGAAGGCGCTGCCCGCGTTCGCGTCGCTGCGCGCGCGGGTGTACGAGGAGATCATGCAGGGGCAGGCGAAGGCGCCGGCCGCGTGAGTGCCGGCGGCGTCAGCGGCGGCCCCGGCGCGGCGGGCGCGGGGGTCGACCTCGGCGCCTACCGCGCGGCCGTGCGCGCCGGCAGGTGGGAGGGGCCGACGCGGGCCGTCGCGCGCGGGCGCGTGCAGTGCAACCTGATCGTGCTGCCGTTCGAATGGGCGGAGGCGTTCGGCGCCTGGTGCGCCGCCAATCCGGCGGTCGCGCCGGTGCTGGCGCGCTCAGAGCCGGGCGATCCGCGCCTGCCCGCGCTCGGCGCGATCGACCTGCGCAGCGACCTGCCGCGCTACCGCGTCTTCCGCGACGGCGTCGCGGTCGAGGAGGTCGGCTCGCTCGACGGGCTGTGGCGCGACGACCTCGTCGCGTTCGCCTTCGGCTGCTCCTTCTCGCTGGAGGAGGTGCTGCGGCGCGGCGGCGTCGACCTTGCCTACGAACGGCGCGGCTTCGGCGGCGCGATCTACCGCACCACGCGCGAGACGGTGCCGGCGGGGCCGTTCGCAGCGCCGCTGGTCGTCTCGATGCGGCCGCTCGCGCCCGCGGCCGCCGCGCTGGCGGTCGAGCTGAGCGAGCGGTACCCGCAGCTGCACGGGGCGCCGGTCCACGTCGGCGATCCGGCGGCGCTGGGCGTCGTGCTCGACGAGCCGCTCGACGCGATCGGCGCGGTCGACGTGGCGGAGGGCGAGCTGCCGGTCTTCTGGGCCTGCGGCGTCACCCCGCAGCTGTCGCTGGAGGGCGCGCGACCGCCGCTGGCGATCACGCACCTGTCCGCCCACATGCTCGTCACCGACCTGACGCTCGACGCGCTCGACGCGCTCGACGCGGCGGCGTAGCCGCGCGCACGCGTCGGGCCGTCGCCGCGTTCGGCCGCCCCTCACCACGCGGGCGGGAAGAGGCCGCGCGGGTCGTACTCGCGCCGCACGTCGAGCAGCCGCTCCCATGCGGCGGCCGTGAAGCAGCGCCGCGCCCGCTCCGGGTGGCGGACGACGTCGGTCTCGTTGACGTAGGAGCCGGCGCTGAACGGCTCCAGCGCCGCCTGCGTGACGTCGTTCCAGCCGACGTTGATCGCGTCGTCGTCCTGGTCGCCCCACTTCGCGCCCCACGACAGGAAGCCGCGCGCCGCGATCGAGACCGCCATGTCTGGCAGGGATCTCGAAGGCGCTGGGCGGTAGTCGACCATCGCGATCGTGCGCGGACTCGGCGCCAGCTCGACCCGCCGCGCGAGCGCGACCGTCGCGCCGACCGGGTCGTCGGTCCAGATCGTGTCGTTGACGGTGCGACCGGGCTCACCGGTGATGCCGCCGGCGTAGAGGCGCGCGAAGCTGACCGGCGCGGGGCCGGCGGCGTCGAGCGCGCCGGGCGGGGCGCTGTCGGCGAGCGTCGCGAGCGCGGCGCGCGCGTCCGCGATCTCGCGCTCGAAGGCGATCGCGACCGCCTTGCAGACGTGGCCGCCGGTCGCCGTCGCCTCCAGCGAGACGAACCGCTCGACGTTCGCGCCGTCAGGGCCGTCGGCGTGAGCCTGCAGCCACTGCGCGACCGCCCGCGCCGCCTCGAACGGGTAGGTCCAGCGGCTGCTGTGCATGCCGGCGGGGAGCGGGAAGGTCCGCAGCCGGAAGCCGACCGCGACGGCCGGGAAGCCGGGTCCGGCGCCGCGCGCGGCCCAGAACAGGTCGGGATGCTGCTCGGCGCTGACGGTCAGCAGCTCGCCGGCGGCGGTGACGACGTCGACCGCCTCGACGTTCGCGGCCGAGAACTCGCCCCAGGCGACGCCGTTGAAGCCCATCCCGCCGCCGAGCAGGAAGCCGCCGATGCCGACGCCGCCGCTGTGGCCCTGCGGAAAAGCGCGGCCGTGGCCGGCGAGGAAGGCGGCGACCTCGGCCGAGCGGATCCCGGGGCCGACCTGCGCGGTGATCCCGTCGTCGAGCATCCGCGCACAGGCGAGCGCGGAGACGTCGAGCATGATCCCGCCGTCGCGCAGGAAGGCGGCGGCGTGGCTGTGTCCGGTGCCCTTGACGGTGACGGGCATCCGCCGCTCGGCGGCGTGCCGCACGACCGCGACCACGTCCTCGACGCTCGCCGCTCTGACGATCAGCTCGGGCCGGCGCGGCGGGACGTTCAGCACCCACGTGCACTCGCGGCGGACCTGCTCGTAGTCGGCGTCGCGGCGGGCGGTGACGGTGCCGGTGAGGGCGGGCAGCAAAGCCTCGATCATGAGGCAACAGAATACAGTAGCCTCTTCTCATGCCAGTGGTCTCGCTGGACGAATGGATGCCGCGCCTGTCGCGCCCGTCGCCGTCGCCGGCACGAGGCGGGCGATGACGGCGGAGCGGGTCGTCGCGCTCGTGCTCGCGGCGGGCGCCGGGCGGCGCTTCGGCGGCGCGAAGCAGCTCGCGCAGATCGACGGCCGGCCGCTGCTCGAACGCCCGCTGCGCGCGCTCGCCGGCGTCGCGGGCATCGCCGAGACGCTCGTGACGCTCGGCGCCCGCGCCGACGAGGTGCGCGCCCAGGCCGACCTCCACGGCGCCCGCCCCGTGCTCGTGCGCGGCTGGGACGAGGGCATCGCGGCTTCGCTGCGCGCGGGCCTCACGGCGGCAGCGGATGCCGACGCGCTGCTCGTCGTGCTCGGCGATCAGGCGTGGCTGCGGGCGGAGCATGTCGAGCACCTGCTCGCCTGCGCACGCGCCGCGCCGCCGTTCCCCGCTGTTCGCGCCGTCCATGACGGCGTTCCCGGCCACCCGGTCCTGCTCCGCCGCCCGCTGTTCCCGGCGCTGGCCGAGCTGCGCGGAGATCGCGGCGCCGGCGCGCTGCTGCGCGGGATCGGCGTCGTCGAGGTCGAGCTGGGCGCGGCGGCGGTTGCGGACGTCGACCGGCCCGCAGACGTCGCCGCTCGCGGAGGGCCCGCCCCTCGTCCGGCGCCGACCCCGCACGCGGCGCCGACCCCTCGCGCTGCGCCCGCCCCTCGTCCGGCGCCGACCCCGCACGCGGCGCCGACCCCTCGCGCTGCGCCCGCCCCTCGTCCGGCGCCGACCCCGCACGCGGCGCCGACCCCTCGCGCTGCGCCCGCCCCTCGTCCGGCGCCGACCCCGCGCGCGGCGGAGGCCGCGCGATGAGCGTCGTCAGCGACCAGGCGGGCGTCGTCGGCGACTGGCTCGCGCGCGGGCGGCGGGTCGCGCGGGCGGTGCTGGTCGCGGTCGACGACTCGGCTCCGCTGCCGGCTGGCGCGGCGATGTTCGTCACAGCGGAGGGCGAGATCGAGGGCTCGATCAGCGGCGGCTGCGTCGAGTCGGCGGTCGTCCACGAGGCGACCGAGGTGCTCGACGGCGCCCCGCCCGCGGTCCACTCCTACGGCATCTCCGACGCGCTCGCCGGCACCGCCGGCCTCACCTGCGGCGGCACCGTCCACGTCTTCGTCCACGCGCTCGACGAGGACGACGCCGCCGCCGTCGCGGCCGTCGCGAACGCCGTCCGCGCCGGCCGCCCCGCCTCGCTCGCGACCGTCCTCGACGGCCCCCGCGCCGGCGCGACCGCTGCGCTGATCCCGGGCGGCGACGCCCGCGACGACCCCGCCATCGCCGCACCGCCGGCGTTCCGCGAAGAAGCCGCAGCCCTCGCCGCGACGCCGGCCCGTCGCGCTGACGTCGTCGCGCGCGGCGTCCTGCGCGGCGTCCCGCCGCTGCTCGCGCGCGCGGTCGCACGCGATGCCGCCGGGCTGCTCGACCAGGGCGTCACGACGATCCGCTGCTACGGCGCCGACGGCGCGACGCTCGGCGCCGACCTGCGCGTCTTCATCCGCTCCTTCGCCCCGCCGCCGCGGCTGCTGATCTTCGGCGCGATCGACTTCTCGGCCGCGCTCGCGCCGCTTGCCCGCGAGCTCGGCTACGCCGTCACGATCAGCGACCCGCGCAGGCAGTTCGTGACCGCGCCGCGGTTCGCGCGCGCGGCGTCGGTCCACGTCGGCTGGCCCGACGAGGCGTTCGCGGCCGGCCGCGACCGCTTCGGCCCGCGCGACGCGATCCTCGTTTTCTCGCACGACCCGCGCCTCGACGTGCCGGCGCTGCAGCGCGCGCTCGCGACGGAGGCCGGCTACGTCGGCGCGCTCGGCAGCCGCCGCACCACCGTCGAGCGCAACGAGCGCCTCGCCGCGGCCGGCGTCACCCCGGTCCAGCTCGCCCGCCTGCACGCGCCCTGCGGCCTCGACATCGGCGGCCGCACGCCGGAGGAGACGGCGATCTCGATCCTGGCCGAGATCGTCGCCGTCCGCGCCGGCCGCTCCTCCGCGCCGCTGCGCGAGACCGCCGGCTCGATCCAGACGCGGCCGTAACGCCACGTGCACAAGCGGCCGGAAAGCGGTTGGTAGCGTCGCCGCATGCGACAGGGGCAGAGGGGGTGGGCGGCTGCCGCGGCGGCCGCGATCGGGGCGTCGGCGCTGCTCGCGTCCGCGCCGGGAGCGTCGGCGGAACTGACGCCTGAGGGGCCGGCGACGCTGTCGAGCGTCTGGCGCGGCGTGGTCACGCTGGAGGGGATCCCTCCGCGCGTGCTGCAGGCGGTCAGGATCACGGTCGGCGAAGGGAGTCAGGCCGGGCTGGTGCGGCTGCGCGTCAGCGATCGCTCAGAGGACCCGGGGCGCGGCGTGCAGCTCGGCGACTGGTTCACGCTGCCGGCGGAGCCCGGCGTCTACACGTTCCCGGCTCCGCGCGTGGTGACGGACTATCGCTCGCTCGTGCTCGGACTCGACCAGCAGAGCGGCGGCCACGCGATCGTCGACCAGGCCGCATGCCGCCCCGAGCTCGGCTTCCTGGGCGACGTCTGCCAGGTCGTGAGCCTCGACAGCTGGACGCCGTTCCTTGCCGACTGCCTCGCAGCTCTGCCGCCGGAGCGCGGAGAGGGAGAGCCTGCGCCGTCGTCGCGGCGCCCCGGCGAGCGGCTGCGGATCGCGCCCGTCAGCGAGGTCGACGCCGACCGCGACCTCGCCGGCGACAGAACGGAGGACCGCACCGATCTGACGGTCAGCGCCGCCGTCGGCAGAGACAGCATGCTCAGGGCCACCATCACCAACCGCGGCCCGCGCGCGGCCGACCTGCCATGGGTGACCGTCGACCGCCCGCTGCAGAACGGCTGGTGGCCGGCTTGTCTGGTGGCCGGGCCGCGCCAGTTCGGGTTGGCGGAGCCGTGGATCGACGGCGCCAGCAGTTGCCGGCAGGAGCCGCTGACGCCGGGAGCGTCGCGCACGGTCACGCTGCCGGTGATCGACGACAGAGCAATGAAGGTGATGGTCAGCTCCGAAGGTCCCGATCTCGCGCCGGCAGACAACACTGCCGTCGTCGCTCCGCGTGGGTGGGGCCCGGAGCGAGCGACCGGCGGCCCGCGCTCCAAGCCGGTCGTCAAGGCACGGCTGACGGTCCGCTCCCGCGTCGGCGGCGTGCGGCTGCGCCTGCGCGGCGCCAGGAGCGGCACCGCGCGCCTGGCGCTGATCGTCCGCTATCGCGGCAAGCCCCGCCGCACGGCCCGCACCGTCGCCTTGAGAGCCGGCGTCGCGCGCACGTTGACGGTCCGCCCCCTGCGCGTCCGCGGCGTCTTCCCGACCGGCAGAGCGAGGCTGACCGTGACGATCACCGCCCCCGGTTACGCGCCCCGCACGCTCCGCCGCAGCGTCCGCCTGACGCGCTGAAGGACGGGGCGGGCGAACTACCCGCGCGTCAGCGCGAGCGCCCGCTGCAGGCCGTTGTCGACCTGCGCCATCAGCCAGTCGGGCAGCGTGTCGATCCGCTCCTCGAGCGCGTGGCGGTCGATGGTCGCGAGCTGTGTGACGTTGACGACGGAGTCGGTCGGCAGACGGGTGAGGTCTGCCGGGACGGCCACGTTGCCGGGGAGCGCGGCGAGCCGCGCGGTGCTCGTGACGACCGCGACGGTCACCGTCCGCAGTCGAGAACGGTTGTAGGGGTTGGCGCTGACGATCAGCGCCGGACGTCGCAGGGCGGGCGCCGAGCCGCGCGGCAGACCGAAGTCGGCCCACCAGATCTCGCCGCGTCGCATCAGCCGCGGTCGTCGCTGGCGAGTGCGGCGGCGGCCGCGTCGGTGAAGGCGTGGTCGGCCGGCAGGTCGGCGATCGCGGCGTCGATCGCGGCGGTCGTGCCGTCGTCGTCGAGTGTGTCCAGCCACCGCTCGGCAGCGCGGGCGAAGAATTCGCTACGCGAGACACCGAGCTGCTTCGCCGCGATCTCGACGCGCTCGAAGGTGCTGTCGGGGACCGAAATGGCCGTCTTCATGGTGTGGAGTATAACCCGTTTATACCGGCGTTCTCTTGCACGCCGTCATCTCAGCCGCTTCAGCTCGACGTTGATGGTGCCGTCGACGTAGCAGTCGCCGTCCTCCAGCGGGTTGAAGGGGGAGGAGACTCTTCTGCCGTGGGTGGCGGTGACGGCGTCGCAGGTGCCGACCAGCCGCATCACGCGGATCAGCTTCTTCGCGCGCCCGAGCGTGAGGGCGGAGGAGACGCGCAGGTCGAGCGGGACGGTGATGCTCGCCGCCGGCCACTGGAGGGCGGAGAGGACGAGGCCTGGCGTTCTGCCCCGCATGTCGGGCGTGGCGCAGTCGCCGCCTCTCTGCGTCGGGCCCTCGACGCGGCCGATCCGCACCGCCAGCTGTCTGCGCCCGTCGCCCGCGAGCCCGCTGGTCGTGATCCCGATCTGGCTTCTCGGCAGCGCGAAGCCGCTGCAGGCCGGTCTCGTCAGCTCGATCGGCTCGTACGGCGCGCAGAAGTTGCGCTCGTCGTAGCCCGTGATTCTGCTGCCGAAGCTCGCGCCGCGGATCCAGCCTCTGGCGTTGGCGACGCCGATCCCGCCGGAGACGGAGACCGTCACGCGCTGTCTGAGGCTGAAGTCGGCGCTGTTGACGAGCGTCCACCACTGCGACGGCGAGCAGTCGAGCAGCTCCCCGTGCGCGCGCTTGACGGTGATCCCGCCGGTCACGGTCAGCTGGGCGGGGTAGAGCGCCGACCTGCCGGCGGCGCTGGCGGCATCGGAGGCGACGACGCCGGCGGCGAAGACGATCAGCAGCGAGACGGCGAGAAGGCGAAGACGAGCGAGCATCCCGGCATCGAACAGCGGCCGCCCCGCACGCGCATCGGTGGAAGCACGGGAGCCGGCGCGCGTCGCCGCGCGACGATCCGCTGACGCGCGTGTTTGCGCACCGCGACGGCGGGCAGTTGAGCCGTCATGGAAGGCGGAATCGCAATTCTCCTCATCGTGATCGTGCTCGTCGTCGCGGGCGTGGTCGGACTGGTGATGTACCTGTCGGGCATCTCGCTCGGCGCGAAGGCAGACGCCGAGTCCAACCACCTGGCGCCCGAGCCGGTCGAGCGCAGAGTCTCGGCTCGCGAGGCCGAACGGCAGCTGAAGCCCGAAGCGCGCGACGCGCGTGAGCACGAGCATCAGCCGCGTCGCTCGCGGGCGGCCGGCTGAGCGCGGCGGGCACGACGTCACGGCGATCGGGTCGGCCTCGCGCCTACCCTGGTCGTCATGACCTCCGTGCTCATCACCGGCTCCGCTGACGGCCTCGGCCACGAGGCCGCGCGCCAGCTGCTCGCCGACGGCCACGACGTCGTCCTCCACGGGCGCTCGCCCGCGCGCGCACGCGAGGCGCTCGCGGCGTTGCCGCGGGCGCGCGGGACGGTCGCCGGGGATCTCTCGACGCTCGCCGGGATGCGCGCGGTCGCCGAGCAGGCGAACGCGCTCGGCCGCTTCGACGCGGTGCTGCACAACGCCGGCGTCTACCTCGGCCCGCGTGCCGCGACGGCCGACGGGCTCGAGCGCGTCTTCGCCGTCAACGTGCTCGCGCCGTACGTGCTGACGGCGCTGATCGAGCGGCCGCAGCGGCTCGTCTACATGACCTCCGGGATGCACGAGTCGGGCGTGCTGCGGCTCGACGACGCGCAGTGGCAGCAGCGCGAGTGGAATGCGACGCAGGCCTACTGCGACAGCAAGCTGCACGACGTGCTGCTCGCGTTCGCGGTCGCGCGCCGCTGGCCGCAGGTGCGCGCCAACGCCGTCGACCCCGGCTGGGTGCGGACGAAGATGGGCGGCGCCGGCGCGCCCGACGGCGTCGAGGAGGGCTCCGCGACGCAGGCGTGGCTGGCGGCGGCGCCGGAGGCGGCGCAGGAGACCGCCGGCTACTGGCACCACCTGGAGCGCCGGCAGCCGCGCGCGGAGACCGCCGACCCCGCCGTGCAGGAGGAGCTGCTCGCCCTCTGCGCGCAGCTCAGCGGCGTCACGCTCCCGGACTAGTGCCCGCCCGTCGGTTCGGCCGGCGCGCGGCGAGGCAGCAGCCGCGCCGGCCCGAGGCAGGCGACGACGGCCGCGAGCACGACGATCAGCGTCACCGTCATCGCATGCGTGAAGCTTCCGCCGACCTGCAGGAAGACGGTCGTGACGAGCGCTGAGCCGGCGCCGGCCGCGAGCTGCTGGACCGCCGACAGCGAGCCGGAGGCGCTGCCGGCCTCGTCGGCGTCGATGTCGCCGAGCGCGATGTCGAAGATCGTGCCGTAGCAGGCGCCCATGCCGAGGCCGGTGACGAAGATCGCCGGCGCCAGCTGCCACAGCGTCAGCTCGGCGCCGTTCACGATCACGAGCGTCAGCAGGCCGCCGACGCCGAGCGCGAGGATCGCGAGGCCGGCGAAGATCAGCGTCCGCCCGAGCTTCGCCATCAGCCCCATGCAGGCGCCGGCGGCGACGATGATGCCGGCGGTCAGCGGCAGCAGCCCGAGCGCCGTGTCGCCCGGGTCGGCGCCGAGCGCCTGCTGGATGAACAGCGACAGCACGTAGGCGAGGCCGCTGGTCGCGGCGAAGACGACGAGGCCGGTGACGAGGCCGGAGGAGAAGCCGCGATTGCGCAGCAGCGACGGCTTCAGCAGCGGGTCGGCGGCGGTCACCTGGCGGCGGCCGAAGGCGGCGAAGGCGAGCAGCCCGGTCAGCAGGGTCGCGATCGGGAGCGGCGACCAGCTGTCGGAGGAGCCCTCGATCAGGCCGAACAGCGTGCCGCCCATCGCGAGCGCGAGCAGGCCCGAGCCGATCGCGTCGATGCTGACGGACGGGTCGCCGTCGTCGTCGCGCGGCAGCAGCTTCAGCGCGGCGACGGTGCCGATCGTGCCGAGCAGGAGGTTGACGAGGAAGATCGGCCGCCACGAGAGCCCGGCGACGTCGGCGTCGATCAGGAAGCCGGCGATGATCGGCCCGCCGACGGTCGCCAGCCCCAGCAGCGGCGCGAACAGGCCGAAGGCCGTTCTCAGCATCTGCGGCGAGAAGGTCTTCGTCATGATCGCCATCCCCTGCGGGATCAGCAGCGCGCCGAAGGCGCCCTGGACGACGCGCGCGCCGATCAGCACGGCCGGCGTCGGCGCCAGCCCGCAGACGGCGGAGGCGGCGGTGAAGCCGACGATCCCGACCAGGAACAGCCGCCGTTGGCCGTAGCGGTCGCCGAGGCGGCCGCCGACGACGAGCAGCACGCCCATCGCGAGCGCGTAGGAGGCGCCGAGCCACTTCAGCAGGCTCGCTCCACCGCCGATCTCGCCGCTGATCGTCGGCGCGGCGATGTTGGTGACGGTCGAGTCGATCATGTCGAGCGCGTCGGCGAGCAGGACGAGCCCGAGGATGGCCCACATCAGGCGGGTGCTGGCGGAGCGGGCGGCGGGCGCCTCCGCAGCTTGGGTGAGCGATGCCGAAGTCGTAGTCATACAAAAAGCATAGTCGTTCTACTTTTGGAGTCGATATGCTTGTCCGTATGGAGACCGTCGGCCGTCGCGAGCGCAAGAAGGCGCAGACCCGCCAGGCGCTGTCGGACGCCGCCACGCGGCTGTTCCGCGAGCGTGGCTTCGACGCCGTCACCGTCGCGCAGGTCGCCGAGGAGGCGGACGTCTCGCTCGCGACGCTGTTCAAGCACTTCCCGGACGGCAAGGAGAGCCTCGTCTTCTCCAGCGGTGAGGAGGACGGGCGCTCGGTGCCGGAGCTGGTGCGCGAGCGGCCGGCGGGCGTGACCGTGCTCGACGGGCTGGAGGCCGTGATGCGCGAGCGCGGGCCGTTCGAGCTGGAGCCGTCGCCCTGGGTGGCGCAGCGGATCGAGCTGATCATGGCGACGCCCGCGCTGCGCGACCACGCCCGCCGCCGCTGGCTCGCCAGCGCCGATCCGATCGCCGCGCTGCTGGCCGCCGAGGCCGGCCGCGACGCGCCCGCCGTCGAGGACCGCGCGCTCGCCCGCTACGCGCTGGAGATCCCCGACGTCGCCGGCGACGCGCCCGACCCGCGCGCCGCGCTGGAGTCGCTGTTCGCGCGGCTGCGACGCGGGTGGGCGGGGGCCTAGAGGCTCCAGTCGCCGAGCAGCGCGAGCGCCTCGGCCGACGGCGAGCCGGGCTCGGCCGAGTAGACGAACAGCGTCTGGTCGGGATCGTCGGGCAGCGGCAGCGCCTCGTAGGAGATCGTCAGCGGCCCGACGACCGGGTGGTGGTAGCGCTTCGTGCCGTGGCTGCGTCTCAGCACCTCGTGGCGCGTCCACCAGCCGGCGAACTCGGGGCTCTTGATCGTCAGCTCGCCGATCAGCGCCGACAGCTCCTGGTCGTCGGGGTTGGCGCCGGCGTCGAGCCGCAGCATCGCGACGTTCTCTCTCGCGATCGTCTCCCAGTCGACGTACAGCTCGCGCGTCGCCGGGTCGAGGAAGATCCAGCGGGCGTGGTTGCGCGCGGCCGGCGGCAGCGCGTCGAAGTCGCACAGCAGCGCCCGCGCCATCCGGTTGGTCGCGAGGATGTCGAGCCGCCGGCCGAGCACGAACGCCGGCGTCGGCAGCGTGTCGAGCAGCAGCCGCACGCCGGGGCGGACGCGCTGCGGCCGGGAGGCTCTGCGGCGGGCGGTCTGCGGGGCCGGCTTGGCGAGGTCGAAGAGGTGGGCGCGCTCGTGCTCGTCGAGCCGCAGCGCGCGGGCGATCGCGTCGAGCACCGAGGCCGAGACGCTCGCGTTGCGGCCCTGCTCCAGCCGCACGTAGTAGTCGACGGAGACGCCGGCCAGCCGCGCCAGCTCCTCGCGCCGCAGGCCGGGGACGCGGCGGTGGCCGTCGCCGCGGTCGAGCCCGACCGCCTCCGGCGCCAGCCGCGCGCGGCGGGAGCGGAGGAACTCGCGCAGCTCCTGCTTGGTCGTCGTCATCGCCTGCCGAGTGTAGGCGCGGCGGGGTGCCGGCTGGGTGGGGAAGCTGGACCCCCTGTCGGCCCGTCCCCAGGCTGGACGCGCCTCTTCTCGCGCGGCGCCGGCGGTGGTGTCGTGGTCGCCATGACCAACGACACCACCTCACTCGCCGGCCGCGTCGCCGTCGTCACCGGCGCCTCCAGCGGGATCGGCGCGGCGACCGCGCTGGCGCTCGCGGCCGGCGGCGCGAAGGTCGCGCTGACCGCCCGCCGCCAGGATCGTCTCGACGCGCTCGCGGCGCAGATCGCCGACGCCGGCGGCGAGGCGCTGCCGCTCGCGCTCGACGTCACCGACCCCGACGCCGTGCAGCGCGTCGCGTCGCTGGTCGGCGAGCGGCTCGGCCGCGTCGACCTCGTCTTCGCCAACGCCGGCGTGATGCTGCCGGCGCCGATCGAGGAATTGCGGCGCGACCAGTGGGACCGGCAGATCGACCTCAACCTGAAGGGCCTGCTGTACACCGTCGAGGCGTTCGTGCCGAGCCTCGTCGCCGCGGCCGCCGCCGATGACGGCGTCGCCGACCTCGTGCTGACCTCCTCGATCGCCGCCCAGCACCTGTTCCCGAACTTCGCCGTCTACTCGGCGACGAAGGCGTTCGTCTCCCACCTCGGCGACCACCTGCGAACCGAGCTGGGCCCGCAGTTCGTCCGCACCGCGGCGATCGAGCCGGGGATCGTCGCGACCGAGCTGCAGAGCCACGTCACCGACGCCGGCGTGCAGGCCTGGCTGGCCGGCGCGGCCGAGTCGATGGAGCTGCTCGTCGCCGAGGACGTCGCCCGCGTCGTCGCCTTCATCGCCGCCCAGCCGCGCCACGTCAACCTCTCGCACGTGCGCGTGATGCCGACGCAGCAGGAGGCCTAGCGGGCGGCGGCGCCTCCCGTCCGCATCCTCGCGCGCCCATAGGATCCGGCGCATGCCCATGGACAGCGCCGAGGCGCAGCGCCGGATCGACGCCGAGATCGCGACCCTGCGCGCGCACAGCTACGAGATGGCGGAAGCGTGCAGGAAGTGCGGGTGGTGATCGAGCTCGTCCACGTCGATGCGCCGCCACGCGCGGTCGATTCAGAGCGGGCGGCGCTCCGCGCGGCGGCCCAGGCGGAGCGGGAGTGGCAGAAACGGATCGAGGGCACGGCCGACGATCCGTTGGTGAGAGCGCTCGAGGGCGCGAGGCGGCTTCGCGGTCTCTGACCCAGCGGCGACTACCGCGAGACTGACAGAGCACGGGCGACTCAAGGTTTCCGGTGCGTGGCCGTCCACTGACGGTAGAAGCGAATCCCCGGAGTCAGGAGCTGCCGTGTCCCGTCGTCTGAAGTCCGCCGTGCTCGTCCCGCTCGTCGCGCTCGCCGCCGTCCCCGCGCTCGCCCACGCCGATCGCACGCCGACCGGCGCCGAGGCGAAGGCGATCGCGACCGCCGCGAAGGTGCCGGCGAGATGCCTGAAGATCCGCGTCTCGACGGTCAACGAGGCCTACGCCGGCATCTGGCGCCGCAACCTCAAGAAGGGCTGCGAGAAGTACCAGGCCGACGGCATCGCGGTCTACAAGAAGGGCCACCACGGCTGGAAGTTCGTGACCGCCGGCAGCTCGTTCGACTGCCCGGTCCCCGGCACGCCGAAGGCGGTCGCGAAGGACCTCGGCGTCACCTGCCACAACTGAGCCGCTCTCTTCCGAACGGCGCGCGCGTCTCCCCCGATGGGGCGACGCCGCGGGCACGTTCTCCGGTGCCGGTGACGTGCGCCGATGCGCGAGCGTTGGCGGCGTCACCACACCGGAAGAAGGGACGTTCGATGTTCTCTCGTCTGCTCGTCGCCAGCGCCTGTGCGCTCGGCATCTCCGGGGCGCTCGGCGCCTCCTCCGCGCTCGCCGAGGAACCGATCCGGTGACCTGCTCGTCGGCAGACAGGACCCGGTCGCGGCCGAGCGCGCCGGGCAGCGGATCCCCGGGCACCGGGTCGCGACCGGCTGACCTCAGCCGCGCGCCGCGTCGATCCCCAGCTCGGCCAGCACCTCCTGCGTGTGCTGGCCGAGCGCGGGCGGCGGCGTGGGCGTGGCGTCCGGGCCGAGGAAGGGCAGGCGCAGGTGGGGGAGCGCGCGATCTGTGGGTCTGTCAGACCCGGAGATTGCGTCCTGCGACAGAAACAACTGGCGCTCGACCGTCAGCGGGTCGGCGAGCGCGACATCGAGGCGGTTGACGGGGGAGACGGGCACCTCCGCGTCGCGCAGCAGCGCGGCCAGCGCCTCGCTGCCGTGCCGGCGCGTCTCCGCCTCCAGCAGGTCATGCAGCTCGGGTCGGTTCGCCAGGCGGTCGGCGACGGTCGCGAAGCGCTCCTCGCCGGCGAGCGACTCGATCCCAAGCGCGCGGCAGAGGCGGCGGAAGATCGCGTTGTTGCCGGCCGCGACCATCACCGTCCCGTCGGCGGTCGCGAAGGTCTCGTACGGCGCCGCGATCGGGGTCGCCGCACCGGTCCGCTGCGGCGGCGTGCCGGTCGCCAGCATCGACAGCAGCTGGTGGCACATCAGGAAGAAGCCGGCGTCGACCAGCGCCGTCTCGACGCGCTCGCCGGCGCCGGTCGCCGCGCGCCGCGCCAGCGCCGCCTGGATCGCCGTCGCCGCCCACATCCCGGTCGTGATGTCGATCAGCGACGGCGGCACGCGCGCCGGCTCGCCGTCGGGGTGCCCGTTGGCGGCCATGATCCCGCAGAACGCCTGCACGACCGGGTCGTAGCCGGGCAGGTCGCGCCCGAGCGGCCCGGTCCCGTAGGCGTTGACCGAGCAGTAGACGAGCCGCGGGTTGCGCGCGCGCAGGGCATCCCACGACAGCCCGAGGCGGTCGAGCTTGCCGGGGCGGAAGCTCTCGACGAAGACGTCGGCGCGGTCGACCAGCCGCAGCACGGCGTCGAGCCCCTCGGCGGTCGTGAGATCGAGCGCGACGCTGCGCTTGTTGCGGTTGAACGCCTGGAACAGCGTCGCGACCTCGTCGTGGAACGGCGGCAGCCAGCGGCCGTCGTCGCCGTGCGGCCGCTCGACCTTGACGACGTCGGCGCCGAGGTCGGCGAGCACCATCGTCGCCATCGGGCCGGCGATCATCGCCGTCAGGTCGACGACCCGCAGCCCCTCGTACGCGCGCGCGAGCGTCATCGATCGAGCGCCGGGCGGATCAGCGGCTTGATCTGCTCCATCCGCCGCATCGCCGCCATCGCCTCGGCGAGCTGCCCGAGGCCGTACTCCTGGCCGAGCATGCGGCCCCATTCGAAGCGGTCGCGGTAGCGGTCGAGCGCGCTCATCGCCGTGTGGTAGTCGCCGATCGCGCCGCTCATCGAGCCGCGCATCTGGATCCCGCGCGTGACCATCGTCGCGACCGGCAGCGGCTGCGGCGGCCCGCCGAGCGTCCCCATCAGCACGTAGCGGCCGTTGCGGGCGACCATCTCGACGCCCTCGCTGACGACGCCGGGCGCGCCGGCCAGCTCGAACAGGACCGAGGCGCCGCGGCCGGTGATCGCGCGCACCGCCTCGACGCGCGCTCTCGGATCGCCGTCGGGGTCGACCAGCACGACGTCGGTCGCGCCCCACTCGCGTGCCAGCTCGAGCCGCTCGGCCGGGCCGCCGACGACGACCAGCCGGCGCGGCTGGTGGAGCGACAGCAGCGCGGTCGCGAACAGGCCCAGCGGCCCCGCGCCCTGCACGACGACGGTGTCGGTGAAGTCGATCGGGCCGGCGATCTCCAAGGCGCGGACGACCGTTCGCAGCGCGCACGAGCCGGCAGACGCCCAGCCGCTCTGCACCGCGTCCGGCACGCGCACGCGCCCGGCCTCCGGCCGCACGATCCCCAGCTCGGCGAAGGTGCCGGTGAAGTGCGGCGGCAGCGAGCAGTCGTTGAGGTAGCCGATGTAGCGGGTCGAGCAGAGGACGGGCTCGCGCTCGACTGTGCACTCGTGGCAGTGGCCGCAGGGCGCATGCGCCCACACGACGCGGTCGCCGACGCGCAGCTCCTGGCCGACGCTGTCGACCTCGGCGCCGGCGCCGATCTCCGTCACGATCCCGGCCATCTCGTGGCCGAGGATCAGCGGCGGCGTGATCGGCAGCACGCCGGCCATGTGGCCCTGCCAGACGTGCACGTCGGAGCCGCAGACGGTCGCGACGTCGATCTCGACCACGAGCCCGCCGGGCGCCGCGGTCGGCGCCGGGAACTCGCGCACCTCGAACGCGGCGCCGTACTCCTCCAGCACGGCGGCGCGCGCGGTCCGCTGCGCGACGGCGCTCATGCTGCGCGCTCCGCGCCGACCAGCACGAACAGCAGCTCGACGCGCTCGGCGGACCGGTTCGTCCAGCGGTGTGAGGTGCCGTTCTGGACGATCGTGTCGCCGGCCCGCAGGGTCCGCTCCTCGCCGCCGGGCAGCTCCAGCACGACCTCGCCGGAGAGCACGATCGCGACGTCGGTCGTGTCGCTGCGGTGCATGCCCGGGTCGTCGTCGGCGAAGGTGTCGAGCAGGCCGGGGAAGACCGCGTTCGTGTGCGCCAGCGCCTCCGCCGAGCCGGCGTCGTCGGGCACCGGGTGATCGGCCGGCGGCAGCGAGAAGGTGACGAAGCGGAAGCCGCCGACGGGCGGGAAGTGGTCGCGCCAGGCCGGCTGCTCGCCGCTGTCGGGGTAGGCGGCGGGGCCGTCGGCGCCCCACAGGTACAGCATCTCGACGCCCGGCAGGCCGGGCGAGGTCTGGGGCTGCAGGGCCGCGTCGCTGGCAACGATCGCGGCGCCCGCGGCGTCGTGGCCGGTGACGACCCGTCGACGGCTGGCCATCGCTCTCTCCTCTCGATCTCTCACTCCAGCTCGGCGGCACCTCGCGGTGTGCCGAGCGAGGCTGAATGTATACCAAGTGAGCCTCAGATGGCCAGAATCGGCATTAAATTCACGAAACGGGATACCGAATGCTTGCAATCGGTACTCCGAACCGTTAGGACTTGCAGCGTCGTCCCGCAGCACCCAGAGGAGAGAGAGATGGAGCGACCCGCTGACCGCGCGGACGCCGACAGCGGCCGCCGCGACGCAACCGAGCATGCCTACCTGGAGATCCGCAGCCGGATCGCCAGCGGCGAATATCCGCAGGGCTCCCCGCTGCCCGAGGCGGCGCTGTCGAGAGCGCTCGGCGTCAGCCGCACGCCGGTCCGCGCGGCGCTCGCGCGGCTCAACGCCGACGGGCTGGTCGAGCAGATGCCGAACCGGCGCGTCGTCGTCGCGCAGTGGAACGCCGGCGACGTCGAGGAGATCTTCAGCCTGCGCGCGGTGCTGGAGTCGCACGGCGCGCAGCTCGCCGCCGTCCAGGTCACGCCCGAGCAGGTCGGCGAGCTGGAGGCCCTCTGCGACCAGATGGAGGCCGCGCTGGCGGCGCAGGAGCCGGGCTGGCTGCAGCAGGTGACCGCGCTCAACAACAGGTTCCACAGCGGCGTGCTGGCGGCGACCGGCAACAGGCGGCTGGTGGCGCTCGTCGCGTCGATCGTCGAGATCCCGCTGACGCACCGCACGATCGGCCGGTACACCGTTCCGGAGCTGGAGCGCTCGTGGGCCGAGCACCGCGCGATCACCGAGGCCTTCCACCGCCGCGACGGCGAGTGGGCCGGCGCGATCATGCGCTCGCACATCCTCACCGGCCGCACGATCACCGTCTACGGCGCCGGCCACCCGACCGCGGCCGAGCTGGACCCGCTCGCCGATCCCGAGTCGATCCCGGCCATCGCCGACGCGAAGGAGCAGCAGAGATGAGCGTCGCCACCCCCTCGGCGCCCGACGTCGCGGCCGCCCCTGCCGCGCAGCCGTCGCTGGCGCGCCGGATCGCGACCAACCGGCCGGCGATCGCGACGCTGTTCCTCGTGCTGCTGGTCGGCTACTTCACGCTGCGGCTGCCCGACACGTACCTGACGGCCGACAACATGAAGTCGATCCTGACGCAGCAGTCGGTGCTGATCGTGCTCGCGCTCGGCGTCACCTTCGTGCTCGTGATCGGCGAGTTCGACCTCTCGTTCGCCTCGACGCTCGGCCTCGCCGGCGCCGTCTCGATCCTGCTGATGTCCGACCGCGGCGTCTCGCCGCTGATCGCGATCCTCGCCGCGCTCGCCGTCGGCGTCGCGGTCGGCACCGCCAACGGCGTCGCCGTCGCGTGGGGCCGCGCGCCCGCGTTCATCGCGACGCTCGCGGCCGGCTCGGTCGCGGTCGGGATCGAGCAGCTGCTGACCGACAACGAGACGATCGCGGACAGAATCCCCGGCTCCTACCTCGACTTCACGCTCGCCGAGAAGGCCGGGCTGCCGCTGTCGACGTGGCTGACGCTCGCGCTCGTGATCGTCGCGATCGTGCTGATGTCGTTCACGACCTTCGGCCGCCGCCTGCGCGCGACCGGCCTCAACCCGAGCGCGGTCACGCTCGCCGGCATCTCCGTCAGCAAGGTCCGCCTCGCCGCCTTCGTCGCGCTCGGCCTGATCGCCGGCCTCGCGGGCGTGATGGTCACCTCGCAGGGCGGCTCGTACTTCCCCAACTCCGGCGCCGGCCTGCTGCTGCCGCCGTACTCGGCCGTCTTCCTCGGCGCCGCCGTCGTCGGGCGCGGCCGCTTCAGCCCCGGCGCGACCGTCTTCGGCGTCGCCTTCATCGCGCTGCTGGAGCGCGGCCTGACGATGCTCGACCAGAAGGCGGCCGTGATCCAGCTGATCGAGGGCGCGGTGCTGCTCGCGGCGGTCGTTCTCGCGCGCCAGGAGCGGAAGCGGTGAGCGCCGCGGCGGAGGCGGCCGGCGGCGTGGCGGGCGCGCCGGGCGCGGCGGCCGCGCTGCGGGCCGAGGGCGTCGGCAAGCGCTACGGCGACGCGGTCGTGCTGAGCGACGTCGCGATAGAGCTGCGCGGCGGCCGCGTCGACGGGCTGATCGGCCGCAACGGCGCCGGCAAGTCGACGCTCGTCAACGTCCTCACCGGCCGCACGCCGGCCGACGCGGGGACGATCGCCGTCGGCGGCGCGGCGCTGTCGCTGCGCGGTCCCGCCGACGCGCTCGCGGCAGGCGTCGTCGCGGTCCCGCAGGAGCTGGTGATGCCGCTCGACATGACCGTCACCGAGGTCGTCACCTTCGGCGCCGAGCCGACCCGCGGCGCCTTCCTCGCCCGCCGCCGCGCCGACCGCGAGGTGCGCGAGCTGCTCGCCTCGATCGGGCTCGACGTCGACGTGCGCAGACGCGTCAGCGAGCTGCCGGTCTCGTGGCAGCGGGTCGTGCTGCTGGCGCAGGCGCTGCACCGCGCGGCGAGAGTGCTGATCCTCGACGAGCCGACCGCGGCGATGAACGCCGAGGACTGCCAGCGCGTGCTGGCGGTCGTGCGGCGGCTGCGCGAGCGCGGCCTGGCGATCCTCTACATCAGCCACCGCTTCGACGAGGTCGAGCAGCTCTGCGACCGCGTCACGGTGATGGCCGACGGCCGCGTCGTCGACGCGATGGAGGGCGACGCGCTCACGCACGCGCGGCTCGTGCAGGCGATCACGGGCTCGGAGGTCGAGGCCGAGCGGCCGGCGCGGCGCACGCGCGGCGGCGCCATGGCCAACGCCCCCGCGCCCGGTGACGCGGTCGCGCCCGCCGGCGCCTCCGCGCCCGCCGACGCCCCCGCCCTCACCGCCACCGCCCTGCGCGGCGCCAAGCTCGACGGCGTCGACCTGCGCGTCGCGGCGGGCGAGATCGTCGGCGTCGCCGGGCTGCCCGGCTCGGGCGTCGAGGAGCTGTTCCTGCAGCTCGCCGGCCACGAGCGGCCGGCCGGCGGCAGCGTCGCCGTCGGCGAGCGCAGGCTGACCTCGATGCGCGCCGCCAAGCGGCTCGGCGTCAGCTTCCTGCCGGCCTCGCGCGCGGCGGCGGCGCTGACGAGCGAGCCGGTGCTGGAGAACCTCGCGCTGCCGGCGCTGGAGCAGTGCGGCCGGCGCGGGTTCGTCACGCCGGCCGCGATCCGCCGGCGGGCGGGCGAGGTGGTCGAGCGGCTGTCGCTGCGGCCGGTCGCCGAGCGGCGGATGGGCCAGCTGTCGGGCGGCAACCAGCAGCGCGTGCTGGTCGGCGCGAAGCTGCTCGCGCAGCCGCGCTTCCTGCTGCTGGAGGACCCCACGGTCGGGGTCGACGTGGCGGCGCGCGCCGAGCTGCACGCGCTGCTGTGGAGTCTTGCCGACGAGGGCTTCGGCTGTCTCGTCGGATCGAGCGACGCGGAGGAGCTGCTCGAGCTCTGCGACCGCGTCGCCGTCTTCCGGCGCGGCCGCATCGTCGCGTCGTTCGCCGCCGCCGAGGCGAGCGAGCAGAAGCTCGTCGCCGCGATGACCGGCGATGTCGCCGCCCCCGCGGCGCACCAGTAACACCCCACAGAGGAGGAGAGAAGGGATGCACGGTTCACACCGGCACTGGCTGCTGGCTGCCTTCGCAGCGGTCTGCCTCGCCGTCACGTTCGCTGCCTGCGGCTCGTCGGACAACGACTCCGGCTCGTCCGGCTCGACCGGCGCCAGCACATCCGCCGACAGCGGCGGCGGCGCCAAGAAGGTCGACGAGAAGACGATCGGCTGGGTCGACGGCACGCTCGCCGGCTCGTTCCAGCAGCGCATCTACCAGGCCGGCAAGGACGCGATCGAGCACGTCGGCTGGAAGGTCAAGACGGTCGACACGAAGGGCGACCCGGCTGCTGCCGCCTCGGGCGTCTCCAGCCTCGTCAACTCCGGCGTCGACGGGATCATCATGTCGGCGGTCACGCCCTCGACGGCGCGCGCCGGCCTGCTGCAGGCGAAGGCCAAGAACATTCCGGTGCTGATGGTCGGCTCGGCCGTCGACGACTCGCTCGACGAGTCGCTCGACCTGACCTACATCGGCGGCGACGAGGTCGCGCTGACGAGACCGCTCGGCGACCTGATGGTCAGCAGACTGAGAAGAGGCGACACCGTCGGCATGCTGACGACGACCGCGCTCGCCTCGGCCGTGCAGCGGACCGACGCGCTGAAGGCGCAGCTGGAGGAGGCCGGGATAAGAGTGGCGACGCCGCTGGAGACCGGCTTCGACTTCACCGCCGGCGTCAGAAACGCCAGCTCGCTGCTGAACCAGAACGCCGATCTGACGGCGATCGTGCCGATCTTCGACCTCTGGACGGCGGCGACCGTCAGCGCGATCAAGGCGTCGAAGAAGCCGGTCAAGGTCTACTCGTTCTACGCCGACGCGGTCAACACGCCGCTGATGCGCAAGAACCCGCAGATCATCGACGGCCTCACCGACGGCACGATGATCAGCGCCTCCTACGTCGCGGTCGACAGACTGCTCGACCACTTCGCCAACGACGGCGAGATCAGCGCCGACGGCGTCGAGCCGTACGACTACTCGGAGATCACGACCGACAACCTGCCGCCCGGCAACCAGAACGGCCCCGTCTCGCAGGCGGATGCGGCGAGACCGTTCTACGAGAAGTGGGCGACGGAGTACGGCGTCCCCGCCAACTAGCCGCACCCCACCTGCCGCACCTGCCGGACGCGGCGCGCTCCCCCTGCGCGCCGCGTCCGGCGCCCTCCACCACCTGCCTTGAACGAAGGAGGCCCGATGCCGCTCGCGACGACCGAGCACCTGCACAGCCACGACGCGCCGCTCGCGGAGGAGTTCCCGCTGGAGATCGGCGGCGAGCCGGTCGCGCCGGAGCGCTGGAACGACAATCTCGACCCGGCGACGGGCAGAACGCTCGCGCGCGTCGCCTCGGCGACCCCGGCCGAGGTCGACGCCGCCGTGCGCGCCGCGTCGGACGCTGCGCCCGCCTGGGCGGCGCTGGCGCCGAGCGTCCGCGGCGGCCTGCTGCGCAGGCTCGGCGAGCTGGTCCGCCGCGACGCCGACACGCTCGCGCGGCTGGAGACGCGCGACACCGGCAAGCCGCTGACGCAGGGCCGCGCCGACATCACCGCCGCCGCCCGCTACTTCGAGTTCTACGGCGCCGTCGTCGAGGGCTTCCACGGCGACACGATCCCGCTCGGCTCCGAGGCGATCGCGCTGGTCGACCACGAGCCGCACGGCGTCACCGGCCACGTGATCCCCTGGAACTACCCGGCCCAGATCACCGCCCGCTCCGTCGGCGCCGCCTTGGCGGTCGGCAACGCGACCGTGATCAAGCCGGCCGACGAGGCTCCGCTCGTCGCCCTCTGTTACGCGCGGTTGGCGCGCGAGGCCGGCTTCCCGGCGGGTGTCGTGAACGTCGTCCCCGGCGACGGCCCGAACGCGGGCGCCGCGCTGACCGCCCACGACGCGATCGACCACGTCTCCTTCACCGGCTCGGTGCTGTCCGGGCGCGCGGTCGCGGGCGCCTGCGCGGCGCGCGGGCGGCCGTCGCTGCTGGAGCTGGGCGGCAAGTCGGCGCACGTCGTGCTGGCCGGCGCCGACCTCGACCGCTGCGCGCCCGTGATCGCGCGCGCCCTGCTGCTGCACGCGGGGCAGACCTGCACCGCCGGCACGCGCGTGATCGTCGACCGCTCGCTGCACGAGGAGCTGCTGGAGCGGCTGGCGCCGCTGCTGGCCGGCGCGACGCTCGGGCTCGGGCTGGAGGACCCGGCGGTCGGGCCGCTGATCACGCAGAGACAGGCCGCGCGGGTGGCGGGCTTCGTCGCGCGTGCGCAGGAGGACGGCGCCGCGCTCGTGGCGTCCGGCTCCGTGCCGGACGGCCTCGCCGGCTTCTACGCCGCGCCGGCGCTGTTCGACCGCGTCGCGCCCGAGAGCGAGCTGTTCCGCGAGGAGGTCTTCGGCCCGGTGCTGGCGGTGACGCCGGTCGACGGCGACGTCGAGGCGGTCGAGGCGGCCGAGGCGACGCGCTACGGCCTGACCGCGGCCGTCTGGTGCCAGGACGTCGACCGCGCGCTGCGCGCCGCGCGCGCGCTGAAGGTCGGCCAGGCGTGCGTCAACGGCTACGCGCCGGGCGGCGGCGTCGAGCTGCCGTTCGGCGGCGCGAAGGACTCCGGCTACGGCCGCGAGAAGGGCGTCGCCGCGCTGGCCGAGTACAGCCGCCTGCGGACGCTGTTCATCGACCTGTCGCGGGCGTGAGCGCGGCCGGCGACGCGACCACCGGACGTTCGCACCCCGCTGAGGGGGTCGAACGTCCGGTGCTCCTGCCGGGCCTGCCGGCGGCGGTCCGCATCCGCGACGTCGGCCCGCGCGACGGGCTGCAGTCGGAGGCGCCGCTGCCGGTGTCGCTGCGCGTCGCGCTGGTGCGGCGGCTGGCGGCGGCGGGGGTGAGGGAGATCGAGGTCGGCGCCTTCGTCTCGCCGAAGGCGGTGCCGGCGATGGCCGGCGCCGCCGAGGTGCTGGCCGAGCTGGACGACCTCGACGGCGTCGAACGCGTCGCGCTGGTGCCGAACCTGCGCGGCGCGCGCGATGCGGTGGCCGCCGGCGCCGACGCGCTCACCTGCACGATCTCCGCCTCGCCCGAGTACAACCGCCGCAACGTCGGCATGACGATCGACGAGTCGCTCGCGCAGATCGAGCAGATCGGCGCGCTCGCCGCGCCCTCCCTCGACGTCGTGATCTCCTGCGCCTTCGGCTCGCCGTACGAGGGCGAGATCGCGGTCGCGGAGGTGGCGCGCATCTCCGCCGCCGCCCGCGCCCGCGGCGCGACCCGGATCACGCTCGCGGACACGACCGGCATGGGCACCCCGCGCGGCGTCGCCGAGCTGCTCGACACGCTCGGACCCGCCGTCGGCATGCACCTGCACGAGACCCGCAACACCGCGCTCGTCTGCGCCTACGAGGCGCTGCGCCGCGGCGTCACCCGCTTCGACAGCGCGCTCGGCGGCCTCGGCGGCTCGCCCTTCGCCACCGGCGCCGCCGGCAACCTCGCGACCGAGGACCTCGTCAACCTGCTCGACGACCTCGGCGTCGCCAGCGGCATCAGCCTCCCGCGCCTCCTCACCGCCTCGCGCGAGCTGGAAGCCGCCGTCGGCCGCCCACTCCCGAGCGCCGTCGCGCGCAGCGGGCCGCGGCTGGCGGCCTGAGACAAAAACTACACACACATATATGTTGGGTATAGGATTTGTCTCATGTCGGAGAACGTGCATCCAGCCGTCGCGCTGTTGCGGGAGCAGTTCGCCGGCCGGCCGTTTCGTGTCTCGGAGGCCGTCGCCGCAGGGGTGAGCCGTGCGACACTTCACCGCCTGCGGGTGGCGGGCGAGCTGACGACGGTCGCTCGTGGCGTCGTGCAGCTGCCAGACGCAGGGATGGGGATGTCGTCGGGACTTGCGGCCGTCTCGGCGCGCGTCCCGCGAGCGACCATCTGCCTGAACTCGGCGCTCGCGTTCTGGGACCTGACCGATGAGGTCCCGCGCCAGGTGCACCTGGCGGTTCCGCGCGGCACGCACCGACCGTCCATCGACCAGCCTGAGACACGCGTCCACACGTTCGACGCCGGCACCTTCGCGATCGAGCGTCAGCAGGCGCAGACTGACGTCGGCGAACCGTTCTGGGTCTACGCCCCGGAGCGCTCGGTGATCGACGCGATGCGGCTGACGCGCTGGGTCGGGCGCGACACCGCGCTGCATGCATTGCGCCGATATCTGGCACGTCCAGGCGCCGATCCCGCCCATCTCGCCGAGCTTGCCCGCGAACTCGGCGGGAGTGCTCAACTGCGACCAGCGCTGGAGACGCTGCTCAGTTGACCGCCGCCATCTCGGTCGACCAGGTGGCCGTCGCCGCGTACCACGCGCTCCGGGCGAAGGCCCGCGCCGAGCACGGCGGCAACACACAACCGTTGCTGGTCGTCTACGCCGTCGAGTCGTTCCTGCGTCGCCTGGCCGTCTCTGAGTACGCCGAGCGGATGGTGCTCAAGGGCGGGATGCTGATGGCCGCCAACAGCATTCGCAGCATGACCCGTGACGCTGATCTCTCCGCTCGGCGGCTCCCCAACGACGAGGAGCACGTGTGCGCGGTGGTGGCAGCGATCTGTGAGATCGAGCCTGAACCGCACGACGGCGTCGCCATAGACCCGGCCTCGATCAGGACCGAGGCGATGCGCGCGGGCGATGTATACCAGGGAGTTCGCTGCAAACAGGTCGCGGCGCTCGGCCGAGCGCAGATCCCGTTCGCGCTCGACCTCTCCTTCGGAGATCCGACAGAGGCGACCATGATCGAGCTGGAGTCGATCATCGATCGCGCTCCCGTTCGTCTCGCCGCCTATCCGCTCGCACTCAACCTGGCCGAGAAGGTCGTCACCGCAATGCAGCGCCGAGAGACCAACACCCGTGATCGTGACTTCGCAGACCTCTGGGTCGCCAGTCGCCGCCACCTCGACGCGACGGACCTGCGCCGGCACGTTCTCGCGATCGCGTCGCATCGGGGGCAGCAGTTGATTCCGCTGGCGGAGGCGTTGGCGGACATGCCGGATCGCCAGCAGCCGTATGCGGCAATGGTGGCTCGCATGTCGTACCTGACTCCGCCGCCGGAGCGGTGGAGCGACCTCATCGCCGACGTTGTCGCGTTCGTGGATCCGCTGCTGGTAGAAGGGGAAAGGCAGACCCGTAAGTTGTCGTAGGCTTCAGCGCGACAAACGGGCATTTGCAGGAGGGATGGGGATGGCCAGGCGACGGGGCTTCTGGGCGGAGTTGCAGTACCAGAATCAGCTTGCGGCGAGACAGCGCGAGCGGGAAGCGAGAGCGCGAGCGCGCGCCCACGCCGCCGCGGTTCGTGAAGCCGAGCGCGCGCAGAGACAGGCCGAGCGCGCTGCCGTCGCGGCAGGGCGAGCGCGGGAAGCCGAGCGAAAAGCCGCTCAGAGAGAGGCCAAGCGCCTGCACGAGCAGTACCGCCAGGCCGAGGTCGAGGCGCTGAACACAGCTTTGGCGGAAACGGCGGAGGACCTGTCGTCGGTTCTCGCGGCGACGCTCGACGTCGACGACTTCGTCGACCTCGAGACGCTTCGCGTCACCGCGAGACATCCGCCGTTCCTTCGGTCGGACCTCGAGGTTCCCACGCCGGAGGTCGTGCCTGTCACGGCGCCGCCGGAACCCCAGTTCGTCGAGCCGGAGCCTCCAAGAGGCATCGGCAGCGTCTTCGGCGGCAAGAAGAAGCATGCGGCCGCCGTCGCAGCCGCGCGCGAAGCGTTCGAGGAGGCGCACCGCGCATGGCAGGCGGAGGCGGCGAGGGTTCCGGCCCTCCAGCTGGAGCAGATGCAGCAACGCGATGCGCGCGAGCATCAGCGGCTGGCCGCCTTGCGTGCCGCTCAGGAGCAGTACCGCAGCGAATGCCACGCACGCGAAGCCGAGGCCGCTGAGGCCAACGAGAGCCTCGACGCGCTGATCCGTGGGCTCTCGGCCGGCGAGGACGCGGCGGTCGACGAGTACGTCGGGATCGTGCTTGGGAACTCCGTCTATCCCGAGGTCCTGGAGGTCGCGCACGACTACCGGTTCGATGCCGAGTCGCGAGAGCTGGTCCTGACCGTCCTGATCGGCGCGCCGGATCGGCTGCCCGTCGAGAAGAGCTTCCGCTGGGTGAGAGCCAGAGACGAGATCATCGCGACGGCGCTGTCCAGAAAGGACCTCAAGGAACGCTACGCGGGCGTCGTCCACCAGGTGGCGCTGCGGACGTTGCACGAGATCTTCGAGGCCGATCGAGAGGGCAGGATCCAGACGATCTCCCTGCACGTGGCGACCGAGACGAAGGACCCGGCGACCGGGCTCGAACGCCGCGTCGACTTCGTCGGAGTCGGCGCTGAACGCGATTCCTTCATCGAGTTCGACCTTCACAACATCGTCCCGGCCGCGACACTTGAGCACCTCGGTGCGGCGCTCTCGAGAAACCCCTACGACCTCGTCGGCATCGACACCGCTCCCGGCGTGCGCGGGCGATGACGCCGGTCGGCTACTCGTTCAGCGCTCCGCCCGGGTGGCACGTGCCCGGCGGCGGATGGGTTCCGCCGGAAGGATGGACTCCCGATCCGTCGTGGCCTCCTGCGCCCGCGGGCTGGGAGTTCTGGGTCCGCGAGACGGTGGCAGCTCCGTCCGCACCGGAACCGGCGCCCGCGCCGCGCGCCGTCCCGTCTGTCGTCGCGGCGAACGCGCTGCCGGGATTCGTGCCGGAACGCGTCGAGGCCGTTGTGCTGCCGGAGCAGGACGTGCTCCGCCGGCGGGTCGCGGAACTCGAGACCGAGGTCGGGCGTCTGCGGGCCGAGGTGACCGTCGAGCTTGACGACGAACGCGTTCTGCAGGACGTCGGCATCTACCGCTACCACCATCCGCTCGAGAACGCCGCTGAGTACAAGGCCGAGCTCGAAGCGCTGAACGTGCAGATCAAGGAGATGGTCAAGGCCGGCGAAGCCGTTCTCGCCTCGGACATGTTCACGTTCAACAACTCGCTCGCGAGAGGCCGCAAGATGACGGCCGAGTTCTCCAAGCTGATGTTGCGCGCGTACAACGCCGAGGCCGACAACTGCGTGCGTGCGCTGCGAGCGGGCAACGTCGTGACGGCGAAGAGACGCCTCGAATCGTCAGTGGCAGCGATCGCGAAACTCGGCACCATGATGGAGATGCGCGTCAACCCGGACTACCACGCGCTGCGGCTGCGCGAGCTGGAGCTGACCGCCGACTACCTGATGAAGCTTCAGGTCGAGAAGGAAGAGGCGCGCGAGGAGCGCGAGCGTTTGCGCGAGGAGCGTAAGGCTGAGCAGGAGCTGGCGGCGGAACGCGCGCGGCTGGACAAGGAGCGAGAGCACTACCTCAACGCTCTCCAGGCACTCGCGGCGAGTGGCGACGAGTCGGCGATCGCCGACCTGAACGACCGGCTGCAGCAGATCGACCAGGCGATCGAGCAGAACGACTACCGCACCGCCAACATCCGCGCGGGCTACGTCTACGTCATCAGCAATCGTGGCGCGTTCGGTCCGAACATCGTCAAGATCGGGCTCACACGGCGGTTGGAGCCGATGGACCGCGTCCGCGAGCTGGGAGACGCCTCCGTCCCGTTCCCGTTCGACGTGCACGCGATGTTCTTCGCCGACGACGCCGTCACGGTTGAGTCCGATCTCCATCGTGCGTTCGCCGAGCGGCGGGTCAACATGATCAACCAGCGCCGCGAGTTCTTCTTCGCGACGCCGGCAGAGGTCCGTGCAGTGCTGCTCGAACAGGTCGGGAACCTCCTGGAGTTCGCGGACGAGCCCGAGGCGACCCAGTTCCTGCAGAGCAAGAAGTACTGGCCCGCCGAGATCGCCGCACCGACCGGTCCGAGCAACGCAACACAGCTCTAGAGGTCGACCGCGAACTCCGCGCCGGTCGCCTCGCGCACCTGCTCGACCGTGACGCCGGGCTGGGTCTCGACGAGGGTGATGCGGGGGCGGCCGTCGGGGGCGCGGGGGAAGTCGAAGACCGCCAGGTCGGTGATCAGGCGGTCGACGACGGCGCGGCCGGTGAGCGGGAGGGCGCAGGACTCGACGACCTTGGAGGCGCCGTCGCGGCTGCGGTGCTCCATGATCACGACCGTGCGCTTGGCGCCGTGGACGAGGTCCATCGCGCCGCCCATGCCCTTGACCATCTTGCCGGGGATCATCCAGTTGGCGAGGTCGCCGCCGGCCGAGACCTCCATGCCGCCGAGGATCGCGAGGTCGACGTGGCCGCCGCGGATCATCCCGAACGAGGCCGCGCTGTCGAAGTAGGAGTGGCCGGCGACGGCGGTGACCGTCTCCTTGCCGGCGTTGATCAGGTCGGCGTCGACCCCCTCCTCGGCCGGGTAGGGGCCGATCCCGAGCAGGCCGTTCTCCGACTGCAGCAGCACGCCCGGCCGCGCGGCGCCGGCGTCGGCCAGCAGCGTCGGCATGCCGATCCCGAGGTTGACGATCTGGCCGTCGGCGATCTCCTTCGCCGCGCGGGCGACGATCAGCGCGCGCGGGCTGATGGCAGCGCTCATGCCGCCACCGCCACGGTGCGGCGCTCGATCGGCTTCTCGGCCACGGGTGCCTGGAATATCCGCTGGACGAACGCGGCGGGGGTGTGGATCGCGTCGCCGTCGAGCGCGCCGACCGGGACCAGCTGCTCGACCTCGGCGATCGTCACGCGCCCGGCCGCGGCGGCGAGCGGGTTGAAGTTGCGCGCGGTGCGGCGGAAGACGAGGTTGCCGAGCGCGTCGCCCTTCCACGCGCGCACGAGCGCGACATCGGCGACGATCGCGTGCTCGAGCAGGTGCTCGACGCCGCCGAACCAGCGCGTCTCCTTGCCGTCGGCGACCGGCGTGCCGGCGCCGGCGGGCGTGTAGAAGGCGGGGATCCCGGCGCCGCCCGCGCGCAGCCGCTCGGCGAGCGTGCCCTGCGGCACCAGCTCGACCTCCAGCTCGCCGGACAGGAACAGCCGCTCGAAGGTCTTGTTCTCGCCGACGTACGACGACACCATTCGCGCGATCTGGCCGCTCTCCAGCAGCAGGCCGAGGCCGACGCCGTCGATCCCGCAGTTGTTGCTGACGACCGTCAGGCGGCGCGCGCCTTGGGCGCGCAGGGCGGCGATCGACGCCTGCGGGATCCCGCAGAGGCCGAATCCTCCGACCGCGACGGTCATCCCGTCCTCGATCGTCGCGACCGCCTCGGCGGCGTCCGCGACCACTTTCGTGCTCTCCATGACAGGCGATCCTGCGTGCGTCGCACTCAGAAGTCCAATACCGAGATCGATCCAGTCTCATAAGCTTTGGCTATGGAACTGCGGCAGTTGCGCTACCTCGTCGCGCTCGCCGACGAGCGTCACTTCACGCGCGCGGCGCTGCGCTGCCACGTCGCGCAGCCGGCGCTGTCGCAGCAGATCGGCAAGCTGGAGGGCGAGCTGGGCGTCGCGCTGGTCGAGCGCACGACCCGCCGCGTCGCGCTGACCGGCGCGGGCGAGGCGCTCGTCGCGCGCGCCCGCCGCGTGCTGGCGGAGCTGGACGCCGCCGACGCCGAGCTGCAGCAGCTGACCGGCCTGCTCGCCGGCCGCCTCACGATCGGCATCACGCAGACGCCCGGCCCGTTCGACCTGCTGCCGCTGCTGCGCCGCTTCCACAGATCGCACCCCGGCGTCGAGCTGGCGGTGCGCGAGGGGCTCAGCACCGACCTCGCCGACGAGCTGCGGGCTGGCGCGCTCGACGTCGCGCTGCTGTCGCGGCTGCCGGCGGCCGGGCGCGAGCGGCTGACGCTGCAGCCGCTGGCGAGCGAGCCGCTCGTCGCCGTGCTGCCGCCGGCCCACCGGCTCGCCGGCCGCAGACGGATCGACCTCGGCGAGCTGCGCGCGGAGCCGTTCGTCGTCTTCCACGACGGCGCGACGATCCGCGAGGCGGTCGCGGCGGCGGCGCTGGCGGCCGGCTTCGCGCCGCGCGTCGCGTTCGAGATCCAGGAGGTCGGCCGCACGCGCGCGGTCGTCAGCGCCGGCCTCGGCGTCGCGGTCCTGCCGCGCTCCGACGCGACCGCCCCCGGCCCGCGCGTCGCGGTCGCCGAGCTGCGCCCGCGCCTGCGCCACGAGATCGCGCTCGCGACCCGCGCCGACGGCGCCCACACCCCGGCCGCGCAGGCGCTGCTGGCGCTGGCGGCGGCCGGCTGAACGGCAACGTCAGGCGGGCAGAAATCCTCGGAGCCAGCGGACTCTGCATCCGAATGGCGCCGATGTGGATCGTCATGCTCTAAGTTCCGTTCATGGCAGAGCCCAACGATCAGAAGTCGTGGATCAGATATCTCCAAGACGAAGGTTGGGTCCATGAACGTGGGGGCAGCCATCAGGTCAAGATGACCAAGCCCTCATGCCGGCCGATCACCCTGCCGATGAATAAGGGCGAGCAGTACGCCAAAGGCATGAACGCTGCGATTCGGAAGCAGTCCACCGCGAACGATCCTTCTAAGCAGTCGGCTTGATCGCGTGCCCTAAGATGAGAGGACAGATGCCCTCCACCAAAGAGATCCCCGTGAAGATCCACTTCGAAGACGGCTCCATGTGGGCGACCGTTGACGATATGCCTGGTGTCTTCGCAACCGGCGATACGCTCGAAGAGTTGCGCGGGAGCCTTTCCGAAGGTATCTCGCTCTATCTCGCTGAGAACGGTCAGGACGCACCTCCTGTTGACGTGACGTCCCTCGCCCCCGCCGAGACGCACACACAGGCCGCGCTGGCCTGTTGATCCTGAACTTCAGATGGTGATTGCGAGAGGCCCTGATCGGGCCTCTCTTCTTTAACTCGAGGCAGCGCTGGCGGCGGGCTAGCCGGTCCAGTCGCGCACAAGCTCGGTGCGGGAGCGGACGCCGAGCTTGCGGTAGGCGAGCCGCAGGTGGTGCTCGACGGTGCGGGGGGAGAGGAACAGCGCCTCGGCGATCTCGCGGTTGGTGGCGCCGCCGGCGACGAGGCGGCAGACCTCGCGCTCGCGGGCGGTCAGCTCGTCGGCGCCGGCGAGCGTGGCGGCGGGCTCGCCGGCGGCGGTGCCGCGGGCGCCCGCGCTCGCGCCGCCGGGAGCGCCCGCGCCGCGGCCGGAGCCGGCGCGCTGCTGCCTGCGCTTGCCCCCGCAGGCGACCAGCTCGGCGCCCGAGCGGGTCTCCCAGGGGGCGGCACCCAGTTCGGCGAAGGTGGCGTGGGCGGCTGACAGCAGGGCGCGGGCGTCGCTGCGGCGGCGGGCGCGGCGCAGGCGCTCGCCGAACGCGAGCTGGGTGCGGGCCAGCTCGAACGGCAGCGTCACGCGCGCGTGCGCGGCGAGCGACTCGGCCAGCAGTGCGTCGAGCTGCGAATCGTCCGCCAGCAGGGCGCGGCAGCGGGCGGTCGCCGCGGCGGCCCAGGCGCCCTCGGTGCGGCGGGCGTCCTCGGCCAGCTCGTCGACGACGACCGCGGCCTCCTCGGGCCGGCCGCAGCGCACCAGCGCCTCGGCCAGGTCGGCCTCGGTGTAGAGCATCGAGGGGTCGGTCCAGCCGATCGCGCGCGCGTGCTCGCGTGCGCGCCGGAGATGGACGACCGCGCGCTCCGCGTCGCCCTCGCCGAGCGCCAGCTGCCCGAGCGCCTGCTCTGCGCAGGCGAGCGTCGTCGTCACCTGCAGCGCGCTGCCCTGCTCCAGCACGCGCGCGGCGTGGGCGGCCGTCGCGGCGGCGTTGCCGCGCTGGCACTCCAGCAGCGCGTACATGGCGGAGGCGAACGAGGCGGCGAACCCTCTGACGCCGCCGTCGTCGGCGATCGCGACCGCCTCGGCGGCGCAGGCCTCGGCGCGGTCCCAGTTGCCGCGGCGGCGGTGGAGGCCCGAGTGGACCGCCAGCGGCAGCGCGAGCGCGTCGACGGCGCCGTGCTCGCGCGCGCGGCGCGTCAGCATCGTCAGGCGCGCGTCGGCCTCCTCGTGATCCTCCATCCAGACGTGGCAGAGCGCCGCGACCGACAGCAGGTCGTGCAGCGGCCCGACCGGGTCGATCTGCTCCAGCGCCGCCCGCTGGCTGAGCAGCAGCGCGCGCGCCTCGCGGTGCTCGGCGAGCGCGACCAGCGCCTGCGCGTGGAGCGTCTGCGGGATCACCTTCATCGCCTCGGGCACGAGCGCGGTCGTGCGGTCGGTCAGCCGCACCAGCCGCGCGACCGAGCCGCGCGAGACGAGCGCGACGCAGGCCTGGATCAGCAGCATGCTGGCGCGGCCGGGATCGCTGCCCTCGATCGCGTCGGCCTCCGCCTCGAGCATCTCGTAGGCCTCGGCCGGCTGGCCGGCCTGGAGGATCGCCATCCCGCGCAGCAGCTGCACGTCGGCGCGGCGGCCGGGCTCCGCGGCGGCCGCCAGCAGCGGGTCGAGCAGCCGCAGCGCGCGCTCGGGATCGCCGGCGACGGTCGCGGCCGCGGCGGCGGCGAGCGTGCGGTTGGTCGCGGTGACGGGGTCGGGCGTCAGCTCGGCGGCGCGCTGGAACATCGTCGAGGCGGTCGCGGGCGCGCCGCGGCGGCGGGCGTCGACCGCGAGCGCCTCCAGCTCGGCCGCGAGCGGCTCGTCGACGGCGGTCGCGGCGACGGCGCGATGCCAGGCGCGGCGCGGCTCGTCGGTGACCGCCGCGAGCGTCAGATGCGCGCGGCGCCGGCGGCTCGGCGAGGCCGCGTGGTAGACGGCCGAGCGGATCGACGGGTGGCTGAAGCGCACCAGCCGCGGCGACAGCGCCAGCAGCCCCGCGTCCTCCGCGGGCGCGAGCGCGTCGAGGCCGCCGGCCTCCGGCGCGGGCGCGGGGGCGACGGGCGCAGGCGCGGGGGCGCCGTCTGCCACGCGCAGCGCGGCGGCCAGCGCGACCGCGTCCCCGTCCGCGCTCGTCGCGGCCAGCAGCAGTGCATCGCGCGCGGGCTCGGGCAGGGCGGCGACGCGGGCGGCGGCGAGGCGCTGGAGGCGCTCGCCGGCGGGGAGCGGGAACGGGAGGACGGCGAGGCCCTCGCGCTGGTCGGCGGTCAGCTGGGCCGGCGCCTCGACGAGCGCGAGCGGGTTGCCGCCGACGGCGTCGACGAGCGCCTCCGCGACCGCGGCGCTGACGCCCTGGCGGCGCGCGAGCGTGAGCGCGTCGGGGCGCGACAGGTCGCGCAGCGGCAGCAGCGGCACGCCCGGCCACGCCGGCTGCGGGCCGTCGCGCAGCGAGCGCACGACGATCACGCCGACGCCGATCCGCCACGCGCGCCGCGCGACGAACTGGACCGCCCCGCGCGAAGCCGGATCGAGCCACTGGACGTCGTCGACCAGCAGCGCCAGCGGCTCCCGCCGCGCGGCCTCCTCCAGCAGCGCCAGCGCCGCTCGCGCGAGCACGACCGGCGGCGCCTCGCCAGTCGCGCCGCCCTTTGCAACACCCGCGCCGCGCTTGGCGTCACCTGCGCCGCCGTTTGCGTCATCCGCGCCGCGCTTTGCGTCACCCGCGCCGCCGTTTGCGTCATCCGCGCCCGCGTCGAGCGCGAGCGCCTCGCGCAGCACGCCCGCGTCGCGCGCGGGGAGCGCCGGGAGCAGGGCGACCAAGGGCAGCAACAGCTCGCCCAACCCTGCCAGCGGCAGGTCCAGCTCGCTCTCGACGCCGGTCGCCTCCAGCACGCGCAGGCCGTCGTGGGGGAGGGCGGTGAGCAGGGCGCTCTTGCCGGTGCCGGGCTCGCCTTCGAGCAGCAACGCGCCGCCGCGGCCGGCGCGCGCCTCGGTCAGCAGTGCGGTCAGCTGGGCCAGCTCGTCGTCGCGACCGACGAGCGGGCTCTGGTCGGCAGCCCCCGGCATCGGCCCGGAAGCCTACGTGGCATGCGAGCATCCGTGGTCCTACGGATGCGGAGAGCGGACCGGTCGGGCGATGATCGCGCGCATGATCCGACCGCTGCTCGCGGTGATCCTCGGCCTTGCCGCCGCCGCGCTGCTGTGCGCGTCGACCGCCTCGGCCACGATCACGCTCACCTACTCCGGCACCACGATCGGGATCCAGGGAACCGGCGACAACGCCACCTACCTCGGGTTCGACAACGGCAGAACCACCGTCACGGTGCGCAACTCGACCGGCGTGGTGAACAGCAGCGGCGGCGCCTGCGTCGAGGAGGTCGTCGTCCCGCTCGGCAGCTACTTCCACTGCCCCGGCGCCGCGACGGCGCTGAGCGCGAGCTACGGCGCCGGCTTCGACCACCTGCAGCTCGAAGGCGTCTGCATCCCGTCGATCACGGCGACGATGGGCGACGGCACGAACGAGTTCATGCGGCCCGACGGCTGCCCGGCCGACCAGCTCGCGACGATCACCGGCGGCAGCGGCTACGACTGGTTCGTCGGCGGCAACGGGCCCGACCACTTCATCGGCCTCGGCGGCGACGACGAGCTGCGCGGCCACGGCGGCGACGACATCCTCGAGGGCGGCGAGGGCAACGACAAGCTGTGGGGCGAGGACGGCAACGACACCGTGCTCGGGCAGGGCGGCAACGACAGACTGCGCGGCGACGCCGGCAACGACACGATCGCCGGCGGCGACGGCGACGACCAGATCGGCACCGACGACGTCGGCGGCGGCGCCGACGACATCAGCGGCGGCGCCGGCTCCGACTACCTCGACTTCGACGCGCACCCGGGCGGGATCTCGATCACGCTCGACGGGGCCGCCAACGACGGCGCCCCCGGCGAGGGCGACAACGTCCACGACGACTTCGAGAGAATCTACGGCTCGCGCGGCAACGACACGTTCGTCGGCGGCCCCGGCAACGACGTCTTCAACGGCGGCAGCGGTGCCGACACGATCCACGGCGGCCCCGGCAACGACGAGCTGACCGGCGGCTCGGATGCCGACCAGGTCTTCGGCGACGCCGGCAACGACACGCTCTACGGCGGCGAGAGCGACGACGTCGTCGACGGCGGCCCCGGCCGCGACAGCCTCTTCGGCGACTACTCGGCCTGCTCGTCGTGGAGCTGCCCGGCCGGCAACGACACGCTGCTGGCGCGCGACGGCGAGGGCGACGCGGTCAACTGCGGCGCCGGCGCCGACATCGCGACCGTCGACGCGGTCGACACGATCTCCCAGGACGGCTTCATGCTGTGCGAGACGATCGACCGCGCGGCCGCGCCGGCACCCGATCCGCAGCCGAGAGGGGGCGGTGGCGGCGGTGGCGGCGGCGGGACGACGACCTCGCCCTTGAGAGCGGCAAGCGCGAGAGGCGGCGCCCGCCGCGTCACCGTCACGGTCACGCTGCGCAGAGCCGCGACGGTCACGATCACGGTCACCAGGAGCGGCGCCCGCAGAGCGCTCGGCACGGTCAAGCTGAAGGCGAAGAAGGCCGGCAAGCTGACGACGACGATCAGACGCGTCGGTCGCAAGCCGCTCAAGCCCGGCAGATACAAGCTCGTCGTGAAGGTCGGCAAGACCTCCAAGACCTTCACGGTGAAGGTGCGCTAGCCGCCGCGGTTGTGGTTGACGACCTCGACGTTGTGCCCGTCGGGGTCGAGCACGAAGGCGCCGTAGTAGCCGGGGTGGTAGACGGCGCGCTCGCCTGGCGCGCCGTGGTCCTCGTAGCCGGCCGCGATCGCGGCGGCGTGGAAGGCGCGCACCGTCTCGTCCTCGCGTGCGGGGAAGGCGATGTGGACGTGCTCGGTCAGCGGCCGCTCGTCGCGCACGAACGAGAAGCTGAAGTCGCTGCCGCCGAAGCCGACGTACTGCGGCTCCTCGTGCGTCAGCTCGACCCCGGCGTGCGGGGCGATCGTCGCGTAGAAGCGGCCGGAGGCCTGCGGGTCGCGGACGCGGAAGCGGAGGTGGTCGATGCTGCCGACGGGGACCGTCTGCGGGCGGTCGATCAGCATCGCCTCGACGCTGTTGCCGTCGGGGTCGAGCAGGAAGGCGCCGTAGTAGCTCGGGTGGTACTGGGCGCGCGGGCCGGGCTCGCCGTCGGAGCGGTAGCCGGCGTCGACGCCGGCCTGCCAGAAGGCGTCGACCTGCGCGGCGTCGCCGGCGCGGAAGCCGATGTGGAGGCCGCGGGTGACCGGGTGCTCGCCGTCGGTCGGGCCGATGTCCCAGTCCTCCCACTCGACCAGCGTTGCGTCCGCGTGGCCGGGCTCGACGCCCAGCTCGCTCAGCACGGTGCGATAGAAGCGCTCGGAGGCCGCGAGGTCCGAGACGGCGATGCCGACGTGATCGAACATGTGGCGGAGGCTACCCCGCGAGCGTCTCGTCGAGCCAGTCGTAGACGCGCTGGTGGTAGAGGCGGCGCCCGGCGCCCTCGCAGTGCCCGGCCGCGCCCTCGGCGGTCGTGAACGGGACGAGCGTCTTGCGCTCGACGGTGAGCGCGTCGAACAGCGTCAGCGCGCCGGCCGAGGTCGGGTCGCCGTCGTTGGTGCTGAGCAGCGTCGGGCAGGCGATCTCGGCCGCGACGTCGGAGACGGTGAAGCGGGTCATCTCGGCGAGCACGTCGAAGAGGGTCGATCTGCCGTGCACGAGCATGCCGCGGTCGCGCAGGCGCCACTGCAGCAGCGGGTCGGCGTCGGGTCCGTCGAGGAACGCCGCCATCGGGTCGAGCGCGCTCGGGTCGATCGCCGGGAAGGCCGCTCTCTGCTCCTCCGTCAGCGGCAGCCGGCCGACGAGGTTGTGGCGCTGGTCCCACTGGCCGGGATCGGCGACGAGCGCCGCGACGCGGTGCTCGCGGCCGGCGGCGCGCGGGGCGAGGAAGCCGCCGAAGCTCCAGCCGCTCAGCACGATTCTGGCCGGGTCGACGTCGTGCCGCCGCAGCGCGAAGTCGACGACCGCGCCGACGACCGTCTCCCAGTCGGGTCGCATCGTCAGGCCGTCGCGGATCAGCGCGCGGCCCTGCCCGGGGCCGTCGTACAGCAGCACGTTGCAGCCGCGCTCGTACGCCGCCGACGCGTGCGCGACGAACATCTCGCCGATCGTGCCGTCGTAGCCGTCGGTGTAGACGACCGTCGGGCGCGGCTCGCCGGAGAGCGCTCCGCGCGCCCGCACGAAGATCCCCGGCAGCGAGGCGCCCTCGAACGGGATCTCCAGCCACTCGGCGAGCGGGTCCCAGAGCGCGACCGCGCGCTGCAGCGCCGCGACCTCGGCGGCCGAGTTGCCCGTCAGCCACTCGTCGCGCGCGGGCGTGAAGAAGGGCGCGTAGGCGGTGCGGAAGTAGGTCGCCGCGCGCAGGTACGCCTCGCGCGCGGAGACCTCGTGGCCGGCCGCCGCGGAGGCGTCGGCCTGGTCGCGCAGGGCGGTCGCGGTCGCGCTCCACTCGCGCGCCCACGCGTCGCGGTCGAGCGCGTCGCCGATCCGGTCGATCGTCGCGCGGCACTCGCCGAAGTCCGACCCGCCGTAGGCGGCGTGCATCAGCGTGCGGGCGCCGAACGCCTCCCACATCTCGTTCTCGCTCAGCCAGGCCATCGCGAACTCCCCTTTTTCAGTTGCTCGGCAGCGTACCGGGGGCGATCGTCGCCGCCAGCGCGTTGAAGATCGCCGGCGCCGGGTTGCCGTTCGCGCCGCCGATGTCGGCGTTCGTCAGCACCACGATCGACAGCCTGCGCTTCGGCAGGTAGGCGATCTGCGTGTTGTAGCCCGGCAGCTCGCCCGAGTGCAGCAGCCAGCCGGCCGCCCGGCCGAGGCCGAACAGATAGGCTCTGCCGGCTCTCTCGGAGTGCGGGTTGGGCTTCAGCCGCTCGGCCTGCGTCGCCGGCTTCAGCAGCGCGCCGCTGCCGACCGCGCGGGTCCAGATGCGGAGGTCGCCGAGGGTCGAGACGATCTGGCCGGCGGCGTCGGCGAAGGTCGGGTTCCAGCCGGTCGCGTCGAGCACCGCGCCGCTCTCGGCGCCCTGGATCGTGAAGCCGCTCCACGCCGGCGACGGCAGCTTCAGCAGCGGCTTGTACGTCGTGTGCCGCATGCCGAGCGGGCCGAACAGCTGCTCCTGCATGACGGTCGCGAGCGCTCTGCCGGTGACCTGCTCGACGATCTGGCCGAGCATCACGAAGTTCGTGTTCGAGTAGTCGAAGCCGGCGCCGGGCGCGAACCTGACCGGAAGGCCGGCGCTGATCGCGATCAGCTGCTGCGGCGTCCAGGCGGCGGTCGGGTGCGTGAGGAACCGGTCGACGGTCGCGGCGTCGGTGCTGTAGCTGGCGATGCCGCTGCTCATCGTGCCGAGCTGGCGGATCGTGATCCCACTCGCGCCGGGAAAGGCGGGGAACCAGCGGTCGATCGTGTCGTCGAGCGTCAGCCTGCCCTGGTCGGCGAGCCGCAGGATCAGCGTCGCGGTGAAGGTCTTCGTGACCGAGCCGATGCGCGTGTGGTCGCCCAGCCGCGGCACGCGGCCGCTGACGCGGTCGGCGACGCCGGTGGCCGCCGTCCAGCCGCGGTCGCCGACCCAGACGCCGGCGATCGTGCCCGGGTTCCACGTCTGCCGCGTGACCGTCGCGAGCGTGCGGTCGAGCCGCTCCTGCGTGCGCGCGCCGAGCTGGGCGGCGCCCGCGGCGGCCGGCAGCAGGGCGGTGAGAGCGGCGAGGGCCGTCGCGGCCGCGAGTGCGACGATGCGCGCGCAGCGGCCGGGCGAGGCGGGGGAGGGGATGCGCATGCGCCCGATTCTCGCGTCCGCGCGCGGCGTTGACGATGGACTCAGGTCCCTTTCCGAGCGCTTCGCGCTGTGCCAGCGTGGCGAGCATGCCGATCGATACCCCGCCGCCCGTCGTTCAGCAGGTGATCGTCTCCCCGCGAGCCGGCCAGCGGGTGACGAGACCGCCGCTGCGGCTCGTCGTGCGCGCCAGGCGCGAGCACAGCGACCTCGTCGCGCGCCTCAACGGCGTCTCGATCGGCGACGAGTTCGCCCGCTCCGGCCGTGGCCTGCGGCGGCTCGACGTGAGCGCCAGCCACGGGCTGCGCCACGGCCGCAACGTGCTGACGGTGCGGGCGCGGACCGGTGCGACCGTGCGGCGTGCGCGCGTCACCTTCACGATCGCCAACCGCCACCCGATACCGGGCGCCGGCCGCGCCCGCCACACCGTCACCGGCCGCTGGATCCGGCTGCAGGGGCGGGTCGTCAGACCGTCGGCGGCAACACGATCGCGACGAGCGTCCCCGCCAACTCCGGCAGCGGCTTCCTGATCGGCGCCTACGACGCGCGCACGCTCGCGCCGCTGGCGACGGCCGACCTCAACACGGGCGTCCCCGACGACGTGCTCGCCGGGCTCGGCGGCTTCATCGCGAAGTGGTCGAGCCCTGGCGCGGTCTTCGCGCTCACCTCCTACGGCCCGGGGATGCTGACCGGCGGCCAGATCGTCCGCACCGTCGCCGCCGACGCGGCGGCCGCGATCGCCTCGATCGGCGGCACGCTCGACACGTTCAACACGGCGATCACGACCGCCGGCAGCGGCTACGCGCTGATCGGCTGGGCCGGCGCCGGGGCCGGCGACGGCGTCGAGACGAGCGGCGCCGGCGCGCGCCTGCGCGGCGCGCTCGCGCCCGACCCGGCGTCGCGGCTGAAGCCCGCCAACGTCAGCGCCGACGGCCCGCCCGCGGAGAAGCTGCAGCAGCTGCTGGTGCAGACGCCGAAGACCAGATGGAGATACGACGGCGACGCCGAGCACACCGCCGCGCTGCAGTGGATCGGCGACCGGACGCGCGTCGGCGGCGACCTGCGGCAGGCCTACTGGCGCCGTGACGGCGTCGATGGCCGGCGCGGTCGAGGGCGTGCAGAACGGCTGGCTGTCGAACTCGGCCGGCAGCGCGCCCGACCCGACCGTCACGCGCGTCGCGGTCGACGACCTCGCCTCGACGCTGGAGCAGCAGTCGCAGCAGGCGGTCGACTCGTTCGGCAGGGTCGGCAACGCGATCCTCAGCGACCCGGCCAAGCTCGCGGCAGTCGGCGCCAACGCCGACTGCATCCCGCGCGGCAGCGGCTCGCGCGGCTGCGCGCCCGGCTTGGAGCAGTTCGACACCTCCGACGCCGACGAGGCCGCCAACGCCGCCAGCCTGTCGGTCGAGCGGGTCCTCTACGAGCAGATCGTGCCGCTCAGCTACCCGGTCTGGAACACCGGCATGACGCGCTCGGCCGACCCCGCCGCCGACTTCGGCTGCAACGACGTCCACATCGCCGAGCACAGCCCGTTCACGGGCGCGCCGCGCGGCTCGTGGTCGTTCACGCTGGAGCAGGTCGCGACCACCGGCGAGCCCGACCCGCTGCCGCGCATGGACACGAAGCGCTGGCGCGTCTGGAGCATGCTCGGGCAGACCGCCGACGGCACCTACCTGCGCCCGGCCGACGCGCTCCTGCTGCGGATGTTCGGCGCCGCCGACCCCGACGACAGACTGGCGCCGCTCGGGCTGCTGCCGCAGCGGCTGATGAGCGAGTCGACCAGCAGGTTCCCCGTGCCGAGCGACTACGACTGCCGCTGGACGATCCCCGGCACGGGGATACCGGAGCCGTGAGCCGGGCTACCAGGCGACCGGCCCGGCGGCGTCGCTGAACGTGCCGGTCGGGCCGTCGGCGCCGATCTGCGCCAGCCGCACGATCGCGTCGGTGCCCTGCTCGACCGTCTGTGGGCCGGAGTGGCCGTTGAGGTCGGTCGCGGTGTAGCCCGGGTCGACGGCGTTGACGCGGAAGGCCGGCAGCGCCTTCGCCCACTGCGTCGTCAGCATGTTGACGGCCGCCTTGGAGGCGCTGTAGCCGAGGTTGTGGACGCCGTGCTCGACGCGCGACGGGTCGGCCGTCACGACGAACGAGCCGAGGCCGCTGGAGACGTTGACGATCACCGGCTCGCGCGAGCGCTCCAGCAGCGGCAGGAACGCCTGTGTGACGCGCACGACGCCGACCGTGTTGGTCGCCAGCACGGCGGCGACCTCGTCACCGCTCTCGCCGAGCGTGCCTCTCATCGAGGCGACGATGCCAGCGTTGTTGATCAGCACGTCGAGGCTGTCGATCTGCGCGACCGCGGCGGCGATCGAGGCGTCGTCGGTGACGTCGAGCTGGACGAAGCGGGCGCCGAGCTGCTCGGCGGCGGCGCGGCCACGCTGCTCGTCGCGCGCTCCGACCCAGACGCTGTGGCCGGCGGCGAGCAGGCGCCGCGCGGCCTCGTGGCCGAGGCCCTTGTTGGCGCCGGTGATGAGGATCGTCTTCTGCGTGGTGGTCATGCGGTTCAGCGTGGCGCTCGGCCTGGTGGCTCATGAGGGGGCGGCGTTGCCTAGGACTGACAGGGCGACGATCACAGGCGCGCGATCGGGCATGATCGAGCTGCTATGACGGTCAGCATGGAACACGAGCTGGGCGCCTGCCTGCGCTCCTGGCGGGAGCGGCTGCAGCCCGAGGCGATCGGCCTCGGCGCGGCCGGCGGCGCGCGCCGCCGCGCGCGCGGGCTGCGGCGCGAGGAGGTCGCGCAGCTCGCCGGGCTGTCGGTCGACTACCTCGCGCGGCTGGAGCAGGGCCGCGCCGCCAACCCGTCGCCGTCGGTGCTGGCCCCGCTGGCGCGGGCGCTGCGGCTGAGCAGCACCGAGCGCGACCACCTCTACCGCGTCGCCGGCCAGGCGCCGCCCGGGGCGGGGGAGATCGACCGCCACATCACGCCCGGCGTGCAGCGCGTGCTCGACCGGCTCGCCGACGTGCCGGTGCTGGTGCTCGACGCGAGCTGGCAGATCGTCGCGCTGAGCCCGCTCGCGACCGCGCTGCTGGGCGAGCTGGAGATCTCCGCGACGGCGCGCGCGAGCAACATCGCCTGGCGCCAGTTCACCGGCATGGAGACGCGCGTGCGCTACGAGGCGGGCGGGCGGGAGACGTTCGAGCACGGCGTCGTCGCCGACCTGCGCGCGACGCTCGGCCGCCACCCCGACGACAGCCGGCTGGCCGCGCTGATCGACGACCTGCGCGCGGCCTCGGCGCGCTTCGCGCAGCTGTGGGAGCTGGGCGAGGTCGAGCGCCACCAGGGCGGCGAGAAGTGGGTCGATCATCCCGAGGTCGGCCCGATCGAGATCGCCTGCGACGTGCTGAGCGTGCGCGACAGCGAGCTGCAGCTGGTCGTCTACACCGCCGCGCCCGAGTCCGACAGCGCGCGGGCGCTCGCGCTGCTCGGAGCCGTGGGGCTGCAGCGGTTCGAGGGGTGAGGCGGGGTTCTCAGCCCGCCGCGAGGATCGCGTCGAGGTGCGCGTGCGGGTCGCTGACCTCGCCGGCGCGCATGTCGTCGAGCCAGACGCGGAACGCGGCGACGCCGCGCGCGACGAGCAGCCGCGTGCGCCAGTCGGCCGGCGGCTCGCCGCCGCTGCGGCGCACGAGCTGGTTCGCCATCGCGCGCTCGCTCTCCGGCAGCTGCATCGGCGCGATCGCGCGCATCGCGCTCGTCTCCTGCACGACGCGGAAGTAGGTCGTCAGCCGCTCCCAGTCGGCGAGCATCCAGTCGGCCAGCGCGCGCAGGCCCAGCTCGACCGTCGCGCGGTCGTCGAGGCCCGCGGGCGCCGCTGAGATCGCCTGCTCGACACGGTCGGCCATCTCCCGCATCGGCTCCATCACGACCTCCTCCTTGGCCGCGAACCAGCGGAAGAAGCTGCGCTCGGAGACCTCCGCCGCGGCGCAGATCTCGGCGACCGAGACGTCGCCGAAGCCGCGCTCGGCGAACAGCGCGATCGCGACGTCGACCACTCTCGCCTGCGCCGCCGCGCGCTTGCGCTCGCGCAGCGAGCCGCCTTCTCTGGTGCTCATCGGGTGTTCGCTTCTGCGGCGACGCGCATTTCCCTGCGCGATCGTGGCAGGCCCCGCCGCGCAGCGGCGGCGGGGCCCGCGCTGGGCCGTCGGGTCAGGCTTCGGCGAGCTTGAACTGGCCGACGAGCCGCTCCAGCTCCTCGGCGGTGCGCGCCAGCTCCTGCGCGGAGGCGGCGATCTCCTGCGTCGAGGCGCTCGTCTGCTGCGTCGAGGCCGAGACCTGCTCGGAGGAGGCCGACGACTGCTCCGCGACGGCGGCGACCTCGGCGAGGTTGCGCTGCATCGTCTCGGCGCTGGTCGAGATCTCCTCGATCGCGCCGGCGATCCCGCTGACGCGCTGCGCCATGTCCTCGACGCTGGTGCCGATCCGCAGGAACGAGTCGCGCGCCTGCTCGACGGTCGAGACGCCGTCGTGCGTGCGCTCGGCGCCGCTTTCGACGACCTCGACGGCGCGGCCGGTCTCGCGCTGGATCTCGGAGATCAGCGTCGCGATCGAGCGCGCCGCCTGCTGCGACTCCTCGGCCAGCTTGCGGACCTCTTCGGCCACCACGGCGAAGCCGCGGCCCTGCTCACCGGCTCGCGCCGCCTCGATCGCGGCGTTGAGCGCGAGCAGGTTGGTCTGCTCGGCGATGCCGGTGATGGTGGCGACGATGCCGCCGATCTCGTCCGACTTCTCGCCCAGCTGGCGGATCGTCGCGGTGACGTCGGTCGAGGAGGCCTGCACGGCCTCCATCGCCGCGGTCGCCTCGCCGATCGCGGCCGCGCCCTCCTCGGCGACCGTGCGCGCCTGCTCGGCGGCGTCGGCGGTCTGGCGGGCGTCGGCGGTCGAGCTGCCGGTCGTCGCGACGACGATCTCGCTCAGCTCGCGCGCCTCGCCGACGGCGCGCACCTGGCGCTCGGCGCCGGCCGCGACCTCGCCGACCGCGTTGGCGATCTCCCCGACGGCGCGTCCGGACTCCTCCGAGGTCGTCGCCATCTGCTGCGAGGCGGCGGCGACGGCCTGCGACTCCTGCGCGATCTGCCGCAGCAGCGACGCCATCTTGTCGCGCATGCCGTTGTAGCCGTCGACCGACTCTCTCAGCTGCTCCAGCATCGCGTTGAAGATGTCGGCCAGGCGCCCGGGGGCGAGGCCGGCCTCGGTCTCGATCGCCCGCGTCGTGCTGGGCGCCTCGACCGTCAGGTCGCCGGCGGCGACGGCCGCCAGCGCGCTCTGCAGCGCGGACAGGTCCTCGTTGCTGAGCTGCTCCATCCGCTCGACCAGCTGCTCCAGCGAGGAGCGGTCGCCGAGCGCGTCGCGCAGCTCCCTGCTCATCGCCGCGAAGGCGGTGCCGAGCGCGTCTCTGTCGGACTTCGGCTCGACGTTGACCGCGAGGTCGCCGGCGGCGATCCGGCGGGCGGCGTCGGCGGTCGCGTCGAGGTAGGCGACCATCTCCTTGAACGCCTCGCCGGTCTCGCCGATCTCGTCACGCGACTTGATCTCTATTCTCTGCTCGACGTCGCCGCCGGCGATCCCGCGGGCCGCCTTCAGCATCTGCTGCACGCCGCCGACGATCCCGCGCGACAGCAGCAGCGCGATCCCGATCCCCGCCAGCGCCGCCGCGATCAGCAGCACGACGATGATCGTGCGCGTCGAGGCGACCGTGTCGTTGGCTCTCTTCGCCAGCTCGGTCGACGATCTGCCGCGGAAGTCGGTCGCCGCTCTCAGCGACGCCTTGACCGCGTCGTAGGCGGCCTTGCCTTCGCCGATCGACATCAGCGCGATCGCGTCCCGCTCGCGGCCGGCGTCGGCCAGTCTTCTGTAGTCGGCGGTCGCCGCGACGTACGTGTCCCAGTCGTCGGTGAACGCTCTGAATCTCGCCGCACCGGCGCTCGAGGTCGCCAGCGCGGTGCCGGTTCTGAGGCCGGTGTCCATCATTCTGAGGTCGTCGGCGATCGTGCCGACCATGTTCGCTCTGTCTCTGGCGTCTATCGCCGTCACGTAGCGGAGCTGATCCTTGCGATAACCCTGCGTCGCGTTGTTGAGCAGCGCGTAGTTCTGCAATGCGGGTACGGCGTTGTCGCCGAGCTGGGTCGTCGTCTTGTTGATCGACCCGAGCTTGACGATCGCAAGCAGCCCGACCGCGATCATCATCGCGATCACGAGCAGGAAGCCGCCAAGCAGCTTCGTACGGACGGTGAACCTCATCTTTTCTGCCTCCATGCAGCGACCGATACGGGGAGCGGCGAGGGCCTGGGCCGCAGACCGGAGATCGGTGTCAACACCGCGAACTTGACACCGTTAGGGCGCCTACTTCCTAATTCACACCAAAAACGTTCTCGTTCTCTTGAGTGCGGTCGCGCTTTGTCACCGTGAGAAAAGCGACGAGCGCGAGGATCGCCGCGAGGAAGACGAGGCTGGTGGTCGTCGTGCCGAGGCCGCGGCCGCCGTCGGCGGTCGGCTGCGACAGCCAGTCGCCGAGCGAGGCGCCGAGCGGGCGGGTGAGGATGTAGGCGAGCCAGAAGGCCAGCACGGCGTTGAGCTGGAGGCGGAAGTGGGCGAGCGCGATCAGGGCGATCGCGCCGCCGAAGATCAGCGCGGAGGGGAAGTAGCCGATCGCGAATCTCTCGGCGATCAGGTCGCCGGCGGCCGTGCCGAGCGCGAACGTGAAGAGGATCGCCAGCCAGTAGAAGGCCTCGCGGCGGGTGGTCACGATCGTGTGGATCGAGAGCGTCCGCTCGACCGCGTACCAGGCGGCGAAGGTGACGGCCAGCAGCGCGCTGAAGACGAGCGTGCTGGTCAGCAGCGGGACGCCGTAGTTGTCGGTCAGGTTGTCCGTGATCAACGTGCCGACGATGCTCAGCAGCACGACCGCGACCCAGTAGAGGGCGGGAATGTACCGGCGTACACGGAACTGCGCGACGAGCGTGACGACGAGCAGGCTGCCCATCACGTAGGTGGTGCCGGTGAGGCCGAGGCCGAGGCGCGCGTCGAGGTTGTCGGCGGCGGTCTCGCCGACGGTCGTCGCGAGGATCTTGATCAGCCAGAAGGCGAGCGTGACCTCTGGCACCTTGTTGAGCATGCGGCGAGCTGTGATTGACATGCGCCGACCATCGCGCCACTCGCCTGACAGTCGCCTGAACAGCCGCCGGCCGGCTCATCGCCATCTCATCGGGTCTCCGTAGAACCCCTGTCGTTCCCCAGTCCACCACCCCAGGAGAACGACATGAAGATCTCACGCAGAGTCCTGATAGGCGCCGGCGCGGGCATCGTGCTGGCGGCCGGCGGCACCGGCGTCGCGCTCGCGACCGGCAACGGCCCCGGTTCCGGCTCCGAGCAGGAGGGCGGCGCCCCGGTGCCGGCCGCTCAGGCCGCGCAGGCGAAGGCGGCCGCGCTGAAGATCACCGGCGGCGGCACCGTCACCGCGCTGGAGAGCGACAGCGAGAAGGGCGCCGCCTACGAGGTCGAGGTCAAGCAGCCCGACGGCAGATCGGTCGACGTGCGGCTCGACAGCGCCTTCGCGCCCGTCGGCCAGCCGGAGGCGAACAACGACTCGGGCGAGCAGCACGGCGACCACCAGGACAGAGGCGACGGCGACGGCGAGACCGCCGACGACAAGGGCGGCGTCGCCGACAAGGGCGACGGCGACGGCGAGAAGGCCGACGACAAGGGCGCGGCCGGCAAGGTCGACAGAGGCGACGGCGACGGCGAGACCGCCGACGACGCTGCCGCTGCCGCCAAGCGCTGAGCCGTTTAGGGACGCGGCATAGGCTGTCGGTGTGAGCCGCGTCCCGATCCGGCTGCGCGTCACCGGCGCCTTCGTGCTCGTGATGGCGCTCGTCCTCGTCGCCACGGGCGTGTTCGTCGACGCGCGCGTCCGCTCGGAACGGACGCGCGCGCTCGACGCCGAGCTGCGCTCGCAGGTGCTCAGCGGCGACGCCGACAGCGTCCGCGCCGCCCGCGACGAGCTGGCGCAGCTGCTCGGCAGTGACGGCGCCGTGCTGGCGCACTCGCCGGAGGCTGGCAGCACGCCCCTGCTGCCGCCCGCCGAGGTGCGGACCCTGCTCGAGGGCGCGGGGTCCGGCCTCGGCGCGGGCGGCGGCGCTGGCGGCTCTGGCTCCGGCGGCGGCTCCGGCTCCGGCGGCTCCGGTGCGGGCTCCGCGACGGGCGGCGGCACCTCGGGCGGCAGGGACGCGCACGGCAACGGCGAGGCGCGCGACGAGACGGTCGTCACGACCCACGCCGCGACGATCCACGGCGAGCGCGTGCGGCTGTTCGCGGCGCCCGCCGACGACGGCCAGCTGCTGGTGATCGGCCGCGGGCTCGACGACCTCGACGACGAGATCTCCGCGCTGCGCACGACGCTGCTGCTCGGCGGCCTGGCCGCGCTGGCGCTTGCGGCGCTCGCCGCCTACGCCGCGATCGGCGCGGCGCTGCGGCCGGTCGAGCGGATGCGCGGGCGCGCCGCCGCCGTCTCCGACGCCGATCCGGCGGCGCGGCTGCCGGTGCCGCCGGCCGACGACGAGATCCGCCGCCTCGGCCTGACCTTGAACGAGATGCTCGACCGCCTCCACGACGCGCTCGCGCGCGAGCGCAGGTTCGTCGCCGACGCCAGCCACGAGCTGCGCACGCCGTTGTCGATCCTCGCCGCCGAGCTGGAGCTGGCCGCGCGCCCCGGCCGCGACGCCGCCGAGCTGCGCGCGACGATCGACTCCGCCCGCGAGGAGACCGACCGCCTCACGCGGCTGGCGGAGGACCTGCTCGTGCTCGCCCGCGCCGACCGTGACGGCCTGCCGCTGCGGCGCGAGCGGATCGAAGCGGCGACGCTGCTGCGGACCGTCCGCGACCGCTTCGCCGCCCGCGCCGAGGCGGCCGGCCGCGCGGTCGAGGCCGACGCCCCGCCCGCGCTGATGGTCGACGCCGACCCGCTGCGCGCCGAGCAGGCGCTCGGCAACCTGCTCGACAACGCGCTGACCCACGCCTCCGGCACCGTCCGCCTCACCGCCGCGCCGGTCGCCGCAATCACGGGCGCGGATGCCGCGAACAGCGGCGCGGATTCCGCAATTGCTGGCGCGGATGCCGCAATTGCTGGCGCGGATGCCGCAATCACTGGCGCGGATGCCTCGCGCATGAGCGGCGTGCGGCTGCTCGTGACCGACGACGGGCCCGGCCTGCCGCACACGCTCGCCGGCGCGGTCGCGTTCGAGCGCTTCAGCCGCGGCGACGAGGCGCGCGGCCGCGGCGGCGCCGGTCTCGGCCTCGCGATCGTCGCCGCGATCGCCCGCGCCCACGGCGGCGACGCCGGCGCCGACGGCGCGACCGTCTGGATCGACCTCCCCGCCGCCGCCCCTCCGCCGCCGCAGCAGCCGCCCGCGGCGGTCTCCGACATCGCCCCGCCCGACAGCGACGACGCCCCGCCGCCCGTGCGTGAGGCCCCCTGATGCGGGTGCTGGTGGTCGAGGACGAGCCGAAGCTGCGCGCCGCGATCCGGCGCGGGCTGAGCGAGGACGGGCTCGTCTGCGACGTCGCCGAGCGCGGCGAGGACGCGCTCTGGATGGCCGGCTCCTCCGCCTACGACGCGATCGTGCTCGACGTGATGCTGCCGGGGATCGACGGCTTCGAGACCTGCCGGCGGCTGCGTGCCGACGAGGTCTGGGCGCCGGTCGTCTTCCTGACCGCGCGCGACGCCGTCCACGACCGCATCGCCGGCCTCGACCTCGGCGGCGACGACTACGTCACGAAGCCGTTCTCGCTCGCGGAGCTGTCGGCGCGGCTGCGCGCGCTGGCACGGCGCGGGCCGGTCAAGCGCCCGTCGCTGCTGCGCGCCGGCGAGCTGACGCTCGACCCCGCGACGCGGCGTGTCGCGCGCGCGGAGACGGAGATCGACCTGTCGATGCGCGAGTTCGCGCTGCTGGAGGCGTTCATGCGCCGGCCCGGCGAGGTGCTCGAACGCCATCAGCTGCTCGACCTCGCCTGGGGCGGCGACTACGAGAACCGCTCCAACGTCGTCGACGTCTACGTCCGCTACCTGCGCGAGAAGATCGACCGCCCCTTCGGCGCCGAGACGATCGAGACCGTCCGCGGCGTCGGCTACCGCCTGCGCGGGGGCAGCGGCTGACGCGGCGGGCGGGCGGCGGTCGGGCGTCGGCTGCGGCGACTGATGCGCGGGGCGGGCGGCGGCTTGCGGCGGGCGGGCGCTACCGCGCCGGCAGCGTCAGCGTGACGCGCCCGGCGCCCGGCTCCGCCGTCACCTCGCCGCCAGCCGCGCGCGCGAGCCGGAGGGCGAGCGGCAGGCCGAGCCCCGCGCCGCCGGCCTCGCTGACGCCGGGCGCGAAGAGCCGCTCGAGGTCACCGGCCGGGAAGCCGGCGCCGTCGTCGGCGACGGCGATCGCGACGCCGCCGCCCCCGACCGCCGCGACGCTCACCTCGACGCGCCCGCGCGCATGCCGGATCGCGTTCGCCAGCAGCGGCGCCAGCGCCTGCTCGACCAGCCGCTGCTCGGCGGCGACGCGGACGCCGGCACGCGGGGAGGAGGCGGCGTCTCGCGGGAGGCGGGCGGCGTCGCGCGGGGGCGGGCCGCCGTCGGGTGGCGAGGGGGCGGGAGGCGGCGAGGCAGCCAGCTCGACGCCCGCCGCGCGCGCGGCTGGGGCGGCTGCCGCGAGCGCTTCGGCGACTGCCACGACGGGGTCGCTGTCGCCGCGCTCGCCCTCGCCGCGGGCGGCTGCCAGGAGGGTGTCGATGACGCCCTGGAGGCGGTCGGTGCCGGCGACGATCCGCTCCAGCGCGGCGCGCGTCTCGGCCGGAGCCTGCGGGTCGCCGAGAGCCAGCTCGGCCTCGCCGCGGACGCCCGTCAGCGGCGTGCGCAGCTCGTGCGCCAGCTCCGCCGACAGCCGCTGCTCGCGCCGCAGGCTGGCGGCGATCCGGCCCAGCAGCGCGTCGAGCGTCGCCGACAGGGCGGTCAGCTCGTCGCGCGGCGGGCCGAGGTCGAAGCGGCGGTCGAGGTCGTGCTCGCTCCAGTCGGCCGCCTGCGCGGTCATGTCGGCGACCGGCTGCAGCGCCTTGCCGACCGCCCGCCGCGCCAGCAGCGCGCCGATCGCGACGATGCAGAGGTCGAGGAACACGAGCGCCAGCAGCGTCAGGTGCTCGGTCCGCTCGTAGGGGTCGAGCGCGACGCCGACGACGACCGTGCCGATCCGCTCGCCGCCGTCGCGCACCGGCTCGGCGCGCAGCCGCACCTCGTCGTCGACGGTGCGGTCGGTCGCGCGCGTGACGCCGGCGAGCGAGCGCGCGGTCCGCTCGACAGCCGGGCTGACGCGCGGCCGCCGCAGCGCTCTGCCGGTGGCGTCGAAGACCCACGTCTGCTCGTCCAGCACGTCGTCGGGCGCGCCCCGCACGACCGTCCGCCCGCCGACGCGCGCGACGGCGGCGATCTGCGCGTCGGCGCGCTCGTCCAGCGTCGAGCGGATGTCGCGCGAGAGCTGGCCGTGGAGCAGCAGCAGCGCGCCGGCGCTGAGGATCGCGACGCCGCCGGCGAGCACGAGCGCGGTCGCGAGCGTGACGCGGTCGCGCAGGTCGAGGCGGGATCTCACCGCAGCACCCAGCCGACGCCGCGCACGGTCTCGATCCGCTGCTCGGCGCCGAGCGTCGCGAGCTTGCGGCGAAGGCGGCCGGCGTAGGCGTCGAGCGTGTTGTCGTGGACGATCGCGCCCTCGGGCCAGGCGGCGGCGACCAGCTCGCGGCGGCGCAGCACCTCGCGTGGCCGCGCGACCAGCGCCGCCAGCAGGCGGAACTCGGTCGGCGTCAGCTGCGCCGAGCGCTCGCCGGCGCGGGCGGCGTGCGCGGCCGGGTCGAGCCACAGCGCGTCGTCCCCGCGCGGGCTGGGGGGAACCGCGCGTCTCAGCAGCGCGCGGATCCGCACCAGCAGCTCGGCCAGCGCGAACGGCTTCGTCAGGTAGTCGTCGCCGCCGGCGTGGAAGCCGGCGAGCCGGTCGGGCAGCGCGTCGCGCGCGGTCAGGAAGATCACCGGCACCGTCACGCCGTGGCCACGCAGCGCCTGGCAGACGTCGCGGCCGTCGGCGTCGGGCAGGCCGACGTCGAGCACCAGCAGGTCGGGCGGCGCGGCGCTGAACGCCTCGACCGCCTGGTGGCCGGTGATCGTCGCCCGCACCTCGAACCCCTCGGCCCGCAGCGCCCGCTCCAGCAGCGAGCGCAGGTCAGGGTCGTCTTCGCACAAACCGATCCGCATCGCACCTGATCATGGCGACTCCGCGCGGCGGCGTCAGGTTGCAGTCAGGTTCCGTTCAGGCGGCGTGAGCGATCGTGGCCGCATGCTCGCATCGCTCCAACTCGCCTCCCTCTCCACGACCGTCGTCGACTTCATCGCCCGCCACGGCCTGCTGGCCGTCTTCGGGCTGATGCTCGTCGACGCGCTGCTGCCGGTCGGCGGCGAGCTGACGATGCTGTACGGCGGCGTGCTGGCCGCCGGCGTCGTCGCCGGCGCCGACCTGTCGCTGTTCGGCCTGCATCCGCACGACGGGCTGCAGGCGTACCTCGCGGTCGTCGCCGCCGGCACGCTCGGCTACCTGCTCGGCTCGCTCGCCGGCTGGCTGATCGGCCATCGCGGGGGAGAGCCGCTGCTGGAGCGTCACGGCCGCTGGCTCCACCTCGGCCCGGAGCGGATGGAGAAGGCGCGCGCCTGGTTTCACCGCTTCGGCGCGCGCGCCGTCTTCCTCGGCCGGCTGACGCCGCTCGTGCGCTCGTTCATCTCGGTCCCGGCCGGCGTGCTGCGCGCGCCGCTGCCCTCCTACACGCTGTTGACCTCCCTCGGCAGCTTGATCTGGTGCGCGGCGTTCGCGGGCGCCGGCTGGGCCGTCAGCGGCAACTGGGAGACGGTCCACCACGCCTTCCGCTACGCCGACTACGCGGTCGTCGTCGCGCTGCTCGGCGTCGCCGCCTATGTCGTCGCGCGCGCACGCAGAGCGCGCCGCACGGAGCCGGCCGGAGCGGGTCGATGAGCGCCCCGATCAGCGTCGCGCAGGGGATCGTGCTCGGCCTGCTGCAGGGGATCGCGGAGCCGTTCCCGGTCTCCAGCCTCGGCCACGGCGTGATCGTCCCGTCGCTGCTCGGCTGGGACGTCCACCAGAACGACGACTGGTTCCTCGCCTTCCTCGTCGCGTCCCACCTGGCGACCGCGATCGTGCTGTTCCTGTTCTTCGTCAGAGACTGGCTGCGGATCCTGCGCGGCCTCGGCCGCTCGCTGCGCGACCGCCGCATCGACCCCGCCGACAGCGACGCGCGGCTCGGCTGGCTGCTGGTCGTCGGCACCCTGCCGGCCGGGCTGCTCGGCCTCGCGCTGGAGCACTCGCTGCGGGCGCTGTTCGCCTCGCCGACCTCGGCCGCGATCTTCCTGACGCTCAACGGCGCGCTGCTGCTCGCGTTCGAGCGCTGGCGGCGGCCGGCGCCCGAGCAGGCCGCCGGCCGGCCAGGCCCGGCCGCGGCCGAGGAGTCCGATGCCGAGATCGCCCGCACGCTCAGCTGGCGTGCCGCGATCGGGATCGGCACGGCGCAGGCGGCGGCGCTGATACCGGGCATCTCGCGCTCTGGCATGACGATGGGCGGCGGCCTGCTGGCCGGCCTCTCGAACGAGGATGCGGCCCGCTTCGGCTTCCTGCTGGCGACGCCGATCATCGGCCTCGCGGCGCTCTACAAGCTGCCCGACCTGTTCGGCCCGGCCGGCGACGGCGTGCGCGGCGCGGCTCTGGCCGGCGCGCTCGCCGCCGCCGCGACGAGCTGGCTGGCGATCCGCTTCCTGCTGCGCTTCTTCGAGACCAACCGGCTGACGCCGTTCGGGATCTACTGCCTCGTCGCGGGCGCCGGCGCGGTCGTCGCGCTGAACGTGTGAGCGCGCCTCAGCGGCACAGACCGGCCGGCACCTTCGACGTCTCCAGCGTTCTGCCGGCGGCGTCGAGGGCGGCGATCGAGACCGGTGCGTCGCCGCCCGTCAGCGCCGTCGCGAACAGCCGCGCGCGCATCTTCGAGCCGGCCGGCGGGGCGAGCGCCGCGGTCGTCTCGACGCGGCCGCCGGCATAGGTCAGCGCGATCTGCGCGGTCGCGGGCGGGGCGACGCCGTAGGCGAAGAAGCCGGTCTTGCAGGTCGCGTTCTCGAACTCCCAGTCGAGCCGCGCGTCGATCTCGGCCTGGTCCTCGAAGCAGCGTCCGACGCCGCTGCCGTGCGCGCGCAGCTCCACGCAGGGCGCGAGGTGGTCGCCCTGGCCGGCGGTCAGCGACCAGGCTCTGCCGTCGTCGCCTCGGCCGCCCGCGATCCGCCGCTGCGGCTCGGCTCTGTGGAAGCTGACGAAGGCGTAGTCGCCGCCGTCGGGGCCCTCCAGCAGACACCAGCTGGCGCGCGCCGAGATGTCGCGCGGGAGGCGGAAGGTCGCGCGTCTGGCGTCGAGCGGCCAGCGGCCGCGGGCGTACGCGTAGCGGGAGCGCTGGGAGGGCTCGATCGGCTTGAAGGTCGTGCCGCAGGCGGCGAACAGGCGCGTCGCGCGCTGCTCGCCCCATCTGTGCGAGAAGACCGCGCCGCTGCGGGGCGTGACGAGCTTCGCGGTCAGCACGCGCCCGTCGAGCGTCAGGCGGACCTGGGTGCCGCGGTCGACGCCGCTGCGACGAGCGGCGTCTGCGGCGGGAGCGGCGGCTGCGAGCAGCAGCAGCGCCAGCAGCAGGGAGCGGATGCGAGGCATCGCGCGAGGATAGGGCGCCGAGCGCCGATGTGCCAGCGACGCGCCCTTCGCGCCGCGCCGCGCCCGCCGCGCTGCGCCCGCCTACGCCGCGGTCAGCCGCGTCAGCACGGCGCTGACGGCCTCGACCGCCTGCGCGGTCGACTGCGCGGGGGTGATCTCGACCTCGGCCGCCGTCGGCGGCTCGTAGGGGAGGTCGAGGCCGGGGACGTCTCTCAGCTCGTGGTCGGCGACCGCTCTGTAGACGCCGTAGGGGTCGCGCGCGGCGCACATGCTCTGCGGCGTGTTGACCCACACCTCGACGAACGGGAGGCCGTCGCGCTCGTGCAGCTCGCGGGCCGCCTCGCGGCCGGCCGCGAACGGCGACACCGCCGCGACGATCGCGATCGTGCCGGCGTCGGCGAACAGCCGCGCCAGCTCGCCCATGCGGCGGTTGTTCTCTCTGCGCTCCGGCGCCGTGTAGCCGAGGTCGGCGCAGACGCCGCCGCGCATCGCGGTCGCGTCGAGCCGGTAGGTCGCGCGGCCGCGCTCCAGCAGCGCCCGCTCGAGCGCGTCGGCGAGCGTCGACTTGCCGGCGGCCGGGAGGCCGGTCAGCCAGATCGTCGCCCCGGTTCGTCTCAGCGATCTCCAGCGGCTGTCGCGCGACACCGCGCCTTCATGCCATACGACGTTCGCGCTTCTCACCGGCAGGATGATAGGCCGGTCCTCAGCGGCAGCGTCGTTTCGCCGCCGCGCTCCGGCGCGCCGACGCGCCAACGCAGCCATCGGGCGGACCGATTGGTTCTGAAGGGTATTGGGAGATTTTTCTCCAAAACGATCTAAAACGACCGTATGCTCCCGTCCGCACGTCTTGAGGAGAGAGGAGCAGGAGTTGGTCCCCACCCCCCGTTTGCTGCGCGGCGGAGTCGTCGCAGCGATCGCCGTCGCGGCCGTCGCGCTGCCCGTCGCCGCCTCCGGTGACGATCCCGGCGCCGGCCCGAGCCCGACGGCGCTCAACGTCGAGCTGCAGCCGAAGCCGCTCGTCGTCCAGGACCTGACCGCGCCGAAGCTGGCCTGGCACGTCCGCTCCGACGACGCGGACGTCGTCCAGCGCGCCTACCAGGTGCGCGTCGCGACGACGGCGGCCGGCCTCGCCGACGGCGGCACGCCGCTGTGGGACTCCGGCCGCGTCACGTCGGCGAGCTCGACCGGCGTCGCCTACGCCGGCCCGGCGCTCAGCCCCGGCACGCGCTACCGCTGGTCGGTCCGCACCTGGACCGTCAGACGCGGCGCCGACAGCGGCGAGCAGGGCAGCGTCAGCGACTGGTCGCAGGCGGCCCAGTTCGGGACCGCGCGCAGCAGCTGGGAGGCGACGCCGATCTGGGTCGTCAACAACGACAGAAGCGCCGGCTGGACCGACTACACCGTCAGCGCGAAGCTCAGAATCGACGCGATCGCGGGCGGCTTCCAGTTCCGCATGAGAGACGCGAGCAACGGCCTGATGTGGCAGTTCCGCGCCGACACCAACACGCTCGTGCCGCACACGCTCAGAAGCGGCACCTACGCGACCAGCGGCACGGCGACGAGAATGCCGACCGGCATCTCCCTCGGCGACGGGCAGACCCACACCGTCGCGATCAGCGCGATCGGCGACACCTACACGACCTCGGTCGACGGCACGCAGGTCGACCAGCGCACGATCTCCGGCTTCGGCAACGGCTCGGTCGGCTTCCGCAACGGCCGCACCGAGATCGCCAGATGGGACGACCTCAGAGTGACGGCGCCCGACAGCACCGTCCTCTACTTCAACGACTTCTCCAGAGCGGCCGGCGAGATCGGCTGCGGCACCGTCGCCGGCGGCGTCATGACGGTCCCGTTCTCCGGCGTCTGCGTCCTCGGCGGCACCGCCGACTGGGCCTTCCTGCGCGGCACCGTCGCGCTGCAGGACAAGCCGATCGACTCGGCGACGCTGTACGCGACCGGCAGCTCGCGCGACGACACGCGCCAGTTCGTCTACCGCACCTGGGTCAACGGCAGACTGGTCGGCCTCGGCCCGACGGTCGCGCCCAGAAGCGGCACGCTCGCCTACGCCGGCTACGACGTCACCGGCCTGCTCAGACAGGGCGCCGACAACGTGCTCGCCGCACAGGCCTACACGAAGAAGGACCAGCGCTTCCTCGGCCAGCTCGACGTCGTCTACGGCGACGGCACGACGCAGACGTTCGGCACCGGCGCCAGCGGCTGGAAGGGCTGGGCCGGCTATCAGGTGTTCGTCGGCGGCGCCTCGATCGGCACCGGCTTCTTCGCCGCGCCGGCCGAGAACCTCGACGCGCGCATGTTCCCGTTCGGCTTCGAGGGCGGCGGCTTCGACGACAGCGGCTGGACCGCCGTCACCGAGAAGGCGCCGCTGACCAACCTCGTCGGCGCGCAGACGGTCAATCCGGTCGAGATCGACGAGCCCGCCGCGAGCGTCAGAGAGCTCGAGCCCGGCCGCTTCGTCGTCGACTTCGGCCGCGCCTGGATCGGCGGCATCAGACTGCACGTCGCCAACGGCACCGCCGGCAGCCAGGTCGACGTCAGACTCGGCGAGGAGCTGAACAGCGACGGCACCGTCCGCTACGCGATGCGGACGGGCAACACCTACCGCGACACGTGGACGCTCGCCGACGGCGAGCAGACGCTGCAGCACTGGGGCTACCGCGTCTTCCGCTACGTCGAGCTGACGAACCTGCCGGCCGGCTTCACGATCGACGACGTCAAGGCGACCGCGCTGACGACGCCGTTCGACCGCGGCGAGTCGAGCTTCAGCTCCGACGACCCGGCGCTGGACCAGGTCTGGCAGTTCACGAAGAACTCGATCGAGGCGCTCGACTTCGACGCCTTCATGGACTCGGCGACGCGCGAGCGCAGCGCCGAGTACGGCGGCGACACCTACATCAACCTGATGGCCGAGCATGCGCTCAGCTCCGACCGCGCGCTCGCGCGCTGGTCGACCGAGTACACCGCGTTCCGCCCGTCGTGGCCGAGCGAGTGGCGCTACGCGACGATCCTCGCCGCCTGGGAGGACTGGCAGCAGACGGGCGACACGACCTCGCTCGCGCGGCAGTACGACGCGCTGCGCGCCTTCCTGCCGACGGCCTACGTGACCTCTGACGGCCTGCTGAAGAAGCCGACCTCGGTCAGCGGCGTCGACGACCTCGTCGACTGGCCGGCCGGCGAGCGCGACGGCTACGTCTTCAGACAGGTCAACACCGTCATCAACGCGTGGGCGTACAGATCGTTCGCCGACATGGCCGAGATCGCGAGCGTGCTCGGCAAGGACGCGGACGCGACCAGCTTCGCCGGCTACGCGGCGAGACTGCGCCAGGGGATCGACACGAAGCTGTGGGACGCCGACAGAGGCGCCTACCGCGACGGCCTCAACGACGACGGCAGCGTCGTCGCCCACTGGGCGGTCCACGCCAGCGCCTTCGCGCTCGCGTTCGGGATCCCCGAGCCGGCGAGAGCGGCGAAGGCCGCCGCCTACCTCGACGGCCGCGGGATGTCCTGCAGCGTCTTCTGCGCGCAGTTCGTGCTGCAGGGGCTGACGAACGCCGGCCGCGCCGACGCCTCGATCAGAATGATGACCGCGACGTCGCAGCGCTCCTGGCTGCACATGATCGAGCTGGGCGCGGGCGCGGTGATGGAGGCGTGGGACCCGGCGCTGAAGCCGAACACCTCGTTCTCGCACCCGTGGGCGTCGAGCCCCGTCGTCAACGTGACGAAGGGGATCTTCGGGCTCGCCCCGGCGGCGCCGGGCTGGTCGCGCTTCACGGTCGCGCCGCAGCCGGGCACACTCGGCCAGGCGTCGATCAGAACGCCGACCGTCCGCGGCGAGATCGCGGCCTCGTTCACGAACACGAGCGCCGACGGGATCGTGCTGAGACTCACCGCCCCGGCCAACACGGTCGCGGAGGTGACGCTGCCGCGCGTGCTCGGCGGCCGCGACGAGATCCTCGTCGACGGCGCCGCCGTCGCGACGACCGTCGACGGCGACCTGCTGCACGCCGACGTCGGCTCCGGCAGCCACACGCTGACGGTGCCGCAGCCGGTCGACACCGCGCCGCACACGGCGTTCGACGTGCCGGAGTTCCCCGACCAGGCGCAGGCGACGATCGGCCCGGTGCGCAGAGTGGTCGTCGAGAACAGCGGCATCTCCGATCTGCTCGTCACGCGCGTGCGGATCAAGGACGCCGACGGCCTCTCGACCGGCGACTTCGTGCTCTCCGACGAGAGCTGCACGGACGGCCCGATCGCGCCGCGCGCGACCTGCGAGGTCTCGATCCGCTTCGCGCCCGGCCGTGAGAACGTCGTCTCGCACGCGACGCTGGTGCTGACCGACAACACGCCGGCGGGCACGTCGACCGCCGCTCTCAGCGCCAGAAGCGGCGGGCTGCCGCAGGGCCCGAAGGGCGACGACGGCGAGAGAGGCGAGCAGGGCGACCCGGGCGAGTCCGGGCCGAAGGGCGACAGAGGAGACACCGGCGCCAACGGGCCCAGAGGCGACACCGGCGCGCCTGGCGCCAAGGGCGACACCGGTGCGAGCGGCGCCAACGGAGCGAAGGGCGACACGGGGGCGGCCGGTGCCAACGGCGCCGACGGCGCGCCCGGCGCGAAGGGCGACAAGGGCGACAGAGGCGCGGCCGGCCGTGACGCGAAGGTCGTATGCAAGCTCACGAGAGTGAAGGGCAGGCAGCGCGTCTCGTGCACGGTCAGCACGGCCAAGGCGGGCAAGAAGGCGGCGGTCCGCAGCGTCGCTCGCGCGCGCCTGACGCGCAACGGCCGCACCTACGCGAGCGGCCGCGTCGGCGCTCTGCGCACGACCCGCACGGTCGCGCGCGGCCAGCGCTACACGCTCAAGGTCGGCGGCCTCACGCTCGCCGTCCGGCTGCGTTAGCGGGACGCGCTCAGACTCCGGCGGCCGCTTGGGAGGCGGCCGCCGGGGCTCCGCCGGCGCTCAGCCGGCTGCGCGCGCCCGCCGCCGCGTCACGACCAGCGAGGCGAGCACGATCACGGCGATGCTGATCGCGCTCGGGATCAGCTGCGAGCGGACGGCGGGGACGAACAGGAAGGCGGCGAAGATGCCGACCATCGCGGCGATCGTCAGGTACGTCAGCCACGGGAACAGCCACATCTTCAGCGTCAGCGCCTCCGGCGTCTCGCGCTCGATCTGCCGCCGCAGCCGCAGCTCGCTGACCGCGATCAGCAGGTAGACGGCGACCGCGACCGCGCCCGCGCTGTTGACCAGCAGCGTGAACGCCTCGCCCGGCAGCGCGTACGCGATCACGATGCAGGCGAGGCCGACGGCGCTCGTCGCCAGCGTCGCGCGCTGCGGCACGCCGCCGCGGTTGAGCCGCGTCAGCGCCCGCGGCGCGTCGCCGGCGCCGGCCTGCGCGTACAGCATCCGCGGGGCGGCGTAGATGCCGGAGTTGAGCGCCGACAGGACCGCGGTCACGATCACGATCGCCATCACCTCGGCGCCCCAGCCGAGCCCGATCGTGCTGAGCGCGTCGGTGAACGGCGAGTCGCCCGATCTGATCGTCTGCCACGGCACGATCAGGACGATCAGCAGGATCGAGACGACGTAGAAGACGAGCATCCGCACGATCATGCTCATCGTCGCGCGCGCGATCGACCGGCCGGGGTCGTCGGACTCGGCGGCGGCGATCGTCACGACCTCGCCGCCGTAGAAGGCGAAGAAGACGACCACGACGCCGGCGAAGATCGGCGCGACGCCCGCGGGCGCGAAGCCGCCGCCGTCGGTCAGGTGCTGCAGGCCGGGCGAGTCGCCGGCGCCGACCAGCCAGCCGAGGCAGATGGCGATGAAGATCACGATCGCCGTCACCTTGATCGACGCGAACCAGAACTCGAACTCGCCGAACGAGCGCGCCGAGCGGAGGCTGGTCGCGGTCAGCAGGCACAGCAGCACGCCCGCCATCACGGCGACGGGCAGGTCGACCCAGCGCTGCAGCAGCGTCGCGCCGGCGGTCGCCTCGATCGCCAGCGTGATCGTCCACTGGTACCAGTAGAGCCAGCCGATCGTGAAGCCGGCCCACGGCCCGATCCCGTCGCGCGCGTAGGCGGAGAAGGAGCCGAGCGCCGGCCGCGCGACCGCCAGCTCGCCGAGCATCCGCAGCACCGACAGCACGATCGCGCCGGCGATCAGGTAGGACAGCACGGCCGCCGGCCCGGTCGCGGCGATCACGGTGGAGGAGCCGACGAACAGCCCGGCGCCGATCACGCCGCCGAACGCGATCATCGTCATGTGACGCTGTCTGAGCGTTCTCTGCAGCTCGGGCTGCGCGTCCTGCGGCGGGTGTTCTGCGGTCGCGGCGATGCTCACGTGGTCGGCTGACGGCGGCCCGGCTTGAGCGCCGGCGCGCCGCGTCGCGTCAGCCGCGCCCGCGTGTGGCGACGAACGCCGCCTCGGCCTCGCCCAGCGGGGTCGAGGGGGCGGCGCCGTGGAGGTACTCGGCGGCGATCGCGCCCCAGTCGGCGCCGGCCCGCAGCTGGCCGAGCACGACCGCGACGATCCCGTGCATGCGGCGGATCAGCAGCGCCTCCGGCGGCAGCGTGAAGAGGTTCGCCTGCGCGCGGTCCTCCGAGCGCTCCTGCTTCGAGCGGCCGCCTTCGCGCTCGCGCGGCGGTCTCGCGTCGCCGGGGGAGAAGCGGCGGTAGCCGGGGCGCGCATACCAGCGCGTCGCCAGCGCCAGCGCGCCCATCGCCCACTCGGGGTCGACCGCCGCGGCACGCGCCGGCGGCAGGTAGCCGGCGGTCACGAGCGCCTGCGTGAGCGCGTCGGGGTCGCGGTCGCGCACGGCAGCGGCGAGCGCCGCCTCGCCGGTCACGCGTGCCGGCGGCACGTCGCGCAGCAGGCCGAAGTCGAGGAAGCAGACGCGCCCGTCGGCGCACAGCAGGTAGTTGCCGGGATGCGGGTCGCCGAGCGCGATCCGGTCGCGGTAGGTGAGGCCGAAGAAGAAGCGGAAGACGATCTCGCCGTAGCGGTCGCGGGCCGCCTCGTCGAGCCGCCGGACGGCCTCGAAGCGCTCGCCCTCGACGTACTCGGAGATCAGCACCCGCTGCGTCGAGAGGTCGGTGCGGACGCGCGGCACGCGCGCGAACGGGTGGCCGCGCAGCAGCCGCTCGACGCGCCGCTGCGACTGCGCCTCCAGCTCGTAGTCGAGCTCCTCGCCGATCCGCTCGCGCAGCTCGGTCATCAGCGCCTTCGCGTCGATCCCCGGCGCCAGCCGTCTCACCAGCGGCAGCAGCAGCGAGGCGTTGCGGAGGTCGGTCTCGACCGCCTCGGCGACGCCCGGGTACTGGACCTTGACGACGACCTCGTCGCCGTCGCGGGTCGTCGCGCGGTGGACCTGGCCGATCGAGGCGGCCGCGAAGGCGCGCTCGTCGAACGCGCTGAAGGTCTGCGACAGCGGCCCGCCCAGCTGCTTGCGCAGCAGCGCCTCGAGCTTCGGGAAGGGGACCGGCGGCACGTCGTCGCGCAGCGCGGCGAGCCTTCTCTGCAGCTCCTCCTGCTGCTCCTCCGGCAGGCCGTCGAAGTCGGCCAGCGAGATCAGCTGCCCGACCTTCATCGCAGCACCGCGCATCTGCCCGAGCTGCGTCACGAGCTGGTCGACGAGCGCGGCGGTGCGCTCCTGCTCGGCCGCCTCGGCCCGCTCCGGCGAGCGGACGCGGTTGGCGGCGCGCATCCCGGCCCAGCGCGCGCCCTGCCCGGCGACGAGGCCGCCGACGCGGGCGGTGCGGGCGAGCCGCCCGGTCGGCAGTCTGCCGGCGGCCGGCTCGTCGTCGTCGCGTTCGGCGCTCATGCCACTGAGGATATGCACCGGCCCGCATATGCTCCCGGCGTGCGCACGAAGAGAGAGCTGTCGAGCGGCGAATGGGCCGTGCTCGCGCTGCTGTGCGAGCGGCCGGCGCACGGCTACGCGATCGCCGCGGCGATGGGCCCCGAGGGCGAGATCGGCCAGATCTGGGCGCTCGGCCAGCCGCTCACCTACCGCGCGCTGCAGGTGCTGCAGAGACTGGAGCTGGTGGTGGTCGCGGGCGAGAAGGCCGGCGTCGGCGCGCCGAGACGAACCGAGCTGAAGGCGACCGGGAAAGCGAGAAGAGCGGTGGCGGCATGGCTGGTGGAGCCCGTCCAGCGCCCGCGCGACCTGCGCTCGCAGCTGCTGTTGAAGCTCGCCTTCCTGCGCCGGCTGGGCAGTTCCCCGGCGCCGCTGCTGCGGGCGCAGCGGGAGGTGCTGGAGCGGCGGCTGGCGGAGCTGGTCGAGGAGCAGGAGCGCGCCTCGGAGACGCTCGCCGACGTGCTCCGCTGGCGCGCGATCAGCGCCGAGGCGGGGCTGCGCTTCGTCGACGAGCTGCTCGCGCGCGAGGCCGGCGCGGGTCAGGCGTAACCGGCGGCGAGGCGGGCACGCGCGAGGCCGGCGCGGGTCAGGCGTGACCGGCGGCGAGGCGGGCACGCGCGAGGCCGGCGCGCCTCAGCGGTAGTCGGCGGCGAAGCGGGCGAGGGTGCGGCGGCCGCCCTTGGTGAGGACGACGAGCGGCGGCTCGGCGGGCGCGGGGCGTCTTCTCAGCAGCGCGTAGGGGACGTCGACGAGCGCGTTCGCGAGGTCGCGCAGCCGCGGCGCGACGAGACAGCGCAGGACCGGGTCCTCGCGCAGCGCGTCGAGCGCGGCGGCGGTCGCGATCGCCGGCGCGCCGACGCCGCCGGCGTACAGCCGCGCCCAGCGCGCCCGCGGCGTCGCGGCCCGCAGCGCCTGCGCGGCGCCGGCGGCGGCGCTGTCGTTCCAGGCCAGCACGACGCGGACGCGCGGATAGTCCTCGAGCGCGCGGGCGACGGCTGCCTGCGCGTCGGCGGCGGCCTGGGCGGTCGTCGCGGCGACGGCGCGCAGCGCCGGCGCGCGCCGCTCCAGCTCCGCCAGCAGCGCCGCTTCCCATGGTCTGCCGCGGACTGCGAACGGGTCGGGGGTCGGCGATCGCTCGGGCGGCCGCACGATCAGCACGTCGGCGCCGTCGGGCGCGCCGCCGCCGCCGGCCCAGGCCGAGAGGTGGCCGGCCAGCAGCCGCGCCGAACGGGCCGGATCGGTCGCGACCGCCGCGCTCGTGCTTGTGCGCGCGAGCGGTGCACCGTAGGTGACGATCTGCACGCCGCGCGCGATCGCGGCGGCCGCGAGCGGGTCGATCGCGGTCGCATCGAACGGTGCCACGACGGCGACTCTGAAGCCGCTCTGCTCGCCCGTCAGTCTCGCGAACTGCGCGCTCTGCGCCGCGGCGCCGGCGGCGTCGCTGCTGAACGTCAGGTGCGCGCCGCGCCGGGCCGCGTGCTCGCTCATCAGCTCTCGCAGCCGCTCGACCGGCGGGTAGTAGGAGGCGTAGTCGATCGCGATCGAGCGGGCTGTGATCGCTCTCGTGACCGGTCCTGGCTCGTCGTCGCCGCAGCCGGCCAGCAGCGCTGGCGCGGAGACGGCCGCCAGCGCGCCCGCGCCGGCACGCAGCAGCGTGCGCCGATCGACCGGCCTCACACGAGGCCTTCCGCGGTCGCGTCCCGCGTGCGGCCCTGCTGGACGAGCGTCAGCACGAGCGCGAGCAGCAGCAGCAGCGCCACCAGCACGAGCGCGTCGGCGATCGCGCCGGGCGTGTCGGAGGCGGCGAGATCGAGCAGCACGGTCGATGCGAGCGTGTTGGTCGAGCCGCGGATGTTGCCACCGACGATCACGACCGCGCCGACCTCCGCAAGCGCCGAGCCGAGCGTCGCGATCACGGCAGCGGCCAGGCCGACGCGCGCCTCGCGCAGCGCCAGCAGCGCCCGCTGAGGCCGCGAGGCCCCGAACGCGCGCGCCTGCTCGAGCAGGCCCGGCGGCAGCGTCCGCAGTGCCGCCGCCGACAGCGCGACGACGATCGGCAGCGCCAGCAGCGTCTGCGCGAGCACGACCGCCGGCGGCCGGTAGTCCCAGCTGAGGCCGCCGAGCGGGGACGCCGGCAGCAGCAGCAGCGCGAGGTAGACGCCGAGCACGACCGGCGGCAGCCCGAGCCCGGCGTTCGCGAGCGTCAGCCCGATCCGCCGCGCGCGCGTGCGCCCGTCCGCCAGCCACAGCGCCAGCGGCAGGCCGGCGAGCAGCGCGAACAGCGTCGCCAGCGAGGCGAACCAGAGCGTTCGCAGCGCGGTCTCGACGAGCGCGCCGTCACCCCCCGCGATGCGCGCGAACGCCTCGTCGAGCAGGTGCAGGACGAACGCCATCTAGCGCGCTCCCGCGGCGATCCGCACGCCACCGTCGATCCGCACCCGCACCAGCTCGCCGGCGGCCGGGCCGGGGTGCGGGAGACGCAGCTGCAGGAGGCCGCGCTCGTCCTCCAGCTCCAGCTCGCACAGCAGCCCGTCCTCCTCCGGGATCCGGTGCGTCACACGGCCCGCAAGCGGTCCGGCGGGATCGGCGACGACGTGGCCAGGCCGCAGTCGCACGGACGCGCCGTCGGCCTCACGCAGCTCACCGCTGAAGCCGAGAAAGCCCGCGAGCGCCGCCGTCGGCGGCTGCTCCAGCAGCTCCGCCGTCGGCCCGCTGACCAGCTCGCCGTCGAGCAGGACCGCGACGCGGTCGGCGAGCGCCCACGCCTCGGCGCGGTCGTGGACGACCAGCAGCGTCGCTCGCTCGGGTGCGCGCAGGAGGGTCGACGCGTCGTGCAGCAGCTCCGCGCGGGTCGGCGCGTCGAGGCCGGCGAACGGCTCGTCGAGCAGCAGCGCGTCGGGCTGGAGGGCCAGTCCGCGGGCGAGATGGACGCGGCGCGCCTCGCCGCCGGAGAGCGCCGCCGCCGGCCGTTCCGCCAGCTGCTCGACCCGCAGCGCCCGCAGCGCCGTCAGCGCCCGCTCACGGCGCTGGTCGCGCGGCACGCCCCACCACGCCAGCGCCGCTTCGACGTTGGCGCGGACGCTCCGTCGCGCGAGCGCCGGGGCCTGCAGCGCGGCGGCGACGCGGCCGCCGCGCTCGACGCGGCCGGCGGCCGGCTCCAGCAGCCCCGCGAGCGTCGCCAGCAGCGTCGACTTGCCGGCGCCGTTGGGGCCGAGCAGCGCGACCACCTCGCCGCGTCTCAGCTCCAGCTCGACTCCCTGTGCGAGCGTGCGCGAGCCGCGCGCGATCGCCAGCTCGCGCGCCGCCAACGGCACCGCGCTCACGTCTGCGCCGCCCACGTGCGGCGGTGCTGCAGCCGCGTCAGCGCGGCGGCGAGCACGAGGAAGATGCCGAGCAGGACGGTCCCGTAGGCGACCGCCGCCGCGTTCTGGCCGCCCATCTCCCAGTTCGTCAGCGCGGCCGTCGCGAGCGTCGCGTTCCCGAGCGAGGTGCCGACGACGAGGATCGCGCCGACCGCCGCCATCGCCGTCCCGAGCGCCGTCAGCAGCGCCGCGACGACGCCGATCCGCGCTTCCCGCAGCGCCAGCAGGGCGGTCTGCCACGGGCTCGCGCCGAACGCGCGGGCCTGGTCGAGCAGCGCGGCCGGGACGGCCTGCACGGCGGCGGCGGTGAGCGCGATCACGATCGGCAGCGCCAGCAGCGTCTGCGCGAGGATCACGGCGTCGAGCGTGTAGATCCAGCCGAGTCCGGCGAGCGGACCGCCGCCCCAGCGCGAGTCAGGCCACAGCGCGACCCACAGCAGCAGCCCGAGCACGACCGGCGGCGTTCTCATGCCGGCGTTGGCGAGCGTCAGCAGCACGCCGCGCCCGCGGAAGCGGCGCAGTCCGAGCAGGCAGCCGAGCGGCAGGCCGAGCAGCGCCGCCAGGAGCGTCGCCTCAACGCCGATCCGCAACGTCCGCAGCGTCGTCGCGATCAGGTCCCTGTCGCCGTGGACGATCAGCCGGAAGGCGTCGCCGAGCCCGTCGAAGAGCGCGTCCACCGGCTCATCTCCCCGTTACGTAGACGAGTCTGCCGTCGGCGAGGCGGTAGACGGAGCCGACTCTCGCGCCGGTCCCCGCGGCGCTTCTTCTCGACAGCTCCAGCGTCTTCAACTGGTCGCCTCTCTTGACGATGATCGCCTGACCCGACGGTGTCTGGCGGATCAGCGTGACCGCTCTTCTCGTCAGCAGATCGGTCAGGTCGAGCGACTGCAGCGCGGCGAGCAGGAAGGCGACCGCGAGCACGAGCCCGAGGTCGAACATGTTGACGAGCCCGTCGAGCGGGTCGCCGGCACGGTCGGCGTGGCGCTGCGCGCGCGGCGTGACCTTCACGGCGCCACCGCCTCCGTCGCCGCCGTCGGCGGGATCGTGACCGGCTCCAGCGAGGCGCCGACGTACTCGAGATCGGACAGGTCCTGCGCGTAGAGGCGGTCGCGCACGAGCGCGATCCCGAAGGCGATCGCGCCGACCATCAAGCCGAGCACGGTGATGCTGAACGCGACGCGCAGGTTGTCGGTCAGCTCCTGCACGTCGCCGGAGGCGAGCCCGGCGAGCGCGGGGGAGAGCGGGATCAGCGTCCCCATCAGCCCGAGCGCGGGGCCGGCGCGCACCAGCAGCCGCGGCCGCTCCAGCCGCCGCAGCGACTCGAGGTCGAAATCGGCCAGCGCCTTCGCCATCCCCTGCTCGCCGAGCGGCCCGCCGACGTGCCGCAGCATCCGCCCGACCGCCGCGCGCATCCGCTCGCCCGAGACGACCCGCTCCAGCGCCAGCCCGGCCGCTGCGCGGTCGCCGCGCCCGAGCAGCGCCGCGGCCTCCTGCGTCGCCCGCTCCAGCGCAGCCGGGTCATGTCGCCGGCGCCGCAGCAGCTCGACGGAGAGCGCTCCCAGCTCGACCAGCACGAGCGCCAGCGCGACCAGCGCCAGCAGCAGCACCGGCACTCTCAGCGCACTTGCGGCGTCGAAGATGACGTCTTCGATCGTGGCGAGCGGGATCGGCATCAATTCGCCTCGTCCGCACCGCGTCGGCGCCGCAGCAGCCCCGCCTCGCGCAGCGCGCCGCCCCCGACGAGCAGCGCGATCGCGGCGACGCCGGCCAGCCAGACGGCCGACGAGCGCGAGCTGCCGCCGGCCTTGACCGCCGCCTGCTCGTGCGGCGTCAGCCGCTCGCCGAGCGCGCGCGCGAGCTGCTCGGGCGCGACGCCGGCGGAGGCGAGCAGCAGCCCTTCGACCCGCTGCGGCCGGGTGTCGGAGCTGTCGCCGCCGCGAACGCCGGCAGGTGTCGATCGGTCCGTCCCGCCACTGGCCGGTGCCGCGGCGCTGCCGTCGTGGTTCGCTGCCGGCGCGCTCGCGTCGCCGCCGCTCGCGCCGGCCGAGCCGGAGCCCGCCGTTCCCGCGCCGGCGTCGTTCGGCTCCGGCGAAGGCGTGGCCGGTCTCGCGGCTTTCGCCTCGTCGCCGGCGCTCGATCGCGGCGTTCCGCGGTCGGTCGCGCTCCCGCCCGGGACGACGCTGCCGCCGCGCACGCGTCCGCCGGCGCCGCCGCCGGCTCTGCTGCCGCCGCGTGACGGTCCGGCCGTCGGCCCGCTGGAGCCGCCGCCGCGCCCGCCCGCGCCGGCGCCGCCCGAGCCGCGTCCGCCGTTCCCGCCACCGGCGCCGCCGAAGTCGGAGGCC
>NZ_JAUTDN010000019.1 GCF_030646155.1 Conexibacter sp. CPCC 205762
CGACCGCTGCGCCGCCGGCCATCGCGGCCGCGCCGCCGGCCGCGGCACCGCCGGCGCCGGAGGCCGCCGTCGAGCCGGCCGCGGCACCGCCGCCGCCGAAGCCGAGCAGCTTCGCCAGCAGCGCCATCGGGCCGAGCGCGGGCGTCAGCGCGGCGAACCGCTCGCGCATCGACTTCAGCTCTCTCTTGTACGCGCGGCAGCCGGCGCAGTCGTGCAGGTGCCGGCGGGCGAGGCCGCTGGCGCGGACGCCGCGGTCATGCGCCTCCATCAGCTCCTCGCGGATCTCGACGCAGGCGGTGTCGCGCGCCTCGGCCGCCTGCGCGAGGCCCATGCGGGCGCGCACGAGCAGCGACTTGACGGCGGGCACGGTCACGTCGAGCGCGGCGGCGAGGTCGGCGTAGGACATGCCCACGATCTCGCGCATCAGCAGCGCCGAGCGCTGCTGCTCGGGCAGCCGTCTGACGTCCTCGACCAGCCGCCGCAGCGACTCGCGCTGCTCGGTCTCCGCGATCGGGTCGACCGACGGCGGCGACAGCCGCTCGAGCACCTCCGGCGGCGGCGGCGCGGGCCGGCGCAGCTCGTCGATGCAGCGGTTGTGCGCGACGCGGTAGAGCCAGGCGCGCAGCGAGACCTCGCGGTCGTTGGCGCGCAGCGCGGCGTAGGCGCGCACGAAGACGTCCTGCAGCGCGTCCTCGGCATCCTGTCTGGAGCCGTGGAGCATCTGCCGGGTGTACGCGAAGAGACGAGCCCGGTAGCGGTCGTGGATCACGCGGAAGGCGTCCTCGTTGCCCTGCCGGAAAAGCTTCACCAGCTGCTCGTCCGACCGCAGCCGCAGGAGTGGGCCGACGGAGGGACGCGCCTTGCCGCTGCGCGTCACACCTGCCGTGGCTGGGATCGAAGAGGCTTCCATGTTCGCTCCTACCCACCAACGGGGCCTGTGGCGCAAAGTTGCTCACAAGCCCCGCCGGATCGGGTTGGTAGGTGGGAAACGTACTCGATCTCGAAGACGCTTCCCGTCGCTCCCATCGGTTTTTAACTAGCCGCAGGCGCGAACTTGTGACAGCAAGACAAGTTTTCTCTGACATTCCCGGAAACAGCCGGTCTGGCGGGGCGACGGCCGGTCGCGGCCGGGGCGCGCGCCCGCAGGTACTCTTGGACGCGATGGTTGATCCCGCCTCCGGAGTCGGCATTCCCCTCGCGGTGGCGGCCGGCCTCGTCTCGTTCCTGTCGCCGTGCGTGCTGCCGCTCGTGCCCGGCTACATCTCCGCGGTCGCCGGCGTCACGCCCGACCAGGCGCGCGAGCAGAGAGGCGGGACGCTGCGCGTGCTCGGCCCGAGCCTGCTGTTCGTGCTGAGCTTCTCGACGATCTTCATCCTGCTCGGCCTCGGCGCGACCGCCGTCGGCGCGACGCTGCAGGACCACCGCGAGCTGCTGGAGAAGATCTCCGCCGCGACGATCATCGTGATGGGCGTCTTCTTCCTGGCGGCGCCGTTCGTGACCCAGCTCAACCGCGAGTTCCACGTCGGCGGGCTGATGGCGCGCGCCGGCCGCGGCGGACCGGTGATCGCCGGCGCCGCCTTCGCGATCGCCTGGACGCCCTGCATCGGCCCGACGCTCGGCGCGATCCTGTCGGCGGCGGCGCTGTCGGACTCGGCCGGCCGCGGCGCGCTGCTGCTCGCGTTCTACTCGGCCGGGCTGGCGATCCCGTTCCTGCTGACCTCGATCGCCTTCGGCCGCATGACGACCGCGTTCGCCTTCGTCAAGCGCCACTACGGCGCGGTCATCGGGATCGGCGGTGTCGTGCTGATCGCGATGGGGATCCTGATCTGGACCGGCGAGTTCTTCCGCCTCAACGCCGAGGCGCAGAACCTGCTGAACAACCTCGGCCTCGACTTCTGGAACAGCGTATGAGCGAAACGCAGGACGGCGCGGGCACGCGCCCGCGCACCACGCGCGCGAGTACTGGTGGACAGAGCACGCCGCGCAGGAGGCCGCGTGCGAACGCGAGGAGAGAACGGGGCCACGAGCCGGCCAGCTCGCCGTTCCCGCCGATCGGCTACTACGCCTTCCTGTCGGACTGCCACACCGGCGCGCTGGTCGCGCCCGACGGCACGATCGAGTGGCTGTGCGCGCCGCGCTTCGACTCGCCGAGCGTCTTCGGCTCGCTGCTGGACCGCGGCGCCGGCGCCTTCCGGCTCGGCCCCTACGGCACGACCGTCCCGGGCGCGCGCCGCTACGAGCCCGGCACCAACATCGTCGAGACGACCTGGATGACGCAGTCGGGCTGGGTCGTCGTGCGCGACGCGCTCGCGATCGGCCCGTGGGGGCCGCACAACGGCGTCGACGGCACGCGCACGCGCCCGCCGACCGACGACGACGCCGAGCACCTGATCGTCCGCACGATCGAGTGCATCCAGGGCAGCGTCCAGATCGAGATGGTCTGCGAGCCGATGTTCGACTACGCGCGCGAGCCGGCCTCGTGGACGACCGTCGGCTCCGGCTACGACGCCGTCGACGCGCACCACCACACCGGCTCGCTGCGGCTGATGAGCGACCTGCGGATCGGGATCGAGGGCAACCGCGCCCGTGCCCGCCACACGCTCAAGGAGGGCGAGAAGAGGTACGTCGCGCTGTCGTGGGCGAACGACCTGCACGGCCCGCAGACGGCCGACGAGGCGACCGCGATGCTCGACTACACGTCGCACTTCTGGCGCGACTGGCTCGACGACGGCCGCTTCCCCGACCATCCCTGGCGGATCTACCTGCAGCGCTCGGCGCTCGTGCTGAAGGGCCTGACGTACGCGCCGACCGGCGCGATGGTCGCGGCGCTGACGACCTCGCTGCCGGAGACCCCGGGCGGCGAGCGCAACTGGGACTACCGCTACACGTGGATGCGCGACGCGACCTTCACGCTCTGGGGCCTGCACGCGCTCGGCCTCGACTGGGAGGCCGACGACTTCATGCAGTTCGTCGCCGACGTGCCGCGCAACGAGGACGGCTCGCTGCAGATCATGTACGGCGTCGGCGGCGAGAAGCAGCTGACCGAGTCCGAGCTGGACCACCTCACCGGCTACGAGGGCGCCAAGCCGGTGCGGATCGGCAACGGCGCCTTCGACCAGCGGCAGAACGACGTCTACGGCGCGGTGCTCGACTCCGTCTACCTGCACACGAAGGTCGGCGGTCACCTGCCGCAGCGGCTGTGGCCGGTGCTGGAGGCGCAGGTGCGCTGCGCGATCGAGGTCTGGGAGCAGCCCGACCAGGGGATCTGGGAGGCGCGCGGGGCGCCGCAGCACTACGTCTCCTCGAAGCTGATGTGCTGGGTCGCGCTCGACCGCGGCGCGCGGCTGGCGGAGATCCACGGCGAGCGCGAGCTGGCGGCGCAGTGGCAGCAGGTCGCCGAGCAGATCCGCGAGGACATCCTCACGCGCGGCGTGCGCGACGGCGTCTTCCGCCAGCACTACGACACCGACGCGCTCGACGCCTCGGTGCTGCTGATCCCGCTCGTGCGCTTCCTGCCGCCGGACGACGAGCGCGTCTGCGCGACCGTGAAGGCGATCTCGCGCGACCTGACCGACCACGGCTTCGTGCTGCGGTACAAGGTCGAGGAGACCGACGACGGCCTCAGCGGGGAGGAGGGGACCTTCCTGATCTGCTCCTTCTGGCTCGTCGCCGCGCTGGAGGAGATCGGCGAGCACAGAAAGGCGAAGGCGCTGCTGGAGCGGCTGCTGGGCCACTCCTCGCCGCTCTACCTCTACGCCGAGGAGCTGGACCCGAAGTCAGGCCGCCAGCTCGGCAACTACCCGCAGGCGTTCACCCATCTCGCGCTGATCAACGCGGTCATGCACGTGATCGAGGGCGAGGAAGGCGGCAGGTACTGAGCTGAGGCTCACTGCACGACGGTGCTGAGCGCGGCTCCTCAGGGGGTGCGCTTGCGCAGCGGGACGGCGATGTCTCGCGGCGGGAGCCACCTGCGCAAGACCGTGCTCACTCGCGCCACGATCGCCGTCGCGTGATGCGAGAGCGGGTTCTGAGCAGGGTGCGCGGCTGCGATCCTTGCCAGCTCATCGTCAGAGAGGCGACGCGGACTTCCGTCGTCGCCTCTATCGATCACGACAGGACTGTGATCGATATCGACACGCCCGGCGTACCACGTCGGAGACGGCGCATCGCCGGCCTTGCCGGCGCGGGCGCGCACCTCGGCGGGGATCGTGCCGCGCTTGGAAGAGTGGCGCTTGAGTGAAGTGCTCATGAGGTCAACGAGAAAGAAGATCTACAAACTGGGATATCTTGCCTGAGTGAATGCGCGCACGTCAACCGTGGCAGCATCATGTGCAGCATCGACGCCAAGATGAAGGTCCCGGACATCATCCTGGCTACCGATGGACGCGTATCTGAGTAGGTCAGCGGGGGACAACGTCGGCTATCAGGGTAGCGCTCTCGTCGTTGCGGCCTGTCCGCTCCGGCTTGTCCCGAGTGCCTCGGCGAGCAGAGAGTGAAGTCATGTTCGCCTGTCGATGGCGGAGGCACGATGATCGTGATCTCTTTCGCAGCGCGCAAGACGACAAGAAGTAGATCATCAGGGGAGGACGGAACGGCCGGGCTCGGACCTACGAATCAACCGGACCTCTGTCTACGACTTCGCTTCTTGCGAACCCGTCTGCGAGATCACAGAGCAGGTCGGCGACCGTGCCCTTCGTTCGGCGGACGATCAACCAACGGAACGGTGTCATCCACCGGCGCGTCTTCAGGAGAGCGGTCACCGAGGCCTGGCTGCCACCAGAGGCGGCGTCTGCGGCGAGGACGAACAGCCAGTTGCCGTACCAGCGCCAGCGTGTTACGTAGCGTTGCATTCTGAACGGCACGCTGTCGATCACAGTGTCTCGCGGCCGCTCGGGGACGGGTGTGCCGGGCGCATCCCCGTACAGCGCCTTGAGCGTGTCGCTCGGGGTCGCACGCAGCGTCTCCACGAGGTCGAAGCGGTGCTGTCCGACCAACGTCCCCAGGTGTCGCCAGGCGGCTCTCGTGAAGACACGACGAAGGAACCGGTGGCTTCGCAGCAACGCGACCCCGAGCAGACCCCAGACGACGACTGACATCAGGAACAGCGGCCAGAGGATCGTGGACAACGCCGCTGTGCGTTCGTCAACGACGGCAGCGACCTTGGTGTCGCCGCCACCGGTGAAGACGACGCCACCCGCCGCCGCATACGCGAGCAGTGCCAGGACGACGAGCAGCACGCGCGTGAGTGACAGCAGTCGTGAAGTCAGCGCATGCTGGTCGGGCCGCCCGACGTACGACGCCAACAAGCCCGGGAGCAGAAGCAGCAGTGCCGGTGCGCTGGTGGGATTGACGGCGATCTTGTGCGCCCAGATCGCACACGCGGCCAGCGCGGCGACGACGAACGAGGCGACGGCGAACGCCCCGGTCGGAAAGCTGCTCCCGCCGGTGCGCAGTTCCAGTGTTCCCGCCCCGGCGCCTGCAGCGACAGCGTCGGGTCGATACAGATGGACACGCCGGGTCAGGTCGCCTGCGCGCACCGCGTCGGGGTGCTCGTCGTCGGCGAGCCACGCCCGTTCGATCCGCAGCCCCTTCGGGGCAGCCGCCTCGAAATGGTAAGTGCGGGCCTCGATCCACGGCGCGTCGATCAGGATCGAGTACGGCACCCATCCGAGTCGGAGCGTGAAGTTGGTGTCCGCGACGATGATGCCTGCCTCGTACGACAACTTGATGCGCTTGCGAGCACCGGGCACGGCGCGGTACAGCACGACGACGATCGACGCCTCGGCTGCGGTCCGAAACCACCAAGCGAACCGAGGGTGCTTTGCCAGCCTTGACCACGTCGCACTGTGTGAGTCGCCATCGAGCGGCTGCAGACACCGTCGTGCCAGCAGCTTGCTGGTGACGGCATCCGCTTCGGCCACCATGCGAATCGTTCTTTCGATCTCCGGATCGAGGGCGCCGGCGACCTGACGGGCCATCACGACCAGCGTCTCGCCGGTGATGCGAGCGTTGTCGGTGCGGCCGATCAGCGAGAGCGCGCGGCCGCTTTCGTCAACGAGATCGAACGCCATGTAGTTCGAGGGCGCCTTCGGCAGGACGAACAATGGCGCTCCGAAAAGGCGCTCTCTGCCGATGTCGTGAGGGACGGTGTCGTCGAGCGGTCCCTCCGCGGCGTCCGGATACTCGAAGTCGACGCTCGTCTGCCAGCGCAGCGCGGTGTCGTCGATTACTTCGACGCTGTCCTTGCGGCGGTCGATCCACTGCACCGGCTTGATCAGCAGCCTGGCGCAGCGCCGCCCGATCTTCTCAACGAGCTCGGGTGAGCACCAGGCTTCCGGAGCCTGAGCGGGGGCGGGCGATGTGAACGGATCTTCAGACGCCATCGGCTTGACTGGTCGATCGATTTCACGGCCATGAGATCCGGAACGAGAGCTGCCCAGTCCCTGCCAACAGCGATCGGCTTACTAAGGGTAGATCGTAAGGCGGACGTACGGTACATCACGCGCAGAGGTCGATAGCGCGTCGACTCCCCGGACGCGTGGGATCTAAGCCGAGCGTCTAGCTGTAAGTCCTCAGCAGGCTGTTCAGGTGTTTGGCTGGGGTTTGTCGGCCGATGGCTTGGTGGGATGAAGCGGTGGCGGATCCCGAGCGTGCGGCAGGCGATCGCGTGCGGCGAAGAGCGGTAGGGCGAGCCGTTGTCGGTGATGAGCCGCTCGACGGTGATGCCATGGCTGCGGTAGAACGCGACAGCCCGTTGCAGGAGCGACCGCAACAGCTCCTCAGTTCCGGGATCGGTGCGGTGCGAACCCGCCTGCAGCTAGCGCACCCGCGCGCTCAGCACGTCGCCACTGCGGACGTCAGCGCGCTGGCGCGAGGTCAGCCTGAACAAGAGTGTCCGTCGCTCGCCAGGCGCCAGGTGCGCGAAGGAGCGCGCCGCCAGTAGGCGCGGCGTGCTGCCGCTGGTGCCCGTGCCACCGCCACGCGAGGTGAGGTGCACGAGCATGCGGCCGCCGCAGGCGCGCGCGGCGCGCTCCGGGCAGGCGAGCCGCACGCGCACCGTGCCGCCGACGCGACGCGGTCTGGCGGCGAGCCGGGCTCTGCCGGCCGCGTGCGCCGGCGCAGAGTGGGCGATCACGCCCTGGACCATGATCTCGCCGCCGTGCTCGCGCGTGATCGCGACGCGGTCGCCGGCGGGGGCGAGGAAGGCGCGCAGGGCGCGCTCGTCGGCGGCGGTCGTCGGGTCGTAGATCGTCACCAGCAGCCGCATCGCGCCGTCGGGCGCGCAGCCGATCCCGTAGGCGCCGAAGTACGGCGAGCCGGGCGCGTTCATGAACGCGGCGAGGCCGGCCTCGGCCGTCGCCAGCTCCTCGTAGGGGTACGGCTGCTGCGCGCAGCTGACGGTCGTCGCCGGCGCGGCGGCCTCGTCAGCGACGGCGGCGGCCGGCAGCAGGAGGGCGCCGGCGAGCGCGGCGACGGTGGCGGCGAGGGCGGAGCGGCGCATGCGCGCCAGTCTCACCCCCTCCCGAGCGCCCGCACAAGCGCTCGCCACCGGCCGTTCACGACAATCGCCGCACGTTGCGGGATATCGTGAATGCGCCTGGACGCAGGGATTTTTGAAGGTCCTGCGTCCAGTGCCGATCACTGGACGCAGCCGCCGTCAGGGGCGCTGCGTCCAGGGCTGCTCAGGCGTGCTTGACGAGGTCGCGCGCGGGGTCGATCGACCAGCGCGCGGCAAGTGCGGCGAGCGACTCACCGAGCGGCCAGGCGTCGGCCCGCTCCGGGCCCTCGTGCGTGACGGCGGCGCCCTTCAGCGCCATCGAGCCGGTGTTGTCGCCGATCGCGCGGATCTCCTGCACCTCGGCGGCGGTCAGGCGGATGTCGGCCGGCAGCGCGGCCAGCTCGGCGCGCTTGTCCTCGACCGGCTTGGCGTCCGCGCCGGCCTCCTGCACGAGCGTCGGCGCGACGCACGCGACCGGCTCGTGCGCCAGGTTCCACTGGCAGGCGAGCTGCAGCGGCGTGAGCGCGTGGCGGGCGGCGATCGCCTCCATCCGCGCGATCCGCTCCAGCCCGCGCTGGACCCAGCCGTCGGGGCGGAACTTGCGGTGGTCGCGCTCGCCGAGCGTGCCGGGGTCGCGCAGGTCGCCGCCGAACAGGCCGCCGTAGTCGACGACGCGCGTGATCAGCTTGACGTCGTGCCTGACGGCGGCCGGCAGCACCAGCTCGCCGGGCCACGGCTCGAGCGGGTTGAGGATCACCATCGCCCAGTCGATCCGCTCGCCGAAGCGCTCGAAGCAGTCGATCAGGTCGAGCGTGAAGCCGTTGGCGGGGCCGGGCGCGACGCCGATCAGATCGGTCAGGCCGGCGTCGCGCAGCGCCGCCATCCCGTTCCAGACGGCCTCGCTCGTGTAGCCGATGCGGTCGGGGTTGTGCAGCAGCAGCAGGTCGAAGCGGTCGACCCCGCAGCGCTCCAGCGACGCCTCGGTCGCGCGGCGCAGGTAGGAGGCGTAGTCCCCGGCGCCGCGCAGGCGCGGGTCGGTGAAGCGCGGGAAGCCCTTCGCGCCCTCGCGCTCGCCCTCGTAGAAGTCGTGGCCGACGGCGCCGACGAGCACGTAGTCGTCGCGCTCCAGCCCGCGCAGCGCGCGGCCGAGCAGGCGGTCGGCGTCGCCGGCGCCGTAGGCGTCGGCGGTCAGGACGGTGCGGATCGCGGCGTCGGGCCGCAGCAGCGCCAGCAGCCGCTCGTCGTCGAGCGGCTCGCCGAAGTGCATGAAGCGCCCGCCGCTCCAGGTGCCGACGGCGGTGCGGGTCGGTTCAGCCATGCCTCAGACGCTAGCGCAGCAGCTGCGAAGCCCGAGCTTCGGCGATCGTGCTCGGCAATTGCCGCCTCAGCGCAAGAGCTGCGAAGCCCGAGCCTCGGCAATTGTCGCTCGCAGCGTCTCGCGCACGCCGTATCTCGGCTTCCATCTCAGCTCGCGCTCGGCCTTCGCGACGTCCATCAGCATCGGCACGCGCAGCGCGTTGAGCCACTGCGCGTCCTCGGGCACGAACGGCAGCCGCGTCGCCGCCTCGGCGGCCAGGTCGACCGCCAGCTCCGGCACCGGGATCGTGTACCAGCCGAGGTCGTCGGCGAGGTCGCGCATCGTCAGCGTGCCGTGCGCGGCGAGGTTGTAGACGCCCGGCTTGCCTCTGCCGAGCGTCGCGGCGCGCAACGCCGCGGCGACGTCGTCGTGGTGCACGAGCTGGAACGAGATGCCGTTGTCCGGGATCACCGGCTTCAGCACCGGCACCGCGTCGAGCAGCTTCCAGATCGCCGCCGGCATCTTGTCGCCGAGCTGGACGTAGGGGATGTTGCCGATGAACATCAGCGCGTCCGGGCCGGCGACGATGCAGGGACGGAAGACGTAGACCTCGGTGCCGCTGCCGACGGTCGCCTCCGACAGCGCCCGCTCGACCGCCGCCTTCGCCTTCGAGTAGGCGTGCGCGTCGGTGCCGCGCGGCGGCTGCTCCTCTCTCAGCAGCGGCGGGTTGTCGTCGTGGAAGCCGTAGGCGGCGACCGAGGAGGTGTAGACGAGCCGTCTGACGCCGGCGCGGACGGCGGCGCCGAAGACGTTGCGCGAGCCGGTCAGGTTGACCTCGCGGCCGCTCTCGCCCGGCGCGCCCATGATCGCGAAGGCGAGGTGGACGACGACGTCGGCGCCCTCGACCAGCGCGGTGACCGCGTCGCGGTCGAGCACGTCGCCGCGCGTGTAGTCGGTCTTCTTCCAGCCCTCGGCGGCGGGATCGACGTCGCGGCGGCCGAACGCCCGGATCCGCCCGACCTCTCTGCTGCGCTCCAGCGACCGCACGAAGGCGCGCCCGACGTCCCCGGTCGGACCGGTCACGGCGACGGTGAGACCCGCGGCGGCAGCGGCCATCGTGCGCTCCCTACCTCCGGCCGACCTGCTCGTAGCCGGGATCGCCCGGCAGCAGCACGCGCAGCTCGTCTCTGACCGTGACGATGCGCGGCTCGACCGCCTCGATCACCAGCTCGTAGCTGTACTCCAGCAGCTGGTTGGCGCTGCTGAAGGCGCGCAGCTGCTCGAGGTGCTTGATCGTCGGGAAGACGAGCGGCAGCTGCCCGGCCTGGTGGGCGGCGAGCGCCTCGGTCGGCGTCAGCCACTTGAAGTCGACGCACTCCTCGCCGTCGACCCTCGGCTCGGCGTCGCGCGGCGCGGCCGCGACGAAGAACCAGGTGTCGAAGCGGGTCTTCAGATGGGCCGGCGTGATCCAGCGCGAGAAGGGCGTCAGCAGGTCGTTGTCGAGCCGCACCCCGGCCTCCTCGGCGACCTCGCGCAGCGCGGCGACGCGGAGCGCGTACTGGAGGTCCTCCGGGTGGTCGATCGGGCCGTCCTCGGGATCGACGGAGCCGCCGGGGAAGACCCACACGCCGCCCATGAATCTGGCGTTGGGGGTGCGCTGGACGAGCAGCAGCTCGAGCGCTGCGGTGCCGCCGCGCACGACGATCACGCTGGCTGCGGTGCGGGGCGGGGTGACCGGACCGGCGTTGACCTCCTCGCCGGGTCCGAGACCGGGGTGCGGCTCCATGGGTCGCACCCTACCGAAGGCGCGGTACCGTGTGAGCCCATGAGCACGACCCAGACCGAGCAGAAGTGGATCTGCGAGTCCTGCGGGTTCATCTACGACCCCCAGGACGGCGACCCCGACGGCGGCATCCCGCCCGGAACGGCCTTCGAGGACATCCCGGAGACGTGGTTCTGTCCCGTCTGCGGCGCACGCAAGCGCGACTTCGTCCCGTACGAGGACTGACAGGCCGCCGTCGTCGCGCCGCCGGGCGCTCAAGCTCCGGCGGCGTGCGGCCGACTCCCAGGGCATGTGCACGCGCGTCTTCTGGAACGACAACGGCGTCGCCATGGTCACCGGGCGCACGCTCGACTGGGAGGTCAGCGACCGCCCGCGACTGTGGGTCACGCCGCGCGGGACCGCGCGCCACGGCGACGCCGGCGAGGGTTCGCTGGAGTGGGTCTCCCGCTACGGCGCGGTCGCGCTGCAGGGATGGGGGGTGGTGACGCCGGAGGCGCTCAACGAGCGCGGCCTGGCGGTCCACACGCTCTACCTCGGCGCCGCCGGCTGGGAGCGGCGCGACGATCGCCCCGCCGTCTCCAACCGCCTCTGGTCGCAGTACGTCGCCGACAACTTCGCGACCGTCTCCGAGGCGCTCGACGGGCTCGAGCGGGTGCGGATCGTCTCGGTGCCGCTCAACGGCCAGCACGTCGGCGCCCATCTCGCGATCGAGGACCCGTCGGGGGACGCCGCGATCGTCGAGATCGTCGACGGCCGCGTGACGGTGCGCCGCGGCGCGGAGTACAGAGTGATGACCAACGACCCGCCGTACGAGCAGCAGGTCGAGAACCTCGGCCGCTACCGCCCGTGGGGCGGCGAGCTGCCGCTGCCGGGTGACATCGTCTCCGAGGAGCGGTTCGTGCGCGCCACGTACTTCCTCTCGCATCTGCCGAGACCGGCCGACCACGGCGAGGCGGTCGCGGGCGTGCTTGGCGTCGTGCGCAACTGCTCGGTGCCGTTCGGCGCCCCCGACAGCCGCTTCGACACCTTCCCGACGTGGTGGTGCTGCGCCCAGGACCTGAGCGAGCGCGTGCTCTACTTCGCCGCCACGCGCGCGCCGAACGTCGTCTGGCTGTCGCTCGACGGGCTCGACCTCTCCGCCGGCAGCGGCACGCGCACGCTCGACCCGTCCGATCCGACGCTCGCCGGCGAGCTGGCCGGCGCGCTCGTCGCCGCGCCGCTCGACTACGGCGTCGCCGCGAGCGCGGAGCCTGCCGGCGCGAACCGCTGAGCGGGACCCGCGCCGCGGCAGCGGGCGATCGGGCCGGCCGCCCGCGGCAGCGCTCCACTACGCTGTGGGCGGGATGCCCCTCCGACGGATCTACGCGCTCACCTTCGTCGGCGGAGCGGCCTCCCTCGGCGGCGAGATCGCCGCCGCGCGCCTGATGGCGCCGTGGTTCGGCGACTCGACGCTGATCTGGGCCAACACGATCGGGGTCGTGCTCGTCGCGCTCTCGATCGGCTACTGGCTCGGCGGCAGATTCGCCGACCGCGACCCGTCGATCCGGCCGCTGGCGCTGATCATCCTCGCCGCCGCTGCCGTCTTCGCCGCGCTGCCGTTCTTCGCGCGGCCGTTCCTGCGCGTCTCGGTCGACGCGCTCAGCTCCGTCTCGGCCGGCGCCTTCGTCGGCTCGCTGATCGCCGTGCTGGTGCTGCTGGCGGTGCCGATGGTGCTGCTCGGGATGATCTCGCCGTTCGTCGTCAAGCTGGCGATCAAGTCGGTCGACGAGGCCGGCAGAATCACCGGCCGCCTCTACGCCGTCTCGACGCTCGGCTCGCTCGCCGGCACCTTCCTCAGCTCGCTGCTGCTGATCCCCTTCCTCGGCACGCGCCGCACCTTCCTGATCTACGCGCTCGCGCTCGCGCTGGTCGCGACCGCCGCGCTCGGACGCCGCTTCGCGCCCGCGCCGATCGTGATCGCGATCCTGCTGGCGCTGCCGGTCGGGACCGTCAAGGCGGTCGGCGACGGCAAGGTGATCTGGGAGAAGGAGACGCTCTACCAGTACGCCGTCGTCATAGAGAAGAGAGACGGCGAGCGGCGGCTGGAGCTGAACGAGGGCCAGGCGGTCCACTCGATCTACGAGCCGGGCCGCTGGCTGACGGGCAACTACTGGGACGAGTTCCTGACGCTGCCGTTCGCGGCCCGCACGGACGGCAGCCCGCCGAGATCGGTCGCGATCCTCGGCAACGCCGCCGGCACGGTCGCGCGCCAGTACGGCCACTACTTCCCCGACACGCGCGTCGACGGCGTCGAGATCGACGGCGAGCTGAACAAGCTGGCGCGCTCGCTCTTCGACCTGAACGAGCGCGACGCGCCCAACGTCCACCTCCACACCGCCGACGGGCGGCCGTGGCTGCGGGCGCAGAGACGCAGATTCGACGCGATCTTCGTCGACGCCTACCGCCAGCCGTACGTGCCGTTCCACCTCGCGACGAAGGAGTTCTTCGAGGAGGTCCAGGACCACCTCAACCCGGGCGGCGTCGTGCTCGTCAACATCGGCCACCCGGAGCGGTCGCACGCGCTGGAGGAGGTGCTGACGGCGACGATGGCCGACGTCTTCACGACCGTCGTGCGCGACCCCAGCCAGCGCGTCAACACGATCGCGATCGCCGGCGACGGGACGATCTCGGCCGACGTGCTGCGCCAGGCGGCGCCGGGTCTGCCGGTCGACCTGCGCCCGGTCGCGGAGGCGACCGCGGCGCGGCTGGAGCCGCGGCTGCAGGGCGGCAGGGTCTACACCGACGACGTCGCGCCGGTCGAGTGGCTGATCGATTCCTCGATCGTGCAGGTCGCCGCCTCCGGCGAGCGCTGAGCGCTCAGCCGTCGCCGTCGAGCGCCGCCAGCGCGGCCGCGACGGCGTGCTCGTGGCCGTCGACCAGCTCCAGCACCTCGTCGCGCCGGCCGACGCCGATCGCCGCCAGCTGACCCAGCAGCCGCGAGCGGCGGACGGTCTCGTCGAGCTGCTCGGAGACCTCGTCGCGGAAGAGCGCGGCGCCCGCGGCGGTCGGGCGGTAGCGGACCTTCGGCTGGCGCCCGGAGTCGTCGGCCGGGAGCGGCTCGATCAGCCCGTCGCGCTGGAGGCTGTTGAGCGCGCTGTAGACGTGCGAGCGGCTGACTCTCGCGAGCTGGTCGAAGCGGCGCTCGTAGCGCTTGCACAGCTCGTATCCGTAGCTCGGGTGCTCGAGCAGCAGCCCGAGCACCACGAGATCGACCGTCGACCGCACGCGTTCCCTGCCCCGATGACGCTGCGGCGTGCCTCCGCGACACGCCTGGAAGTCCGTCCAGGGAACGCTAGTGCACGGACCTGACAGAGCGCAAGCGCGCCCGCTTGCGCGCTCCTACCGCGCCGCCACGGTGAACGTGGTCGTCACGTCCGCGTCGCCGTCGGTCGGCGATGCGGTCAGCTTGTAGCTGCCGGGCTTGAGGCTGCGGGACTTCCACTGCGCGACGGTGAAGGCGTTGGCGCCGCTGTCGCCGTCGACGAAGGCGGTGCCGCCTATCGGCGCGGTGCGCGAGCAGCGCTTGCCCTTCTTGCCGCCCTTGGCCTTCGCCTTGCCCTTTGCGGCCTGCTTGCCCTTGGCGCCCTTCTTGGTCTTGGTCGCGGCGGCGGTGACGCAGCGCTTGCCGCTGGTCGTGCCGGCCTCGGTGCGCGCGAGCGACAGCGCGACCTCGCCGGGCTGGTCGAGCGTGAAGGTCACGCGGACCTTCGCGGCGCGGCCTCTGCCGGCGACCTTGCCGGTCAGCTTCGTCAGCAGCGGCGCGGCGACCGTGTCGTCGCAGTCGTCGGCGGTGGCGATCGCGGCGTCGTCGCCGGAGTCGTCGCTCCAGTCGTCGGAGCTGTCGTCGCCGGTGTCGTCGTCGCAGAGCGCGGAGACGTCGCCGTCGGAGCCGTCGTCGACGACCACGTCGGAGGTGCACTCGATCGTGCCGTCGTCGCTTTCGACGGCCAGCTCGCCGTCGCCGCAGATCGAGTCGTCGTCAGCAGCGGCGTGAGCGGTGGGGGAGGCCGCGGGGGCGGCGAAGGTGGCGGGCGCCGCGACCAGCAGCAGCGCGAGCGCGGAGAGGAGAGGAAGCAGCAGGCGTCGGGACATGCCCCTCAGATCGACGTGCCAGAACCGCCGCTTGAGTGCACTGGACCATCCTCCTAGACGGCGGTGCGCCGACTAAAGGCTCGCCTTCTCAGCTTTCTCCCAGGTCGCTCTTAGGGGTTGTTCAGCTTGCGCAGGGATGGTGGCCCGATGCGCATCCTCGTGGTGGACGACGAGCCGGCGGTGCGCAGCTCGCTCGAACGCGCGCTGCGGATCGACGGCTACGAGGTCGCGCTCGCGGCCGACGGCCAGGAGGCGCTCGACGCGCTCAGCGGCGTCGCGCCCGACGCGGTCGTGCTCGACCTCGCGATGCCGGAGGTCGGCGGGCTGGAGGTCTGCCGCCGCCTGCGCGCCGCGGGCGACCGCACGCCGGTCCTGATGCTGACCGCGCGCGACACCGTCGCCGACCGCGTCAGCGGGCTCGACGCCGGCGCCGACGACTACCTCGTCAAGCCGTTCGCGCTGGAGGAGCTGAGCGCGCGCCTGCGGGCGCTGCTGCGGCGGACCGGCGCCGACGGGCGCGAGCTGCTGCGCTTCGGCGACCTGCAGCTGGACCCGAGCGCCCACGAGGTCCGTCGCGGCGAGCGCGAGATCGAGCTGACGCGGACCGAGTTCCTGCTGCTGGAGCTGCTGCTGCGCCACCCGCGCCAGGTGCTCCCGCGCAGCGTCATCTTCGAGCACGTGTGGGGCTACGACTTCGGCTCGACGTCGAACTCGCTGGAGGTCTACGTCGGCTACCTGCGGCGCAAGACCGAGGCCGACGGCGAGTCGCGCGTGATCCACACGGTCCGCGGCGTCGGCTACGTGCTGCGCGAGAGATGACGCTGCGGCGCCGGCTGGCGCTGGTCGCCGCGGCGGCCGTCGCGGTCTCGATCGCGCTCGCCTCGGGGATCGTCTACGTCGTCGTGCGCGGCGAGCTGCGCGGCCAGCTCGACAGCGAGCTGCGGCAGGTCGCCGAGCGGCGCAACCTCGACTTCGTGCTGCGGCCGCCGCCCGGTCTGCCCGGGGCCGGCCAGATGGCGCCGCTGAGAGCGCCGGGCGCGCCGAGAGACGCGCTCGGGCTGCAGACGACCTACGTCGGCGCGGTGCTGGAGGACGGCACGCGGCTGCGGCCGCCGGGCGCCGCCGGGCAGCCGAGGCTGCCGGTCGACGCCGACACGAAGGCGGTCGCGGCCGGCACTCACGGCGCGTTCCTCAGCGACGCCGACGTCGACGGCACCGCGGTGCGGATCCTGACCGTCCCGGCGCGGACGGGGATCGCGATCCAGATCGCGCGGCCGCTGACCGACGTCAACCGCACGCTCGACCGGCTCGCGCTCGTGCTGCTGCTCGTCAGCGCCGGCGGGATCGCGCTGGCGGCGGGGCTCGGGCGGCTCGTCGCGCGAACCGCGCTGCGGCCGGTCGGCCAGCTGACGGCGGCGGTCGAGCACGTCGGCGAGACCGGTGACCTGACGCGGCGGATCGACGTGCCCGAGCCCGCGAGCGGCGCCGTCAGCGGCGGTGTGCGGCGGCTGCTCGACGCCGACGCCAGTCCCGACGGCGACGAGATCGCGCGGCTGGCGCGCTCCTTCAACGCGATGCTGGGAGCGTTGGAGGCGTCGGTCGGGCGCCAGCGCCAGCTCGTCGCCGACGCCTCGCACGAGCTGCGCACGCCGCTGACGAGCCTGCGCACGAACATCGAGGTGCTGGCGCTGCCGGCCGGGCTGCCCGAGGACGAGCGGCGGCGGCTGCTCGGCGACGTCGTCGAGCAGCTGGAGGAGCTGAGCGGGCTCGTCGGCGACCTGGTCGAGCTGGCGCGCGAGCAGGAGCCCTCCGACGCCGTCGAGGACGTGCGGCTCGACCTGTTGGTGGAGGAGGCGGTGACGCGCGCGCGGCGGCGGCCGGGCGCGCCGGTGTTCGCCGTCAGACTGGCGCCGACGCTCGTGCGCGGGGTGCCGGCGCGGCTGGAGCGGGCGGTCACGAACCTGCTCGACAACGCCGCCAAGTGGAGTCCGCTCGATGCCGAGGTGACGGTCGCGCTGAGCGACGCCGGCGAGCTGACGGTGCGCGACCGCGGGCCGGGGATCGCGCCGAGCGACCTGCCGCACGTGTTCGAGCGCTTCTACCGCGCGCCGAGCGCGCGCGGGATGCCGGGCTCGGGCCTCGGGCTGGCGATCGTGCGGCAGGTGGCCGAGCTGCACGGCGGCCGCGCGAGCGCCGAGGCGGCGGCGGGCGGCGGCGCGCTGATGCGGCTGACGCTGCCGGGCGAGCCGCTGGAGCCCGGCGAGCTCGCTACGCCGAGACCGACCGCAGCGCCCGCCGCGTCACCGCCGCGGCCGCCCGCTCCGGCGGCCAGTGGTGGCCGAGACGGAGATGGCGGTACGTCCACGAGAGCAGGTTGAAGAGGACGGTCGCGGCCTCGGCGACGGTCTCGTCCGGGTCGAGCCTGAGCGAGCCGTCGGCGATCCCGTCCTGGAGCAGCTGCTGGAGCGGGGCGGTGAAGGCGGGCTGGGTCAGGACGCCGTCGCCGCTGGCCGCGGCCGCGCCGCGCTCGGGCTCGGCGGCGGCGTCCGCTGCCGGGGCGTGGAAGATCTCGTCGCGCTCGGCGGCGTCGAGCGCGGCCAGCAGCGCGAGGTTCTGCTCGGTCACGCCGCAGAGCGCGGTCAGCGCCAGCGCGAGCCGCGCGCGGCCGTCGCCGGAGGCCGTCAGCGGCGGCTCCAGCGCACGCCGGTAGTCGCCCTCCAGCAGCGTCCCGAGGGCGCCCAGCACGTGCTCGCGGCGGACGCCGCGGCGGTGCAGCGTCATCCGCGAGACGCCGAGCGCGCCGGCGAGCCGCTCCATCGTCGCCGCCTCCCAGCCGTCGCGCTCGATCGCGTCGCGGGCGCGCCGCAGCGCCTCCTCGTCGCCGATCACCAATGCGCCTCGGCGCGCGCCAGCCAGCGGCCGCCGACGCGGTCGACGCGGACCGGCGTGTCGAACGTCGCGGTCAGGTTCGCGCCGCTGATCGTCTGCTCGGCGGCCCCGGCCGCGACGACCGCGCCGTCGCGCAGCAGCAGCGCGTGGGTCGTCGACGGCGCCAGCTCCTCGACGTGGTGGGTGACGGTGACGGTCGCCGTCTCCGGCTCCTCGCGGGCGATCGTCGCGACCGCCTGCAGCAGCGCCTCGCGGCCGGGCAGGTCGAGGCCGGTGGCGGGCTCGTCGAGCAGCAGCAGCGCGGGGCGGCGCATCAGCGCCCGCGCCAGCAGCACGCGCTGGCGCTCGCCCTGGCTGCAGGCGTCGTAGGGGCGGTCGGCCAGCTCGCCGCAGCCGAACCGCGCCAGCAGCCCGCTCGCGCGCTCGCGCTCGTCGTCGCCGAGCGCGCCGGGCCGCAGCGCGATCGTCGCGGTCGCGCCGGTCAGCACGACCTGTTCGGCGGTCAGCCGCTGGCGGAAGGAGCGGCTCGTTCTCGCCTCGACGAGCCCGATCCGCCCGCGCAGCGCGCGCAGGTCGACGCGGCCGAGCCGCTCGCCGAGCACGTCGGCGGTGCCGTCGCTGGGGTGGTGGACGGCGGCGGCGACGTTCATCAGCGTCGTCTTGCCGGCGCCGTTGGCGCCCAGCAGCGCCCAGTGCTCGCCGGGGTTGACGGTCCAGTGGACGTCGCGCAGCAGGTGGCGCTCACGCTGCTGCTCCGCGTCCCAGCGCCACAGCGAGACGCCGGTGAGGTCGAGAGCTCGTGTCATACGAGCAACGATGTTACATGGGTGTAACAGCAGTTGGCGGCATGCCGCGTCCTTAGCCAGCGCTTATGCAGCGCTGAGCTTTCACTGATGGCCGGATGAGTGGATGCAGGGCACGGGGTGGGCTAAGCCGCACGGCCGAACCCGCTCCGTCCAACTTCCCCCAGGAGCCTTCGAACGCCCGGTCAACGCCGGGCGTTCGTGCGTCAGGCGGCGTGCTCGACGAGCGAGCCGGATGCTTCCGCGTCGAAGACGCCCGGCTGCTGCGCCTGCGAGCGGGCGGCGGCGCGCGGTGCGGGCGGGCCGTCCAGCTCGGCGTCGAAGGGGCGGCCGGCGGCGCTGCGGGCGTCGGCGTCGAACGGGCGCCCGCCGCCGGTCGCGCTGCGGGCGGGGCGGCGGCTCTGCTCGACCCAGCCGTCGCCGTCGTCCCACAGCTCGGCGCGGCGCTCGCGGCCGCGCAGGCCGGGCGTCGGCTCGGCGAGGCGCGCGCCCGCGCGGACGCTCGGCGTCGCGATCTGGTCGCCGCCGAGCGGCAGGCCGCCGTTGGCGGTGACCGGCAGCTCGCGCTCGTCGCTGTCGAACGGCTCCGGCTCGGCGGGCAGCCGGGCCGGGCGCGCGGCCGGGTCGGCGCCCGCGGCCTTCGCCGCCTGCGCGAGCGCGCGGGCGGCGTCTCTCAGCTCGCTCTTGGAGTGCGACGCCATCACCGCCAGGCGCAGGCCGGTCTCCGCGGCCGGCACGGCCGGCGGCAGCAGCGGCTGCGCGAAGACGCCGCGGTCGAGCGCCTTCTCGATCGTCCGCAGCGTCGCGGCGGCGTCGCCGAGCGGCAGCGTGACGATCGGCGTGTGCGGGCTGTGGGCGACGGCGAAGCCGGCCGCGAGCAGCTCGTCGCGCAGCAGCGCGGCGTTCGCCTGCAGCTTCTCGACCCGTCGCGGCTGCTGCTCCAGCAGCGACAGCGCGGCGAGCGCGCCGGCGACCGCCGGCGGGCCGGGCGCGGTCGAGTGCAGCAGCGTGCGGGCCGCGCAGGCGAGGTACTTCGCCATCTGCTGGTCGCAGGCGACGTAGGCGCCGTAGGAGCCGAGCGCCTTGCCGAGCGAGCCGACGATCGCATCGACGCCGTCCTCGACGCCGGCTTCGGCGACGGCGCCGCGGCCGCCCGGGCCGAGCGTGCCGACGCCGTGCGCCTCGCCGACGACCAGGCGCACGTCCCAGCGGGCGGCGAGGTCGACCAGCTCGTGCAGCGGCGCGACGTCGCCGTCGCGACCGAAGACGCCGTCGGTGACGATCAGGCTGCCGCGGCCGTCGGCCTCGCGCAGGCCCCATTCGAGGTGCTCGGCGTCGCCGTGCTCGTAGACGAAGACGTCGGCGCGCGAGAGGCGGCAGCCGTCGATCACGGCGGGGTGGCTCAGCTCGTCGCAGAAGACGACGTCGCCGGCGCGCGCGAGCGCCGAGACGACGCCGACGTTGGCGAGGTAGCCGGAGCCGAACAGCAGCGCGGCCTGGCGCTGCTGGAAGGCGGCGAGGCGCTCCTCGAGGCGGCGGTGGATCGTCATCGTGCCCGAGACGGCGCGCGAGCCGCCGGCGCCGACGCCCCAGCGCATCGCGGCGTCGGCCGCGGCCTCGCGGACGGCGGGATGGTCGGCGAGACCGAGGTAGTTGCTGGAGCACAGCAGCAGGACGGGCTTGCCGTCGAGCACGACCCGCGGTCCCTGCGGGCCACTGACCATCCGCGTGCGGCGGGCAAGCCCAAGCTGTTCCAGCTCGTCCAGTCGCGCCTCGATCTCGATCATGGTGAGAGGCACGTTATGTGCACCGTCGGACGGCACTTTTCCCGCACGTAGCGGGAAAGTTCGTGACGGGCGCCGCATCCCGAACGGTTGTTCGACACAATTCGACCCTCAGGCTCGACCTGACCGTGAGGAATCGGCGGTTTTGGCCGGATGTTCGGCCGGCTTGCGCGCCAGGAGCGGCATGCGCCCCTATCGCCGTGAGGGATCGAGTGGGACCATCGATTTACCTGGAACTGGCAGGAGGTCCGAGTTGGCACAGGCCGAGGGAACGGCCGCGCCCGCGGCGCAGGTCATCCCGATACATCGAGCACGCGAGCGCGACGAGCTGGACTGGGTCCGGCGCTACGACCGTGCCGCGCAGCGGATCGTCGACGGCGAGGTGCTCGCGGCCGCCCGCTTCCTGCGCCCGCGCGGCTGGCGCGCCTTCGCCTGCGCGCTGACCGGCCGGCCGGCCTCCGTCGCGCGGCGGGCGGCGCGGCGCCCGCGCCGGCTGCGGCTGCCGGAGGCGCTGCTGGTCGCCGTCACCTCCGATCGCGTGCTGCTGCTGCAGGCGCGCAGCGCGCCCGGCGGCGGCCCGGTGCCGGTCGCGGCCGCGGTGCTCGCGAGCTGGGAGCGAGCGCGAACCGAGATCACGGTCACGCCCGACGTGCACGGCACGCGGCTGACGCTGCGGCCGCGCGGCGGCGGACGCGTCGAGCTGCTCGGGCCGCCCGACGCGCTCAGCGCGCGTGTCGTGACGGCGTTGCGGCAGCCGGAGCTGGTTCCGAGCGTCTAAGAGACGCGGCGCGGCCGGCGCTGCGCCGGCTCAGCGCCGCGCGCCGCGCGCGCTCAGCGCCCGCGCCACTGCGGCGGGCGCTTCTCGGCGAAGGCGGCGAGGCCCTCGCGCAGGTCCTCGGACAGGAACGCTTCGCGGCGGGCGGTGTCGAGGACGGCGGCGGTCTGGTCGTCGAGGTCGCCGGCGGCGGCGCAGACGGCGGCGATCGCGGCCTTGTTGCCGCGCAGCGACAGCGGCGCGTTGGCGGCGATCTCGACCGCCAGCGCGAGCGACGCGGACTCCAGCTCCTGCGCCGGCACGACCTCGTTGACGAGGCTCCAGCGCTCGGCCGTCTCGGCGTCGACGCGGCGGCCGGTGAGGAACAGCTCGCGCGTGCGGGCGGCGCCGATCGCGGTCACGAAGCGGTTGATGCCGCCGTGGTTGTAGACGACGCCGAGCTTCGCCGGCGGCATCCCCAGCTGCACGCCCGCGGCGGCGATCCGCAGGTCGCAGGTGATCGCCAGCTCCAGCCCGCCGCCGATCGCGTAGCCGTTGAGCGCCGCGACGACCGGATACGGGTAGTCGGCGACGGCCGCCAGCGCGGCCTGGAAGGGATGGCCGTCGCTGTCGTCGTAGCCCTCGCTCTCCAGCGCGCCGATGTCGTAGCCGGCGCAGAAGGCGCGGCCCTCGCCGGTCAGCAGCACGCAGCGGGCGTCGATCCGCCCGAGCGTCGCGGCCAGCGCGTCGAGCAGCGGCGCGTCGAGCGCGCCCCGCTTGGCGGGGTTGGAGATCGTCAGCCGCGCGACGCCGGGCGCCGGCTCGTCGATCAGCAGGCGCCCGCCGGCGGGCTCGTCGTCGGGGGCGGCCATCGGAGCGGCTACTCCAGCACGATCAGCGTGTCGCCCTCGGAGACCGCCTGGCCCTCGGCGCAGCGGATCTCCTTGACGGTGCCCGGATCCTCCGCCTCGACGGGCATCTCCATCTTCATCGACTCCAGGATCACGACCGTGTCGCCCTCGTCGATCGTGTCGCCGACCTCGACCTCGACTCTCCAGACGGTGCCGGTGATGTGAGCCTCGACGTCAGCCATGGGGGACCTCCTGGAAGTGCGCGGATGGGGACGGCGCCGCGGTCCGGCCCGCCGGAGCGGCACAATAGCCGCCGGAGCCGATGTCCGCCGACGCTTCCCCCCACTCGCAGGAGCCCGCCCCGACGGCCGTCGGGAGCCCGCCCGTCGTGCTGATCGCCGCCTACGAGGAGGCCGACCGCCTGCCGGCGACGCTCGCCGCGCTGTGGGAGGTCTTCCCGGGGGCGCGGATCGTCGTCGCCGACGACGGCTCCTCCGACGGCACCGCCGACGTCGCCGAGGCGCACGGCGCCGAGGTCGCGCGCTCGCCGGTCAACGTCGGCAAGGGCGGCGCGGCGACGCTCGGCGCGCAGCGGCTGCTGGCGCTGGCGCAGGAGCCGCAGCCGCCGGTCGTGCTGCTGTGCGACGGCGACCTCGCGACCAGCGCGAGCGCGCTGAGGCAGCTTGTCGAGACGGTCCAGCGGGGTGAGGCGGACCTCGCCGTCGCCGCCTTCGCGCGCCGCGTCGGCGGCGGCTTCGGGCTCGCGGTCGGCTTCGCGCGCTGGGCGATCAGACGCCGCTGCGGGCTGGAGACGGTCGCGCCGATCTCCGGCCAGCGGGCGCTGCGGGCCGACCTGCTGCCGGCGGTGGTGCCGTTCGCGCCGCGCTTCGGGATGGAGATCGGGATGACGGTCGACGCCGTCCGCGCCGGCTACCGCGTCGCCGAGGTCGAGCTGCCGCTGACGCACCGCGCGACCGGCAAGACGCTCAAGGGCTTCCTGCACCGCGGCCGTCAGCTGAAGGACTTCGTCGCGGTCTACCTCGCGCGCGGCCGCGCCGCCTGAGCGCGCCGCCGCGTCGCGCTGTCCGCGCGCCGCGCCACCCGCCGCCTCACCGCTTGCAGCGCTTCAGCGCCCGCGCGTAGAAGCGCAGGTAGTCGGCCATGTGGGCGCGCCAGTAGCCGCCCTCGTGCGCGCCCGGCCAGGTCTTCCTCGTGACCTGCGCGCCGCCGGCTCTGAGCGCGCTCGCGAAGGCGTCGTCGCCGGCGTGGAAGGGATCGTCGGCGCCGCCGTCGAGCCACAGCGGGATCCCGCGCCACGGCGACGGATCGGCCTGCGCCGCCGCGATCAGGTCGTGGGCGGCGAAGTCGTCGGCGTCGTCGAAGGCGCCGGCGGCGCTGTCGCCGGCCTGCTGCCAGATCGCGGCCGAGTGGCCGCCGACGGCGCAGAAGCGGCCGGGGGCGAGGCGGGCGAGGTCGTAGGCGCCGAAGCCGCCCATCGAGATGCCGCCGATCGCGATCCGGCGCGGGTCGGCGTGGAGTCGTCTGACGGCAGCCGGGATCGCCTCGTCCAACACGTATCTGGCCCACGCGCCGTCGTCGCGGTCGTGCCAGTAGGAGGCCTCGCCGCCGTCGGGGAAGACGACCGCGGGCGCGTCGTCGCCGAGTCGCTGCAGTCCCGCGAACAGCTCGTCGGAGAGGTTCGAGTCGGCGCCGTCGTCGCCGCGGCCGTGCAGGAAGACGAGCAGCGGCCGCCCGCGCGCGCCGCCGGGCGGGACGACGTAGGTCTGCTTCAGGGTCGTGTCGGCGACCGCCTCGCTGTGCAGCTCGGCGTGGCTGACGGCGAACCCCTGCGGGTCGTAGCCGCGCGCGACGTCGCGCACCGCCTGCAGGCCGAGCACGACGCCGACGACGACCACCGCGAGCGCCGCCAGCGCCACCAGGCGCCGGCGGGCGACGGTGCTCACGCGCCGGGCGCTGCGTCGGCGAGCGAGGGGGAGGTGGCGTGGAAGATGCCGCGGCCGGCCTCGTGCTCGGCGACGAGCGCGGCGATCCCGCGCAGCTGCACGTCGAGCGCGAACTCGAACCGCTCGTCCTCGATCGCGCCGATCCGCGTCAGGTCGGCGACCATGCTGACGAGCGTCGGGAAGCGCTCGCGCGGCAGCGTCGCGAAGTAGGCGCCGACCTGCTGGTGGTAGAGGTGGGCGTCCTCGTCGGCGCCGATCCGCTGCTGCTCGATCGCCTCCTCGTAGGCGACCGCGCCGACGAACAGCGAGAGCATGTCGATCGCGTAGGAGGCGATCGGGCCGGGAACGCCGCCGGCGCGCATGATCGACAGCAGCCGCTCGGCGCCGGCGAGCCCGTTGGGGCCGGTCGGGACTCTGCCGAGCGTCACGTAGGCGATGTCCCTGTGGGCGGCGAGCGCTCTGCGGATCGCCCGCAGCGCCTGTTTCAGCGGGGTCTGCCAGTCGTCGGGGTCGGGGCTGGGGAACGCGACCTCGCCGAGAACCCGGTCGAGCAGCTCGTCGAGCAGCTCCTCCTTGTCCGCGACGTGCTGGTAGAGCGAGGCGGGGCCGGTGTCGAGCCGCTCGGCGATCCGCCGCATCGAGATGCCCGCGAGGCCCTCTCGGTCGAGGATCTCCAGCGCGGCGTCTATGACGGCTTCGCGCGAGAGCGGCGCCTTCTGCGCGGGGCGTCTGGCTCTGCGGCGCTTCCAGGGCGGATCGGGGAGCGGTGCGGTTGACACGAACACTGATTGTACGCTAGAACAGTGTTCGTACTAAAGAACAGTGTTCGACCGCGAGGCCCCCGCCGTGACCACCGAAGCCGCTCTCACCGCTGCCGAAGCACCGCCAGACGCCGACGCCGGCCATCCGAAGCGCTGGTGGATCCTCGTCGTCGTCCTGCTGGTCGAGTGCATGGACCTGCTCGACGGCACGATCGTCAACGTCGCCGCGCCCTCGATCAGCTCCGAGCTGCACGCCTCCTCGACCGCGCTGCAGTGGATCGTCGGCGGCTACGCGCTCGCGCTCGCCGTCGGGCTCGTGCTCGGCGGCCGGCTCGGCGACCTCTACGGCCGCCGGCACCTCTTCATCGCCGGCACGATCGGCTTCACCGTCTGCTCGCTGCTGTGCGGGATCGCGCCGAGCACCGGCGTGCTGATCGCCTTCCGCCTGCTGCAGGGCCTCGCCGCCGCGATGATGATCCCGCAGGGCTTCGGCATCATCCGCTCGGCCTTCTCGACCGCGGAGCTGCCGAAGGCGTTCGGCCTCTTCGGCCCCGTCATCGGCCTCTCCGCCGTGCTCGGCCCGATCGTCGGCGGCGTGCTCGTCGACGCCGACCTGTTCGGCACCGGCTGGCGGCTGATCTTCCTCGTCAACCTGCCGCTCGGGATCGCAGCCGTCGCCGGCGCGATCGCGCTGCTGCCGGAGTCGCGCACGCCCGGCGTGAGCAGACTGGACGGCGTCGGCGCGGTGCTCGTCGCGGCCGCCGTCGGGCTGCTGATCTACCCGCTGATCCAGGGCCGCGAGCTCGACTGGCCGGCGTGGACGTTCGTGATGATGGCCGCCGGCGGCGTGCTGTTCGCCGTCTTCGGCTGGCACGAGCGCGCGCGTGAGCGCGCCGGCCGCGACCCGCTCGTCACGACGAGCATCTTCTCCAAGCGCGCCTACGTCAGCGGCGCCTTCGTGCTGCTGCTGTTCTTCGCCGGGATGATGGGCCTGATGCTCGTGCTGACGCTCTACCTGCAGCTCGGGCTCGGCTTCAGCGCGATCCACGCCGGCCTCACGCTCGTGCCGCAGTCGCTCGGGATGGCGGTCGGCGCCGGCCTCGGCGGCGCGCTGCTGGCACCGCGCTTCGGCCGTCACACGCTCCACCTCGGCCTGCTCGTGATGGCGATCGGGATGGTCGCGCTGCTGCTGGTCGTCAACCACAACGGGCTCGACGTCACGACGTTCCAGCTGGCCGGCCCGCAGCTGGTCGCCGGCCTCGGCATCGGCCTCGTCGTCGCGCCGCTCTTCAGCCTCGTGCTCGCCGCCGTCGGCGACGAGGAGGTCGGCTCGGCCTCGGGCGTGCTGAACGCGACCCAGCAGCTCGGCGCGGCCGTCGGCATCGCCGTGATCGGCACCGTCTTCTTCACCGTGCTCGGCGATCGCGGCTTCACCGCCGCCTTCGAGCGGGTCGTCTGGTGGGTGCTGGCGCTGACCGCGGCCGCCGCCGTGCTCGCGCTGTTCCTGCCGATGGAGCCGCGCGAGGAGGAGGTCCACTGAGGCACGCGCGGCGATAGGCTGCTGGCATGGCCGAGGAGCAGCAGAGACTGTCGAGCATGAAGGCGCAGGTCTACAAGGACTCGCGCGAGAAGGACTACTTCGACAAGTTCCACCAGCGCGCCCGCACGACCGACCCGAACTGGGTCTACGAGGTCGTGCGGATGCTGACCGTGATGTGGGGGCTGAGCGCCTTCCGCATGCGCGGCTACCACTCCGAGCGGGTGCCGAACGAGGGCGCGGTGATCCTCGCCCCCAATCACGCCTCGTTCATGGACCACTTCTTCGTCGGCGCCTTCATCCGCCGCCGCGTCCGCTTCATGGCCAAGTCGCAGCTGTTCAAGCCGCCGGGCCAGTGGGTCTTCTCGCCGGGCGGCGTCTTCCCGGTCCGCCGCGGCGCCTTCGACGAGGACGCGTTCGAGACGACGTACTCGATCCTCGAGCGCAGAGGCACGCTCGTGATGTACTGCGAGGGCGGCCGCTCGCGCGACGGCAAGGTCAGCGACCGCGCCCGCCCCGGCATCGGGCGGATCGCGCTGCAGTCGGGCGCGCCGGTCGTGCCGGCCGCGATCTACGGCTCGGTGCGGGTGCGCAACTGGAAGAAGCTGCAGTTCCCGAAGGTGCTGGTGCTGTACGGCGAGCCGATCCGCTGGGAGGTCGTCGAGAGACCGACGCGCGAGCAGCAGCAGGAGGTCGCCGACGCGATCCTCGTGGAGATCAAGGCGCTCTACGCGGAGCTGGAGCAGCTGGGGCCCAAGGGCGTCAACGCGAAGGCGAAGTCCGAGCGCCGCGCCGCCGCGGTGCGGACGGTCAAGCCGGCGCTCTGAAGCACCAGCCTCACTCGTAGACGGGGTCGAGCGCCTGCCACGCCGGCCCGTCGTGGCCCGGGATCACGAGCGCGCCGGGCGTCTGCTCGAGGAAGCGCTCGATCTCGCGCAGCGAACGGCGGAAGCGGTGCTCGTCCTCCCACGCCAGCGGCAGATCGCCGTCGAGCGTGCCGCGCGTGTAGAGCGCGTCGCCGGCCAGCAGCGCCTCGCGCTCGCGCAGCCGCAGCAGCACCGACTGGTGGCCGCGCGTGTGGCCGGGCGTCGACAGCAGCCGCACCGACCCGTCGCCGAACAGGTCGAAGCTCGCGCCGAAGCTGGCGAACGAGTCGACCGAGGCGGCCTCGTAGTCGATCGTGCGCCAGTCGAAGGCGTGATCGAACTGGCGCGAGTGGTAGCCCTCGCGCCAGCCGCCCTCGCAGGCGGCGCTCCACTCGCGCGCGTCGACGACGAAGGTCGCCGCCGGCAGCTGCTCGACCCCGCTGGCGTGGTCGACGTGGAGGTGCGTCATCACGACCGTGCGGACGTCGGCAGGCGCGATCCCGCGCCGCTCGAGCTGCTCCGTGACCGCCTGCTCGCGTGTCACTCTGGGGCGGTAGAGCAGCTTCGCGTTGCGGCCCATGTTCGGCGCCGGCCCGTCGACGAGCGCGGGGTGGAGGCCGGTGTCGACCAGCAGCGGCCCGGCGCTCGGATGCTCGACGAGGAAGGCGGGGACCGGCAGCCAGATCCAGTCGCCGCGGCCGCCGAGCGTCGCGCCGAGCAGGCCGAGCAACCCGCCGCGGCGGCGTCTGACCCACTCCGGCGGCGCGAGCAGCTCGCCGGTCAGCAGCGGCGTCAGCCGCACGCTCGCGCCTTCGCGCCCGCCCGGCAGCGCGTGCGTCAGCGGCTTGCACTCGGTCATCACGGCCATCTGGCGCGAGCCTACCCGCCGACGCACTACTCTCGCGCGGGATGGAGCTGCTTCGTCCCGGCCTGCTCGACGGCTACGTGATCGCGCTCGGCGCCGGCCCGTTCGCGCCGCCGCTGGCCGCGCTCGGCGCGATCCCCGAGACGCTGCCCGACAGCTGTGCCGAGGACGAGGCCGACGCGCACGCGCGCGCCGCGCTGGTCGCCCACGGCGAGCTGCACACGCTCGTGCTCGACCTGCGGCCGGCCTTCGGCAGCGGCGGCCACGAGGGGTTGCGGCGGGCGCTCGACGGCGCCTGGGTGACGATCCGCGCCGTCGCCGTCGCCGCCTGGATCGAGCCGGGCAGGCCGGGCCGCGTGCTGCTGGTCGCGCCGCCGCCGAGCGCCGAGGATCCCGCCGCCGAGGGCCTCCGCGCCGCCGCCGAGAACGTCGCCCGCACGCTCTCGATCGAGTGGGCGCGCCACGGCGTCACGACGGTCGCGATCACCCCCGGCGCGCGCACCGGCGACGGCGAGCTGGCGACGCTGGTCGCCTACCTCGCCTCGCCGGCCGGCGACTACTTCTCGGGCGCGCGGCTGTCGCTGGGCGAGTCGGGCGCGGTCGCCGAGACGCCCTCGGCCGGCTGACCGGCGCCGAGCGGGGCGATCTGCAGCGGCCCCTGCTCGTGGTCGAGCTGGAGCGTCGTGTGGTGGAGGCCGAACTGCTCGTCCAGCTCCGCGGCGAGCGCGAGCCGCAGCTCGTGCAGGTCGAGGCCCTTCTTGGCGACGACGTGGGCCGACAGCGCCGGGAAGCCCGAGGTGACCTCCCAGACGTGCAGGTCGTGGACCTCGACGACGCCCTCGTGCCTGGCCAGCGTCATCCCGATCTGCTCGGGGTCGAAGCCCTCCGGCGCCGCTTCGAGGAAGACGCGCGCGCTCGCCTTCACGAGCCCGTAGCCGGCGATGAACATGGAGCCGGCGACGAGCAGCGAGGCGATCGGGTCGGCCCGCTCGAAGCCGGTCAGCAGGATGACCGCGCCGGCGATCGCGGTCGCGATGAAGGCGTAGAGGTCGGTCAGGATGTGCTGGAAGGAGCCCTCGACGTTGAGGCTCTCGCGGTTGGCGCGCGCCAGCACCCAGGTCGCGGCGAGGTTGACGAAGATGCCGAGCACGGCGACGGCGAGCACCAGCCCGCCCTCGACCTCGGGCGGGTCGACCAGCCGCCGGATCGCCTCGAAGGTGATCCAGGAGCCGAGCAGCAGCAGCGTGACGCCGTTGGCCTGCGCGCTGAGGATCTCGACGCGGCCGAAGCCATACGTCATCGATCCTCTCGCCGGCCGTCTGGCGATCCGCAGCGCCAGCAGCGAGAGCGCGAGCGCGGCCGCGTCGGTCAGCATGTGGGCTGCGTCCGACAGCAGCGCGAGCGACGACGCGATCACGCCGACGGTCACCTCGACGCACATGAACGCGAGGATCAGGGTGAGCGCCGTCTTGAGCGCGCGGGCGTCCGTGACGCCGCTTCCGTGCGCATGGCCGTGGCCGTGCGAATGTCCGTTGTCGTGGGCCATCGGCGCACATCGTACGCGTCCGCGCGTAGCGCACGAGAGCGCGTTCTGCGCCCTCGCCCCGTATCGTTGGGGTGAATGAACGAGAACCTGCTCCACTGCCTTGTCGAGATTCCGAAAGGCAGCCGAAACAAGTACGAGTGGGACGAAGAGCTGGGCGCGATCAAGTTCGACCGCTTCCTCTTCTCCTCCGTGGTCTACCCGACCGACTACGGCTTCGTGCCGGAGACGCTCGGCGAGGACGGCGATCCGCTCGACGCGATGGTGTGCGTCTCGGAGCCGACCTTCCCGGGTTGCGTCATTCCCGTCAAGCCGATCGCGCTGTTCAAGATGCGCGACGACAAGGGCATCGACGACAAGGTGCTGTGCGTTCCGCTCGACGATCCAAACTGGAACTGGATGAACGAGCTGGACGACCTCTCGCTGCCGCTGCGCGACGAGATCTCGCACTTCTTCTCGATCTACAAGACGCCCGAGGGCAAGGTCGTCAAGGTCGACGGCTGGTTCCCGAAGGACGCCGCGATCGAGGTCATCCGCGAGTCGCACGAGCGGTGGAGAAAGCAGCAGGACAAGCGCGCCAAGGCGCTCGAGAAGGGTTGATCCCCCGGTGACGACGGGGAACGACACGCTCGCGGAGCTGCGAGCCCAGTTCCCCGTCGTGCAGCGTCTCGCCTACCTGAACGCCGGCACGAACGGGCCGATCGCGACCGCCGCCGCCGACGCGGTGGCAGCGCAGCAGCAGCGCGAGACGGAGGAGGGCCGCGGCGGGATGCCGTTCTTCCTCGCCTACCAGGAGCAGGCCGACCGGCTCCGCGCCGGCTATGCCGCCTACCTCCACGCGACGCCGGAGGAGGTCGCGCTGACGACCTCGACGACCGACGGCGTCAGCCGCATCCTGCTGGCGCTCAACCTCGGCGCCGGCGACGAGATCCTCACCAGCGACGAGGAGCACCCGGGCGTCTACGGGCCGCTCGTCGCCCAGCGCGCCCGCGGCGTCAGCGTCCGCACGGCGCCGTTCGCCTCGCTCGCGGAGGCGATCGCGCCCGCGACGAAGCTCGTCGTCGCCTCCCACGTCAGCTGGCGCTCCGGCGCCTACGCGCCGATCGCGGCGCTGGCGGCGGCCGAGCCGCTGCTGCTGCTCGACGGCGCCCAGGGCGTCGGCGCGGTGCCGACCGACGTGCACGCGCTCGGCGCCGACTTCTACGCCGGCGCCGGCCAGAAGTGGCTCTGCGGCCCGACCGGCACCGGGATGCTGTGGATCCACCCGCGCGTGCGCGAGCGGCTGGCGGTCCCGAGCCCCGGCTACCTCAACCTCGCCGACGCGGGCGCCGGCCTCGACGCCGTCCCGCGCGAGGACGCGCAGGCGTTCGACACGCCGTCGCTCTCCTCGACCGGCATCGTCCACGCCGTCGCGATGCTCGACCTGTTCGCCGCAAGCGGCTGGGACGCGATCCACGCGCGCGCCCACGACCTCGCCGAGCTGGCGGTCGCGCAGCTGCGCGAGCGCGGCCGCGAGGTGCTCGCGCGCGATCGCACGACGCTCGTCACCTGGCGCGAGGCGGGCGCGCCGGAGCAGACGGAGAAGCTGCTGGAGGCGGGCGTCGTCGTCCGCCACCTGCCCGACGAGGACGTCCTGCGGGCGTCGTTCGGCGGCTGGAGCAGCGAGCAGGACCTCGAGCGGCTGCTCGACGCCCTGCCCGCCTGAGCGGGAGACGGCAGCAGCCGATCTCCCGCCGCGGTCGGCGTCCGCCGATCGCGCGCTCAGCTCGCCGCGCGCAGCTTCGCCGTGACGGTCCGCACGAGCCGCTGTCTGTCGACGCGGACGACGATCCGCAGCCTGACGCGCACCGACCTGCCGTCGCCGAGCCGTCGCAGCGCGCGGGCGGCGGTGCCGGTCGCGCGGACTCGCACCGGCACGACGCCGGCCTTCGAGCGGCTGCCGACGCGCACCTGCAGCAGATGGCGGCGATCGCCGATCCGGACCGCGACCGTGCGCGCGGCGGCGACCGCGCAGGTGCCGGCTCCGGCGGCGCAGCGCACGCGCGCGACGATCGCCGTGCCATCGCGACCGAGCCGCGCCCTGGCGACCGCCGCGACCGTCGTCTGCCGCACGTCCGGTCTCCCGCTCGGCGCCGGGGCGGCGACGGGCGGAAGCGGCGCCGGCTGGTCGAGCGCCGGCGGGTCGACCGCCGGCGGGGTGACGACGGGCGGATCGAGCGGCGGGTCGACCGGCGGCTCCACGGCAACGATCGCGATCGCCGCGACCGCGCTGTCGTCGCTCGCGTCGCCGTCTCGGTGCCAGGCGGTCGGGAGGCTCTCGAGCGTCGCCTCAAGCCGCCCCGCGCCAGGCGCCCCGGCGCGCACCGGGAGCCGGCGCTCGACCTGCTCGCCGGGAGCGAGCGGCGCGATCTCCCAGCCGCCGGGACCGTCGTCGGCGAGCGCGAGCCCGCCGATCGCGGCCAGCGTGACGCGCGCCGGGCCGGCGCGATCGGGGCCGTGGTTGACGATCGTGACGGTCGCGGTCGCCTGCTCGCCGGCGGTCAGCTGCGCGCGGTCGCTCGTGACCGTCAGCGCGAGGTTCGCGCGCGCCCACGTGACGACGTCGCCGAGCCCGGCGAGCGGCCCCTCGGAGGCCGGCTCGTCGTCGCCGACCTTGATCGTGTCGGCGGTGCCGAGACGGCCGTCGTCGCCGGTGCCCCAGCAGCGCACGCCGCCGTCGTCGAGCACGGCGCAGGTGTGACCGGAGCCGGGCGTCACGGCGACGGCGGTGCGGCCGGCGCCGAGCGCGACCGCGGGCGCGCTGGAGGGCAGCTCGTCGTCGCCGAGGTTGGCGACCGTGCCGAGACCCAGCTGACCGTCGTTGTTGCGGCCCCAGCAGCGCATTTCGCCGTTCTCCAGCAGCGCGCAGACGTGGTAGCGGCCGCTGTTGACCGCGACCGCTCTGCCCCCGAGCGCGACCGCCGGCAGCGAGCCCGGCGCCTCTCTCGCGCCGCGCGTGACCTTGTCGCCGAGCCCGAGCTGCCCGTAGGCGTTGGAGCCCCAGCAGCGCACGTCGCCGTTCTCGATCAGCGCGCAGGTGAAGAAGTTGCTGGCGGAGACGGCGGTCGCTCTGGCGCCGCCGAGGTCGACCGGCAGCGGCACCTCACCGGCCTGGTCGCCGATGCGGACGTCGTCGCCGCTGTTGCGGCCGATGCCGAGCTGGCCGGAGTCGTTGGCGCCCCAGCACCGCACCTCGCCGTCGTCGAGCAGCGCGCAGGCGTGCGTGATGCCGGCCGAGACGGCGACTGCGGGCCGCGGCAGCGGGACCGGCGGCACGTCGGCCGGCGCCTCGTCGTCGCCGACGTGAGCGGTGCCGCCCTGGCCGGTGGCGCCCTGCGTGCCGGCGCCGAAGCAGCGGACCGCGCCGTCGGCGGCCATGATCGCGCACGTCACCTGGGTCCCGCTCGAGATCGCGCGCGCGGGACCGCCGAGCAGCGCGGGCCCGGCTGCGGCGGGCGTCTGCTCGACGCCGAACGTCGCCGCCGCGCTGCCGCGCCCGGTCAGCCCCCACTGGTTGTTGCCGAAGCAGTTGACGTCGCCGTTCTCCAGCAGCGCGCAGGTCGTCGTGCCGCCGGCCGAGACCGACGCGACGGGGCCGCCGACGTCGACGGCGGGAACCGACGACGGCAGCTCGTCGTCGCCGAGCGCGGAGGCGCCGCCGGGGCCGAGCCCGAGCGCGCCGGTCGGGCCGGCGGCGGTCGCGTTGGCGCCCCAGCAGCGCAGCGCGCCGCCGCGCACGATCGCGCAGGTGTGGTTGGTGCCGGCGTCGATCAGGCCGGCGGCGGCGCTGCCGCTGCCCGATCCGCCGCTGCTCGCGGGAGCGCTGGAGCTCTCCGCGAGCGCGCCGGCCGGTGCAGCGAGCGCCGTGGCCGCGCAGGCGAGGACGAGGGCGCCGAGACGGCGGCCCGAGATGCGATGCACTGGCTTCTCCTGGTTCTAGTTGGGGGCGTGCACGCGCTGATCGGCGGGCAGCCCGCGGCGGTCTCGGCCGAAGACCTTCTGCTTCAGCTCGGGACGGTCGCTGTTGTCGGTTCTGCTGACGAGCTGGCAGAGCGCGCCGGGAAAGGCGGTCGCCGAGCCGTTGCCGCCGTACGGGTCGGTGAACCAGCGCGTCGGTCCGTCTGCGTTCTCGACGGTGCTGTCGCGCACGAAGAACTCGCGCCAGTCGCCCTTGTAGGGCGAGCGCAGGTCGTCCCACGGGAAGGGGGCGAGCTGGCCGAGCAGCGTCGCGTCGTCGCACGGGTAGCCCTGGAAGCGGTCGCCGTTCTCCTCGACCTCCCAGCAGGCGTCGACGGTGCGGCCGATGCGGCCGCCCTCGCCGGGGTAGGCGTAGCGGCTCGGGTTCCAGATCGCGAAGTCGGCGTCGAAGGCGGCGATGCGGCGGCCGCCGCTGTCGCGCAGCTCGTTCTGCGACCGCCATGTCTCGTAGACGGCGCCGAAGGTCGAGCTGCGGCCGGCTCTCACGAGCAGGTCGTCGACGACGCACTGGCGGTCGGGGATCGAGCGGCCGCCTGCGCCTCCCGGGTAGGGGTGGGCGGTGCCGGCGGAGAGCAGCGGACGGGTGGCGGCGCTGCCGCAGGCGCGCTGATACTCGTTGGGGTTGCCGAAGCGGGCGAGCGTCTGCGTGATCAGCTCGGTGCCGTCGGTGCAGCGGACGGCGTAGATCAGCTCGTGGACGTTGTTGCCGATCGCGTCGGCGGAGTGGCTGCCCTGGTGGAGCTTGAAGAGGACGTCGCAGGTCACCGACCTGCCGTCGGCGTCCTTGATCGGCGTCCCGCCGACGTCGTCGAGCCGGACGTTGTTCTGGTAGTCGATCTTGTTGCCGACGTGGTCCTCGCGGCGCGTGGCGACGCCGGGGTTGGCGGTTGCGTACGCCTCCAGCGACTCGTTGACGACGCCGAACGGCAGGCCGGCGTAGGCACGTCGCCCCTCGGCGGCGAGGTGGCCGGAGACCCAGTCGAACAGCTCCGAGCCGCGCGGGTCGCGGCCGTGCTCGTGGCCGAAGGAGCAGCGCAGACCGGTCGCCGGGTCGATCACGGTCGGCGGGTGCCAGGTCGGGTAGCGCTTGCCGTCGGCGCCGATCACGGCGAAGCGGTCGTGGACGGCTCTCGGGCAGGAGTCCTGCGCGGCCGGCGTCCAGTCGGCCGCGGCAGCGGCGCGCGGCACGTCAGGCAGCGGCGCGGGAAGCCCGTCGTCGGCGGGCTCGGGCTCAGGTTCGCCGGGCGTGCCGGGAAGGCCGTCGCCGGGCGGATCGGCCGGTCCGGCATCCGGCGGGGCAGGGCCGGCCGGCGGCGCGGACGGCTGCTGCGCGGCCGGCGGCGCGGGCGTGCTCGGCCCCCTGCCGCTGACGCGGATCGTCTCGCAGTTGCGCACGACCGCTCGATCGGCGGCGTCGACCAGGCAGAGGTCGCGGCCGCGGCCGCCGTCGACGACGAGGTCGCGGCGCCCATCCCGGGCATCGAGCACGTCGTTTCCGGCGCCGCCGCGGAGACGATCGCGCCCGCCGCCGCCGACAAGCCGGTCGTTCCCGGCGCCGCCCCAGAGCTGGTCGTTCCCCGGTCCGCCCCAGAGCCGGTCGTCGCCGGCGCCGCCCCAGACGCGGTCGTCGCCTCCGCGCGCGCGGAGGCGGTCGTCGCCGGCGCCGAGCCGCACGACGTCGGCCCGCTCGGTGACGCGGGGGCGGCCGTCGGCAGGCGACGTGCTCGCCAGCGGCGAGAGCAGCAGCAGCGCGCAGGGAAGAGCGGCGCGCCGGGCGGCGCGAAACGCGGGGTGGAGCATCGGACGGCCTCGGGAGAGCAGGGGCGGCCACGCGGGCCGCCGAGGGGAGCAGACAGTTATTAGGTTACCCTAACAACTGTCTGCAAGGCTCCCAGACCGCCTGCCTTCAGCCGGTCATCCCGCCGAAGAGGCCGCCGGTCACGTGCAGCGTCTGCCCGTGGACGTAGTTGGACCACGGCGAGCAGAGGAAGAAGATGCCGCCGGCAGCCTCCTCCGGCTTCGCCGGGCGGCCGAGCGGGATCAGCATCTGCGACATGCCGCGCAGCTGGTCGGGGATGCCGAGCTGCACCTCCTCGCCGTCGATCGTCATCTTGTTGGCGTCGTCCTTGGAGGCCGTCAGGCGCGTGTCGATGAAGCCGAACGCGACCGCGTTGCAGTTGATCTTGAACTGGCCCCACTCCTTCGCCAGCGTCTTCGTGAGGCCGACGACGGCCGACTTCGCGGCCGAGTAGTTGGCCTGGCCGGCGTTGCCGAACGTGCCCGAGGTGGAGGAGACGTTGACGATCTTGCGGAAGTACTCGACGCCCTGCTCGCGCTCGGCCTTGGCCGGCTCGCGCAGGTGCGGCGCGGCGGCGCGCACGACTCTGAACGGGACCGTGACGTGGATGTCGATCATCCGCTGCCACCAGTCGTCGGTCAGCTTGTGGACCGGCCCGTCGAGCGTGTAGCCGGCGTTGTTGACGATGATGTCGAGTCTGCCCCAGGCGTCGATCGCCGTCTGGACCAGTCTGTCGGGCGCGTCGCCCTTCGTCAGGTCCCCGGCGAAGACGGTCGTCTCGCCCGCGATCTCCGAGGCCGTCTGCTGCGCGACGTCACCGTCGAGGTCGTTGATCAGCACCTTCGCGCCCTGCTCGGAGAGCAGCTCCGCGGTCGCGCGCCCGATCCCGCGCGCGCTGCCGGTGACGATCGCGACCTTGCCGTCGAGAACTCCCATGCACATCTCCTTGGTGTCACATGTGGGTGGTGCAAGCTGCTGCGGCGGCGGACTCTATGTTCGCGGCAACGTCTGCCGCGCCAGTTCGCCGGCCTGGTAAACGTTGTCTCGAAGCGCCTGTTTGCTGCGAGGACAAACGCTTTGATCTGGGTAACGTTTCCTGAAATAATCTGTTTGCTTTGATGGCGAACGCAGAATCTGAGGAAACGCTGCTGCTTGAGGCCGCAGTCGAGCGGTTGCGAGAGATGCTGCCCGACAGCTGGCGCGTTGCGGTCGAAGGATCGCCCGTCCGCAGCGTCGTCCTCACCGCACCCAATGGCGTCTTCGCCTCGTTCGCGATCGACGTCCGGGCCGCGCTCGCGCCGCGCGACGTGCCGTTGATGCTGACCACACTCGGTCGTTCGATCCGCGACTTCGCGAGACACGTCCCCGCGCTCGTCATCGCCCCCTGGATCAGCCCCCGCACGCAGCAGCTGCTCGACGTCGAGCAGATCAGTTACGTCGATCTCACCGGCAACGCGCGCGTCCAGCTCGACTCCCCACCGCTCTTCCTCTCCTCGGTCGGTGCCGGCAGAGACCCGCGGCCCGCGAGCCGCGGCTCCGCGCGCGTACGCGGACCGAAGTCGGGACGGCTGTTCCGCACGTTGGTGGAGGTCCCCGCGCCGCTCGGCGTGCGCGAGCTGGCGGCGCACGCCGACCTCGCGCCCGGATACGTCTCGCGGATGCTCGACACGCTCGATCGCGAAGCGCTGGTGACGCGGTCTCCGCGGGGGGCGGTCGTTGCCGTCGACGTGCCCGGACTGCTGCGGCGCTGGGCCGAGAATTACGACGTGCTGAGAGCCAATCGCGCACAGCGGTTCGTCGCGCCGCGCGGGCTGGCGGAGACGCAAGAACTGCTCGCGGAACGCGTGGGCGACGAGGCCGCGATCACGGGGTCGTTTGCTGCAATCCGACTGGTGCGCGTCTCCGCTCCCGCGCTGCTGCTCGTCTACTGCGACGATGGCGCCGAGGTGGCGGGGCGTCTGGACCTGCTGGCTGTCGACGAAGGCGCCGACGTCGCGTTGCTGACGCCGTTCGACGATGTCGTGTGGAGGAACACCGAGCGGCGGGACGGGCTGCGTTTCGTCGCGCCTGCCCAGGTCGCGGTCGACTGCCTGACGGGCACCGGACGAATGCCCTCGGAAGGGGAGGCAATCCTGTCCTGGATCGCCTCTGGACAGGCGGGCGACGCGACGACATGAGCGCGAGCTCGCTCGATCCGCTTTACGTCGAGGCGCGACGGGCGCTGCTGGACGCGCTCGACGGGCTTGCGTCACATCTCCCCGCGATCGTGGTCGTCGGGGCGCAGGCGATCTACCTGCACACGGGCAGCGGGCTGCGCGGGATCGCGCCCTTCACCTCCGATGGCGATCTCGTGCTGGCTCCCGCGCTGCTCGGCGATGCCCCCGCGCTGGAGGCCGCTATGAGAGGAGCGGGCTTCCGGCTGCGCGAGGTCGATGGCCATGTCGAGCCGGGCATTTGGCTGCGATCGAGCCGCGTCGAGGGCGAGCGGGTCGACATACCGGTTGATCTCATCGTCCCTGACGACGCGGCGCCGGCAGGCGGTCGCCGCGGCGCTCGCCTTGGTGTCCACGGCAGACGTGCCGCCCGCCGCATTCCCGGGCTCGAGGCGGCGCTGTTCGATCACACGCCGATGCGGGTCGAGGCACTCGATCCCGCGGACGCGCGCGTTCGCACGGTCGCGGTCGCCGGTCCTGCGGCACTGCTCGTCGCGAAGGTGCACAAGCTCGCGGACCGCGCGTCGAACGAGCGCAACGACCGGCTGCGGGACAAGGACGCCGTGGATGTGTTGCGGCTGGTGCTTGGGACCAAGCCGGCCGAGGTTGCCGCGACCTTGCACACGCTCGGCACACACCCGGTGGCGGGAGCATCGGTCCAGTCCGGGATCGGCCGACTCGAGATGCTCTTCGGCCGCCGCGGTGCCGCCGGCGTCGAGATGGCGGTGCGAGGGGCGCGGTTGACGATGCCGAGCGCGCGTGTCGAGACGCTCTGCGTCGCGTACTTCGGCACGCTGCTGGCCGCACTGTAGACGACCGCTCACAGCCCCAGCGTCTTGCCGAGGATCTCCTTCATCACCTCGTCGGTGCCGCCGCCGATCGGGCCGAGGCGGAGGTCGCGGACGGCGCACTCGATCAGCGGCTCGGCCTCGACGCCCGCGTCGTAGTGGAGCTGGAGGCAGCGGTCGGCGGCGTCGTAGGCGGCTCGCTGGGTCGCCAGCTTCGCCATCGTGACCTCTCTGACGCAGTCGGCGCCGGCGAGGTGAAGGCGCAGCGCGTGGTAGGTCAGCGCGCGGCCTACCTCCAGCACGGTCGCGACCTCGGCGAGCTGGTGGCGGGCGCGCTGCGAGGGGCGGCGCGGGCGCGTGCGCAGGAGCTCCGCGGTCCGCTCCAGCACCAGCTCGACGGCGCCGAGCGCGCCGAGCGACATCATCAGCCGCTCCCAGGCGAAGTTGACCATGATCAGCTTGAAGCCGCCGTGCAGCTCGCCGAGCAGGTTCTCGCGCGGCACGAAGACGTCGTCGAAGCCGATCTCGGCGGTGTCGGAGGCGTGCCAGCCGAGCTTCTCGATCGGCGCCGAGGTGACGCCCTCGCCGCGCTCGATCACGAGGAAGGAGATGCCGCCGTGGCCGCCCTCGGCGGTCGTCTTGACCGCCGTCACGATGAAGTCGGCGCGCATCCCGTTGGTGATGAAGAGCTTGGAGCCGTTGACGAGGAAGCCGCCGTCGACCTCCTCCGCGCGCGTCCGCAGCGCGGCGACGTCGGAGCCGGCGCCGGGCTCGGTGATGCCGAGCGCGGCGATCTTGTCGCCGCGGATGCCGGGGACGAGGAAGCGCTCGTGCTGGTCGGGCGTGCCGAACTTCCAGACCGGCGGCAGCGCGATCCCGGCGTGCGCGCCGATGCCGGCGCCGAGGCCGCCGGAGCCGCTGCGCGCCAGCTCCTCGGCGAAGACCGCGGCGCCGACGGGGTCCTCGCCGCCGCCGAGCGACGCCGGGAACTTCAGCCCGACGTAGCCGCGCTCGCAGCAGGCGCGCAGCGCGCTGTCGGGGAACGAGCGCTCCTCCTCCCAGGCTGCCGCGTGCGGCGCCAGCTCAGCCTCGACCCACGCGCGGATCTCCGCCCGCAGCGCGACGTGACGCGCCTCCAGCGGCGGCAGCGGACGAGCGCCCGCCGCCGTCGCGGCGAGCCAGCCCGTCACCGGCATCTCCCGCCGGCGCCGGCCCCGCCCCGCGCCGTCGTGGAGATGCCTGAGGCGGAGCCCCTCACCGCCGCGTCTCGCTGCCGTCGTCCTCGACCTTGACGCCGTCGCGCGCGACGTAGCCGTCCTTGCCGCCGACGCAGACGTAGACCGCGTCGCCCTCGCCGACGTTTCTCAGCCGCCGCACCGTGTGCGGCGCGACCCGCGCGAGGCCGCCCGGCCCCAGCTCGTGGGTCGTGCCGTCGCCGAAGCTGATCGCGATCCGCCCGCTGTGGACGAAGTACGTCTCCTCCTGGTGCTCGTGGTAGTGGTTGTTGGTGTCGTAGCCCGGCGGCAGCACGATCGCGTTGATGCCGAAGGCGGTGACGCCGAGCGGCGAGCGGATCTTGCGGAAGCCCCAGCCCTCGCCGAGCGCGTCGAGGCTGCCGACCGAGTAGCCGTCGGTGGAGACGATCTGATCGCTCATCAGCGGAACCCCCTAGAGCCCGTAGGAGCGGCCGATCACGTCGAGCATGATCTCGTCGGTGCCGGCGCCGATGCGGTTGAGGCGCATGTCGCGCCAGACGCGCTCGATCCCGTACTCCTGCATGTAGCCGGCGCCGCCGTGGATCTGGATGCACTCGTCGGCGACCTCGACCGCGACGCGCGCGGCGTGCAGCTTCGCCATCGAGATCTCGCGCACCGGGTACTCGCCGTTGTTGAAGCGCCAGGCGGTCGTGTAGACCATCTGCCGCGCCGACTCGATCTTCGTCGCCATCTCGGCGAACTTGTGGCGCGTCACCTGGAACTTGCCGATCTGGCGGCCGAAGGCGGTCCGCTCGAGCGCGTACTGGAGCGTGCGGTCGAAGGCGAGCTGGGCGCCCGCGACGCAGCCGGCGGCGCCGATCAGCCGCTCGCCCTGGAGCTCCCACATGATGTGGTAGAAGCCCTTGCCGACCTCGCCGAGCACGGCGCTGTCGGGCACGCGCACGTCCTGGAAGGCGAGCAGCGCGGTGTCGGAGGCGTGCATGCCGAGCTTTCTGAGGCTCTTCTCGCGGATCACGCCCGGCAGGTTCATGTCGACGATGAAGACCGTGTAGCCGTCGTAGCCGGCCTCTCTGTCGCCGGTCTTCGTCATCAGCACGATGAAGTCGGCGCGGATGCCGTTGGTGATGTAGGTCTTGGAGCCGTTGATGACCCACTCGTCGCCGTCGCGCACGGCGCGCGTCTTGATGCCGGCGACGTCGGAGCCGGCGTCGGGCTCCGTTATGCCGATCGAGGCGATCTTCTCGCCGCGCATCGCCGGCGCGAGGTACTGCTGCTTCTGCTCCTCGGTGCCGAACGCGAGGATCGGCGGCGTCGCCATGTCGGTGTGGACGGCGACGCCCATCGCGAGGCCGCCGGAGTGAGCGCCGGCCATCTCCTCGGCGAGCACGAGGTTGGCGTAGTAGTCGCCGCCCTGGCCGCCGTACTGCTCCGGCACGGAGAGGCCGAGGAAGCCCAGCTCGCCCATCCGCGCGATCACCGAGTCGGGGAAGGTCGTCTCCTCCCACTCCTCGGCATGCGGCGCCAGCTCCTTCGCGACGAAGCGGGAGATCGACTCGCGCAGGCGGTCGTGCTCCTCGGTGAAGATGAAGTGCTTGCGCTGCGCGTTGAAGTCGGGCTTCAGCACGTTCTCCGCAGTGGCCATGCGACGTCTCCTCGGGTGCGCGGTGGCAAAGTGAGCAGTAGGACTTCCTACTTTCGATCCTTCCGCACCGCGCCCGGAAACGCAAGCGGCCCAGTCGTCATGGGACGACCGGGCCGCTGAAGGCTGCCTGTCAGCGCGCGCTCAGCGCACGACGAAGCGGCGGATCTTCGAGTAGACGTTGCAGTTCCGCACCTCGCAGTTGATGTGGTACGCCTGCCAGTAGTAGGTGCCCGGACGCTGCATGAACCAGGTGTCGAACGTGTACGCCGGCGGCTTGTACGAGTAGTTGTGGTTCTTGCCGCGCTTCATGTTCGTGAAGGTGCCGAATCTCGTCTGCTTCAGTCTGCCGCGGTTGTCGCGCGCCTTCGAGCTGGAGATCGTCAGCCAGACTCTGCCGTTGTAGGCCTTGCCGACGTCGCGCGCCTTGAAGAGCGGCTGCGTGCCTCTCGCGAGGACCTTGCCGTTGCCGGGGGCGAGCAGCTTCGGGCCGACGTCGGCGCTGGCGGCGCCGGCCGTGGCGGTGAGCGCGAGCGATGCGGTGACGAGCGCGAGCGCAGCGCGGCGCGGGCGCACGAGAGTACGTGCCTCCAAGGAGACCTCCTGGTGAGTCGAGGGTGGGACGAGAAAGAGCCGTTCCCGCGCGCCAAAGGTGGAAAACCCTCGCTGTCCGCGCGCCCGCGCGGCACTGCCCGCCGCCGCAACTCGGCAACCCGCGGCGTGATGCGTCGCGCCGCCGCGCCGCGTCTCGCGACCTCGCGCTTGACGCTCCGCCCCGCACCCGCAAGAGTTGGAAGTGAAACGTCCTACTTCTCACAGGAAAGGGCCGCGTGGACTACACGACCCTCCGCTGCGACGTCGCCGACGGCGTCGCGACGATCGCGCTCGACCAGCCGGACTCACGCAACGCCCTCTCCGACGAGCTGCTCGACGACCTGCTCGCGGCCTTCGCCGCCGCCCGCGACGACGACGCCGTCCGCTGCGTCGTCCTGACCTCGACGCACGACAGAGTCTTCTCCGCCGGCGGCAACCTCGGCGGCTTCGCGGCCGAGCTTCCGCTCGCCCACAAGCATGCCGCGATCGACCGCTTCCCGCGCCTCTTCACGCTGATCGGGCAGCTCGGCAAGCCGACGATCTGCGCCGCCAACGGCCACGTGCTGGCCGGCGCGCTCGGGCTCGCGCTCGCCTGCGACCTGATCGTCGCGAAGGAGGGCGTCACGTTCGGGACGCCCGAGATCAACGTCGGCGTCTTCCCGTTCATGATCATGGCGCTGATCTACCGCAACGTCGGCCGCAAGAAGACGAACGAGCTGCTGCTGCTGGGCGAGCGGATCGACGCGCACGAGGCGGAGCGGATCGGGATCGTCAACACGGTCGTGCCGGCCGATGAGTACGACGCCGCCGTCGCAGACTGGGCCGGCAGACTGGCGAGAAAGTCGCCGCTGCTGATGAAGCTCGGCAAGGACGCGATGTTCCGCCAGCAGGACATGGCCTTCGCGGAGGCGCTCGACTTCCTGCGCGCGCAGCTCGCGCTCGCCTTCGCGACCGACGACATCCAGGAGGGCGTCAGAGCCTTCTTCGAGAGACGGGAGCCGCAGTGGACCGGTCGGTGACCAATCCGCCGAGCATCCTCCGGCCGCTGGTCGAGGAGCTGCACGCGCGCCGCGCCAGAGCGGCCCTCGGCGGCGGCGAGGAGAAGATCGCCAGGCAGCACGAGCAGGGCAAGCTGACCGCGCGCGAGCGGCTGGCGCTCCTGATCGACGCGGGCACGTTCACGGAGCTCGGCATCAACGCCGGCATCCACTACTCGGTCCGCGGGCTGGACGGCAAGGAGGCGCCGGCCGACGGCGTCATCACCGGCTACGGCAAGGTCGACGGCCGCCTGGTCGCCGTCTGCGCCTACGACTTCACCGTGATGGCCGGCTCGATGGGGATGAGCGGTGAGATCAAGGTGACGCGCCTGCGCGAGCTGGCGCTGAGCAAGCGGATCCCGTTCGTGTGGCTGCTCGACTCGGCCGGCGCGCGGATCCAGGAGGCGGTCGGCTCGCTGTTCGCCGGCTCCGGCCACCTCTTCCGCGAAGAGGTCGTGATGAGCGGCGTGATCCCGCAGGTCGCGGCGCTGATGGGGCCGTGCGCCGCCGGCACCGCCTACATCCCCGGCCTCGCCGACTTCGTGCCGATGGTCAAGGGCCGCGGCTCGATGGCGCTCGCCGGCCCGCACCTCGTGCGCGCGGCGGTGGGGGAGGACGTGACGCAGGAGGAGCTGGGCGGCTCGCGCGTGCACTGCCGCAAGTCGGGCGTGGGCGACCTCGAGGTCGCCGACGACGAGGAGTGCGTCCTGCGGATCAAGCAGTACCTCTCCTACATGCCGCAGCACTGCGAGGCGCCCGTCCCGCGGCGGGAGGTCTCCGACCCGGTCGACCGGATGGACGACGAGCTGCTCGACGTGCTGCCGGAGTCCAACCGCAAGCCGTACGACATGTACGAGGTGATCCGGCGGATCGTCGACGACGGCGAGTGGTTCGACATGAAGCCGCAGTGGGCGAAGACGATCATCACCTGCTTCGCGCGCTTCGGCGGGCGGCCGGTCGGGATCGTCGCCAACCAGCCCAAGCAGCTCGGCGGCATCCTCGACATCGACTCGGCCGACAAGGCCGCGCGCTTCGTCAACCTCTGCAACGCGTACGGGATCCCGCTGCTGTTCCTGCAGGACGTGCCGGGCTTCATGGTCGGCACGAAGGTCGAGGCGGCCGGCATCATCCGCCACGGCGCGAAGATGCTCTACGCGGTCGCCAACGCGACCGTGCCGAAGATCACCGTCGTCGTCCGCAAGGCCTACGGCGCCGGCTACTACGTGATGAACGGCAAGGCCTACGAGCCGGACCTGATCGTCGCCTGGCCGAGCGCCGAGATCAGCGTGATGGGGGCCGAGGGCGCGGTCGAGATCGTGATGCGCAGAGCGGTCGAGGCGGCCGACGATCCGGCCGCCAAGAGAGCCGAGCTGGTCGCCGCCTACCGCAGAATCATCGACGTCTACATCGCCGCCAAGAACGGCATGATCGACGACGTGATCGACCCGCGCGAGACGCGCCCGGTGATCGTCAGAGCGCTGGAGATGGCCGAGGGCAAGCGCGTCGAGCGGCCCTGGAAACGACATGGAGTGGTGCCGGTATGAGCCTCGCAGACCCCGTCATCGTCACCTGCTCGATCTCCGGCGCGATCGCCAATCGAGACCAGTGCGCGGCGATCCCCTACACGCCGGCCGAGTACGCCGCCGAGGCGCGGCGGGCGGTCGACGAGGGCGCCTCGATGATCCACATCCACGCGCGCACGCCTGACGGCACGCCGTCGTACGAGATCGAGGACTTCCGCGCGATCACCGACGCGATCCTCGCCGAGGTCGGCGACGTCGTGGTCAACTTCTCGACCGGCGCGCTCGGCGTCTCGTTGGAGAAGCGGATCGCCTACCTGCGCGCGCTGAAGCCCGACGTCGCGGCGCTGAACATGGGCTCGATGAACTACGCGAAGTACTCGAGGAGACGCAGAGACTTCGTCTTCCACACCGTCTTCGAGAACAGCTTCGAGTCGATCATCACGCTGCTGAAGGCGATGAACGAGGAGGGGATCAAGCCCGAGCACGAGTGCTTCGACACCGGCCACATCGCCAACCTCGACCCGCTGATCGACATGGGGATCCTCAGACAGCCGCTGCAGATCTCGTGCGTGATGGGCGTCACCGGCGGCATCCGCCCGAGCGCGCGCAACCTCGCGCACATGGCCGAGAACGTGCCCGGCGGACCCGACGGCGAGAACGAGTGGGGCGTGATCGGCATCTCGCGCGACCAGTGGATGCTGATCGCGACGGCGCTGACGCTGGGCGGCAACGTCCGCGCCGGCCTGGAGGACAACTTCTACCTGCCGGACGGCACGATGGCGCGCTCCAACGGCGACCTGATCGCGCAGGCGGTGCGGATGGCGCGCGACGTCGGCCGGCGCGTGGCGACGGTCGAGGAGACGCGGGCGATGCTCGGGGTCCCCAAGCGCGAGCGGGCGACGGCATGAGCGGGCCGCTGACGGGGCTCAGAGTCCTCGACCTCTCGCGGTTGCTGCCGGGGCCGTTCTGCTCGCTGCTGCTGGCCGACCTCGGCGCCGACGTGCTGAAGGTCGAGGACACCGGCATGGGCGACTACGTGCGCTGGTCGCCGCCGTACGTCGAGGGCGTCGAGGACTCCGCCAGATCTGCGCTCTTCCTCGCGCTCAACCGCAACAAGCGCTCGCTCCGGCTCGACCTCAAGTCCGACGAGGGTAAGGCGGTGCTGCTGCGGCTCGTGCGCGAATACGACGTGCTGCTGGAGTCGTTCCGCCCCGGCGTGCTCGACCGCCTCGGCGTCGGCTACGAACGGCTCAAGCAGGAGAATCCGGGGATCGTGTACTGCGCCATCAGCGGCTACGGGCAGGACGGTCCGTACCGGGATCGCGCCGGCCACGACATGAACTACCTCGGCCTCGGCGGGATGCTGGCGCTGACCGGCGCGGCCGGCGGCCCGCCGGTCCAGAACGCCGGCCAGGTCGCCGACGTCGGCGGCGGCGCGCTGATGGCGGCGGTCGGGATCCTCGCCGCGCTGCGCGAGCGCGAGCAGTCGGGTGAGGGCCAGCTCGTCGACGTCTCGATGACCGACGGCGCGCTGTCGTGGCTGGCGATGCTCGCCGCTCAGCAGCTCAACGACCCGGCCGGCAGACCGCTGCGCCGCGGCGAGCTGCCGTTGAGCGGCTCGCTGCTCTGCTACCGCCCGTACGCCTGCGCCGACGGCTGGGTGACGCTCGGCGCGCTGGAGCCGAAATTCTGGCTGGCATGGTGCCGCGGCGTCGGTCGCGAGGACCTCGTCGAGCGCCAGTTCGATCCGCCCGGCAGCGAGGCGCACGCGCAGGTCGAGGCGATCTTCGCCGCCCGCACGCGCGACCAGTGGGGCGAGTTCGCGGCCGCGCACGACTGCTGCATGGAGCCGCTGCTGGAGCTGGACGAGGCGCTCGAATCCGATCTGGTGCGCGCGCGTGAGATGGTGGTCGAGCTGGACCAGCCGGGCGCGACCGAGCCGGTCCGCCTGCTGGGGCTGCCGATCAAGCTCAGCCGCACGCCGGGCGACCCGGCGCGCGCGCCGGGCCCGGCGCTCGGCGGCGACACCGACGCGGTGCTGGAGGCGGCCGGCTACGGCGCCGAGGAGATCGCGGCGCTGAAGCAGGCCGGCGTGGTCGCGGGCCCGCCCGTCTCGTCGAGCGGCGCACAGGGGTCGTTCCTTGGCTGAGGCGGCGCCCAGCCCGCGCGAGCCCGCCGCGCCCGGCTCCCCTCGCGAGGAGGGGCTGCTGAAGATGTCGCAGCTGGCCGAGCGCTCCGGCGTCTCGGCCGGCACGATCAAGCACTACCTGCGCGAGGGGCTGCTCGGCGACCAGGAGGGCGTCGTGCGCACGAGCCGCAACATGGCCTACTACCCGCCCGACTTCGTCGATCGGATCAGGCTGATCAAGCGGCTGCAGGAAGAGCGCTTCATGCCGCTGAGAGTGATCCGCGACGCGCTGCGCGACGATCCCGAGCGGCTGGAGGCGCTGGTCGAGCTGGAGGACCGCATCCTCGAGCGCGCGGTCGCGGCCGGCGATCGCACGCGCACCTCGCGCAGCGCGGTGCAGGAGCGCTACGACGTGCCGCGCAACGTGCTGGCGCGGATGGAGCAGATCGGCGTGCTGACGCCGACCGGCCGCGGCTACGACGCCGACGACGTGCAGATCATCGAGGCGATCTCGCGCTTCCGCGCCGGCGGCTTCGAGGAGGCGATCGGCTTCACCGTCTACGACACGATCCGCTACCGCGAGGCGCTCCAGCCGCTGGTCGAGGAGGAGGTCGGCACGCTGCTGCACCGCCTCGCCGCCCGCGTCGACCCCGACCGCGCCGTCGAGATCGTCCAATCCGGCACCGAGCCGCTGCGCGAGCTGATCGGCGCGATCCACTCGAAGCTGCTGATCGAGGAGCTGCAGCGCCAGCGCGACGATCGCCGCCGCGAGCCGTGACTCACCAGCGGGCGGTGTGCCGCTCCATCACGCCGTAGCCGCTGGCGAGTCGGGCGCCGCCTGGGAGGGTGCCGTCGAAGGTGCCGAACGGCTGGCGGTAGGAGCTGCGCACGAGCAGCAGGTTCTCGTTGCGCTCGCGCGTCGCCTCGGCGGCGAAGCGGAGGTCGCCGCCGTCGCCGGTCGTGACGGCGGAGAGGTCGTCGGCGAAGCGCGCCGGCGCCGCCTCCTGCGGGACGCCGTCGAGCCAGACGGTGCGCTCGCTGGCGTGCGCGGGGTCGTTGATCCCCTCGACCAGGTTCCAGGCGGCGGCGCGGCCGTCGGCGGTCGTGCCGACCCCGGCCGACCAGCGCCAGGCGGTGCTGCGGGCGTGGTAGCCGGCGCTGTCGTCGACGACGGCGCAGGCGTCGAGCGCGTGCGCGACGCCGTCGAGCACGACGGTGCCGTGCGCGCGCACGCCGCCCTGCTTGCGCGTCCAGGCATAGGCGGCGCCGTGCGGGCAGATCGTCTCGACGCCGTCGACCTCGTCGAGCAGCAGGTCGATCGCGACGCCGTCGTCGTCGACGCGCACGACGCCGGGCCGGTCGAGCCCGAGCGTGACGCCGCCCTTCGAGAGCCGCGTGCGCTCGCGCAGCCGGCCCTCGCAGGCGCGGCTCCAGACGGCCCAGAACGACTGGTGCGCGAGCCCGACCCGCACCGCCCCGACGCACAGCATCAGCTGCTCGCCGAAGACGCCGACGTAGCGCCACTGCTTCAGCGGCCGCGTCCCGCGCAGCGGCGCCATCCGCGCCGGCGGCAGCGCCAGCGCGTCCAGCGGCGCCGGCCGCATCGCGCCGTAGCGGCCGCGGTAGGGGCCGAACGGGCCTGGGGGCAGCAGCACGCCCGCTGTCGCGTCGCGCGCCGTGTCAGGCGCGCCGGCGCTCGCGTCGCCCGCGGACGTCGCCGGTTCGGAGATCCCGCCCGGAACGACTTCTGGATCGTCGGTCGATGACGCCATGCGGCTGCGGTATCCTCATCTCTCCGGGATTGACTGACCAGTCAATCTGTTCCGTCTTGGAGGATCACCACACCGTGCGCGCCGCGGCGATCCAGCTGAACTCTACTGACGATCGCGACCGCAGCCCCGCAGTCGCGGGCTCGTGCGAGGCGGGCGTCTGATGGCCCGCGCCCAGCCGGCCGTCGACAAGCGGCGCCTGATCCTCGACGCGGCCGTGCGCGTCTTCGCGCGCCAGGGCTTCCACACCTGCCGCGTCTCCGACATCGCCGACGAGGCGAGAGTCGCCTACGGCCTCGTCTACCACTACTTCAAGAGCAAGGACGAGATCCTCGACACGCTCTTCCTCGAGCGCTGGGACGTGCTCCTGAGGGCGATCGCGGAGGTCGACACGCAGGAGATCCCGGCGAGGCAGAAGCTCTACGCGATAGCGGGCTTCATCGTCGACTCCTACCGCCACGACCCCGACCTGATGAAGGTCATCATCGTCGAGGTGACGCGCGCCGCCAACACCTTCGGCCGTACGCACCTGCCGCAGATCCGCCAGGCGTACGAGCAGATCGCGGCGATCGTCGACCGCGCTCAGAGAGACGGCAGCTTCCGCGACACGGTCACTCCGGACTTCGCCGCGTTGGCCTTCTATGGCGCCGTCGAGCAGGTTCTGACAGGCTGGATCTTCTCGTTGCTGCCGGTCGGTGATCGGGAATACGAGGATGCCAAGACCCTCATCGTCGAAACGATCTGCGGTGGCCTGGAACGCGTCGAGGGTGCGCAGTAGCCGCCGGGAGAGCTGATTGAATGCCCGAACTGATGAAGGAAAGCGATCTCGTCAAGCGACTGATCTGGTCCGGCCTGCTGGCCGGCATCGGCGCGCTCGCCAGCATCGCGACCCAGCGGCTCGCGACGTTCGTCTGGCTGCGCGCCTTCGGCGAGGAGCCGCCGGAGTGAGCGCAAGCGACCCCGGCGTGCCGCTCGGCGGCGCGCGCGAGGAGGCTGCGGCTGACGCCGAGCCGACCGTGAGCGTGCCGCTCGGCGCGCCCGCCGGCCCCGCTGCCGCCGCGCAGCCCCTCGCCATCCCTGGCCTGCCCCTCGACAGACCCGAGCTGCACATCGGCGCCGCCTTCGTCGGCGGCCTCGTGCTCGCGCGGGTCCTCAAGCGCCTTGCCGGCTGAAGATCCGACACCCAAGAACATCGCGCAGGCGATCACCGAGGTCTCCGAGAAGGCCTCGCTGCTGGTGCGCGAGGAGATCGAGCTGGCGAAGGCCGAGATCAGCGCCAGAGTGACGAAGCTCGTCAAGGGCGCGATCGTCGGGATCGCCGCCGGCATCTTCATCGTCGTCGGCCTGCTCTACCTCATAGAGTCGGCCGCCTGGGGCATCTGGGATCTCAGCGGCTGGGGCGACAACTACTGGTTCGGCTTCCTCGTCGTCGCGCTGCTGCTGTTCCTGCTCGGCGGTCTCGCCGGCGCGCTCGCCTACAAGGCGGTCAAGGCCGGTTCGCCGCCGTCGCCTGAGATGGCGATCGAAGAGGCGAAGAAGATCAAGGAGACGGTGCAGTCGTCAGGTGACGACACCCCGTCCGTCAGAGGGGTGTCCTGATGGCCGCGCGCACGCCGGAAGAGATCCGCGCCTCGATCGAGGCCAACCGCAAGGACCTCGGCGCCTCGCTGGAGCTGCTGCGAGGTCACGTCGAGGAGCTGACCGACTGGCGCAAGCAGCTGGCCGGCAAGCAGACGGAGGCGATCATCGCCGCGGCCGCCGTCGGCTTCGTGCTCGGCGGCGGGATCGCCGCCGTCAGCGGCATCGTCACGCTGCGGCGGGTTCGCAACCGTCGCAAGCGCCGCCGCTGGTAGCGAGTAGCACGCCAACGGCGGCGCCCGAGCGCGCCGCCGTCATGCGTTGCTCAAGCTGTCATGAAGGGCTTGCGCCGCCGCGAGGCGTGGCGCTTGCTCGGCGCCGCCGTCGCCGAGGCTGAGCGCCCCATTCGCCGACGACGGCGGCTGCCGAGGTGGTGTCGCGCTCAGCGGATCGCGGCGCGCACGCCCGGCGGCACCGACTGATGCTCGGCGACGGCGGCTGCACGCTGCGAGCCGCGCACGAAGCGCGTGCGGGCGCGCGCGCTGCGCACCTCTGGGATCTCGTTCGCGAGCGAAGCGCGCGCCGTCAGGCGCAGGCTGCGATCGCAGTTGTCGGCTCGGCCGGCCGCGGCCGCGACGGCCACGACGAGCGCCGAGACGGCGATCCAGACAAGTCCGACGATCCCGATGAGCTGGAACAAAGCCATTCCCCGGTCTCCCTGTGTCTCCGGTTCTCCCGACAGACGTGCCATGGCACCCCTGCCGGGACGCCTGTACGGACTCCCACGATCATCACTCCCCGATTCAAACCTTTGAGAAACGCAGAGGTTCCGCATAGGTTTGCGCAAGGTCTGGTTCGCGCAGCCGGAAGCTGGTGCAATCGCTCGGACAGCGGCGTTTCGACGCGCCGGAGGCGGGTAACCGCTGCGGCTTCAAGAGAGGTGGCGCAGCGGCAGTCCGCCGGCGCCCAGCAGACCGGGTCCGACGTGCGTCCCGATCACCGGGCCGACCTCGGAGACGAAGACCGGGTCGGTGCCGAATATCTCGCGCCCGCGCTCGACCATCCGCGCGCACGCCTCGGGTGCCTGGATGTGCTGGATCACCCAGCCGTCGGCGCCCTCGTCCTTGCGCGAGCGCAGGTAGTCGACCAGCCGCTCGAAGGCGCGGCCGGAGGTGCGCACCCGCTCGACCGGCGTGATCTCCGCCTCCAGCGTCAGGATCGGCTTGATCTTCAGCGCCGAGCCGAGCCACGCCTGCGCCGTGCCGATGCGGCCGCCGCGGCGCAGGTACTCGAGCGTGTCGATCGCGAACCACATCTTCAGCGCCGCGCGGGCCTCGCGCGCGTGCGCGAGCACCTCGGCCGCGCCGATCCCGCGCGCCGCCGCGGCATGCGCGGCGAGCACGACGAGCCCCTCGCCGCCGCAGGCGCTGACGGAGTCGAGCACGTGCACGCGCTCGGCCCGCTCACCGAGCGTCTCGCGCGCCTGCTGGGCGGCGCCGACCGTCCCGGAGATCCCGCCCGCGAGGTGGATCGAGACGATCTCGCGGCCCGCGTCGAGCAGCGGCTCCCAGACGGCGAGGAAGTCGCCGATCGACGGCTGCGAGGTCGTCGGCAGGGAGGGGGCGCCGGCGAGGTGGCGGTAGTAGCCGTCGAAGTCGGGCAGCTGCGACTCGCGGTCCTCGCGCCCGTCCCAGTGGACGTAGAGGCTGACCTCGTGGATGCCACGCGCGGCGACCAGCTGTCGCGGCAGGTAATGACAGGTGTCGGTGACGATCGCGACGGGCGCCATGGCGGCGCACCCTAGTCGATCGCAGCGCGGCAGCGTGCGGTTCGTCACAATTCCGCACATGAGCGCGCAGGGCAGGGCGACGCTGCACCGTTGCAGGACCCCGACCGACTGGCTCTGCCCGTGCGGTCGCGTCGCGCGGGCGCTGCGCCGCGCCGGCGTCGACCACGACGAGCTGCGGGTGCCGCAGCGGCGCGCCGCGCGCGCCGAGGTGAAGGCGCTCAGCGGCCAGACGCGCGTGCCGCTGCTGCTGATCGACGGCGAGGCGATCTGCGACTCGCGCCGGATCGTCGAGCACCTGCGCTGGCGCGCCGCCGGCACATCCTCGCTTCAGGAACGGTGACTACAGTGCCGCGCATGTTCGTCCGAGCACTCACCGTGACAGCCGTCGCGGCCGCCGTCGGCGCGCCTGCCGCCGCCGCCAGAGACCCGATCGTGCCGCTGTCCGACGTCCACCGCGGCATGACGTGCACCGCCCGCACGGTCGTGCAGGGGACGACGATCACCGACTTCGGCGTCGAGGTCCTCGACGTCGTCGACGACGTCGACGGCAGCGGGCCGAGAATCCTCGTGCGCGTCAGCGGCGACGCGGTCGCCGGCAGCGGCATCGCCTCCGGCTTCTCCGGCTCGCCGGTCTACTGCGCCCGCCCCGACGGCTCGATCGGCAACGCCGGCGCCGTCTCGGCGACGGTCGGCCAGTACGGCAACGACGTCGGCCTGGTGACGCCGATCGAGTCGATGCTGAAGCTGCCGCTGAAGCCGCCGTCAGGCGCGCGCACGCTGTCGAGGGCGGCCGCCGCGAGCGTCAGAGCGGTCGACTCGCCGCTGACGATCGGCGGCCTCTCGCCGGCGCTGGGGAAGCTCGTCGAGCGCTCCGCGCGCGCCGCCGGGCGGACGATCGTCGCCACACCGGCCGGGCCGCTGGGGACGTTCGCGCCGCAGCCGCTGGTGCCGGGCGCCTCGATGGGCGCCGCCTACGCGACCGGCGCGCTGGCGCTGAGCGCGATCGGCACCGTCACCTACCGCGACGGCGACACGATCTGGGGCTTCGGCCACCAGTTCGACGGCGTCGGCCGGCGCGCGCTGCCGCTCCAGGACGCCTACGTCTACACGGTCGTCGACAACCCGCTCGACACGAGCGAGTCGACCTCCTACAAGCTCGCCTCGCCCGGTCACACGCTCGGCGTGCTGTCCAACGACGCCGCCTCGGCGGTCGTCGGCGGCATCGGCGCCAGAGCGCCGACGACCCCGGTCACCGTCAACGTGCGCGACAAAGACCGCAAGACGAAGCTGACGCAGACGACGCTCGTCGCGGACGAGTCGGCCGTCGGCGACCCGCTCGGCCACGGACTGCTGCCGACGGTCGCGCCGATCTCGCTGATGCAGGCGATCACGAAGGCGTTCGAGGGCGCGCCCGCGCGCGAGACCGGCTCGCTCTGCCTGACCGTGCGCGTGCGCGGCGTCAAGAAGCCGCTGCGCTTCTGCGACCGCTACGTCGTCAACGGCTCCGACACCAGCGGCGTGCCGGCGCTGGCGACCGCGATGGGCAACGACGTCACGAACGCGCTCGGCGCGATCGACGGCGCCCGCTACGCGGCCCTGCACGTCGACAGCGTGAGAGCCGACGTGACAATCGAGCGCGGCCTGCGGCTGGCGACGATCCGCTCGCTGAGCGGTCCGGCGACCGTCAAGCGCGGTCAGCGCGTGCGGCTGCGGATGCAGGTGCGCGAGGACCGCGGCCCCATGAAGACGATCCCGCTGACGCTGACGATCCCGCGCGACGCGAAGCTCGGCCAGCAGATGCTGACGCTGTCGGGCACGGCGCTGGACCAGGGCGGCAGCGACGGCGACACGATCACGATCGTGCTCGACGCCGGCGGGGGCGAGAGCGCGGGCAGCTCCGGCGGCGCGCAGACGTTCGCGCAGGTGAAGACCGGCTTCGGCTCCGCCCAGCGCTGGGACGGCGTCAAGGCGAAGCTCGGCAAGCTGCGCTGGAGAGCGACGCGGGATCCGCAGATGCGGATCGACGGGCGCGGCCAGCTGGCGCTGCGCGTCGTCAGAGGCGGCTGAGCGGCGGGCGGCGGGCGGCGGCGCGGCGGACTCCCCGCCGCGCGCCGCCACCGCGCGAAGGCTCAGCTGAGGCGGTTCTCGATCGACAGCGGCGCGGAGCCGCCGGCCTCGGCGGCCGGCTCCGGCTGCGCGGCCGGCTCGACGCCGAGCAGCTCGGCCAGCTCGCCGCTCTCGTACATCTCGGCGACGATGTCGGCGCCGCCGACCAGCTCGCCTCTGACGAACAGCTGCGGGATCGTCGGCCACTGCGACAGCGCCGACAGCTCCTGGCGGATGCGCGGGTCGGGCAGGATGTCGACGGCCGCGAACGGCGCGTCGAGCGACTGCAGCGCCGCCGCGGTGCGCGCCGAGAAGCCGCACATCGGCTGCTCCGGCGTGCCCTTCATGAACAGGATGACCGGGTTCTCGGCGATCGCCTCGCTGATCGCGTCCCGGAGCGGGTTGGTCTCTTCGCTCACGATGAAGTCCTCACTTGGCGGCCGCGGCCACCTTCGTCTGCAGGGAGAGGGCGTGGATCGAGCCGCCCAGTTCGCCGGCGAACACGTCCATGACGAGCCGGTGCTGCGCGATCCGGCTCAGCCCTTCGAACTGCGGGGCGGCGACGACGGCGGCGAAATGCTGCCCGTCGTCGCCCGAGACCTGCGCGGACGCGCCCGGCAGTGCGGCCTCGATCCGCTGCTTCAGCTCTTCGCTCGTCGCCATGAGCCCTAGAGTAGCGATGCTCGCCGCCGCCCCGAGGGGTCGCTACACTGAATGAAGTGTTGGGTCCGAACGCGACGGAGACGCAATGATCACGCTCACCGACAAAGGCGCAGAGAAGGTCCACGAGTTTCTCGACTCGCAGAGATCGGAGATCGACACGGCCGGCCTGCGCGTCGGCGTCCGTGGCGGCGGCTGCTCGGGCTTCCAGTACGCGCTCGCCTTCGACCAGCAGCGCGACGGCGACATCGTCTTCGAGGACAGAGGCATCCGCCTGCTCGTCGACAAGCCGAGCCTGCCGTACGTCCAGGGCTCGGTGATCGACTACGTCGACGAGCTGCAGGGCGCTGGCTTCAAGGTCGACAACCCGAACGTGATCGCGGCCTGCGGCTGCGGCTCCTCCTTCCGCGTGGCGGAAGAGGAAGAGGTCTCGGCCGTCTGAGCCCCGGGCCTCGTGTGAGAGGTCTGTAAAGGTTCGGCTACCCCCAGCCGATCCACCCGGGGAACGCGATAGCATCCCGCTCGATGCGCATAGCCCTGGTCTCACCGTATTCGTGGACCTATCCGGGCGGCGTCACTCGGCACATCGAGGCCCTCGCCGAGTCTTTTCTGAGCGATGGCCATGACGTGCGCGTGCTGGCGCCCTTCGATCCCGACGATCGCCGGACGCGGTTCCTGCACAGAGGCGCTGCCCCTCAGCAGCGGCCCATGCCGGATTACCTGATCCCGCTTGGCGGCACGATCGGCTTCAACGCCAACGGCGCCGTCTCGAACCTGATGGCGACGCCGTCGGGCCTGATCAAGATGCGCACGGAGCTGCGCACCGGCGGCTATGACGTCGTCCACCTGCACGAGCCGGTCGCGCCGAGACTGTGCTGGGACGCCTGCGTCAGCGCCGACGCGCCGCTGGTCGGGACCTTCCACGCCTACTCGACCAACCGCTTCTCGAACAACGTCGCGAACGTGCTCGGGGCGCGGCGGATGCTCAACCACCTGCACGTGCGTGTCGCCGTCTCCGAGGCCGCCGCCTGGACGGCGCAGCGCTTCTTCGGCGGCCGCTACCGGATCATCCCCAACGGCGTCGCCGTGCCCGACCTGGGCGCGCCGAAGCAGCCGGGGGAGAAGCTGCGCGTCGCCTTCGTCGGCCAGGCGGTCGAGCGCAAGGGCCTGCCCGTGCTGCTGCGCGCCTTCGAGGCGCTGCGCGAGCACATCCCGGTCGAGCTGACGGTCGTCGGCGCCAACCGCGAGGAGGTCGAGCCGCTGCTGCTCGACGATCGCGACATCACGATCCTCGGCCGCGTCGACGACGACGAGAAGCGCCGCGTGCTGGAGCGCGCCGACGTGCTGTGCGCGCCGTCGCTCGGCGGCGAGAGCTTCGGGATGGTGCTGACGGAGGCGTTCGCCGCCGGCACGCCGGTCGTCGCCTCAGACATCGCCGGCTACAGAGACGTCGTGCGCGACGGGCTCGACGGCGTGCTCGTCCCGCGCGGCGATGCGACCGCGCTCGCCGAGACGCTGCGCGACCTCTGGCTCGACCCGGCCCGCCGCGCCGCGATGGGCGTCGCCGCCGCCGCGCACGCGCAGCGGTTCGCCTGGCCGCGCGTCTCGCAGGAGGTGCTGGGCGCCTACCAGGACGCGATCGAGACCCCTTCGCCGCGCACGACCGCCGAGCGGATCGGCGTGAAGCTCGGCACGGTCCCCGCGGACCTGCAGCCGAAGCTGAAGGCGAGACGGCTGCCGAGCATCGAGCCGCCGCCGGTCGCAGGCGCGCGCCGCCCGGCGCTGGCGCTGGCGCGCAAGGTCGTGATGGCGCTGATGGCGGTCGCCGTCGTCGTCGGCGCGGTGCTGGCGTTCCAGCGCATCGGCGTCGACAAGGTCGGCACCGCGCTGCTGGACTCGAGCCCGCCGTGGGTGCTCGCCGGCCTCGGCATCATGTGCGCCTCGATGGCGGTCCGCGCGGTCGCCTGGGAGGCGATCCTGAAGGCCGCGCTGCCGGATGCGCGCGTCCGCCTGCGCGACGCGATGCAGGGCACCTTCATCGGCGTGCTGATGTCGGCGACGCTGCCGGCCCGCCTCGGCGAGCCCTCGCGCGCGCTGATCGTCGCGCGCCGCACCGGCCGCCCGCGCGAGCACTTTCCGATCGTGCTCGGCACGATCGTCTCGCAGACGCTCTTGAACATCCTCGCGCTGGTGCTGCTGGGGATCGCGACGCTGTCGTCGGTCGACGTCTTCAGCGGCCATCAGAACGCGCTCCTGGTCGCGACGATCGCGCCGCTGGTGCTGCTCGCGATCGTGCTGATCGCGCCGCCGCTGCTGAGCGCCGGCAAGCACTCCCGCTTCGCGAGACTGCGCGAGCTGACCGGCAGAGCGCGGCGCGCGCTCGGCCGCGTGCGCGACGGCCTCACCGTCTTCCGGCAGCCGAAGCTCGGTGCGGTCGCGCTGTTCGCGCAGCTCGGCGCCTGGGTGCTGCAGTGGCTCTCCTGCTACGTGCTGCTCGTCGCCTTCGGGCTCGACGACCAGGCCGGCCTCGGCGCCGCCGCCGCGGTCCTGTTCGCCGTCAACGTGACGGCCGTGCTTCCGGCGACGCCGTCGAACCTCGGCATCTTCCAGGCCGCCTGCATCTTCGTGCTGAGCAGCGGCTACGGCGTCTCGCACGCCGACGCGCTCGGCTACGGCATCGTGCTGCAGGCGGTCGAGGTCGCGACGGCGGTGCTGATGGGCATGCCCGCGCTGCTGAAGGAGGGCGTCTCGTGGAAGGACGTCCGCCTGCGCGCGATGCAGACCTCGCCGGTCAAGCTGCACCCGCATCCGCGCCAGCGCCACGGCACCGCCCAGGGCGGCGCGGAGGCCTAGAACGAGCGACGGCCGCCCCGCGCGCAGCGGGACGGCCGTCGGAAGCTGCGGTGGCGGGCCGGCGGCTCAGCCGGCCGGCGTCGCGTCGGGCGTGACCTCGGCCTCGATCGAGCCCTCGCGCGGATCGCCGTCGAGCGCGCCGACGTCGAGCAGGCTCGGGTCCTTGTCGCTGCCGGCGATGATCTCGTCAGGCGCCTTGTCCTTCGGCAGGAAGCCGCTTCTCATGCCGAAGTAGACGGCCTGCGGGTGGTGCGCGACGATCGCGACCGTCGACTGCTCCGGCTCGACGGCGAAGCCGCCCGAGAGGCGCATGCCGATCGACTCGGCGTCGAGCAGGTCGAACACCTTGACGTGCTCGGACTGGTCCGGGCAGGCGGGGTAGCCCCACGAGTAGCGGCGGCCCTGGTCGAGGTCGATGCCGAGCTCGCTGCGCGCTCTCGCATGGACCCACTCGGCCATCGCCTCGGCCGTCTGCACGCCGAGGCCGTGGACGAACAGCTGCTCGGCGAACTCGCCGTCGGCCTCGAGTCTCGCCATCAGCTCGGTGACCTCGTCGCCGGCGGTGACGACCTGCAGCGCACAGACGTCCCGCTCGTCGCTGGAGAGCGGGCGGTAGAGGTCGGCGAGGCAGATGCGGTCGTGCTTGGGCTGACGCGGGAAGACGAGCCGGTGCAGCTCTCTGTCGTGGTCCTCGGGGTCGAAGACGATCAGCTCGTTGCCCTCGCTGTTGCAGGGGAAGAAGCCGAGCTTCGCGCGCGGGCGCAGATAGGTCTGCTCTCTCCACATCCGCTCCAGCCGCGGGATGAAGTTGTCCCGCAGCAGCTCCGTCCAGGCGTCGCCCTTGACGCCGCGGCCGCCCCAGTGGAGCTTGAAGAGGACGTGCGTGTCGATGTGGTGCCAGACCTCGTCCAGCGGCACGTCGAGCTCGCGCACGCCCCACCACGGCGCCGTCGGCACCGGCAGGTCGGTGCGGGCGGCCGAACGGACCGAGTCGTCGGTGACGGGCGGCGCGTCGTCGACCACGACGACCTTCTCGCGCAGTCTCTTCGCTGCCGCCTGCGTCAGCGAGACCAGCTCGGCGCGCTTCTCGGCGTCGACGATCTGGTCCATCTTCGCGAGCCCCTCGAAGGCGTCCTTGCAGAAGAAGACGCCCGGCGCGTAGACCTCGTCGGAGGCTCTGCCGTGCGGGTAGAGCGCGCGCAGGCCGAAGTCTCTGTTGATCGCGGCGCCGCCGATCAGGACCGGGTAGTCGAGCTTGCGCTCGTGCAGCTCCTGGACGGCCAGCGGCATCTGCTTCGAGGTCGAGACGAGCAGCGCGGAGAGGCCGATCGCGTCGGCTCTGTGCTCCTGCGCGGCGTCGAGGATCGTCGAGACCGGGACCTGCTTGCCGAGGTCGACGACCGTGTAGCCGTTGTTCGTCAGGATCGTGTTGACGAGCGACTTGCCGATGTCGTGGACGTCGCCGAAGACGGTCGCGAGCACGACCGTGCCCTTCGTGTAGCCCTCGAGCCGGTCGAGGTAGTTCTCCAGCCGTGCGACGGCCTTCTTCATCACCTCGGCCGACTGCAGCACGAACGGCAGGATCAGCTCGCCGGCGCCGAACTTGTCGCCGACCTCCTTCATCGCCGGCAGCAGCACGTCGTTGAGCGTCGGGACGGCGCCGATCTTGTCGACCGACTTGTCGATCCAGTCCTCGACGCCCTCCTTCTTGCGGCGCAGGACGTGGAAGTGAAGCGCCTCCTCGGGCTCCATCCCGGCGGTCGGGTCGGCGGTCTCGTCCTCGGCCGTCTCGCCCTTCTCCTCGAAGTGCTCGATGAACCGCTGGGTCGCGTCGTCGCGGCGGTTGAAGACGAGGTCGTCGGCGAGGTCGCGCTCGTTCTGCGGGATCTCCGAGTACGGCGTGACGTCCTTCGGGTGGACCATCGCGAGGTCGAGGCCGGCCTCGACGCAGTGATGCATGAAGACCGAGTTGAGCACCTCGCGGGCCGCTCTGCCGAAGCCGAAGGAGACGTTCGAGACGCCGAGCGAGGTGAGCACGCCGGGCAGCTCGGCCTTGATCGCGCGGATGCCCTCGATCGTCTCGACGGCCGAGTCCTTGAACTCGTCGGCGCCGGTCGCGAGCGTGAAGGTGAGCGCGTCGAAGATCAGCAGCTCGGCCGGCAGCCCGTGCTCCTCGACGATGTAGCCGTGCAGCCGCTTGGCGACGTCGAGCTTGCGCTGACGCGTCTTCGCCATCGACTCCTCGTCGATCGTGAGGGCGAGCAGCGCGGCACCGTGCTCGCGGCAGAGCGGCGTGACGAGGTCGAGCTTGTCGCGGCCGGCCTCGAGGTTGACGGAGTTGACGATCGCGCGGCCAGGGATCTGCTCCAGCGCGGCCTGCATCACGTCGGGCTCGGTCGAGTCGATCTGGATCGGCGCCGGCAGCGACAGCGAGATGCGCTTGACCAGCTCGCTCATCTGCTCGGCCTCATCCTGACGCTCGGTCAGCGCGACGCAGACGTCGAGCACGTGCGCGCCCAGCTCGACCTGGTTCTCGGCGATCGCCAGCAGGCCGTCGTAGTCGTCGGCGAGCAGCAGCTCCTTCGCCTTGCGCGAGCCCTGCGAGTTGACGCGCTCGCCGACGATCGTCGGGCGCGGCTCCTGGCCCAGCAGCGTCGCCGCGATCATCGAGGAGACGTGCGCCGGGCGCGGGGCGGGGCGGGCGGCGGGGGCAGGCAGGTCGGCGACGGCGTCGGCGATCGCTCTGATGTGGGCCGGCGTCGTGCCGCAGCAGCCGCCGACGATGCTGATCCCGTAGCGCTCGACGAACTCGCGCAGCGACGCCGCCAGCGGCTCCGGCTTCTCGGGGAAGATCGTCTCGCCGTCGGGGCCCTGCAGCGGCAGGCCGGCGTTCGGGATGCAGTGGACCGGCACCGGCGAGTGCTCGCCGAGGAAGCGGATCGCGTCGCGCATGTCCTCGGGGCCGGTCGAGCAGTTGAGGCCGATCGCCTGCACGTCGAGCGCGGTCAGCGTCGTCAGGACCGCGTCGATGTCGGTGCCGAGCAGCATCTTGCCGCCGTTGGGCAGCAGCGAGACGGAGACCTGGATCGGGAGCTGCTTGCCGGTCGCCTTGAACGCCTCGCGCGCGCCGAAGATCGACGCCTTCACCTCGAGGATGTCCTGCGCCGTCTCGATCATCAGCAGGTCGGCGCCGCCCTGGATCAGGCCGGTCGCCTGCTCGCTGAAGACCTCGACGAGGCTGCGGAAGGAGATGTTGCCGAGCGTCGGGTCGTCGGAGGCGGGGAGGAAGCCGGTCGGGCCGATCGAGCCGGCGACGAAGCGCGTCTCGCCGGCCGCCTTGCGGGCGATCTCGGCGCCTCTGCGGTTGATCTCAAGCGTGTGCTCGCCGAGGCCCCACTCCTCGAGCTTGAGACGAGAGGCCTGGAAGGTGTCGGTCTCGACGACCTGGGCGCCGGCGTCGAGCATCGACGCGTGCACGCCCTCGATCACGTCCGGACGGTTGAGGATCAGCGCCTCGTGGCACTTGCCCTGGAGTCCGCCGTAGTCCTCGGCGGTCAGCTCGAACTGCTCGAGCGTGGCGCCCATGCCGCCGTCGAAGACGACGACGCGGCTGCGAATGGCGTCGAGGTAGTCACGCATGGTCCGATCCTACCAGCGCCCGCGCCAACCTTGACACGACCGTGCCAAGGTTGGTCGTCCTCCGAACGACGAAAGCCCGCCCGCTCCGGTCGCGGGGAGACCGGAGCTGCGGCGGGCTTTCGCACGACTCGCGCGGACGGGCGCGAGAAGCTGGGCGAGTCCTACTTGATGAAGAGGATCTCGCTGTACTTCGGGAGCGGCCAGAGGTCGTCAGCGACGACCTTCTCGAGCTTGTCGGCGACCTCGCGGACGTCGGTCATCGCGGGGATGACCGAGTCGAGCAGGAACTTCGCCCACGTGGCCGGCGGCTCGTCCTCCTGGTTCTCCTTCAGGTTTATCGCCTCGAGCGCCTTGATCGCGGCGACGAACTCGGTCACCAGCGTCTCGGTCTCGCTGACGAGCTCCTCGACGCCGGCGGCCCTCAGCAGCGTCAGGTGGCGCAGCGCCGCCGGCAGCAGCAGCGTGCGGGCGATCGTCGCGGCCGTCTCGGCCTCGATGTTGATCTTGACCGCGTACTGCTCGGTGAAGACGTCGTAGCGGGACTCCAGCTCGCGCTCGGACAGCACGTTGTAGTGCTCGAACACCTTGACGGTGTCCTCGGCGACGAAGTACGGCAGCGCGTCCGGCGTCGTTCTGAGGTTGAGCAGCCCGCGCTCGGCGGCCTCGTCGTGCCACTCCTGCGAGTAGCCGTCGCCGTCGAAGACGATTCTCTTGTGGTCCTTGTAGCTCTTCTGCAGGACCGGGCGCAGCGCGTCGGCGAGCGAGGCGCCGCCCTTCAGGGCCTCCTCGAGCTGCGCGGCGAGGTCGTCGATCGCCTCGGCGACGATCGTGTTGAGGACCGTGTTCGGCAGCGCCACCGACTGCGTCGAGCCGATCGCGCGGAACTCGAACTTGTTGCCGGTGAAGGCGAACGGGCTGGTGCGGTTGCGGTCGCCGCCATGGAGCGGCAGCGGCGGCAGCACGTCGGTGCCGAGGCCGAGGAAGGAGCCGGGGACGGCCTCGCCGGCCTCGCCCTTCTCGATCGCGGTGTAGACCGTCTCGAGCTCTCTGCCGAGGAAGATCGAGATGATCGCCGGCGGCGCCTCGTTGGCGCCGAGGCGGTGGTCCTGGCCGGGGCCGGCTGCCGTCGCGCGGACGAGGCCCTGGTGCTTGTCGACGGCCTGGATGACGGCCGTGCAGAAGAACAGGAACGACAGGTTCGAGTGCGGCGTCGCGCCCGGCTCGAGCAGGTTCTTGCCCGTGTCGGTGCCCATCGACCAGTTGTTGTGCTTGCCCGAGCCGTTGACGCCGGCGAACGGCTTCTCGTGCAGCAGGCAGACGAGGCCGTAGCGGCGGGCGACGTTCTGCAGCACCTGCATCGTCAGCTGCTGGTGGTCGGAGCCGACGTTCGAGTTCTCGAAGATCGGCGCGACCTCGTACTGGGCCGGGGCGACCTCGTTGTGGCGCGTCTTGATCGGCACGCCCAGCTTCGCCAGCTCCAGCTCGACCTCGAGCATGTAGGCGAGCACGCGCTCCGGGATCGAGCCGAAGTAGTGGTCGTCGAGCTCGTGGCCCTTCGGCGGCTTGGCGCCGAACAGCGTGCGACCGGTCGTGATCAGGTCGGGGCGCTCGAAGTAGTACTGCTCGTCGATCAGGAAGTACTCCTGCTCCGGGCCGACCGTCGTGAAGATCCTCTGCGACTGCTCGTCGCCGAGCAGGCGCAGCGCCTTGATCGCGGAGGTCGAGAGCGCCTCCATCGAGCGCAGCAGCGGGATCTTCGTGTCGAGCGCCTCGCCGGTCCAGGAGGCGAACGCGGTCGGGATGCAGAGCAGCGCGCCGTTCGGGTTCTCGAGGATGAAGGCGGGGCTGGTCGGGTCCCAGGCGGTGTAGCCGCGGGCCTCGAAGGTCGCGCGGATGCCGCCCGTCGGGAAGGAGGAGGCGTCAGGCTCGCCCTGGATCAGCTCCTTGCCGGAGAACTCGGCGATCGCGGTGCCGTCACCGTCGGGGCCGTAGAACGAGTCGTGCTTCTCGGCGGTCGAGCCCGTCAGCGGCTGGAACCAGTGCGCGTAGTGGGTCGCGCCCTTCTCCAGCGCCCACTCCTTCATCGCCAGCGCGACCGCGTCGGCGAGCGAGCTGTCGAGCGCCTCGCCGTTCTCCAGCGTCGACTGGAGCTGCTTGAAGACGGACTTCGGCAGGCGCTTGCGCTGCTCGGCGGGGCTGAACACGTTCTCGCCGAACACCTGGTTGTCGGGAAGCGTCAGGTCCAGGGTGCCGAGCGTGGCGCCGTTGGGCGACCACTGGGCCGCAGTGACGTTCTCTTGACGGATTCTGGGCATAGACGGGTGTTGTTCCTTTCCATCGTCCGTGCCGGGCAGGCTTTCTCCGGCTCGGCGCCGCTGATCGGTACGGCGAGGGGACGGTGGCTCGTGATTTCCGTGCGGAGCGAGCGTACGAAGGTTCCGCGGGATCGACACTATCCGCATGTCCAAAGGAACGCGGTTCCCGTTCGCCTCGTGACGCCGAGGTGACAACGCGCGCCGAGCCGGGGCCATGCGAGCGCGGTCTCCTCGCGCGTGACTATAAGGGCCGGGAACCCCCGTCGCCACGGATGCTCCGGGAAGCGGCGCGTGGACGGACCCGTCGTCGCGCCCCGGCCGGCCGTGGCGAAAGCCCGCAAGCGATCTTTCTCCAGATGTCCAAAGCGCCGTTTGGCGCGCTTGCGCAGACTGCTCGTACCGTCATCTCGCGCGCTGCCGTCTCGGCCCGGCGGCGTGCGGGCAGCAGTGCGAAAACTCGGCTCCGGCATCGTAATGACGGGCGGTGCCGGTCCGTGCAGCGCGAGGGCCCGTGGCGCGCGAGCGTCGCGGGCCCTTGTGTGCGGTGCGGCTGCGGTGCGGCTGCGGTCGGCTCAGGCCGGCGCGTCAGCGGCCGGCTGCGGCTTCGTCGCCGCCGGCGGGCACGCGGACCACCTGGCCGTCGGCATCCACGCGCGCCTGCGCGGGCGCGCGGCCGATCGTGACGTCGAAGGTGCCCTGCGCCTGCTGGTCGTCGCTCTGGACGACCTTCGCGCGGCCGCCGAGGCTGCCGGCGAGGCGCCAGCGGATTCTGTATCTGCCGGCCGAGATCGCCGACACCTGCCAGCTGAGCGTCGCCGTCTTGCCCGGCTCCAGCGGGCCGTACGCCCACGTGTCGGAGTAGGCGGTCATGCCGGGGCCCTGGTCGACGATCCAGACCGGGCGCGAGCGCGAGGCGAGGCCGGTGCTCTCGTCCAGGCGCGAGAATGCCTGCGCCTGGTCGCCGTCGCCGGCCATCTCGACCGTCGCGGCGAGGTTCGGGATCCGCTTCCCGCTTCTGTTCGCGACGACCAGTCTGAGCTCGGACTCGTCGGCGAGCGCCTGGCGCGCGGGGAAGGAGGCGTCGACCGCGACCTTGTAGGTGCCGTCGGCGTCGTTCGCGTCCTGGCGCTCGCCGCCGCCGCAGCCGGCGACGGTCGCGGCAAGCGTCAAGGCGACGGCCGCGGCGGCCGCCGTTCCGCCTCTGAGGATCGCGTCTCTCCCGGGCACAGCGGCGCGAACATAGCACGCGGCATGGTCGTCGCTCGCCGGTTGCCAGAGGCGCGAGATCCCCGGTCACAGACGTTTATAGAAGCGCGTGTCTCCTGCTCGGAGCGGTCTGACGGTTCCCGTTTGGCACACGTCCCGGCCGTGCCATACGCTGTCCCGCGGAAGGTGCCGTCTGGGTGCCTTCTCCCGTGTTTTCCAGGGAGGACGAGAGCAAGATGGTCCGAGCGGTCGCCGACCGAGCGTTGCTTCCCACGAGGAACGCCCTCGAGGAGATCGGCGACATGATGATCCTGACGGGCAAGACGATCGTGTCTGCGATCCGCCCGCCGTACCCCTATGGGGGCGAGTTCATCCAGCAGTTCCTGTTCGCGCTGAAGCTGTGCTGGTTCCCGCTGCTCGTCTCCACGGTCGCGTTCGGGTACGGCGCGCCGGGGCTGCAGGCGGCGAACTTCCTCGTCCTGTTCGGCGCGCTCGACCGTCTCGGCGGCTTCTTCGTGCTGGCCTCGATCCGCGAGTTCGCGCCGTTCGTGACGGCGATCGTGCTCGCCGGCGTCGCCGGCACGGCGATCACGGCCGATCTCGGCGCGCGCAAGATCCGCGAGGAGCTGGACGCGCTGCAGGTGCTCGGCGTCGACCCGGTCAAGAACCTCGTCGTGCCGCGCTTCCTCGCGCTGATGGTCGTGACCGGCCTCTTCAACGTCTACGCGCTGCTGTTCGGCATCTTCGGCGGCATCGTCGCGACGCTCGTCTACGGCGCGCCGCTGGGGCCGTTCTTCGCGACCTTCCTGACGAACGCGTCGACGACCGACCTGTGGGGGTCGATGCTGAAGACGACGCTGTTCGGGGCGATCATCGCGATCGTCTGCTGTTACAAGGGCATGACCGCATCGGGCGGCGCCGAGGGCGTCGGCCGCGCCGTCAACCAGGCCGTCGTCATAGCCTTCATGGGGATCTTCGCGTTCAACTACGTCTTCACGCAGACGCTGCTCGCGACGCATCCCGAGATCAACCTGATCCGCTGATGGGGACCGGACTCGACATCGGGAGGGACGTGTGAGCCGCGACTCCGACAACACCGACCGCGATCGCCTCGACAGAGACGAGCGCGAGTTCGCCGCCGCCGCCGAGCAGGGCGAGGTCATGGGCGAGATCGACGATCCCAGCGGGGAGAAGGACTCGTACCCTCAGGCTGAGCTCGAGCCTGAGAGTCGGGCGCTCGAGCCGCGCGTCTCGGTCGTCAACGAGCAGCAGCCCGCGGACGAGCCGGCCGGCGAGGAGGACGAGTTCCGCTGGCACACCGACGAGCGCCACGCCGTCGAGGGCGTCGAGGACGCCGTCGAGTTCGTCGACGTGCACAAGGCGTTCGGCCGCAACCAGGTGCTGCGCGGCCTCAACCTCGGCATCCCCGAGGGCAAGATCTCGATGATCCTCGGCCCTTCCGGCACCGGCAAGTCGGTCTGCATCAAGCACATGGTCGGGCTGCTCTACCCCGACCAGGGCGACATCCTCGTCCACGGCGAGTCGGTCCCGAACATGGTCGACGACGACCTCTTCGAGATGCGCAAGAAGTTCGGCGTGCTGTTCCAGGACGGCGCGCTGTTCGGCTCGATGAACCTGTTCGACAACGTCGCCTTCCCGCTGCGGCAGCACACCGACAAGGGCGAGGAGGAGATCTCCGAGATCGTCAACCGGCGCTTGAAGGAGGTCGGCCTCGCCGGCTCGCACGACAAGATGCCGAACGAGCTGTCGGGCGGCATGCGCAAGCGCGCCGGCTTCGCGCGCGCGCTCGTGCTCGATCCCGAGATCGTCCTCTTCGACGAGCCCGACTCCGGCCTCGACCCGGTCCGCACCGCGCTGCTGTGCGAGCTGATCAAGGAAGTCCATGCCGAGAACGGCGGCGCCTACGTCGTCATCACCCACGACATCGCCAGCGCGCGGCGCGTCGCCGAGTTCATTGCAGTCCTCTGGCGCGGCCGCATCGTAGAGTCGGGGCCGGCGAGAGATCTGTTCGCCTCCGAGAACCCGTTCGTCCGTCAGTTCCTCAGCGGCGAGTCGCAGGGCCCGCTCGGGATGGAATAGGACTGTCGCGGACCACACCTTGACCCTCTTCGCCGTCATCGAATCGGCCAGCCGGAAGGCGGGCACGTGACCGTTGCCCGTGGCGCTGCCCTGGGCGCGCTGCTGCTGGTCGTCGCGGTCGTCGTGATCGTGCTGCTCGGCGGTGGCGGCGGCCAGCAGTACAAGCTCGTGTTCGAGACGGCCGGCCAGCTCGTGAGAGGCAACGACGTGCAGATCGGCGGCCGCCGCGTCGGCGGGGTCGATGACATCAAGCTGACCGACAACAACCAGGCCGAGGTCACGATCACCGTCGAGGAGCCGTACGCGCCGCTGCACGAGGGGACGACCGCGACGATCCGCCTGTCGTCGCTCTCCAGCGTCGCGAACCGCTACATCGCGCTGTCACCGGGGGCGAACAGCAACCCCGAGCTGAAGGCCGACGCGACGCTGCCGACGACCGACACGACCTCCGTGGTCGACATCGACCAGCTCTTCAACACCTTCGACGACCGCACGCGCAGAGGCCTGGTCGACGTGATCCAGGGCTCGGCGACGCAGTACGCCGGCAAGGAGAGAGAGGTCTCGCAGGCGGCCAAGTACTTCAGCCCCGCGCTGTCGACGACGTCGAGACTGGTGCAAGAGCTGACGCGCGACCAGAGAAACCTCGAGGGCGCGCTCGTCAGCGGCGCCAGAGTCGTCGTCGCCGTCGGCGAGAAGCGCGAGCAGCTGTCGACGCTGATCTCCAGCCTCAACGTGATGATGGGCGCGATCGCGAGAGAGAACGGCAACCTCGCGGCGACGCTCGACGAGGCGCCCGGGACGCTGCGCGAGGCCAGCTCGACCTTCCGCGACCTGCGCTCGGCGCTCGACGACCTCGACCCGCTGGTCGAGGCCTCGTATCCGGCGACGAGAGACCTCGACAGATTCTTCCGCGAGTTCCGCCCGCTGGTGAACGAGGCCGTCCCGACCTTCGAGGACCTCAGCACGTTCGTCAGCACGCCCGGTCCCGACAACGACGCGACCGACCTCGTGAAGATGCTGCCGCAGCTGCAGCAGGTCGGCTCGCCCGCGTTCAAGAACTCGGTCAGCGCGATGCGCGCCGGCCAGCCGGTCGTCGACTTCTTCCGGCCCTACTCGCCGGAGCTGATCGGCTGGCTCAACAGCTTCGGGCAGGCATCGGCCAACTACGACGCGACTGGCCACTATGCACGCGCGATGGCCAACTTCGGCGCGTTCTCCTACGACGCCAGCTCCAATCAGCTCAACCCGGTCTCACCCGACCAGCGCCTCGCCGGCCTCAGAGGCACCGCCACGCGGCGCTGCCCGGGCGGCGCGAGCCAGGCGCGGCCGGACGGCTCCAACCCGTGGCAGGCGCCGGGCGGCGACTGCGATCCCTCGAACACGCTCCAGGGCCCGTGAAGCGGCTGCTCGCGATAACCGCGGTGATCGTGGCGGCGCTGGTCGTGCTGGTGGTCGGCACGGGCGCGCGCTCTGACAGCAGCTACAAGGTGCGGGCGATCTTCGACAACGCCGGCTTCCTCGTGCCCGGGGAGGACGTGAAGGCCTCCGGTGTCGTGATCGGCACGATCTCCGCGCTGGAGGTGACGCCGCAGAAGAAGGCGGCGGTGGTGCTGGAGATCACCGATCCGGCCTTCAAGGACTTCAAGCAGGACGCCACCTGCGCGGTGCGGCTGCAGTCGCTGCTGGGCGAGAAGTACGTCGCCTGCGAGCCGACGCAGCCGCGCAACGAGGGCGAGAGACCGGCGCCGTCGCTGAGACGGATCAGAGACGGGCCGGGCAAGGGCGAGTACCTGCTGCCGATCAGCCGGACGCAGTCGTCGGTCGACCTCGACATGCTCAACAACGTGATGCAGGTGCCGGAGCGGGAGCGGCTGGCGCTGATCATCAACGAGCTGGGCACCGGTCTCGCCGGCAACGGCGAGGAGCTGAGAGCGGCGATCCGCCGCGCCAACCCGGCGCTCGACAACTTCGACAAGTTCCTCAAGGTGCTCGCCGACGAGAACCAGACGCTGGCGAAGCTGGCCGAGGACTCCGACCTCGACCTGTCGCCGCTGGCGCGCGAGCGCGAGTCGATCACCCGCTTCATCGACAAGGCAGGCGCGACCGCGACCGCGACCGCCGAGAAGGGCGACGCGCTGGAGCGGAACTTCGAGCTGCTGCCGCAGTTCCTCACCGAGCTGAGACCGACGATGCAGAGACTGCAGGGCTTCACCGAGGCGGCGACGCCGGTCTTCGAGGACCTCGGCGCGGCGGCTCCGTCGATCAACCAGCTGTTCGCGCAGCTCGGCCCGTTCAGCGAGGCGGCGCTGCCGACCTTCCGCACGCTCGGCGACGCGGCCGAGATCTCCAGAAGAGCGCTCGTCGCCGCGAGACCGGTGATCAGAGACCTCAACCAGCTCGCGACCGCCGTCGGCCCGCTCGGCAACCAGTTCGCGACCGGCCTCAGATCGCTGAGAAGCGAGTACGGCATCCAGAACTTCATGCGCACGACGCTCGGCTTCTCCGGCGCGCTCAACGGCTACGACTCGGTGAGCCACTACGCGCGGGTGTATGCCCTGCTGACGATCTGCCTCAGAGAGGCAGTCGAACCGAACATCTCCTGCTCGACAGGTTGGGACCGCAGACAGGCGGCGGCTGGCGCCTCGGCGAGCGCCTCCACACTGGACAGCGGCGCGTCGGAGACGGGTGCTGACGCCAGCAGCGGTCTCACGCTGCCGACCGTCGCGTTGCCTACGGCCGCGGCGCCGAAGGCGACCACAGGGGCTGCCGGGGCAGCGGCCGATGGGGTTGCCGACACCGGTACGGGCGACGAGCAGAGCGCGCTCGGCAGCGCGTCCGGCGACGGAGAGGACCCGCGCGCCGGCGTGCTCGGCTATCTGCTCGGGACGGAGACGGTGCGATGAACCGCCGCAGCGCATCCGTCGCCGGCAACCCGGTGCTGATCGGCGCCGCGACCGTGCTGGTCGTGATCATCGCCGTCTTCCTGGCGTACAACGCCAACAACGGCCTGCCGTTCGTGCCGACCTACAAGCTCTACGCCAACGTGCCCGACGCCGGCAACCTCGTGACGGGCAATGAGGTGCGGATCGGCGGCTACCGCGTCGGGATCATCTCCTCGATCGATCCGGTCGTCGCGAGAAGCGGCAGAGTCACCGCGAGACTGACGCTGAAGCTCGACACCGACATCGATCCGCTGCCGAAGGACTCGACGCTGATCGTGCGGCCGCGATCGGCCGTCGGCCTCAAATACCTCGAGATCACTCGCGGGCGCTCCAGAGAGGGCTACAAGGACGGCGCGACGATCGGGATCTCGAAGTCGACGCCGAGACCGGTCGAGATCGACGAGTTCTTCAACATGTTCGACGAGAGAACGCGGAGAGCGAACCAGGAGAACCTGCGGATCTTCGGCGACGCGCTCGCCGGCCGCGGCGTCGACCTCAACCGCGCCGTCGTCGAGCTGGACCCGCTGACGAGATACCTCGTTCCGGTGATGGCGAACCTCGTCTCGCCCGACACCGATCTGCGCGGCTTCATCCAGGCCGCGGCGCGGCTGGCGAGCACGGTCGCACCGGTGGCCGAGACGCAGGCCGACCTGTTCCGCAACCTCGCGGTCACGTTCACCGCGTTCGCCGACGTCGCCCGTCCGTACCTGCAGGACTCGATCACCGGCGGCCCGCCGGCGATGGAGGCGGCGATCCGCGACTTCCCCTTCCAGCGCACCTTCCTGAACGACTCCGAGCAGCTGTTCGCCGACCTGCAGCCTGGTACGAGAGCGCTGCGCACCTCCGCGCCGCTGTTGGCCGAGGCGTTCACCGTCGGCACGAGAACGATCATGCGCGCCTCGGCGCTGAACGAGCGGCTCGGCCGCACGATGAGATCGGTCGAGGCGTTCGCGGAGGACCCGCAGGTGCCGCTCGGCATCGACAGCCTCCACGAGACGGTCGACGTGCTGTCGCCGACGATCACCAACCTCGCGACGATGCAGCGCAACTGCAATTACGTCGCATTGCTGCTGAACAACGGAGCTTCGATCCTCGGCGACCGCAGCGCGGGCGACAGACCGCAGGGCTCGTGGCTGACGTTGGCGCCGTTTGCTGCGCCAGTCGGCCCGAACAGCGAGGCGGGACCGGCATCAGCGCCGGCCAACTCGACCGATTCGCGGACCCCGCACGCGAACTTCCTGCACTCGAACCCATACCCGAAGGTCGGCGCGCCTGGCCAGGGCGGGGTCTGCATGGCCGGCAACGAAACGTACAGCTTCGAGAGACTCTCGATTGGCAACCCGGCCGGAACGCCGACCAGAACCATCAGAGTCAGCCCGAAGCCGTTCCCTCTGCAGCCGAAGGACACCCCGTGACGCCGGCCAGAAGGACGACGGCGCCGACGCGGCGCAGACAGTGGAGTCGCTTCCGCATCGGCCTGATCGCGCTGATCGTGCTCGTGATACCGATCTACCTCGCGTTCGCGAAGCACATCCCGTTCACGCACGGCTACCGCGTCAACGCCGTCTTCGAGACGTCGAACAACCTGCGTCCCAACTCTCCCGTCCGCATCGCCGGCGTCAACGTCGGCAGAGTCAAGTCGGTCAGCCGCTACAAGGACACGAACCTGTCCGAAGTGACGATGGAGATCGAGGACAAGGGGCTCCCGATCCACAAGGACGCGACCGCCAAGATCCGGCCGCGCATCTTCCTCGAGGGCAACTTCTTCGTCGACCTGCAGCCCGGCACCCCCGGCTCGCCGGACATCGACAGCGGCGGCACGATCCCCGTCACGCAGACGTCGACGCCGGTCCAGCTCGACCAGTTGCTGACCGCGCTGCAGTCGGACTCGCGCGAGGACCTCCAGCATGTGCTGGAGGAGTACGGCGCGGCGCTCAACTCGAAGCCGACCGCCGAGCAGGACTCCGAGCTGCCGCCGGAGGTCCAGGGCCTGACCGGCGCCGAGGCGATAAACCGCTCCTACGACAACGCCGGTCCGGCGCTGCAGGGGACGGCAGTCGTCAACGATGCGCTGCGCGGCGAGCGGCCGGGCGACCTCGCACGCACGATCGCGGGGATCGCGAGACTGGCACGCACGCTCGACAGCCGCGAGGGCCAGCTGCAGGATCTGATCGTCAACTTCAGCCTGACCGCGTCCGCGTTCGCGAACCAGAGCGGCAACCTCAGCGCGACGCTGCAGGAGCTGCCGCCGACGCTGCGGACGGCCAGAAGCGCGCTCAACAGCGTCGACAGAGCGCTGCCGTCGGTGCGCGCCTTCGCGAAGGAGATCCTGCCGGGCGTCAAGCAGACGGCCGCGACGGTCGACGCCTCGTTCCCGTGGATAGAGCAGACGCGCGCGCTGCTCGGCCCCGACGAGCTGCAGGGCCTGATGGCCGAGCTGACGCCGACGACGCAGGATCTCGCGAGACTCACGAGCGCCTCGATCGAGCTGCTGCCGCAGCTGGACGACTTCTCGCAGTGCTTCGACAAGGTGATCCTGCCGGCCGGCAACGTGAAGCTCGACGACGGCGCGCTCACGACCCGCCGCTCCGACGGCAGCGTCGTCGAGGCGTACAAGGAGTTCTGGTACGGCCTCGCCGGAATGGCGGCGAGCGGCCAGAGCTTCGACGGCAACGGCCAGATGCTGCGCGCGAGCGCTGCCGGCGGGCAGTGGCAGTGGTCTCCCGGCAGATCGAGATTCGGCAACACGACCTTCGTTGGCAACACGACCGAGAGACCGCTCGGCACGCGTCCGCTCTACCCAAGCAGCCCACCGCTCATCCGCACCGACAGAGCGTGCAAGCGCAGCGGCGTTCCGAACCTCAACGGCCCGCAGGCCGGTCCGGGCGAGGCGCCGACGAGCGTTGTCGTGCCGATCGCTCCGCCGATCGTGAGAAGAACCGAAACGACGACTGAGACGACCACGGGTACGACTCCGGCGGCCGGAACGAGCGCGCTTGCGACGGCCGGTGAAACGGATTCCGCCGCTACTGATGCTGCCGCCGACACGGGCGCGATCGTCGGCTCCGAGGCGACGCCGTCGCTCGGCGCGCAGCTGCTGTCGCGCCTCAACCCGCTCGCGAACGGGGGCGGCAGATGACGACCGCGATCCGCAAGCACCTGCGCGACTTCCTCGCGATCCTCGGCCTCGTGATAGTCGCCGCGATAGTCGGCGGCTACATCCTCGCCAACCAGCGGATCTCCTTCCCGACGTGGGTGCCGATCGTCGGCAGAGAGGAGTTCATCCTCAAGGGCGAGTTCTCGACCGCGCAGGCGGTCACGCCGGGCCAGGGGCAGACGGTCGACATCGCCGGCGTCCAGGTCGGCGAGATCTCGAACGTCGAGCTGAAGGACGGCCGCGCGCTCGTGACGATGCGGATCGACCCGAGATACGACGACATCTACACGAACGCGACGATGCTGCTGCGGCCGAAGACCGGCCTCAAGGACATGATCGTCGAGCTCGACCCGGGCACCAGAGGCGACGGCGCCGAGCGCGTCAGAGACGGCTACACGCTCCCCGTCTCGCAGACGAGACCGGACGTCAACCTCGACGAGATCCTCTCCGTCCTCGACGCCGACACGCGCACCTATCTGCAGCTGCTGCTCAACACCGCCTCCGTCGGCCTGACCGGCAACGGCCAGGAGCTGGCGCAGGTCTTCCGCCGCTTCGACCCGCTCGCGCGCGACGCGCGCAGAGCGACCGAGCTGCTGAGAACGCGCGACAGACACATCAGACGGGCCGTCACCAACTTCGGCAGACTGACCGAGGCGCTGAGCCAGGACGACCGCAAGCTGGCGACGTTCGTCGACAGCTCGCAGGCGGTCCTGCGCCGCTTCGCCGACCAGGGCGACAACATCGAGCAGACGCTCCAACTGCTTCCGAGCACGCTTCAGACGACGCGGACGGCGCTGGAGTCGACGAGAAGATTCGCCGACGCGGCCGGGCCGGCGCTGGAGTCGCTGCGGCCGTTCGCACGTGAGCTGGGCCCCGCGCTGAGAGCGACACGTCCGTTCCTGACCGAGACGACGCCGATCATCGAGGAGCAGATCCGGCCGTTCACCGTCGCCGCCACGCCGGTGGTCAAGCAGCTGCGGCCGGCAGCGCAGAAGCTTGCGGCCGCGTCGCCTGACCTCGTCACGACCTTCTCGATCCTGAACGAGTTCCTCAACGCGCTGACGTACAGACAGAACGGCAGAGAGGGCTACCTCTTCTACCTGACCTGGCTCGGCCACCTCGCGAACTCGGCGTTGTCGACGCAGGACGCCAACGGCGCGCTGCTGCGCTCCGCACTGCTCGTCAACTGCGGCAACCTCACTGGTATCGGCGCCCTCAAGGGCAGCGCCAACCCAGCACAGGCGGCGTTGACGCTGACGTCACAGCTCTCCGGGCTGCCTGACGTGCAGGTGGACCCGACAGACCCGCTCGGAAGAAGACTCCTCGCCGACAATGCCCCCCTCTGCAGATTGATCAGATGAGCCGCTGATGCAGAAGCAAGCTCCGACACTCGGTCGCATCCTCGTCATGGCGGGCTTCGCCCTGTCCTGCTTCGGGCTGCTGCTGTACCTGTGGATCTCGTTCGGCGGCTCGACGCCGCTGAAGCCGAAGGGCTACCAGTTCCACGCCTACTTCCCGGAGGCGGCGCAATTGGCGCAGCAGGCCGACGTGCGCATCTCTGGCGTGCCGGTCGGCAAGGTCGTCAAGCTCGAGCTCGGCCCTGGCAACACGACAAACGCGACGCTTCAGCTCGACGAGCGCTATGCGCCGATCCCGAAGGACGCGCGCGCGATCCTGCGCCAGAAGACGCTGCTCGGCGAGACCTACGTCGAGCTGACGCCTGGCAACAAGTCGGCCGGGCTGCTGCGCGAGGGCGGCGCCCTCAAGCCTGGCCAGGTGCAGAGAACGGTCGAGCTGGACGAGATCTTCCGCTCGCTCGACGACAAGACGCGGCGCGACTTCCAGGTCTGGATGCAGTCGACCGCCGCCGGCCTCAGAGGCCGCGGCCAGGACTTCAACGACGCGCTCGGCAACCTCGCGCCGTTCGCCGAGAACACGACCGACCTGCTGCGGATCCTCGACAGACAGAGACCGGCCGTGCAGGGCCTCGTGAAGAACTCGGCGGTCGTCTTCGACGCGCTCGCCGGCCGCAACGGCGAGCTGCGCGACCTGATCTCGAATTCGAACACGGTCTTCGCGACGGTCGGCGACCGCAACGCGTCGCTGCAGGCGCTCTTCAAGGCGCTGCCGACCTTCGAGCGCGAGTCGCAGATGACGGTCGAGCGGCTCGACCAGTTCGCGAGAGAGACCGATCCGCTCGTGCGCCAGCTGCAGCCGGTCGCGCAGGAGCTGAGCCCGACGCTGCAGTCGCTGTCGCGGCTGGCGCCGCCGTTCCGCGACTTCTTCGTCGACCTCGGGCCGCTCATCACCGCTTCCTACAGAGGCCTGCCGGCCTTCACGCGCTTCCTGGATGACCTGCGCCCGGCGCTCGGTCAGCTCGATCCGTTCACGCGCACGCTCAACCCGGTGCTGAAGTACATCAGCGCGTACCTGCCTGAGATCGACGCCTTCTTCGGCAACTTCACGGTCGCCGCGAACGGTATCGGTGGCGACAGACCGGGCTACCTGCGCGGCACGGCCCCGATCACGCCCGAGGTGCTCGGCATCTATCCGAGACGGCTCGCCTACAACCGCGGCAACCCCTACCGCTCGCCCGGCACCGCTGACGAGCTGGTGCGCGGCCTCGCCTCGTTCGAGACGCGTCAATGCACCGATGGGTTGCGTCCGGTCCCGAACCTGCCCGCCAACCTGCCGGAGATCATCGGCGGTATCGGTGCCGACGCAGCGGCGTTCCTTCAGACAGTTGCTTTCCGCGTGGAGGCCGACCCGCCCGGATCGAACAACATCGTCAGCGGCAGCTACGCAGACGTCCCCGCACCGCCCTGCCGGCTGCAGGGGAGATTCCCGGGCTTCGCCGGCGACTATCCACACGTCGTCGCGGATCCGCCGACGAGACCGTGACGATGCGGGCCGCGTTGGAGCGCGTCGCGCGGGCCGCAGCAGGGCATCCGCTGGTCGTCCTGCTCGTCGCGGGCGCGTTGGCGCTCGGCGGCGGCGCGTTGGCGCTCGGGCTGCAGCCGAGCACGAGCACCGACTCGCTCGCCAGCCGCTCGTCGGCGGCCGGCGGCGCGACCGCCGACTACCACGAGGACTTCGGCGACGACGCGATCTTCGTGCTCGTGCGGGAGAAGCTGACGCAGCTGACGCTGACCGACGACCTCGGCCGTCTGGTGCAGTTGGAGGGCTGTCTCTCCGGCAACGTCCCGAGCGGTCAGCAGCCGTACGGCAGCGCAAACAGCGCCTGCGCGAAGCTGGCGGAGCTGAAGCCGGCGCGCGTCGTCTACGGGCCGGGCACCTTCCTCAACCAGTCTGCGAACACGATCCAGCAGGCCGTCTACGCGCGGCTCGGCGCGGCCGCGACGCAGGCGGCGCGGGAGAGAACCGCCGCGATCGCCGCCGCCAGAAGAGCGGGCAAGAGCGTGGCTGAGCAGCAGGCGGCAGGCAGAGCGGCTGAGACGCGCGCGCAGCAGGAGGCGCTCAGAGCGCTCCAGCAGCTCGCGCTCGACAGCGGCCTGAAGGGTTCGCCGTCGATCGACAACAGAGCGTTCGTCTCGCAGATCGTCTTCGATCCGGCCCTCGGCGCCGACCAGCCGAAGAGCCGCTTCGCCTACCTCTTCCCGAACGCCGACAGCGCGCTGATCCAGGTGCGGCTGCGCGACGACCTCAGCGAGCAGGAGCGCGCGCGGGCGATCGCGCTGGTGCGCGCGGCGACCGAGATGCCGTTGTTCAGACTGAGACACGGCGGCAGCTACGTCGTCTCCGGCGTCCCGGTCGTCATAGACGGTCTTGCGAACACGCTGACCGGCGAGCTGACGCTGCTGCTCGGCGCCGCCGTCGCGGCGATGGCGCTCGTGCTGCTGCTCGTCTTCCGCGCCCGCCTGCGGCTGCTGCCGCTCGTGCTCGCGCTCGCCGCCGCCGGCCTCACCTTCGGCCTGATGCGGCTTGCCGGCGTGCAGCTGACGATGGCGTCGATCGCCGTCCTGCCGGTGCTGATCGGTCTCGCCGTCGACTACGCGATCCAGTTCCAGTCGCGCGTCGAGGAGCAGCGCGCCGCCGGCCAGCACGGCGCCGCCGCCGTCGGCCTCGCCGCCCGCGCCGGCGCGCCGACGATCGCGACCGCCGCGCTCGCGACCGCGACCGGCTTCCTCGTGCTGCTGCTGTCGCCCGTGCCGATGGTGCGCGGCTTCGGCCTGCTGCTGGTCGTCGGCATCGCGCTCGCCTTCGCCGTCACGCTGACCGCTGGTGCCGCCGCGCTCGCGCTCGCCAACCGCGCGCCGCGGGCAGCCGACGCCGCGACCCGCCCGCGGAGCCGCTTTCGCCGGCTCGCCACTGTCGCCCGCCCGTTCGCCGTGCTCGGGACCGCTATCGCGGCCGGCGCTCGGCGCATCGGTGGTGCGATCGCCGCCTCGGCCGCCGGCGCGCGGGAGCTGTTCGCCGGCGCCGGACGGGCGCTCGCGCGGCCGCGGCCGGTCGCCGCGCTGGTGCGCCGCCGGCCGACGGCGGCCGGGCTCGTCGCTCTGTCGCTGCGCCGCCCCGGCCGCGTGCTCGTCGTCGCGCTCGCGCTCGCCGCGCTCGGCTGGGCGGCGGAGACGCGCACCGAAGTCGTCTCCGACGTGACGAAGCTCGTCCCGGCCGACCTGCCGGCGCTCGCCGACCTGACGACGCTGCAGGACGCGACCGGCTCCTCCGGTGAGATCGACGTCGTCGTCCGCGGCGACGCGGTCGCGACGCCGGCCGTCGTCACGTGGATGGCCGACTACCAGACGCGCGTGCTGAGACGGCTCGGCTACGACGCCAGAAGCGGCTGCGCGAACGCGAGACTGTGCCCCGCGCTGTCGCTGCCCGACCTGCTCGCCGGCGCGAACGTCAGAACGCAGCAGCAGCTCGACGGGCTGCTCGACACGCTGCCGCCGTATTTCTCCTCGGCCGTCCTCACCAGCGACCGCACCGCCGCGACGCTTGCCTTCGGCATCCGCCTGATGCCGCTGGACCAGCAGCAGCAGGTCGTCGACGCGATGCGCGCCGAGCTGAACCCACCGAAGGGCGTCGCCGCCGAGCTGGCCGGGCTGCCGGTCGTGACCGCGCAGGCGAACGCCGACCTGTCCTCGGCGCCGCGGCGGCTGCTGACCGTCGTGCTCGGCCTGCTCGCCGTCGCCGCGGTCCTGTTCGCCGTCTTCCGCAGCGCCGGGCGCGCGCTCGTGCCGCTGCTGCCGATCGCGCTCGCGACCGGCTGGTCGGCGCTCGTCCTGTTCCTCACCGGCGTCCCGCTCAACCCGCTGTCGGCGACGCTGGGCGCGCTCGTGATCGCGATCTCGACCGAGTTCAGCGTGCTGCTGGCGGAGCGCTTCCGCCAGGAGCGCGCCGGCGGGCTGGAGCTGGGCGAGGCGCTGCTGCGCAGCTACCGCTCGACCGGCCGCGCCGTCGTCGCCTCGGGCGTGACCGCGATCGCCGGCTTCGGCGTGCTCGCCTTCTCCGACATCCGCATGCTGCGCGACTTCGGCATCGTGACCGTGATCGACCTCGCCGTCTCGCTGCTGGGCGTGCTGGTCGTGCTGCCGTCGGCGCTCGTGCTGGCGGAGCGCGGCGTCTTCGCGCGCGCCTTCCGCTGGCTGCCGCGCCCGCGCCGCCGCGGCGACGGCCCGGCCGCGCGCACGACCGCATGAGCGGACCGGAGCGGCCGCCCGCCTCGCCGCCGCCGTCGCCGGCCCGTGGGCGCTACGGGTGGATCGTCGGGATCGTCGGGATCGTCGTGCTCGCCTACATTCTGCTCAACACGCTCCGCACGGAAGGGCCGGGCTCGAGCGGTCCGGCGGCCGGAGCGCCGCTGCCGGTCTTCGCCGCGCCGCTCGTAGACAGCTCGCTGGAAGGCGACGCCAACGTCGCGACGAGAGCCGACCAGGGCGATGCCGGCCACGTTCCGGCCTGCGCGGTCGAGGACCCGCGCGCGCTGAACGTCTGCACGCTCGTCAGAAGAGGCCCGCTTGTGCTCGCCTTCCTGACCGCGAAGGGCGGAAAGTGCGCGGACGAGCTGGACGCGATGCAGGAGATCAGCGGCAGATTCCCCGACGTGTCGTTCGCCGCGGTCGGCATCAAGGGCGACCGCGAGGACTTCAGGGTGCTCGCGCAGAAGCACGGCTGGCGCTTTCCGCTGGCGCAGGACCGCGACGGCGCCGTCGCCAACCTGTATGGCATCGCGGTCTGCCCGACGGTCGTGCTGGCGCACAGAGGCGGCGCCGTCGCCGAGACGCTGCTCGGCGGTGTCAGCGCGGTGCAGTTGGCGGAGCGGGTGAGAGAGCTGTGAGCCCCGTGCGCGACACACGCGCCGGCGGCGCGCGGGAGCAGCTTGGATGAGCGCCCCGCCGACTCGCCCGGGCTGGGTCTCCGATCGCCTCTCCGCTGAGTTCCCGCGGCTCGGCCTGACGCTCTGCGACGTCGACCTCGAACGACGGCTGGGCCGCTCGCCGAAGGGTGTGCGTGAGCGGCTGGCGCTGCTCGCCGACCGCTTCCGCGGCGCCGATGCGATGGTGCTGCGCCAGCGCCCTGTGCCGCACGCCTACCGCGTCTTCTTCCGCCACGTCGGGATCGACCCGGACGTGACGCGCGTGCCGGTCGAGGCGGCCGCGCTGCAGCGGCTGCTGCAGGGCGGCTTCCCGTCACAGGGGCTGTTGCAGGATGCGTTGACGATCGCGCTGATGGAGACCGGCGTGCCGCTGTGGGCGCTCGACGCGGCTGCGGTCGAAGGCCGCCTCGGCCTGCGCCTGAGCGGCGAGAGCGAGCGGCTGGGGGAGGGCGAGCGGGCGCCGCTGCTGGCGCCCGGCCGGATCGTCGTCGCCGACGAGCGCGGCCCGATCGCGGAGCTGTTCGGAGAGCCGGCGCCGAATCGCCTGGTCGGCAAGGGAACGACCCGTGTGCAGCTGTTCGCGGTGGTGGTGGAGGGCGTCGAAGCGATCTCCGTCGAGGAGGCGCTGTGGACTTGCGCCGAGACGCTCCAGTCGTGACGCGCCACGCGCGCCAGCGCGCGCGCCCGCCTGCCGCTGCCGAGCGCCTTCCGCACCTGACGCGCCACGCTGCGGTTGCGCACCCGAAAGCGGCGCGGCGCAGGTAGAATCGCCTGATGGCGAGCGTGATCGAGCATCCGAGCACGCTGCGGAGCAGTCCGCAGGCCGGTGCTGACGAGGCCGCATTCGGCCTGTCGTTGGCGCCGCCGCCCGCCGTTGCGCTCGCACCGCCGTTGGCGCCCCGCGAGACCGCCGCCCGTCGTACGCTGCGCGGCCAGATCGCGAAGCTCGAACGGGAGCTGGCCGAGGCCGCCGCCCGCAGCACGCCGGACGACCGCATCGTCTGGTCAACCGCCACGCCGGACCTCGCCGGCCCGCGCCTGCTCGGCCTCGGTGAGCTGGAGCGCCTCCGAGACGATCTTGCCGAACGCCTCCACGAGGTCCGCGTCGTCCACCGCGAGCGCGCCGTGCGCGAGGCGCTCAAGCGCGACCAGCTCACCGCCCTCCTGCGCGATCCCGCGAGATACCGCTTCGTCCGCATCACCCGCCGCGACGTCGGCGAGCCCGGCTGCGGCGCCTGGGAGTCACGTCCCCGCCTCGGCCTGATCGGCATGCTCGCCGGCTGGTGGCACGTGAAGATCTCCTCCGGCTGCCCGCTAGCCGCCTGACCACCGGCAGGCAGCCGACCATGGTCCGGTACGCTGGCGTCTCCATGGGGCGCCGGAGCCGGAAGTCGCGCAGCACTCGCTCGGAGGCGTCGGCGGGGAGATCGTCGGCGCCTGCGGGCAGCGAGAGAGCATCGGCGCTGAGAGCCGGGCGGGACGAGGCGCTGCGGGCGACTGCACGGGCGCGCCCGGCGCGAGCGGAGAGCCGGCGAGGGCCCTCGGCGATCGCTCGTGACGACGCGCAGCGTCGCGTCGCGCGGGGGCGGTCGCGGCGGGAGGAGGCTCCGTTGCCGCCGTGGGGGAGATTTCCGCTCGTGGAGCTGTGCGTGCTGTCGGCGATCGTGCTGGCGGCGGCCGGCTTCGTCGTGCGCGGGCACGCTGGCGGGGTGCTGCTGGTCGGGGCGGTGCTGCTCGGCTCCGTCGCGGGGCTGGAGGTGGCGCTGCGGGAGCACCTCGGCGGCTACCGCTCGCACACGACGCTGCTCGCCGGCGTCGGCGGGATCGCGACGATGCTGCTGCTCAGCATCGGCACGAGCGCGCGCAGAGACACGATCGTGCCGATCGCGGTCGTCGTCTTCGGGCTCGGCTTCATCGGCTGGCGCGCGCTCTTCAAGAAGCGCTCCGGCGGCTTCGGCGTCAAGGTCCGCTGAGCGGCGCGGCGGACGCCTCCGGGCCGTGCCTGGCGCCTCGCCGCTCGGCGGCGGAATCGCTTCGCTGACAGCCCGCGCCGCCGGCGCGGATATGCTCCTCTGCGATGAGCGCTGAACCGCCGCGGGGGCCTGAGCAGCTCGCCGCCACGCCACAGCCCGACGAGCCGCAGCGGATGCGGCTGACCGGGCTCCACCACGTCACCGCGATCTGTCGCGACCTCGATCGGACGACCGGCTTCTACCGGGACGTGCTCGGGCTGGCGCTGGTCGAGCAGGGGGTCAACGACGACGACCCGACCACGCGTCACTTCTGGTTCGGCGATGCACACGGCTCGCCGGGCACGCTGATCTCGTTCATGGAGTATCCACAGCTGCCCGACGGGGTCGTCGGCGCCGGCTCGGTCCACCACGTCTGCTTCGTCGTCGAGTCGGCCGACGAGCAGCTCGCCTGGCGCGACTACCTCCGCGAGCGCGGCGTCGGCTGCACCGACGTCTTCGACCGCGGCGCCTTCCGCTCGATCTACGTCCGCGACCCGGACGGCAACATCGTCGAGATCGCCACGCGCGGTCCCGGCTTCGCGCCCAGCCGGGGCTGAGCAGGCCAAGACTCTGAGGAGGACGTGCGCCCGCCGCGCGCCCGACGGTCGACGCGTCCCGTTCCCGCCCCTTCTGCTCGGGCACGGGACGCGTCGTCAACCGTCAGGCGCTGATCAGCGCTCCGGCCGCCTCGAGGCGAACCGAATGCTCGATCTTGGCGTGCGCGTCCAACTGCGCCGCCAGCGCGAGCCGCTGACGCTCGGTCAGCGAGCCGATGCGCTTGGTCTCCTGGATCCGGAACATCGCCAGGAACTTGCGACAGCGGGTGCTTCCCCACCGCCGCTGACTCATCAGCACGTCACCGAGCGCCATCGACTCGGCTTCCCAGGGGGTGCTCAGCAGCACGTCGGCGGCGGAGATCTCCCCGTCGGCGATGCGTCGTTTGAGCTCGGCGCGCGCGAGGCGCACGCGGTTTGCACGTTCAAGGGCTCGCAGATGCTGCGGCCCAGGGGTCATCGTCGGCAACCCGTCCATCTGCACTCTTTCTCCCTGCCTCCGATACGAGTAGGCCATCGACAGGGCGGCCGGCTGAGGGGGTCAGCTCACCGCTGTCACGTCCACCGGCGGGGGACTCGGACGCCTCCCTTGGCGTCTGCGCTCTCCCTCGTAAGAGACGCATCGGCCGCGGCGCGAGATCGCCTGTGAACGTCTTGAGAACGTATGCGTTGCCCCCCGGAACGGTCAATGGTGAACCTTCTCATCAACCGCTACTAGCGGCCTTTTTGTTGACACCCGGAAAGCGGCGCATCGAGGGTGCGCCAGGCTCATATCAGGTCGCCGCGGACGCCGTCGCAGATGCGCTCCCGAATCGGGAGCGACATCTGCGGTGACCGCGGTGCGTCGGGCCTCGGGAACTGCGATCCGGGCGCCGCTCAGGCGGCGCTCGGCAGCGGGCCGTGCTCGGCCTCGAACGCCCGCTTGACGGCGGCGAACTGCTCCAGCGCTCTGTCGAGCGTCGTGCGGTCGTGGGTCGCCATCACGCTCGTGCGCAGCAGCGCCCCGCCCGGCGGCACCGCCGGATGCAGCGCGACGTTGACGTACACGCCGGCCTCGTACAGCTGCTTCCACAGCAGCGCGGCCTTCCAGTCGTCCGCCACCAGCACCGGCACGATCGGCGTCGCGACCGTCGAGCCGTCCGGCATCGCGACCGGGTCGACGACGTGGAAGCCGAGCTCGCGCAGCCCCTGGTTGAGGTAGGCGCCGTTCTCGAGCACCCTCGCGAACAGCGCTCTGCCCTCCTCGGAGCGGCAGATCCGCACCGCCGCCAGCGCCGAGCCGACCGCCGCCGGCACCGCCGAGGCGGTGAACAGGAACGGCCGCGACTGGATCCGCAGGAAGTCGATCACGTCGGTCGGGCCGGCGATCACGCCGCCGCAGGAGGCGAGCGACTTCGAGAAGGTCGCCATCCGCAGGTCGACGCGATCCTCGACGCCGAGCAGCTCCGAGGCGCCCGCCCCGCGTGCGCCGAGCACGCCGAGCCCGTGCGCCTCGTCGACCATCAGCCGCGCGCCGTAGCGCTCGGCCAGGTCGGCGATCTGCGGCAGCGGGGCGACGTCGCCCTCCATCGAGAAGACGCCGTCGACGACGACGAGGATCCCGCCGCCGTCTCCCTCCGCCTGCTGCAGGCGCTTCTCCAGCAGGTCGAGCCGATTGTGGCGGAAGACGCGCATCTTCGCCCGCGACAGCAGCACACCGTCGAGGATCGAGGCGTGGTCGCCGGAGTCGACGACGACGGTGTCGCCCGGCCCGAGGATCGTCCCGATCGCGCCGAGGTTCGACTGGTGACCGGTCGTGTAGACGATCGCGTCCTCGGTCCCGAACCACTCGGCCAGCTCGGCCTCCAGCTCGAGATGCAGGTCGAGCGTGCCGTTGAGCAGGCGCGAGCCGGTCACGCCGGTGCCGTAGCGGTCGATCGCGGCGTGGGCCGCCGCTCTCACGCGCTCGTCGCCGGTCAGCCCGAGGTAGTTGTTGGAGCCGAGCATGATGCGCGGCTGGCCCTCCATCTCGACGATGGGGGCGGTCGCCGACTCGAGCCGGCGAAAATAGGGCACCGCGTCGAGCTCTCGTGCCGCTCTCAGCTGGAGGACGCGCTCGTGCGTGCGGGCCTTGTCGAATACGTCTGTGGTGGTCGGCATATAGATTGGCCGGATGGCTCTCGAAGTCCGGCCGGTCGCCTCCAAGCGCGACCTCACAACCTTCATCAAGCTGCCGTGGCGGCTCTATCGTAACGAGCCGCACTGGGTGCCGCCGCTCATCGCGGATCGGCGCAGATTCCTCGACCGCCGCAAGAACCCCTGGTTCGAGCACGGTGAGGCGCAGTACTTCCTCGCTTTCCGCGACGGCCGCGCCGTCGGGCGCGTCACGGCCCAGGTCGACCATGTCCTGAACGAGTTCCAGGACAACAGATGGGGTCTGTTCGGCTTCTTCGAGTGCGAGGACGACCCGGAGGCGGCGAAGGCGCTGCTGGACGCGGCCGAGCAGTGGCTGCGGGCGCGCGGCCGCGACCGCATGGTCGGCCCCGCCGACTTCACGCTCAACGACGAGTGCGGCGTGCTCGTCGAGGGCTACGAGCAGGACCCGATCATCCTCACCAACTGGACCCACCGCTACTACCCGCGGCTGCTGGAGCAGGCGGGGATGCTGAAGGCGATGGACACGCTGATGTGGCACCTCGAGATCTCGGGGCGCGACAGAGTCCACCCGTCGATCTGGAGAGTCGCCGACCGCGTCGAGAGCAAGTACGGGATCACCGTGCGGCCGATGCGCAAGAAGGACATCAACGCCGAGATCGACCGCTTCCTCGAGGTCTACAACGAGGCGTGGGAGAGAAACTGGGGCTTCTCGCCGCTGACCGAGAGCGAGGTCCGCCACTACGCCAAGACGCTCAAGCCGATCCTCGACGAGCACTGGGCGTTCGTCGCCGAGAAGGACGGCGAGACGGTCGGCGCGGCGCTGACGGTGCCCGACTACAACCAGGTCTTCAAGCACATGAACGGCCGCATCCTGCCGTTCGGCTGGCTGCAGTTCCTGCTGCGGCGCAAGAAGATCGACCGCGTCCGCGTGTTCGCGCTCGGCGTCAAGCGCGAGTGGCAGCACACCGGCGTCGCCGCGCGCTTCTACGAGATGCACTTCGACTCGGCCGAGGTCACTCCGCAGACCTACGGCGAGATGGGCTGGATCCTCGAGACGAACAAGTCGATGAACCGCGCGATGGAGGGGATGGGCGGCAGAGTCGTGCGGCGCTACCGTCTGTTCGAGCGGCTGCTCGACCCCAGCGCGGTGCCGACGATCGCGCCGGAAGAGCCGACGACGACCGAGTGACGACCGACGCCGCTGTCACGATGCGCGACGCGCGATGAGCGAGACTCCCACCGACCACCACCCGCTGCCGCTCGACCCCGAGGAGACGGTCGACGCCGTCCCCGTCGTCGACGAGGTGAGGGCGCTCGAGCGCGTCCGGCCGCGGCAGCTGCCGGCCGTGCGCGCGGCGGCGGTCGCGGCGACCGGCTTCGTCGCCGGCGCGGCGACGGTCGTGGCGATCTCTCACCGCGCGCGCAAGCGCGGCGGCCTCAAGCTCGGCGGGCGCCGACGCGGCAAGGGCGCCGACGCGCTCCCGATCGTCGCGACCCGCTCGGTCCTGCTCGACATCCACCTGCTCGGCCGCGAGCAGTGAGCGCGCTGCCGGCGGCGCGGGGGCGGCGGCCGCGCGGCGGCGGCTGGCGCGCACCCGCTGCCGGCACGACCGAGCTGCGCGTCGAGGTCGAGCCGCCGTGGCCGTTCCGGCTCTCGCGCACGAGCGGGATGGACGGCGTCCTGCGCTGCCACGACGGCGTCGTGCGGCGGCTGCTGCACCACGGCGAGGAGCCGGTCGTCGTGCGCGTCGCGCAGACGGCGCGCGATCGCGTCCTGTTCGGCGCGCAGGCGCCGAGCGAGCAGGCGGCGGCGTGGGGGATCGAGCGGATGCGCTTCGCGCTCGGCGTCGACGACGACCTGCGCGAGTTCCATGAGCTGCATCGCGACGACCCGCTGATCGGCGGCGCCGTGCGCGCCCACCCGCAGCTGCGCCTGCGGCGCCGGCCGGTGCCGTTCGAGGCGCTTGCCTGGGCCGTCACCGAGCAGCTGATCGAGTACGTGCGGGCGGCCGCGATCCAGCGCCGGATCGTCTGGCGGCTCGGCCGCCACCACGCCCCCAGCGATCTGCACGACCTGCCGAGCGCCGCGACGCTCGCCGCGCAGGCGCCCGCGCTGCTGTGCTCCTTCGACCTCGCCGACAAGCGCGCGCTCGCGCTGCGACGGGTCGCGCAGGAGGTCGCCAGCGGCCGCGTCGACCTCTACGACGCCGACCACGAGCGCGGCTGGAGACGGCTCGACGCGATCCCCGAGATCGGCAGCTGGACGCTCGAGGTGCTGGCGCTGCTCGGCCAGGGCCGGATGGACCAGCTGCCGGCCGGCGACCTCGCCTACCGCAAGCTCGTCGGGCGGCTGCTGACCGGCGACCCGCGCGCCCGCGTCGACGAGCAGGACGTGCGCAGCTTCTTCGCTCCATATGGCCGCTGGTCGGGCCTGGCGGGCGCATATGCGCTGCGCGCGGCCGCGCCCGAGCTGAAGGCGGTCGCCGCGGCCGCCTAGGCCGCGAGACCGCCTCGTCGCAGCTTTCCGCCTGCAAATCCCCGCCTTTCCCGTGCACGGGAGGGCTCACACCCGCACCTCTGTACACCCGGGATCTACCGCGTGGACAACCGTGTGGACAGGAATCTTCGACACCGGTCCAATGATTCGCCCCCCTCGCTGACGCAGGATGCGCCATGCTCGCAATCGATTCAGGAGGGTTCTGCAGTGCCTAAATCCCGTCTGGGGCGTGCCGCCGCACTCGGCGTGCTCGTGACACTTCTCTTGCCGGCCGGCGCGCTGGCTCAGGATGGACCGACGGTCGACGTCGTCAAGGGCGAGCTCGACACGACGTGGCTGATGCTCGCCACGTGTCTCGTCTTCTTCATGCAGGCGGGCTTCGCGCTCCTCGAGATCGGCATGTCGCGCGGCAAGAACGTCGGCATGGGCGTCGCCAAGATCCTCATCAACTTCTCGATCGGCTCGCTGATCTGGTGGGCCGTCGGTTATGGCTTCGCCTTCGACACGTCGCACGAGATCATCGGCAGCGCCGGCTTCTTCCTCGGTAACAGCACCGAGCTCGGCGGCGAGGCCGTCGGTGCTGCTGGTGTCGGCTTCTGGGCCTTCCAGCTGATGTTCGCGACGGTCTCGCTCGCGATCGTCTGGGGCACGACGCTCGAGCGGATCAAGTTCGGCGCGTACCTGATCTTCGCGGTCGTCTTCATCGGCCTCATCTACCCGCTGGTCGCCCACGCGGCCTGGAGCGGCGTCGGCATACTGTCGAGAGTCGGCTCTGGCGTGCAGGACTTCGCCGGTTCCTCGGTCGTCCACCTCACGGGCGCCACCGCGGCCTTCGCGGCCGTCCTCTTCCTCGGCCCGCGCAAGGGCAAGTTCGGCCCCGACGGCAAGCCGCGCGCGATCCCGGGCCACAGCATGCCGCTGCTCGGCCTCGGCGTGCTGATCCTCTGGCTCGGCTGGTTCGGCTTCAACGGCGGCTCGACCTTCAACACGACGGACAACAAGTTCGCCGAGGTCATCGCCGTCACCAACATGGGCGCGATAGGCGGCGTCCTCGGCGCGACCCTGCTGATCTGGCTGCTGTCGAGAAAGCTCGACGTCGGCATGATGGGCAACGGCGCGATCGCCGGTCTCGTCGCGATCACCGCTCCCTCCGGCTACGTCGAGATGTGGGCGGCGCCGATCATCGGCTTCATCGGCGGCTTCATCGTCGTCGCGGGCGTGCTCGCGATCGACAAGAAGATCGACGACCCGGTCGGCGCGCTCTCCGCGCACGGCCTGGCCGGTATCTGGGGCACGCTCGCCTGCGGCCTCTTCACCTCCGACCGGCTCGCCGAGCAGGTCGGCGTCGGCAAGGCCGGCCTCTTCTACGGCGGCGGGCTCGAGCAGCTCGGCGTCCAGGCGGTCGCCGTCCTCGTGACGTTCTTCGGCGTCTTCATCCTCTCCGGGATCACGTTCGCGATCATCAAGGCGACGATCGGCCTCCGCGTCAGCGAGGAGGAAGAGGACTCCGGCCTCGACATCGCCGAGCACGGCATGTACGGCTACCCTGAGCAGTTCATCCCCGCTCCCGAGCTGATCGGCGTCGGGTCGCCGCGCCCGACGGGCGCCGGCTCCGCCCCGATCGGCAGCGCCTCGGAGGTTCCCGCATGAAGCTGGTCGTGGCATACATCCGGCACGAGGCCTTCGAGCCGATCCGGCTGGAGCTGCTCGAGCTCGGCTTCCCGTCCCTGACGATCATCGAGGTCAAGGGCTCGGGCCGCCAGAAGGGCATCACGGAGCAGTACCGCGGCACGTCGGTGACGAACTACCTGCGGCCGAAGATCAAGGTCGAGTGCGTCGTCTCCGACCATGACACGCAGACGATCGTCGACACGGTCCTGAAGCACGCGCGGACCGGCTCGATCGGTGACGGCAAGGTGTTCGTCGTCCCGGTCGAGCAGGCGTACCGCATCCGCACCGGCGAGTCCGGTGAGGAGACCCTCCAGATCCACCCGGACGCGGCGACAGCCGCCCCCTGATCCAGGACGCGAGCACGGCATAGCTGGGTGGCGGGCGCAGACGGACGCCCGCCACCCGCCGTGCGCTCGCAGGGGAGCTTCGACATGTCGCACGAGCTGCATCTCCAGCTCGTCGCCGCCGTGCTGGGCGGCGAAGGGCTCACCCGTGTCGCGCAGCTCGTCTCCGCGGCAGTCCGCGCGCCGGTCGCGATCCTCGTCCCGCGGATCGCCGTCGCCGCGGCCTTCCCGGCCACGATCGAGCTGGGCGCGCTGCGCCGCTACACGCGCGAGCGCGTCGAGGGACGCGCCACCCACCGCCCGCAGGAGCTGGTGGCAGAAGCGCCGGTGCTCGCCGGCACGGACTTGATCGGCGTCGTCGCGCTGCTGCGCGGCGAACAGCCGCCGCCGGCGGAGGCGCAGGAGCTGCTGCAGCTCGCCGCCGTCGCCTCGCTGACCGAGGTCGGCATCGAGGACGCCAAGCGCGAGGTCGAGCAGGAGCTGCGCGGGACCCTGCTGGAAGAGCTGCGGACGCCCGGCGAGCAGCTCGACGCGCGCCAGGTGGTGCGCCGCGCCGCACGCCTCGGCTGCGACGTCTCACGCGGAGCGGTCGCGCTCTGCGCCGGGGCCGTCGGCGCCGACCGCAGGGACCTCGACGCGCTCGTCGCCGCGATCGCCGCGCAGCAGCCCGGCGCGCTCGCGCAGACCGTCGACGGCCGCGTCTTCGCGATCGTCCCGCCGCCGGCCGACGAGGACGGCGACGGCGACCTCGCCGCGCGCACGCTCAGCAGCGCCCGCCTGCTGGCGCGCTCGCTCAGCCCGCGCGCCGTCTGCGGCCTCTCCAGCTTCTGCGCCGACCCCGCCGCGCTCCCGCGCGCGATCCAGGAGGCGGAGCTGGTGCTCGACGTGCTGCGGCGCTCCGGCGGCGCCGTCGCCGAGGACGTCGGCCAGGGCACCTACCGGCTGCTGTTCCGCGTGCTCGCCTCGCACCCGGAGGAGCTGCGCGCCTTCTACGACGAGACCGTCGGGCCGCTCGTCCGCTACGACGAGCGCCATGCCAGCGAGCTGGTGCGGACGGTCGAGACCTACCTGGCGCAGGACTGCAACGTGAACGCGACGGCGGCGGCGATCGGCGCCCACCGCCACACGGTCGCGCATCGGCTGGAGCGGGTGAAGGAGCTGACGAAGCTCGACCCGCTGCGCTCGGAGGACCGCGAGCGCCTCGGCCTCGGCCTGAAGGCGCTGCGCATCATCGTGCCCGAGCGCAGCGGGCGCTGAGGCTCAGCCGCTCTGGCCGGCGAGGAACTCGTTCGTGATCGCCGCCGCACCCGCCTGCGGTCTGCGGTCGAGCAGGCCGTTCTCGTACATCCAGTCGCCGTATCTGTCCCACTCGGTCGGGACCTGGAAGCCCCACGGCTTGCTCGCGTCCTCGGGGAAGAAGACCGGCAGCGACGCTCTCACGCTCGCGAGCGCGAAGCCGGCGTCGAGGTCGGGCGCGGCCTGCACGAGCGCGTCGGTGGCGGCCTGCGGATCGGCTCTCGCCGCCTCGTAGCCGCGCGCGAGCGCCTGCACGAAGGCGCGCACGTCGTCGCCGTGCTCGCCGACGAAGTCCTTCGTCGAGGCCAGCACCAGCTCGTCGTAGGTCGGCACGCCCAGCTCGTCCATTCTCCAGATGCGCGGGTTTCTTCTCGCCCGCTCCAGCTGGATGCCCTCGACGTTCCAGAAGGCGCCGAGCGTCGCGTCGACTCTTCTCGACAGCATCGCCGGCACGAGGTTGAAGCCGACGCTCGTCTCCTTGACGGAGTCGACCGGCACGCTCGCCGTCTCCAGGATCGTTCTCAGATACGCGCTCTGGTAGGGGATCCCGGCGGTGCCGACGCGGCCGCCTCTGAGGTCGGTGACGTCTCTGACTCTTCTGTCGAGCGTCATCAGCGAGGTCAGCGGCGCCTGCGCGATCGCGCCGACGGAGACGATCTGCGCGCCCTTGTCGCGCGCGATCAGCAGCTCCGGCTCGTACGAGATCGCGATGTCGGCTCTGCCGGCCTCCAGCAGCTTCAGCACGCCGGCGGGGTCGGAGGGCGTCTCGACCTTGACGTCGAGCCCGGCCTCGTCGAAGTCGCCGTTGGCGAGCGCGGCGTAGATGCCGACGTGGTCGGGGTTCGGCAGGTAGTCGAGCAGCAGCGTGATCGTGTGCTTCTGCGCCGCCGGGGTCGTCGTCTCCTTCTTCTCGCCGCAGGCCGCGAGGCCGAGTGCGGTCGCGCAGACGGCGAAGAGCGCGAGAGCGCGTTTCATCGAGTACGTCCTCCTCTGGTTTCGAAGGCCCACGGCAGCACGCGCCGCTCGACCAATGACAGCAGGCCGAAGAGCGCGATGGCGAAGGCGGAAAGGATCAGGACCGCGGCCCAGGCGCGCGCGGTCAGCAATTGCGGGACCGCCTGCTGGACGAGGCGGCCGAGGCCGGCGTCGGAGCCCGACTGCTCGGCGAAGACGGCGCCGATGACGGCGACCGCGACGGCGATCTTCGCGCCGCTGAAGAGGCCGGGCAGCGCGGCCGGCGCCTCGACGAAGCGGAAGGTCCGCAGCCGCGAGGCCCCGAGCGTGCGCATCAGCCGCTCGCGTTCGGGGTCGACGGCGGCGAGCGCGTCGAGCGTCGTGACGACGATCGGGAAGAACGAGACGAGCCCGACGATCGCCAGCTTCGGCGCCAGGTCGAAGCCGAGCCAGACGACCAGCAGCGAGGCGACGAGCGGGATCGGGACCGTCTGCGAGGCGACCAGCAGCGGGTAGATCGCGCGCCGCAGCGTGGGGGAGAGGTGGATCGCGACGGCGCACAGCAGCGCGGCGGCCGCGGCGGCGGCGATCCCCAGCAGCACCTCGCCGGCGGTCACGCGGAAGTTGTCCCACAGCAGCGCGCGGTCGCTCCAGAGCGCGTCGGCGACCTCGGCCGGCGACGGCAGCAGCAGCGAGTCGACGCTGCCGTAGGTGGCGTAGAGCTGCCAGCCGGCGACGAGCGCGGCGACGATCGCGAACGCGGGGAGCCAGCGCAGGAGGGCGCGCGCGGGCGCGGGCAGGCGCGGGCGCCGCACGGCGGTCGCGCCGCTCATCCGCCCAGCCCCAGTGCGGCCAGCGCCTGCTCGCGCAGCGCGGCGACGGCGGGATCGGTGCGGCGGCGCGGGCGCGGCAGCGCGACCTCGAGGCTCAGCACGGCGCGGCCCGGCCGCGGCGACATCACGACGACGCGGTCGGCCAGCAGCACCGCCTCCTCGACGTCGTGGGTGACGAGCACGACCGTGCGCGGCTCGGCCGCGAGCGTCTGCACCAGCCAGCCCTGCACCTCCTGGCGCGTGAGCGCGTCGAGCGCGGCGAACGGCTCGTCGAGCGCCAGCACCGGTTTGCCCGCCAGCAGCGTGCGCACGAACGCGACCCGCTGGCGCATCCCGCCCGACAGCGCCGCCGGCCGCGCGCGCTCGAAGCCGTCGAGGCCGAAGCGCTCGAACCACGGCTGCGCGGCGGCGCGCGCCTCGCTGCGGCCGACGCCGCGTGCGCGCAGCGCCAGCGCGGCGTTGTCGAGCGCGCTCGCCCACGGCAGCAGCAGGTCGCGCTGCGGCATCAGCACCGCCGGGTCGGCGCGGACGCTGCCGCTGTCGGGCCGCTGCAGGCCGCAGATCAGCTCCAGCAGCGTCGACTTGCCGCAGCCGGAGGCGCCGACGACGGCGACCGTCTCGCCCGGGGCGGCGCGCAGGTCCATCCCGCGCAGCGCCTCGACGGCCCCGGCACGGCTGTGGAAGGTGCGCCCGGCGCCCTCGACCTGCACCCCGAGCGGGGCTGAAACGGATCGAGGCTCCAATGCGGGAGCCTCGGTGATCTCTTGCATTCGCTCCCTCCGCGGGCATTACCCCACAGGTTCGAAGGGTCAGCGCCGGGCCTGCTGCGGGCGCTATCTCAGCCGGCCTTCCCGCCAGCCCCCCTGTATGTCACTCCGGCGCAGCTTAGCGCGGCAGGTCGGACGCTGGTCCTGTGAGCGCCTTCACGAAGTCCTCGAGCTGCGAGGTCGTCCAGCACTCGAACGCGATGCAGTGTCTCGCGTAGGCGGCGATCACCGAGTCGCCGTAGTTCCAGTAGAGCCGCGGCTCCGGGTTGAGCCAGAAGGTGCGGCCGGCCTTCGCCGCGACCGCCGCGAACAGGTCGTCGCGCGGCGGGCGGCCGTTGGTGCGCGCGTCGCCGAGCACGATCACGGTCGCGCGCGGGTGCAGGTCGTCCTCGACCTCGGTCAGGAACTCGCTCCAGACGCGGCCGTAGTCGGTGTAGCCGGAGACGTCGGCGACGCCGGCGTCGCGCGATATCGCGACGCTCGCGGCCTGGAAGTCGCGCTCGCGCTCGAACACCTCGGTCACCTCGCTGATCCGCTCGATGAAGACGAACGAGCGCAGCTTGCGGAACGAGTCGTGCAGCGCGTGCAGGACCGAGAGGAAGAAGACCGAGGCCGACGCGACGCTGGTCGAGATGTCGCAGAGGACGAAGATCTCCGGCCGCCGCGGCCGCTTCGGGCGGTACTTGAGCACGACCGGGACGCCGCCGGTCTCCAGCGACGCGCGCATCGTGCGGCGCACGTCGACGTGCGCGTGGCGGCGGTGGCCCTTGGTCTCGTGGCCCTGCGTCGCGAGCCGCCGCTTCAGCTGCAGCACGACCTTGTGGACGGCCGCGAGGTCCTGGATCGGGCCGCCCGGCAGCGAGCGGTCCAGCTCGCTCAGCGGCCGCGACGGCGGCAGTCTTCTGGTCCGCTCGATCAGCGCCCGCTCCAGCTCTCTGCGCAGCTGCTGCTCGAACTTGCGCAGCTCCTCGCGCGGGATCCCGTCGTGGCGCGGGTCGTCCTCGGGGAACTCCGGCTGCGGCTCGGACTTGAGCCCGAGCTGGCGGCGGATCCGCTGCACGTCGACGCCGATCACGCCGGAGCCGTCGCCGCGGTCGCCGAAGGCGGCGATCGCCATCCGCGCGAGGTCCTGCATCTGCCCGTCGGCGCCCTCCTGCAGCGCCTGCGCGATCTGCTGGCGCAGCTGGTCGAGGTCGATCTGGTCGGCGCCCTCGAAGCCGGCGCCCTCGACGACGTCGTGGGCGGCCGCCTGGCGCTCGGCGGCGCGGAAGAAGTAGCGCGCGAAGACGAGCTCGAAGATGCGGCGGTCGTCTGGCGACTTCGCCAGCGTCGTCGCGAGCGCCTCGCGGAACAGCTGCGGATCGGCCCAGGAGACCTCTCTCAGCGCCGCGAAGGCGTCGAGCAGCTCGGAGGTGCCGATCGAGAGGCTCTCCGCGCGCAGCTGCTCGGCGAAGCCGATCAGCTCGGCGTCGAGCCCGCGCGGACCGCGGTCAGCGAGTGGGGATCGTTCTGGCGGCGCCATTCGGCGCTCCGGCGCCGCCGAGTCTGACGCCGACGCGGGCGGCGACCAGCTCGAGATCGGTGCGGTGCTTGACGATCACGCTCATCGTGTCGCGGAAGACCTGGCCGTCGAGGTCGTCGGCGCCGAGCAGCAGCAGCGCGCGCGCCCAGTCGATCGACTCGGCGATCGACGGCGGCTTCTTGAGGTCCAGCTCGCGCACCTCGTGGACGATCTCGATCAGCTTGTCGGCGACCGTCGCGCTCAGCTCCGGCGTGTGCAGGCGGACGATCTCCAGCTCGTGGGCGGCGTCCGGGTAGTCGACCCAGAGGTAGAGGCAGCGGCGCTTGAGCGCCTCGGTCAGCTCGCGCGAGTTGTTCGAGGTCAGCAGCACGACCGGCTGCGTGCGCGCGTCGATGCGGCCCAGCTCGGGGATCGAGATCTGGAAGTCGGACAGCAGCTCGAGCAGCATCGCCTCGAACTCCTGGTCGGTCTTGTCGATCTCGTCGATCAGCAGCACGACCGGTCTCTCGGAGGCGATCGCCGTCATCAGCGGACGGCGCAGCAGGAACTCCTCGCCGAAGATGTCCTCCTGGACGGAGTCCCAGCCGGTGTCGGAGGCCTCCGCCTGGATCCGCAGCAGCTGCTTGCGGTAGTTCCACTCGTACAGCGCCTTCGCCTCGTCGAGGCCCTCGTAGCACTGCAGGCGGACCAGCTCGCGGTCGAGGTACTTGGCGAGCGCCTTCGCCAGCTCTGTCTTGCCGACGCCGGCCGGTCCCTCGACCAGCACCGGCTTGCCGAGCTTGGCGGCGAGGTAGGAGACGAGTGCGGTCGACTCGCCAGGCAGATAGCCGACCGCGCGCAGCCCCGCGGTGACCTCTTCGACGGATGCGGGCTCGATGCTCATGCGACGGCGAATGATAGGCGGCGACCACGGAGGAGCGCCCCGGCGGGCGCGCACATGCGACGATTCGCGGCCGATGGAGTCCTCACTCGCCCCCTACGCGATCGGCATGGCGCTCGGCTTCACGGTCGGCGTCTTCGGCCACGTGATCAAGTCGAGAACGCTGATCGCGTCGGGGATCGGGATCATCTTCGTGGTCGCCGTGCTGCTGCCGCTGCTGCGCGTCGGGGACCCTGGATAGGCCCCTCTCAGGGACGTCTGAGGGATCGCTCCCTAGGGGTCATTCCCGATAGGCAGGGGCGCTGCCGGCCGGCAGGCTTACCGCCATGATCGAGCACGAGAGCAGACCGAACGGACCGCGGCGGCTGGAGCGCAGCCGCGACGACCGCGCGGTCGCCGGCGTCTGCGCCGGCGTCGCGCGCTACCTCGCCGTCGACGCCACCGTCGTGCGCGTCATCACCGTCGCCCTGCTCGCCTTCGGCGGGTTCGGCGCCTTCCTCTACCTGGCCGCCTGGCTGCTGGTGCCCGAACAGGGCGCCGAGCGGCCGCTGCTGGGCCCGGTCGACCAGCGCCGCGCGGTGCAGGTGACGGCGATCGTCGTGCTGGCGATCGCCTGTGTCGCGCTGCTCGGCAGCTGGTGGGGCGGCGGCTTCTGGTTCGGCGGCGGACCGCTGTTCCTCGTCGTCTGCGCCGCCGCGGTGCTGTGGTTCGTGAGCGAACGGCGGCGCGACGACGAGCCGGCGAGCGCCTACATGGCGAGCGCGACGGCGACGGCGCCTGCGCCGGCCGGCACGGGCGCGCCTGCGCCCGGCGGCTTCGGCGGCGGCGCGTCCGGCGGCGACAGCGGCGACGGAGGCGACGACGAGACGCTCGTGCAGCCGCCCGCGGGCGATCCGCGCCCGCCGCGCCGGCGCGGCTCCTGGGGCCTGACGGCGATCGCGGTCGGCGGCGTGATGCTGGCGCTCGGAGCTGCCGCCGCGCTCGACGCGGCCGGCCTCTTCGACCTCGGCTGGGGCGGCTTCGTCGCGCTCTCGGTCGTGCTGACCGGTGTCGCGCTCGTCGTCAGCGCCTTCTACGGCGGCGCGCGGCTGCTGATCCCGGTCGGGCTGCTGCTGGCGCTCTGCCTCGGCAGCGCGGCCGCCGCCGGCATCTCGCTCAGCGGCGGCGTCGGCGAGCGCGTCTACCGCGTCTCCGACGGCGACGACCTGCGCGGGAGATACGATCTGGGCGTCGGCCACCTGCAGCTCGACCTGCGCGACATCGAGCTGGCGCGCGGCGTCACGCACGTGCGCGCCGAGCTGGGCGTCGGCCTGATCGAGGTCGTCGCCCCCGACGGCCGCTTCGACGGCGACGACGTGACCGTCTCGCAGCGCGCCGACGACGGCCGCGGCGACGGCGGCATCGACACGACCAAGACGATCGTGATCGGCGGCGGCGAGCGGAGACTGGAGATCGAGGCGCACGTCGGCGCCGGCGTGATCGCGATCACGACCCATCCGGGCGCCCAGGGCGACTGGGACTGGGCCAGCCGCTGCGGCGGCGGCGCCCGTCCGGGGCTCGCGTTCGCGGGCCTCCGTCCGACCTGCGAAGGTGACCGCGATGAAGCGTGAGCGCGAGCCGCACCTGCCCTCGCTCGTCGTCGGGATCGGCCTGATCCTGTTCGGCGCGCTGCTGCTGCTCGACGCGCTCGACGTCGTCGACGTCAGCGCCGGCGCGGTCGCGCCGCTGCTGCTGGCGATCGCCGGCGCCGGGCTGCTCGCGACCGGCGTCCGCGAGCGCCGCCGCCGGTGAGCGACGCGTCCGCCCGCCCCGGCGCCGGCAGCGGCGCGCGGACGCCGAGCGCGGCGGGCGGCGCGCCGCTGCAGACCCACCGGCCGCCGCTGCGGCGGCTGCCGGACGAGGGCTCGCTGGCCGGCGTCTGCGCCGGCCTCGCGCGCCATCTCGACGTCGACGTCCGCTACGTGCAGGCCGGCTTCGTCGTGCTGACGGTCTTCGGCGGGGTCGGCTTCGCCGTCTACGCGCTCGGCTGGGCGCTGCTGCCGGCGGTCCACACGAAGCCGCCGGCGCAGCGGCGCGAGTGGAGCAGCCGCGGCGGCTTCCTGCGCGAGGTCGCGGGGATCGCGCTGCTGGCGGCGGCCGCGCTGCTGGGCCTGCGGCAGGTCGGCTTCTGGCTCGGCGACACGCCGATATGGCCGCTGGCGCTCGGCGGCGCGGGCGCGGCGCTGATCTGGCGCCAGGCGGAGGCGGCGGCCGCCTGGACGCCGGCCGAGCTGCGCCATCCGCTGCAGGGGATCCGCGACCGCATGAGCGCCGAGCGCGGCGCCGACGGCCGCCGCACCGCCCTCGGCGTGACGCTGATCGGCCTCGCCGCGCTGCTGCTGCTGCGCGAGACCGGCGCGCTGCAGCAGGTCGGCAACGCGCTCGGCGGGATCGTCGTGCTGGCGTTCGCGGTCGGGCTGATCTTCGGCCCCTACCTGGCGCGGCTGGCGCGCTCGCTGGCGGAGGAGCGGGCCGAGCGGATCCGCTCGCAGGAGCGCGCCGAGGTCGCCGCCCACCTGCACGACTCGGTGCTGCAGACGCTGGCGCTGATCCAGAAGCGGTCGGAGGACCCGAGAGAGGTCGCGAGCCTCGCGCGGCGGCAGGAGCGCGAGCTGCGCAACTGGCTGCAGGAGCGGCCGGCGCAGCCGGCGGGCGCCTCGCTGGCGGCGGCGCTGGAGGAGGTCGCGACCGAGGTCGAGCAGCTGCACGGCGTCCCGGTCGAGGTCGTGACGGTCGGCGACCACGCGCTTGACGAGCGGCTGGCGGCGCTCGTGCAGGCGGTCAGAGAGGCGCTCTCCAACGCCGCCAAGTTCGCCGGCAGCGCGAAGGTCGACCTCTACGCCGAGGTCGCCGACGGCCGCGTCGAGGTGTTCGTGCGCGACCGCGGCGTCGGCTTCGACCCGGCCGCGATCCCGGCCGACCGGCGCGGCGTGCGCGAGTCGATCGTCGGGCGGATGGAGCGCCACGGCGGCAGCGCGACGATCAGCGCCGCGCCCGGCGCCGGCACCGAGGTCGAGCTGAGCATGGAGCTGCCAGCGTCGAACGCCGAGGGCGAAGCCCCGTGACACGCGTCCTGATCGTCGACGACCACGCGCTCTTCCGCGCCGGCGTGCGCGCCGAGCTGGGGCAGCGGGTCGAGGTCGTCGGCGAGGCCGACGGGGTCGAGGCGGCGGTCGCCGCGATCGCCGCGCAGACGCCCGACGTCGTGCTGCTCGACGTGCACATGCCGGGCGGCGGCGGGGTCGAGGTGATCCGCCGCAGCAGCGGCGCGGTGCCGGGCGTGCGCTTCCTCGCGCTGTCGGTCTCCGACGCGCCCGACGACGTGATCGCGGTGATCCGCGCGGGCGCGCGCGGCTACGTGACGAAGACGATCTCGGCCGACGAGCTGGTCGAGGCGATCGAGCGGGTCGCCGACGGCGACGCCGTCTTCTCGCCGCGGCTGGCCGGCTTCGTGCTCGACGCCTTCGCGAGCGGCAGCGTGACCGCGCCCGCGCCGGCCGCCGCCCGCGCGACCAGCGCCGGCCCGGCCGGCGGCGACGCCGACCTCGACCAGCTGACGGCGCGCGAGCGCGAGGTGCTGCGCCACATCGCCCGCGGCTACCTCTACAAGGAGGTCGCGCTGAGGCTGGGGATCTCGACCAAGACGGTCGAGGCGCACGTCTCGGCGGTGCTGCGCAAGCTGCAGCTCTCCAACCGCCACGAGCTGAGCCGCTGGGCGGTCGAGCGGCGGCTGCTCGACGAGGAGTGAGCGCCCGCCTCAGTCGTCGTCCCACAGCCGCTCGGGCTGCGGGGTCGAGCGCATGCGGCGGGTGGGCGGGTCGGCGTCGTCGGGCAGGCGCTCCGTCGGCGGATCCTCGGGGATCGGCTCGACGCGATGCTGCCGCGTCGGCGGCTCCGGCTGCTCGTCGGGATCGAGCCAGCTCGGTGGATCGGGCAGCGCGCGCGTCGCCTCCTCCTCGCTCGGCAGCGGCGGGCGCGCGCGGCGGCGGCGCGTCGGTGCCTCGGTGGAGGGCTCGGGCGGCTGGTCGGCGGCGATGCGGCGCGTCGGCGCCTCGTCGGCGGCCGGCTGCGGCAGCGGCGGCTCCGGCGGCGCGGGGGAGGGCGGGGCGACCGGCTGCTCGGCCGGCAGCGGGCGGGTGCGCTCGGTGCCGGGGGCGGTGCGGGCACGGGCGCGGCGGGAGTCGG
>NZ_JAUTDN010000002.1 GCF_030646155.1 Conexibacter sp. CPCC 205762
ACACCGGCGCGCGCCAGCTGCTGCGCCAAGCCGACCGCGCGCTCCACGCCGCCAAGCACCGACCCGACGACGACACCGGCCGCGCCACGACGCAGGACGCGATCGAGCCGACGACGAGCGGGAGCGAGGCCCGCGACCCACGCGCGATCGAAAGAAGCGCGGGCGGCGACGATGCCCAGACGTGAGCGGTCAGACGCCGCGCAGGCGGATGCTGTTCGAGGGCAGTGCCGTCGTGATCAACGCCGGGACACCCAGCGCGAATGGGGTCGCCAGCACGAGGGCCCACAGGACGATCCCGTAGGCATACGGGATCCCGCAGCCGCCGGCGAGCACGGCGACGCACGCGGCCTGAAAGACGCCGATGTTCGACGGCGTGACCGGCGCGGCGGGGGTGACGTTGACGGCGAACAGGACGGCCGGCCCGACGTGGGCGTCGAGGCCAGCGCCACGAGCAGCTACATAGCAGCGGCGGCTGCACTGGGTCAGCCGCGCCAGCAGCTGCGTCCCAGCCGCCTTCGCGCCAAACCGTCAGTTCGCGACGCCCGTGGCCGGCGGGCAGCGAGCTGGGCCCGCCGAGCATCCGGCTGCCAGTGGTGGATCAGCCGCTGCGGCGACGGTCCGCAAGCGTGCCGATCACGAACCCGACGACGCAGCAGAAGACCGGCAGGAGCCAGTTTCCGAACAGGAGTACTCCGAGAAAGCCGACCGCGGCGCCGACGGCGAGGCCCGCTGACGCCCAGCGTGACGATCCCGATGGTTGACCAGACATCCCGAGAGGGTAGACGCGCGCTCCCACGCGGCGCCTCGGTGTGGCGCGTCCGCGTGCCGATCCGTTGTTCGGCAAAGCGCCCGGCTCGACGCGGCGCTGAGCAGACGGGGGGAGATCAGCCGCCGTCGGCGACGTCCAAGGTATCCCGACGATGAAAGGTTCGCTTGCGTGGCCAACCATCTGCACGATTACGCGCTCGGCGATGTGTGGCGAGGACTGCTGCACGCGGAGCGAGCGCCGACGCCGTCTCACGAGACGCCCGACCGCGATCTGCCGCTCCACCTGCAGGTGCTGCGCAACATCCGCCGTACCCGCGAGGCCGAGCTCGAGCGTCGTCGCGCGTTGATCGACGCGGTAGCGCGGCGAGTCCCGCGACGGTTCGGATGACGGGTGCCCGGCTGACCGCGCGCCTTCGCCATGGCCAGCTCCGTGGTCGTCCGTCGGCCGTTCAAGACCAATTGACGGAGATCACAGATGATCGGTCGATCTGAGCGTGCGGAGAGGAGCGATCGACCGGCGCGGACGCTGCTTGAGGATCAGGTGGTCAGGCTGGTGGAGCGAGCGCCGGGCCAGACGTCCCGAAGCATAGCCGCGGCGTTGCAGCTGAGTCGAAACCACGCTCAGTCGCTGTTGCGGAGACTGGTCAAGTGCGATCGGGTGCGGCGCGAGCTCATCGATGGCGGTCAGTATGCGTACGCGCCGATCGCCGACGAGCGCAATCGCCGAGTCGTCTGTCGCACGACAGCCGACGACGGCCGGGGGTGTGAGCGCCGCGCCGCCGACGACGCTCTGAGTGGTGGAGCGAGATCGCGGTGAGCGCGATCATCACGCCCAGGAGAGCGACGAGCGCCATGGCATGCATGCGCATGACCGCGACGAGCGCGCGCCGTAGCCGCGAGGCCAGCAGCGGCGGCACGCGACCGTCGATGAGCACCGAGCCGAGGATGACGACGCCGTTGACGGGACGGACCAGGCGCCGGCGCGAGTAGAGGAACGCGTTGGCGGAGAAGCAGTCAGGCGGTGCTGTGAGACTTGGTCGTGACGAGTGTCGCGATTAGCAAGACGAGCAGACTTCCGCAAGCCTCCAGGCCGTTGACGACCGGCAGCATCCCGGTCGCCAGTGCGGCGAACGGGAATGCGGCTACCCCACGAGGATCGCGGCAATGAAGATCTCATCGACCGGATCAGGGGCCTCCAGTGCGCCGGCCAACAGTCCGAAGAGGACCGCCAGGACGAGCAGCGCGCCGTTTCGCAGCCGGCGAGGCTCCCGCCACCAGCTCACGACGAGCATTCCGAGCGCGACGACGAACAGCGGCAGCATCACCATGTCAGCTACCTGTTGTGGCGTGCGATCGGGATCATCGCGCTGGTCTGCTGGCACGTGCCAGGTCAGCCGGCCGGCTTGCGGTCAGTGGCGCGTCGTCGCTTATCTCGGTACATGGCCGTGTCTGCTTCGCGCAGGAGTCCTGCCGGGTCGATCGGGCCTGCGAGCCGAACGGTGCCGCAGCTGACGCCGACCGTGGTCTGGGTTGGCTGCCCGTCGAGCAGGAAGGTGATCGGAGTCTCGATGGCGGCGCGGACCCGAGCGATGATGATGTCTTGAGGTTCTGCGCCTTCGGCGAGGACGGCGAACTCGTCCCCGCCGATACGTGCGACGGTATCGGAGGAGCGAAACGCTCCGGCGAGGCGGACCGCCACAGCGCGCAGGACGGCATCACCTGTCTCGTGACCGTAGCGGTCGTTGACAGGCTTGAAATCATCGAGGTCGAAGTAGAAGAGGCGAAAGCATCGACCACGCCGCTCGCTCTGCGACGCCGCCTGCGCCACGCGGTCCTCCAGCACGACGCGGTTGGCCAAGCCGGTCAGGGGATCGGCGAAGGCAAGACGACGCAGCACCTGCTCGTCAAAGCGGCGCGCCGTGAGGTCCACCGAGACTATCGCGGCGCACCACCTGCTCCCGCAATCGCACATAGGAACCGGAACCATCTCGGTGTGCGCCCAGAAGAGGGAGCCATCAGGTCGGCGGACCCCGATCAGCTCGGGCCCAAATCGCTCCTGCAGGTCCATGCACCGATCTTCTGCCGCGCGGAAGTCGAACCGCTCGCCGTCAGCGTCGAAGAAACGCCACTCGTTCTCCTCGGGATGCTCAAGCGCGCCAGCGACCCGATCGGGAGCCACGCCCAGCAACAACTCAGTCGCCGGATTGGACCAGATCGGTCGGTGGCTGCGATCGACCACCGTGATCGCGACAGCAGCCGAGCCGTGCAGCGCCGGACCGAGCAGCGCACGCGCCGAAAGCACGGTCTGAGGACAGCCGCACTCCGATCCGCTGGTGAGGCCAGGTCTTGCCGTCACCCCGCACCGTCCATCGTCACGGCGGCGCGCCGCCGCAGGGTCAGCCAATCTCGCCAGCGGCCGTGCGGCTCGCGTGGACGGGCGGCGGCGTGGCTCAGCGAGGCGGCGATCGCCCGCGCGCTAGAGAAACGTCTCCGATGTGGCAAATCGACCAGGATGAGCACTATCCTGGTGCTCGGATACCCCGCAATGCGCGTTTTCAAGGATTTCTACCCGCCTCGCCGCTTCGAGTGAGGAGCACGGCGTCAAGCGCCGGTCTGATGGTCCAGACCTCCGCAGCGACGATGGGATCCGCGTAGGCCAGGAAGCTGGCCTACGGTCTGACTGCAGGTCAGGTCGACCATGCCGACTACAGAGCGTGGCTGTGCTGTGCGGTCTCAGCCGACTGGTTTGGAGCGTCCCGGCTAGTTCGAGGGACGGGACGCTCCAAACACCAGAATCTCAAAGCGCTACAGGCCCAACACCCGGCGAGGATGACGGGCTGAACTTGGTCGAGCACGAGCGCGGACGCGCCAACGTGCTTGACGATCCCACCTCCCCTGCCGATCCAATCGTTGGGAAGAAAAGGGCAAGGATACATCACCGCCGACGAGAGACGGCTTTGGGGCTCGCTGGCCACCGCACGGGGCCGGCGAGCTCCGGAGAACCGACGTCACCGCTCGGATCGCAAGAGCAGCGCGCGGGTTGCTGTCCAGAACTCCGGCAGTACGCCGTGCTCGATCAGCCGTGCGAGCTCGCCCCGCTCGTCGAGGTCGGCGCGTTCGTCCCAGGTTGTGCCGTGCTGGAGCGCAGGACGCCCGGTCGACCCGTCCCCTGGTCGGCCGGGCCTGCGCGGGGCCGCCGCGGCGGCCGGCTCGGCGAGGCGGCGCATGCGGTATAGCGATCGCGGCGTCATCCGGCTGCGACCGCGCGACCTCCGCGCCGATGGTGCCTACCTCGAACAGCGGCGCGCGTTCGAGGCGCTGATCGCCGGCCGGTTGCGGGTCGCGCTGCAGCGGCGCGGGCTGCCGGTCGGGCAGGTGCGGATCAGGCTCGGTGACCTTCCCGAGCCCGGTGCTCAGTGGTGGGCGATCGCGACGCTCGACGACGGCCGCGAGCTGCCGATCGCGTGCGGGCTTCGGCGCGGCGGACGGACGGCTGTCCAGAACTCCAGCAGCACGCCGTGCTCGATCAGGCGTGCGAGCGCGCCGTACTGGCTGTTGTTGCGAAGCAGCACGTGTGTGGTGATCGGGTCAAGGTCGAGCCCGCTCCTGTTGCTTTTGTTCGCGGAGCCAAAGTTGTTGTGGGGTTGCGTCGAGGATGGCGGCGATCGCGCTCGACGCATAGATCCGGCGCCGGTCCGGCAATGCGCCGCCCCGCTCACTGCCCCGGTGTACCATCGCCCGATGCGTCGAACAGCATTGCTGAGCCCTGCGGTTCTCGTGACGATGGCCGCTATGGCGAGCCCTGCTCGGGCGGTCCCGCCAGCGATCACGACTGCCGGCCAGCAGGATCGGCATCCGGTCGTTTCGCTCTCGGCTCCACGCGCTGATTCCGTGACCGTCTACATCGCCTCCAAGCCCGAACGCGCCACTGATGGCTCGTTTCTGCGAGAGAACATTGTCGAAACTGGCTTCCTGACCGACTCCGAGATTCAGTCCGGCCGGTGGCTGGACAACGGACAGATCGACCCAGGCTCGTACTTCGTGATGCTTCACGCCAGCCTCAGCTACACGAGCTGTGTCAACTATGACCCTGCCACCTTTGCCCGCATCAACGATCCGTCATGTGCTGACGGCTTCTCCGCGGTCGTACCGCTCACGGTCCCAACGCCAAAGACGAAGTACACGGTCAAGGCAGAACTGCTGACCAGCATCCGCGTCATCTACCTCACGCTCACCGGCAATCCGCTCGGCGTTAAGGTGCCCTACCAGCTCTGCTGGAACCCGCCGCATGTCAAGAAGAAGACCCTCACGAGAAAGTGCGTGAACGCGACGCTGGGCGGCTACTCCTGGAGCAGCAACGCGTCAGACCTGCGCCGCATCAGCACCAAGGGCATGAACCGCCGGACCAGATTCACCTGGTACACACGCGGTGGCACGCCTAGAACGCTTCTTTCCAAAACGATCACCCTCTACTAGCGAAGCGACGGGTTCGAACCAGTAAGCGGTCCGTCTGCGACGGACAACCGCATGTCAGCGACACGATCCGCCCTGTCAGCCTAGCCGCGCGGTCAGCGGCGACGGCCGCCGCAGCGGCGCGCGTTGCTGGCCATCAGCGCGCGTCAGTCACGGGCAGACTCCGCCTCCTGCCACCACCACCGCCACTCCCGCCCGGCAAGCCACCCGACAGCTAAACGACGGCCGTCGGCGACGTGCGGCTGCGGTCGCGCGGGCGGCGGCGACGCGGGGGCCGAGGTCCTCGCCGGCGCGCCAGAGCGCGACGCCGGCAGCGTCGACCACGAGCACCGCGATCGCGCCCTCATTCCGTGGCCGCGCGCGAGCTGCAGCGCCGCCGCCAGGACGACGATCGCCTCGGGTCGACGGCGCGGCGGCGGGGCCGCGCGCGGCGGCTGGCCTGTGCCCACAGCTCAAACGGGCCGGTGGCGTGGTCTTGCGGCAGCGTCGAGGTCGGCGTGGCGGTCGTGGTCAGAAGGGGTGCGGTATTAGCGTGCGGTGTCCAGCTATACCCCGATCAAGATGCCGCGCTCAAGCGCGGAGCGGCAGTGCAGGACCTCGCCCTCGGCGACGTCGTCGAGGAACAGCTCCAAGCCGGCGGCGTCGAGGCCTTCGCTGGTGGCGCTGACGCGGCCGGTGTCGATCGCGGCGTCGGCGGCCGCCAGCGCAGCATACCCCGCAGCACGGCCGGTTGCCAGCGCGGCGGTGGCGCAGTCGGCCTCGCGCTGGCGCGCGGTCAGGTGAGCAACGAGGAGGTCGCCGACGCGGCCGGCCGCTTGCTGGCGGGAGATCTCCACGCCTTCAAACGCGTGCACGCGCGCCTGCGCGGCGGCGATCGCGCTGGCCAACAGCTCGCGCGGCAGCTGGATCTCCACCGCGACCGTCTCGGGGTCGCCGCTGCGGGTCGTGGGCGGGTGGTCGCCGAGCGCGAGCACGCGCTGGCGGCGCGTGAGCAACTCCTCCTGTGCGTGCAGCTGCTCGCGGGCGGGCGCGAGCGCCTGCTGTGCGGCGCGTGGCGCGGCCGGCTCCCATCGCTGGGCGACGTCGCCGAACGGGCAGGCGGTCTCGGCGGCCGTCTCGTCCAGCATCGAGAGCATCACGGTGCCCAACTGCTCGCGCACCGCGACCACCAGGTGCGCGCCGGTCACCGTGCTGGGCGGCTCGGCGGCGACGGCGCGCGGCCGTACGACCGCGCCCGCCGCGGGCTCGGCGGGGTCAGGCGCGCGGCTCATCGCGGCTCTCGGGCTCGTCGTCCTGGTTGTGGGTGGTGTGCTCCAGTGTCTTGAGCGGGGTGGCGATCGGGGTCAGCGCGCGCAGCGCCCGTCGTGGGGCGTCGCGCAGCGCATCACGCGTGGCGGCGGGCAGCTCGGTGACGTCGTCGACGCGGTCGATCATCTGCCGCAGGGAGCGCTCGGCCTCCTCCCGCGCCCACCCGTAGGCCCACACGAACGTGTTGGGCTCGAGGACCGGGTGGTCGGGATCGGGCCGTCGCGCGCGGCGCGCCAGCGTCAGCAGGTCCCGCACGAGCGACAGCGCGTGTGGGTCGTCATCGCGGTGGCTGATCAGGCCCGCCACGCCGTCGGGATGCTGCCCGGCGGCCGCCAGCAGCGCGTTGGCCAGGCCGATCGCCGGCGGCTGGTAGTAGTGCGGGTCGGTGCGCTCGGCGCCATGGGCCAGCAGCGCGACGAGCGCGTCATCGACCCGCCGCTGCACGGGCGGCAGCACCGACCGGGCCGGCGCCGGCGCGGCCTGTGCCGACGGCGCGGAGACGGGGGTGTGCTCGTCAAGGCCGAGGTCGGTGCGCGCGAGCAGCCGCTCCAGCAGCCGGCCGACGATCTCGGCCTGCAGCTCGACGGCGTCGGCGTGCGTGATCGCGAGCTTGGTCTGCAGCAGCTCCAGCAGCGGCTCCCCGACGTCGACGGTCACGGCGTCGGGCTCGCCGCGGGCGGGCGTGACCTCGCGGACCGTCACCACGCCGGCCTGACCGCCGGCTTCGGCGCTCGCCTCGATCCAGCGCGGCGGCGTGGTCGGCGCCCGCACCACCAGCACGGGATCGCGCGTCAGGCCCACCAGCTCATCCGAGGGGCCGGTCATCGCCGCGGCGGCCGCCAGCACCGTCTGGGCGCGATCCAGCGACCGCGCCGCGCCCTCCAACGCGATCGTCACGTCATAGCGGCTGCGGGCCAGGTCGTCCTCGTCGAGCGCGTCGCGGTAGCCCAGCGCGATCTCCCCCATCCGCTGCCCGACCCGCTCGACCGGGAACGAGAGCTGCTCGACCAGCTCGGCCAGGTGCGTGGCGGCGATCGTCGCCGCGCCCGCGTCGAACGCGTCTGCGTACCCGTCAGCGGCAACGAGATCTGACAGCTGCTCAACGGCGTCGCGCAGCGCTCCCAGCACGGTGAACAGCTGCGGTCTGCTCATGCGCTCGCCTCTCCCGTCGTGTCGTGGATCTCCAATCGGCCGGCGGCGAGCGCGTCGATGTCGGCGCGGCGCGCCTGCTCGCGGGGCACGCCGGCGTCCAACAGCGCGGCGACCATACCCGCTTGGGCTTCGCCGACGTCGAAGGCGAGCTGGCGGCGCTCATCGGCGCAGTGCTCGTAGGCGATGAACGCCGAGTGGATCCTGTCGGCGACGCGCTCAAGCGCTGCGACCGGCTCCCCGCCGGCCAGCACCGGCGGTCGTCGCCCCGACAGACCGGCATCCAGCGCCGCCTGACCCCAGACCGCTCGGATCGCCTCCGGCGAGAGACCGGCCGTCAGCTGCTCCACCGCCGCGGCCAGCTCGCGGCTGGCCGTGTTGAGCGCGATCACGAGCGGCCGGTCGCGATCCATCAGCGCCCGCACCTCGCGCGAGCACGCGCACGCCCTCGCCGATCTCCACCGGCGGGCTCATGGCGCCGCGCGGTTCAGCGCCGCCTTCGCGTTGGCGATGTGGTCGAGTGCCTCGCTGCGCGCGTCGAGCTGCGCGCGGGTCGGGGCGGCGTCCGCGCGCCAGTCCGAGCGCAGCGCGTCGGCCGCGTCGCCGATCTGGCGGTAAGCGTCGGCGCGCATCTCCTCCCAGGTCGGGCAGGTGCGCGTCGACGCCGGCATGCTGCAGCAGCAGCACGCGCACGTCGTAGCCCGTGCCGTGCTCGCGCAGATGCTCGGCGACGAGCGCGGCCGCCTGCTCGTCAGAGAGATCGGACCGGTAGCGGCGCAGGACCGCGGCCAGCTCGGTGCGTGTCGCGTCGTCAACCACGCCGCGCAGTTTCTCAGACCGTCAGAACGGCAGAATTCACTCCGTCTCTCCGAACCGAGCGCGCGCACGCTCGACCGGCTCCACTGGCCGCGCCGGGAGAAATCTCCGGCGAGACCCCGCCTAGTCAGACGGGGTCTGCCCGTCGGCGGTAGGCGGCGCGCTCGCGTCGGCCTGGCTCGTGGGCGGCCGCGCGCCGGCGTCGTGGCGCTCGGCGAGCGCTCTGGCGGCCGCGAGCCAGTCCGCGCCGGAGCGCTCGTGCGCGACGCGAGCGCGCGCGCCGGCCGCGGCCGCCGCGGCGACGGTCGGCGCCAGCAGCTCGTGGAGCCGCTGGGGCGAGATCAGGTCCGGGAAGCACCGCGGGACGGAGAGGTAGAGCACCGCCGGCTCGCTGCCGTCCTCGTCGCGATGGCCGTGATCAAGCTCGGACTCCAGCTCCTCGCCCTCAGGCAGCGCCGCCTCCAGCGCGTCGAGGACCTCGTCCAGCCCATCCTCAACGAGCACCTCGGAACCGAACTGATCCAGCGCCAGCGGCAGCCTCAGCGAGAAGCCCGTCCCCGCCGGCCCGAACTCGACCTGATCCCAGCGCACGAGAGGTCCCATACCGCCCAGGATGCCCGATCGAGGGCCGCCTCGGTACCGCAATTTTCCGTGACGACACGCTAGTGCAGTGAAATCAGCGGCGAGAGTCTCGTGCACCCGGCAAAATCCGCTACCCTCATTCACCATGAGCTACAAGAACTCCGGGCGCCAGCCCGCGGACGTTGCTGTCCGCGTCGAGCTGTCGCTGCCCAAGAACGCGCGTACCCTCATAAAGGCTGCTATGACGGCGATTATCGCCTATTCGATAGGCACACACACAACGCCGAATATCAACGCGTCTGGAACGAAAGGAGCACGAACCGTGAAATGCAATGCTACTCCAGATTTTTCAGTTAACTTGGTTGGAAAATCAAAATTAGAAGTAACGAGATCGCAAGTTATTTATATCTATTTCTTAGGCGACACAGTTAGCGTTGGTGCGAAGACGATGCGCTAGCGGTGCGGCTGGCGATGGCGCGTTGCGCGCGAGGGGCCGCCGAGGGCCGCTCGCGCGCGCCGGCCGTGATGGGCTAGTCGGGGTTCTCGGCCTCGGCCTCGGCCTCGGCCGCGGCTGCCCTGCGCGATACGCGCTTCTTCGCGGGCCCAGTCGCGCGCTTCGGCCTTGGTGGCGAGGTAGCGATCACCGTCCTGATACCGCCCTGCCACAGGCAGGCATAGCGCAGCGGCGGAGCAGAATCCGACTCTCATTCGATGATGTAATCTCTTCCGGCGCAATGGGCATTGATGAGGAAGAGGGCGCGGAGTCGTATGAGCGGCCGGACCTCGCCGCGCGGTGGCGGAACTACCCGCTGTGGGGTGAGGCGTTCGCCGCCGAGGTCGACGCGCCGCTCGTCGCGCGCCTCGGCCTGCTGACCGAACTCGGCTTCGGCGATCGCGAGCTGGCGCTCGTGGTGCCGGACGCGACGCCGCAGACGATCGCGCGCTGGCGAGCCGGGACGCAAGAGCCGCCGCCGTCCCGTGACGATGACCGCCTGGATCGGCTCTGGGCGGTCGTGCGACGGCTGCTGTTCGACGCCGGCTACGACGAGCAGGGGATCGTCGCGTGGATCTGCAGCCCGCGGCTGGAGCTGGCCGACCGGCGGCCGATCGACCTGCTCGCACACGATCGACCTCAGGCGCTGGAAGAGATCTGGACGGCGCTTGACCAGCACCTCGAGTAGCGGCGCGCCGACCAGTCGCGGGCGCCCAGGTCTGCGCGAGCGGGACCCGACGCGGTCCCCACGGAGCGGTGATCGTGATCGCTGAGCCGATCGCGCCCTTCGACGGGCAGGCGTAGCGCGAGCGGCGAAGGCGTTCGGCGCGGCGCGCCCCCGTCCCGCGTGTCCGACCGCGCCTTGAGGCCTCCACCTCCTCGCCGAGGGCGAGCAGCGCGGCCGCGCGCTGGTCCCAGCGCTCTCCAAACGCCACCCTCTCGGCCGGATCGCCGACTCCGCTGTCAGCGTCGCCCCGCGCACCGCGCAGACGATCATCCGTACCCCGGCCGCCGGCGTCCCCGGCGGCGAGCAGATCGACGCCCGCGCGATTCGCCCGCCACTGCAAGCACCGCCAGATCGCCGCCAGCGGCGACGCGCCCGCCGACGCACTGGGCCGCCCGCACCGCTCGACCATCGACCGCCACCGCGCCGCGCCCGTCCGAGCTGCACCGTCAGGCCGCGAGCACTCCTGAATCTCGGGGACCAGCGTTGGCGCGATACTCGCGCGGCGCGCAGCCATAGACCCGCCGGAACGCCCTCGCAAACTGCGAGACGTTGAGGTACGCGACCCGGGCGGAGACCTCAGTGATCGGCACGTGGCGCTGGTTCAGCAGCAGCTCAGCGGCCGCTCGCATGCGGATCGCCACGAGGGCGTCGCGGAAGGTCGTGCCCTGAGCGGTGAAGGCACGCTGGACCTCCCGGCGAGAGCAGACGCAGGCCTCCGCCACCGCGTCTAGGTCCAGCGGTCTCGCGTACTCGCGCTCGATGATCGCGACGGCGTCTGCGTAGCGCTGCTGGCGAGCGCGGACGGTACGCAACCGGTGCACCGGACGGCGCGGAGCATCCCCGCACCTCACCATCAGGCCTCGCCCTCCGCGGGCGTCGCGCCGTCGCGCCCGCCATCTTCCCCGGCGCCGGCGCGCAGCTCGATCTCGGGCGCCAGCGCGGCCATCAGTACCGCCGGGGCGCGCGGGTTCCAGAGCCGGCCCCGAAACAGCGCGGGGCTCAGCCCCGCCGCCTCGAGGCGGGCGAGCTGAGGACCGGCGAGGTCGGGATCCGCCAGCTGGGCGAGGTCGACCGGGTTCACGGCCAGCGCCGCGCGGGCGCGCTCGATCGCCGTGATCTCCTCGGCCGACCAGTCCACCGCCCGCAGCTGCCGCACGAGCCCGCCGCGGACGTCCTCCTCCTCGCCGAGCACCGCGGCGAGTATCAAGACGCACAGGACCCACGGAGACAGCCCCGGCAGCGCCCCCGCTCTTCTTGGCGCCTCCCCGCCCGCCACACCATAAGATCTAGTCATTCGATCACTCTATTCGGAGGAGCACCACGTGTCGAGCCCAGAACCGCAGCCACGCACCGCAGGCGAGCGGGAGGACCGCGGCGTCGGACCCGTCGCCGAGGACTCGCCCCGGCGCCAGCGGCTGCTGACCTGGAGAGCCCGCATGCTCGCCAGCGCGCGGGAACCGATCGGGGTCCGTCTCTCCGTGCTCGCCGACCTCGGCTTCGCCGCTGACGATCTCGCGCTCGTCGCGCAGTCCCAGGAACCTCCACTGCCGCTGAACGACCTGTGGGAGATCGTCGGCTTCCTCATCGACGACGGCACCTACGACGAGGCCGGCATCGTCGCATGGATGTCCGATCGCCAACGGCGCCTGGGAGGCGCCCGGCCACTTGAGCTACTGGCCAGAGGCGGCCAGCTCACCCGCGTACGCACCGCAGCCGAAGGCCACCTGCGCACCGCCGGACTGATGCCCTCCGAGCGCAGCCTCGACCACCTCGGCAGCGGGAAGCGACGGCGCTGCTGGCGACGCTGGCTCGGCGCCTAAGCGACGCCCAGCCTCCGCGCTGTCGAGGCGACCCACCGATCCGCGACGATCAGACTACGCGGACTACGCGACCGACGTCCTCGCACACCTCGTGACCGGTGGGGCTCTGCGATGCGGCATAGGTACGCACGATCAGCTCGCTGGGTGCGGGAGACGCTGGGTCAGCATTCGCATCCAGGAGAAGTCTTTAGGCCATGGGACGGCGTGACGTTCAAACGCAGCATCATGATCGGCGTCGCGAGGCGTCGCGCCGTTGAGCGGGACGCTCGACCGTCGGCTGAAGCGAGCACTTATGTGGCGCCTGCGATCGCGCCGCCATGGCGGGCAACCCGTCGGCTCGCTCGGACGGTGACGCGGATGCCCTTCCGGCGCGGATGATCACGTCGAGCGGCAGCGACTTCAGGTTAGGCTCACCCGCCACCGGCGAGAAGCGGCAGCTTCGGCGAGCATGGGCGGGTTGTCGGCGAGGCTGCGCGCCAGGCGGCGGCGTCACGCGGCCGACCTGGTCACCATCGAGGCGGTCAGGTCGGCTGCGACGCGGCCTATCGCATCGTCGCTTCGTGGGTCTCCGTGCTCTGGTCGGTCCAGCTGATTCGCAGGACGTTTGTCGGGTCTCTGACGACGGCGGCGTTGTTGATAACAGCGGCAGGCGCGTGCCCGCCGGGCGTGGTGGTGGCTGTGATCTGTTCGACGCCGTCGGGGACGAGCACGAGCCAGAAGCTGCGTGGATCATCGAGGCCGTAGACAAGCCAGAGCCGGGTCTTCTGGAATCTGGTCGGCGATTGACAGATCGCGCCGCGACCCGCGCCTGAGCGACCCATACTCGCGTCGGTGATGAGCAGGCAGGGGCCGGCCGTCCCAGGAACGAGATGCACGCCGAGGCCCTCGGGCCGCACCTCGCGGGCGTCCTCTGCCACGGCCCCGACCTCCTTGGCCGCCGACACGTTGAGCGGGTCGTCGATCGCGTCGCCGGGTTGCGGTGCTCGACGGAGGACCGCGAACGAGTCGCGTAACTCGGCCGGAATCGACGACGCGGCGACGGTGGTCGTGGCCCGCGGTGCGGCGCTCTCAGCGTTGCCCGGGAACACGGCTATCGCGACGCCGACGGCGGCGGCAGCAATCACCGCGAGCGCTGCGGCGGCGCCGATCACGGCGTTGGAGTGCTGACGTGAGCTACGGCGCGCCGGCATCTCAGGTCGTCTCCGTTCCGAGGAAGGCCTAGTGCGGGACGCTCGGAAAGCTGATCGTCGCGGCCGACGAAAGGTAGTAGATGTCCGTCCACGCGATTGCGTGAGCTGCGCCGCAAACCGGCGCGACAATCCAGGGTCCGCGGCCCGTTACATACTGGTTCATGCCAGCGCCGACGCTGTAATCGCCCGTGTTGTAAGGGTCGGCCTGTGTCACGAGGTTGGTCGTCCCTATGCACCGATCTCCAGAGGTCCCGTACGCCGGCTGGGTCTTCGAGAGGCCTTGCTCGGAACTGAAGCGGCGACCGACGCTCCAGATATATGCTCGACCGCGATGGGATCGGGGTCAGGTCCTCGGCTCGGTCGGTCGCCGTGGCCGACCGAGGAAAGGACTCGCGGTTGTGTGCCTCCGACGTGGATAGGTCCGCTACGAGGCCAGCGCCAGCTGGGAGATCTTCGTGTTGGCAGAGTTGCGTTCGGCATCCTCGTCGGTGTGGGGTGCCGGGGCGCTCGGCCCACAACCAGGCGCCCCGGCACGCGCTGAGAACATCCGCTTCGGCAGCAAAGAGGTGCCAGCTTGCCGCCTGGGTTGTCCCGTCTCAGCGTGCCGCCGACCGTAGAGGCCAGTCCGTGGCCGCACCAACTAGATGAGACGGCCGAGCCGCTAGATGAGACTCAGGGTCTGTGCCGTGACGCCGGGGCCGCCTGCCGCGCTGGTCGCGCCAGCGCGGCAGGCCGCTGGCGCGCGAGGGAGCGCGACAGCGATCGCGATGTCGGTCAGCTGGCGGCCGTCAGCCATTGCTCCCAGTCGGCGAGCAGGTGCTCCTGGGCGGGGCAGGCGTCACGGCAGCTCGCGCGCGCCTGGCGGCGGTGCTCGAGGCCGGTCTGCTCGATCACGGCGCGCTCGTAGCCGCGAAACCAGCGAACCGCCTCCAGCACCAGTGCGTCGGGGCACGGGCCGCGCAGGCCCAGCTGCGCGGCCGCGCGGGTCGGATCCCAGACATGCGTTGGGCTGCGGGCGGTGCTCAGGTGCGGGCGCCCCTTGCGCAGCAGGAGGCAGGCATTGGAGTCGGCTCGCGGTCGATAGAGCAGCCCAAAGCCCCACAGGCGCACTTCCTGCGCGCCGCCCAGGCGGTACTCGCTCGCGCCCAGCCGTCCCGCCGGCGCGCGTCGGCGCGCGAATCCCAGCTCGAGCAGCACGTTCCCGGCCGGGCGCCGGACATCGACGCCGAGCAGCCGGAACTGGGTCTCTAACAACGCCTGAAACGGCTCGGTCTGGGTTGGTCTGCGCGACGGCATGGAGGGGAGCATCGGCGGTCCTTGGGCGGGGCGAGGCCAGAATACTAACGGAACTGGGACTCAATCTCATTTTAGGTTAGGGTCTGTGCCGTGCGCGACGGACAGGGACTTGGAAGCGACGCTGACGCAAGCGAGCCATCCGCATGGGAGGAGTGGCTCGAGTGGGCGCAGCGGCTGCTGTCGCTGAGCGGGCATCGAGCCGGCGCCGTGCGGATCGCGGTCCTTGAGCTGTTTGCTCGCGACGGCAGCTGCCTGCTCTCAGCGCGCGAGGTGATCGCGCGCCTTGACGAGCACGGCGTCGGCTCGCCGGCATCGGCCTACCGTCTGCTGGACGAGTTCGTCGCGCTTGGGCTGCTGCGCCGCGTCGTCGGTCGCGACGGCCTCGCGCGCTACGAGCAAGCACATCCCGAGCGCACCCACTACCACCTCGTCGACATCAGAACGGGAGCGGTGCGGCCGTTCACCGACGCCGCGCTGGAGCAGGCGATTCTCCGTGTCGCCGAGCATCACGGGTTCGAACTCGACCGCCACGACATCGTCCTCCACGGCATTCAGACGTCGCGACCTCACCGAGCGCTGCCTGACCGCAGACCGTGATCGCCAGCGTATTCGGCCCGCGACCTCCAACTGAAAGGAACCACATGTTCATACTCTCCCGTCGCTCGATCGGCGCCGCTGGCCTTACGGCCGTCGCGGTCGCGGCCGGCGCCGTCGCCACGCCGGCCGCGTCGGCGCGGACCGTCCTCTCCAGTGGCCACGTCGACGCGGTCGCTGCGCGGATCGCCGGCGGCCGGCTGGTCGCGACGCTGAAGGACTCGACCAAGGGCGCCACCGTCTGGCGCGACCCGGCGTCGGTGACGATCCGCGTCGTGCCGCGGGCGCGCACGACGATCCCCGGCGGCAGCGTGCTCGGCCGCCGCGGCGGCACCGCCTGGCTGATCCCGCAGGTGCAGCGCAGCGGCATCATCTGGACCGGCTGGAACACCGAGGAGGTCTCCTCCCGACAGGTGCGCGGGCCGATCCGCTGGACCGTCCGCTCCATCAGCGGCCCCGGCCGGCTGGTCGTCTTCCAGACCGGGACGTTCGGCTCTGCCGACGTGCTGTTCGACAGCAGCCGCCGCATGCCGCAGGCGCGCGCGATCGCACTCGGCACCCACGCGCACGGCAACTGGGCCTTCACGAAGCGCGGCACCTACCGGCTCGCCTACACGCTCTCCGGCCGCACCCCGTCCGGCGCGACGGTCAGCGACAGCTCGACGCTGACCTTCTCCGTCGGCTGAGCAGCCTCGTAGATAGGAACGTTCTCAACAACTCGTAGCGAGACTGAATCCCATTTAGGTTGGCGCGTGTCAACTACCTGACTCACCACAGAGGGACACGCACATGGGGAAGAAGCACAGCGTGCTGGCGCTCGCCGCCGCAGCAGTCGCGAGCGTCGGCTTCGCCGGCAGCGCGCACGCCGCAACCGTCACGGGCGACCACTGGGACGTCGACATGGAGTTCGACTGCGACCTGGAGTCGTTCGGCGACGGCCTGCACGCCCACAATCACGAAACCGAGACCGAGGCGTCGCTTGCGAGCACGGTCTTCCAGGTCAGCGGCACCAGCAACTCGATCTGGGAGCAGTCGGTCTTCGGCGCGGCGGCGCTGCCGCTGAAGGTCGTCGGCGACGGCGGCAGCTACCGCGTCGGGTTCGCGGTGGAGGCGATCGGCGAGTGCGATGCGCCGAGCGTGACGTTCAGACTCGGCAGCGCGACGGTGCCCAGCGGCGCGCGCGTCGCGGGCTACCGCCGCAGCGAGACCGACGGCGTCTTCAGACCGACGACCACCCGCTTTGACAGCGTGGCAGGGGCCAACAGAAACATCGGCCTGACGCCGATCAGCCACGAGGACCTGCGCTGGGGCTTCACGGCGACCGGCACCTACAGACTGCCGCTGACCGCCTCGACGGTGATCGGCGGAATCCCGACGACGTTCACCGGCACGCTGACGTTCAGCGTCGTCTGAGCCTCGATGCACCGCACCGCGACGACCGCGGCGCTGGTGCTGCTGGCGCTCGCGCTCCCCGCCGGGAGCGCGAGCGCGCAGCGCGCCGTCGCCGACCAGACCGCCTACCTCGCGCCGCGCCTGGACGCCGATGGCGAGCTGGAGCTGGGCCTGATCCACGGCCGCCACGACGGCACGGGGGAGCAGTGGAGTGCGCTCGCCGACGTCGTCCTCGACGCCCGCGCCGGCGCGCAGACGACCGTCCCCGCCTGGGCTGAGACCTTCGGCCTGACGCTCTTTGGCCCGACCGGCACATCCTTCTGGCAGACCGCCGACACGACGCGGCCCGAGGACGCCACGACGCGCGGCACGGTCCGCGTCGGCTGGACGCGCGAGCTGCTCGTGGGCCAGCTCTCCAGCGCCGCCGCCGTCGGCACGATCCGCTCGGTCACGACGCCGCCCGGCGGCCGCGTGGCGATCTACGCGATCGGCCGCGCGGCCCCCGAGGAGGAACCGAACGCGGTCCTGATCAACTTCGACAGCGACGGGATCGCCGCGCCCGCCTCCTACAGCTTCTGGAGAGCGAACAACGGCAGCAGAAGCAGAACCCGCGTGGCGCAGACGTGGGGCTTCTCCCAGCCCGGCTACCACTGCGCCGACGTCGAGGTGCGCGCGACGCTGACCAACGGCCGCCAAGTCTATGATCGTCAGCCGCTGAGCATCGCCGTCGGCGGCGCCGACCCGCAGCTGGCGCCGGCCTGTCCCGACGCCGGCGGCGAGGTCTCGCTGCAGCTGACCAGCTCGGCCAGAGCCGACGTCACGCAGGCCGGCGACCCCGTCACCCTCACCGCCGCGATAGGACCGGCCGTCGCAGGCACCGTCCAGTTCTACGACGACGACGGCAGCAGTGCCGGCGAGCAGCCGCTCGGCGCGCCGGTCACGGCCGACAGAGGCGCCGCGACGTTGACCACGAGCGGCCTGACGCGCGGCGTGCACAGACTGCGCGCCGTCTTCACGCCGACCGACACCGCCAGCCACGGCTCCGCCTCGGCGACGCTGAGACGCCTGCGCGTCCACGCCCCCGAGGCCTACGTGCTCGACACGGCCGCCGACGAACGCGTCCATGCCGACCTCGCGGTCCGCGACCGAGCAGACGCCAGTCTGGAGCTGGGCATCAAGGTCGATGGCGCCGACGCCCGCTGGCAGCCGCTGGCAGAGACGATCATCGCCGTCCCCGAGCGGGCGCGCGCGACCGTCCCCGACCAGTTCGCGCTGCTCGGCGCTCCCGGCTCAGACGTGTGGACGATCCCGCTGTCACAGACCGACGGCATCCCGTGGCTGGGCGTCAGCTCCGAGGCGCTCAACGCCACCCGCTACCAGCGCTACACCGCGCTGCAGCTCGACGCGGTCGCCGGCATCGACGGCGGCCCCGCGCCCGGCGAAGTGGTGCTGTGGGATGCAAACGACGGCAGCAAGCCGTTCTTCAGCACCCGCATCGGCCTGCCCGACGCCGTCCGCATGCTGCCCAGCGGCAACCACTGGCACGCCGCCTGGAGCTTCACCGCCGCCGGCGTCTACTGCCTGGCCTTCGGCGCGGCCAACCGCACGCTCGCGGGCGCGCCAGTCGCCGACGCGCAGCTGCTGACGGTCGTCGTCGGCGACGCGATAGACCCTTACCGGATAGACACCTGCGCGCAAGCCGGCGTCACCCCGGCTGCGGCACCGTGGACACCCGCCGCGGCGCCGCACGGCGGCCCCGTCGCCGTCGCCGACACCGAGGGGAGCGTCGCGCGGCGCTTCTACGATCTCGTCCCGCGGCTGGCCGGCGACCGGCTCGAGCTGCTGCTGCATGACGGCAGCCCGTCGGGGCCGGGCACGCTGCGCAGCCTCGACGACGTCGTGCTGCGCCTTGGACCCTCGGCGCGGACCACCGTGCGCGCCGACGACCCGTTCCTCCCGGCGCTCGGCCCTGTCGGCGCGACCGTCTGGCAGCTCGACGAGGACGTGATGAGAAACCGCTACCTGCTCGGCTGGGACACGACCAAGACGAGCGGGCTCGACGGCGACCTCGACTGGACGCTGGAGTCGGTCGCCGGCCCTGGCAGATTCGTGCTGGCCGACGACTGGGGCCTCGCGCACGGCGGGACCCCGCTCCTGGCGACCGCCGGCGACCGGCTGGCGATCTGGCCGCAGCGGCGCGAGAGAGGCATCTGGAGCTTCACCGCCCCCGGCGTCTACTGCCTCACCGTCGCGCTGAGCGGCACCCGCACGGGCGGCACGCCGATCGCGACGCGGCAGACACTCACCTTCCTCGTCGGCGACGGCGACCCCACCACGGTCGTCCCGTGTGGGCGCGGCGGCAGAGCGACCGAGCCACCGGCCGAGGAGCCCATACCGCCGGAGCTGAGGACGCCGGAGACGGTGATCCCGCCCGTGCCGAGACCGCCGGCTGAACGGCCGCCGCTGATCAGGCGGCGTGCCACGACGGTGCGGCTGAGCGTGCCGGGCGGAGCGCCGCGGCGGGCGACGCTCGCGCGCACCGGCATGCTGAAGGCGGTCTGCAGGCTGGGCGGTCCCGGACACTGCGCGATCGTCGCGACGATCAGCCCAGCGCAAGCGCGTCGGCTTCAGTTGCGACTGCGCAGGGGTGCTCGCTCGCTGACGATCGGACGCGGGACGGCTCGCGGCGGACGCGACGGACGCGCGGTCGTGCATGTGCGCCTGGGCAGAGCGGTGCGTCGCTCATTGGCGCGCACCGGCCACGTCGTCCGCATCACGCTGACGGCGACGGCACGCGAGCGCGGTCGTCAGCCGGCGACGCGGCAGACGACGCTCACGCTGCGACGCTGAACAGGGATCGGCGGGCCGGGGCGACCCGGCCCGCACGGTCACCCGCGGGGTTCACTCGCCGACGACGGCGAGCGGGCCGTGGCGGTCGCAGTGGTCGCCGTGGGGGTGGTGCAGTTCGCCGTCGACGAGATAGTCGACATGTTCACCGTGCGGGATCTGCGGATGGCCGCAGCCGTCGCCGTGGACGTGGTCGTCCTCGTGCCCGCCGGCCGGTTCGGTGTGACCGTCGGGATGGGCGCCGTCAACGGCCACCACGTGCTCGTCGACGTGGTCTTCGTGCGGATGGTGGAGATGCCCGTCGTGCGCGTAGTCGACGTGATCGTCGTGCTGAACGGCGAGATGGCCGCAGCCGGGACCGTGCACGTGCGGGTGGTCGGGATGCGTCGCGTGAGTGCTCATATCACCGACTGTATGCCCGCTCTCGCGGTGCGGCCAAGCAGGTGGAGATGGGAACCACTCTCACGGGAATGAGACCAAGTCTCACTAACTGCTAGGCTCGCGCGGTGTCGCTCGTCTGGTCTCGCCATCTTCTCCTGCCGCTGAGCGTGCTGACGGCCGTCATCGCGATCGCGGTCTTCTGCGGCTGCGCCGCTGCACCCGGGCTCTCCGCGTCGGACAGGCGGCTGCAGGTCGTGACCACGACCGGGCTGCTGCGCGATCTCGTCGCCAACGTCGGCGGGGCGCGCGTCAACGTCGTCAGCCTCGTGCCCGACGGTGCCGATCCGCATTCGTTTGAGCCGACGCTGCGCGACGTGCGCAACGTGGTCTATGCCGATGTCGCCTTCAGCAACTACATGCTGCTGGAGGAGCACAACGTCATCAAGACGCTCGACGCCAACCTCCCCAAGGAGGCGATCAACGTCTCGCTGGCCGAGGACGCCGTCAAGTACGCGGCTGAGATCATCCCGCTGGTCGAGAACGTCAACCTCGACACGATCTGGCTCGGCCTGCGCGCCCGCGGGGAAGGCGCGCGATACGGCGCCGATCGCTCCAGCGACGTGCTGCTGTCGATGACCGCCGCCTCGGGCCCAGGCCAGGTCTACGGCTACTTGACCGGTTCGTTTGGCGACACCGACGTGTACTTCGACTCCGGTGACGGGTTCGACGCCAGCGACGGCTACAAGGACGACACCGCGACGCTGCCGGTCGACGCCCACACGCACATGTCGTGGGCGTTCACCAAGCCCGGCCGCTACCGCGTCACCTTCGCCGCCAGCCTGCGGACCGACGCGACCGCGAAGCCGCTCCCGCTCGGCAACACGACGGTCGAGTTCGCCGTCGGCGTCGCGCCGCTGACCGGCAGCGGCGACCGCCGCAGCGTGCTCGACGCCGGCCACGCCGACGTCACCGCCGACCTCGACCGCGGCGCCATCACCGTCCTCTACGACCATGAAGGCGGCGGCGAGCAGACGCAGCGCGACTACGACCCGGCCGAGGTCGTGATCGAGGTGCCGGCAAAGGCGCTGGCCGAGGTGCCCGCCGGGCCGCAGTTCCGCTTCCTCGGGAAGGCCGGCGAGCCGCTCTACCAGCTGCCGCAGGCGGTCCTCGGCAAGCACGTCCACGGCGAGATCGACCCGCACCTGTGGCAGGACGTGCGCAACGCGATCGCCTACGCGAAGCTAATCCGCGACACGCTGATCGACGCCGATCCCGCCGGCGCGCCCGTCTACCGCGCCAACGCCGAGCGCTACCTCGCCGAGCTCGACCGGCTCGACCGCTACGTCCGCCGCACGCTCGCGCAGATCCCGCGCGCCCGCCGCCAGCTCGTTACCACCCACGACGCCTTCGCCTACCTCGCGCACGCCTACGGCCTGAAGGTCGCCGGCTTCGTCACCCCCAACCCAGCGATCGAGCCGTCGCTGGCCGAGCGGCGCAAGCTGAGCGAGACGATTCGCACCCTGCGCGTCCCGGCCGTCTTCCTCGAACCCAACCTTGCCGCCCGCTCCTCGACGTTGACCGAGGTGGCGCGCGAGGCTGGGATCGCCGTTTGTTCGATCTATGGCGACGCCTTCGACGCGCGCGTCTCCACCTACGTCCAGATGATGCGCTTCAACGCAGACTCGCTGAAAGGCTGCCTCTCATGATCCTCCGCGTCCTCGCGGGCCTGCTCGCCACCCTCCTGCTCATCGCCCCGGCCGCCGGCGCGGCCGACGGCCTCGACCAGCGAATCGACCGCGGACAAGCCGTCGTCGACGGCCGCAAGGTGATCGCGACCGGCCATGTCGACGTCGGGCCGCGCTTCGTCGACGGTCGCTGGACGTTGATGATCCACGACGACGAGGCGAAGTCCAAGCCCGGCGGTCGCAGCGTCTGGCGCCACGCCGAGCAGACGGTCTTGCGCGTCGGGGACGTCGCGATCCAGACCGTCCCCGACGATCCCGCCTACGCCTTCCTGCACGCAGCGGGCAGGCAGGTCTACGTCGTGCCGCAGACGCAGGACCTGAAGGTGGTGTGGGTTGGCTGGAACACGCAGGACCCCGACGTGATGGAGCGGATCGACCGCGGCGTGAGACTGACGCTGACCGACGTCGAGGGGCCGGGCGAGCTCGTCGTCTTCCTGCAGTCGGGCGACTTCGCCGAGCCGCAGGTGTTGTGGGACTCGACCGCCGCAGCGAGACCGGTCTGGGTCGACGTCAACACCCACACCCACGCCAACTGGGTCTTCACCGAGCCGGGCGTCTACCTCGTGCACGTCCGGGTCGATGCCGAGCTGATCGACGGCACGACGGTCTCCGACACGCGCGCGATGCGGTTCGCCGTCGGACGCTCCGCGAGCCCGGAGAAGGCGTTCTCAGCTGTCGACGCCGCAGCAGGGAGCGGTGACGACAGCGCCGCACCGGCCAGCCCCGCGGAGCCGGTCGACGACGGCGGCGGCTCCTCGGCGCTGATCGCCGTACTGGCTGTGCTCGCGGTGGCGCTGACGGTGGCGCTTGCTGCGGTTCTCGCCCGCGGACGTCGCACGAAGCAGCGCGCGCGCTCGGCACCGGGAGCGGGGCGGTGAGCGCCGCGCTGGCGCTGCGCGAGGTCTCGGTCGAGCTGGGCGGGCGGCCGGTGTTGCGCGACGCGACGCTGGAGGTCGCGCGCGGGGAACTGGTCGGCCTGCTGGGCCCGAACGGGGCGGGCAAGACGACGCTGCTGCGGACCGCGCTGGGGCTGCTGCGCCCGGCGAGCGGGCGGATCGAGGTCGACGGCGACGCGACGCGTCACCGGCGCGGCGCGATCGGCTACGTGCCGCAGCGGCACGAGTTCGCGTGGGAGTTCCCGATCTCGGTCGAGGAGGTCGTGATGAGCGGCCGCAGCGGTGCGCTGGGACTGCTGCGGCGGCCCGGCATCGCCGATTGGAAGGCAGTCGACGACGCGCTCTACCGGGTCCGCATGACCGAATTGCGCGAGCGGCCGGTCGGGCAGCTGTCGGGCGGGCAGCGCCAGCGCGTGCTGGTCGCTCGCGCGCTTGCGCTCGGCTCGCCTGTGCTCCTGCTGGACGAGCCGTTCACCGGCCTCGACATGCCGACGCAGGAGCTGCTGACCGACCTCTTCCAGTCGCTCGCGCGCGAGGACCGCGCCGTGCTGATGACGACCCACGACCTCGCCGCCGCGCTCTACAGCTGCGACCGGCTCGCGCTGCTGAACGGGACGGTGCTCGCGACCGGCACGCCCCAGCAGCTCGCCGCCGAGGAGGCGCTGTGGCAGCAGACGTTCGGCATCAGTGCCCGCAGCCCGCTGCTGCGCGTGCTGGAGGCGGTCGCCTGATGTCGCCGGCCGACTTCCTCACCGACCTGCTCAACCCCGATCTCGCCTTCCTGCCGAAGGCGCTGCTGGTCGCCGTCGTCTCCTCGATCGTCTGCGGCGTGATCGGCTGCCACGTCGTGCTGCGCGGGATGGCCTTCATCGGCGACGCGGTCGCCCACGCCGTCTTTCCCGGCCTCGCGATCGCGTTCGTGACCGGCGGCAGCCTCGTCCTCGGTGGCACGCTCGCCGGCGTCGCGACGGCGGTGCTGGTCGCGGTCTTCTCGCAGAACCGGCGCATCAAGGAAGACTCGATCATCGGCGTCTTCTTCGTCGCCGCGTTCGCGCTCGGGATCGTCGTGATCTCGCAGGCGCCCGGCTACGCCGGCTCGCTGCAGCAGTTCCTCTTCGGCTCGATCACCGGCATCCCCGACAGAGACCTCTACGTCGTCGCCGGCACCGGCCTGCTCGTGCTCGGGATCGCGCTGCTGCTGCACAAGGAGCTGGTGACGGTCTCGCTGGACCGCGAGAGCGCCCGCGCCCTCGGGCTGGCCGTCTTCTGGCTGGATCTGCTGCTGTACGTGCTGGTCACGCTCGCGGTCGTCATCAGCGTGCAGACGATCGGCAACATCCTCGTGCTGGCGCTGCTGATCACCCCGCCGGCGACCGCCCGCCTGCTGACCGACCGGCTCGCGCTGATGATGCTGCTGGCACCCGCGATCGGCGGCCTCGGCGCGCTCGTCGGCCTCTACGTGTCGTGGTCGTGGGACTACCCGACCGGCGGCACGATCGTGCTCGTCCTGACCGCGGCCTTCCTGCTCGCGTGGTTCCTCGCTCCGCGGCAGGGCGTGCTCGCAAAGGCGTGGGAGCGCGGTTCGAGCCGCCGGCGCGGGCGGCTCGAACCGCACTGAGGCGGCGACGGTCAGTCGACGCCGGCGGGCGCGGGCCAGGCCGGCAGCGGGTCGGGCAGGTCACGCCAGCCGTCGGGGCCGAGCGCCAGCTCGGCGTCGGTCAGCAGGCAGCTGTCAAGCGTCGTCTCGATCGCGGCGCGGTCGAGGCCGGTGCCGATGAAGACGAACTCCTGACGGCGGTCGCCATAGGGGTCGTGCCAGTGCTGCTCGTAGTGTCTGCGCATCGCCTCGTTGACCGGCCACTGGCTCTGCGGGACAGTCGCCCACCATCTGCCGGCGTAGCCGTAGCGCTGCACGCGGCCGGCGACCGACCACTGGCCGACCTGGTCGTTGCGACTTGCCAGCCAGAAGAAGCCCTTAGCGCGCAGGACGCCGGCCCATCTGCGCGCCAGCGCGCGCTCGAAGCGCTGCGGGTGAAGCGGCCGCTGGGCGCGGTAGACGAAGCTGGAGATGCCGTACTCCTCGGTCTCGGGCACCTCCTCGCCACGCAGCGTCGCCAGCCAGCCGGGCGCCTGCGCGGCAGCGTCAAAGTCGAAGCGGCCGGTGTCCAGGACGGCGTCGAGCGGAACTCTGCCAAACGAGGTCTCCACGATCTCGGCGCGGTGGTTGAGCGCGCGCAGCGCGGCGGCCAGCTGGGCGCGCTCCTCGGCGCTGACGAGATCGCTCTTGTTGACGACGATCACGTCGGCGAACTCGACCTGGTCCGAGAGCAGGTCGACGACGGTCCGCTCGTCCTGCGGGCCGGCCGCCTCGCCGCGCTCGCGCAGGAACTCGAAGGTGCGCCAGTCGGCGAGGAAGTTGTGCGCGTCGACGACGGTCACCATCGTGTCCAGCCGCGCGACGTCGCTGAGCGAGCGGCCCTGCTCGTCGGCGAAGGTGAAGGTCTCGGCAACCGGCATCGGCTCCGAGATGCCGGTCGACTCGATCAGCAACTGGTCAAAGCGCCCCTCGCGCGCGAGCCGGCCGACCTCGATCAGCAGGTCCTCGCGCAGCGTGCAGCAGATGCAGCCGTTGGACATCTCCACGAGCTTCTCCTCGACGCGATCCAGCGACGCGTCGCCGCGCGCGACCAGCTCGGCATCGACGTTGACCTCGCTCATGTCGTTGACGATCACCGCCACGCGGCGGCCCTCGCGGTTGGTCAGCACATGCTCCAGCAACGTGGTTTTGCCGGCGCCGAGGAAGCCCGAGAGGACGGTCACCGGCAGGCGCTCGTCGGCGCGGTCGCGGCGGGGCGATGAGGTGGATGGGGGAGTGGACATCAACCCACTATCGCAGGAATGAGACTCAGTCTCGTTACTGGTAGGGTTTGGGCATGTCCAAGCTTCCAGTCACGGTCCTCTCCGGGTTTCTCGGCGCGGGGAAGACGACCCTGCTCGAGCATGTCCTGCGCAATCGCGACGGCCGCCGGGTCGCGGTGATCGTCAACGACATGAGCGAGGTCAACATCGACGCGCAGCTCGTGCAGCGCGGCGACGCCGCGATCGACCACGTCGCCGAGCGCCTGGTCGAGATGAGCAACGGCTGCATCTGCTGCACCCTGCGCGAGGACCTGCTGATCGAGGTCACGCGCCTCGCCAAGGAGGGTCGCTTCGACGCGCTGCTGATCGAGTCGACCGGGATCTCGGAGCCGATGCCGGTCGCCGAGACGTTCACCTTCGCGGATGAGACCGGCGCCTCGCTGGGCGACGTCGCCCGCCTCGACACGATGGTCACGGTGATCGACGCCTCGACCTTCCTGGAGGAGTGCGACGGCGTCGAGGACCTCAACCAGCGCGGCATCGGCCTCGGCCCTGAGGACGATCGCGCGATCGTCGACCTGCTCGTCGACCAGGTCGAGTTCTGCGACGTCGCGATCGTCAACAAGTGCGACCTCGTCGACGACGAGACGGTCGAGCGGATCGAGGCGATCGTGCGCGCGCTCAACCCCAGCGCGTCCATCGTGCGCGCCAGCAACGCCGAGGTGCCGCTGTCGCTGGTGCTCGACACCGGCCTCTTCGATCTCGAACGGGCCGAGGAGTCGGCCGGCTGGCTGCAGGTCGCGCGCGGGGAGGAGCAGCCGGAGACCGAGGAGTACGGCATCTCCAGCTTCGCCTACCGCGCCCGCCGCCCGTTCCATCCGCAGCGGCTGTGGCAGCGGCTCAACGAGCCCTGGGAAGGGGTGCTGCGCGCCAAGGGCTTCTTCTGGCTGGCGACCCGGCACGACATCGCCGCGGAGTGGTCCCAGGCCGGCAAGGTGCTGACGGTCGGCGCCGCCGGCGAGTGGTTCGCCGCGCTCAGCTCCGAGGAGCTGGCGCAGGAGCCCGAGCTGGCGCAGACGCTGCGCGAGCTGGGGGAGGAGCCCTACGGCGATCGCCGCCAGGAGCTCGTCTTCATCGGCACCGACCTCGACCGCGACCGGCTCGTCGAGGAGCTCGACGCCTGCCTCCTGACCGACGCCGAGCTGTCGCTCGGCACCGACGCCTGGACGCTGTTCGACGACCCGTTCCCCGCCTGGGAGCCGATCGACGACCACGCCCACGCCTGACCGCTCTGAACGACAAGGACCCCCGTTGATGAAGATCCGCGCACTGCTGATCGCCGCCGCCGCGGCGCTGGCGACGGCCGCCGCCCCGGCGCTGGCCGGCGCCGCCACGCTCCCGACCCAGGAGCGGCTGCCGCTCTCGATCGGCCACGTCGACGCCGTCGCCCCGAGCTGGGCCGACGGCAGACTGACGATCGGCCTGCACGACGACAGCGGCGAGAACGGAAGCGTCGAGCGCGACCCCGGCGAGGTGCTGCTGCACGCCAAGCCCGAGTCCGAGGTCGAGATCCCGGCCGGGATCGACCCGGCCTTCTACGCCGTCTGGGGACCGGCCGGCTCGAAGGTCTGGCTGCTGCCCCAGACCCAGAACCCCGACCTGCTGTGGGCCGGCTGGTCCAGCGAGACGATCCCCGACGGCACCTTCAGCGGGAACGCGATCACCTGGAGACTGCTCAGCGTCAGCGGTCCCGGCTGGCTGAAGATCTTCGACGACAGCCCGTTCGGGCTGCCGCAGATGAAGCTCGACGGCAGCGGCCCGCTGCCGGTCAGCACTGAGATGCGGACCGCGACCCATGCCCACTTCAACTGGCTCTTCTCCGCCAAGGGCCTCTACAGAATCCGCTTTGAGGTGAGCGCGACCCCGGCCGGCGCAGACGGCCCCGTCAGCAGCGGGCCGGTCGAGTACCGCGCCTTCGTTGGCGACCTCGTCGACCTGCCCGACGATCCGATCGCGCCGGAGCTGTCGATCGCCGGCCTGCACGGGTCCTACGCCCCCGGCGAGCAGGTCGAGCTGAGCGCCGTCCAGTCGCCGCAGGGCGAACTCGACCACTACCACTGGTTCGCCCGCTGCGGCAGCGCGACCGACTTCGCCGAGGTCGGCGGCGGCGCCGCCTACGCCTTCACCGCCGCCGTCGAGCAGGACGGCTGCGACTACCGCGTGACGCTCTACGACGCCACCCACACTCCGGTCGCGACCTCGCCGACCGTCACCCTTCACGTCGCCGCGCCGGCCGAACAGCCGCCGGTCGAGCAGCCGCCTGCCGTCGTGCCGCCGATCGAGCAGCCGCCGGTCGTCACGCCGCCGGCGGTCGACCCGCCGGCGATCAGACGCCCGACCGGCGTCACCGCGAAGCTGTCGCTCACGGCCCGCGCGGCCACGACGAGAGGTCGTCGGCTCGCCGTCGGCGTGCGTCTCGGCGCCACGGCACGCGTCACGGTCGAGGTCCGTCGCGGCGATCGCGTCCTCACGCGCCCCGCGACCGCGACGGTCAGAGCCGGAACGCGCAGCCTGCGGATCAGGCTGCGCAAGCCGCTGACGCGAGGGCGCTACCGCGTCGTGGTGACCGCTCGTGCCGACGGCAGAGTCGTGACCCGCACGCTCACGCTGCGGGTCCGCTGAACACTCGGCGGTGCGCTCTCGGATCCGCCGAGAGCGCACCGCGCGGTCATCTGGCGGGCGTACCGCGCAGGATCACGTCGTGGCTGGTGAGCTCGAGCCCGAGGCGGGCGGCGATCGCCTTGATCGACGCCTCCAGCACTGGATCGGTGAAGGTCGTGATCTCGCCAGTGGCCTCGTTGACCGCATGATGATGATGCTCGTCAGGGTCGGCGATCTCGAAGCGGGCGACGCCGTCGCCGCTGTCGATCCGGTGCAGCATGCCGAGCTCGTGAAGCGTGTCGAGCACGCGATAGACCGACGCGCGCGAGCTGGCACCGCGCGCGCTCATCGCGTCGACCACGTCCTGGGCGCTCATCAGACAGCGGCCGTCGCGCGCGAGCAGTTCCATCACTGCGGTCCGGCTCTGGCCTGACCGCATCCCGGCGCTGCGCATGCGCCGCTTGGCCTCGGCCAGCCACTTCTCGCGTGCGTCGTCGGCCATCGCGCGCACGATACCGGCGAACCATCGGAAGCAATAATGAGATTGGATCTTGTTATTGTCATGTCGGTGGTTCGGATCGTCCGGCCCGAAAGACAACGACGTGGCGGAGGTCCAGCAGTGATCAGCAGTTCAAGAGCAACGCGATCGAAGGTCTTCGTGGCGGCCGTCGTCGTCTCCACGCTCGCGACGGCCTCGGCCGCTCGGGCTGAACCGGTCGTGTTGGCCGACGGACACGTCGACTACGCCGCTCGGATGGTCGGCGGCCAGTTGCGCAACCAGATCAAGGACGGGACGCAGGGCGTCGACCGTGTGGTCTGGCGCGAGCCGGCCGACGTCGTGTTCGAAGTGCGCGAGGCGGCAAAAACGACCGTGCCCGCCGACGCGCGGATGCGATTCCTCGGCGCCGCCGGCGCGTCGACCTGGACGATCCCGCAGGTGCAGCGGCAGGGGATCCTGTGGGCGGGCTGGAACACCGAGGCGCTGACCCTCGCCGATGTCGGCGGCCCGCTCACCTGGACGCTGCAGTCGGCCCAGGGGCCCGGCACGGTGGCGCTGTTCCAGAGCGGTCCCTTTGGTGACCCGGACATCTTTTTCAACAGCGGCGACGGCCTGCCCGACAGCCGCCGCATCCCGCTCGGCACTCACGCGCACGGCAACTGGGCCTTCAGCGCGCCCGGCACCTACCAACTGACCTTCGCGATGGCGACGACCCGGCCCGGCGGCGAGCCGACCAGCGACACCCAGACGCTCACCGTCAACGTCGACGGACCCGCGACAAGACCGACCGACCCAGCGCCGACGCCGGTCCAGCCCGGTCAGCAGCCCACGCTGCCCAGCTCGCCGTCCACGCCGGGCGGCGCGCCGACCGGTCCGGTCGCGCCGAGCGGCGAGCCGGCAGTCAGAGCGCTCACTCTGCAGGTGAGACGGCCGCGCGCGGTCGGGCGCACGCTGTCCTTCACCGCGCTGATCTCACGCAAGAGCCGGCTCGAGGTGACCGTCCAGCGCGCCGGCAGGGTCTTCACGCGCGGGAGAGCCCGCCTTGTGTCGGCGTCGCGGCGGCGTGTCGTGCGGGTCCGGCTTGGTCGCTCGCTCGCGCCCGGACGTGTCTACAAGGTCACAGTTCGTGTCCGCGCCGGCGGCAGAAGCGCGACTCGCACCCTGGTCCTGCGCACCCGGAGCGCGTCGTGATCCGCCGCGCCGGTCTGCTGGCGGGGCTGGCGACCGCCGCGCTCGGCGTCGCGGTCGCGCCGGCCGTGGCCGCGGGCGCGCGCCCGGCGCAGGTCACGGTGCTCACGAGCGGTCACACCGATCTCGGCCCGCGGATGGTTGACGGCAGACTGCGCCTGCAGGCGCGCTACGAGCAGAGCTCCAGCGGCGTCTACGACTGGTACGACGTCGATGACACGATCTTCGTCTTCAGCGCCGACTCGAGAGTGCGAGCGCTGCCCGGCGACAACAGCCGCGCCGCGTGGGGCGATCCTGGCGACTCGGTCTGGTGGCTGCCGATCAGCAGCACCTTCAACCGGCTGTGGCCGGGCTTCAGCCTCGCGGCTGCCAGCGACGCCGACTTCAGCCGCGAGTTCACGCTGACGATCGACAGCGTCACCGGGCCCGGCGACGTCGTCATCGACGACGGCGCCGGCATGCGACACGGGTTTCTCAGCACGCGCGTCGGGGTGCCGACGGCGATGGGGTTCGGCGCCTCGGCCTACGGCCACTTCCACACCCATTGGGTGGTCACCAAGCCCGGCGTCTACTGCCTCAACCTGCGGCTCGACGGACGCGCCCTGGACGGGACGTGGCTTCGCGACACGCAGCAGCTGACGCTTGCCACGGAGGGATCGGCCGACCTTCAGACGCTCGTGCCGTGCGCCGAGGATCCGGCCAAGCGAGCACCCGCGCAGGTCGTCTCGATGCCCCAGCCGGCCGCGCAGGGCGGCACGCCGGTCGTGATCGCAACGGACGCCAACGTTCGCCTGCAGCCGCAGCTGCAGGGCGGCGAGCTGCGTGTCCCGCTGGTCGAGACGCAGACCGCCTACCGCGAGCCCTCGCGCCGTCCGCGCGACGTCGTCCTGTACGGCGCCTCCGGGGTGACGGCGAGCGCCGCCCGCCCGTGGGAAGGCCCGGCTGGCGCCACCGTCCCCGGCCTGGCCGGGACGCTGGGCTGGGGAACCGCCCGGCTTGATCCCGCGCGCGCACCCGGCGGCGCGCAGGTGGAACTCGCAGGCGTCACCGCGCCGGGCGGCGGGCCGGCACCGGGCACGCTGACGATCTCCAACCCCGTGTCTGGCTGGGGTGGAGTGCGGCTCAGCACCGATCCCCGCTTCGCGGTGAGCAGCTACGACGTCGGCCATGACGAGACCCGGACGCTGAACGTGACCGCGACGGCGCCGGGCGTCTACTGCGCCACGCTGCGCTGGACCGCCACCGTGGACGGCACGATCACGCACGCGCCTGCGCAGACGCTGACGCTGGCGCTCGACGATCCCGCGGCGCCGCGTCTGGACCCGGCCGCGATCGAACCGTGCGAACGGCGCGCTGAGCCGGAGCCGCCCGCGGTGCTCGAGGCCGGCCACGTCGACCTCGCGTCGCGCCTGGTCGGCGGGGAGCTGGAGTTGTCGGTCGCCGACCAGACCGCCGGCGACGGCAGCACGACCTTCCGCGACCTCGCCGGTGTCGTGCTCGCCGCCGGGGCGGCCAGCCGCGTCACCGTGCCCGACGGCTACGGCTTCCTGGCAGGCGCGGGCACGACGGCGTGGGTGCTGCCCGGCGCCCAGCAGGACGCCGCCGATCGCCACCTTCTGTGGCCCGGTTGGAGCACCGACCGGCTGCCGCGCGGCCGCACGACCGGCGACGTCAGCTGGACGCTGCGAGATGTCCGCGGTCCAGGCCACATCGTCGTCTGGACCGCCGACGGGCTCGACGCGAGACCGGAGATCCTCTTCTCTACGCGGCGCGCCGCGCTGCCGCAGACCATCCCGATCCCGCAGGAGACGCACGCGCACGGCAACTGGGGCTTCACCGCCGCAGGCGTCTACTGCCTCGACCTCGACATCGCCGTCAAGCGCGCTGACGGGGCCGCCTTGCACGACACGCGCACCGCTGTCTTCGCCGTCGACCAGACCGACCCAGGCACCGCGTCGTCGGCCGACTGCGCCGGCCGACCCCAGCCCGACCGCCCACCAGCCGACGACGGCGGCGATCTGCAGCCCGACCCCACGCCACCGGGGGCGCCGCTCCCGCCGGGCGACGGCAGTCAGCCCGCTCCGCCGCCGCCGACCGCCGGGACCGCTCCGGCGCCGCGTCTGCGCGTGACCGGCCTGCGGGCGCCCAAGCAGCTGACGCTGCGCCGGTTCGTGCGGGCCGGACTGGCGGTGCGCGTGACGCCACCCGGCACCGGGGCGAAGCTGCGCGCGACGCTGACGGCGACGCCGGCAGTCGCGCGGCAGCTGCGCCTGAGACGGCACGGGGCGGTCGCGACGGTGACCGAGACCGCTCGAGGTCGCCGGACGCTGACGCTGCGCCTGCGGCCCTCCAAGCCGCTCCGGACGCGCCTTTCCCGTCTCGCTCGGCGCGGCGTCGTGACGCTCAGGCTGCGCGTCGCGATCACCGCCGCGGACGGACGCACCGCGGCCACGACCACCTCCATCCGCCTGCGGCTGCCGTGAGCCACGCGGCCGGGACCCGGCCGATCGCATCGCGTCGCAGGAGACCCACCCTCGCATCGACAGGACGTACTCGCCCCATGACCCATCGCTCACGCCGGCGCCTGGCCGCCGCGCTCGTGCCCATCCTCGCCTCGGCCTGCGCCGCCGGCTCCGCGAGCGCCGCCCCGGGCGACGCCACGCGGCTGCTCGGCGGCACCGGCTCCACCACCGCCGCCGAACTCGCGCTCGTGCCGACTACGCTCGGCGTCCACGACCACCGGCTGATCGTCGCTGACCGCTCGCACGCCACCATCCGGGAGATCGACCCGTCCTCCGGACGGGCGCGCGTGCTCGCCGGCGTCGGCGTCGCGCTCGGGCCGACGCTCTCGGGCGACGGCGGCAACCCGACCAACCCGGACGGCACGACCGCGCTCGCAGACGCCGGACCGCTGGCCGTCGCGCCCGACGGCACCACCTACCTCGGCGCCGGCAACGTCGTCATCCGGATCGCCCCCGACGGGACCCGCTCGACCTACGCGGGGATCGTCGGCCGCCGCACCACGCCGCAGGAGCGCGCCGACGGTCGTCCCGCGGGGGAGACCGAGTTCTCGACGATCAGCGCGCTCGCGCTCGAGCGCGACGGCGAGACGCTGCTGGTCGCCGAGCTCGACGACTACCGCGACCTCAGCGTCGTGCGCAAGATCTCCCCCTCGGCGACACCCGCCAGACGCATCGTGACCACAATCGCCGGCGACCTCACCGCCTCATCATCAGCCGGCGCGACCGGCCCAGCCGCGACGGCGACCTTGCGCAACGTCTCTGCACTCGCCGTCACCGGCGCCGGCGAGCTGCTGATCGCCGAGCAGGGCACGACGCGACGGGACGGCAACCGGATCCGGCTCGTCGAGCCCGGCGCCGACGACACGCTCGACGGCCAGGACGTGATCACGACGATCGCCGGACCGCAAACCGACGGTCCCGGCACCGGAGTCGCCGGCGGAAGTGGCGACGGCGGCCCAGCCGCCAACGCCCATCTCGACTACCCGGCCGGTCTGCAAGCGCTCCCCGACGGCCGCCTCCTGCTCGTCGAGGCCAGACGCGTGCGCATGCTCGCCGCCAACGCCGAGCGAACCATCACCACCTTGACCGGCGGCGGCTCTGACGCGGCGATCGGCGCGACCCCGCCGGCCGCTGCGCTGGGATGGGTCGCCTCCGCACTCATCGACGGCAGCACCCTCTACGTCGGCCTCGACAACGTCGACGGCGGCCGCCGGATCCTCCGCGCCGACCTCGCCGATCCCGACGCGACCTTCACCGCGATCGCCGGCAATGGCACGCTGATGGCAGCAGCCGACGGCAGCACCGCGGACGCGGCCCAGATGCGCGTCGGCGGCGTCGCGGTCAGCACCGACGGCGCCACCTACGTCAGCGACTCGCTCTCGGGCGTGGTCGTCCGCTTCGCGGCCGACGGCCGCGCGACCCGCGTCTACGGAAACGGCCAAACGTGCTGGGACACGTGCGGCGCCACCGGTCCCGCGCGGCAGACCCCGGCCGCGTCGCAGGCGCTCGCGCTCGGGCCCGACGGCGCGCTCTACGTCGTCGAGGCCGGCCACACGATCCAACGCGTCGACCTCTCGAGCAGCAGCCCCGACCAGTGGACGGTCGCGCCGATCGCCGGCAGCGGCGAGGCCGGCGACGCCGGCGACGACGGACCGGCGCTGGAGGCCCGCTTCTCCACCATCAAGAGCCTCGCGTTCAGCCCCGACGGCCGCTACCTCTACGTCGCCGACACCGACAACAACCGCATCCGCCGCATCACGATGAACGCGGCCAACGGGACGCCCCTGCCGGCCTCCGCGCGCATCGTCACCACCGTCGCCGGCGGCAGCCTCTCCGACGACCCCGACTACGGCATCGACGGGCCCGCCACCGACGCCCGACTCGTCGGCCCTGCCGGCGTGACCGTGCTGCCCGACGGAGACCTGCTGATCGCCAACACCGAGCGCAACACCATCCTGCGCATCGACACGACCGGCACGCTGCGCCACTACGCCTTCGTCGGCGCCGCGCACGACGGCGCCGGGACGAAAGACCTCGAGACCGGCATCTCCTACGACCCCGCCCAGGTCGACGCGCGGCCCGAGCAGCTGCTCGCCCGCCCCGACGGGCGCGTGCTGGTCCTGACCGGCGGCGCCGTGCTGTCGATCGAGCCGGGGGGGCCGCTCGTGCGCCGCGTGATGGGCCTCACCCCGTCCGAGTTCGAAAGCAACTACTACTACAACCAGTTCACCGGCGACACAGGCCCAGGGGAGGCGATCTCGCTCAACGGGGCCCTCGCGTTCGCACAGGCCGCCGACGAGCCGCTGCTGATCGCCGACGCCGGCAGCTTCCGCATCCGCCGCCTCGAACTGCCCGCCCCGCAGCTGCGGATCGACGCCGTCACCGCCAGCGAGCTCGTCGCAGGAGGCGGCCCCGTGCCGCTCACCGTCACGACGGGCCGCACGCTCGGACCCGTCAGCCTCCACGCAGGCCCCGAGATCGAGATCACCGAAGTGCACCGGACTGACGCCAACCACGTCGCGGCGACCGTGCGCGCCACGGCAGCCGCCGCGCCTGGCGCACGCGACCTGGCGCTCACAACGTCGAACGACAGGGCACAGACCACACTGGCAGGAGCGCTGACGGTCATCAGCAGCACCTCACAGCCTGACGACAGCGCGCCGAGCGACCCGCCGGCCGATCCGCTTCCGCCGACGCCCGCACCTGGGCCAGCGCCCAGCCGCGACGCTCCAGCGCCGCGCGCGCCGCTGCGGCTGATCGAGCGGTTCACGATCACCAGCCCGCGAACGCTGAACGACGTGCGCAAACACGGGCTGCACATCCGCGTCACGCCAGCGACAGGCGGAGTCAGACTGCGTGCGACCCTCACGGTCAGCGCGCAGGTCGCGAAGCGGCTCGGGCTCAAGAGCGCCCATGGCCGCGCGGTGCTCGCGACCGCGACCCGCGTAGCTAAGCCGGCGCGGACGGTGACATTGCGACTGCGGCCGCAGGGCGCGGTGCGGAGACGCTTGGCTCGGTTCGGCGGCTCCCGCGTCGTCGCTCGCTTGACGATCGTCGCCGACGGGCGCGAGGGCGCGGTGGCAACGCTCAGCCGCAAGATCGTTCTGCGGAGGTGAGGCGGCTGCAGCCCTCGCGCGCAGTGCGTGACTGGCTTCGCGTCGCACGTCGAGAGGGCGGCAGCGTGCACGCGAGACTGACGGTCCTCCTCACGGTGGCCGGCCACGGCAGCGTGATCGCCACGCGAACGGTGCGCATCACATTGCGGTGATCAGTACGTCTGCTACCGCGATCACGGGCGCGAGCTGTTCCAACACGAGCGGCAGTCGAGCCCGCGTATCGCGTCGGCGAGTCGGCCGATCACGGTGACGGCGGCGTGGAGGTCGCGCGGGTCGGTGTCGTGCAGCGCCGCGTGCCATCCCGTCTGCCAGGTGGTGCGCGCGGTCGCAAGCGGCGGGCGTGCCGCTGCGGTGATGCTGAGAAGGACGCGCCGGCGGTCGGCGACGCAGCGGCGGCGGTCAACGAGCCCGTCGTGGTGAAGGCGGTCGACGAGCACCGTGACGCTCGGAGGTGAGAGATCGAGCGCGACGGCGAGCTCGCCGGTTGTCGAGGTCCCGTGCTCGGCGAGCACGAGGAGCGCGCGGCGCTCGTTGTAGGAGAGCCCGCCCGGCTGAGGTGGCTGGCGTGCGCGCAGGCGACGCTCGGCGCCAAGCAGCGTGACAAACGCGGCGTCGAGGTCACGCTCGATCGCCTCGCGACCGCCGCCAGCGGCGGCGGCGGCCGGCGTGGTCATGCGGCCTCGGTTTCCAACGCGGCGAGCCGCTCGTCGGGCACGGCGTGGATGTCGTGCTCGACGCGGGCGCGGTGTCCGATGATCGCGAGCAGGATCGTCGGTGCCAGCGCGATGACGGTCACGGCCATCGCGTAGATGTAGGTGGCGCCGAAGGCGTCGGCGAGCGCGGCGGGGGTGGCGTGCCGCTACGACGGCCTGATCGAGCAGATCGGCGGCCCGCCGACGCCCGGCATCGGCTGGGGCGCGGGCGTCGAGCGGATCCTGCTGGCCGCGGGCGAGCGCCCGGCGCCGCCGCCGCTGTGCGACCTGTTCGTCGCCTACACCAGCGACGCCGGCCGCCGCGCCGGCTTCGAGCTGGCGCTGGAGGCGCGCCGCGCCGGGCTGTCGGCCCAGCTGGAGCCGGCCCGCCGCTCGCTGAAAGGCCAGTTGAAGCAGGCCGGGCGGATCGGCGCGCGCAACATCGCGATCGTCGGCGAAGACGGCACCACCGCTCAACTGATCGGCGAACAGGGCGAGATCGAGCTGCAGCGGGTGATCCCACTCGTACTGCCTCAGGCCACGCGCGAGGGCTGCCCGGTCGGTGATGGCCGCCACTGGTGGTCAACCGACGAGCCACCGCACTGCACCCGCTGCGGATTCGGAGGCTCCGTCGCTCGTCGCCCAGGGACGGCAGCTAGGCCTAGAGCGGCGTTTGGCTGTCTGCCGTCGGGATCGCGCTCCCGTCGAGCGCGAACCGGGCCGGCGTGACCGCGAACGCTGAAAGAGCCGACAGAGCGCACGCGCACGACGTAGGCGCAGTCAGCTCGTCGGGGGCCGGGGGCAGCTGGTACACCTCTCCGCCGGGCCGGCGCAACGCGAGCGTGCCGGAAGCCGCGACCCACGGCGACACTATGCGAACATATGTTCGTGAGTGGCGATTCGGGCATTCCTCCGTACGCGGTCTTCCGTCAAGCGCTGGACGCAGGCGATCTCGGTCGGGTACGGACGCTGGCGCGCCTGATGCCGTCGGTCGGAATCGAGGACGCGCTGCGGATCTGCTTGCTGCTGCGCGACCACGACGGCTACGAGCGCGCGGCGGTGAAGTGGCTGGGCCGGTTTGCGCTGGAGGCGCGATCAGCGTCGGTTGAGGACGTGGTGGCGGCCGCCGCTGCGCTCAACGCGCTTCCCCACCGGCCCGACGCAGCGATGGAGCGGCTGTGGAGCATCTGCGCCCGAGCAGGCGTCGCGAGTTGATCACCACCACCAGCGGACGCGGATCGCTGTCGAAGATGCGCCCACTATCATCGCGCCGATGGACGACGGTCAGCGTGTGCTCGCGTTGGATTCGCTCTACCAGCGGGTCCCTCGCATGCGTGATTGCCGGCAGCTCGGCCAGGGTCTTTGAGGTAGCCGGTAGATCGTCAGGTACTCGAATGCGTCCCGGAGCAATGCGTCGGATCGTCGAACGCGCCGGCCCAGGCACGCTCCGTCGGATGCTTGCAACGGCTCGCGAACGAGCTGAGCGTAGGGCTATCGGCGTCGGCTTGGGGGCCGATCCCAGACCAATCCTGAGCCGCTCGAGCCACGGCGTCCGATGACGGTGAGGGAGGCGCAGCTGAGAGGGCCGCTTGCTCCCGACCTCCGCGCCCGAGGAGGACGTCCTCGGCTCGGTCGGTCGCCGTGACCGACCGAGGAGAGGACTTGCGGTTGTGTGCCTGCGAGCTGGATACGTCCGCTACGAGGCCAGCGCCAGTGCCGGTCGAGCAAGATCCGGTGACTCAAAATCAGGCGCCGGGCGAGAGACGCGAGACTCCGCGATCGTGCCGATGAAGTGCTCAAGGTCGTGCATGGCCACGAGCTGGTCGAACTGATCAAGGCCGACGACCGGCCGCGGCGCAAACAGCACATCGAGACACTGGGCGATGTGCGGGAGCGTCTCGGTTGCCGTGGCCTCCTGGTAGTAGCGCAGCGTCGTCGTGTAGGTACTGTGCCCGACCTGATAGACGATCCATGACAATGACTTCCCCCGCTGCGCTGACATCGTCACGAAGCTGCGCCGAAGCGTCTGCGGTGTGATTCTCGGCGGCAGAGGCGCCGCGCCCCGGGCCAGTCGCCGCTCGTTGGCGCGTTGAACAACCGGTCCGAGGACGTTTGCGTTGAGGTTGTTGCGAGAGCGCGGTCGGCCGTCCCTGGTCGCCAACACGAGGTCGCGACTGGTGGGCGGAGTGGGGAGGCTGTGGAGATAGAGCATCATCTCTTCCACGAGGAACGGGCTCATCTCGATCTCTCGCGGTCTCGACTTGCTCGTCGGCACGACAAGACGGTGGTGGCTGAAGTCCACCTGCTCCCAGATACGAGCCGCGATTTCCTGATTGCGGCCTCCCGCCAGTGTGAGCATCGCGATCGCCGAGCGGAGACTTCGAGGCGGAAACGGGTGTGGCTGGCGTCTGTAGAGCCACATCGCCTGCGTCGGCGCGCAGTCCAAGGCCTTGCCGACCAGCGCCCATTGCATCCGTTCCTCATCCCGCAGCTGTCGCGCGAGCCTTGCACGCTCGATCGTGGCGGGCGAGACGGGATTGTCGAGCTCCAGCGCGCCGGCGAGAAGGTCGACGACCTCGTCGGCCTCAAGATGTCGTCGTGCATCAGGTCTCTTGCGCTTAACCCGAAACTCGGGATCTCTTGCGTGCTGTCTGTCGACGTCGTACGACTCAGACTTGATGGCGGAGGCCATGATGCGACCGAGCAGCTTGATGCTGGCGTTGATCTGGCGCGCACCGAACAGGCGTTTGCGGACGCGTCTCCCCCTTCTGTTGATCGTTGTGAGCGGGACTCCCGCCTGCTTGGCGTCATGGAGCTTCCGCGAGACTTCCAGCCGGTTCGTTCGAAAGCCCTTGATGCGGTCGTGGTTGATCTCTGTGAGGAAGTCCTCGGAGAAGTACGGCAGGAGGTGGTTGACCAGCAGATTGCGGTAGTCGGCATACGCTCCTCTGGAGAGCTCGGGCCGCTTCTCCGCGAGCCAGGAGGAGGAGTACACGTGGAACTTTGGGTCCCGATCCCCGACCGGCACCTTCGGCGCGGGCGGGCGGTACACGCCGGCACGGGCCTCTTCCAGGCACTCGTCGAGTCGTTGCCGCGCGAGCGGTTCGTTCCAGCCTTCGGTCTCGAGTCCGAGCACGATGTAGGCGGTGTCTCGCTCGCCCGTGTCCGGGTGAACGAACGGGAAACGAAGCGCGTAGCGGTACTGTCTGTCGCGCTTTCGCCAGGCTCTGAGGATCTCGCCCGTGACCGGCCGTCCGACCGTTTTGCCAGTCACGATGCTCTCCGCTCGTGCACGCGGTCGGCGTCTACGGCTTCGCCGTCGACATCGTGCTCTACGAGGAGGTCGCCTCCGATTGGAAGCAGGTCCGGTCTCGCTCCACGGAGCGCGCGTCGCTTGCGGCTGAGCCCTGCACGTTTGTTCGCCTTCGGTGGTGCCTCCGTCGGCCCTCGGTCACCAAGTGTCCGTATCCGCTCGTCGAGCTGGTCGGGGTCGAACCGGAGCGCTGCCTTCGGCCCCGGGCCGAGGCGGATCGCGCCGAGGCGATCGGCGTGGGCGTAGACCCAAGTGGGATGGACGCCATAGAGTTGTGCGACGTCACGGACCGTGAGCTTGCGGCGGCTGAGTTCGAGTACGCGGCGGGCTACCGCGTCGACGAACTCGTCGGAGAGCGCGACCTCTTCGTGCACGCGCGAATGTCGGCTCCACGGGCGGCGGCGTACCCCCCCCAAACACGCAGAGACAGGTCGAGTGGCGCCAAGACGACTTGGAGCCCAGCGTACGGCCAGCGCACGGCCACGCCGTGGGTTCCGCCATCTGAGAGAGGCCATGGCGCATCGCCGGCCCAGTTTGCTCACGGATCCGGCCAGAATTGGCGAGCCATGAGAAAAGCCCCGGGGCATTTGCCCCGAGGCTTCCAAGGAAAAAGCCTGCATTTGCAGGATCTCTTTCTATGGCGACTCCCAGACTCGAACTGGGGACACCACGATTTTCAGTCGTGTGCTCTACCAACTGAGCTAAGTCGCCAGGTACCAAAATCTGCACCTCGGAAAGGCGCAGCGGACGCGGGATCTTACCGCAACGTCGGCTGAGGGAGTCGGCGGGTCGATCCGGCGCGCCGGCCATGAGCGTTGGGTATGGTCGGGGCATGAGTCCTCGCACGGTTGTGGCCGGGATCGCGCTCGGTCGTCTCGTCCTCGGCGCCGCGCTGGTGGCCGCGCCGCGGAAGGTGGTCGGGCCTGGGTGGATCGGGGCGGAGGCGGAGCGGCCGGCGGCCGGGACGCTGCTGCGGGCGGTCGGGGCGCGGGATCTGGCGCTTGCGATCGGGACGCTCGGGGCGCTGCGCAACGGCTCCAGCCTGACGCCGTGGCTCGTCGGCGCGTCGATCGCCGACGGGACCGACTTCTTCGCCACGCTCGCCGCGGGCTCCGCGATCCCCGCGCAGGGGCGCGCGGGCGTCGGCGCGCTCGCGGGCGGTGCGCTCGGCGTGCAGCTCGGGCTGCTGAAGACGCTCAGAGACTGAGCGCCGCGCTGGCGCCGCGCCCTCGCGCGCGAGACGTCTCCCGCAGCGCACGGCGGCGCCGCGCTTGAACGCGCCCGCCGCTAGCGTGAGGCGAGGGCCCCGCGCCGCTCGTCACCAACACGTGAACGCCACTCGTCGGCGCGCACACGCTCTGCGACGATCTCGCGCGCCATGTCGGCCGCGCGCGCTCATGTCACCCCGCAGCCGCTCGGGCAGTCGCTCGACCGCGCGCCGTTCTCCAAGCTGCACCGGCGCTTCTGGCTGCTGGCCGCGCTGGGGATCCTGCTCGACGGGTTCGACTTCTTCATCATCGGCGTCGCGAATCCGTTGATCGCCGAGGAGTTCGGGATCGGCGCGACGGAGAAGGGGCTCGTCTCCGCCGCCGCGATCGTCGGCGCGGTCGTCGGCGCCGGGGTGCTCGGGCCGCTCGCAGACAAGATCGGCCGCCGCCGGCTGTTCCGCTTCGACCTGTGGCTGTTCGTCGTCTTCTCGCTCCTGTGCGTCTTCGCGTGGGACGTCTGGTCGTTGATCGCCTTCCGCTTCGTGCTCGGGATCGCGATCGGGCTCGACTACCCGATCGCCGCCAGCTACCTCGCCGAGATCCTGCCGAGCAGAGACCGCGGCAGATGGCTCGTCGGCGCCTTCAGCCTGCAGGCGGTCGGGATCGTGCTCGGCGCGGGCGTCGGCGTCGTCGTGCTGGCGATCGCGCCCGACGTCGAGTCGTGGCGCTGGATGCTCGGCTTCGGCGCGCTGCCCGCGCTGGTGATCATCTGGCTGCGCCGCTCCACGCCCGAGAGCCCGCGCTGGCTGGCGCAGAACGGCCGCGAGCAGGAGGCGGAGGAGGTCGCGGAGGCGCTCGTCGGGCACCCGGTCGTCGTCCACGAGGACGACCGCCGCCGCACCGCGCCCGTCGCAGAAGGGCCCGCCGCGCTGATCCAGCCGGCGCTGTTCTCCCGCCGCTGGCGCCGGCGCACGATCTTCACCGCCGTCCCCTGGTTCCTGATGGACGTCGCCACCTACGGCGTCGGGATCTTCACGCCGACGCTGCTCGCGGCGATGGCGCTCGCCGGCCCCGACGCGACCTTCATCTCCGACGACATCGCCTCGACCAGCGGCACCGCCGCGCTCGACCTCTTCCTCGTGCTCGGCTTCGTGATCGCGATCGCGCTGGTGGAGAAGGTCGGCCGCGTGCGGCTGCAGCTGTTCGGCTTCGGGGCGATGGCGGTCGCGCTCGCGCTGCTGGCGCTCGCCGACGGGCTCGACGGCGGCGGCGCCGCGCACATCTGGCTCGTCGTGCTCGGCTTCGCGATCTTCAACACCTTCATGAACGCAGGCCCGAACGCGACCACCTACGCGCTCCCGGCCGAGGTCTTCCCGTCCGACATCCGCGCCGCCGGCCACGGCTTCGCGGCCGCCTGCGCCAAGCTCGGCGCCGCGCTCGGCGTCTTCCTCTTCCCGATCCTGCTCGACGACATCGGCTCCAGCGCGCTGCTGCTGATCCTCGCCGGCGGCTGCCTGCTGGCGCTGCTCGTCACCGCCGTCTTCCGGATCGAGACCGCCGGCCGCTCGCTGGAGGAGCTGAGCGGCGCCGACGTGGCGGGCGTCAGCCCCCGCGTCACGCCGCCGTAGGCCCCGCGCTAGACGACCAGCGCGCCCGCGAACAGGATCACGAGCAGGACCGCGACCATCCCGGCCGCGGCGCGCTCGCTGCGCAGCCGCGCGCCGTCGTCGACCAGCAGCGCGCCCGCGAACGCGCCCGCGACGAGCCCGCCGAAGTGGCCGGCCTGCGAGATCCCGGGCACGAACAGCGTGCTCGACAGCGCGTAGGCGATCCACAGCGCCGCGAACACGAGCAGCAGCCAGCGTCTCTGCCGCCAGCCGACCAGCAGCGCCCCGCCGGCGAGGCCGAAGATCGCGCCCGAGGCGCCGACTGTCAGCGTGTTCGGGTCGAACACGAGCACGCTGAAGGAGCTGCCGAGCAGGCCGGCCGCGTAGACGAGCAGCATCCGCAGCTGGCCGGCCGCGACCGACAGCACGCCGCCGAGGATGAGCAGCGCGATCAGGTTGCCGAACAGGTGGGCGCCGTTGGCGTGCAGGAAGCCGCTGGTGATGATCCGCCACCACTGGCCCTGGTCGACCTCGTACCCCCACAGCCCGCCGTGCTCGACGAGGCCGCCGTTCATCATGTCGCTGAACGGCGCGCTCGCCAGCTCGATCAGGAAGACGATCACGTTGATCGCGACCAGCACGGCGAGCGCGGTGAAGGTCCCGAGCGGCTCGCCCCCGTCGCGCGTGCTTCTCGGCTGGCGCGCGGCGGTGTTGAACGGGTCCGGCCGAGAGGAGGGCGTGTAGCTCACAGGCCCATTCTCGCCGACGACGCTGAAGCGGACCTCAGCCGTTGGCCCAACGTTGCAACTGGGGGAGCGGATCGATCGGCGCGCCGCCTCTCGCCTGCCAGCCGCCAACCCAGATCTCGAAGTGCAGATGGGGACCGGAGGCGACGCCGGTCGCGCCGACCTCGGCGAGCTGCTGGCCGGCGCTGACGGCGCTGTCGGCCTCGACCAGCACCGACCCGCTCTTGAGGTGCATGAAGACGTAGTCGCGGCCGTCGGCGGCGCCGCGCAGCACGACGTAGATCCCCGCCCCGCCGGGCTGGTTGGCCTTCCACACGATCGTCCCCGCGACCGGCGCGACGATCGGCGTCCCGCTCGCGGCGACGACGTCCTGGCCCTGGTGGATGTGGCCGGGCCGGCCGGCGCCGAAGCGCGCGTCGTCGCCGCCGAAGGTGAAGGAGCCGGCGACCGGGAAGATGCCGGCGACGGTGTCGGCGGCGGGTGCGTCGTCGACCGGCGCCGGGGTGACCGGCGCGGGCGCGGCCGGCGCCCGCTTGGGCTTGCGTCTCGCCCGTCTCTGCTTCGCGACGGCTCGCTTCGGCTGCTTCTTCGCCGCCTTCTTCTTCGGCGCCGCCTTCGGCTTCGACTCGCCGTTGGGGTCGGCGCCGCCGGTGCGCGCGCCGGTGGCGACGTTCGGGGCCGCGCCGCCGCTGGTCGCCAGACCGGGTGCTGGCGTGAGCGACACGGCCCCGAGCGCCACGGAGAGGAGGAGGAGCGCTTTGACCGACCGAACCATCACCTGCAGCGTCGGCAGATCCGATGCACCTCCCACCCGTGCGCAGGCTCGTGCACAGGTTCAGGCCCCGGAACCTGCAACGCGAGCGGCTGCCCGCGCCCGTCCTGCAAGCGATCTGTCAGGCGGCGGCGTCGCTCAGCAGCCGCCGCATCAGCGCGCTCGCGCCGCCCTTCGACAGCGGCTCGTTGAGGTTGCCGCACTTCGGCGACTGCACGCACGACGGGCAGCCGTGTCTGCATCTGCACTCGCTGATCAGCCGGTGCGCGTCGGCGACGAGCTGCTCGAAGCGGTCGTAGCCCTGGCGCGTGATGCCGACGCCGCCGGGGTGGCCGTCGTAGATGAAGATCGTCGGCCGGCCGGTCTGCTGGTGAGCGTTGGTGGAGAGGCCGCCGATGTCCCAGCGGTCGCACATCGCCAGCAGCGGCAGCACCGCGATCTGCGAATGCTCGGCGGCGTGGAGCGCGCCCAGCAGCCGCTCCGAGTAGGCGTCGGGACCGAGCACGGCGTCGTCCAGCTCGTACCAGAGCGCCTGTGTCGAGAAGGTGGTCTCGGGCAGGTCGAGCGAATGGAAGTCGATCGTCTCGTGGTCGGCGAGCGACTTTCTCTGGTAGCCGGTCACCAGCTCGGTCACGAGCACGGTGCCGAACGAGAGCTGCACGCCCATCGTCTCGCGGCGCGCGATCAGCCGCTCGATCGCGGTCGTCGTGTCGCGGCGCGGCTGCGTGAACCAGTTCTCGTCGAATGGTCTCAGCAGCGCGCGGCGGTCGTGCAGGTCGAGCGCGACGACCTCGAACGCGCGCCCCATGTGCAGGTAGACGGCGCCGTCGTGGACGGTGTTGAAGGCGCGCGACGCCTCCATCGTGCCGACGACCTCGCCCGAGGCGACGTCGATCAGCGTGAAGTTGTCGCTCGACGCCGACCGCAGTGCGACCTGCGCGGCCGGGAACAGCTCGGGCGCACGCAGCTTGAACTGGCCGTTGCGCTCGATCAGCAGGCCGGCGCTCGCGAGCCGCTCGGCGTGCGCGCGCCAGTGCGGGCCGAGCACCTCCGCGTCGCGGGGCGCGAGCGGCCCCTCGTGCGCGGCGCAGACGAGGTGCGCGGCGTGGATCTGCTCGTTCTCGTGGTCGAGGATCGCCGCCTCGACCGGCCGCTGCAGGAACTCGTCCGGGTGGCGGCAGAAGAACTGGTCGAGCGCGTCCTCGCCGGCGACGTAGACGGCGAGACCTCTGCCGCGTCGGCCGGCGCGGCCCCACATCTGTCTCAGCGACGCGACCGTGCCGGGGAAGGTGACGCAGATCGCCGCGTCCAGCTCGCCGATGTCGATCCCCAGCTCGAGCGCGTCGGTCGCGACGACGCCGCGCAGCTGGCCGCCCATCAGCTGCTGCTCCAGCTCGCGCCGCTGCTGCGCGGTGTAGCCGGCGCGGTAGGGGGCGATCTTCTCCGCCAGGTCGGGGTGGCCGCTCTGCCGCAGGCGCGCGGTCGCGCTGCGCAGGATCACCTCGACCGCCTTGCGCGACTTGATGAAGCAGATCGTGCGCGAGCCGGCGGCGACGAGGTCGGCGAACAGATCGGCCGCCTCGCTCAGCGCGGAGGTGCGCGAGCCGAGCGTCTCGTCCAGCAGCGGCGGGTTCCACATCGCGATCGTCCGCTCGGCCGACGGCGCCCCGTCCTCGTCGATCAGGCGGATCCCGGGGAGACCGGTGAGCCGCTCCGCCAGCTCCAGCGGGTTGGCGACGGTCGCGCTCGCGAGCAGGAAGCGCGGCTCGGTGCCGTACGCCGCCGCCAGCCGCCGCAGCCGCCGCAGCACATTCGCGACGTGCGAGCCGAAGACACCGCGGTAGACGTGCGCCTCGTCGACGACGACGACCGCGAGGTTGGCGAGGAAGTCACCCCACGCCGCATGGTTGGGGAGGATCCCGACGTGCAGCATGTCGGGGTTGGTCAGCACGACGTTCGCCGATCTGCGGATCGCGCGGCGCTCGGTCTGGGGCGTGTCGCCGTCGTAGATCGCCGGCCGCAGCCGCGGCAGCCGCAGTCTCGCGAGCGCGCGCACCTGGTCCTGCGCGAGCGCCTTCGTCGGGTAGAGGTAGAGCGCTCGCGCGCGCGGGTCGACGTGCAGCATCTGCAGCGTCGGCAGGTTGAAGCAGAGCGACTTGCCGGAGGCGGTGCCGGTCGTGACGATCGTCGGCCCCTCCATCGCCGCGTACAGCGCCTCCTCCTGATGCGTGTGGAGGGCGGCGATCCCGACCCGCTCCAGCGCCTCACGAACCTCGTGGTGCAGCTCGCCGGGGATCGGCACCGCCCTGCCCGGCCGCGGCGGCACGACCGACTCGTGCACGAGCCGCTCGTCGGCCCGCCCGCGCGCGAGCAGCGACTCCCAGGGCTCGATGATCTCGTCGGTCGCGGACACCCCGACTGAGAGTAGTCGGCGGCGCGGTAGGGTCCGCGGATGAGCCGCGAACGGGAGTGGGTCGGGCCGTCGCTCGGCGACGACGAGCCCGAGTCACCCGGCCCCGGCTGGACGCGCGTCCGCGAGATCCATGTCGGCACGATGGGCGTCGTCGAGCCGGAGATCTGGCACTGCACGGGGGAGGAGCAGCAGTGAGCAGACGGACCCTCTATCACGTCTCAGCGAGCGTGAACCGCGACTCGATCCTCGCGCACGGGCTCGACCCGCGGCTGATGGGCGCTGCGCGTGGGATCGCCGGCAGCGAGCGCCGCGAGCTCGACGGCGTCTTCGTCTGCCACGACCGCGAGGACGCGAGCTGGTTCGTCGACATGGGCAGGCGCAGCGTCGGCCCCGTCGACCTGTGGGCGATCGACGATTCCGGCTCGGTGCTGCAGACGAACAGCTCCGGCTACGACTACCTGCCGGTCGCGGTGCCGCCGGAACGGGTGCGGCTGGTCGAGAGCTTCGGCGCGCCGCCTCCGGAGCAGCCGACGCCGGCCGCGGAGGCGTTCACTGCGGCGATCGGCGATGGCGCCTCGGCTCAGCAGCTGCAGGAGCTGCTGAACGCCAACGGCGACGGCCTCTTCACCTACCGGTTCGAGACCGTCACCGACCCCGCCGAGCTGGTCAGGCCGCTCGGGCCGCGGCCGGGCGCGCCGCTGCCACCCGACCTGGCGGAGGACGTCACGCTCGTGCTGCACGACGTCGACCGCTGGGGTGCCATCACCTCCGGCTGGAGCGCCACTGTGGAAGGCGACCTGCCGCAGGTCGACCCGGAGCGCGGCTGGGACGACGAGACGGACTACGGCTGGCTGATGCTGCACGACGCGGACGGTCACTGGCGGGGCAGCCTCGTCGTGCCGCTCGGCCCGACCGCCGCCGACCGCCGCGCCGGGCTCGCGTCAGCCTTTCAGCAGCAGTTCGTCGAGGTCGACGAGGTCGACGGCACGCTCCACCCGATGTGCGTCCTGGACCACCCCCACGCCGCCGTCACCGAGGTCCGCGACGGCGAGGCGTGGTGGGTCTGTCCGGCCGATGGCAGAGCGCTGGCGCCGGTCGGCTCCTACGCGCCCTGAGTGACGAGCTGCTGCAGCGCCCAGGCGTTGCCGTCGGGGTCGGTGAAGAAGACGAAGCGGCCCCACGGGAGGTCCTGCACCGGGCCGGTCTCGACGCCCGCGTCGACCACCTGGGCGTGGGCGGCGTCGGCGTCGGCGACGACGATCTGCAGCCCCTTGACCGAGCCGGGCGCGGCGTCGGTGAGGCCCTCGCCGAGCGCGATCGAGCAGGCGGAGCCGGGCGGCGTCAGCTGCACGAAGCGCAGCTCGTCGCTGACGCGGTGGTCGTGATCGGCGTTGAAGCCGAGCCGAACGTAGAACTCCTTCGCGCGGTCGACGTCGGTGACGGGGATCGTGATCAGTTCGAGCTTCCAGTCCATGACGCTGTCCTCTCCTGCCGGGTGATCGTTGAGACCATCCTCTCGGTCATTTAGGTCACGTTCGGTCCTTATTTGTGGCGTGACCGCGTTCGCCGGCAAGACTGGCGCGTATGAGCGGTCGTGTCGCGCCCGTCGCCTTCTGGGTCTGCGCCGTCGGCGCGACGGCTGTCGCGATCGCGCTCGGGCTCGACGCCGACAAGCCGAGCGGCGGGCAGGTGGTGCCGCTCGACGCCGCTTGGATCGCGATCGTCGGCCCGCTGCTGGCGGGGCTGCTGTTTCGCCTGCGCGGCGTCGCGCTGGTGGTCGTCGCGGTCGTCTTCTTCGACGTCACCTGGCTGCTGGCCGTCGACCCGCAGGGCGGCGCCACTGACGACGCCGGGCTGCTCTCCGTCGTCTGCGTCGTGCTGGCGATCATGGTGACGGGCATCGCGCTCGTCGCGGCCGCCGTCGCCGAGGCGGCGGCCCGGGCGTGGCGCTGGGCAGCGGCGCGACAGACGCGCCAGCGCTAGGAACGCCCCCGCGCCACCAGTCGTGACAGCACGATCTGCGAGCGGGTGCGGACGACCGAGCCGTCGCGCTGGAGCAGCATGATCAGCTGCTCCAGCGCACGGGCGTCGGCGACGCGGACGCGGGCGATCGCGTCGGCGTCGCCGGTGACCGACCACGCCTCGACCACCTCGGGCTGCTGCGCCAGCCGCTCGGTCACCTCGTCGAGCAGGATCCCGGGGGCGAAGAACAGCTCGACCAGCGCCTCGGTGCCGGCGCCGAGCGCGCCGTGGTCGAGCACGGCGGTGAAGCCCTCGATCGCGCCGCTGGCGCGCAGGCGGTCGACGCGGCGCTTGACGGCGGGCGCGCTCAGGGCGACGCGACGGCCGACGTCACCGTAGGAACGGCGCGCATCCTCGACAAGCAACGCAACGATCTGCCGGTCAATGTCGTCCATTCGTTCGATTATTGCAGTCAGATGAGCGATCGGCGTATGGAACATCCGCGAGGGCCGGCGTACGGTGGATGACAGCCCCGCAGTCCCCTGCCCGATTGGAGTCCTCGATGTCGTCTCAGCGTCCCGCCTCGGCCCGGATCGTCTTCGACGAGGCGCACGCGGAGGCATGGACCGTGCGCCCTGAGATCGCGCGCGCGATCCAGCCCTCGCACCCGCAGGACTCCTCCTACGCCCGCGCCGCCGAGCTGCTGCGCACGCACGACCTCGACGTCGTCGTGCACGAGGCCGGCGCGCTCGACGCCGACGCGCTGCGTGACACGCGCGCCGACGTCGTCGTGATCGCCCACCCCTCCGAGCCGGCCTGGGAGCAGGTCGTGCCGGGCGGCTCGCCGCGCTTCGAGCCGGTCGAGCTGGACGCGCTGGAGGCGTTCGTGAACGCCGGCGGCGGTCTGATCGTGCTCGGCGAGCAGGAGCAGGCGAAGTACGGCAACAACGTCAACGAGCTGCTCGGCCGCTTCGGGATCGAGATCGAGAACCGCACCGTCTCCGACTACGAGCACCACCTCGAGAGCCCGCACTGGATCCGCGCCGAGCTGGCCGACGCGACCCGCCACGAGGGCGTCGACCTGCTCGCGCGCGTCGAGCAGGCGGTCTTCTACCGCGCGACGACGCTCGCCCTCTCCAACGGCGCGCGCGTGGTCGCGCGCACCTCCAAGACGGCCTCCGAGCCGCAGGCGCCGCTGCTCGCCGTCAGCGAGCACGGCCGCGGCCGCGTCGTCGTGCTGGGCGACTCCGACCTCTTCGGCGACGACTGCATCGACTCGCTCGACCACGCCGACCTGTGGCTCAACCTCGTCCACTGGGCGGCCGCCGGCGCCTTCGCGCAGCCGCTGCCCGAGCCCCAGCAGGCGATCGACGCGCGCGACGACGCGCACTGGCAGACGCTGAAGGCGGAGGTCGACGCGCTGCGCCTGCAGCAGCAGCCCGACGGCACCGTCGACCTCGCCCAGCACGACGCTGCGGAGCTGCGCGCCCGCGTCGAGCGGATCGGCGCGGCGATCGAGGGGCTGAAGCCGCGCTTCCCGCACCAGACCGACTACCTCGCGGCCGCCGTCGCGGACCTCGGCGCCTGGGCCGAGGGCGGCTTCGGCGTCCCCGACTTCACCGTCGCGCTGGACGCCTTCCGGCCCGACCAGCAGCGCCAGGACGGCGTCCAGCACCTCGTGCTGTTCCCGATGTACAAGCAGAACGGCTCGCGCGACAGAGTGTTCGAGGCGCTGATCGTCGGCGTGCCGTGGCCGCAGTGGCTCGCCGAGCTGGAGCGCGACCGCTACGACAACGAGAAGTTCGTGCCGGTGACGCTCGTGGACCACACCGCCGGCTACGACTCCGACTGCGCCGTGCTGTTCCCCGAGACGGTCTCGGTCAAGGGCAAGCCGGTCAACAACTTCGGCGGCATCTTCTGCGACCGCGAGGCCGAGCGCTTCCGCCGCACGTCCTCGCAGGCGGCCGAGCTGCTGCGGCTCAACCTGCCGCCCGACGCCGCCGCGCTGCTGGCGAGCGAGCAGCTCTCGCGCGACGCCTACGAGCTGTGGGACCTGATCCACGACCGCACGCACAGCCACGGCGACCTGCCGTTCGACCCGTTCATGATCCGCCAGCGGATGCCGTACTGGATGTACGCGCTGGAGGAGCTGCGCTGCGACCTGACCGCCTTCAGCGAGTCGGTCAAGCTCGAGCGGGAGGGCTTCGCCTTCGCCCGCAACGCGCAGTACGCGATCCTCTTCGACCGCCTCTTCCGCTTCCCGGTCACCGGCCCGCGCGTGCGCAACTACGACGGCCTCGGCGGCCAGCTGCTGTTCGGCTACCTGCACGCGACCCGTCGCCTGCACTGGACCGACAACCGCCTGACGATCGTCTGGGACGAGGTCGCCGCAGGCGTGCTGGAGCTGCGCGAGCAGGTCGAGACGCTCTACCGCGCCGGCATCCAGCGGACGAAGCTGCAGCACTGGGCGGCGGCGCACGACCTCGTCGCGCAGTACGTCTCGCCGTCGGCCGGCTCGCGCTGGGTCGCGAGCGCGCGCACGTTCGAGGAGGCGCCCGATCTGCGACCGTACGTGGACGAGGTGCTCGACGACGAGTTCCCGCTCTCGCTCTTCTACGCGTCGCTGCAGGCCAAGCTCGCGGCCGACGCCAGCAAGGAGGCCGTTCCCGCATGACATCAGCAGCCGCCCCGCTCGAAGGCCGCGTGATCGCGCTCGCGGGGGCGGGCGGCTCGCTCGGGCCGATCCTCGCCCGTGCGCTCGCCGACGAGGGCGCCGTGCTGGCGCTCGCCGACCGTTCGCAGGAGCAGCTCGACGCGCTCGTCGAGCAGCTCGACCTGCCCGCCGAGCGGATCGACGCGGCGACGCCCGACCTGCTCGACCCGGCCGCCGCCTCGGCGTGGGCGGCGGCGGTGCAGGAGCGCTTCGGCCGCGTCGACGGGCTCGTCCACGCGGTCGGCGGCTGGCGCGGCGGGAAGCCGATCGCCGAGGCGCCGCTGGACGACTGGGCCTTCCTCGAAGGGCTGCTGGTGAGAACGGTGCAGCACACCTCGCGCGCCTTCCACGCAGCGCTGAGCGCCTCCGGCCGCGGCCGCTTCGTGCTCGTCTCGGCCAAGCAGGCGGTCCGCCCGACCGGCGACAACGCCGCCTACGCGGCGGCGAAGGCCGCCTCGGAGGCGTGGACCTACGCGCTCGCGCAGGACTTCAACGCCGCCAGAAACGGCGCGACCGCCAACGTCGTCGCGATCAACGCGCTCGTGACGCCGAAGATGCGCGCCGAGTCGCCGGAGAAGGCGTTCCTGACCTTCACCGACGCCGACGAGGTCGCGGCCGCGATCGCCTACCTGCTGGGCGACGCGGCGCGCAAGGTCAACGGCCAGCGCCTCGCGCTCTACGCGAGCGCATGAGCACGTTCGCGAGCGACAACTACGCGGGCGCCCACCCGCAGGTCGTGGCCGCCGTCGCGGCCGCCAACGACGGCCACGCGGTCGCCTACGGGGCCGATCGCTGGAGCGACCAGGCCGAGCAGCTGATCCAGCGCGAGCTGGGCGAGCAGGCGCAGGCCTTCTTCGTCTTCAACGGCACCGGCGCGAACGTGCTGGCGCTGCGCGCCGCCTGCTCGCCGTGGGGCGCGGTGATCTGCTCGCAGACCGCGCACCTGAACATGGACGAGACCGGCGCGCCGGAGCGGGTCGGCGGCGTCAAGCTGCTGACGACGCCGACGCCCGACGGCAAGCTCGTGCCCGACGACGTCGAGCGCCTGACCGACCGCCTCGGGGACGAGCACCAGGCGCAGGCGCAGCTCGTCTCGATCGCCCAGTCGACCGAGCTGGGCACCGTCTACACCGTCGAGGAGGTGCGCGCGCTCGCCGACGCCGCGCACGCGAAGGGCCTGCTGCTGCACATGGACGGCGCCCGCCTGCCGATGGCGGCGGCGGCGCTGAACGTGCCGCTGCGCGCCTTCACGACCGACGCCGGCGTCGACCTGCTGTCGTTCGGCGCGACCAAGGTCGGCGCGCTCGGCGCCGAGGCCGTGGTGATACTGGACCCGGACAGGGGCCTCGCCGACGGCATGCCGTACCTGCGCAAGCAGTCGCTCCAGCTGGCGTCGAAGGGCCGCTTCCTGGCGGCGCAGTTCGTCGCGCTGCTGGAGGACAGACTGTGGCATCAGCTCGCCTCGCACGCGAACGCGATGGCGGCGCGGCTGGCCGACGGCGTGCGCGACCTGCCGGGCGTCGAGCTGACGCAGGCGCCGCAGGCGAACGCGGTCTTCGCGAAGCTGCCGGCCGAGGCGACGAGACGGCTGCAGGAGCGATTCCGCTTCTACACGTGGGACTTCAACACCGGCGAGGTGCGCTGGATGTGCGCCTGGGACACGCAGCCGGCCGAGGTCGACGCGTTCGTCGCGGCGATCCGCGCCGAGGTCGGGCGTCTGCGCGCATAGCGCTTGACGCCTTGCGAGAACTCGCCGGAGGCTCCTTCTCGCGGCCCGTCCGTCAGACTGCGGCGCATGCTGCGCTGCCTCTACGTCGACCTCGACGGCACCCTCCTGGGCCGCGGCGCCGCGCTCCTGCGCGACGCCGACGGCAACTTCTCGACCGCCGCGGTGCGCGCCCTGGAGGCCTGCCACCGCGCCGGCGCGGAGGTCGTCATCTACACCGGCCGGCGGGAGACGCAGGTGAGAGAGGACGCGCGCCTGCTGGGCCAGACGGCGTACATCTTCGAGGCCGGCTCCGGGCTCGTGGTCGACGGCGAGCTGGAGTGGCTGACCGGCGGCCTGGAGCCGCGCGACGGCCTCTCGATCCACGACCAGATCACCGCGTGCGGCGCCCCGGCGCTGCTGCTGGAGCGCTTCCCGAGACAGCTCGAGTACCACGAGCCGTGGCACGTCAACCGCGAGGTCTCGCATCTCTTCCGCGGGCTGGTCGACGCGTTCGAGGTCGACGAGCTGCTGAGAGCGGCCGGCCATGACCACCTGCGCCTCGTCGACAACGGCACCGTCCACTCCCGTTCCGCCGCGCTCGCCGACCTCGACCAGGTGCGCGCCTACCACCTCGTCCCCCGCACGGCCTCCAAGGCGGCGGCCGTCGCCCGCCACATGCAGATCCGCGGCTACGAGCCGGCCGAGTGCATCGCCGTCGGCGACTCGCGCGAGGACCTCGGCGCCGCCGCCGCCGTCGGCACCTTCTGGCTCGTCGCCAACGCGCTGGAGAAGGACCCGTCCCTGCGCGAGGCGCTCGCCGGCCGCGACAACGTCCGCATCGCAGAGGACCGCAACGGCGAGGGCGTCTACGAGGCGGTCGTGACGACGCTGGCGGAGGGGCGCTGAGCCGCGTCTGGACGGCACCGCGCCCGCGCGCGGCGTCGGCTCACTCGGGCGCGTCGCGCAGGTCTTCGCCGCGTCTGAACAAGCCCCGCACGCGCGTCGCGACGCGTCCGAAGGCGCCCCTCGGCACCGCTCTCGCCGGTCGCCAGCGGGCGGGGGGCGGGACGGTCGCGCGGACCAGCGCGACCCACTCGCCGAGCGGCAGCTCGCCGCCGATCAGCCGCGCCAGCGCGCTCGTCACCGGCGCCTCGACGCCCGCGCGCGCGAGCGCCTGCGCCAGCAGCGGGACGCTCTCCAGCGCCTCGACCGCCTGGCCGATCCGCTCCGGGATCTCGCGCGCCGGCACGCCCTCGGCGAGCAGCTCGCCGGCGCGGCGGTTGCGGCTCTGCGGCGCGAGCGCGGTCGCGACCAGGTCGCCGGTGCCGGCGAGGCCGATCATCGACTCCGGCCGCGCGCCCTGACGCTCGGCGTACCGCCAGACCTCGGCGAAGATGTGCCCGGCGGCGGCGCCGGCGGCGTTCAGCCCCTGCGACTCGGTCGCGCCGGCGGCCAGCGCGGCGGCGTTCTTGGCCGCTCCCGCCAGCTCGACGCCGACCGGGTCGTCGGACTGCTCGCAGACGACGCCGGCGCGGATGAAGACCGACGCGATCAGCCTCGCGAGCGCCTCGTCACTGGCGGCGGCGACCAGGCCCGCGCCCTCGCGCACCATCTCCTGCGCGTGCGCCGGCCCGCCGACGCAGGCGACCCGCTCGGCGCCGAAGCGCTCGCGCAGCAGCACCGTCGGCGCCGTCCCGGCCGGCGGCACCAGCCCCTTCGTCAACGAGACGATCGAGGCGCGGCGGCTCAGCCCGGCCGACTCCAGCCCGGCGATCACCTCCTCCAGCCGCGCCGAGGGGACCGCCAGGAAGACGAACTCGGCGCGCCCGAGGCCCGCCGCCGCGGGCTCGATCCGCAGCTCCTTCGGCAGCTCGACGCCCGGCAGGTAGGCCGCGTTCTCGCGGCTGCGCTGCAGCTCCTCGGCCTGCGCGGCGGTGCGCGTCTGCAGCGTCGTGCGCAGCCCGCCGCGCGCGAGCAGCACCGCGACGGCCGTGCCGAACGAGCCGGCGCCGACGACGACCGCGCGCCGCAACGCGGGTGGAACGGGGATCTGCGGACGGGGAAGCGGAGGCACGACGCGGCGAGCGTAGCGCTCCCGACCCGCCGGGTGCCGCTCGGCGCCCTCGCTGACAGCGCGCTTGCGTCAGGCGGGAGCGTCGAGGTCCTGCAGCTCGACGATCACGATCTCGCCCGCGACGACGTCGGTGCGGAAGCGCGGGTGGCCCTGCACCATCACCGTTCTCGGGTCCTCGCGGTCGTACATGACGCTCGCCGGCTCACCCGGCGCGAGGCCGTGGAGCGTGAAGCGGTTCATGAACTGGCGGTGGACGGTCCGCACGGTCGAGCCGTCGGGCAGCGCGAGGTCGAGCGTGAACTCGACCTCTCTCGCGACCTCGGCGCGGATCGCTCCGGTCTCCGTCATCGCGACGACCGTCGCGCGCCCCGCGACGCCGCGCTGCGCGAGCGCCGACGCCAGCTCCTTGTCCGGATTCGGCTTGCGCTTGAAGAGCCCCATGGCCGCGCAGCGTATCCCGCGAGCGGCGGTCGGGCCAGTCGCGAAGCGGTCTCAGACCAGTCTCGCCAGCTCGCCGCCGGCCGCCTCGATCGCCGCGAGCGTCGGCGCCTCCAGCACGGCCTGCAGGTCGAGGATGCGGCCGCCGAACGGGTCGAGCGTGCGCCCGCCGACGACGGCGAAGCAGGGCACGCCGCTCTGACGCGCGCGCGTCGCCAGCTCGCCCGGCGCCTTGCCGGCGAGCGTGCGCAGGTCGAGCAGCCCCTCGCCGACGATCACCGCGTGCGCCGCCCGCATGCGCGCGTCGCCGTCGAGCACGTCGAGCACGAAGCTCGCGCCCGACTCCAGCTTCGCGTCGCAGGCCTCCGCCAGCGCGGCCGCGATCCCGTCGCCGGCCGCGCCCCAGCCGATCCCGCGCGCCGGCGTGCGCACGTCGCAGAGCACGACGAGACGCGGCGCGATCCCGCCGCCGGAGGCGATCGCCTCGATCATCCCCTCGCCGCCGTCATCGCAGCGGACGTCGCCGGCGCCGACCAGCAGCACCTCGGCGCCGCTCTGCGCGGCCGCCAGCAGCAGCTCGCCGGCGGGAGCGCTGGAGCCGCCCTCGCCGTCGCCCGGCAGCACGCTCCCAAGCTCCACGATCGCCGTCCCGCCGTCCTCGATCAGCCCGATCCCGACGCGTCTGCCGCCGACCTCGACCGCGGCCGTCTCGCCGGCCAGCGCCGGCAGCAGCACTTCCAGCGTGCCGGCGCCGCCGTCGGCGAGCGGGCAGAGGTCGACCTCCCAGCCGCCGGCCTCCAGGCCGCGGCCGAGCGCGGCGGCGACCTGGGTCGCGCGCAGGCCGGCGCTGCGGAAGGGGGCGGGGGCGACGAGCACGGGTGCGGCCATCTCGGCCGCGGATCCTACGGAACGCGCATCAGGCGCATATGTAGACGCCGGCGACGTTGGTGACGTTGATCGTCACTCCGGCCGATCTCCAGCCGCCGGCCGACAGTCTCGCCTGCACGACGTAGCTGCCTATCAGCGAGACGGCCGGCAGCGAGTAGGAGGTCGCGGCCGAGTTGACGACTCTGCCGTCGGGCTGGGTGATGTCGTAGGAGATGGTCGCGCCGCTGGGCGGCGTCACGGGGTCCAGGACGATCTGGCCTCTCAGCACTCCGAGGCCGGTGCATCTGACGTTGCCGGGCGCTGGCACGGTGTAGGACGCGAAGCTCGATTCCGCCAGCACGCTGCCGACGAACGCGGCCAGCGCGGGAGCGGCCGCCCACGCCAAGAGCGCGCAGCAGAGCCCCACCGCGAGGGCGGCCGCTCGCGACCTCCGTGCCGGCAGCGCGCTCAGGACGCCTCCTGCGCCGGCGCCTGGGCGCCGCTCCCTCTGCGCCGCCGCTCCAGCAGCCAGCCGAGCGCGACGGCGCCCGTCAGCACGCCGAGCCAGTACTGCATCCAGGGGTTCTTGAACCAGTTGATCGGCGCAGCCAGCCACGGCACCGCGAAGATCGGCGCCTCGACCCGCGTCGTCGTCAGCGGCGGGTCGTCCGCTCTGTTGCGATCGCCCTTGACGACGAACGTGACCGCGCCGCCGCCGGCCGCTCTGATCGATCTGACGCGGTGCATGATCCGCTTGCCGTCGCTGCGGCGGATCGCGACCACGTCGCCGACCCCGACGCTCGTCGCCGCCTCCGGCCGCACGATCACGACCGTGCCGACCGGGAACTTGGGCCGCATCGAGCCGGTCTTGACGATCAGCGGCGTCGCGCCGACGGCGATCCCCCACGCGGTCAGGCCGAGGCAGAGGGCGCCGAACAGCGCCAGCAGCCAGCTGATCGTGCGCAGGAACGTCTTGCGCAGCTCCCATGGAGCGCGCTGCGGTCTGACGCGCAGATCCGCCGGGGCGTGCTGGCGCCCCGGCAGGTGCGACAGCAGCCCGTGCTCAGGTCGTGGCGCTGAAGGTGAAGGTCGCATTCGACGTCAGGCCCTGGAGCGCGTTCGAGGCGGCGCTCGGGAGCGTGACCTTGTAACAGAGGAACTCGGATGCGCCGGCGGCGAGCGGGCGGGACGCGATGGCGGCACTGCCGAGCCCGGCGGCCTCGGTGTGGAGCGTCGTCGTCGAAGCGTTGTATTCGGTCGCCGTGCAGGTCGCGCTCGGCACGACGCGGATGCCGATCGTGAGAGCCGCCGCGAGCGGCGCGCTGCCGGTCGTCGCGGTCGTCATCGAATAGTTGAAGTCCGAGGTGCCGCTGTTGGTGATTCTCAGCGGGGCGTATCTCACCGCGCCGGGGATCACGCCGGACATCGACAGCGAGGTGAGCGCGACGGTTCCGGTCTGGTCGTTCGCTCTGATCAGGATCGAGCCGGTCGAGAAGCTGGTCGTCACGTCGACCGAATCGGTGAAGGCCGCGTAGGCGCCGAGCCATGAGAGACCGACCAATGGACCGAGCGCCAGCAGCGCACGCACGCGCCGCGACGAGGGGAACTGCATACCGACACCTCCCGAGTGTCTGTGGTTGTAACCACGAGTGGTATCGACTGTCCGGCGAAGAACTTGAAAATGGTCAGGAGATCGGCGAGCGATCAGTAACTTTGATCCACCATTCTTCAGGATATTGGCACGTCCGAACTCCGTTGCCTTTCACCGTAAGGGTGCCGACGCGCCATCCGCCGAAGGCTTTGCATTGCCGCCGACGTGCGCGCGGTCGTCGCTCAGAAGACGAGCGTGCGGCCCGGCTCGCTCGCCTGCGCGCCGCTGTAGGCGACGCCGTCGACCTTCAGCCCGGCCGGGTCGAGCAGCGTCAGCAGGCCGCCTCTGTCGGGCAGCACGAGCGGTGGCTGCAGCGCGATCCGCAATGTCTCGCCGGGCGCGATCCGGCCGTGCAGCGACTGGCGGTGCCGGTCGCGGTCGGCGAGCGTCCAGCCGTCGAGCTCGAGCGCGGCTGCGGTCGTGTTCAGCAGCGTCGCGAACTCGCGCTCGGGCGAGTCGAGCGCGTTGACGAGCGCCGCGACGATCCGGATCGTGCCGTCGTGCGGCGCGGGGACGTCGCCACCGCCACCGCCGCCGCCCGGCGCGCCGCCGCCGATCGTGTGACCGGTCGCGTCGTCGGTGTGCCAGCCCTGCGACTGGAAGGCGAGGAAGATGCCGACCCACTGCTCCGGTCTCGGGAAGTGCAGCAGCAGCGCACCGTCCTGCCAGACGCCGTCGTCGGCGGTGAAGCTGCCGACGTTGCCCTGGTTCATGTGGATGTCGTGGACGCCGTTGCCGGGCAGGAAGCCGAAGACCTTGTCCTTTCTGCCGGGCTCGGGGCCCCAGCGCTCGCCGAAGGCGTAGACGGTCGCCTGCTCGTCACCGACGGCGCGGCCGACGTAGTGGTCGAGCTTCTCGTTGAGGTCGTTGTCGGGGCCCGGCAGGTCGAACGGCAGCACGCGCATCGCGTCCGTGTCGAAGAGGTTCGCGCGGATGAAGTCGAGCGCGGCGCCGCCGGCGCTCGACGCCAGGTCGCTCCAGCCGCGGGGAAGCGCGGCCAGGTCGTTCAGCAGCGGATGCGCGAAGTCGCTCACGACGACGTATCTCAGCTCCGACGGCGCGAGTGCCGACTCGACGTTGACGGCGACCCGCCAGTCGCTCGTCTCGTCGACGACGTGCACCTGGTAATGGCCGTTGCTGCCGGAGGCGAGCCGCCGGTCGACAGCGCTCCCACGCAGCACTCCGTAACGCTTCAGCGGCACGCGAATCCCCCTGTCCGTCGCTGTTGTCGCGGCGACAATACAGAAAAGAGGTGTGAAGCCGGGAGGATTAGCCGTGCTGCAGCGTGATCGTGCGCACGACGGCGTCGCCGCGCTGCGCGATCTCGACGGACAGCGTGCGGCGCAGCAGCGTGCGACCGCTCGCGAAGGCGCTGACGCGGTACTGCCACAGACCGGGCTCGTCGCCGAGCGGACTCAGCAGCAGCTTCTGCCCGTCACGTTCGACGGCGAGGTCGGGCAGTGCGGCGCCGGGATCCTCCCAGCCGTCGCAGGGCGTCGCGACGCGGAAGGCGCGGCGCTGGCCGAAGCCCTCGACCCGCAGCCGCAGCCCGCGCGCCAGCAGCGCGTGGCAGTCGCGGCCCTTCAGGCCCCATGAGAAGGCCAGCCGCCGTGGCGTGCCGGCGATCGTCAGCCGCGGCGCGCGCGGTGGGACGACGGCGATCCGGAAGCTGCGCGACTTGTCGGCGCAGCTGCTTCTGTCGCGCTGCTCCTGCCACGTCAGCTGCGCGTCGAGGCGGCCGCGCTGGGGCGGCGCCTGCAGCTTCAGCGCGTAGCCGCGCGGCGGCAGCGCGACCAGCAGCGGCGCGCCCACCTTGCGGCTGCCGGCGAAGGTCGTCAGCGACGCGACGACCGCGCGCACGTCGCGCCCGTCGCGCGCCTGCACCGGAACGAGCGCGGTGCCGCCGACGGCCAGCTCGCGCGGGAAGGGATCCCACGTCAGGCCGGCCGGCTGGCGGCGGTCGCAGCGGCGCAGCGACTGCGGCGGCGTGTCGACACCCGGCGTGGCGCCGCTCGGCGGTGGGTCTCTCGCTCCTGGGTGCGGTCTCGGGTCCGACGGCGGGTCCGGGTTCGGGCCCGGCGGCGCCTGGCCGTCGAACCAGGCGCTCAGCTGCTCGTCGGCGCCGGCCTCCGCGGGGGCGCCGTCTGCGAGGCCGTGCGAGCGCACGACGAGACAGCGCGGCGCGGCGCCCTCCAGCAGCGTGTCGGAGAGCGTCAGCGTCAGCCGTCTGCGATCGGCCGACAGCGTCGCCGGCCGGCTGCGCGGCAGCGGGTCCGGCGCGATCGTCGCCGTCGCGGTCAGCTCGGCCGGCGGCTCGTCGCCGGGACCGCCGCCGTCGCCGCTGCCGCCGCGCGCGCCCGGGTCGCCGGATCCGCCGGGATCGGCCTCGCCCGGCGCGCCTTGCGAGCCAGCCGGCGTGGCGGCGAGCCGCACGGTCGCGTCGCCGGCGGTGAGGCCGGGCGCGGTCGGGCTGCACTGGGTGCCGCCGGCGTCGCCCGCGACCCGCTCGGCCGCGGCGGCGAGCGTCAGCGTGACGGCGCTCTGCCCGCCCGGCGGCGGCTGCGGCAGCGCCGTGTGCAGGTCGACGCTCACGGTCAGCGTCCCGGCCGGTGGGTCGAGCGCGACCTGCGCCGCCGCCAGGTCGTACGCGAGCGCCGGGTCGGCGCCGCCGCTGACGGACGCGGTGCGCATCGCGGGCTCGCCGGCGGAGGCGCTCGGCGGCGCCGCGAGCGCGAGCGTGCCGGCCGCCAGCGCGCCCACGGCGGCCAGCAGACGGCGCGGCTGCTGGCGCGAGGGCGCGTTCACGCTCCCGATCCTACGGCTCGTCGCACGCGCTCAGGACACCGGTGACGAGATCTTCACGCCTCGTCGAGCTGCGCCAGCAGGCACTCGGCGGGCGGCTTGTCATCGCGCCACCGTCTCAGCCTGGCGCCGTGGCGGATGCGTCCGCCGGCGACGTGGTCGAAGCTGACCTCGACGACCAGCTCCGGTCGCAGCCCGACCCATTCGAGGTCCTTGTCGTTCTTCCAGCGGCTGGGGTCGGCGGAGCCGCGCTCGCCGCTCTCGTACGGCGCCAGTCTGCCGACCAGCTCGCGTCTCTCGGCCGCCTTCAGGCCCGAGGTGTGGCCGACGACGCGCAGTCTGCCGTCGTCGTCGTAGAGGCCGAGGATCAGCGAGCCGACCGTCTCCGGCTCCTTGCCGGGGCGCCAGCCGACGAGCACCGCGTCGATCGTGCGGACGCGCTTGATCTTCGCCATCCCCGCGCGGTCGCCGGGGCGGTACGGCGCCGCCAGCTCCTTCGCGATCACGCCTTCGGCGGTGCGCAGCCACGGCTCCGCCTCCTCCGCCGTGCGCACGAGCGGCGTCGGGTCCAGCGGCGTCTCGCCGCCGAGCCGCTGCGCGAGCGCGACGAGCGCCTCGCGGCGCTGCTCGAACGGCCGCTCCAGCAGCAGCTCGTCGCCATCGGCGAGCAGGTCGAACGCGATGAAGTGGGCCGGCGTCTCGAGCGAGAGCTTCTCGATCCGCGACGCCGCCGGGTGGATCCGCTGCGACAGCAGGTCGAAGTCCTGGCCGCCGTGCGCGTCGTCGATGACGATCTCGCCGTCGACGACGTAGCGGCCGGCCGGGAAGCTCAGCTCGGGGAAGTAGCGCTCCAGCGGTCTGCCGCCGCGGGAGAGGATCTCGACCGCGTCGCCGTCGACGAAGACGAGCGCGCGGAAGCCGTCGAACTTCGGCTCGAAGGCCCAGTCAGCTCCGCTCGGAAGTGACGAGCGCGAGCGAGCCAGCTGAGGGCTGAGGGGCGGGGCAAGCGGAAGCGCCACGGTCGCGCGATGCTATCGGCAGCGCGGCGCGGCGGCGAGCGAGACGTCGGCGCACCGGCACCTGCAGGATCACGACCGCGCCGATCACGAGCATCGCGCCGACGAGCTGGATCGGGCTCAGCTGCTCGCCGAAGACGATCCCCGCCAGCGTCATCGCGACGAGCGGGTCGAGCGCCGACATGATCGAGGCGCGGCTGGGGCCGAGCCGTTCGACGCCGGCGACGAAGGCGCTCATGCCGATCGTCGTCGAGCCGATCGCGATCACGACGATCCACAGCCACGCCTGCCAGTGCAGCGCGCCGAGATGGATCGTGCCGGTCGTCGTGCCGGCGGCGGCGAAGGCGATCGCGGCGCCGCTGCAGATCAGCGCGGCGAAGGTGAGCGGGTGCATGCGGCCGCCGAGCGCGTCGGCGCTCAGCACGTAGGTCGCGTAGATCGCGGCGGCGGCGAGCGCGAGCCCGACGCCGACGGGGTCGATCGCGCCGGTCGCGCCGCCGGCGAGCGTCAGCACGACGCCGGCCGTCGCTATCGCGACCGCGCCGAGGCGGCGGCGCGACGGCGGCTCGCGCCGCAGCGCGATCGCCGCGACGACGACGATCGCCGGGTAGGAGAACATCAGCAGCTCGCCGAGCGAGGCGTCGATCCGCGTCAGCGCGGAGGCGTAGAGGCCGGACTCGGCGCTGTAGAGGAAGAGGCCGAGCGCGAGCGCGGCGAGCGCCGAGCGCTTGTCGGCGCGCGCGACGCCGCGGTGGGCGGCGATGATCCACAGCAGCCCGGCGCCGACCGCGAAGCGGACCGACATCAGCGTCAGGACGCTGGCGCCGGCGGCGTACGCGAGCTTGGCGAGCACCGCCATCGAGCCGAAGCCGAGCGCGGCGACGATGCACAGGAGCAGGCCCTGGCGCTCGCGGCTGATCTGCGGAGAAACGTTCACGCAACCTAAAGTAGGCCTGCGGCGGCCATCGCGTTACCCTTGATGTACTTCGGCATGCCAAGGATTTCCCTATGACACTGCAGCAGCTCCAGTACTTCCTCGCGACGATCCAGCACGGCACCTTCAGCGCCGCGGCCGACGCGCTCTACATGGCGCAGCCGTCGCTGTCGGAGCAGATCCGTCGGCTGGAGTCGGAGCTGGGCGTCGCGCTGTTCGTGCGCGCGGGGCGCAGACTGGTGCTGACCGAGGCCGGCCGCGCGCTGCGGCCGGAGGCGGAGCGGACGCTGGCGGCGGCCGAGCGCGCCACCTCCTCGGTCGCCGACGTGCGCGAGCTGAGAGCGGGCACGGCGACCTTCGGCACCTTCGGCGACGCGCCGACCTGGCTGATCGGCAACGTCGCGGCCGCCTTCCGCCGCCGCCACCCCGACGTCCATCTGCGGATCGTCGGGCTGAACTCCTCCGAGGTCGCCGACGAGGTGCGCGAGGGGCGGATCGAGGCCGGCCTGATCGTGCTGCCGATCGACGACGCCGGCCTCGACGTGCGCCCGGCGATGGAGGACGAGCTGGTGTGGGTCAGCGCCGACGCCGAGCGGATCGCGAGACCGGTCGCGGTCGAGGCGCTCGCCGACGTGCCGCTGATCCTCTACGACGCCCGCTGGGGCTGGGAGGACCCGACCCGCCGCGCGCTGTTCGAGCGCGCCCAGCGCGCCGGCGTCAAGCTGCAGACCGCGGTCGAGGTCGAGGAGGTCGCCAACGCGCTCGACCTCGCCGCCCGCGGCCTCGGCGACACGATCATCTCCCGCTCGATCTCGCTCCGCCGCGGCGCCCTCCCGAGCGCTCTCGGCGTCGCCTCCTTCGACCCGCCGCTGCACGAGACCTTCGCCTTCATCTCCCGCCGCGACGCCCACCTCTCGCCGGCGACGCGCGAGCTGATCGCGCTCGCCGAGAAGCAGCTCGCGAACATGGAATCCCGCCGCGACGCGGCGAGAGACTGACGGCTCAGCGCCGCGGCGCGGCGGCGCTGCCGCGGAGGCGGCGGAGGACCATGTCGGCGAGCGCGGGGGAGAGGCCGTGGACGATGCCGAGCAGGCCGACGAGCTTCGGGTAGGCGACGGCGCGGCGGTCGGCGGCGACGGCGGCGAGGACCGCGTCGGCGAGCCGGTCGGGCGAGGCCGCTCTGTCGCCGCCGTGGTACCAGGGCGGCATCGTCGCCTTCTCGTGATCGTGCAGGTGGGTGGCGATCTCGCCCGGGTAGACGAGCGTGAGGCCGACGCCGGTGCCGGCCAGCTCGTGCCGCAGCGCCTCGCCGAAGGCGCGCTGGGCGGCCTTCGTCGCGCCGTAGACGGCGGCGTCGGGGAAGGAGCGCATCGCCGCGCCGGAGGAGACGATCACGACGTGGCCGCGGCCGGCTGCGACCATCGGCTCCAGCGCCGCGCGCACCGTCCAGACGGTGCCGAGCCAGTTGACCGCCGTCATCCGCTCGACCAGCTCCGGCGTCAGCGCGCGGAACGGGCCGTAGTGGGCGACGCCGGCGTTGGCGACCACCAGCTCAAGCCCGCCGGCCTCGGCGACGAACTGCGCCACCGCCGCCTCGATCGCCTCGCGCGAGGCGACGTCGCAGGGCAGCGGGAGGTGACCGGAGCCGGGCAGCTCGCGCGCCAGCCGCTCCAGCTCGCCGGCCGAGCGCGCCGCCAGGCCGACCGTCGCGCCGCGCGCGGCCAGCGCGCGCGCGAGCGCCTCCCCGATCCCGCTCGACGCGCCCGTCACGAGTGCGCGTGTGCCTGCGCCGACCTCCACGCGGCGAGCCTAACCCATTAACCTGGTCGTCATGAGCCACGAGCACGTCACGGTCGCCGAGGAGGAGTACCTCCAGATGCTCTTCTGGCTGTTCGAGGCGAACCTGCCGATGACCGGCGCCAACCTCGCCCGCGCGATGCAGCTGTCGGCGCCGACGGTCCACGAGATGATCGGCCGGCTGGAGCGCGACGGCTACATCACGCGCGCCAGAGACAAGTCGATCTCGTTCACCGACGAGGGCCGCCGCGAGGCCGAGGAGGTCACCTCCCGCCACCGCCTGATCGAGCGCTTCCTGACCGACGTCGTCGGCGTCCCGTGGGACGACGTGCACGAGGAGGCAGAGCGGCTGGAGCACGCGATGACGCCGCGCTTCGAGGCGTACGTGCGCGCCTCCGTCGGCGACGCGAAGACCTGCCCGCACGGCCATCCGATCAAGGTCGGCGAGCGCGTCTCCGGCGTCCCGCTGGCCGACTGCGAGATCGGCGCCAGCGTCAGCGTGCTGCGGCTGGAGAACGAGGCCGAGGACGTCCTCCACTACCTGATGGACGCCGGCGTCGGCCCGGGCCTGGAGGGCACGCTCTCCGCCAGCGACGACGAGCACGTGACGATCACCGCCGCCGATGGCGCGCAGCACACGCTCACGCGCACGGTCGCCGAGACGGTCACCGTCAGAGCCGATCCGTCGCCGCCGCCGCGCACCGCGATCCCCGCCGAGCAGCTCGTGCTGGGCCGGGATCGCTACGGCCGCTGAGCGCTGACGCGCCAACTAAAGCGTTTTGACTGAACGCTGACGGACAGCTGCCGATCTTCTCGGCGGAGATGTCGGACGGAACCGACACCCCGCGCCCTGCCCCCGCGCCGGCCGTTCATCGGCTGCTCGCTCCCGACGAGGAGCTGGTCCGTCTGCGCGCCGAGGTCGCGCGCGAGCGCGAGGCGCGCGCCGAGGCCGAACGGGTGGCGCAGGAGACGACCGCCGCGCTGGCCGCGCGTCAGCAGGAGCTGGAGCTGCTGGAGGCGATCGCCGCCGCCGCCAACGGCGCCCGCACGCTGGAGGACGCGCTCGACGCCGCCGTCGAGGCGCTGCGCCGCCACGGCTGCTGGACGGTCGGCCGCAGCTGGATCGCCGACGGTGCCGACGAGCCGCTGATAGACGCCGGCGCCGAGCTGTTCGACGCCGCGGTGCCCGCGCTCGTCCCGCCGCCCGACGGCCTGCACGAGCGCGCGCGGGAGGACGGCGAGGCGGTCTGGACCCGCAACGGCTTCGCCTTCCCGGTCCTGCTCGGCGAGCGCGTGCTGGCGGTGCTGGAGCTGCGCGCCTCCGCGACGCGCCGCCCCGACCCGGCGCTGGCGCGCCTCTCCAACCACGTCGCCGGCCATCTCGAACGGGTCGCCGAGCGGGTCGCGGCACGCGAGCGGATCGTCCACCAGACGCTCCACGACGCCCTCACCGGCCTGCCCAACCGCGTCCTCTTCGAGGACCGCCTCGGGCTCGCGCTCACGCGCGCCCGCCGCCGCGGCACTCAGACGGCCGTCCTGTTCCTCGACGTCGACCGCTTCAAGCTCGTCAACGACACCCTCGGCCATCGCGCCGGCGACGCGCTCCTGCGCGAGGTCGCGCAGCGGCTGCGGACCGCCGTCCGCGCCAGCGACACGGTCGCGCGCTTCGGCGGCGACGAGTTCGCCGTCCTCTGCGAGGAGCTGAACGACGAGCGCGACGCGCTGCGCGTCGCCAACTCGCTGCACGCCGCGCTGAGCGTGCCGTGCGAGCTGGGCGGCGACGGCGGCGACCTCGGCAGCGAGTCGCTCGTGCTCAGCACCAGCGTCGGCGTCGCGGTCGCGCGCGGGCGCGAGGCGACGCCGGAGGAGCTGCTGCGCGACGCCGACGCGGCGATGTACCGCGCCAAGGAGCTGGGCCGCTCGCGCACGGAGCTGTTCGACGAGCGGCTGCGCGCGCGGCTCGACGCGCGCCTGCGCGTCGAGCGGGAGCTGCACCAGGCGCTCGACGCGCGCGAGCTGCGGCTCGTCTACCAGCCGGTCGTCTCGCTGCGGACCGGCGGGATGCGCTCGGTCGAGGCGCTCGTGCGCTGGGACCACCCGGAGCGCGGCACGCTCAGCCCCGGCGCCTTCCTGCCGATCGCGGAGGAGAGCGGGCTGATCGTCAAGATCGGCGAGTACGTGCTGCGCGAGGCGTGCGCGCAGGCGGTCGCCTGGCGCGGACGGCTCGGCGCGGAGGCGCCGCTGCCGATCCACGTCAACCTCGCCGCGCGCCAGCTGAGCCAGACGAACTTCGTCGACACGGTCGTGCGGATCCTCGCCGACACGGGCGCGACCGCGCACGACATCGCGCTGGAGATCACCGAGTCGTCGGTGATCGAGAACACGCTGCTCGCGTCCGACATGCTGCGCGAGCTGAAGGCGCTCGGCTTCGAGATCCTGCTCGACGACTTCGGCATCGGCTACTCGTCGCTCGGCTACCTGCAGCAGCTGCCGATCGACGTGCTGAAGATCGACCGCTCGTTCATCGACGCGCTCGGCGGCGCGGCCGACGCCGAGGACGACGGCCGCGCGAGCGCGATCGTGCGCGCGATCGTCGGCATGGCCGACGCGCTCGCGATCGACGTCGTCGCGGAGGGCGTCGAGACCGACGAGCAGGCGCGCATCTCGCAGGCGCTCGGCTGCGACCTCGCGCAGGGCTTCCTGTTCGCCCGGCCGGAGCGGCCGGAGACGGTCGAGCAGCTGCGGCGGGCGTGGACGCCCGCCGCGCGCGCGAAGCCGCGTCGCTCCTAGCCGACCGGCAGCGACTTGACGGCGTCGGCGAGGCGGCCGACGCCCTCCTCGATCTGCGCCACGTTCACGCCCGAGTAGGCGAGGCGGAAGGCGTTCTCGCCGCCCTCGATGAGGAAGTCGGTGCCTTTCACGATCGCGACGCCGCGGTCGCCCGCCGCCTTGAAGAGCGCATCGGCGTCGAAGCCCTCGGGCATCTCGACCCAGAGGAAGTAGCCGCCCTCCGGCGCGACGAACCTCGCCTCCGGCAGCTGCGCGGAGAGCGCGTTGCCGAGCGCCTCGGCGCGCTCCTTCAGCGCGACCTTGACGGTCTCGATCGAGCGCTCGTAGGAGCCGTTGCGGCAGAACTGGTTGACGATCGACTGCGCCACCATGTTCGGCGAGATGTAGGTGTTGGTCGCCAGCTTCGCGATCCGCGCGATCAGCTTCTCCGGGCCGACCAGGTAGCCGACGCGGATGCCAGGGCAGACCGTCTTGGAGAACGAGGAGGCGTAGACGACCTGGTCGTCCTCGGCCAGCGACAGCATCGTCGGCAGCGTCTCGCCGCTGAAGCGCAGCTCGACGTACGGGTCGTCCTCGAAGATCAGGAAGCCGTGCTGCTTGGCGAGCGCGACGAGCGCCTGGCGCTTCTCCAGCGACAGCGTGTAACCGGCGGGGTTCTGGAAGTTCGGGATCAGGTGCGCCAGCTGCGGCTTGACGCCGTCGGCCAGCAGCGCCTCGATGCCGGCGACGTCGACGCCGTCCTCGTGCAGCGCGACCGGGCGCAGGTCGCCGCCGCGCGAGCGCAGCGACAGCAGCGTGCGGTCGTAGGTCGGCCGCTCGACGATCACGACGTCATCGGGCTCCACGAGCGCCTCGAACAGGAACGCGTCGGCCTGCATCGACCCGTTCGTGACGATCACGTTCTCCGGGGCGACGCCGTGCTTCTCCGCGATCCACGCGCGCAGAGGTCTGTAGCCGATCGACGTGCCGTACGAGAACGTCCCGGCGGGGTCGGCCGTGAAAGCGGCGTCAGCGGCGGCGCGGAGGCCCTCGACGTCGATGATGTCGAGCGACGGAGCGCCGCGCGCGAAGGAGATCGGAGCGGGTTCGGAGGCCATCCCCGGAGGGTACGCGATTAACGACGCGGCGCCCGTCTCAGGGCGCCGCGGGACCTGCTGCGAATCTTCCCGGCGGTTACTTCCCGAGGATCTCCATCGCGAGCTCGGCCGTCTCGGTCGGCGTTCTGCCGACGCGGACGCCCTTCGCCTCCAGCGCCTCGGCCTTCGCTCTCGCGGTGCCGGCCGTGCCGGAGACGATCGCGCCGGCGTGGCCCATCGTCTTGCCCTCAGGCGCCGTGAAGCCGGCGATGTAGGCGACGACCGGCTTCGTGACGTTGGCGGCGATGTACTCGGCCGCCTCCTCCTCGGCGGAGCCGCCGATCTCGCCCGACATCACGATCAGCTCGGTCTCGGGATCGTTCTGGAACAGCTCGATCACGTCGATGAACGACGAGCCCGGGACCGGGTCGCCGCCGATGCCGACGATCGAGGAGTTGCCGAAGCCGCGCTGCGCCAGCTCGTTGCCGATCTGGTAGGTCAGCGTGCCGGAGCGCGAGACGACGCCGACGTTGCCCTGCTTGAAGAACGACGCCGGGATGATGCCGACGCTCGCCTTGCCCGGCGACAGGATGCCCGGGCAGTTGGGGCCGACGAGGCGGACGTCCGGGTTGCGCTTGAGCTGCGTGTAGACGCGCAGCTCGTCGTGCGCCGGGATGCCCTCGGTGATCGCGACGATCAGTCTGATGCCGGCGTCGGCCGCCTCGAGGATCGAGTCGGCGGCGAAGCGCGGCGGCACGAAGATCATCGCCGTGTTGGCGCCGGCCTTGTCGACCGACTCCGCGACGGTGTTGAAGACCGGGATGCCGTTGACGTCCTGGCCGCCCTTGCCGGGCGTCACGCCGGCGACGACCTGGGTGCCGTAGTTCTTGTTGTTGGTCGCGTGGAACGTGCCCTCGCGGCCGGTGATGCCCGTGACGACGAGGCGGGTCTCTCTGTCGACGAGGACGCTCATGCGGCAACTCCGGTCTTGGCGAGCGCGACGACCTTCTCGGCCGCCTCGTTCATCGTCGTCGCGGTCGCGACGTTCGGCAGGTTCGCGTCGGCCAGCAGCTTGCGCCCCTCGACGTCGTTGGTGCCGTCGAGGCGGACGACGAACGGCACGGTCGGGTTGATGATCCCGTACGCCTCGATCAGGCCCTTCGCGACCTCGTCGCAGCGCGTGATGCCGCCGAAGATGTTGAAGAGGACCGCTCTGACCTTCGGGTCGGAGAGGATCACCTCGACGGCGCTGACGATCGCGTCGGACTTCGAGCCGCCGCCGGCGTCGAGGAAGTTCGCGGCCGAGCCGCCGGCGAGGCCGACGACGTCGAGCGTCGACATCACGAGCCCGGCGCCGTTGCCGAGGATGCCGATGTCGCCGTCGAGCTTCACGTACGTGAGGCCGCGCTCGTGCGCCATCTGCTCCTGCGGGTCCTCGGCGGAGGGATCGCGCAGCTCCGCGTTCTGCGGATGCCGGTAGAGCGAGTTGCCGTCGAGCGTGACCTTCGCGTCGAGCGCGACGACGTCGCGGTCCGCCGTGATGATCAGCGGGTTGACCTCGATCAGCATCGCCTCTTCGGCGACGAAGGTCGCGTACAGCTTCGACAGCATCGCGCCCACGGGGCGGATCAGGTCGGCCGGGATGCCGGCGGCGAACGCCAGCTTGCGGCCGTGGAAGTCCTGGAAGCCGAGCAGCGGATCGACGTGCAGTCTCGCGAGCGCCTCCGGCGTCTTCTCCGCGACCTCCTCGATGTCCATGCCGCCCTGAGTCGAGAGCATGACGAGGGGCGCCTTGGCGGCGCGGTCGAAGACGATCGAGGCGTAGTACTCCTCCGCGATCTGCGAAGCGCCCTCGATCCAGACCTCATGGACCGTGAAGCCCTTGATGTCCATCCCGAGGATGTCGGTGGCGTACTGCGTCGCCTCCGCTCTGTCCTTCGCGAGCTTGACGCCGCCGGCCTTGCCGCGGCCACCGATCAGCACTTGCGCCTTGACGACGCAGGGGTATCCAATTTCATCAGCTGCCGCGACGGCGTCTTCAACCGTCTTGGCAGGCTTCCCGGTGGGGACCGGGATTCCATGTCGGGCGAAAAGTTGCTTGCCCTGATATTCGAGCAGGTCCATAGCGCCCGCGGACTCTACTCCGCATTAGCAGAATGGGCCCCCAGAACGCGCGAATAGGCCGCGAGCAGGCATAATGGCCGGCCAATGGCCATTCCCAGAACTGTCACTTTCGTTACGTTCGACGTCTACGGCACCCTGATCGACTGGGAGTCGGGCGCGTACGACGCTTTCACCAGAGAGGCGAAGCGCGACGGCTTCACGATCGAACGCGACCAGCTGATGCCGCTCTTCCACTCCGTTCAGGAAGAGATCCAGGCCGGCTCCTACGAGCTGTACGCCGAGGTCCTGCGTCGCACCGCCGTCAGAATCTCCGAGGAGCTGGGCTGGGGCCTGGAGCCCTCGCGCTCCGGCTTCCTGCCGGACTCGGTCCAGCGCTGGCCGGCGTTCAGAGAGGCCAACTCGGTCCTCGCGAGACTCGCCAAGCAGTACAGAACGGGCCTGATCTCGAACATCGACGACAAGCTCCTCGGTCAGACGCGGCGCCACATCCCGCTCGACTTCGACCTCGTCGTGACGGCGCAGCAGGTGCGCTCGTACAAGCCCGACCCGGCGCACTTCAAGGAGTGCGAGCGGCGCGTCGGCAGCAAGAGAGGCTGGGTCCACATCAGCTCCGGCTACAAGACCGACGTCGAGCCGCTGCTGAGACTCAGAGTCCCCGTGATCTGGGTCAACCGCGACAGAACGCCGCTCGAGAGCGGTCAGAAGAAGCCGGACGCGGAGGTCTCCAGCCTGCGCGAGGCGGCGAGACTGCTCGGCATCGGCTGAGGCTGAGGCGCGCGCGATGAAGGCGGTCAGCGTCCACCCGGACGTCATCGTCATCACCAGCCGCATCTGGAAGACGACCGCGACGCTCGTCCGCAACGGCAGCGAGGCGTTCCTGATCGACTCGCCGATCCTGCCGGACGAGCTGGAGATCCTGCCCGCGCTCGCGGAGCAGGCCGAGTTCCCGGTCAGCGGGCTGCTGGCGACGCACGCCGACTGGGACCACCTGCTCGGCGGCTACGCCTTCCCGGAGGCCGCGCTCGGCGTCGGCGAGACGACCGCCGCGCGGCTGACGGCGGAGCCCGGCAGAGCCGCGCGCGAGCTGCGCGACTTCGACGAGGAGTACTACCTCGACCGGCCGCGGCCGCTGTCGCTGCCGGGCGTGCAGGCGCTGCCGGTGCCGGGCTACTGCGCCGTCGGCGACCAGGAGCTGCAGCTGCACCCGGCCGACGGCCACACGGCCGACGGCACGGCCGTCCTGATCCCGTGGGCGCGCGTGCTGGTCGTCGGCGACTACCTCTCCTCGCACGCGATCCCGGAGCTGTCGCCGGGCGCCTCGATCGACAAGTACCTGGCGACGCTGAGACGGCTCGCCCCGCTGCTGACGGCCGCCGACACGGTCGTACCCGGCCACGGCGACCCGCTCGACAGCGCCCGTGCCGCGGCGATCCTGCGCGAGGACGTCGCCTACCTCGAAACGCTGCGCGGCGACGATCCGAGCAGAGCGCCGCTGCCGCTCGCGCGCCGCACCGGCGCGCAGAAGCGCCTGCACGAGTACAACCTCTCGCTGCTGCGCGACGGCAAGGCCACCTGAGCGCGCCTCAGGCGGCCCGCACGGCCGCGTTGCGGCGGTGCATCGCGCGCGCGAAGAGGCCGCCGCTGAGGAACATGATCGCGCCGTAGGCGGCCGCCGGCACCGACAGCTCGGTCGCGAGCGTGCTGCCGACGGCGATCGCGAGCGTCGCGTTGTGGATCCCCAGCTCGAGCGCGATCGCGGTCGCCTGGCGGTCGTCGAGGCCGGCGAGCTTGGAGACGGCGAAGCTGATCGCCAGCGCGGTCACGTTGAGCACGACGACGGCGCCGAGGATCGCGCCCGCGTGCTCGAGCACGACGTCGTGCTCGGAGGCGACCGCGCCGATGACGACGAGCAGGAAGAGGCCGGCGGCAAAGCGCCCGATCAACGGGCGGGCGGCGGCGACACGCCGCGGCCAGCGCTCCCGCACCGCCATCCCGACGGCGACGGGGACGATCGTCAGCAGCAGCACGCGCGCGACGATCGAGCCCATCGCGAGGTCGCCGACGAGCGCGCCGGCGTCGAAGTGGTCGGAGGCGAGGCCGAGGTAGGCGGGGACGGTGATCGCGGCCGCGACGCTGCTGACGGCCGTCATCGTCAGCGACAGGGCGGTGTCGCCGCGCGCGAGGTGGGTGAGGACGTTGGCCATCGTGCCGCCCGGCGAGGCGCCGAGCAGGACGAGGCCGACCGCCAGCCCGGCCGGCAGGTCGAACAGCGTCGCGACGCCGAACGCGAGCGCCGGCGAGACGACGACGAGGTTCACCAGCCCGATCGCGACGCCGCGCGGCTGGCGCACGACGCGGCGGAAGTCGGCGAGCGTCAGCTCCAGCCCGAGCGCGATCATGATCGTCGCCAGCGCGGCGGGCAGCAGCACGGAGGTCGTCAGCGTCGGCTCCACGCGGCGAGGCTAACGAGGGCGGCGCGTCCGCGCGCCGCTTTGCGGTGCGACGCCTCCGCTCAGCGCGGGTCGTCGAGGCTGCGCGCGAGCACGACGTCGCGCTTGCCGCCGGCGCGGCCGACGTGGAAGCCGAAGCGCTCGTAGAGCGCGATCGCGGCCGCGTTGTCCTCGTGCGTGTCCAGCTCGATCCAGCGGCAGTTGCGCTCGCGCGCCCGCTCCAGCGCGGCCTGCACGAGCGCGGCTCCGTGGCCCTCGCGCCGGTGATCGCCGTCGACGTAGAGGTCCTCCAGCACGCACTCGCTGCCGGCCCGCCAGAGGTTGAAGCCGTAGCGCAGCTGGCAGATCGCGACCGGCGCCAGGCCGGCCGCCGGAGCCGACAGCAGGAACTCGCCCTCGCCGCGCTCCAGCACGCGCTCGACGCCGGCGTGGAAGGCGTTCGCGGACGGCCAGTCACGGCCGAGGTGGTCGCGGAAGGCGACCAGCAGCTCGGCCACGTACTCGGCGTCCAGCAGGTTCGCCCGCCAGACGTGCGGCGTCACGTCGCTCACGCGTGCGTCAGGCCGCGTCCGGCGATCTGATGACGGCGATCGTGTCGCCGGCGGAGATCGCGGCGCCCTCGACGATCGGGATCTCGGCGATCACGCCGGCCTTGTGCGCCGTGATCTCGTTCTCCATCTTCATCGCCTCGATGATGCAGAGCAGCTGGCCCTCCGCGACCGTGTCGCCCTGCTTCACCTTGACTCTCCACATGTTGCCCTGCATCGGCGAGGGCAGCGTGTCGGCGCCGCCGCCGGCACCGCCGCTCTTGCGCTCGCGCCGCGGTCTCTTGCCGCCGGCCGCGGCGGGCCCGGACCCGTTGACGGCCACGACCGCCCCGCCGATCGGCGCGGCGCCGATCACGTTGACGTCGAAGCGGCGGCCGGAGACCTCGACCGTGTAGGTCCGCTCGACCTTCGGGTCGTCCTCGTCATCCGTGGGGACAGGGGGCGGGAAGGCGAGCGTTCTGAGCCACTTGCGGTCCTCGACGAGGTCGCGGCAGGTCTCCGCGTTGGCCCACTGCTCGGTCGCGAGGATCGCCGAGTGGAACGGCATCAGCGTCTTCAGCTCGGTGATCTCGTACTCCGACAGCGCGCGCAGCATCCGTCTCGTCGCCTGCTCGCGGTCGGCGTCCCAGACGATCAGCTTGGCGACCATCGGGTCGTACATCGGCGAGACCTCACCGCCCGGGCCGACGCCCGAGTCGACGCGCACGCCGGGGCCCGACGGCTCCTTGTAGTCGCCGATTCTGCCCGGGGCGGGGGCGAAGTTGCGCGAGGCGTCCTCGGCGTTGATGCGGCACTCGATCGCGTGGCCGCGCAGGACGACGTCGTCCTGCGTCAGCGAGAGCGGCTCGCCGGCGGCGGCGCGGATGCCCTCCTTGACGATGTCGACGCCCGTCACCATCTCGGTCACGCAGTGCTCGACCTGGACGCGCGTGTTCATCTCGAGGAAGAAGTACTCGCCGTCCTGCAGCAGGCCCTCGATCGTGCCGGCGCCGACGTAGTGGACGGCGGCGGCCGCGTCGGTCGCGATCTTGCCGATCTTCGCGCGCAGCTCGGCGTCGACGGCGGGCGCCGGCGCCTCCTCGATCAGCTTCTGGTGGCGGCGCTGGATCGAGCAGTCGCGCTCGCCGAGGTGGATCACGTTGCCGTGACGGTCGGCCAGCACCTGCACCTCGACGTGGCGCGGATCGGGCAGGTAGCGCTCGAGGTAGACGGTCGGGTCGGAGAAGAACTTCTCGCCCTCGCGCGAGGCGCCCTCGAAGGCGCCCTCCAGCTCGTCGTCGGTCAGCGCGACGCGGAAGCCCTTGCCACCGCCGCCGCCGGCCGCCTTGACCGCGACCGGGTAGCCGATCGTTCTCTCGATGATCTTGCGCGCCGCTCTGACGTCCTTGACCGGCTCGGTCGTGCCCGGCACGATCGGCACGCCGGCCTTCTGCATCAGCTCGCGCGCGGCCGTCTTGCTGCCCATCGCGTCGATCGCCGCGGCGGGCGGGCCGATGAAGGTGACGCCGGCCTCCTCGCAGGCGGCGGCGAAGCCGGCGTTCTCGGCCAGGAAGCCGTAGCCGGGGTGGATCGCCTCCGCGCCCGAGCGCTTGGCGACCTCGAGGATCTTGTCGACTCTGAGGTACGACTCGGCCGCCGGGCCGGGGCCGATCAGATACGCCTCGTCGGCGCGCTTGACGTGGAGGGCGTCGCGGTCGAGCTCGCTGTAGACGGCGACCGAGGCGATGCCCATCTCCTCGCAGGCGCGGATCACACGGACGGCGATCTCGCCGCGATTGGCGATCAGAATCTTCGAGAACACGCGGCGGAAGGTTAGTGGGTGAGCGTTTAAAACCGCCCCGATCGAACTTCGGCCTACGAGACAACGGTGTAGCGGTTCAAGCGGCGCGCGGCGCGGTCGATGATGCGGGCAGTGGAACCTGCCACTCAGAGAGTGTTTACCATCTTCTCCGAGCAATGCTGACGAAGCTCGAGATCGAGGGTCTGAAGGCGTTCGCCGACCGCACAAGCGTCGAGCTCGCGCCGATAACCCTGGTGTTCGGTGACAACTCTGCCGGCAAGTCCTCGCTCCTGCAGTCTCTCCTGGTCGCGCAGCAAACGATTTGTTCAGCGAGAGACGGCAGGCTCCGAACGTCGGGGCACGACTTCGACCTGGGCGGCTTCACGAACTTGGTCCACGCCCATGACTGCGATCGGCTGCTGGTGATCGGTTGCACCGTCACAGGAGGCCGAGACTTCCGGGACGAATCCACTAGCCATAGCATCGTGATGAACTTCCGAGCCGGGGACCACTCGACGGCTGATGTCGACGAACTGAGACTCTCCTGGCACGGCGGCAGAACGACGACCGGACTGGTGTTTCGACCGATTGAGGCGCGTCGCTCCGAGAGAGAACGACAGTACGACGTCGGCAACGGGGACTGGTCGCCAGAGCTGTTGGAATGGCTGAAGGTCGTCCTTGGACCGCGGCTGGCTGGGAGACAGCGAGCAGCCGCGTCAGCGGCGTGGCGAACGTGTCGCGAGGCCGCAATCGCGGTGGCGCGCCTCGACGAGACTGCGGAGGAATGGGACGGCTTCACGGAGCAAGAGATCGAGAGGGCGCTCGGTCTGATCCGGCCGCGGTTCTCTGCCCAGAGCGGCAGTTGGCTGCCTCGCGGCGTGACTGCCGATTCGCTTCCGCGTGGTTCGGAGGCGACGGCCGTGGCGGCGGTCGTGGCTGCGCTCGAAGCTGTGATCGGGCAGGCTCACGAGCGGTTGCAAGACGAGCTCGGTCGCGTTGTCCATCTCGGGCCCGCGCGCGAGATTCCGCAGCGGGTGACATTGCTTCGCGATGCCTCCCCGGAGATCGGCCGGCTCGTCCACGACGCGGCGCTGCTCGATCGAGTCAACAAGTATCTGAGACATCTCGAGATCCCGTACGACCTCGTGCCAGCCCTGCTCGGCAGAGGAGATGCTCTGCTTGAGGACGCGATAGCGCTCCGTCTGATCGATCATCGGTATCAGACAGCGCTCACCGTCAACTTGCGCGACGTCGGAGTCGGCATCTCGCAACTGCTGCCGGTCGTCGTGTCAGCGGTGACGAATCCGTTTGGGGCCGTGTTTATCGAGCAGCCGGAGCTGCACGTCCACCCTGGACTCCAAGCCAAGCTCGGGGACGTGCTCGTCTCGGAGAGCGCCACAACGCAGTTCGTCGTCGAGACGCATTCCGAGCATTTGATGCTGCGGCTTTTGCGCTATGTGCGAACCGGCCGGATCAGCGCCGACGACATCGCGGTCCTCTATGTGCACCACAACGAACACGGTGCAGGCGCGAGCGTTCGTCGAATCGAGATCGACGACGCTGGTGAGTTCGTCCAGCGATGGCCGGGCGGATTCTTCACTGAGCGAGAGACCGAGTTGTTCGCCGGCGAAGCACCGTTCGCATGAGAGTCACGCGGGTTGTCATCTGCGGCAACGCCGCAACCGAGACGGTGCAGACTGCGACGAGCATCGGGGACCGGGCACGAGCATTGCGGAAGCGGATCGATGAAAAGGGTCTGGGACTGTTCGCGAACCTCGACGAGCGAGGAAAGTTCCTGAACTCGCTTTCACCAGTCGAGCGACAGCGCTGGGTCAGCCTGGTCGTGGACCGGCGACTGGTGCACAGTCTCGATGGCGTCAGAGGCGTCTTCGAGCACGCGACGGTCGACGATCTGCGAATGACGTACGCCGACCTCGCCGATGTCGTCGTGTGCAGCGAGCAACAAGAGCAGAGCCTGATGCAAGAACGCGGACAGGCTGACAACAGAAGGCCGGAGGTCACGTCACTCGAGACGGTTGCGAGTGCCTCGGCGTTCGACCACGACGCAGTCCGATCGACAGTCGCGGCTGGTGAGACACGTGACGCTGTGTTCGACGAGCGGATCAGACCGTTCGCGCCATGGATCGAGAGACTGGTAATCCTCGACCGGTACGCGCTGACGGCTGTCGAGAAACCGTACGATCCCGAGGACGGCTTCAAGTGGCTCCTGCGGCGCTTGCGTGAAGAACGCCGCACTCAAGACCCGTTGAAGCTGGTGCTCACAATGGCCGTGAAACGAAGCGAGATCGACGCGGCCACGGTGGCCTACGTGATTGAACGCTTCGGCCTGCGGCATCCTGATCCCGAATTGTTCAAGTCGATTGCGTTGAACGTCGTGAACGAAGACACCGGCCAACGTCATTTGCACGATCGGTTCTTCCGTTTCGATGGCCGTGTGCTCGACTGTGGAACGGGCCTGGCCGTCTTCGGGCAATCACAGGTCTTTCAGCGCACGAGACTCTCGATCGGCAGTTACGCCGAGTCGGAAGAGACGCTTGACCTGGTCGAGCTGGAACCGACCACCGGCGCGGCGTCATGGCGCCGCAACCAGCAGTTGTGGCTCGCGAGAGACCGATCTCCCATCGACTTCGACTGAGCATGGGCGACTTCGGCGAAGACGACTCGACGATTGGCAACGCGCTCGCGCGCCCGTGCGAGCTGACTCCGACTTCGGTGAAGGACGTTGTCGCAGCGGTCTGGACGATCTTCTTGAGTGGCAGAAAACAAGAGGGGAGAAACGCAAGCTCGCTCGGCACCCGTCTCTTGAGGATCAACTCGTTCGTCGGCATGACGCTGACGCTCCCGCAGGACGCGCAAACGACCGACAGCGCGCTCGCCTTCGTTCGGCACGGAGCGGTAGGCGCCGCTGCCGAAGCGTTGCTGGCGCTCAAGAGCCATGATCCTCAGGCCAAACACAGAATGGCGAGTGTCAGAGATACGCTCCGATTCCGGTTGCGCCAGGCGGGGCAGGCACCAGCGGAGAACTGGGGCGAGTTGCTTATGCTCGGGCGTGCGGTGGCGATCCACACGAGCGTCGCGACAAGGCTTGAGAGCAAGCACCGCGATAGACGCGGTGGGTCCAGAGCACTTATGGAGGTGTTCTGGAAGATCGCGGTGACGAGCGGGACACTCGCGCTGCGAGCGGGCCAGGGTCCTCACAGCGAGATGCCGGCGGGCGCAGGTGTCGCGAGTTTGGAGAAGACTGACGAGCCTCGCGATCACGGGGCGGAGCTGATCCGCCTCCGTGAATGCGCTGAGCAACTCAGCAAGGGGTTAGAGACGGCTTCCGCGGCATTGAGAACTGACGGTCTGCCGCCGGCCGCTGATCTCATCGAGTCCCTCGTGCGGTACGGGGCCGATGTCGAGGCCCTTGCTGCAGCGCTTGAGACCGCATCAGATCTGAGCGCGATCAGAGCCGCGCTCGCGCAGCGCGATCCACGAGTTCGCGCACTTAGAGCGTTGGCGAGTCTCAGGACGGTCGGCGACCAGCTCCTGCCGGATGCTGACGTTCTGCGTGACAGCGCGCGTCATGCGCTCGCTCGACTCTCCGAAGGCGTTCAGGTCGAGGAACTGGATGCGCTGCTCTGGATGCATGATTGGATCGGCAGCTACCACCACGGGTTCGAGGCCTTCGACTCCGACGTTCTGATGGCAGCGTTGCTTGCCGCGGGAATCGGTACGCGGCTCGCGACAGCACCGACGATCGACAAACTCCGTCTCGGTGCGACCAGCGGCGAGGCGCTGGCACCGGTGATGATCGCAGCCAGTGAGGAGTCAGAACTTCCGCCGGAACCTGAGCCGGAGCCGGAACCTGAGCCGAAGCCGGAGCCTGAACCGAGGCCCGAGCCCGATCCAGAATCGAAGTCGGAGCCAACGCCGGCGGCCGAACGGGAGCCGGGTGAGGCCGAGCGGGAATCGGCAGAGACGCCGGTTCCCGAACCGCTGCCGGAAGTGACGGTGGATCCAGCGCTCACGCTTGAACGGGAGCCGGGGGAACCTGTAACGGAATCGGCACCGGTATCCGAACCCGAGCACGAACCAGAACCTGAGCACGAACCCGCGTCCGAGTTCGGAGAGCGGATCTCGCAGCGGCTTCCTCCTGAGATTGGGACCGCCGCGCTCGTCAGTCGGGGACTGGCTGGCGTAGCGGCGGCCGAACTCCCCCCTTCGCCCCGGCGGACAGCACTCGAGCTGCTCGGGCTCGCGGCAAGCGCGCGGTCTCCTCACGGTCCCTGTGCTGGTCAGCTCTCCCGCACGATCGGCGAGCTCCACGAGAAGCTCGAACAAGAAGAAACGCAGCTGATCGCCGTCAGCGCGGCCATCAGCTGCGCGGTCGTTGCGCCGAGTGGATGGATTCAGGAGCTGTTCGGCGAAGCGGCGCCCGCGATGCAGGATCGCGCCGGTCTGCGCGCGATCAGCGAGGTGCTGCACGACTCGGCGCAGCGGCACTTCATCGTTCCGCACGGCGACGACCGGCCGGTGAGAGGCGAGTCGCCTGGAGTGCTTCAGCGCAGACTTGATGCGCTGGCAATCGACGCGCGTCGGTGGTTGGACAAGCCGGGCAAGACACAGTTCGAGCGCGCTACACGCCTCTGGCAACGCTGGGTCGACGAGCGTTCCGGGCGGCTGGGGCGGATGCTCGCGCGCGTGATCGAGAATCGTCCGTCGGAGATAGCGGCGATGCAACCGGAGGTGCGAGACCTCCGTGCGAATCTGCTCAGAACACTTGACGACGACGACGCAAAGCTGCGCGGCTCCGGTTCGAGCCGTCTCGAAGGGCGAGCGCGGCGAGAACTGGTTCGACGTACTGAAGAGATCCTGCAGCTCGTCGACGACGCGATCGTCGCGTCGCACGCACTGCTCGAATTCGAGCAAGACACCCGCACTGAGAACCCAGGCGGGGCAGCGACGCTCGACGCCATCCTCGATGTTCTGACCGCACACCTCAAGGCAGCGAAGGAAGAGGTCGCCCAACTCGACAGAGCTGGCAAGGTGGTGGCCGCTGCCAGCCTCAGGTTCGCGCTCGATCGTCTTCAGCAGCTTGTGGTCAAGCGCGAGCTCGACCTCTCCGATCGCGAGCCTCCGTTCGAGGAAGCGCTGCGAGGCACTCTGCTCGCCTTTGACGTGGAACTCGATGAGGACCTCGAGCTGATCCGACGCCCGCTCAGCGAGAGAACGCGCGCACAGATCCTGGAGCAGCCGCCGATCTGGCGACAGGCATGGAGACTGCGTCGGGCGAGAGGCGAGGTGTTGCACGCTCGGCGAATCCGTCGCATCCTCGTGGAGGTCGAGATGCGAGATCCTCAGAGGCTCGACAACGAGCTTCAGCAGACAGAGCGCAGAGTGCGCCGCGAGCTGGAGGACGAGACGGAACAGCTGCGCACAGAGATCGACCGTGACTGGCGCATGGGACACCTGGCGCCGTCCGTTTGCGCTCTGCTGTTGCAGCGGCTCGATCGCATCGCGGTCCAGATCGACCAGCCGGACGCGCTGTTGCTGCGGGCGCTCGACGGTCTGCGCGATGACGCCCGGACGGAGGCGCGAGAACATGTCGCTGACAGGACCGCCCTGCTTCTGAAGGAACTTGCCGCGGCCGGCTGCGAGCAGGAATTGACCGAAGCGGTTGAGCGGCTCCTTGAGGGGGGGGACATCACGAGCGCGGAAGACGCGCTCGCTCAGATCCGGCGAGGAGAAAGACCGAGCCTCAAAGCCCAGAGAGACCACCTGGATGAGCTGCGGAGATTCCTGGAAACCGCCGACCTGCTCGCGAAGGAGAACCTCACGGCGAAACGTGTACAAGCAGCTGTTCGTGGCGACCAGCAGCTCACCACGCTCGACTTCGAGGCTGTTCGGGAAGCTGGCCACGAGCGCGCCGTGTCGCGCGTGGTCGAACGCTGGTTCTCGCTCGACGAAGAACGAAACGCGCGCGCCGACCGTCGCGGCGAGTTGCGGGAACACATCAATGCGATCTTGGAGCTGCTCGGCTTCCAAGTTACGGAGATCGGGTATGGCACGAGCGAGGTGCGCTCTAACCAGCCCTCGGTTGAGTTCGAGGTTCGCACCAAACCGAAAGGTCGGTCGTACGCCCCGCAGTTCGGCAGCGAAGGCACGGTCTTGCGGACCGTGCTGCTGCGCTCAAGAACGACCGATGTCGTCACCGCTGCCGGCAAAACGACGGAGTTGGCGTGCATCGTGCTCATCCCGCGCGTGCTGACCTCGACGCAGCGACGGCGAATCGCGACGCTTCAGCGCAACAGCCCGACCGCCAGCCCGGTGCTGGTCATCGATACCGCGGTGTTTCTGCACGCTTGTGCTCATGGTTCACTCGGGCTTGCGCCGACGATGCGAGTTGCGCTGCCGTTCACCGCAGTGAATCCATATACTCCCTTCCGGGCCGGGTCGGTGCCGACCGAGATGTTCTACGGGCGCCAGCAGGAAGTTAAGGATCTGCTCGACCCTGATGGCTGCTCGATCGTCTACGGCGGGCGCCGGCTCGGCAAGTCGGCGCTGCTTTACGAGGCCGTACGACGCGCAGAGCAGTCTGATGACGAGATCGCCGCGATCGTCGTCGACCTGAAGGGCGTAGGGATCGGCGAACGCAATCCGCCGTCGGCGCTGTTGCCGTTCCTGACCGAGCAGCTCAGCGCACGCCTCGATACTCGAGTCAGAGAGGCGCGGCTCGGCGATTTCGAACGCCTGCAGACGCTCGTCGGGCAGTGGCTCGCGTGTGATGAGCGACGACGCATCGTGGTCCTGATGGACGAGACCGACGCGTTTCTTCAGGCAGACGCGGCGGTAAACTTCGAGACGACGAACCACCTCTCGGCGCTTCAAGAAAACAACTCACGTCGGTTCAAGGTCGTTTTCGCGGGGCTGCATCACGTCAAGCGGTTCAACGACGTCCCGAACCAGCGTCTCACGCACTTCGGTGGCAAGGTCGCGGTCGGCCCGCTGCCGATCGCGGATGCGCTGCGCCTCGTCCAAGAACCGTTTGCGGCGCTCGGCTTCGGCTTTGAGCCTCCTGAAGCAGTACACCGCATCCTGACGGAGACGCGTAACCACCCTTCGCTGATCCAGCTTGTCTGCCACAACCTCATGCGCCACGTCCTCGCGGGCAGACCTCAGGAGCTCGAGCCGCCGTACCGGATCACTCGCGAGGATGTGGAAGCGGTCATGTCGCGTCCGGCGCTGGTGACGGAGATGCGCGAGCGGATGGAGCTCACGCTCAATCTCGACCCGCGATATCGCGTCATCCTGCTCGTGATCGCACTGCAACTCCTTGAACGGACGGTTGAGCGACCGCTGCGCTCAGATGAGATCCGGAGACTCTGCACAGAGTGGTGGCCGGTCGGGTTCGCCGAAACCGGTGACTACGAGTTTGACGCGCTGCTTGAGGAGATGCGCGAGTTTGGCGTTTTGTATCGCGACATCAACACCGATGCTCACCGCCTGCAAAGTCCGAGCGTCGGACGTTTGCTCGGCACGTTCGAGAGCATCCAAGAGGCGTTGCTCAGCACCCATCAACTCAGCCCTCCGGTGCGTTTCAACGCGAACGCGTACCGCGAGCAGTTGCAGCACGACGGCGACACGTCGAAGGGGTCGGTGAGACGGAGCCCGCTCACGGTGGCGCAGGTGGGGGAGCTTGCCAGACACAGGGAGAGCCGGGTCGTCGTCGTTCTCGGGACCGCTGCGACTCAGGTGGCGAATGTCAACGATGCGCTGCATCTCGGCGGTCTCAAGCGACAGCTCGGAGCCTTCGGAGAGGCCAGGCGAACGGTCAAGCCGATAGCCGAAGCAGGGCCTGACGCGCGCGCATCCCGCGACTCCTACATCAACTCGGTTCGCACCCCGAGAGGCAACACGCACAAGTTGGTGGTGCTGACGCGGGATCCGCGGTCCGAGGACCTCGACACACTCATCGACGCCAGCGTCCATGCCATCGACACACTCGGCGGCAAGCGGACGAGCGGGACGGTCTGCGCCGTCATCGTGAGTCCGGCGACAGCAAGTGCTGTCCGGAGCCTGATCGGGGAGGACGAACGAGCTGTCGTTCGCCCATTCACCGTACTCAGGATGGAGCGCTGGGATCCGGCTGGCCTGCGTGCCTGGGCCTACGACGACGAGCTCGCCTTCGCAACCGACCGCTGGCTGGGCGAACTGCTGGCCACAACGGGTGGATGGCCGGCTCTGATCGAGCGGCTGGGGGCCGGCGAACTCCGCTCCAGCGCTGCACTCTCCAGCGCCCTCCGCGACGAACGCGAGCGGCTTGAGACAAGAGACGGCGCCTCGGAGCTGCTTGAGGCCGTCGGACTGACGGACCCTGAAAGCTTGGAGGGGCGCGCCTGGGACGGGATGTTGCGATACGGCGAGCCGGTGCCGCTCACGCGCAGCATCGTCACGGACGTGAGCGCACTCAGCGAGCTGACCGATGCGTACGCCGCACGTATCGCCTACGAGACGTTGCGCGCGAAAGACGTGCTCGTGGTCGACAAGCCGTCGCGCTCGATCTCACCCGAACCGACTGTCGCTGCTGCTTGGCGGCGAGTGTTCGGCTGAGGCTTGCTGCCGGGCGCCCTGATCGCGACGGCGCGCGTGCCAGCGCGTCCAGGCCCAGCGGACGCCGAAGTACGCGGCGACAGCGTAGATCCAGCCCAGCAACAGGTCCGCAACGTAGTGCTCGCCGCCCCAGACGAGCGCGAATCCCATCACGAGCGGGTAGGCGACCAGCAGCGTCCGCAGGTACCACCGCCGGGCGCTCCCCCACAGCTCCAGGCAGATCAGCAGCGAGAAGGCGGCGTGCAGCGACGGCACGGCGGCGACGTCGTTGGCGTACTCGTAGCCGGTCCCGACGAGGCCGAATCTGGCGCCGATCCCGAGCTGGCCCCAGATCTGCGGGATCGCCCGCTCGACGTGCGGGATCAGGCCCTGCTCGGCCGCCATCCACGGCGGCGCGGCGGGGTAGAGCGCGTAGGTCGCGAAGCCGGCCAGCGACAGCACCGCGACCGTGATCGCGTAGCGGCGGAAGCGCTGCCGGTCGAGCTTCCACAGGATCGCCGCCAGCAGCGGCGTCGCGAAGAAGTGGGACATGTAGACGACCCACGCGACGATCCCGTACCAGGGCAGCGTGCCGGGGGTGTAGAGGCGCTCCTGCAGCCAGGTCGTCGGCACCTGGCCGCCGAAGAGGAATCTGTCGACGTCGATCTGCGGCAGGAAGAACGGCTCGAAGAAGAGGCCGTCGGCGGCGCCGCGGGCGAGGTCGTAGCCGGCCAGCACGAGGAAGAACGGCAGCCAGTCGATCAGCGCGCCCTTGAACCAGCCTCTGAGGTCGCCGAACGAGAAGGCGAGCAGCCCGAGCAGGATCCACAGCAGGATCCAGTCGCGCGTCAGCGGCAGCCCCTCGGCGGCGACGAACCAGACCGTCGCCGCCAGCCACACGAGCGGCGGCAGCAGCCGCAGCGCCCGCCTCGGTCGCGTGAGCGACGATCCGATCGCGGGCCTGCGGCTGGTACTCGATTCCATCGCGCGACGATAGCGCCGTCGCGCGTTCCGGGGCAGGCCGAAGCCCGCCCCGGTGCGGGCGCTAGCCCGAGATCAGACCGGCGCCGACGGTGTCGTTGGTCGCCTCGTCGATCAGGATGAAGCTGCCGGTCTCGCGGTTGCGCTCGTAGCTGTCGAACGCGAGCGGGCTGCTCAGCTTCAGCTTCACGTGGCCGATCTCGTTCAGCGACAGGCCGCCCTCGGCCGGCTCGCGGTCGAGCGTCTCGACGTCGAGCCGCCAGTCGATCGCCTCGACGATGCCGCGCACGGCGCGCGTCGTGTGCTTGATCGCGTACTTGCCGCGCGGCTGCAGCGGCTGGTCGCTCATCCAGCAGACGACCGCCTCCAGCTCCTTCGCGACCGTCGGCTGGTCGCTCGGGCGCGCGATCATGTCGCCGCGCGAGACGTCGAGGTCGTCTTCCAGTAGAAGCGTGACCGACTGCGGCGGGAAGGCGGCGTCGAGCGGGCCGTCGATCGTGTCGATGCCGGCGACTCTGGTCGTGCGGCCGGAGGGCAGCACGACGACCTCCTCGCCGGGCGTGATCACGCCGCCGACGACCTGACCGGCGTAGCCGCGGTAGTCGTGGTAGCGCTCGTCGTTCTGCGGGCGCACGACCCACTGGACCGGGAAGCGCCAGTCGTCGAGGTTGCGGTCGCCCGCTATCTCGACCGTCTCGAGGTGGTGCAGCAGCGTCGGGCCGTCGTACCAGGGCGTGTTCGCCGAGTCCTCGACGACGTTGTCGCCCTTCAGCGCCGAGATCGGGATGAAGGTGATCTCGCTGAAGGCGGCGATCGGCTCCGACCACGCCTTGAAGTCGGCGACGATCGCATCGAAGACCGACTGGTCGTAGTCGACCAGGTCCATCTTGTTGACGCAGACGACGAGGTGCGGCGTGCGCAGCAGCGCCGAGATCGCGGCGTGGCGGCGCGACTGTCTGACGAGGCCGTTGCGAGCGTCGACCAGCACCAGCGACAGGTCGGCCGTCGAGGCGCCCGTGACCATGTTGCGCGTGTACTGCTCGTGACCGGGGCAGTCGGCGATGATGAAGCGCCGTCTGTCGGTCTGGAAGGAGCGGTAGGCGACGTCGATCGTGATGCCCTGCTCGCGCTCGGCGCGCAGGCCGTCGGTCAGCAGGGCGAGGTTGAGCTCGCCGTCGCCGCGGCGCTCGCTCGTCTCCTTCACGTGCGCGAGCTGGTCGGCGAGGATCGACTTCGCGTCGTGCAGCAGGCGGCCGATCAGCGTGCTCTTGCCGTCGTCGACCGAGCCGGCGGTCGCGAAGCGCAGCAGCTCCGTCGTCTCAATGCCCTCGTCGTGCGGTCGCCCGTTCATCGAGGCCGTCGCTGCCATTAGAAGTAGCCCTCTCGCTTGCGGTCTTCCATCGCGGCCTCGGTCGCGCGGTCGTCCGCGCGCGTCTGGCCTCGTTCGGTGATGTTGGTCGCCGCGATCTCCGCGACGACCGTCTCCAGCGTGGTGGCGGTCGAGGTGACGGCACCGGTGCAGCTGATGTCGCCGACGGTCCGGTAGCGGACCATCTCGGTGAAGACGTCTTCGCCCTCCATCCGCTCCATGAAGTCGAAGGCGGCGTAGAGCATCCCGTCGCGTCTGAAGACCTCGCGCTCGTGCGCGAAGTAGATCGACGGCAGCTCGAGTCTCTCGCGCTCGATGTACTGCCAGACGTCGAGCTCGGTCCAGTTCGAGATCGGGAAGACGCGCACGTGCTCGCCCTTGCGGACGCGGCCGTTGTAGAGCTGCCACAGCTCCGGGCGCTGCGCCTTCGGGTCCCACTGGCCGAAGTCGTCGCGGAAGGAGAAGATCCGCTCCTTCGCGCGGGCGCGCTCCTCGTCGCGGCGGGCGCCGCCGAAGGCCGCGTCGAACTGGTGCTCCTCGATCGCGTCGAGCAGCGTGACCGTCTGGAGGCGGTTGCGGGAGGCGCGCGGGCCTCTCTCCTCGACGACGCGACCCTTGTCGATCGACTCCTGCACGGAGGCGACGATCAGCCGCTCGCCGATCTCGGCGATGCGGCGGTCGCGGTACTCGATCACCTCGGGGAAGTTGTGACCGGTGTCGACGTGCATCACCGGGAACGGGAACCTCGCCGGGCGGAACGCCTTCTCAGCCAGTCGCAGCAGGACGATCGAGTCCTTGCCGCCGGAGAAGAGCAGCACGGGCCGCTCGAGCTCGGCGGCGACCTCGCGCATGATGTGGATCGCCTCGGCCTCGAGCGCGTCCAGATGTGAGAGCTCGTACGTCATGCCTGTTCCGTTGCGGTGGGTGGGTCGGTCTTGGGGAGGATGTCTGCGCTGCGTATGCGGCGCTGTCTGCCGCGGTGCAGCCCGTAGGCGGCGACGGCGACCAGAAGCGGCACGATGAAGATGACAGAGACGGGATAGTCAGCGACACCGGCCTTCTTCAAGAGTGCCATGCCGGCGGCGAGGAGGACTATCCCGAGCGTCGGCCGCAGCGCGTTCTCGGGCAGCTTGAACGCGAGGTTCGAGCCGATCCAGACGCCGGGGAGCGAGCCGATCAGGATGTTGCCGGCGAGCGCCAGGTCGACGTTGCCGCTGAGCAGGTGCGCGATCGAGGCGACCCACAGCAGCAGCGCCGCGTGGAAGACGTCGGTGCCGACGACGCGCAGCGGCGTCAGACGGAAGACCAGGATCAGCGCGACGGCGATCAGCGCGCCGCTGCCGGCCGAGGTGAGGCCGAGCACGAAGCCGACCGAGATGCCGACGAGGATCGCCGCGACCTTGTGGCGCGTGTCGAATCTCTCGATCGTGACGCGCTCGCCGCCGCTGCTCATGAACAGCGCGCGGGCGAGCACGGCGATGCCGGTGACGAACAGCGCGCCGGCGACGGCGGTCAGCAGGAAGGTGTCGAACGAGTCGCCGCCGAGCGCCTTCTCCAGCATGTGCAGCACCTGCACCCCGCCGAGCGCGCCGGGGATCGAGCCGACCGCGAGCCACAGCGCGATCGTCATGTCGACCGAGCCGCGGCGCCAGTGGCGCCAGCCGCCGACGGTCTTGGTGACGGCGGCGTAGGCGAGGTCGGTGCCGATCGCAGTCGTCGGCGCGGTGCCGAGCACGAGGATCAGCAGCGGCGTCATCAGCGAGCCGCCGCCGATGCCGGTCATGCCGACGAGCATCCCGACGCCGAAGCCGAAGGCGATGACGAGAGGCCAGTCCACGGCGTCAGTCTTTCACCATTTCGGTCGGAATACCCGACTGATTCAACCGTGAAGGCCGCACTCGACCTTGTCGTTCCCCGCCCAGCGGCCGCTGCGGTCGGCGGCGGGCACCGTGCAGTGGGTGCAGCCGATCGACGCGTAGCCGCGGTCGTGCAGCGGGTTGTACGGCAGGTCGTGCTCGTGGATGTAGCGCCAGATGTCTCTCTCGCTCCAGTCGGCGAGCGGTGCGGCCTTCCAGATTCCCTGCTTCTCGTCCCAGCTGATCTTGGGCGTGTTGGCGCGGGTCGGCGCCTGGTCGCGGCGCACGCCGACGATCCATGCGTCAACTTCGCTCAACGCCTGTCTGAGCGGGACGACCTTGCGGATGCCGCAGCACTTGTCGGGCGCGCTCTTCCACAGCTCGGGCCCGTGCTGCGCCTCCTGCTCGGCGAGGCTCATGCCCCGCCACGCCTCGAACTCGACGCCGTAGCGCGCTTCCATCTTTCTCCACGTCTCATAGGTCTCGGGGAAGAGAACACCGGTGTCGAGCGTGAAGATGCGGGCCTCGGGCTCGATTCTCAGTAAGAGATCGATGAGAACCGACTCCTCCTGCTGAAACGAGCAGGCGAGATAGAGGCGCGGGTGGAAGCGCTCCACCATCCGCGCGACCACCTCCGCGGCCGTGAGCGACTCCGCGTCGGCGGTCAGCGAGTTGTCGATCGGAGCGGTCGCACTCATGGTCGACGTAAATTAGCAGAAACCCGATGGGGTTTCGGGAATTTAGACCATTGCGGTCAACAAAGCGACCCCTCCGCGGTTGCCTTCCCCCACCTGCTTCCGGCATGCTGGACGGAAAGGGGACAGACCGCGGAATCGGGGGATTCGATGGGGTTGAAGATCGCGTTCATCGCGCGCACGGGAACGCCCAACGCCTACTACCGCGCCGTCGGGCCGCTGATGGCGCTGACGGCTCGGGGGCACGGGCTCGCCCAGGTGATGGGGGAAGGTCAGCCGCCGAACCACGGCGCTCTCGCCGAGTGCGACCTGCTGCTCGTCCATCGCTTCAGTGAGGGCGACCCGTTGACGGCGATGCGGACGGTGCACGAGCGGGGCGTGCCGGTCGTGTGGGACAACGACGACGACGTCGTCGCGCCGCAGCGGGCGTCGGGCGCCGGCAGAAGACGCTGGAACGCGGTCGAGCGCCAGCGCCTGGTCGGCTCGATCCGGCGCGTGCACAGACTTGCGAGCGTCGTGACCACGCCGAGCGCCCAGCTTGCCGAGGGCTACCGCGAAGACGGCGCGCGCAACGTCCACGTGATCGAGAACTACCTGCCGTCGCAGTTCGTGCTCGCGCGCCGGCCGCAGCGCGCCGACGACACCGTCACGATCGGTTGGACCGCCGCCTTCGAGCACGAGGTCGACGCTCGCGAGCTGAGACTGCCGCAGTTGCTGAGAAGACTGATGGAGGCCCACCCGCAGGTGCGGGTCGCCTCGCTCGGCGTCGACCTCGGTCTGCCGCGCGATCGCTACAGACGCTCCAGACCGCTGCCGTTCGACCAGGTCGCGCCATGGGCGGCGAGCTTCGACATCGGGATCGCGCCGCTGACTGACATACGCCTCAACCGCGCCCGCTCGAACATCAAGCTGAAGGAGTACGCCGGAGCCGGGACGCCGTGGGTCGCCTCGGCGGTCGGGCCGTACGTCGGCCTCGGCGAGCGCCAGGGCGGCCTGCTGATCGACAACGACCGCTGGTACGAGACGCTCGAACGGCTCGTGCTCGACGCCGGTCAGCGACGCCGGCTGGGCGAACAGGGCCTCGCCTGGGCGCGCACGCAGACGATCGAGACGAACGCCGCCGTCTGGGAGCGGCTGCTGACCGGGCTCGTCTCCGAGGCGGCGGCGCTGCGCCGCTGAGACGGCTTCAGCGGCGAGAGGCCGAGACCAGGCGCGGCAGTTCGGCCATCGCGTCGAATGGCTCGGCGCCCTCGTCGCGCAGCAGTGCGGCGGGGGTGCGGGCGCTGTAGCCGAGCACGCGCATGCCGGCGGCGCGGCCGGCCTTGACGCCGGCGGGGCTGTCCTCGACGACGACCGTCGCGGCCGGCTCGAAGCCCATCCGCTCGGCGGCGTGGTGGAAGAGGTCGGGCCACGGCTTGCCGCGGCCGACGTCGTCGGCGGAGAAGATGCGCGCGTCCGGGAAGCGGTCGGTCAGGCCGGCGGCGGCGAGGCCGCGGCGGATCCGCTCGTGGTCGCCGCTGGAGGCGAGGCAGTAAGGGATGGCGGCGGCGTCGAGGCCGTCGAGCGCCTCGGCTATCCCTGGGATCGCCGGCGCCTCGCCGGCGGCGTAGGCGGCGAACAGCGCCGCGCGGTAGTCGTCGCGCAGCGTCGCCGGCGGCGGTGCGCCGAGCCGCTCGGTCACGACCTCGACCATGTGGCCCCACGACCGCCCCATGAACTCCCGCACCGAGTCGTCGGTGCTGGTCGGCAGGCCGATCGCCGTCAGGCCCTCCGCGAGGACCCGGTTGGCGACCGGCTCAGAATCGACGAGGACGCCGTCGCAATCGAAGATGACCGCGGTCACTAGACCGCGCACTCACCCTCGCCGCGCTCGACCACGAACGGGATGTTCTTGTTCCAGTCGATGAACAGGTTCATGTTCTCGAGGTTGAACTCGGCCGGCATCGCGAGATCGCGGACCGCGTCCTCGAACGCGCTCGTGCCGACGCGCTCGGCGAAGGCGTTGAACTCCTCGCCGTCGTTGCGGTCGGACTCGTAGAGGCGGACCCAGCGCTCGACCGCCTCCGGCACGCGCTTGCTCGGCAGGCGCAGTCTCAGGCGCGCGCCGAAGATCACCTCGCCGCCCTCGTAGCGGCCGCCGATGTGCGGGATCGAGGCCGGGATCGTCTTGTCGCCGACCTTGATCGAGGCGCCGTAGAGGCCGATGTTGGCGATGTGGTGCTGCGAGCAGCCGTTCGGGCAGCCCGACATCTTGATGTGGATTCTGCGCGTCAGCGGGTCGGTCAGCTCCATCGCCGTGACGCGCTCCTTGACGGCCTGGTTGAGGCCCATCGAGGAGGTGATGCCGAGCTTGCAGGAGTCGGTCCCGGGGCACGAGACGACGTCGGTGATCTCGTCGACGCCGGCCTCGCCGAGGTCGAGCGCCTGCAGCCGCGTCCAGACGTCGTAGAGCGCCTCGTCGCGGACCCAGCGCAGCACGAGGTTCTGCTGCACCGTCGTGCGCGCGAAGCCGCCGCTGTAGTCGCGCATGATCGCGGCCAGGCCGCGGAACTGCTCGGGCGTCAGGTCACCGCGCTCGATCTTGATCTCGACCGTCGAGAAGCCCTCCTGGATCTGGGCTCTGACGTTCGTCGAGACGTAGTGCTCGAACTCCGACAGGTCGCCGTTGGGCGTCCCGTACGAGGGCTGGAGCGACGGCGCGTTGGCCTCCTCGTCGTAGACGAAGAGACGCTGCATCGGGTCGAAGTCGCGCTCGTGGACCCAGTCGCCCTTGAGCTCCTCCTCGACCTGGTTGCGCAGCTCCTCGATGCCGAACTTGTCGACGAAGACCTTCAGGCGGGCACGGGCGCGGTTCTTGCGCAGCCACTCCTGGCGGTCGAAGATGCGGAAGACGGCCTCGGCGACCTTCAGGAACTCGCCGTCCTCGGCTCTGACGAAGTCGTAGAGCGTCGGCGCGACGCGCGCCATGATCGACGTGCCGCCGCCGACGCGGACCTCGAAGCCCTTGACGCCGTCGCGCACTCTCGCGAGGAAGGCGATGTCGTGGATGCCCGTGATCGCGCGGTCCTCGGCGGTGCCGTCGAACGCCGTCTTGACCTTGCGCGGCATCAGCTGCGTCGTCGGGTGACGGACGAAGTAGCGCACGTAGGCGCCGGCCCACGGCGTCGTGTCGAAGACCTCGTCCTCGCAGATCCCCGCCCAGGGATCGGCGGTGACGTTGCGGACGGTGTTGCCGCAGCCCTCGCGCGTCGACAGGCCGACGGCGCTGATGTCGCGGATCAGCAGCGCCATCTGATCGAGCGGAACGTGATGGATCTGCACGTTCTGGCGCGTCGTGACGTGCGCCTTTCTGAGCGGCGCGTAGCGCTCGACGACGTCGGCGAACGCCTCCATCTGCTCCGGCGTGACGCCGCCCCACGGCAGCTTCACGCGGCACATCTGGACGTTCGGCTGGCGCTGGCCGTAGACGCCCTGTCTGAGGCGGAAGCCGATGAACTCGGCCTCCGGGTAGTCGCCGGCCAGGAATCTCGACGACTCGGTGTCGAAGTCGTCGAACTCGCGCTCGAGGATCGGGATGATGTGACCCGGGACGTCGGCGATGACCTCCGGGTTGTCGATCGAGCCCAGCTTGCCGGGGCTCTTCGTTCTCTCTCTGACCGAGCTGGGTTCCATGCGAAGCGATCCTCCTACGGGCGGGCGGAGGACAAAGGTACCAAACCCCTCAGGATTTTCGGGGTTTTCCGCGTGAGCGGCTCAGCGGCCCCACGGGTGGGCGTCGGCGCCCGGACCCGGAAGCCCGCGCACGCCCTCCAGCAGGGCGGTCCGCGTCCAGCGGTCGACCTGCTCGGGCGCCGCGACGAACGTCGGCGCCGTGTCGCGCATGAACTGCTCCAGCGCCGTGACGACCGCGGCCGCCTCCTCGGGCGAGGCGTTGGGGGCGACGATCTCCAGCTGGGGACGGCGGTTCATCCCTCGGAGGGTACCGCTCGCACCCGCGCACGAGGTCCGTTAGCGTGGCCAGATGATCCCACCACGCATCGCGACCGGCATCGGTGCCGTCGCGGCGATCGCCGCGCTGTCCCTGCCGTCCGTGGCCACGGCCGCCAAGAAGCCCACGGCACAGGGCAAGAAGGCGGCGCCGCAGTTCTACGTCTCGCTCGGAGACTCCTACGCCAGCGGCTACCAGCCGCCGGCCGCCGGCGCTGCCGCCGGCAACACCAGAGAGGGCTTCGTCTACCAGGTGCCGGCGCTGGCGGCCAGACGCGGCTGGAAGCTGAGAGTCGTCAACTTCGCCTGCGGCGGCGCGACGACGACGTCGATCCTCGAGCAGAAGGACTGCCCGAAGGCGGCGCTCGGCCCGGGAGCCGCCGGCTACGGCGGCAAGACGCAGATCCAGGCGGCCGAGGCCTTCCTGAAGAAGAACAGAGCGAAGGTCGGCCTGATCACGGTCTCGATCGGCGGCAACGACGTCACCGCCTGTGCGACCGAGCCCGACCCCGTCGCCTGCGTCGCGGTCGCCCAGCCGAAGCTGGCCAGAAATGTCGCCACGCTGACCAGACGCCTGCGCAAGGCGGCCGGTCCGAGAGTCCGCATCGTCGGCACGACCTACCCGGACGTGATCCTCGGCTCGTGGCTGCTCGGCACCGACGCCGGCAGGTCGCTGGCGAACCTGTCGGTCTTCGCCTTCCAGTCGTCGATCAACCCGGTGCTGAAGAAGACCTACGAGGGCGTCGGCGGCAGATTCGTCGACGTGACGGCGGCGACCGGCGCCTACACGCCGCTCGACCAGACGACCGACGCGCCCGGTATCGGCGTCGTCCCGATCGCGGTCGCGAAGGTCTGCGACCTGACCTGGTTCTGCGCCGCGAGAGACATCCACGCGAGAAAGTCCGGCTACGCGATCATCGCCGACCTCGTCGCGAGAACGCTGCCGAAGGGCAAGCAGGGCAAGTAGCGCTGCGCGCTGCGGCGGCGGGGAGGAGCCCGCCGCCGTGGCATCGCTTCTACAGCGGGATGTTGCCGTGCTTGCGCTGCGGGCCCGGCTCGCGCTTGGTCTGCAGCATGTGCAGCGCCGCGATCAGCTTCGGGCGCGTCTCGTGCGGGACGATCACGTCGTCGATGTAGCCGCGCTCGGCCGCCGAGTAGGGGTTGGCGAAGCGCGCCTTGTAGTCGTCCATCAGCTTTCTGCGGCGCTCGTCCGGCGTCGGGCTGTTGGCGATGTCGCGCCGGTAGATGATGTTGACCGCGCCCTCCGGCCCCATCACCGCGACCTCCGCCTGCGGCCAGGCGAAGTTGAAGTCGGCGCCGAGGTGCTTGGAGGCCATCACGTCGTAGGCGCCGCCGTAGGCCTTGCGCGTGATGACGGTGATCTTCGGCACGGTCGCCTCGGCGTAGGCGTACAGCAGCTTCGCGCCGTGGCGGATGATCCCGCCCCACTCCTGCGCGGTGCCGGGCAGGAAGCCGGGCACGTCGCAGAGCGTCAGGATCGGGATGTTGAACGCGTCGCAGGTGCGCACGAAGCGCGCGGCCTTCTCGGAGGCGGCGATGTCGAGCACGCCCGCCAGCGACGCCGGCTGGTTGCCGACGATCCCGACCGGGAAGCCGTCGAGCCGCGCCAGCCCGCAGATGATGTTCGTCGCGAAGTGCTCGTGCACCTCGAGGAACTCGCCGTCGTCGACGATCAGCCTGACGACGTTGCGCATGTCGTAGGGCTTGTTCGGGCTGTCCGGGACGACCGTGTCCAGCTCCGGGTCCTCGCGCAGCGGGTCGTCGGTCGGCTGCACGCGCGGCGGCAGCTCGAGGTTGTTCGACGGCAGGAACGAGAACAGGTAGCGCGCGTCCTCGAGGCAGGCGTCCTCGTCGTCGGAGGCGAAGTGCGCCACCCCGGACTTGGAGTTGTGCGTCATCGCGCCGCCCAGCTCCTCGAACGTCGGCTCCTCACCGGTGACGGTCTTGATCACGTCGGGACCGGTGATGAACATGTGAGAGGTCTCTCTCACCATGAAGATGAAGTCGGTGATCGCCGGCGAGTAGACGGCGCCGCCGGCGCACGGGCCCATGATCAGCGAGATCTGCGGGATCACGCCGGAGCAGCGGACGTTGCGCAGGAAGACGTCGCCGTAGCCGCCGAGCGAGACGACGCCCTCCTGGATGCGGGCGCCGCCGGAGTCGTTGATGCCGATGACGGGCGCGCCGATCTTGGCGGCGAGGTCCATCACCTTCACCATCTTCTCCGCCATCACCTCGCCGAGCGAGCCGCCGACGACGGTGAAGTCCTGGCTGAAGACGCAGACGGTGCGGCCGTCGATTCTGCCGTGGCCGGTGACGACGGCGTCGCCCCACGGCCGGTTCTTCTGCATCTCGAAGTCGTGCGTGCGGTGGCGCACGAACGTGTCGAGCTCCTGGAAGGAGCCGGGGTCGAGCAGCTTCTCGATCCGCTCACGCGCGGTGTACTTCCCCTTCGCGTGCTGCTTCTCGACCGCCGCCGCCGAAGCGGAGTGGATCGCCTCTTCGCGCAGCTCCTCGAGCTGGGCGAGCTTCTCGTCGAACGTCTCTGGAGCCTTTTGGCGCATAGCGGCGAGCGATGCTATCGCCCCGCCGCCGGAAAGCTCCCCGATCAGGGCCTGCTCAGGCGCCGGGCTTGACGACCATCAGGAAGACGGCGATCACGACCAGCAGCGAGGCGGCGCCGACGAAGATCGAGCGCTGGCGCGCGAGCGCGTCGTACTCGGCGCTGAGCGCGCCGCCGGAGCCCTGCACGTCGAGCGCGGCGCGGTCGCGCAGTCTGCGCGCGTTCGGGATCAGGACCGCGTGCTCGATCCCAAGCAGCACGATCACGATCGCGAAGGCACCGCCCCACCAGCCGCCCGAGAAGTCGCCCCAGCGGTCTGAGGCCATGTAGAAGCCGGCGATGATGACGACGATCGCGGCGGGGGTGACGACCATCCGCGAGACCTGGATCTGCGCCTCGTGGTAGGTCGGCAGCGAGCGCGTGTCGCGCGTGCGGACGACTCTGTCGATGACGGGGTACGCGAAGGTCACACCGAAGGCGACGATCGCCGCCAGGATGTGCAGGAAGAGGACGATCGCGTAGAAGTCGACGTGGCCCGGTGCAGTCATCGTTCAGACGCTACCCGACGCTCCCGACACGACGCCGCCCGCCCGCGCCGGGCGGCGCGAGCGGGCGGTTGGTGCGGTGCGGGACGGCGTGAGGTCTACTTCAGCGTCAGGCGCACCGACTGGGAGGCCTTCGCCTTGTTCGTCTGGCGGGTCGTCACGCGCACCGACAGGCGGCCTCTGCGCGCCGCCAGTCTTCTCGCCAGCGCTCTGCCGGCGCCGAGGCCGGTCACCTTCACGGTGACGGCGCGGGCGCCCTTCTTCGGCAGCTTGACGGTGACCGTGCGGCCCTTGCGCGTCAGCGCTCTGCCGCCGGCGCGCTTGCCGCCGGCCTTCGCCGAGATCGACGCGCCGCTGGTCGTGAGGCCCTTCGGCAGCGTGACCGCGACGCTCGCCAGCGGCTTGGAGCCGCTGGGCACCTTCGTGCTGACGCTCAGCGCGCCTCTGCCTCTGCGGAAGCGCAGCGAGCCGGTCGACTGCGGCCGGGTGCAGCCGATCGGAACGAGTCTCGGGCTGCGGCTCGATCTCTTGCCGTTCTGGCCGACGAACGACGAGACGAGCGGCGGCTTGGCGCAGAGGTTGCCGACCGTCGTCAGCACGCCGGTCGAGCCGCCTCTGAAGGCGAGCTCGAAGCTCGACAGCGTCAGGTCCGGGATCGCGCCGAAGGTCGTCACGACGAGGTTGTTTCTGATCGAGACGATGCCCTCGAGGTCGAGGTTGACCTCGCCGCGCAGCTGGACCATCAGCTTCGGCAGGCCGCCGGTCGGCACTCTGACGAGGTAGGTCGGCCCGGTCAGCGGTCTGCTGATCAGCGGGCTGACCGCCTTCGCGGTCGCGACGCGCGAGCGCTCCGAGCATCTTCTGGCGGCGAACACGGCCGGGTCGCAGGCCTCTCTGATCGTCGCGAGGTTGGTCGAGACCGCCTTCGGCAGCGTCACGACCGCCTGCTTCATCGCGGCCTCGCCGCTTCTCTGCGTGATCGTCGTCGTGAAGGCCGGGTGCGCGCCCTGCTTCGTCAGCCCCTTGCCGCCGATTCTGCCGCTGATCTGCGGGCCGAACGGCAGTCTGTCGCAGCCGGTGACGGCGAGCGTGCTGGTCGCGCCGACGTTCGCGCCGCCGTCGAGCGGCGTGAAGTCGCCGCTGGCCGGCAGCTGTCCGCAGCTGGTCGGGTTGCGCATGAAGCCGGGGCGGTCGACGTTGACGATCAGTCTGCGGATCGCCAGCGGGATGCCGAACTGCAGCGCCGGGATCGGGTCGCTGATGATGTCGAGCCCGCCGTCGTTGCCGAGGATCAGGCGCTGGTTGACGATCACGGTGCCGGCGTCGACCGGACCGAGGTGGGCCGGGACCTTGATCGTGAGGCCGGCCGGGTCGCCGGGCTGCTGCGGCTGCGTCAGGTAGATGCTGCCGGGCAGCGTCGGCGGCTCGGGGCCGGAGCCGTCGATCGACTGGACCGAGCCGATCCGGCTGGAGTCCTCGCAGTTGCCCGCTCTGGCGTTGTCGAGCGAGCACTTCGTCAGCCCTCTCAGCGCGAGCGAGCCGATCAGGCCGGGCGGCAGGTCGAAGGCGACTCTGCCGACCGGGATCGTTCTGTCAGGCCGGTCGAACGTCAGCGTGAACGGCGAGCTGGCGCCGCCCTGCGTGTTCGCCACCGACGTGCCCATCGAGGGCGTGAATCTGCGCTCGCAGTCGCCGGCGGTCGTGAAGGCGCCTCTCGTCTCGATTCTCGGCGTGCCCGACCACGGCCCGACGATCGCCGTCGAGACGTTCTCGCCGCAGGTCGTCGGCGTCACGAGCGCCGATCTGGGTCCGCCTCTGAAGGTCAGTCTGAAGTCGGTGAACGCGATCTGCGGAAGGTCCGAGAAGACCGTCGTCACCTGGCCGGTCGTGTTGTCCGGGTTGACCGTCGCCGAGACCTTGATGTGGGCGCCGAACAGCGGCACGTCGAGGAACAGGCGGAGGCGGTCGGTCGGCGTCTGCGTGCCGAAGTAGACCTTGCCGGGGAAGGAGCCGAGGATCGGCGAGACGAACTCGATCGAGCCGACCTCCGAGGAGGCCGGGCAGTTGGCCGCGACCGACGTGTCGGCCTGGTTGAAGCCGGCGTCGGTGCACGCGTCGAGGTTGGCCGCCAGCGCGACGTTCAGCAGCACGCCGGGCGGCGCGACGACCGTCGTCGTGCGGACGTGGGAGCTGACGCGCTCGGCGTTGCCCTCGCCTGGCTTGACGTCGAAGCTGATCGCCGAGGTCGAGTCCGGCGTGGCCGGGTCGGCCGCGGTCGTCAGCGACGCCTGGAAGGGGACGTTCGCGCAGTCGGTCGGCGTGTAGGAGCCGGCGTTGCTGCTGCTGGCGCCGCCGTACGAGGTCGCGGTGACGGTGATCGCCGCGTCGATGCACGAGGTCGGGTTGGTGAAGAACGGTCTCCCGCCCGGGTAGCCGTCGAGTCTCTGGATGATGTAGTCGGTGTGGAGGCCGACCTCGCCGAAGATCGGCACGGTCGCTCTGTTCGGCAGGCCCGCGAGCGACGCCGTCAGGCCGAGGTCGTGCGGGTCGACGCTGATCGGCGAGATGAGCTTGATGTGGTCGCCGACCGGCGGGGCGATGTCGATGCCGAAGGCGGCCGGTGAGCCGGCCGAGGGCTCGAGGTTGTAGATCGTGCCGTCGACTCTGCCGCCGAGGATGCCGTTGACGAGCGGATTGGTCGTCGTCAGGCCGGTGACGACGGTGCCGACGGCGGTGTCGGCGGCGCAGTCGGCCGCTCTGCTGTGGTCGTCGACCGCGAACTGCGCCTGCGTGCACTGTCTGAAGTTGTTGACGTAGGCGACGACGCCGGGGGCGAGGTGGATGCTGAGGTCTCTCGCGCTGTCGGCAGCCGAGTCGCCGTTGTCGCTGAACTCGATTCTGATCGCCATGTCGGGGTGGGCGGCGGCCGAGAAGGGGTCGCCGTTCGGGACCGAGCCGCCAGCCGGCACCGCCGGCGTCGGCGTCACTCTGTCGATCGAGAAGGCATGCGCGCTCGCTGCGAACGCGAATGGCAACAACAGCGCAACGAGCGCTGCGATCAGCGCTCGCGGGGGGACGATCCTCATTCTCACCTCTCCTTGCGACGTGCCTGCGACGGCGTCTTCCGTTCCGCCCACGGGACATGCCCCGCGGGATCGAGTTGCAAACGCGTGCGTTTCATGGCGAACAGGCCCCGACACATGTCGAATTCCGTCGAACTTCACCGCCGGGTAACGAGCAGCGGGCGCGCAGGCGCTTGGGTTCGCACGTCAGGCCCAACGCAACGATTGGACGCACCCCCTTATGAGCAGCACCTCCCCCGGCCGCCTCGGCGGCCTGGCGGCGACCGCAGCGCTGGTCGCCGCCGTTCTCGTGCCCGCTTCCGCGAGCGCAGAGATCATGGACGCCCACCTCGCGTTCACTGGTGACACGACCACGACGATGGCTGTCACCTTCAAAGAGACCGCCGCCGTCAGCGGCACAACGGCGACCGCCTACGCGCGCCCCGTCGGTGCCGGCGGCGCCGCCGCATGCGCCGCGGCGCCGGGCCCCACGGGCTGCATCTCGATCGCGCTCACGCGCAGCGACGTGCCCGGCAGAGACGCCACCGGCACGGTCAACACCTACACCTTCTTCACCGGAACGTTCAGCGGGCTCACCCCCGGCGCGACGTACGACTGGTTCATCAACGACTCAGTCACCACGGCCGGTGTCACCCCCGGCACGTTCAAGACCGCCAGAGGCGGCAACACGACCTATACCGCCGCCACGTACGGCGAGGTCCACACCGACGACGGCGACGACGTCGTCGCCTTCGGCGCCTCCGGCCCGGGCAACTACTCGGTGCAGGGCGTCGTGGGCCTCCAGGCCGCCGACAGAACCGTCTGGAACCAGGACACGCGCCCGGCGTTCGTCGTCTCCTCCGGCGACAACATGAACGACGGCAACATGGAGCACAGATGGGATGACCTGCTCGCCGGCAACACGGCCAGCGGGGGCAACGGCACGACGGTCGACACGACCTTCATCAGAACCGTGCGCGGCTCGATCCCGTTCATGAACGCGCTCGGCGACCACGAGTACAAGAACATCACGCCGGCGGGCACCGCCTCGCCGCTCTACTACGCCCACTCGCCGAACCCCGGCAACGGGCCGAGCGGGCAGGAGAAGGCCTCCTACTCCTACGACTACAACGGCGTCCACTGGGTCGTGCTGGAGGCGAGCCCGGGCAACAAGCCGTCGAGCTTCCCGCAGTACTGGGCGAACGAGCTGAGATGGCTCGACGCCGACCTCGCGGCGGCCGTCACGCGCACGCGCTTCCAGATCGTCGTCATGCACCAGCCGCCGTTCCACTCGAAGACGAGCCGCGTCTACCCGTCGTACGCCGATCCCGAGTTCCGCGACGACGTGATGCCGATCTTCGACAAGTACGGCGTCGAGGCGGTCGTCTCGGGCCATGACGCCCACAACGTCCGCTCCTTCCCGCTCGTCGGCACGCCGACGGAGGACTGGGCCGTCGGCAAGCCGAGAATCTCGCCGGAGCTGGTCGAGCCGGGCCACGGCACGACCTACCTCGAGCAGTCGACGACCGGCAAGAACTACGACGGCCTGCTCGACCGCGAGCCGTGGGTCGCCTGGTCGCAGACGCAGGAGACGATGCCGGCGGTGCTGCTGTTCACCTTCGGCGCGAAGTCGGTCGGCGTCCGCTTCGTCAGAACCGACGCGCTCGACCCGGTCACCAACCAGCTGCTGTATGGCGGCGGGCTGGTCGACAGCTTCACGATCAAGCAGGTGCCGCCGGCCGGCACCGAGGAGCCGAGTGGCCCGCAGGGGCCGAAGGGCGACAGCGGCGAGCAGGGGCCGAAGGGCGACGCCGGCGCGAACGGCGCGGCCGGCACCAACGGCACCAACGGCACGAAGGGCGACAGCGGCGCGGCAGGCGCCAAGGGGGACGCCGGCGCGAAGGGCGAGACCGGCGCCGCAGGCGCCAAGGGCGACCAGGGTGAGCGCGGCCCGGCCGGCGCTGCCGCCAAGGTCACCTGCAGCGTCAAGCGCGGCAAGGGCGCGCCGAAGGTCAGCTGCAAGGTCACGAGCGCGAGCAAGAGCACCAGCAAGCAGCTGGCCCGTTCGAACGCGCGCCTCGTGCGCGGCGGGCGCACCTACGCGACCGGCACGGCGGCGACGCTGAAGAGCCGTCGCACGGTCACGCGCGGCAGCTACACGCTGCGCGTCACGGCCGGCAAGCGCGTGCTGGCCTTCCCGGTCCGCATCCGCTAGATCGCATCGTCTTCCGGCGCCGCTCGGGCGGCGCCGGAAGCGCGGCGATCAGATCTCGGCCTGGTATCTGCCGAAGACGTCGCGCATCGCGCCGCAGACCTCACCGATCGAGCAGCGGTCCTTGAGCGCCTGGCGGATCAGCGGCAGCAGGTTGTCGCTGCCGCGCGCCGCCGTCCGCAGCTGCTCCAGCCGCTGCTGCGCCAGCGCCTGGTCGCGGTCGGCCTTGAACTGCGTCAGCCGCGCCACCTGCGCCCGCTCGGACTCGGGGTCGACGCGCAGCAGGTCCTGCACCTCCAGCGCGCCGTCGACGTACTTGTTGACGCCGACGACGATGTCCTGCTCCTGCGCGTAGCGCTCCTGATAGCCCCAGGCCGACTCCTCGATCTCGTTCTTGATGAACGCGATCGCGTTGACCGAGCCGCCCAGCTCGTCGACCTTGCCGATCAGCTCGGTCGCGCGCTGCTCGATCTCGCTCGTCAGCGCCTCGACGAAGTACGAGCCGGCGAACGGGTCGACGGTGTCGGTCGCGCCCGACTCGTGGCCGATGATCTGCTGCGTGCGGAGCGCGATCTTGGCGGCCTTCTCGGTCGGCAGGGCGAGCGCCTCGTCGAAGCCGTTGGTGTGCAGCGACTGCGTCCCGCCGCAGACCGCCGCGAAGCCCTGCAGCGCGACGCGGACGATGTTGTTCTCCGGCTGCTGCGCGGTCAGCGTGACGCCGCCGGTCTGCGTGTGGAAGCGCAGCTTGAGCGACTTCTCGTCTCTGGCGCCGAAGCGGTCGCGCATGATCGTCGCCCACATCTTGCGGGCGGCGCGGAACTTCGCGACCTCCTGGAAGACGTTGTTGTGGCCGTTGAAGAAGAAGGCCAGGCGAGGGGCGAAGTCGTCGACGGCGAGGCCCGCCTCGATCGCGGCCTGCACGTAGGCGATCCCGGAGGAGAGCGTGAAGGCGACCTCCTGGACGGCCGAGCAGCCCTTCTCGCGGAAGTGGTAGCCGGAGATCGAGACGGTGTTCCATCTCGGGACGTTCTCTTTGCAGTAGGCGAACAGGTCGGTCGTCAGCCGCATCGAGCCTTCGGGCGGGTAGATGAAGTTGCCGCGCGCGATGTACTCCTTGAGGATGTCGTTCTGGACCGTGCCGCGCAGCTGCTCGGGCGCGACGCCCTGCTCCTCGCCGACGAGCTGGTAGAGCAGCAGCAGCACGCTGGCGGGCGCGTTGATCGTCATCGAGGTCGAGACCTCGTCGAGCGGGATGCCGTCGAAGGCGGTCCGCATGTCGTCGATCGTGTCGATCGCGACGCCGGTGCGGCCGACCTCGCCGAGGCAGCGCGGATCGTCCGAGTCGAGGCCGAGCTGGGTCGGCAGGTCGAACGCCATCGAGAGACCGGTGGAGCCGTTCGCGAGCAGGTACTTGTAGCGCTCGTTCGACTCCTTCGCGGACGCGTAGCCCGCGTACTGGCGCATTGTCCACAGTCGCTTGCGGTACATGTCCGGGTGCACGCCGCGCGTGTACGGGAACTGGCCCGGCTCGCCGAGCTGGAGCTGCTCCGGCACGTCCTGCTCGTCGTAGCGCTGCTTGACCTCGATGCCGGAGTCGGTGAAATGCCGCGGATCGTCCGGGCCGACGATCGGGGCGATGAAGCGATGGTCCTCGGTCACGCTCATGCTTGCGAGGGTACGCCTCGGCGCCCGCGGGGACCGCCGATCGGGCGTTGCGCGGACGTTGCCGCGGCGCCGGTTGCGACGCGCTGCGGGCGGACGGGCTGCGCGCTGGCCTACCCTTGCCGCATGCACGTGCGGATCCGACTGTTCGCGATGCTGCGAGAGCGCGCCGGGACGAGCGAGCTGCAGCTCGAGCTGCCCGACGACGCCCGCGTCAGCGACGCGCTCGCGGCGCCCGCCGTCGCCGCGCTCGCAGAGGGCCTCCCGCTCGTGCTCGCCGTCAACCGCGAGTACGCCTCCGGCGAGCAGCCGCTGGCCCCCGGCGACGAGCTGGCGCTGGTGCCGCCGGTCTCGGGCGGGGCCGGCGAGCCCGACGCCGCCGCGTCTGACGCCGCCGACGCCCCGCCCGCCGCCATCCACGTGCGCGTCACCGGCGAGCCGCTGCTGCTCGACCCGCTCGTCGCCCGTGTGCGCGACACGCGTGCCGGTGCGCTCGTCACCTTCTCCGGCGTCACGCGCGACGTGCCGTCGCTCGTCTACGAGGCGTACGGCGAGATGGCGCTGGAGCAGATGGCCGCGATCGTGCGCGAGGCGGTCGCGAGCCACGGCCTCTGCGCCGCCGCCGCCGAGCACCGGATCGGCACCGTCCCGCTGTCGGAGCCGTCGGTGCTCGTCGCCGTCTCCGCGCCGCACCGCCCCGAGGCGTTCGCCGGCGCCCGCGAGATCATCGACCGCATCAAGGCCGCCGCGCCGATCTGGAAGCAGGAGGTCGACGAGACCGGCGCCGCCACCTGGGTCGACGGCACCACCCCGCCGACCGCCTGACCGCGTCGCTCAGCGACGGCCTAACAGCCGGGAGTACTCCTCCGGCCATATCGTGTCGATGAACTGCGCCTCGACCGCCGCGCGCCCTATGCGGCTGGTCGGCCCGTCCTCGCGCGCGGTGACGGCGATCACGTCCTGGCGCTCCAGCAGATAGCGCGGGTTCATCAGACAGACCTGCTGCAACGCCCCGTCGAGCGCGAACCGCACCATGTGGTGCTCGGGCGTCTCGTCCCACCACTGGTGGGCCGGTCTCTCGGCGTCGATGTGCAGCGAGAGGATGTCGCCCTTCTGGTTGTAACGGCTGCTCGTGAAGCGCACGCCGTCGATCACGATCTCGCCGCTGACGCGCGGGCGTGGGTAGACCTTCAGCGCACGGGCATGCGCCTCCACGGCAGCGATCTCGGCGCTGCTCCGTTCCACAATGCTCATATCGGCCTTCTCCCGGTCGAGAACGCGGTCACCACGTCAGGTCCCGGAACCGTGACGAGCACCTCGGCGTCGCGTCCTGTCAGCTCGGGATGTCTGTCGACGATGTGCTCCCATCGTGCCTCGGTCAGGAGCACCTGTCTACCTCAAGGATCTTTGGTCCGGCGCGGGAACACGGCGGCGACCATATCCCTGGGGGGGCGCCGGGTCAGATCGCCGGCGGCTCGAGCCGCCAGGAGGCGTCCCAGAAGGCCAGCTCGTGGCGGCTGCTGTGCGCGAAGACGTCGTGCAGGCGCGCGCGGGTCGGGACGTCGGCGGCGCTGCCGATGCGGTCCATCAGCTCCCGGCACCAGGCCGCCAGCGCCTGGAACTCGGGATCGGCGTAGGTCGCGATCCAGCGCGCGTAGGGATTCGGCGCGGCGGCGTCTGGCGCGGGGGTGGCGGCGTCTGGGGCGGACGCGGCGGCGGGCGGCGGCTGGGCGGCGGCGAGGCGGGCGCCGACCTCGGCGTAGCCCCACATGCATGGCAGCAGCGCCGCGACGAGGTCGGCGAAGTCGCCGAGCGTCGCTGTGCGCAAGAGGAAGTCGGTGTAGGCGCGGGTCGTCGCGGTCGGCGGCTCGGCCTCCAGCTCCGCCGGCGCCACGCCCCACTCCAGCGCGAACGCGCGGTGCAGGTCCATCTCCGTCACCAGGATCGCCTGCGTCAGCTCGGCGAAGCGGCGCATCGTCGCCAGCTCCGGCGCCCGCGCGCAGCCGAGCGCCAGCAGGCGGCCGTAGTCGACCAGGTAGACGTAGTCCTGGCGCACGAAGTGGCGGAAGCGGTCCAGCGGCAGCGTGCCGTCGCCGATCCCGCGCACGAACGGATGCGTGTGCTGCGCCTCCCAGGTCGCCGCCGCGGCGGCGCGCAGCTCCGCGCTGAAGCCGCCCGCCGCGCCCGCGGCCGCGCGGGCGCCGCCGCCCGACGTGCTCAGAGCGCGCCGCCGGCGGCGTTCGGCGCGGTCGGGTCGGTGCCCTCCTCGCGCGGCTGCTCGCGCGCCAGCCAGTCCTCGATGTCCATCGGGCGGTCGGCGAGGCGCTCGGCGATCGTCAGCAGGTCCGACATCGAGGCGACCTCCTCGACCTGCTCCTTCAGGAACCACTGCATGAACTGCTCGCTCTGAAAGTCGCCCTCCTCCCGCGCGACGCCGACCAGCGCGGCGATCTGGCCGCTGACGCGCTTCTCCTGCTCCAGCGACAGCGCGATCGGCGCGACGACGTCGGCGAAGGCGGTCTCGGGCGCCTTCACGCCCGGGACGGTCGCCTGCTCGTCCAGGTCGAGCAGGTACTGGATCATCATCATCGCGTGGTTGCGCTCCTCGAGCGCCTGCGCGTAGAAGAACTCGGCCAGCCGCGGCAGCGTCTGCGCGTCGTAGTGCACTGCGACGGCGATGTACTGCTGAGAAGCGGCGAACTCGTTGGCGATCTGCTCGTTGAGACGCTCGACGAAGCGGGTGGCGGGCATGGGACTCCTGAACATCGCGGGTTCGCTCGAAACGGCCCGAAAAGGGCCCGTGCAGCGATCGTAGAGGACCGACCTGTCAGCGAACATGCCGGTTCCAGGGCTATCCTCCTGCGTCATGGCTACCTGTCTGGTGACCGGAGGCGCCGGCTTCCTCGGATCGCACCTGTGCGATGAGCTGCTGCGCCGAGGGCACCGCGTGATCTGCGTCGACAACCTCGAAACCGGCTCCCTGGCGAACATCCACCACATCCGTGGACCGGAGTTCGCGCTGCTCAACGTCGACATCATCGAGCCGTACTTCGTCGATGAGCCGATCGACTTCGTGTACCACCTCGCCTCGCCGGCCTCGCCGATCGACTACCTGCGGCTGCCGCTGCACACGCTCAAGGTCGGCTCGCACGGCACGCACCACACGCTCGGGCTGGCGAAGAAGCACCGCGCGCGCTTCCTGATCGCCTCCACCAGCGAGGTCTACGGCGATCCCCAGGAGCACCCCCAGAAGGAGACCTACTGGGGCCACGTCAACCCGATCGGCCCGCGCGGCGTCTACGACGAGGCGAAGCGCTACGCCGAGGCGCTGACGATGGCGTACCACCGTCAGCAGGGCGTCGACACCGCGATCATGCGGATCTTCAACACGTACGGCTCGCGGATGCGCGCCCATGACGGCCGCGCGATCCCGACCTTCCTGCGGCAAGCGCTGCAGGACCAGCCGATCACCGTCTTCGGCGACGGCTCGCAGACGCGCAGCTTCTGTTATGTCTCCGACCTGATCCGCGGAATGATCGCGCTCGCCGAGTCGGGCATCCACCACCCGGTCAACATCGGCAACCCGGACGAGTTCACGCTGCTGGAGCTGGCGCAGACCGTGATCGAGATCACCGGCTCGCGCTCGCAGATCGTCCACGAGCCGCTGCCGACCGACGACCCGCAGGTGCGCCGGCCCGACATCACGCTCGCTCGCGAGCTGCTCGGCTGGGCCCCGGAGGTCGTGCTGCGCGACGGGCTCCAGCGCACGATCGACGACTCCGGCGTCGAGGCGCTCGTCGGAGCGACCGCCTGACCGCGGTGACGCAAGACCGGAACCTTCGCGGTTCCGGTCCGTTGCAGTGAAGGAGGTCATGCAACGAGTGGCAAACGGCGCGCTGAACGTCGACGAGCAGCATCCGGAGCAGACGGCGACCGCGGTCGCCTCGATGTCCGACAGAGACGTGCGCCGCAAGCGCCCGCCGGCGTTGTCGTTCCTGCTGCGGCTCGTGACGCTGCGCAAGCTGATGCGGGTCGCCTCGCTGCTGGCGCTCGACTTCGCCGGCGTCTGGCTCGCGCTCTTCACCGCGCTGCTGCTGAAGGGGCTGATCAAGGGCGACCACGGGCTGTCGGCATCGGTCCACCTCGCGTCGGGCCAGACGCGCGACTTCCTCGCCTTCGCCTACCTCGTGACGGTGCTGCTGTTCGCGCGCTCGGACCTCTACGCCGACCGCCCCCGCCGTCCCGGCCTGGCGCGGATCGTCAGCTCGCTCTTCCAGGTCACGGTCGTCGCGCTCGTCTACGCCGTCCTCAGCGGGCAGGAGTTCAGCAGCTACTACATCTTCTACGCCTCGCTCGGCTTCGCGGTCGTCTACGTCTCGACCTTCCGCTGGTTCCACACCGCGGTCACCGGCTGGCTGCTCGGACAGGCCGGCTACACGCGCCGCACGCTGCTCGTCGGCAGCGGCAAGCACATCGACCAGGTCGCGCACGCGCTCGGCGGCAGCGACGGCCGTGAGGTCGACCTCGTCGGCTACATCTCGCTGACGCCGCGCCCTGACAACGGCCTGCGCTCGCTCGGCGACCTCGCCGACCTCGCCGCGGTGCTGGAGCGCGACCGCGTGCAGGAGGTGATCATCGCCGACCCCGACTTCCCGCAGGAGCAGGCGGTCGAGCTGGTCGACACCTGCCATCGCCGCGGCGTCGACGTCCACATCGCGCCGTCGACGATGGAGATCCTCGTGCAGCGGGCCGAGTTCGTGCCGGGCCAGTCGCTGCCGCTGTTCACGCTCAAGCCGCCGGTCTTCGAGGGCGTCGACTTCGCCGTCAAGCGGGCCTTCGACCTGATCGGCGCGTTCGTGCTGATCGCGCTGCTGTCGCCGCTGCTGGTGACGATGGCGCTCGCGGTCAAGCTCACCTCGCGCGGTCCGATCCTCTACCGCTCGGCCCGCCCCGGCATCGGCGGCCTGCCGTTCGACTGCTTCAAGTTCCGCACGATGTACAGCGACGAGCGCGTCACCGAGGCGGAGCTGGAGAAGCTCAACGAGGCCGACGGCGCGCTCTTCAAGATCCGCGACGACCCTCGCGTGACGAAGGTCGGCAGAACGCTGCGGCGCTACTCGCTCGACGAGCTGCCGCAGCTGATCAACGTGCTGCGCGGCGAGATGTCGCTCGTCGGCCCGCGGCCGCTGCCGCTGCGCGACTTCGAGCGGCTCGAGGAGTGGCACAAGAAGCGCTACCTGGTGCTGCCGGGGATCACCGGCCTGTGGCAGGTCTCGGGCCGCTCCGAGCTCGACTTCGACGACCTCGTGCGGCTCGACTTCCTCTACCTCGAGCGCTGGTCGGTCGCGCTCGACCTCGTGATCATCCTGAAGACGTTCCCGGCCGTGGTCACGCGGCGCGGCGCCTTCTAGGCTGCGCGCCGCTTCGCCAGCGCGGCGGCGACGCGGTCGCGCAGCTCCTGCGGCGCGAACGGCTTGCGCACGTAGTCGTCGGCGCCGGCGTCGTAGCCGCTTCTGACGTCGGCCTCCTGCACGCGGGCGGTCAGGAGGATCACCGGGACGTCGGCGGTGCGCGGGTCGGCGCGCAGCTCGCGCGTGACGTCGTAGCCGGTCAGCTTCGGCATCATCACGTCGAGCACGCAGAGGTCGGGCAGCTCGGCGCGCGCCAGCTCGAGCGCCTCGGCGCCGTCGCGCGCGACGAGCACCTCGTAGCCCTGGCGCTGGAGCCGGAAGCTGACGAGCGTGAGGATGTCCTCGTCGTTGTCGGCCACCAGGATCCGCGCCGTCGTCTCGCCGCTCATGCCTGTCGTGCTCCGTTCCCGCTCGCGGCCTCGACGGCCTGCCTGTCGGTGGTCTCCGTCTCGGTCTGCGTCTGCGCCCGCAGCGGCAGCAGGACGCGGAAGGTCGTGCCGCGCCCAACCTCGCTCTCGACCGTGATGCGGCCGCCGTGGCCCTCCGCGATCGCCTGGCAGATCGACAGCCCGAGGCCGATCCCCGGGATCTCCTCCTTGACCGCCGTCGAGGCGCGGAAGAAGCGGTCGAAGAGGCGCGCCTGCTCGTCGGGCGGGATCCCGATGCCGGTGTCGGTCACCGCCAGCTCGGCCTCCTCGCCGCGGTCGCGCAGCGTCACGCTGACGCTGCCGCCGGCGGGCGTGAACTTGAGCGCGTTGTTGATCAGGTTGTCGACCAGCTGGCCGAGCCGCTCGGCGTCGCCGCGGATCTCCGGCACCGGCTCGGTCCGCGCCGTCACCTCGACGCGCGCCTGCTCGGCGCGCGGGCGGGCGGCGTCGACGGCGTCCTGCACGACCCGCTCCAGCTGCGCGCGGCCGTGCTCGAGGTTGAGCGTGCCGGCCTCGACCTGGGCGACGAACAGGAGGTCGCCGACGAGCCGCTGCAGCCGCCGCCCGTTGCGCTCGACGATCTCGAGGAAGCGGCGCTGCTGCTCGTTGATCTCGCCGACCTCCTCCTCGATCACCAGCTCCACGTAGCCGACGATCGAGGTCAGCGGCGTGCGCAGCTCGTGCGAGACGAGCGCGAAGAACTCGTTCTTGAGGCGGTCGGCCTCGGCCTCGGCGGCGCGCTTCTCGGCGACCTGCACGACGAGCCCGGCGATCCCGTCGAGCGTGTCGAGCAGCTCGGCGTCCGGCGGCGCGCCCTCGTGCTGCCAGAACTGCAGCACGCCGAGCGCGTGCGGCCCGCGCCCGACCGGCAGCGCCGCGCTGATGCGCAGCCCGGCGGCGGACGCGGCGGCGTCGTCGGCGGTGCAGCTGGTCCAGTTCGCCTCGCCGCCGGCGAAGACGCGGCCGGCGAGGCCGGCGCCGCGCTCGTGCGTGGCGGCGCGCACCTGCTCGGCGACGGCGGCGAGCGCCCGCTCGGCGGCGGGCTGCGACGGCTCGCAGCGCCACAGGCCGGCGCAGGCGAGCCGCCCGTCGACCTCCGGCAGCCAGAACGCGACCAGCGGCCATTCCATCGCCTCGCCGAGCGCGGCGAGCGTCGGCTCGACCAGCTCGGCGCGGCCCTCGACCTCGGCCAGCACACGGCTGACCGCGCCGCGGGCCTCGCGCTCGCGCTCGCGCAGGCGGCGGCCGGTGACGTCGCGCACGAACGCGTTGGCGCGCCAGCCGGTGCCGATCCGCAGCGGCGCGAGCGATATCTCGACCGTCAGCTCGCTGCCGTCGGCGCGTCTGGCGGGCTGCTCGAAGCGGTGGGTGCGGGCGCCCGCGTACTCGGCGTCTGCGAGCACCTGCGCGTAGCGGTCGTCGAATGCGCGCAGCTCGGCGTCCGGCACGATCAGCTCCGTCAGCGGTCTGCCGGTCGCCTGCTCGGCGGTGTAGCCGAACAGGGCCTGCGCCTGCGGCGACCACTCGAGCACGACGCCGTCCTGGTCGCTGGCGACGTAGGCGTCCTGCGCCGTCTCCAGCACCGCCTGGTTGAGCTCGGCGTGGTGCTGCGCGTACTGCGTCGCGAGCGCCCGCACGAGGCCGACCGCGGCCGGCTCGGCGAGGCGGCCGGCGAGGTCGATCGCGGGCGCCGGGAAGGGCGCGGTGCCGACGCGGCCGAACGAGATCACGCCGGCCACGCGCGTGCGCCCCGGCAGCGGCAGGTGCAGCTCCTGGCGGATCGGGGCCTCGCCGCCGAAGGCCGGGATCGTCAGCCCGCCCTCGTCGTGCTGGGCGTGGATCGCGCGGCGCTCGGCGAGCGCGCGGCCGGCGAGGCCCGCGCCGCTGCGCAGCCGCCGCGGCAGCTGTTCGCGCTCGAAGCCGAGCACGCCGCTGAGCAGCAGCGGGCCGTCGGGGTCGGTCACGTCGAGCGCGTAGAGCGTGCCGGCGTCGGCGCCGAGCGCGTCGCCGATCTCGCTCAGCAGCACCGCGGCCAGCTCGTCGAGGTCGGCGGCGGCCGAGATGCGGGCGACGACGCGGTGGAAGGCGTCGCCGCGCTCCTTCTCGCGCGCCAGCTCCTCCAGCGTCCGCTCCAGCTCGCCCTGCTGCGCCTCCAGCTCGGCGTTCTGGTGCTCGAGCTCGTCGCGGCTGTGCTGCGCCGCCTCCGCCATCTCGTTGAAGGAGGAGATCAGCGTGTGCGCCTCGGCGATGCCGCCGTCGGCGGCACGCGCGTCCCAGTCGCCCTGGGCGCGACGCGTCGCCGCCGCCGCGACGCGCTTGATCGGCGCGACGACCAGCCGTGACAGGTAACCGCCGTAGATCACGACCAGCACGGGGCAGAGGATCAGTCCCAGCAGCGCGAACAGGAGCGCGCGGGTGGCTGCGCTGTCGCTCTCGTGGCGGACCATGTCGGCGTACGTGCGCTCGGCCCGCTCGAAGGCGGTGAACTCGGCGCGGATCGCGTCGACCTGGCGCTTGCCGGTGCCGCCGGCGACCATGCGCCGGGCCTGCTCCGGGTTCGTGCGGGCGCGCGTGATCTGCGCAGGGACGTAGCCGCCGACGTACTGCTCGCTTTGCCTCACCGCCTCCTCAGCCGCTCTGCGGCGCCCGTTGGAGCCTCGCTCGGGAACGGCTGCCAGCAACGCATCGGCGGCGCCGGGAAGCTCGCGCTTGGCGTCCTCGTACGGTTCCAGGAAGTCCTGGTTGGCGGTGATGATGTAGCCGCGCTGGGCGGTCTCGGAGTCGACCACGAGCCGCTCGACGCGGTTGCCGGCGGCGATCGCACCGAGCGAGCGGGCGAGGTCGCGGTTGGCGTCGTGCAGCTGGTCGACCGAGCGCAGCGTGACCGCGAAGGCGGCAGCGACGACGACGACCAGCACCGCCGCGCCGATCGCGAGGCGGCCGTCGAGCCCGCGCAGGGCGGCGCGCATCAGGCGCTCCTCCGGTAGGCGTGCGGACCGGCCGGCTGGAGGCCGAGCGCGCGCGGGTCTCTCAGCCGCTCGGCGCGGCCGAGCAGCAGCACGCCGCCGGGCGCGAGCGCGTCGGCAAGCAGCCGCTCCAGCCGCGCCCGCGCCGGCGCGGTGAAGTAGATCGCGACGTTGCGGCAGAGGATCAGCTGCCAGCCGCCGCCGGGCGCGCTGCCGGCGAGCAGGTCGCGCTGCTCCCAGCGCAGGCGCGCCCGCAGCTGCTCCGACAGGGCGGTGTCGACCTCGTGCGCGCGGCGCAGGTTCTCCTCCAGCAGGTCGGAGCCGAGCAGCTGCGTCCGCTCGAGCGCGCCGAGCCGCTCCAGCAGCAGCCCGAGCGATATCAGCTCCGAGCCGTCGGAGCAGCCGGCCGACCAGACGCGGATGGCGCCAGGCTGCTGCAGCAGCGGCGGCAGCAGCTCGCGCTCCAGCAGCTCGAACTGGTGCGGGTCGCGGAAGCGGCCGGTGACCGAGACCGCGATCGAGCGGCGGAAGCGCGTCAGCGCGGTCGGGTCGGCGGCCAGCCTGCGCGCGAGCGCGGCGGCGTCGCCGACGCCCTCGGACGCGAGCGCGCGCCGCAGCTGCGTCGCGAGGTGCTCGTCGCGGAAATCGGCAAGCGGCAGCGCGCTGACCCGCGCAAGCGCGGCTCGGTCGGCCTCCGCGACCGACGCTGCAAGCTGCTCCGTCGACATCTGCACTGGGAATACCCTCTTGACGCGCCCGCTCCTGCGCGATGGCGGGATTGGAGCGGTTCTGGACTCGAACCGGTCATCGGCAGCGCCGCTTCCGGTCTGGAGCGCGGCTGTCAGGGCGCCGTGGCGCCGGCGCTCGCCTGCGCCTGCATCAGGGCGAGCTGCGTGGCGGGATTCCACGGGTCGACGAAGACCGCCGCCTCGTACGCTCTCAGCGCGCCCTGCGCGTCGCCCTGGTCGGCTTCGAGGCGGCCGAGGTTGAGCCACGTCTGCGCGTTCGCCGGCTGCAGCTCGACCGCCTGCTGCAGCGTTCTCAGCGCCTCCTCGGCTCTGCCCTGCGCGACGAGCGCCTCCGACAGCGCGAACAGCGGCTCGACCGCGAGCGGGTTGATCTTGTGGGCATCGCGCGCCTTCGCGGCCGCCTGCGGCGCTCTGTTGGCGTCGAGCAGCGCGAGCGCGTCGTCGTTGACGTTCATCGCGTGCAGCGGCTGCCAGATCGTCCAGGCGCCGATCAGCCCGGCGACGAGCACCGCCAGCGCCGCGAGCAGCCGGCCGCGGGCGGCCAGCAGCGGGCGCGGCAGGCGGCCGGGCGGCGGCGGGTCGGCGAGCGGGCCGCGGCCGGCGACCCAGCCGGCGGCGATCAGGCCGGTGATCGCGGTGCCGGGGATGAACCAGGTCCAGTCGACGGCCGAGTGGAAGCCGAAGCCGACGGCGGTCAGCGCGAGCGTGACGAGGCCGATCCGCTCCGGCGTCCACTCCTGCGCCGGCCGTCGCGGCGCCGGCACGCGCGTGTCGCGCGCGCCGATCGCGGCGAGCGCCCAGGCGCCGTAGCGGCGGCGCGGCAGCAACGCGGTCGCGCGCAGCGCGGCGGTCAGCCACGCCGCCAGCAGCAGCAGGTTGACGCCGAGCCCGACGAGGCCGAGGTCGGCGAGCGTCTGCGGCACGTAGCCATGGGCGTGGCCGGCGCGCAGGCGGTCTCTCTGCAGCGCCCGTCGCGCCGATCTGTAGCCGTCGGCGCCGACGCCGGCCCAGCGCGTGTTGCTGTTGTACTTCCACAGCTTGAAGGCGTCGTCCCAGTATCTGGCGCGGACGCCGCCGGCGGAGGTGAAGCGGCCGGGGTCGTTGCCGGGCTGCTGCGCGTTGGGGTCGGTCAGCTCGTGCCATCTGTCGGAGATCGAGCCGGTCAGGCCGCGGTCGGAGAGCGCGAGCTTGCCGACGCCCGCGATCGGCACGAGCGCGACCAGCACCAGCAGCACGGCGCCGACCGTCTGCCGCCGCTGCGGCGACCACTGGCCGCGCGAGGTCGAGAAGGCGAGCGCGAGCCCGGCGATGAAGGTGACGATCAGCACCGTCAGCAGCAGCAGGCCGAGATCGTGGCCGGCGTCGGCGCGGACGTCGAGCGGGACGCCGTCCCTCGCCAGCCCGTCGTTCCCGAACGACCACAGCCCGACGATCGCGGTGCAGACGCCGGCCGCCAGCAGCATCGCCGCGCCGCGCAGTCGCAGCGGCACGATCGCGAACCACAGCACGACGACGAGCAGCGTGCTCAGCAGCGCGCCGCGGCTGTAGGCCAGCAGCATCGCCGTCAGCAGCACCGTCAGCGCCGGCACCGACAGCGCGCGCAGGGCGGCGTGGCCGTCGCGGCGGGCGCCGACCCAGAGGCAGCCGGGGATGCCGAGCACGGCCATCAGGCCGACGGCGTTCCAGTAGTCGAACGGCGCGCGCAGCCGCGCGGTGCCGGTGTCGACCCCTTCCAGCGACGGGAAGACCTTCACCAGCAGCGCCCAGCCGGACAGCGCCAGCGCCGCCAGCACGATCCCGCCGATGATCGCCGTCCAGCGGCCGGCGGCGATCCGCACGAGCGCGGCCGCGCCGGCGAAGGCGGCGAGGTAGGCGAGCGTCAGGTTCGCCGCCGCCCACGAGTCCGACGGGGCGACCGACCAGCTGATCGAGATCGCCGTCAGCGCCGTCAGCGCGCCGAACAGCAGCACCGTCATGCCGCCCCACAGGCGCCGGCTGCCGGTCGCCGTCAGCGCCGCCAACGCGACGCAGAGGCTGCCGATCACGGTCAGCGCGATCTCCGGCCCGGTCGTCGAGTCGAGCGAGCTGCCGCCGCCGGAGACGAACGAGACGGCGACGATCAGCGCCGCCAGCGCGAGCGTCAGCGGCGGGTCGGGATGCGCGGCGAGGCGCCCGCGCAATCCCTGGGCGCGAACGGGCGCGCCGGCGTCGTCGGACGCCGGCGAGGTCAGCTCGGCCGGCTCGTTCTCAGGCGCGTCTGCGAGCGAGGACACGTCGCCCGATCGTCGGTGCGCCGAAGCCGATCGCGCCGGCGGCGAGCAGCACGAGGAAGGCGATCAGCGGCGTCGGCAGCGCGCGGCGATCGTCCGAGAAGGAGGCCGGGATGCCGGGCGTGACGGTCGTGCCGCCGACTCTGACGGGCGCGCCGCTGCCGGCCTGCTGGGTCGGTGCCGGCGTCGGCGCGGGAGCGGGGGCGGGCGTCGTGCCGCTGCTCGCGCCGCCGTCGCCGCTGCCGTTGCCGGGCGCGTTGCTGGTGCTGCCGGCGGTGCTGCCGAAGGAGCCGTCGGAGCCGCTGCTGCTGCCCGGGGTGCTGCCGGGGCTGCTGGTGCCGGGGCTGGTGTTGCCGCCGTTGGAGCCGTTGCTCCCGTTCGAGCCGTTGCCGCCGTTGCCGCCGTTGCCGCCGTTCGAGTTGTTGTTGCCGTTGTCGGGCGCTCTCGCGTTGAGCGCGGCGTTGATTGCGTCCATGCAGCCGGTGTACTCGGCGATGTCGCCTCTCACCAGCTTGCGCGCGTCGCGCAGGTCGCTCTTCGCGTAGCTGCCGGTCAGCAGACCGGTCGGCGAGGTCGAGCAGTCCTTGATGATCGCGTCGGCGGTCGACGCCGCGGCGGGCGCGGCAGTGACGCCGAGCGCGAGCACGGCCAGGATGAGCGGGAGCGGGGAGAAACGCATCAGAAAGGACCTTCGACGCCGGGGTCGTTCAACCTACCAACGGCGGACGGACCGGGAAGTTGCGGGTGGAGAGCATGCCTCCGGCGCCGGGGAGGAGCACCGACAGGTCAGTGCCCCTCCCCGTTGCGCCGAAGGGGTGCCGCGCCGGCGACGGAAGCCCGGGACCGGGGGCGGCCTCCGTCGACCAGGACCAGCGCGGCAGAGGCGGCCCCCCGACCCGAGGCGCGCCGGGCCGGGAGAACACCTTGCCCGCCTGATACCCGGCCGCCTGAGCGGCAAACACCGCTGGCAGGAGCCGGTGTCAGCGCATCGCTCTGGCGCGTCGGCGCTGCGCTCAGCGGGCGAGCGCGCGGCGGTACGCGGCGACGGTCGCGGCGCCGCAGCCGGGCCAGGTGAAGCGCGCCTCGACGGTCGCGCGCGCGGCGGCGCCGAGCGCGGCCCGCTCCGCGTCGTCGCGCAGCAGGCGGTCGATCAGCGCGGCGAGCGCGGCGGGATCGCGCGGCGGCACGGTCAGCAGCCCGCCGCCGAGCGCGGCGATCTCCTGCGGGCCGTCCTCGCCGGCGCAGCCGATCGCCGGCACGCCGCCGGCCATCGCCTCGACGTAGGCGACGCCGAACGCCTCGTCGACGCTCGGCAGCACGAACAGGTCGGCCGACTGGGCGCGCTCGCGTGCCTGCGCCGGCGGCAGCTGGCCGCGGAAGCCGACCCGCTCGGCGACGCCGAGCTGGCGCGCGAGCTGCTCCAGCGCCGGCCGCTCCGGCCCGTCGCCGACGATCTCCCAGCGCAGCGCCGGATGGTCGGGGACGAGCCGCGCCAGCGCGTGCAGCACGTCGGCGTGGCGCTTGCGCGCGACGAGGTGGCCGACGGTCGCGAGGGTCGGCGGGCGGCTCGCGGGGGCGGAGGCGAGGGCGCCAGGCGCGGCGGAGGCGTCTGGCACGGCGGAGGCGGCGGGCAGCGGCGGCAGGTCGGTCCCCAGGTGGACGACCTCGACCTTGTCGGCCGTCGCGCCGGCGGCGCGGCAGCGGACGGCGGTGCCGGCGCTGTTGGCGAGCACCAGCTTCGCGTGCTCGAAGCTGCGCGCGACGGTGCGGCGGGCGTAGGGGCTGCGCTCGATCGTCGCCAGCACGTCGCCGCCGTGGACCGAGACGACCAGCGGCGCGCCCGGCAGCGCGCGGCGGACGGCGTCGCCGGCCGGGACGGCGTAGTGGGCGTGGACCAGCTCGAACGGGAAGCGCGCGTGCAGCTCCCGCAGCGCGCGCTTCAGCGCCGGCGCCGCCCACGCGCCCCAGGCGCCGTAGCTCCACGGCCGCGGCGGTGAGACGTACGGCACGTAGGTGACCTCGATCCCGTCCAGCTCGACGCGCCGCGGCTGGCTCGACGCCGTGCGCAGCGCGCCGAGGTCGAGCCGCTTGACGGCGGCCAGCGGCGGCAGCGGGCGGTGCAGCACGAGCACGCGCACATCGGCGCCGGCGTCGCGCGCGGCGAGCGCCTGGCGGTGCGCCCAGACGCCGAGCACGGGGTCGCTGGCGCGCGGGTACAGCTCGGCGACGATCGCGACGCGCACTACCAGCCCCGGTGGGTCGTCAGCGTGCGCTGCGCCTCCGCCGCCGTCACGTGCGGGCGCTCGGCGAGGAAGTCGCGCGCCTCCGCGACCGCCGCCTCGCGCCGGTAGCTGTCGGCGATCGGGCGCAGCACGTGCCGGATCGGGGTCGCGTCGACGACGCCGATCGGCCAGCCCTGCTCGCGCGCGACCGCGCCCCAGTGAGCGTCGAGGCCCCAGCCGGCCTTCAGCTGCGGGAACGGCAGCAGCGTCTCGAAGGTGCTCGCGTGCAGCGCCGTCAGCGGCCCGATCTCGACGAAGCCGGTCTCGCGCGCGACGCTGCCGCCCTGGCGTCTGGTGACGCGCCAGGCGGCGTGCGAGCGGCGGCGGTGGGCCGGCTGCGCCAGCCGCAGGTCGAACCGCTCGGCGAGGAACAGGAAGCGGTCGAGGAAGCCGTGTGGCAGCGCGACGTCGTCGTCGAGCAGCAGCAGCCAGTCGCGCCCGCCGGCGGGCGTGCGCTCGAGCAGCAGGTTGAGGTTCTCCCACTTGCCGCGGCCGCCGACGTCGGTCGTCTCCAGCGTGACCTCGTGGCGCGAGCGGGCCAGCTCTGCGCGCGCCTGCGGCAGCAGGTTGGCGCGGTCGGTCCGCTCGATCGCCAGCACCAGCACGCGGCGGCGCGGCGGCGCGGCGGCGGCGGCGCGCGCGAGCCGCAGCGGCTCCAGCGCGGCGACGCGGCGGGCGTCCAGCAGCGCGTCCTCGACGCGCGTGCGCACGTTCAGGCGGATGCCGCCGACGATCCCCGACTCGCCGGAGGCGAACGGGTTCTCGCTCTTGGCGGCGCTCATCGCGGTCTCACCGTCTGCGCGATCCGGCCGGCGCTGTGAGCGGCCATCACGACGCCGTTGAGGCAGCGCCGCCGCGGCACGTGCCAGCAGCAGCCGGCGAGCGTCCGCAGCTCGCGCGCGAGCGACGGCGCGACGCCCTTGCGCGCGTCGGTGCGGCGGCCGGCGCGGCCGCGGAAGAAGGCCGCGCGCGAGAGCGCTCTCAGCGTCGCGTCGGACGGCGTGCGGCGATGGTCGAGGCCGGCGGCGGCGACGTAGCGGATGCGGCCGCCGGCGGTGCGGTGGCGCTCCTCCCACTCCTCCTCGTCGCCGCCGACCGGGATCGTCTCGTCGAAGCGGCCGGCGGTCTCGAAGGCGCCGCGGCGGATCGCGATGTTCGCGCTCCAGGCCAGCGGCACGTCGACGTCGGCCGGGCCGGCGTCGAAGGCGGTGATCGGCGCCGCGTCGCGGCCGCAGGCGTGCGGTCCGCCGCCTTCCAGGACGGCGCGGATCGGGCCGGTGAAGACGTCGACCTCGGGCGAGGCGTCGGCCGCCGCCAGCAGCGCCGGCAGCCAGCCCGCCGGCGCGCGCACGTCGTCGTCGACGAAGATCAGCAGCTCGCCCTCGGCGGTGTCGATGCCGGCGTTGCGCGCGGCGTTGGGGCCGCTCGGCGCCGGCAGCGTGACGACCTGCGCGCCGTGGCGCTCGGCGACGGCGGCGCTGGCGGCGTCGGGACCGTCGAGCACGACCACGATCTCGGCCCCGGCCGTCCGCGCCTGCGGCGCGATCGACGCCAGCGACACGTCGAGATAGCCGGGTCGGTCGCGCGTCGGCACGACGATCGTGGCGGAAGGGACGCGCATCGCCTCGGAAACAGTAGAGCGGCGTCTCCGCGCGAGTCGCGCCGTCCGGCTTGACAACCAAAAACTCACCGTTCTATGGTGACGCCAGTCCCGGAGTGAACGGTCGCGTTTTTCCGGCTTCATGGAGAGAGATGAGCGAGGTGGCCGCTGGACCGGGCGCGCGCTCAGGAGGAGGCACACACGGATGACCCTGGTGAAGACGCTCGCCGCCGCCGCGGCGGGCGCGGTCGCGGCGCTCGCGGGAGCCGCAGCGCCCGCGCAGGCGGTCGACGACTGTCCCAACGCAGCGATCCGCGCGCAGCAGGGCTCCACGCGCCTGCCGGACTGCCGTGCCTTCGAGCTGGTCTCGCCGGCCGACAAGAACGGCAACAAGATCCAGCTGATGAGATTCGTCTCGCCGGCGGGCGGCGTCCTCCACTTCCGCTCGCCCGGCGTGTTCGCCGGCGGCAGAAGCAACATCGGCGCCGACTTCGCCGCGCATCGCACCGACAACGGCTGGATCACCACCCCGTTCGTGCCCGCCCTCCGCGGCGACCGCATCCCGCGGCTGGCCGACTCACCCGTTGCGCTCGCCTTCTCGCAGGACTTCACGCAGGCCGTCGTGAGAACGGCGTACCCGCTCTATCCGTCCGACACGGGCGGATCGGCGCGCGCGCCGAGAGTCTCCGCCGACCTCTTCCTGGTGAGAGGCGACGGCAGCCACAGCTGGCTCAGCAGCGGCTCGCCCGCGACCGACGCCTCGATCGCCGAGGTCCGCTTCGTCGCAGCCTCAGACGACCTCTCCAGCGTGCTGATGCAGAGCGGCCGCCGGTACGACCCCGCGCTGCCGGACGAGTCGGTCGAGCACCTCTGGATCCGCCGCGGCGACCGGCCGATCGCGCTCGTGAGCGTCGGCCCCGACGGCCAGCCGCTGCCGGTCACGCCGGGGACGGCGCTGATGGCCGACGACGGCTCGCGGATCGTCTTCGAGTCCGAGCCGGCCTTCTTCGGAACGGCGAGACTGCTCGTGCACGACCCCGTCAGCGGGACCACGACCGAGCCGGCCTTCGGGTCCGCCAGACGCGTCTGCGAAGGGGCCGAGATCGCCAAGCTCAGCCCAGACGGGCGCCGGCTGATCTTCCGCTGCACGACGCAGTTGACCGGTGACCCGTCGGCGGGGTCGACGGCCCTCTACCGCGCCGATCTCGACACCGGCGCGGTCACTGCGCTCGGGATCGAGGGCAGCCTCCTGGCCGCGACCGACGACCTCTCCGAGGGCTATGTCAGCGGCTACGTCGACGGCGTGGGGGCGATCTGGCGGTTCGGCGACGGCGCGCCCAGATCGGTGGCCAGACAGAGCCCGGTCGTCAGCCAGGAAGCGCTGTCGCCCAACGGCGAGTACTTCGCCTTCAAGACGGGCGGCGACCTCGGCTTCCCCACCGGCAGCCTCTTCGGGGAGACCTACCTGTACTCCAACCCGACCGGGCAGCTCGCCTGCATCACCTGCACGCCGGAGGGGAACACGGCGGACGACAGCGGCTACCTGGCGGCCGACGGCATCGACACACATGGCCAGGTCAGCGACGCGGGCGACGTCTTCTACACGGCCGCCTCGTCGCTCGTGCCGACCGACGTGAACGGCAGATACGACGCGTACGTGTGGCACGCCGGGAGACCGCAGCTGCTCAGCTCGGGCACGGCCGCGACGGCCGCGTCCGTCGTCGGCGCCTCCGACGACGGACGCGAGGCCTACCTGATCAGCTCCGAGCGGCTCGCGCTGCAGGACGTCGACAACGGCGTCCCCGACCTCTACGCCGCGAAGGTCGGCGGCGGCTTCGCGGTGCCGGCCGCCGCGCCCGAGTGCGTCGGCGACTGCCAGGGCGAGCCGCAGCCGTTCCTGCCGCCGGCCGACCCGGGCACCGCGCTGTTCGCGGGCCCGGCCGATCGCGACGACCCCGCCGCGCCGCGCGTCACGAAGGTCTTCGGCACCACGCCGCTGAGCGGCAGAGCGCTCGCCGGCTGGGCCAGGAGCGGTCGCACGGCGCTCGCCGTCGAGGTCTCGCACGCGGGCACCGTCAGAGCCGTCGTGCGGGCGAGGATCGGCAGACGCGCCGGCGTCGTCGTCGCCTCGGCCACGCGCAAGGCGACGGGCGGCGGGAGCGTCCGCCTGACACTGCGGCTCTCCAGCGCGGCGCGCAGACAGCTGCGCAGACAGGGCTCGCTCAAGCTCGCGCTGCGGGTCTCCTACTCCGGCCGGCCGGGCGTGCAGCTGACGACGCTCACGCTGCGCGCGCCGAGCACGCGAGGTGCCGCGCGATGACCCGCCAGATCGATCAGACCGAAGGGAACGCGTCACGCATGCGCACGACCAAGCGACGGCTCCGCGGACGGACGGCGCGCGCCGGGATCGCGACGATCGCGGGCCTGCTGGCCTCGCTGTCGCTCGCGGGCGCGGCACCGGCCGCCGAGTACGGCGAGAACTACGGCGTCGAGACCTTCACCGCCAGAGCGGTCGACCTCGTCGACGACGGCGCCGGCGGCCTCGTGCTCGGGGACGAGGTCACGCAGGCCGGGGCGCATCCGGACCTGCTCGTCGTCGACATCAGAATCAGAGGCAGAAACGTCAGCACCGGGCCGCTCCCGCAGACGATCCCCGACGGCACCGCGAAGGACATCGAGCTGGAGCTGCCGCCCGGCATCTACGGCAGCGCCGTCGCCACGCCCCGCTGCCCGATGTCGGCGTTCATCGATGGCAGATGCGCGCCGCAGACGGCCGTCGGCAAGCACGTCCTCTCCTACGCCGCCGCCCGCGGCGATGACATCCAGGGCTCGGTCGTCTACAACGTCGTGCCGCCGGAGGGCGTCGTCGCGCGCTTCGCCTTCAACGTGATCGCCGTCGACGTGGTGATGGACATGAAGGTCAACAGCGACGGGCGCTACACGCTGCAGACGAACATCCGCGACATCTCGACGGCGCTGGCGCTGCTGCGCTCGCAGACGTACCTGTTCGGCGTCCCGGCCGCGTTGAACGGGCCGGGCACCCTGCTCGGCGCCCTGGGCGACCTCGGCGGGCCCGGCGGCGGCGAGCAGATCCCGATGCTGACGCTCGCGTCGCAGTGCGGGCCGGCGCTGCCGGTCCAGCTGCGCACGCGCTCGTGGGAGCGGCCCGAGACCTGGGTCACCGCCGCCTACACCCCGCAGGACGGCATCTCCGGCTGCGACCGGCTGACGTTCGAGCCCGACTTCGCGGCCACGCCCGACAGCCCGCGCGCCGGCGTGCCGGCCGGGTACGAGATGCGCGTGACGGTGCCGCAGAACCTGCGCGGCGACGGGCTCGCGACGCCGTCGGTGCGGACCGTCAGCGTCACGTTGCCCGAGGGCACGGCGGTGTCGCCGTCGAGCGCGCAGGGGCTCGTCGGCTGCTCCGACGCGCAGGCCGCGCTGCTGAGCGAGGCGGCGTCGAGCTGCCCGTCCGCGTCGCGGATCGGCTCGGTGCAGATCGACACGCCGCTGCTCGCGGGGCCGCTGGAGGGCGGCGTCTTCCTCGGCACGCCGCTGTCGATGAGATCGCAGACGGGCGAGATGCTGCGCCTGTTCCTGATCGCCAAGGGCCACGGCGTGACGATCAAGCAGGAGGGGCGGATCACGCCCGACCCGGTCACGGGCCAGCTCCATGCCGTCTTCGACGGCGCGCCGCAGCTGCCGTTCTCGGCGCTGACGGTCCGCCTCGACGGCGGGCCGACCGCGCCGCTGACGAACCCGCGCACGTGCGGGACGCACACGACCACGAGCGAGATCACGGCCTGGTCGGGCCAGGTCGCGACCACGACCGACACGTTCGAGATCACGCAGGACGCCAGCGGCAGAGCGTGCGCGCCGCTCGGCTTCGCGCCGTCGTTCGTCGCCGGCATGGGCAACGCCTCGGCCGGCGCCGCGTCGACGTTCACGCTCGCGTTCGGGCGCGACGACGCGCAGCAGGACCTCGGCGACCTGTCGGTGAGCCTGCCCGCCGGGATGATGGGGATGGTCGCCGCCAGCGACCTCTGCGACGACGCCTCCGCCGCGGCCGGTACGTGCGGCGAGTCGTCGCGCATCGGCAGCGTCGGGACGGCAGTCGGCGCGGGCCAGAACCCGTTCCAGCTGAGCGGTCGCGGCGTCTACCTGACGGGGCCGTACAAGGGCGGGCCGTTCGGCCTCTCGATCGTCGTGCCGGCGGTCGCCGGGCCGTTCGACCTCGGGACCGTCGTCGTGCGGGCCGCGATCCACGTCGACCGCAGAACGGCGGCGCTGAGCATCGTCTCCGACCCGTTCCCGACGATCCTCGAAGGGATCCCGCTGCGGATGCGCCAGGTGACGGTCGCGATCGACAAGCCCGGCTTCATGGTCAACCCGACCTCCTGCTCGGAGAAGCGGATCGGCGGGGTGCTGCGGTCGAGCACGGGCACCGCCGCGAACGTCGGCTCGCGCTTCCAGGTCGGCAACTGCCGGGCGCTGCCCTACGCGCCGAAGCTGGCGCTGCAGGTCGGCGGCAGAGGCCGCACGCGCAAGGGCGTCACGACGCCGCTGACGGCGCTGCTGCGGATGACCGACGGCCAGGTCAACAACCGCGTCGTGACGGTGAAGCTGCCGAGAACGCTGAACTCGCGGATGGAGGTGATCCGCGACGCCTGCACGCTCGACCAGTTCGAGGCCGGCGCCTGCGACAAGAACGTCGGCACCGCGACGGCGACGACGCCGGTCCTGCGCAACCCGCTGACGGGCACGCTCCAGCTCGTCAGAAACCCGGCGCGCAGACTGCCGGACCTGATGGTGCGGCTGCGCGGAGCGGGCCGTGAGGCCGGCGTCACGATCGACCTCACCGGCAAGATCACGATCCCGCGCGACCTGTCGCTGCAGACCTCGTTCGACACGATCCCGGACGTGCCGATCCGCAGCTTCAGACTCAACCTCGTCGCCGGCAGACGCGGCGCGATCGGCGTCACCCGCAACCTCTGCGCCGCGGCGACGAGACGCGGGCTGGTCTCGCAGCTCTCCTTTCGCGCGCAGAGCGGCCGGCTGGAGCAGGCCGGCCAGCGGCTGAACGTCGCCGGCTGCGGGGCGAGAGCGACCGCGAAGAAGAAGGCGCTGACGAAGCGCTGAGCAGGGGACACGGCGGGCGGCCCGAGCGGCCGTCCGCCATCCGCCGCGGCGTGCGGCTACTTCCCCAGCGAGCTGAGGTGGCTGCCCTGCGTGAGGTCCTGCTCGCGCAGCCACGCGACGGTCGCCGCGATCCCCTCGCGCACGCCGATTCTCGCTTCCCAGCCGAGCAGCGCTCTCGCCTTCTCGACCGACGGCCAGCGGCGCACGACGTCGACCTCGAAGGTCGGCAGGTGCTCGAGCTGGAAGGCGCCGGGGTCCTCGCCGCACTCCTCCCAGATGATCCGCGCCGTCTCGGCGATCGTCAGCTCCTCGGAGGCGGAGACGTTGAAGTCCTCGTTGAGGGCGGCCGGGTGGCCGGTCGCGACGACGATCCCGTCGGCGATGTCGTCGATGTGCGTGAGCGTGCGCGTCTGCGTGCCGGAGCCGAAGATCTGCAGCGGCTTCTGGCCGCCCAGGACCTTCTTGATGACGTCCGGGACCATGTGCGCGATGCCGGGCTCGGGGTCGGGCATCTCGCCCGGTCCGTAGGCGTTGAAGGGGCGGCAGATCGTGTACGGCAGGCCGTGCTCGACGTGCGCGGCGCGGCAGTAGATCTCGCCGGTCAGCTTCGAGAAGCCGTAGGCCGACGTCGGCACCGGGCAGCTCGGCAGGTAGGCCTCGGTCGTCGGGTACTCGGTCGCGTTCTCGAACACCATCGAGGAGGAGACGTACGTGAAGCGCTCGACGCCGAGGTCGATCGCGGCGCGGAAGACCCCGTTGTAGAGGCCGTTGTTCATCTCCGTCAGCGTGTACGGCAGCTTGTGGAAGTTGCCGATCCCGCCGACGATCGCGGCGAGGTGGATGACGAGCGGGCAGCCGTCCATCGCGGCCTTCGCCTGCTCGACGTCGCGCAGGTCGCCGGTGTGGATCTCGCAGCCCTCGCGCATCCACTGCGGCGCCTCGCGCTGGTCGGAGACGCGCACCTCGTAGGCGGGGTCGCGCAGCAGGCGGCGGACGACCGCGGCGCCGATCGTGCCGGCGCCGCCAGTGACGAGCACGCGCGTCATGAGCGCGTCGGCTCCGTGCCCGCGAGCGCGGCCAGCTCGTCGGCGAACGCGAACACCTGGCCGCTGCCGAGGCAGTTCCAGGGGTCGACGACGAGCGCGCCGTCGGTCGCCAGCGCGGCTATCGCCTGCGTCGTCTGCGACGAGGAGAACTCGGAGTGGTTGGCGGCGACGATCACGACGTCGGCGTCGCGCAGCGCCTCCTCCAGCGGCTGCGTCGGCGAGGCGACGTGCGGGTCGTGGACGGCGACGTCGGCCAGCTCGCGCTCCAGCAGCCGCACGAGCTTGTGCGCGAGCGAGTCGCGCTCGTCGTCGGTGTCCTTCTTGAAGGCGAGCCCCAGCACGGCGACCTTTCTGTCGCGCAGCGAGCCGCCGGCGATGCGGCGCTTGAGGCCGGTGACGAGGAAGTTCGGCACCGACTCGTTGACGCGCGAGACGGCCAGCAGCATGCCGGGCGCGTTCGAGCGCTCCTCCGAGAAGGCGAAGTCCTTGCGCAGGCAGGTGCCGGCGGTGAAGCCGGGCTGGGCGAGGCCGCCGCGCGGGTAGTCCTTGTTGACGAGGTCGATCACGTCGAAGACGTTCGCGCCGTACTGCTCGCAGTCCATCATCAGCAGGTTCGGCAGCGCGAAGGTCGTGTAGCGCATGATGTTCGCCCAGATCTTCGCCAGCTCGGCCTGCACCGGCGTCGTCTGCACGATCTCCGCGTCGAAGACGCCGAACAGCCGCGCGGTGCGCGCGCCGGCCTCCTCGCCGACGCCGCCGATGATGCACGGCAGCGTGTCGATCTCCTCGAGGAACTTGCCGGCGGCGATCCGCTCCGGCGCGTGCGCGACGAAGACGTCGACGCCGGAGCGCAGGCCGCGCTTGCGCTCGAGGTAGCCGGCGACGAACTCGGTCGTGCCGGGCGCGATCGTCGAGCGCAGCACGATCGTCTGGCCCTCGCGCAGCAGCGGCAGCAGGTCGTCGAGGACCGAGCGGATGTCGCTCATGTCGATCTCGATGTGCGACAGCGAGGGCGTGCCGAGCGTCAGCACGATCGCGTCGGCGGCGGCCGCGTCGGCGACCGAGGAGGTCGTCGTCAGGCGGCCGGAGGCGTGGACGCGGGCGATCAGCTCGTCGGCGCCGGTCTCCATGAAGGGCATCCGGCCCTCGGCGATCGCGCCGAGGCGGGCGGTGTCGTTGTCGACGCCGATCACGCTCAGACCGCGGTCGGCGAAGCTGAGGGCGAGGGGGAGTCCGATCCGGCCGAGGCCGATGACCGCGACGTCGGGCGTGGTGTCGCTCATTGCCCGTGAGAGGCTAGCGGGCGGGGCGGTTGCGCCGTTCCGCGACCCACTGCTTCGCGAAACCGGTCACGAAGCGCGGGTTGTGACGGGCGTAGCGCTTCCACAGGCGTCTCGGCTCCTGCTTGAGCCGGTAGGCCCACTCGAGGCCGTTGCGCTGCATCCACGCGGGCGCCTGCGGGACGAGGCCGGCGTGGAAGTCGAAGGCGGCGCCGACGCCGATCAGGACCGGCGCGTCGAGCCGGTCGCGCATCGCGGCCATCCACTTCTCCTGCTTCGGCACGCCGATGCCGACCCAGACGACGTCCGGGCGGGCGCGGTTGATGTCGGCGGCGATCGCGTCCAGCTCCTGCTCCGACAGCGCGCGGAACGGCGGCGACCAGCCGCCGACGATGCGCAGGCCGGGAAAGCGCTGGCGCAGCCTCAGCGTCAGCTTGAAGAGCGCGCTCTGGTCACGCCCGCCGTAGAGGTAGTGGCGCTGGCCGCTGGCGGCGGCGCGGGCGCAGGCGCGCGCCATCAGCTCGGGGCCGTAGACGCGGCTGTCGATGTCATGCCCCAGCGCGCGCAGCGCCCAGGCGAGCGGCTGGCCGTCCGGGACGGTGAAGGCGGCGCGTGCGACGGCCGCGCGCAGCGCCTCGTCCTCGCGCGCCTCCATCACCGTGTGGACGGCGGCGACGCAGACGTACTCGCGCGCATCGGCGGCGACGGCGGCGTCGATCCAGTCGAGCGCGCGCTCGTAGTCGGTGACGGCGAGCGGCAGGTCGAGCACGGGGACCAGCTCGACCGGCGGCAGCTCCGGCGCGGGCGACGCCGGTGCAGGCGGCGCGACCCGGTCGGGCGCGTAGGAATGGGGGATGACGTCGAAGGAAGAGGTGGACATACGCGGTCGCCGTAGCGACGATTGGAGGAGACTTCCGCCAACTCCAACGGGCCAAACATCCGAAGGTTGCGCGGTTGCTGCGCGAATTCCTGCAACCACCCCGCGCGGCTGCGGATTCGCCTGTCTTGCTGAAGTTTAGGGCAAGGGACGGCGCCGGCCCTGCACGATCGCGCCCAGTGTGACGGACGTCACCTTCCGGCCGGCAGCAGATCGACCGCCGGCGGCAGCTGCGAGAAGCGCACGGCCGCGACCCGCTCGGGCACGACCACGGTGGGCGTCGGCTGGCGGAATCTGAGCAGCTCGTAGGTGCTGGTGCGGGTCCGTCTCGGCGGGCCCCAGGCGCCGTCCGGCAGGGCGCTGCCGACCTGCGGCGGCAGCACCGGCGGGTCGCCGGGGCCGGGCGAGCTGGCGACCGTGACGACGTCGACGGCGCGCAGCGGCAGGCCGGCCCACGGCACCATCCGCAGCTCACGGCGGTAGTAGCGCAGCGCGACGACGCCGTTGGCCGGCGAGACGACGACGGCGCGGTCCTCGGGCGCGTCGCCGAGCGCCTGCGCCAGCCCCTTCCAGTCGGGCCGCTGGTACTGCTTGTCGGCCGCGACGGCGATCACGACCGCGACCGACAGCGCGCACAGCGCGGTCAGCAGCGCGAGGCCGGCGCGCGCGCCGCGGCCGGGGGCGACGGTCGCGAAGCCGGTCGCGATCGCCGCCGCCAGCGGCACGACCGCCGGGATCAGGTTGCGCGCGTTGAGGTAGTCGGCGCCGACGACCGCGCCGGCGAGCGGAAGCGCCAGCCCGCACAGCCCGATCGCGCCGACCAGCAGCGCCCGCTCGCGCACGCGCCGCTCGGCGTGCCGCGCCAGCAGCCACAGCCCGCCCGCCACCAGCGCCGCGCCGAGGATGCCGGTCGGCAGCGCCCCCGGGCCGCGGTAGCCGAGCAGGAACTGCTTCGGGATCTGCGCCAGCCGCGTCGCGACCGCCGCGCCGGCGATGTCGTAGGGGTTGTCGCGCTGCGCCAGCAGCAGCGGCAGCAGCGCGGCTGCGACGACCGCCAGCGCGGCGACGGAGGCGAGCACGGCGCCGCGGCGCGGATGTCTCCACAGCAGCCAGACGAGCTGCGGCGCGAGCACGAAGCAGGCGAAGTAGTGGCTGCAGAGCGCCAGCGCCGACAGCAGCGTCCACCACGCCAGCAGGCGCGGGCGCGGGTCGTCGAGCGCGTGCAGGAACAGCAGCAGCCCGGCGGCGCTCAGCAGCGCCACCAGCTCGTAGCTGCGCGCCTCCTGCGAGAACCAGATCAGCAGCGGGTTGACGGCGATCAGCGCCGCCGTCGCGAGCCCCGCGCGGGCGCCGCCGATCCGGCGCCCGAGCGCGAACGCGACCGGCACGAGCGCGATCCCGGCGAGCGCGGAGACGAGCCGCAGCCCGACCTCGCCGTCGCCCGCGGCTCTGACGGTCAGCCATTCGAGCACGTAGAAGAGCGGCGGATTGCTCTCTCTGTGCGGCAGCGCTCTGAGCATGTCGCCGAACGGCAGCTGCGTCAGCTGCCAGGTGGCGGCCTCGTCGAACCAGATGCTCTGCAGCCCGAGCGTCGCGAGCCGCAGCACGGCGGCGAGCACGACCAGCCCCGCCAGCGCGGGCCACGGCCCGGCCGGCAGGTCCCGCTCGCGCACGCTCCGGACTGCCGCCGCGCTCACGTCGTCAGTCGACCCGTGCGAAGAGCGCGTCCTGCGGCGTCAGCTGCTCGACGAAGCGGTAGCGCTCGCCGAGCACGTCGGCGAGCGAGCCGCGATCGCCCTCGTCCCACGCCTCCATCAGCAGGTAGCGGGGCGCGTGGCGGTCGAGGTCGAGGCCGCGCAGCGCCTGCGGCTCGTAGCCCTCGAGGTCGAGCGACATGAAGTCGATCGCCGGCGAGCCGAGCTGGTCCAGCAGCGACGACAGCGTGCGGCCGGGGGCGGAGACGAGCATCTCCGGCTCGAGCCCGAGGCGGAAGGCGCTCTGGACGTACTCGCGCTCCTCCGCGGCCGAGCCCTTCGAGCCGGCGACGACCGACATCAGGCCGCCGTAGCGCAGCTCGACGCTCGTCCCCTCCAGCTCCGGCGCGACCAGCGCGGCGTGGACGACGTTCGAGCCGGGACGCTCCAGCACGGCCTCGCGGTGGAGGTGCGGGATCGGCTCGACGAGCAGCCCGCGCCAGCCGCGGAAGCGCTCGAGGTAGTAGGTGTTCGACTGGTCGAAGCCGTCGTTGGCGCCGGCCTCGACGAAGAAGCCGCGCTCGATCTCGGCGAGGTACGGCTCGAGCTTGGCGTCGAGGTCGTACAGCGCCGGGCGCGACAGGTGCTGCTCGCCGCGCGCCTCGGCCGCGCGGCGCGCCGTGCGGCTGCGCTTGCGCGTCCAGCGCATGTAGGCGGGGCCGGCGCCGGAGCGCGCGAAGATGCGCGAACGGTGGAGCGCCGAACCGAGGCGCTGCTTCCACGGCGGGATGTAGTTGGGATCTCTGCTCGCCACGCACAGCACCGTAGCGACTCGCCCCGATGCCCGCCCGGCGCGGCGCGGGCGCGCGCGACCGCCGTCTGCAACGCTTCGCCCGTGCTCGGACGACGACAGCGCCCCCACGACGGCGGCCCGCTCACGATCGGGCTCGACTGCCGCGCGGCGGTCGAGGAGCGCGGCGGCCGCGGCACCGTCGTGCGCGAGCAGCTGCGCACGCTCGCGGCCGGCGACAGCGATCACCGCTACGTCCTCTACGCCCGCGAGCGGTGGGAGGAGGTCGCGCTCGACGAGCGCTTCAGGTGGGCGCTGCTGCCGGCGCCGGACCCGCTCTGGCACCTGCGCGCCGCCGATCGCATCAACGGCCGCTGCGACGTCTACCTGTCGACCAACAGCTACCTGACGGCGTGGTTCCTGCGGATCCCGTCGGTGCTGATGGTGATGGACATGACGACCTTCGACCGCAGGCTGGTGCCGAAGCGCAGCTCGATGTGGATCGAGCGCGCGACGCTGCCGCTCGCGCTGCGCCGCACCGCCGCCGCGATCTGCATCTCGCAGGCGACCGCCGACGACCTGATCGCGCACTTCCCGAACGCCGCGCCGCTGGCGGTTGTCTCGCCGCTGGCCGCCTCCGAGCAGTTCGCCGGCGCGACCGACGCCGACGTCGCGCGGGTGCGCGAGCGGCATGACCTCGACGGCCCCTACGTGCTGTCGGTCGGGACGCTGGAGCCGCGCAAGAACCTGCCGCGGCTGATCGAGGCGTTCGCCTCGCTGACGGCGCAGCAGCGCCACGGCGCGAGACTGGTGCTGGTCGGCGCGCGCGGCTGGGAGCGGTCCGAGCTGGACGCCGTGCTGGCGCGCCACGAGCAGCTCGTGCAGGTGCTCGGCTTCGTCGACGAGGAGGACCTGCCGGGCCTCTACCGCGGCGCCGAGCTGTTCGCCTATCCGTCGATCTACGAGGGCTTCGGGCTGCCGCTGCTGGAGGCGATGCACGCCGGCACGGCGGTGCTGACCTCGCCCGTCTCGAGCCTGCCGGAGGTCGCCGGCGAGGCGGCCCTCTACGCCGACCCGCACGACGCCGGCGCGATCGCGGAGGCGCTCGCGCGCGGCCTCGCCGACGACGCGCTGCGGGCGCGGCTGGCGGCGGCCGGACGTGCGCGGGCCGCGACCTTCTCGTGGGAGCGGCACGTCGACGAGACGCTCGCCGTGCTCACCCGCGCCGTCCGCTGACGACGGGTCCGACGCCCGTTGCGTAGGCTGCCCGGATGGCTTCACGCAAGAGAGCGCTCATCACCGGGATCACCGGCCAGGACGGCTCCTACCTCGCCGAGCTGCTGCTCGAGCAGGGGTACGAGGTGCACGGGATGGTGCGCCGCGCGTCGACCGAGAAGTTCGACCGCATCGAGCACCTGCGCGACCGCATCACCCTCCATCAGGGCGACCTGCTCGACCAGCGCTCGCTCGTCGACACGCTGCGCGCGGCGGCGCCGGAGGAGATCTACAACCTCGCCGCGATGAGCTTCGTCGCGCTGTCGTGGGTCCAGCCGACGCTGACCGCCGACTTCACCGGCGTCGGCGTCACGCGGATGCTCGAGGCGGTCCGCGAGGCGGCGCCCGAGGCCCGCTTCTACCAGGCCTCCAGCTCCGAGATGTTCGGCAAGGTGCGCGAGGTCCCGCAGAACGAGGAGACGCCGCTCTACCCGCGCTCGCCCTACGGCGTCGCGAAGGTCTACGGCCACTTCATCACGATCAACTACCGCGAGTCCTACGACCTCCACGCGACCAGCGGCATCCTCTTCAACCACGAGTCGCCGCGCCGCGGGCTGGAGTTCGTGACACGCAAGATCACCTGGCACGCGGCCGCGATCAAGCTCGGCCTGAGGGACGAGCTGGCGCTCGGCAACCTCGACGCCAAGCGCGACTGGGGCTACGCGAAGGACTACGTCAAGGCGATGTGGCTGATGCTGCAGCAGGACACCGCCGAGGACTTCGTGATCGCCACCGGCCAGACCAACACCGTGCGCGAGTGCGTCGAGGTCGCCTTCGACGAGGCCGGTCTCGGCAGCTACGAGAGATACGTCCGGATCGACCCGAGATTCGTCCGTCCGGCCGAGGTCGACCTGCTGATCGGCGACCCGTCGAAGGCGAAGCAGCAGCTCGGCTGGGAGCCGGAGACGACCTTCGAGGAGCTGATCCGCCTGATGGTCCGCGCCGACCTCGAGCTGCTCTCCGCCTGAGGCCGGCGCGACGCTCGTTCAGCCGGCGGCGCGGTCGCCGGCGAACGGGCTGCGGCGGCGCCACGGCGCCGTCGGCGCGAGCGCGACCGCGTTGTCGGGCCGCGCGCCCTCCGGCACGAAGCGGCCGAGCACGAACGTGTCATGCGGGTGGCGGACCGCGATGTGGTGCAGCTGGATCCCGGCGCGGTCGAGCAGCCGCACGATCGCTCCGCCGTCGAAGACGTGGTGGTGCAGCAGGCGCGTGTTGAGGTTGTCGCGCCGCGCCGCCTCCCACTGTTCGCGCGGCGAGTCGTCGGCGTCGCGCGAGCGGTCGTGCAGCGCCAGCGTCTCGTCCAGGTGGGTGAGGTCGTCCTCGCCGGTGCCGGCCGCGTGGTCGGCGACGATGTGCTCCAGCGGCGTGACCGGGCGGCGATGGTCGAAGGTGCCCTCGCGGTGGGGCGCGACGAGCGCGATCCAGCCCTCCGGCACGAGCACCCGCCGCCACGCCTCCAGCTCGGCGAGCGGGTTGGCGAAGTGTTCGATCACGTGCGACGTCATCAGCACGTCCCAGGAGCTGTCCGGCAGCCCTTCGAGCTGCCCGCTCTCGACCACGACCAGTCTCCCCAGCGGCGCGCCGTCGGGCGCGTACGGGGCGCTCTCGTCGAGCTGGTGCCAGGCCGTGTCGGCGCGCCACTGGACGGCGTCGCAGCTGGCCAGCCGCGGGTAGAGCGGCCAGATCCCGCCCTGCTTGAAGCGGTCGGTCGGGCCGCCGACCTCGAGGCCGCGGAGGCCGGCGAGCGGCGCCGAGAAGGCGTCGGGCAGCGGGCGGCGGTGGCCGGCGAGGCGCCAGCGCGCGTTGACGGCGGCGTCCTTCAGGCCCATGGCGCGGGGAGATCGTGCATGTCAGGCACCGTACCGATGTCGTCTCCGCCAAGTCGTTAGCGTGCGGGCCTGATGTTCGAGATATGCCGTACCTGTGGCGGAGCGGTTCAGACCTCCGCGCTGCTGGCCCCGCTGCCGTTCGTCACCTGTGAGCGCTGCGGCTTCACCTTCCGCGTCGACCGTGCCGAAGAGGACGTCCACGCGATCTACGAGGAGGGCGCCTACAGCGGCGCGCTCGCGACGCTCTACTCCGATCCGGCGACGCTGCGCAACCGCCGCCGCGACGCCCGTGTGCGGCTCGACTTCATCGCGCCGCACGCGCCCCGCGGCGCGCGGCTGCTCGACGTCGGCGCGGCCGGCGGGGCGTTCGTCGAGCAGGCGATCGCGCGCGGCTACGCCGCCGAGGGCGTCGAGCCGACGCCCGAGTTCGCCGCCTTCGCGCGCGACTCGCTCGGCGTCCCGGTGCGCGCGACGACGGTCGAGCAGGCCGGGCTCGAAGAGGCCTCGCTCGACGTCGTCACGATCTGGCACGTGCTCGAGCACATCCCCGATCCGGTCGACGTGCTGGGCCTGCTGCTGACGGCGCTGAGACCGGGTGGCGCGATCGCGATCGAGGTCCCCAACGCGGGCGGTCACCTGGCGCTCTCGCAGGGACGCGAGTGGGCGTCGCTGCAGCCGGAGGTCCACGTCAACCAGTTCGGCCCGCGCAGTCTCGCGGCGGCGCTGGAACGCGCCGGCTTCGAGGTCGTCGACGTCAGCTCGGTGACCGTCACGCCGTATCTGCGGCGCGGGCAGCGGCTCCAGCCGGGCCAGGTCGTCCACCGCCTGCGCGGGGTGCAGAAGCTGCGCACGGTCTCCTCGACGCATCCGCACGGCCACGAGCTGCTGCGCGCGATCGGCCGGCGGCCGGCCGCCGCTCAGCCGGCCGCGAGCGCCAGCTCGTAGCTGCGCGCCGTCTCGCGCGCCGTCCGCTCCCACGAGAAGGTCGCGGCGCGCGCGAGGCCGCGCTCGCGCAGCAGCGCGCGCAGCGGCTCGTCGCCGATCAGCCGCTCGATCGCGGTCGCGATCGTCGCCGCCTCGGAGGGGTCGAACAGCAGCGCCGCGTCGCCGGCGACCTCCGGCATCGAGGCGCGGTCCGAGCAGGCGCCCGGGACGCCGCGCGCCATCGCCTCCAGCACCGGCAGCCCGAAGCCCTCGTAGAAGGACGGGAAGACGTGCGCCGCGCAGGCGCGCCACAGCCCCTCGACGTCGGCGCGCGAGAGCCAGCCGGGGAAGCGCACGACGTCGGCGACGCCGCGCTCGCGCGCCCGCTCCAGCAGCGCCGCCTCGTGCTCGGTCTCGTAGCCGGGCACGACCAGCAGCGGCCGCCGCTCGGCCGGCAGCAGCGCGAGCGCGTCGATCAGCCCCTCGACGTTCTTGTGCGGCCGCTTCGCCGCGAGGCTCAGCAGCAGCGGACGCTCGCCCAGCTCCAGCCGCGCGCGCAGCTCCGGCTCGGGCGTGACCGGCGCGCCCTCCGGCGGCAGCGTCGTCGCGAGGTGGACGACGTCGATCGCGGCGGCGTCGGTGCCGATGTGGGCGACGACGTCGTCCTTGGTCGACTGCGAGTCGGCGATCACGCGCCGCGAGGCGCGCACCGCCGCCGGCACGAGCAGTCTCATGCCGAGGCCGCGCAGGCCGAAGTGGGCCTCCGGCGCGACCGCGTAGTGGAGGTCGTGGACGGTCGTCACGCGCGGCGGGCCGCCGGCGAGGCGGCCGGGCCCGGTCGAGGCGAGCGAGTGGATCAGGTCGGCTCTGACCCAGCGCGCCAGCTTCGGCACGTGCCACTGCTCGCCCCACACCCACTGCTTGCGGTCTCTCGCGTCGACCGGCGCCAGCACCGACTGGACGGTGCCGTCGTTCCACGGCGCGGCGCCGTCGGCGGCGGCGCGTCTGCTGACGATCGCGACCAGCTCCAGGTCGGGCAGCGCGGCCAGCCGCGGCAGCAGCTCGCGGGCGTAGACCTCCATCCCGCCGGTCTCGCCGGGGACGAGGTAGACGAGGTTGAGCGCGACGCGCGTCGTCATGCGGCCTCCAGCAGTCTCAGGTCGGCCGCGACCATCTCGCCGACGAGCTGCTCGAAGCCCGTCCGCGGCTGCCAGCCGAGCAGCTCGCGCGCCCGCGCCGGGTCGCCGACCGGCGGCCACCGCTCCGGCGGGCGCACGAAGCGCGGGTCGACCTTTACGCGGTCGCTGCCGTCGGGCGCGTGGCGGCCGACCCCGGCGGCGGCGAAGGCGGTGTCGACGAGGTCGCCGACGGTGTGCGGCATGCCCGAGGCGAAGACCCAGTCGGACGGCTCCTCGTGACGCAGCGCCAGCACCATCCCGGCGACGACGTCACGCGCATGCGACCAGTCGCGCACCGCCGCCAGGTCGCCGAGCGTCAGCGTCTCGGCGCGGCCGGCGGCGATCGCGGCGACGCCGGCCGTCACCTTGCGCGGCAGGAACCGCTCGGGCCGCCGCGGCGACTCGTGGTTGAAGGTGATCGCGGAGACGAGGAAGCGGTCGTGGCGGGCGCGCAGCGCGCCGACGAGGCCGTGGGCGGCGAGCTTCGCGACGCCGTAGGGGCTGCGCGGCCGCATCGGCGCACGCTCCGACTGCGGCGAGACGCCGGCGTCGCCGAAGACCTCGCTGGAGCTGGCGACCAGCACGCGCACCGGGCGCTCCTGCGCGCTGGCCGCCGCGAGCACGGCGGCGGTGCCGCCGGCGACGGCGCTGACGACCTCGGTCGGGTCGTCCCACGAGTCGGGCACGAAGGTCGGCGCGGCGAGGTGGTACAGCTCGTCGGGCTGCGCCGCGGCGATGGCGGCGCGCACGCTCGCGGGGTCGAGCAGGTCGAGCGGCAGCAGCTCCAGCCGCCCGCGCAGGTGGCCGAGGCCGGCGCTCGCGAGCGCCTCGTCGCCGTCGCGGCCGGGGCGGATCGTGCCGAGGACCTCGTCGCCGCCGGCCAGCAGCTGCTCGGCGAGGTAGCCGCCGTCCTGGCCGGTGACGCCGGTGATCAGGACGCGCCGGCTCATGCGCCCGGCCCCCTGCCGTCGGCCGGCTCGCTGAGCACGCCGGCGCCGCCCCAGCGACCGCGCGCGGCACCCAGCGCGGAGCCGGTCCAGCGCAGGCCGGGCAGCCTGCCGGCGCGGTCGATCGCCGGTGCGACGGCGTGGTAGGCGAGCGCGCGCCAGCGGATCGAGCCGAGCGCGGCCGCGACCGCCGCGCGCAGCCGCGCCGGCCGCCCCAGCGGCGCGAACGCCGGCGAGCGCCAGCCGACGTCGGCCAGCACCTGCCAGGCGATCGTCAGCTGCGGCAGGCGCGCCTGCAGGCGCGAGACGCCGAAGGTCGCGACGATCTTGTCGACGCTGGCGCTGGTGCCGCCGACGGCGCGGTCGACGTGCGTCGTGTCGGTCGTCGCGATCGCGCCGTGCATCGCGACGCGGCCCATCAGCAGCCAGTCGTTGCCGAGCGCGTTGGGCATCGGCAGCGCGGCGCGCAGCGCGTCGCCGCGCATCAGGCCGTACATCACGCCGTTGTCGTCGACGCGGCGGAAGTAGTCGACGACGCGGGCCGCCGGGCGCGCGTCGAGGTGGTCGTGGCGCAGCCCGGCGGCGACCTCGCGGTCGCCGTCGAAGTAGCGCGCGCGGCCGTAGGCGACGGCCAGCTCCGGCTGCGCCTGCAGCAGCGCCAGGCAGCGCTCGACGTAGTCGGGCTGCAGCCAGTCGTCGTCGGCCAGCAGCATCGCGTACGCGCCGCTCAGCTCGGCCGCGAGCAGGTTGAAGTTGGCGGTCGAGCCGCCCGCGTTGGTCGGCTGGCGCAGGTAGCGCAGGCGCCCGTCGGCGGCGGCGAGGCGGCGGCAGAGCTGCTCGGTGCCGTCGCCGGAGGCCTGGTCGGAGACGATCAGCTCGATTGCGCGGTGCGTCTGCCCGAGCGCCGTGTCGAGCGTGCGGGCGAGCGTCTCGGCGCGGTTGTACGTCGGCACGGCGATGCTGACGAGAGGCTGGTCGCGGTCGCTCACGCGGCCGATGCGATCATGTCGGGGTGTCCTCTGTCTGTCTCGTGCATCTGGTGTGGGCCCCGCTCGGCGCGGAGCCGCTGGAGCGCTTCCTGCGATCGTACAGCGAGCGTCCGCCCGGCCTCGGCCACCGGCTCGTCGTCGTCCTCAACGGATTCGCCGACGGACCGCTGCCGGCGGCGGTCGCCGAGCCGCTGGCGCAGCTGCCGCACGAGGCGCTGCGGCCGGCGCGCGCGATCCAGGACCTCGCCGCCTACCGGCTCGCCGCCGGTCACGTCAGCTGGGCCGACAGCATCTGCTTCGTCAACTCGCACGCGCAGCCGCTCGCCGACGGCTGGCTGGCGCTGCTGCACGAACGGCTGCAGGACGACGGCGTCGGGATCGTCGGCGCGACCGGCTCGCACGAGAGCACCTTCTCGGCCGCGCCGCGGCCGCTGAAGCCGCTGCGCGCGCTGCAGTACCCGCCCTTCCCGAACCCGCACCTGCGGACCAACTCGTTCATGCTGCGGCGCGCCGACATGCTCGCGCTCGACTGGCGCATCGGCCGCTCCAAGAGCGCCGCCCACCAGCTCGAGAGCGGCAAGCGCGGGATCACCCGCCAGCTCGCCGCGCGCGGCCTGCGGGCGCGCGTCGTCGACCGCGACGGCGTCGCCCACCCGCCCGAGCAGTGGGCCGCCAGCCGCACCTTCCGCTCCGGCGACCAGGAGCGGCTGCTGGTCGCCGACAACCGCACGCGCCAGTACGCCGACGCGCCGCCGGCCGAGCGCGAGCGGCTGGCGCGGATGGCGTGGGGCGAGGCGGCGGTCACCGCGGTGCCGCGCCCGTGACCGCGCGCGACGAGCCGGCCGTCGAGCCGGACGCGCCCGACGCCGCGGCCGAGCCGCCGACGCGGCAGTCGGTCGACGAGGCGCTGACCGCGCCCGACGCCGGCAACCGCGCGATCCGCGGCGGCGTGATCCGCGTCGTCGGCTTCGGCGCCGGGCTGTTCCTGACCGCGCTCGTGACGCCGTTCCTGCTGCGCCACCTCGGCGTCGACGCCTTCGGCCAGTACACGGCCGTCGTCGCGATCGTGACGATCGTGCAGGGGCTGACCGATGCCGGCCTGACGATCGTCGGCCAGCGCGCCTACGTCCACGCCGACGCCGAGCGGCGGCGGACGCTGCTCGCCGACCTGCTCGGGATCCGGCTCGTGCTGACGCCGATCGGGATCCTGCTCGGGGTCGGCTTCGCCGTGCTCGCCGGCTACCCGAACGCGCTCGTCACCGGCACGCTGCTGGCGGGCGTCGGCGTCGTGCTGGGCGTGACGGCGGCGGCGCTGGCGATGCCGCTGAGCGTCGAGCTGCGGCTCGGCGCGGTGACGGCGATCGACTTCGTGCGCCAGCTGACGCTCGTGATCGGGATCGCCGTGCTGATCGTCGCCGGCGCCGGCCTGCTGCCGTTCTTCGGCACCTACATCGCCGGCGGCGCGGTCGCGGTCGCGGCGGCGCTCGCGTTCCTCGGCACGAGCGCCTGGGTCGTCCCGCGCTTCTCCTGGAGAGAGTGGCGCCCGCTGCTGAAGGAGTCGGTCCCGGTCGCGCTCAGCCTCGTCGTCAACACGACCTACGTGCGCGCCCTGATCGTGCTCTGCTCGCTGCTGGCGACCGAGCACGAGACCGGCCTCTTCGCCGCCTCCTACCGCATCTCGGAGATCCTCCTGGGCGTGCCGATGATGATGTTCGGCGCCGCCTTCCCGATCCTCGCCCACGCCCACGTCGCCGACCGCGACCGGCTCGCCTACGCGCTCCAGCGGATGGGCGAGGCGTCGCTGCTGGTCGGGCTGCTGGTCGGGCTGCTGCTGGCGGTCGGCGCCGTCCCGGCGATGGCCGTGCTCGGCGGCAGCGAGTTCAGCGGCGCCGCCGACGCGCTGCGGATCCAGTCGGTCGCGATCGCCGGCGCGTTCATGACGGGGCTCGGCACGGCCGCGCTGATATCGGTCCACCGCCAGCGCGAGCTGCTGCTCGTCAACCTGATCGCGCTGCTGACCGTGATCGTGCTCGGGACGACGCTGATCCCGCTCTGGGGAGCCAACGGCGCGGCGCTGGCGGCGAGCATCGGCGAGCTGCTGCTGGCGGTCACGTCGCTGACGCTGCTGATCCGCTCGCAGCCGGACCTGCGGCCGGACTTCCACTACGTGCCGAAGCTGCTGCTGGCCGCCGGCGCCGGCGCCGCCTGCCTGCTGCTGCCCGGCTCCGACGTGATAGCGACGGTCGCCGCCGCGCTCGTCTACGGCGCCGTCGCGTGGCTGCTGAGAGCGGTGCCGATGGAGCTGGTCGACGCGCTCGTGCGGCGACGGCCGCTCGCCGACGCCTGAGCAGTCGCTAGCCTGCCGCGGATGCCCGAAGCCGCCTCGCCCGCCGTGCCGTCCGAGACCCGCCGCCGCGTCGTGCTGCTGCGCGGCAACGCCGCCAACGTGCCGGAGCTGCAGGCGTGGGAGCACGTCGGCGGCGACTACGACGTGTCGGTGCTGGTGCCGGGCTCCAACGACCGCGACGTGTCGGCGCTGTCGTTCGGGCAGGTGCCGGTGCAGACGGTCGGCGAGCGGATCCCGGGCGGCCGCCTCGGCGGGCTCGCGACGCGCGTCGTCGGCGACCGCTATCTCGGCCTGGAGGAGCGGCTGCGCGGCGCCGACGTCGTCCATGCCGCCGAGCTCAGCTTCTGGTTCTCGTGGCAGGCGGCGAAGCTGAAGCAGCAGCTCGGCTACAAGCTCGCGCTGACGGTGTGGGAGACGCTCCCGTTCGTCGAGGCGTACCGCAACGTGCGCACGCGCCGCTACCGCCGCGACGTGATCGCCGCGACCGACCTCTACCTCGCGACGACCGAGCGGGCGCGCGACGCGCTCGTGCTGGAGGGCGTCGCGCCGGAGCGGATCGAGGTCGCGCCGCCGGGGATCTCGGTCGACCGCTTCGCCGCCGCGCGCGTCGCCGCGCCGCCCGCCGACGGCCGCCACCTGATCCTCTCGACCGGCCGGCTGGTGTGGGAGAAGGGCCACCAGGACCTGCTGCGCGCCGTCGCGCTGCTGCGCTCGCGCGGCCGCGACGACCTGCGCGTGATGATCTGCGGCGTCGGCCCCGAGGAGAGACGGCTGCGCGGCGTCGCGCACGACCTCGGCCTCGACGACGTCGTCGAGTTCCGCGGCTACATCGACAACGACGAGATGCCGTCCGTCTACGCGCAGGCCTCCTGCCTGGTGCTGGCGTCGATCGCGATCCGCTACTGGGAGGAGCAGTTCGGGCTCGTGCTGGCGGAGGCGATGGCGGCGCACGTGCCGGTCGTCGCGGCCGCCAGCGGCGCGATCCCGGAGGTCGTCGGCGACGACGGCCTGCTGTTCTCCTCCGGCGACTGGGTCGGGCTCGCCGACACGCTCGCGCGCGGACCGCTGGCGGCGTCCCCGGGCACGCGCAGAGCGCCCGACGCCGCGCGCATGGCGCGCTACAGCCACGCCGCCCAGGGCGCCCGCCTGCGGGCCGCCTACGACGGGCTGCTGGGCCGTCGCAGCGCCAGCGTGTAGCTCGCGCCGCGTCCGCCGCGCCGCTCGATCGGCGCGACCGCGAGCCGCACCGCCTCGCCGGCGAGGCCGGCGACCTTGCGCGCCGGGCCGTTGGTCGAGAAGGAGGCGAACGAGCCCGCCCAGCCGAAGTTGTTCGAGCGCCGCGCGTCCTCGTCGGCGGTCGTCTGGTGGACCGGCTGGAGGCCGTGGCGGGCGCCCTCGGCGACGATCGCCTCGGGTGCGATCAGCGCCAGGTGCCGGGGCGGGTCGACGTGCGCCCAACGGCCGCCGAGCACGCGCAGCTGCAGCGATCTCGGGTTCGGCGCGATCACGATCAGCGTGCCGCCGGGGGCGAGCGCCGCGGCCGCCGCGGCGATCGTCGCGGCGGGGTTGGAGAGGTGCTCGATCACGTGCCACATGACGATCGCGTCATGCTGGCCCGAGAGCGCCGCGGCGGGGTCGTCGGACTGCGTCACGGGGATCCCGAGCACGTCGGAGATGAAGGCGCAGCAGGCGGCGTCCAGCTCGATCGCGCTGACGTCGTAGCCGGCGCGCCGCGCCAGCTCGATGAAGCCGCCGGTCGCCGGGCCGATCTCCAGCAGCGAGCCGCCGGCCGGCACGAGGCTGCGCACCAGCTCGAGCCGGTGCGCGGCGTTGTCGTCGCGCGCGACGGCCGCGTCTGGCGACTCCGGCATCCCGTAGTAGCTGGCCGGGTAGTAGCGGCCGAGGTCGTCCGGGACCTCCGCCAGCGACACCGTCCCGCAGGCTGTGCAGGCGACGTAGGGGAAGGCGTGGTCGCTGAGCCGGTGGTTGCGGTCGACGGCGTCGAACGCCGGCACCGTCGGGCCGCCGCAGAAGCGGCAGGCGATCTCGTTCGTCATCTCGTGCAGGGCTGCAGTTGGAGGTTGAAGAGCGCGGGCGAGCGCTCGCTGCCGTCGGCCAGTCTCGCTGCGCCGCTGTGCAGCGTCAGCGTCGTCGGGCGGTCCCGCAGGCGGATTCTGAACGCCGCCGGCTGGCCGGGCGCGGCGCTGCCGCGAATCACCCGCGGCCCGCCGGTGAGGCGGAACCGGAGCACTCTGTCGGTCAGCGGGTGGGTGTTGACGATGCCGCTCAGGCAGCGCTCGTCACCGTGCGGGAAGACGCGCAGCCGCATCGGGTTGGCCGGGTCGCCGAAGCGGTCGGGCAGCGCGCCGCGCAGCAGCCACTCGATCCGCAGCGGCATGCGCGGATGCTCCAGCCCGGCCCACGGGTAGAGCGGCGGGCTTCTCAGCAGCTCGCTGTCGAAGCCGACGGTCGACTGGCCGGAGGAGGTGAGGATCACGTCCGGCACGGCGCGGCCTTCGAGGTCGACCTTGCCGGTTCTCCAGTCGACCTCCGCCTGCGCCGGCGGCGTGCCCGGCGGCGGCTCGGTCCCGTCGCCCTCTATCCCGACCGAGAAGCGGTAGCCGAGCGAGCGGTTGAAGACCTGCAGGAACGCCATCTGGGCGGCGACGTCGGGGTGGATCGTGCCGTCGACGGCGAGCGGCTCGCTGCTGCTGATCGCCTCGCCGGGGTCGTAGGCGTCGACCGCCTCGTCGATGAACTCGAGCTGCTGGCGCGGCACGTCCTTCATCCCGACGACGTTGGTGAACTTCTTCGCCGGGTGCCAGGTCGCGGCGAGCTGGAAGACCAGCAGCCCGCCCATCGCGACGACGACGACCGCGGTCTTGACGCGCCGCGGGAAGGCCCGCAGCGCGACCAGCACGAGCCCGACGGCGACGGCCGCCGCGACCGCCGTCGCGAGCACCGCCCACAGCTCTCTGCCGAACCCTATGCGCTGCGACAGCTTGCCCAGCACGACGTCGCCGAAGAACTGCGAGGTCGGCGCGATGAAGTATCTGTAGACGTCACCGGGCGGCCACTCGTAGGAGCTGGCGACCAGCCACGTGACGGCGACGCCGCTGACCGCGATCGACCACAGCGGCGGCGGCTTCTTGAAGACCGCGAGCGCGCCGGCGAGCACGAACGGCGCCGCCAGCACCGCGAAGTAGCGGTCCTCGTTCATCGAGAAGTAGTAGGCGTAGGAGAAGATCACCGCGTAGCCGGCGACCAGCCACGCGAAGCCGCCCTCGACCGCGTCGGCCGGCTTCCAGAGGCTGCGCAGCAGCAGCGGCAGCGCGAGCACGAACGGGACGATCGCGGTGCCGATCGCGAGGTGCGAGAAGAGCGTGCGCGTGTTGTCCCACAGGACCGACAGCTCTATCTGCGGGTGCAGCCGCACGCCGCCGTACTGCTCGCCGCCGACGAGCGGGCCGGTGCCGACGACCAGCAGCGCCAGCAGCAGCGCGATGGCGCCGGCCGACAGCAGCGGGTGGCGCGTCAGCAGCCGCTTCGGCAGCGCCTTCAGCCAAGCGGCCAGGCGCTCGCCGTCGGGGCGGCCGAACCAGATCGTCGCGAGCGCCGCGGGCGCGATCGCGCCGACCAGCGGCGCCCAGCCGATGCGCGCGATCACCGTCAGCGCGAGCGTCGCCAGCACCAGCAGGTCGCCTCTCCAGCCGGGCCGTCTCAGCGAGCGCAGCATCGCCCACAGCATCAGCCCGCAGCTGAGCGTGCCGACGGTCGTGTTGAGCGTCGTCGTGCCGTAGAAGGCGAAGCTCCCGCTGGAGGCGATCAGCGCCGGCGCCAGCGCCTGCCAGCGGCCGAGGCCCAGCTCGCGCGCCGCCAGCCAGACCGGCACGACGACGAGCGACTGCGCCAGCGCGGTCAGCACGTGCAGCAGCTGGTACTGCTTGGTCGGGTCGTCGGTGGCGAGCACCGTCAGCCACGCCAGCCAGCTGGTCAGCCGCTCGGGGCCGCGCGCGACGTTGCCCTGGAGGAAGTTGGCGAAGTCGCCGTCGATGAAGCGGCCGAGCAGGACGGCGTTGGACTCGTCGATCGTCGCCAGCCGGCTGTCGAAGCTGAAGTGCAGCAGCACGGCGGTCATCAGCGCCGTCCACGCGGCCAGCACCAGCAGCGGTCCGTGACGCAGGAGCAGCTCCGTCGCCGCCGGCCGGGCGGAGGCGCCGGTCGCGGGTGAGATCGAGCTGTCGCTGGTCGGAGACGCCATCAGGTCTGGCTGCCGGAGGCTAGCGGAGCCCGCGGTAGGCGGCGGCAACCGTGTCGAGCGAGCCGTCGAGCGAGAGCCGTCTCGCGTTGCGGCCGAACCACTCGGCGGTGCGGTCGCGCAGCGGCTCGCCGGCGTCGCGCACGCGCAGGATCGCGGCCGCCAGCTGCTCCGGCGCGACCGAGTCGGCGACGACGCCGTTCTCACCCTCGTCGACGAGCTCGACGGCGGCGTTGTCGGGCTCGCGCACGACGACGCTCGGGACGCCGCGCGCCGACGCCTCGACGACGACCATCCCGTAGCCCTCGCGCTGCGACGGCAGCACCATGCAGAGCGCGCTCGCGAGCGTCTCCTCGACCTCTTCGCTGGAGACGAAGCCGGGCGCGCTGGCAACCTCCTCCAGTCGCTCCTCGGCGATCGCCGCCAGCACCAGCTCGCGCTCGGGCCCGTCGCCGAGGATCCGCAGCCGCAGCTCCGGCGCCTGCTCGCGGGCGCGGGCGAAGGCGCGCACGAGCGCCGGCACCCGCTTCTCCGGGATGTGGCGGCCGGCGAAGGCGACGAGCGGCTGCGCCGGCGCCGGCGTCGGCTGCTCCAGCGAGCCGGCGTACTCGCCGGTCAGCACCGTCGGCTCGCCGCGCAGGCCCTCGTCGCGCAGCCGCGCGGCATGCAGGCGGGAGAAGCAGAAGGCGCGCTGCGGCACGCGCGCGCACAGCCGCTGGACGAAGGCGCCGACCGCGCCGCCGGCGCCGCCGAGGTACTCCCGCCAGTAGCTGCGCGACCAGACCTCGTGCCAGTCGACGACGATGCGGAAGCGATGCAGCGGCCGCACGACCGCCGCCGCCAGCAGCGAGAAGTAGGGGAAGGAGGCGGTGTGGACGACCTCGTAGCGGCGGCCGTGGCGCAGCAGGTGCCAGAGCACGCCGGCACCGAAGACGAGCGGCGGCAGGATCCGCCGCCGGCCCCCCTCGGCGTAGAGCGCCATTCTCGGGCCGACGACGCGCACGTCGACCCCCGCGACGCCGGCCGGCTCGCCCTGCGGCCACTGCCGCAGCGTCAGGTACGTGACCTCGTGGCCGTCGGCCGCGAGCCGCTCGGCGAGGTTGCGGTACCAGCGCTCGGCGCCGCCGACGGTGTGCGGGAAGAGGCAGTCGTAGACGAGGCAGACGCGCATCAGCGGCTCCGCTCGTCGCTCGCGGCGCCGGGGCGGTCGCCGGGGCCGTCGCCGGGCGCGCGCAGCGCCAGGTACCAGCCGCCCAGCAGCAGCGCGGGCACGCCGAGGCCGATCAGCGGCAGCAGCAGCCACAGCGCCCACGGCCCGAGCGCGTTGAACGTCGCGGCGCGGTCGGCGGTCGTGCCGAGGCTCTGCAGCATGCTCTTCTCGTCAGCCGAGGTGAAGGTCACGTCGAAGGCGATCGCGAGCGGGTAGCCGCCCCACGGCACCGCCTTCGTCCGCGCCAGCACGCGCGGGTCGTCGGTCGCCGCCAGCTGCGTCGCGGTCGTGCCGGTGTTGCCGACGCAGAGCCTGCCGGTGACCGTTTTCGACGGCGGGTCGAGCGGGACGCCTATCTGGTGCCCCTCCGGTCTGACGACGACCCGCTGCCGGTAGCCGGGCGCGCGCAGCGTCACCGTCAGCTCCGTCGGCAGCGGCGAGTCCTGCGTCAGCGACAGCAGCAGCCGCTCGCCCTCGGGCGCGAAGACGATCCCCTCCTGGCAGTATCTCTGGTCCGGCCCGATCTCCAGCGCCGTCTGCTGGCGCGAGCCGGTCGGCACGGGCGTCGAGGCGATCACGCGCTCCTGTCTGAGCATCCGCGGCAGCAGCTCGACGCAGAAGGCGATCAGCAGCAGCACGAGCGCGAGCAGCACCGTCAGGAGCGCGCGGCGGGGCGTCAGGCCGTCACGCATAGAAGCGCTCCACCGTGATCAGCATGCCCGACAGCTGCAGCACGATCCCGAGCGCGATCACGGCGGCGCCGAGGAACGGGCCGAGGCGGCGCGGCAGCGAGGTCGCGATGAAGGCGATCGCGAGCGCGAACGGGACGATCAGCGGCAGCGCGTAGCGACCGACGATCAGCGGGTCGCCGGAGCCGAGCAGCGCGAGGTAGGAGACGAGGTGCAGCAGCGCCAGCAGCGAGCCGCAGATCGCCAGCAGCCCGAGCAGCACGTGGACCCGCTCGCGCAGCAGCTCGCGGCGCGTCCAGCCGGCCCAGAAGAGCGCGACGAGGCCGAGCAGCATGCCGGCCTTCAAGGCCGTGTAGACGCGTGCCGGGAAGCGCACCTCCAGCCACCCGAAGGAGCCGAAGAAGGTCTCCACGAACATCTGCCGGAAGCCGTAGTCGGGGCCGACGCGGCTCGGCAGGAACGGCAGTCTCGGCAGGTAGAACTGCCACACCTGCTGGGCGAACTGGCCGATCCCGAAGCCGCCCTGGTGGATGTAGTTCGTCTGGTCGCCGTAGAGGCTGCCGCCGCTGCCGCCGCCCGCGACGAAGAGGCGGAAGAGGAACAGCCCGACGGCGAGCACGACGGCGCCGGCGCCGCAGGCGCGCAACGCGGCGCGACGGGCGATCGGCGGCTGCTGTCTCCACCACGCCAGCGCGACGACGACCGCCAGCGGCGGCAGCAGCGCGAGGCCGCGGCCGTGCGTCAGCGCGGAGGCCGCCGCGAGCGCGCTGAGGCCGGCGACGCGGCGCGTGTTGAGCCCGCGCACCAGCGTCCGCAGCGCGAGCGCGGTGAAGGCCGACCAGACCGTCACGAGCAGCGTGTCGGCGTTGACGATCCCGGCCATCGAGGTCAGCTGCGGCTGGACGGCGACGACCGCGGCGGTCAGCGTGCGGACCCAGATGCGCGCGGTCAGCTCGGCGGCGGCGAGCCAGGCGCACGCGACCGTGATCAGGAACAGCACGATGTTGGCGACGCGGGTCGCCAGCAGGTGGTCGTACAGCGAGTCGCCCGGGGCGGCCTTGTAGGCGAGCGCCTCGTAGGCGTAGTAGAGCGGCGGGTTCTTCGCGATCGGGTTGGCGCCGTCGCCGTCGGAGCGCTGCGCCTGCGTCGCGCTGCGCTCGTAGTCGTCCCAGCGCTGCTGGTCGGCGGCGTTCCAGAGCGGACGCGCGCCGGGAATGCCCATCAGCATCCGCAGCCCGAGCGCGTCCATCGCGGTCGTCTGCTCGCTGGAGTGGCTGCCGGCGCCGTCGAAGGTCGTCGAGGAGGGCGCGTCGCCGGTCTCGGCGAGGTGCTGGACGTAGGCGAAGTGCTCGGACTCGTCGGGCCCCTGGAAGGGCGGCAGCAGCAGCGCCCAGCCGCTCGCCAGGATCGCCGCCGCGACGAGCACGAGCGCCAGCGGCGCCGGGAAGGCGCGCAGACGCCGGCCGAGCGCCGACGCGACGCGTCCCAGCGACTCCGTCGGCTGCTTCGCGCCGGGAGCGCGCGGGTCGCGTGAAGCTGCCATGCGGTGCGTCACAGTAGCGGTTGCGCAGGTCTTCCCGGCCTGACGGGGCGCACGGCCCCAAAGCGGCAGCCGCACCTTTCGCTAGCATCAGCGCAACTCGACGGGCGCTTCCCCGTTACAGGTGCCATTGGGCGCGCTCCCCCGGCGGCCCGTCCCGAGCTGATGACGACAGCACAAAAAGAGAACCTCCCCGGTCTGCACGACGACGCCGACCAGTCCGAGCTGCGCGTCTCGGTCGTGATCCCGTGCCTCAACGAGGCCGAGAACATCGAGCAGTGCGTCACCGCGGCGCTCGGCGTGCTCGAGCGCAACGGCATCGCCGGAGAGGTCGTCGTCGCCGACAACGACTCCGACGACGGCAGCGCCGAGCTGGCGCGCGCCGCCGGCGCCCGCGTCGTCGTCGAGCCGCGTCGCGGCTACGGCAGCGCCTACCTCGCCGGCTTCGAGGCGGCCCGCGGCCGCTTCATCGTGATGGGCGACGCCGACCTCACGTACGACTTCAACGAGATCCCGCGCTTCCTCAGAGAGCTGGAGGACGGCGCCGACATGGTGATCGGCGACCGGATGAAGAACATCCATCCGGGCGCGATGCCGTGGCTGCACCGCTACGTCGGCAACCCGCTGCTGTCGGGCTTCCTCAACCTGCTCTTCAGAACCGGCATCAGCGACGCCCACTGCGGCATGCGCGCGGTCCGCCGCTCGACGCTGCCGCAGCTGGCGCTGCGCACGACCGGGATGGAGTTCGCCTCCGAGATGGTGATCCGGGCGGCGAAGGAGAAGCTCGACATCCGCCAGTTCGACATCGAGTACCACCCGCGCGGTGGCGAGTCGAAGCTGTCGAGCTTCCGCGACGGCTGGCGCCACCTGCGCTTCCTGCTGGTGCACTCGCCCAACCACCTCTTCATCCTCCCGGGCGCCGTGATGGCGCTGATCGGCGCGCTGATCGCGATCACCGTCGTCGCGAACATCAACGTCTTCGGCCGCGAGTGGGACCTGCACGCGCTGATCGCCGGCGCGCTGCTGCTGATCGTCGGCACCCAGGTCGTCGCGCTCGGCCTCTGCGCGCACGCCTACGGCACCTATTTCATGAACGAGCGAGATCCCTGGTTCGATCGCATGCGCGCTCGCTACAGACTCGAGCACGGGCTCGTGCTCGGCGGGCTGATCGCCTTCGCCGGCTTCGTGATCGCGGCCGTGATCGTGATCGAGTGGATCGATCGCGGCTTCGGCAGCCTCGGCGAGGAGAGACTCGCCGTGCTCGCGCTGACGCTCGTGATCGTCGGCATCCAGGTCTTCTTCTCGTCGTTCCTGCTCAGCATCCTCGGCCTGCGCCGAGGCGACCAGCGCTGAGTCAGCGGCGCGCCGGGAAGGCGGCCCGCAGGCCGGCCTCGACCTGCGCCGCGGCGCGCGGCCAGGTGCGCCCGGCCGCCCACGCGACGCCGGCGGCGCTGCGCCGCTCCCACAGCTCGCGCTGGTCGAGCAGCCGTTCGAGCGCGTCGGCGATCGCGGCCGGGTCGAAGGCGGCCAGCTCGACGGCGTCGCTGGGGCCCCACTCGCTGCGCGTGCTGGGACGGTCGACGTCGACGCACGGCAGGCCGCAGGCGAGCATCTCCTGCGGCACCAGCGACGGGTTCGTCAGCGACAGCACCATCCCCGTGGTCGCGCCGCGGTAGGCGGCGGCCAGCTCGTCGGCCGACAGCAGCCCGAGCTGTCTGCTCGGGAACGGCGTCGGCACCTCCGCGCGCGAGCCGAACAGCTCCAGCTCGACGCCGGGGCGGCGGCGGTGCAGCTCCGCGAGCGCGAAGAGGCCGAGCGGGACGGCGCGGCGAGGCGTGCTGGGACGGGCGTAGAAGAGCACCCGCAGGGCGCGCTCGGAGCGGCCCGGCCCGGCGCTGTAGCGGCCGTGGTCGATGCCGAGGTCGAAGTGGCTGACGCTGGCGCCGTACTCGTCGCGCAGCAGCGCGGCCAGCCAGCGGCTGGCTGCGATGCAGTGGAAGCCGGCGCGGTAGGTCGCCGCCGCCCAGATCGCCTCGGCGCTGGTGGCGTGGAACTCCGGCTCGTGATCCTGCACGAGGTAGGCGCGCGCGCCGCAGCGCTCCAGCAGCTGGACGCGGTAGGCGGTCGGCCAGCTCGTCGCGAGCACGACCTCGGCGCCTCTCCAGGCGTCGAAGCCGCGCCGGATCGGCGCCGCCACGTCGCCGAACTCGCGCCGCAGCGCGCGTCCGACGGCGCCGTCGTCGGGCAGGTCGGCGTGGCGGCCGGTCGGGTCGTCCATCCAGATCGAGCAGCGGTGGCCGCGCGCCTCGAGCCCGCGCACGAGGTTGAAGATCGTCGCGTGGCCGCCGCCGCCGCGCGGGAACCAGGGGATCACGATCGCGACCTCGAGCGGGCCGCTGGTGCCGTCGTGCGCCGGCGGCGTCAGCGGCGCCGGGCCGTGGCGCGCCAGCTCGGCGACGGCGGCGTGCGCGGCGAAGGCGCTCTCGTCCAGCGGCGGCGGGGCTCTTCGCAGCCGCCGCTTGACGCGGTCTGTCAGCTCGTGGCGGTCCATCGCGCGCCGGGCCGTCTCAGCCGGTCAGCTTCGAGCGCAGCTTCCGCGTCAGCGGCCGCACGAGCGTCCAGACCGGCTGCATCGCGGGATGCTCGCGCAGCCACTTCAGCCGCTGCCAGGCGCCGGTCCGCTTCAGCCGCAGGGCGGGCTTCGCGAGCCGTCTGTACTCGTTGCGCTCGTGCATCAGCAGGCGCTGGCGGTCGAGCGCCATGCGGCTGTCGGCGGCGAGCTGGCGGGCGCCGGCGTAGGGCGGCGGCGGCGGGTCGCGGCGGATCTTCTCCAGCGCCGCCGCCATGAAGACGCCCGACTGCTCCCATGTCGGCCACGTGCGGGCCGTCTCCAGCGCGTTGGCGCGCAGGAACGTCAGCAGCCGCCGGTCGCGCGCGAGCAGGTCGAGCGCGCGCGCCGTGCCGGCCTCGTCGTCCCAGTCGACGACCCAGCCGTTCCAGCCGTGCTCGATGTACTCGTCGTAGCCGGTGACGGGCGCCACGACGCAGGTCGCGCCCATGTGGAAGCCCTCCAGCGGCGGTCCGAACATGCCCTCTACGCGCGACAGCTTCAGGACGACGTCGCTGGCGCCGTAGAGCGCGGCCATCTCGTCGTGGCTGATCGGCCCGACGACGGCGTCGGCGCTGCCCGGGGCGATCTTCGAGTGGTCGCCCGTGACGACCGTCAGGTGGCGCGGCTCGCGCATCCTGCCGACCGCCGAGATCGCCGGCCAGACGCCCTTGAACCAGACCTGCGGGTTGCCCTCGACGACGATCCGCAGCGGTTCGCCGACGCGCACGTCGAGCTGCTCGGGCGAGCGGAAGACCGTCTTGTCGATCCCGTTGCGGACGAGCAGGCAGGGCGCGTCTGGGCGCGCCTGCCGCAGCGTCTGCGCGATCCAGCTCGCCTCGGTCACGTAGCTGAGCGGGAAGTCGAGCACGCCCGCGGCGGCCGGCCGCTCGGCGCTGAGCGCGTCGTAGAAGCGGTCCTCGAGGCTCTGGATGAAGTGGACGTAGCGGTCGGCGTCGAGCTCGTAGAGCGAGTAGACGGTCTCCCACCAGGTCGCGATCGCGACGTCGAAGCGCTCGCGGCGGGCGTCGTCGAGGCCCTCGACGCGCAGGTGGGCGAGCCCGTCGAACTGCCACGGCGCCGCCTCCTGCTCGCGCACCAGCACGAGCGTCACCTCATGGCCGTGTCTGAGCGCCAGCTCGCGCGCGTGCTGCACGACGACGCCGACGCCGCCGGACAGCTGCAGGTCGTTGAGGAGGAAGGCGACCTTCACGCGTGGCCGCTCGCCGCGGGCGCGTCGTCGTCCTCGCCGGCGGTCGGCGCGGCGGCTGCGGCCGTCGCCTGCGCGAGCGCCGCCTCCGTCTCCGCGAGGCGCGCCTCCAGCGCTCTCAGCGCGGCGACGTGGTAGAGCAGGTCGCTCTCGCGCTGGCGCTCCCAGCGCCGCTGCTCGACGACGTCGGCCTGCACGACGCGCGTCGCCGGCAGCGCCGGCCCGAGCTTCGCGGCCTCGGCGCCGAAGGCGAGCAGCAGGTGCGAGGCGACGCCGGGCGCGAGCGCGACGGAGGCGCTCGCGCGCGCCTCGCCGTCGAGCGGCAGCAGCGCGGTCCCCTGCAGCGCGACCTGCCGCAGCGCGACGTGGCCGGCCGGCAGCAGCGAGCGCAGCTCCGACAGCGCGCCCTCGCCCCACAGGGTCGCGTGGTGCGGGTTCTCGATCGCCCAGAAGTCGTCGTTGGGGACGCTCAGCAGGACGGTCGTCGCGGGGCGCGCGGCCAGCTCCGTCAGCAGCGTCACGAGCGGCGCGAAGTCGCTCAGGTGCTCGATCGTCTCGAAGCAGGTGATCACGAGCGGCTCGTCGCCGGCGAGCGTGCTGCGCAGGGTCGCGAGCGCGTCGCCGTCGGCGAGGTCGAGCGCGAGCGCGGTCGCCTCGCGCGCCTGCACGGCGGCCGCGGCGGCGTCGGCGACCGCGGCGTCGCGGTCGATCAGCAGCGCGCTGCCGCCGTAGGGCTCGTCGCCGAGCGCGGCGGCGGCCGCGACGCCGGCGCCGCAGCCGAGGTCGCACCAGCGCGCGGCGGCGCGGATCAGCGGCGCCGCGAGCGCATAGCGCAGCTCGTGCTCGGCACGCGTGGCGGGGCGGCTGTCGGCGGTGATTCGTTCTTGCCAGTCGGGCATGCGCAAAGGCTCCTGCTCGTCGCGGAAGGCTACCTGTCGCCCCAGCGGTGCGCGTGACGCTGCCGGCCTCCGTACCATCCCCGCATGCGCCAGCGACCCGTCCGCCGCCCGTGACGCCCGCGTTCGCACGCGGTGCGATGCCGTACACGGCGCCGGCCGAGCGCGAGCTGCTGCGGCTGGCCTTCGTCGGTCAGGGGACCTATTTCGAGGCCTGCGCGCAGATGCGCGACGGCGCCGGCCTGCAGACCCGCTTCGTCGAGTTCCGCGAGGGCGCCGAGCTGGGACGGCTGCTGGGAGAGCTGCACACCTGGCGGCCGCACGTCGTGCTCGTCTTCCGCCCGGAGATCGTCCCGGCGGGGGCGTTCGCCGGCCTCGACGCGGCGACGCTCGGCTTCCTCACGGAGCCGCTCCCGCGCGCCCGCGGCAGCGCCCACGACGACCTCGAGATCCGCCTCAAGGCGCTGCGCAAGGTCGACCGCTCGAACTTCGACCGGATCGTCGCGTTCGACCCCCACATCGTCGCGGCGGCGTCCGAGGTGCTGCCGGTCTGGCGCTCGCTGCCGCTGCCGGTCGACGATCGCTTCTTCGCCGACGTCGAGCCGATCCGCGACCGCCCGAAGGTGATGTTCGTCGGCCGCTCGACGGGCCACCGCGAGCAGCTGCTGACGCCCTCCAAGCACGGCTTCGACGTGCTCCACCTCGCCTTCGGCGTCGACGCCGAGCGGCTCGACGCGCTGATGCGCGAGCACCACGTCGGCATCAACCTCCACAACGAGCCGTATCCCTCGTTCGAGAACCGCGTCTCGCTCCACCTCGCCGCCGGCCATCTCGTGCTGAGCGAGCCGCTGGACCCGCTGCACGGGCTCGAGCCGGGGATCGACTTCGTCGAGGTCGGCACCGCCGGCGAGCTGCACGGCCGCATCGAGCTGCTGCAGCGCTCGCCCGACGCCTACCACCGCGTGCGCGTGCGCGGCCGCATGAAGGCCGAGGGCTTCCGCGCCTCGAAGGTCTACCCGCGGCTCGTGCACGACCTGCTGCTCGATCTGCGCGCCTTCGGCAGCGAGCGGCTCGGCGCGCGGTAGCCTCACGTCCATGGCAAACCTCGACGCGCTGCGCGCGGGCGGCTGGGAGCGGCTGGAGCTGCCGCCGGTCGTCGAGCGCTATCCGACGATGCTGACGCTTGACGAGCGCCGCCTGCTGCACTGGCTGGCGCGAGACGTCTGGGAGGGCACGGGCGCGATCGTCGACGCCGGCTCCTTCCTCGGCGGCTCGACCGTCGCGCTCGCGACCGGCGTGCGGGCGCGCGCGACGCCGGCGACGACCGCGCCGGCGCCGCCGATCACGACCTACGACCTCTTCCTCGTCGAGCAGTACTCGCTCGACGGCGGCTACTTCGAGCGCTGGCCCCAGCTCGGCGTCGACGACAGCTTCCGCGTCGCCTTCGACGCGCTGATGGGCGACCTCGCGCGCGAGACCGAGGTCCACGAGGGCGACGTGACGGCCGAGAGATGGAGTCGCGGCCCGATCGAGATCCTCTTTCTCGACCTGTTGAAGCTGGTCGAGATCAACGACGTCGTGCTGCCCGAGTTCCTGCCCTCGCTCGTCGCCGGCAGAAGCGTGCTGATCCAGCAGGACTACGTGCACGGCATGCTGCCGTGGATCCAGGTGACGATGGAGCTGCTGGCCGACTCGGTCGAGCACGTCGTCGACACCGGCGGCAGCCGCGTCTACGCGGTCACGAGAGCGATCTCGGCGGAGCAGCTGGCGCAGCTGCTGCCGCTCGACGAGCGCGTCCCGCAGGCGCGTCAGCAGCAGCTGATGGAGGGCGTCGTCGCCCGCTACGGCGGCGACCGCCGCGGCACGATGACGCTGGCGCTGGCGAATTTGCTGATCCATCACGGCGAGCTGGAGCGGGGCGCCGCGCTGCTCGACCACGTCGAGCGCCACTACGCGGACGCGCCCGAGGTGATGGTCGACGTGCAGCCGACCCGCGGCGAGCTGGCGAAGAAGGGCTGGCCGGCGCCGGTCAGCGCGTGAGGCGCGCCCGCAGCGCGCGGGCCGCTCTCAGCAGGTTGCGCACGAGCAGCTGCGCCGCGCTCTGCGACATCTCCTCGGTCAGCGCGGTGAGACGGCCGTTGTCGTCCTTGAGCGCGCGGTTCTCGGCGATCAGCCGCTCCTGCGCGGCGCGGAAGTCGGTCGCCTTCGCCTCGAGGTCGTCGACCCAGGTGCGCAGGTCGCCGATGCGCGCCTCGTAGGCGTCGTGCTGCTGCGCGAGCTGCGCGCGGCCGCTGGCCGACTGCTCGCGCGCGCCGCGCAGCAGGGCGGCGACCTCGACGGCGGAGGCGGTCGTGTAGGGGCGCTCGACGCAGAGCCACTGGGCGGCGTCGTAGGGCGGCGCGGCGGGACCGGGCTCGATCACCCTGCGGACCGCGCTCCAGCGGTCGGCGCGGCGCTTGGCGGCGAGCGGCTCGGCGATCGGCTCGAGCGTGAGGCCGGCGACGACGGCGCGGTTGAGCAGCTCGTGGTCGGCCTCGTCGGCGCGCGCGTCGGCGGCGAAGCCGCCCAGCCGCTCCAGCGCCGCTCTGCGGATCGCGTACGGGCCGACGGCGAAGGCGTGGTGGCTGAGGCCGGCGAGCGGCGCCGCGGGGAGCGGCACGAACGCGTGCAGCGCGAGGTCGCGCTCCGGCTCCTCGGCGGCGGCCTCGCGTGGGCCCGAGGCGGCGGCGCCGCGCGCCGCGGCAGGCGTCGTGCCGCCGGTCGCGTCGAGGACCGCGCAGGCGTAGACGTCGGCGCCGGTCGCGGCCGCGGCGCGCAGGGCGGCGGCGAACGACGGCAGCGGCACGTCGGTGGGCGGCACGAACGCGATCAGCTCCGCGTCGCCGGCGGCCGCGAGCGCCGCGTCGTGCGCCTCGCCGCCGTGCCCGGCGCGCTGCGGGCGCACGACCGGCACGCCGCGGCTCGCAGCCGCCGCGACCGGGCCGACGCCGTCCGCGCGCAGGTCGGCGACGACGGCGTCGCAGCCGTCGAGCGCCGCGAGCTGCGCCGACAGCAGACCGTGGTCGCCGTCGAACAGCAGGCAGACCGTGAGCGAGGCGGCCGCGTCGGCGTCGGCGGGCGCGGCGGCGGCGTCGTTCGCGCGCGCGACGGCGCGGTGCCAGCGGTCGTACGCGGCCTCGACGGCGGCCGGTGCGAACGGCGGCTGCGGCCGTTCGACGACGGTCGCGAGGCGGCGCCGCAGCAGCTCCGCCAGCGGGCGCGGGTCGGCCGGCGCGGTCGGCTCGCCCAGCGGCAGCGGCAGCAGCGCGCCGCTGTCGTCGCCGAACATGTGCGCGTCGCGATCCGTCGCGGCGACCAGCTCGCCGGTGCCGCCGCTGCGGCCGGCGGCGATCGGGATCGCGAGCGCGACCGCCTCGCTGACGGTGTTGGGCGCGTTGTCGACGGTCGACGGCATCACCGCCAGCACGCCGGGGCGCGACAGCAGCTCGGCCGCGCCGCGCTGGTCGAGGTCGCTGACGATCCGCCAGCTCCACGGCCAGCGCGCCGCGCGCTGCGCGATGTACGCGTCGGCGGCCTGGCCGAGCACCTCGGCGACCGGGCCGAGGAAGGTCACCTCGAAGCGTGCCGGCGACGCGTCGGCGGCCAGCAGGTCGAGCGCGTCGCAGAGCGTCACGACGCCCTTGCGCGTCTCCAGGCGGCCGAAGAAGACCAGCTCGCGCGGGAGCGCGTCGTCGCCGCCGGCCGGCTCGCCGGGCGTGCTCGCGCTGGCGCCGGCCGCGCTGCGGGCGCGCACCGCGGGCGGGACGCTGAACGACTCCGGTCGCACCGCCGCCGGTGTCGCGTACGGCTGCACGTGGACCCGTCGCGGCAGCCGCCAGCCGCGCTGGCGCATGTAGTCGTGCAGGTAGCGGCTGGGGCCGAGCAGCACGTCGGCGCGCTCGACGGCGATCCGTTCGAGCGCGTCGTTGACGTGGAACTCCTCGCGCGTCAGCGCGACGCGGTTGGCCTCGGCCGCCCAGCGCGTCGGGCCGTGCGTGCCGACGACGAAGGTCGTGCCGGCGTGCGCGGCGCCGTGCGCCTTCGCCAGCTGCGCGTACGCCGACTGGCCCATGTTCTCGGGCGCGTGGACGACGTCGAACGGCTGCGCCCGGCGGCGCAGCCAGCGATCGACCTCGTACGCGGCGCTGACGACCAGGTGCGGCGTCCCGACGGTCACGACGCCCGGCTCGCGCAGGAACTCGAGCGTCAGCCCGCGGCGCGCGCAGTGGTCGCGCCAGCGCTCGTTCGCCTCGGCGGCCGTCCGCTCCTGCCAGCCGCTGAAGAGGAAGGTCACCTCGTGGCCGGCGCGCGCGAGCGCCTCCGCCAGCGCAGTGCTGGCGGTGCCGATCCCGCCGCCGGTCATCCCGGCCAGCTCGAACGAGACGACGCAGACGCGCGCGGGCCGGTCGTCGTCGGTGACGGCGCCGGCGTCGACCGCGTCGTCGAGCGTGAGCGCGTGCGGCCCGGCGGCGAGCAGCGCCGCGACCCGCTCGTCGCCGACGGGCGCCGCGACGACCAGCGGCAGCTCCTCGGCGCGGTCGCCGTCGAGACGGGTTGCGAAGAGACTCACGACGACCGTCCAGTCGGCGTGCGCGGCGACCGCGTCGCGCAGCGCGATCAGCGCTTCGCTGCCGCCGCCGGGGGCGCCGCTGACGACGAGCGCGGCGAGCGTGCCGAGCAGCTCGTCGCCGGCCTCCGCGAGCGCCGCCGCGTCGAGCGTGAGCAGGCCGCCGGCCGCCGGCCGCTCGGGCCAGCGCGTCAGCGGCGCGTCCAGGCGCGCGGCGAGCCGCCGCGCGATCGCGTCCGCCTCGTCCCAGCTCATCTGCGCGCCTGGCGCCCGGCCAGCTTGTCTCGCGCCCGGGTCGGCCAGCTGCTGACGGGTCCGCGCAGGCCGCGACGCAGACCCCAGGCGATCGCCCCAGACGCCGTGCCGCGCTGGCGCAGCTCGGCGTCGAGCTCCGCCTTCTGGCGCTCGTAGAGGGCGATCAGCTCGCGCTGCTCGCCGATATGCCGCTCGTAGTCGGCGATCACGCCGTCCAGCTCCAGCACGCGCGCCTCCAGGCGCTGTCGTGCCTCGGCGCCGGCGGCGCGCTCGTCGCGGGCCGCGGCGGCGGCTCGCTCTCCCTCGTCCGCGAGGCCTGCTGCCAGGGCGGGCAGCTCGGCGAGCGCGGGCGGCTGCTCGGCCCGGAAGCGGGGCAGCAGGAGCGAGCGGGACCGCTCGGCGGCTGCCGGCGGCAGCACGCTGCCCCAGTCGCGCGCGCGCAGCTCGCTCCAGTCGTCGTCTGCGACCGCGGTCAGCAACGGGTCCGGCAGCAGCTCGACGGCACGGCCGGCAAGCGCGAGGCGGGCGAGCAGGTCATCGTCGACGGCAGGCCCGTCTAGCTCGCCGCCGTAGCCGCCGACGGCGTCGAGCGCGGTGCGCCGGACGGCATACGCGCCGACCGCGAGCGCCGGGTAGAGCAGCTGCGCGATCGCAGGACCGGGCAGTGGAACGTAGGCGCAGTGGTCGATCGGAAGGCGGTAGTCGGGCAGCGGCACGACGCGCTCGGGCCGCTGGTCGCGCACGACGAGCGAGAGCGCGTCCGCGTTGCTCGCCGCGAACGTCGCCGCGACCTGGCCGACGAGCAGCGGGTCCGGTTCGTGCGCAGCGTCGAGCACAAGCAGGATGTCGCCGTCGAGCCGGTCGGCCAGCTCGTCGCGTGCCGCCCCGGAGAGACGATCGGAGACGACCGTCTCGACGTCGTCGAGCGGCCGCTGCGGCGACGTCGCCAGCAGCGCGCCGATCTGCGTCGGCGGTGTCGTGCCGCGCCGCAACGTCGTCACGATCCGCTCGGCCTGGCCGCCGTCGGCGGCGACGACGAGGACCGCGACCGTCGGCGCTGCCGGCGGGTTCGGAACGCCGGGGCGGGCGCGGCCGGCGATCGCACGGTGCCAGCCGTCGAGCGCCTCGGCGTCGGCCGTGTCGACGGCGTCGAGCGGATGCGCGAACCGCTGCTGCGGAAGCGTCCATCCAGCCAGTCGCTCCAGCTCCGCGGCGTCGGCGACGAGCAGCATGTCCGCCGTCTCGACGCTGCGCCGCTCGAGCTGCGCGCGCACCAGCTGCGGCAGCGCGGCCGGTCGGCTGAGGCCGTCGCCGTCGAGGCGATCGGCCGCGACGACGAAGCGGAGGTCGCCGTAGTCGCTGCCGAGCCGCCTGGCGCCCTGCGCGAGCGCGCCGACGCCGTTGCGCGCCGGCAGGTGGACGACGTCGAAGGGGCGCGCGGCGTGCGCGGCCGACAGCCAGCGATGGACCGCGTAGGCCCGGCGCAGCTCCGGGTGGGGGCTGCGCACGATCGCGACGGCGGCCTCGTGCAGCCAGTCGCAGACGACGCCGGCCGTCAGCAGCTCGGCGGCGCGGGCGCGCAGGCGGTCGTAGTCCGGACAGCCGGTCAGCAGCAGCGTGACGTCGTGGCCGGCCCCGGCGAGACGGCGCGCGAACGATTCGCGCAGGGTGTCCTCCGGCGCCGCGACAACGAGCAGGCGCGCGGGCCGGGAGGCGCGCGTGCGGGCGGCGTCGGGGCGCGCGCCCCATGCCTCGGCGAGGCTGGCGGTCGCGTTCGGGTGCAGGGTGAATGCGGCCATCGACTGCGGGGCATCCTAGGCGAAATCCGTTCGGTGGCGGTTTGCGCCGGAGATCGGCCGATCAGCGCCGGAACCCCGATCCGGGGGCCGCGGACCTATGATCCAGGAGTCGATGGGAGGGAACGCCGACAAGGGGGCGTCGCGCGCGGCGTCGTCGGACGTCCGCCAAAGGGTGGCCGCATACGCGATTCTCGCTGCGGGCATCGCGCTGCCGCTGCTCGTCTACTGGCCGGGCCTGCTCGACCCTGACGCCGTCGCGACGCTCGCGCAGGCGCGCAGCGGCTGGATCGGCGACCACCGCTCGGCGCTCGGCACGTGGGTCTGGCGCGAGGCGTGGCTGGCGCTCGGCGCGGGTCCCGGCTTCTTCTTCGTGCCGCAGATCGTCGCGTCCGTCGGCGGCCTCTACCTGGTGCTGCGCGCCGCGCTGCGGCGTGTCGCGGCTGCCGTTGCGACGGTCGTGACGCTGTGGTCGCCGTGGACGCTCGGCTTCGTCGGCTCGATCGGCCGTGACATGTGGTTCGTCTCCGCCTGCCTGCTCGCGCTGGGGCTGGCGATCGGCTCGCTGCGGTGGCCGCGGCGGGTCGCGATCGCGGCCGTGGCGGTCGGCTTCGCGCTGACGGTCGTCGCCACCGCCTCGCGCCAGAACGGCGTCACGGCGGTGCTGCCGATCGCGGTCGCACTGACGGTCGCGGCGGTGCGGCTGCTGCCGCAGGACAGCTCGATCGCGCGCCTGTCCGGCGTGCGCGCGGCGGTCGCGGCGGTCATGGCAGGTCTCGTCGTGACGGCCGCCGGGCTCGCCGTGACGGTCGCCGGCACCTCCGCCGTGACGAGAGTCGAGGAGCATCCGGAGGTCTACACGCAGGTGTGGGACCTCGGCTACATGACCGTCAAGCGGGGCGAGCGGATGATCCCGCCGCTGCCGAGAGCGATGCAGCCGGTGCAGACGGAGGCCGAGGTCGCCGAGCGCTGGAGCCCGACGACGTCGCTGTACATGCGCTTCGACCGCACCTTGACCAAGCTCCCCGAGCTGTATGACGAGGCGGCCGCGGAGACGCTCTCCGACGCGTGGCGGACCGCGATCGAGGAGCACCCGCTGCTCTACCTGCGCGGTCGCTTCGGCCTCTGGACGCGGCAGCTGGGGATCGGCGACACGCCGTGGCACACCTACATCGACGGGATGGCCGGGAATGAGTTCGGCTATGACGACACCGCGCTGCCCGGGCTCACGCAGGCAGCGGTCGACTACGCCCGCTTCTGGTCGGTCGACGGGGACGGCAACGGCTTCATCTACCGCGCCTGGCTGTTCCTGGGGCTGTGCGGCGCCGGGCTCGTCCTGCTCGCCCGCCGCTTCCCGCTCGCGGTGCGGATGATCGGACTGCTGGCGGCGGCCGGGATCACGTCGCAGCTCGGCCTCTTCCTGCTCGCGCCGTCGGTGCAGTGGCGCTATCAGCTGCTGACCGTCTACGCGGGGGCGGCCGTCGCCTGCGTGGTGGTGAAGGCGGTGGCGCGCGCCCGCGCCGGCGAGCCGGTCAGCGCCGCAGCTGGGCGCGCACGAAGCGCGCGCCTCGACCCGGCCATTGACTGATCGGCGGTCGCGCCGCCCGGCGCAACCGCCGGCGGGCCCGTTGCATCCCGCCGCCGCCCTGAGCCAGCTCGCGCTGCAGCTCGCCCTTCTGCTGCTCGTAGAGGGCGATCAGCTCGCGCTGCTCGCCGAGGTTGCGCTCGTAGATCGCGACCAGCTCGTTGAACTCGTCGATCCGCCGCTCGTAGGCCGCTTCCAGCTCGTCTCGGCCCCCGATCGCGGAGCGGATCGCGCGCTGGGTCCCGCTCAGCAGCGCCGGCAGGTCGGCGACGTCGTCGTCGAGCCGCTGCCGGAACGGCCGCAGGCGGCGGATCTGACCCTCGCCGGCGCCGACCGGCACCGGGATCTCGCCGTAGTGGCGGGCACGGAAGTCGCTCCAGCGGTCGTCGCGCAGCGTCGTCGCGAGCGGCTCCGGCAGGACGTCGAAGCGCAGGCCGGCGAGCGCCGCGCGCGCCAGCAGCTCCTCGTCGACGATCTCGTCCCAGGTGTCGGCCGCGTAGCCGCCGAGAGCGTCGAGCGCCGCGCGCCGGATCGCGTACGGGCCGACGCTCAGCGCCGGGTAGGCGGCGGCCGCGAGCGCAGGCCCGGGAGCCGGGACGAACGCGCGCAGATCGGCGGGGACGTCGTCGTCGCGGCCGGGCGCGGCGGCCGGGCCGGCGGTCTTGCGGGCCGCGTCGGGGTCTCGCGTGACGAGCGACAGCACGTCGCTCACGCCGGCCGCCATCGCGCTGCGCAGCCGTTCGACCAGCTGCGCGTCGGGCTCGTCGGCACCGCGCAGCACGATCAGCAGGTCGGCTCGCGCGGAGGCCGCGGCGTCACGGCGCGCGGGCCCGGTCTCGCGGCCGGCCGCCCGCACGATCTCGACGCCGTCGATCTGCGGCGTCTCCTGCTCGGGGTCGAGCATCGCGACGATCCGCTCCGGCGTCTGCTCCGCGCGCAGCAGCGCGGCGGCGATCCGGCGGACGTCCTCGGCGCTGGCGTCGACGATGCAGACCTCGGCGGTCGGCAACGCGACCGCAGCGGTGGCGGCGGCCGGTCGCGCGGTCGCGGCGACGGCGCGGTGCCAGCGGTCGTAGACGGCGTCGCATGCCTCTGCCGAGACGGCCGGCGAGACGCGGCCAGCCGGCTCGGCAGCCTTCCGGCGCAGCGCGTCGGCGAGCGCGCCGGCGTCGAACCGCTCCTCCGCTGCGCCGAAGGTCGGCGGCTCCAGCCCGACGGCGTCGCGCCAGCCGTCGAAGGTGGCGCCGGCGAGGTCTTCCGCGGCCACGATCTCGCCGGTGCCGCCGGCGCGCGAGGCGACGAACGGGATGCCGAGCGCGATCGCCTCGTAGACCGTGTTGGGCGAGTTGTCGACGAGCGAGGGGATCGCGACGACGCACGGCGCCTCGCGCAGGTAGGCGATCGCCTCGTCGTGACCGAGGCCGGGCAGGACCTTCCAGGCGAGATCGCCCCAGGCGCTCGCGCGACGGCTGATGAAGGCGGTCGACTCCTCGCCGAGCACGCGCTCGGGACGGCCGACGAAGGTGACCTGGTCGAACGGGCAGTCGCCGGCCACGAGCAGGTCGACGGCGTCGCAGAACGCCTCCAGGCCCTTGCGGGTCTCGAGGCGGCCGAAGAAGATCAGCTCGCTGGGCGTTCCGGCGGCGACGCCGCCAGACGGCTCGTGCGTCAGCTCCCGCACCGACTGCGGGCGGGCGTACGGCAGCACGAAGGTCCGCTCGGGCAGCTGCCAGCCGCGCTCGCGCATGTAGTCGACGAGGTACGAGCTGGGGCTGAGCACGACGTCGGCCCGCGCGACGCTGATCCGCTCCAGCCGCTCCATCACGAGCATCTCGAGGGTCTCCATCCCCTCGCGGTTGCACTCGGCGACCCAGCGCATCGAGGAGTGCGTGCCGATCACGAACTCGACGTCCGCGTAGGCGAGACCGAGCGCCTTCGCGGTCAGCGCGAACGCCCCGTGGCCGATCGCCTCCGGCAGATGGACGACGTCGAACGGCTTGGCGGCGTGCTCGCGCAGCAGCCAGCGATGGAACTCGTACGCGCGCCGCACGGCGTGGTGCGGATTGCGGACGGGGATGTCCCAGGGCGTCCCGAGCAGCGAGAAGCCGATGCCGGCCCGCCCGAATCTCTCCTGCCATTCCGGCAGGCGCTCGGCCTGCTTGCGTTCGAGCCAGCCGGTGAACAGGACCGTGACGTCGTTGCCGGCGGCGGCGAGCGAGTGCGCGAGCGAGTGGTAGGCGGTGCCGATCCCGCCGTTGCCGGTCGGGCCGGTGACCTCGTAGGAGGCGACGAGCACACGAGCCGGCGGCGGCTCGGCCGGTGCGGCGGCTATCGCGGCGTCCAGCGCGAGGCTCAACGGCCCTGTCTCGAGCGTCGCGGCGAGCGCGTCGCCCGGTCTGCACGCGATCAGCAGCGCGGCCTCGCGCCGCGGCGAGGCGGTCGTGCCGGCGCCGACGTGGATCAGCGTCGCGCTCGCGACCTGCCAGCCGTGCTCCGCCGCCTCGGCTCGTCTCGCAGCGACGGCGGCGAACGGCGATCCCCCACGGCCCTCGTCGAGCGCGACGACGATCCGGGCTTCGCCGAGCGCCGCCCAGTCGACGGCGGTCGTGACGACGAGCGACCCGGCAGGCGGCGTCGTCGACTCGTGCGCGATGTCGACGGCGAGCGGCGCGTCGAAGGCATACGGCGGGCTGCCGACGCTGAGGATCTCATCGCTCCCGGCTGCGGCCGCCAGTCGGCTGACGGCGAGTTGCAGGTTCGGGGGTGCGACGACGGTCGTCGACGTCCCCTGCACGGAGGACGAGGTCATGAACTGACCGCATCCTAAGCAATCGAGACGCCGAACGTCGGAACGTCAGCAGCGCGCGCCGCGTCCGCGACTCGATTCAGAGGTCCTCCGCGATCAGCGGCGCCTCTTTGTCGAAGTAGCGGTAGGCGACGACGACGAGGACGATGAGGATCACGAACGGCACCGCCGTCAGCGCCCAGTTGCCGCCCATCGCGCTGTGGAGGCTGGGGTGGCTGGGGTCGATGACGGCGTGGCGGAACTGCTGGATGACGGCGGCGAGCGGGTTGAGCAGCATCAGCCGCTCTATCGTCTTGTTCCCGATCACGTCGATCGTGTAGAAGATCGGCGTGCCGTAGAACATCATCTGCAGCAGCACCTCCCACACCGGTCTGATGTCGCGGTAGCGCACGTAGAGCGCCGACAGCAGCGTCGAGATGCCGGCCGCGAACAGCGCCAGCAGCGCCAGCAGGAAGGGGATCTCCAGCCAGCCCCAGTGGACGCTGCCGCCGTTGAGCAGCAGGAAGACGACGACCACGATCGTGTTGAGGCCGAGGTTCATCAGCGCCGTCATCACGACCGAGAGCGGGATCACGAGGCGCGGGAACTGGACCTTGCGCACGAGCGGCTCGCGGTCGACGAGGCTCGTCACCGCGGTCGAGGTCGCCTCCGACAGGAAGGTGAAGATGACGATGCCGCTCAGCAGCGCGACCGGGTAGTAGGCCGAGTCGCTGTTGAACTTGAGCACGTGCGTGAAGACGACGTAGAGCACGCCGAACAGCAGCAGCGGGCGCATCAGCTGCCACAGGTAGCCGAGCGCCGAGCCGAAGAAGCGCAGCTTGAACTCGGTGACGGCGAGCGTCCGCGTCAGGTTGAAGAAGCGTCTCGCGTCGACGCCGATCGCGACCGGCCCGGAGATGCGCGGGCCGCGCGCCGGCTGCGGCGCCGCGGGCGGCGCCGGCTCGGTCGGCGTCTCGACGCTCATCGCTCGACCTCGGGCTCGGCCGCGACGACCGGCTCGGCCGCCGCCGGCTGCGCGTCCGTGCGCTCGACCGCAGAGGCATAGGGCAGCTCCAGCAGCGCGCCGGAGGCGTGCGTGCCGGAGACGACGACGTCGACGAACTGCTCGCGCACGTCGAGCGAGGCGGTGCCGCCGCGCAGCGCGACGGCCGGCGTCGCGTCGTAGCGGCCGGGCGCGAGCACGTTCGTGAACTGGACGTGGAAGAGCGCCTCGTCGCCGGGCTCGAAGCGGCCGGTCTCGGCGTGCTGCCACTGCGTCGAGGCGGAGAAGACCTTGTCGTGCGCGGCGTTCTCGAGCGTGACGGCGAAGACCGGGTGATCGACCGCGCGCGTGAAGCGGACACGCGCCGCGAATCTGCAGTCGCGCTCCAGCTCGAGCATCGACGCTCTCGCGCCGGTCACGTCCTCGAACCACGCCTCGACGATCTCGGCGCCGCCGATGCCGGAGCGCAGCTCGTCGGAGGCGGCCGCGGCGGCCGCCTCGGGCCGCCCGAAGTTCAGCTCCAGGTACTCCATCCCGATCCGTCTCGGCTCGCCGGTCGAGACCATGTCGCCCTTGTGCAGCAGCACGGCGCGGTCGCAGAAGCGCTCGACGGCGCTCATGTCGTGCGTGACGAGGATCACCGTGCGGTTCTCGTCCTTCAGCCGGTAGAACTCGTCGAAGCACTTCTGCTGGAAGGCGGCGTCACCGACCGCGAGCACCTCGTCGACGAGCAGGATGTCGGCGTCGACGTGGATCATCACCGAGAAGGCCAGCCGCACGAGCATGCCGGAGGAGTAGTTCTTGATCTTCAGCGTCTCGAACTCGCGCAGCTCGGCGAAGTCGAGGATGCTGTCGTAGCGACGGCTCGCCTCGCGCGGGGAGAGGCCGAGCATCGTGCCGTTGATCAGCACGTTGTCGCGCGCCGGCAGGTCGGGGTTGAAGCCGACGCCCAGCTCGATGAAGGCGGACAGGCGTCCGTCTACGTAGATGCCGCCGTTGTCGACGCGGTAGATGCCGGCCATGCACTTCAACAACGTGCTCTTGCCGGATCCGTTGCGGCCGACGATGCCGAGGAACTCCCCGTGCGCGACGTCGAAGGAGACGTCTCTCAGCGCGACGAACTCGTGGAACGCCTTGCGCCGGAACGGATGGAGGGCTGTCTCCTTGAGCGTTTGGACTCGCTCGGTCGGGACGCGGAACGCCTTGGAGACGTTTTCCACGGCGACAGCAGCAGCTGCGCGGGTGCTCGACATCGACGTGAAAGGTACCGACATGGCGTCGCCGGCCCGTCTCCGTCATTCTTTGTCGGCCGTGTCCGACCGTCTGCCCACGTTCAGCCCCGAGCAGTTCCGCAAGCTCTCGTGGGTCGCGCTGTTCTTCCTCACCGTCGTCGTGCTGACCGGCGCGGCGGTGCGGCTGACCGGTTCCGGCCTCGGCTGCCCGGACTGGCCGCAGTGCCACGGGCAGGCCGTCCCGCCGCTCGGCTTCAACACCTTCGTCGAGTACGGCAACCGCGTCTTCTCGGCCTGCATCGGCGTCATCTCGCTGTTCGTCTGGTTCGCCGCCTGGCGCCGCCGGCCGTACCGGCGCGACCTCTTCCTCGTCAGCGGCTTCCTGCCGCTCGGCTGCCTCGCGCAGGGCGTGCTCGGCGGCTTCACGGTCAAGCACCACCTCGCGCCGGGCTTCGTGATGGCGCACTTCTGCCTCTCGATGCTGATCCTGATCGCCGCCGTCTGGCTGGTCTGGCGCGCGCGCTACGACGACGACGCCGAGCGCCCCCGCAGCGAGGACGCCTGGACCGTCTGGCTGGTGCGCTTCACCGCCGCGCTCGGCGGCATCGTGATCTTCGCCGGCACGCTCGCGACGGCTGCCGGCCCGCACCCCGGCGACAACGACGGCGAGCTGGTCCACCGGCTCGACTTCAAGGGCGCCGAGACGCTCGTCTGGCTGATCCACCGCCACGGCGTCGCCGCGACGACGCTCGGCCTCTGCGTGATCCTCGCCTGGTTCATGGCGCGCCGCCGCACGACCAACGCCCAGCTGGTCGAGGCGCTGACGCTCGCCGGCATCCTGATGGCGGCGCAGGGTCTCGTCGGCAGCGTCCAGTACGCGCTCAAGCTGCCGGCCGACTTCGTCTGGGTCCACGTCACGCTCGCGACGATCACCTGGATCGCGCTGCTGTGGACGGTCGGCGCCGCCGGCCGCGTCGGAACCCCGACCAACCGCTCCGACGACGGTCCCGACGGCGGCAACGGCCACGGCATGATCGGCGCCGAGTCGATCGCCGCGCCGGTGCCGGCCGCGGCCCGTCGCTAGCGGCGGGCCGGCCCTCCGTCCGGCGGCTACGTCCGGACGGCGACGAGCCGGTACGAGGAGGCGAGCGAGTGCACGTGGTTGGTGCTCGTCAGCGCCTTGCGCTTGATCACCGGGTAGGTCAGCCAGCGCAGCAGCCAGCCCTTCCAGCCCGGGAACGGCCGCAGCCACTCGATGAAGATCCAGCCGAGCGTCGAGTAGACCGAGTGGACGCCGGTCACCTCGCTCACCTCGAAGCCGTGGTCACGCGCGAGCGTCGCGAGGCCGTCGCTCGTGTAACGCTGGAAGTCGGTCGGGTCGAGGTGCTCGGGCTGCATGAACGGGACGCAGAGGTAGAGCACGCCGCCGGGACGCAGCACGCGGTGGAACTCCGTCACGACCTCGTGCGGGTTCTCGACGTGCTCGAGCACGGCATTGCAGATGATCGCGTCGAAGTGGCCGTCGTCGAACGGGATCTCGTGCAGCGGCGAGTAGACGTCGATGTTCTCGTTGTGGAGACCGGTCTCGATGTCCTGGTTGGTGAGCGTCCCCGGGATCGCGGCGGAGATGTCGCGATGGCCCGCGCCGGCGTTGAGCACCTGGCCGTCGAGCAGATGCTCGTAGCCGTCCAGCTCGCGCTCCAGCGGAGGGAAGAGGTCGCCCACCTCGAGGCGAGGCTCTTTGGCGCGTAAACGCTCAAACCATCGGTTCATCGTCGGGCGACGATACTGCACATGAATACCTGGTCGTCGGAAGCGAAAAAGCCGTGCCGGCGATCATCTAGCATCGAGAACGATGCAGCCGGACGATCCGCCTCGCGGCGGCAACGGGTCGACGCCGTGGCACGACGGCCCTGACACCTCCCTCACGATCCTCGTCGTCGACGACGAGTCGGACCTGCGCGACCTGCTGACGCGCTCCTTCTCGCGCGAAGGCCATCGCGTGCAGGCGGTCGCCGACGGGCGCACCGCGATCGAGCTGGCCTCGACCGAGCCGTTCGACGTCGTCCTGCTCGACGTCGCGCTCGGCCCCGGCCCCGACGGCTACGAGGTGACGCGCTCGCTGCGCGCGCGCCGGAACGTCGTCCCGATCATCATGCTGACCGCGCTCGACAGCGAGGCCGACGCCGTGCTCGGGCTCGAGGCCGGCGCCGACGACTACGTCACCAAGCCGTTCGGGCTGGCCGAGCTGCGCAGCCGCATCCGCGCCGTGCTGCGGCGCGCCCGCGCGCAGGCGCCCGCGCCCGGCGGCGACGCCGACGTCGTCACCGTCGGCCCGATCCAGCTCGACAAGGCGCGCCGCGAGGTGCGCATGAACGGCGAGCCGGTCCACGTCACCTTCTCCGAGTTCGAGCTGCTCGGCGCGCTGATGAACGACCCGGGGCGGCTGCGCAACCGCCAGGAGCTGCTGCGCGCGATCTGGGGCGACAGCGCCTACCGCGACCCGCGCGCGATCGACGTGCACGTGCGCCACCTGCGCGAGAAGCTCGAGCCCGAGCCCGACCACCCGCGCCACATCGTCACCGTCCGCGGCGCGGGCTACCGGCTGCAGGCCGGCTGAGTCAGCTCCACAGGCCGCTGACCGGAACGGCGGTGAGGCGGTCCCCGAACGGCAGCGTCGCCGCTCCGGTGTAGAGCACCACGCCGGCCGTGAAGCGGTCGCCCAGCCTGTCGCGCAGGTTGCGCAGCCCGCGGAAGTCGGCCGCCGACACGGTCGCGGCGGCCTTGACCTCGACGCCCGCGACCTCGCCGCTGCGGCGCTCCAGCACGACGTCGACCTCGCCCTGCTTCTGATCGCGGTAGTGGAACAGCTGCGCCGGCTGCTGCGACCAGTCGTTGAGCCGCACGAGCTCCATCGCGGCGAAGCTCTCCAGCAGCGGCCCGGCGACCTCGGGATCGTCGGCGATCCGCTGCTCGTCGGCGCCGCGCAGGAACGCCAGCAGGCCGCTGTCGGCCACGTGCAGCTTCGGGCTCTTGACCTGGCGAGGCCCGACGTTGACGTGCCACGACTGCAGCCGGCGGACGAGGAACAGGCGCTCGAGGATCTCGGTGTGCGCTCTGGCGGTCTTCGCATCGACGCCGAGGTCGGTCGCGAGGCCGTGGAACGTGGCGAGCGCCCCGGCCCGCGCGGCGATCGCGTACAGCAGGCGCTCGACGTTGCCGGGATCGTGGACGTCGGCGACGTCCTCCAGGTCACGCCCGATGATCGACGCGACGTAGCTGGAGAAGAAGCGCGCGCTGCCGCGGGCGCTGCGCACCTCCAGCAGCTCGGGAAAGCCGCCGGTCGCGAGCAGCGCCGCGAGCGGCCCGCGTCCGATCGGCGCGTCCGACAGCTGCGGAAGGTCGTTCTCGAACAGCGCGTCGACGAAGCGCCCGTCGCCGCCGTGCAGCTCCGCCTGGGCGAGCGGCCACAGCTGCACATAGTCGATCCGGCCGGGCAGCGCGTCGGCCACGGTCGGCAGCGTCAGCAGGTCCGCCGACCCCGTCAGCAGGAACTGCCCTCGCGCGGGATCGCGATCGAGCCGCTCCTTGATCGCGAGCAGCAGGTTCGGAGCGCGCTGGATCTCGTCGATCACCACGGAGCCGGGCAGTGCCGCGACGAACCCCTGCGGATCAGTGCGCGCAGCGGTCGCGGTCGCCTCGACGTCGAGCGTGACGAAGCGCGCCGGATGCTCGTGGGCGGCGATCGATCTCGCGAGCGTGCTCTTGCCGACCTGGCGTGCGCCGAGCAGGGCGACGGCCCGGCTCTCGCGCAGCGCTTCGAGCAGGATTGGCCGCAGCCGCCGTTCGATGCGAAGATCGGACATCGCCGGCAGTCTAGGACAGATTGGGAAAATCAACAGGGACAGATTAGGAAAATACCCTGGGACAGATTGGGAAAATCAACAGGGACAGATTGGGAAAATACCCTGAGACGGATTGGAAATGACGGGCGCCGCGTGAACATCGGCGCGCTCGGCCTGCGCGGGCGGATCGTCGGCGCGCTCGTGCTGACGGCGGCGGTGACGCTCGCCGTGGCCGCGCTCGGCCTGCTCGGACCGCTCGAACGGCGGCTGCAGCACGCGGAGCTCGACGGCCTCGTCCAGAAGGTCAGAGAGACGAGAGACGCCTTCGGCGGGCTGACCGATCGGCAGACGGCGATCGGCTCCAACGCGCTCTCGCAGATCGGCCTCGCGCTCGTGCGCAGCAGCGGCACGCAGGAGATCTACCTGCTCGACAGCGCGCACGCGCTGCGGCTCAACATGACCGACCCGGCGACCGCCGCCGGCGACCGCTTCGACGACGTGCCGGAGGCGTTCGCGCAGCGCCGCCTGGTCTCCTCGGTCGGCACCTCCGACGGCGACGAGGTCGTGCGCGTCGCGATGCCGGTGACGATCGACGGCGAGCGCTACGTGCTGGCCGCGCGCAAGCCGATCAGCGAGGTGCGCGACGCCGTCGCGGTCGTCCGCCGCGCCTTCCTGACGGCGGCGCTGAGCGGCCTCGCGATCGCGCTGCTGCTGGGGCTCGGCTTCGCCGCGACGCTCGTGCGGCGGCTGCGCAGGCTGCGCGACGCGACCGTGCGGCTGGCAGAGCACGGGCCGGTCGAGGAGGTCCCCGCCGACCGCAACCGCGACGAGGTCGGCGACCTCACGCGCGCCTTCGCGCGGATGCAGCAGCGGCTGCACCAGCAGGAGGAGGCGCGCCGCGCCTTCGTCTCGACCGCCTCGCACGAGCTGCGCACGCCGGTCGCCTCGCTGCGCGGGATGCTGGAGCTGCTCGCCGACGAGCTGGAGCACGGCGAGGTCTCCTCCGAGCAGGCGCGCGAGCAGGTCACGAAGGCGCTCGCGCAGTCGCGCCGGCTCGGCCGTCTCGCCGCCGACCTGCTCGACCTCAGCCGGATCGACGCCGAGGTCGCGCTGCGCAGCGAGCCGGTCGAGCTGCGCGAGCTGTCGCGCGCCGTGATCGCCGAGTTCGAGCTGGGCGCGCCGGCGGCCGAGGGCCGCACCGTGCCGCGGCTCGCCGACGGCAGCGACGAGGTCTGGGTCCGCGCCGACCCGAGCGCGATCGCGCAGATCCTGCGGATCCTGTTCGACAACGCCGTCCGCGCCAGCCCGCCGGGCGAGCCGGTCGAGGTGCGCGTCGCGGCGGGCGTCGTCGGCGGCCACGCGCTGCTGTCGGTCGCCGACGCCGGGCCGGGCGTCCCGGAGGAGGAGCGCGAGCGCGTCTTCCAGCGCTTCGCGCGCGGCAGCGGCGCCAACGGCGCCGGCTTCGGCCTCGGGCTCGCGATCGGGCGCGAGCTGGCCGAGCGGATGGGCGGATCGCTCGTGCTCGAGCGCGACGACGCGCCGGGCGCGACCTTCACCCTGCGGCTGCCGCCGTCCGACGAGCACGAGCCCTGACACGCCCCATGGCGGGCGTCGTGCGCGCCCGCCGCTGCGCCGATCTCTACCCTCTCTGCTGATGCAGCCGAGCCGTCTCCGCCTGCGCGCGCTCCTGCTGCTCGCCTTCGCCGCCTGTCTCGCCTGCTGCGCCGCCGCGCTGCCGGCGCGCGCGGCCGCGGAGTCGAGCGCGGTGCTGGCGCTGCTGCCGCTGGCCCCCGACACCCCGGCCGGCGTCGAGCCGCTGCCGGACACCGACCCGCCCGGCGGCGACACCGGCCTGCCCGAGGTGCTCGGCATCCTCGCCGGCCACCCGGAGCTGGCGCTCGGCGCGCTGTCGGCGACCCAGTCGGGCTACAGCCAGACGCAGGCGCTGCTCGACATCACGGCCGGCACGCGCACCTCGCGCAGCACGTACACGCCGAAGGACCCGCCCGACCTGCGCTTCACGCGCGGCGACGGCGACAGCGGCCTGATCGTCAACTGGATCGCCGCCCTGCTGCGCGCCGACACGGCGCCCGCCGACATCACGCCCGGTCTGCTCGCCAGCTCGGTCCCCGGCGGCGTCGGCTTCGTCGGCATCCGCGGCAACCCGAACCTGGAGGCGATCGCCGCCAGCGACAGAGACGGCCAGATCGCCAGCGTCTCGATCGGCTCGCCGCTGACGGTCGCGCAGCGGACGCGCGAGCTGCTCAGACGCCACCGCTTCGTCGTCGCGCTGCTGCCGCCCGCGACCGCCGGCGACGACCAGCTCGACCAGCTGATCGCCGACCGCGCCGACGACGAGCTGCTGATCGCCGAGCAGGCGCCGCCGCCGTTCCGCGGCCCGCAGCTGCTGTGGGCGGGGATGGCCGGCCTCAGAGACGGCCACGGCACCAGCTTCAGCTCGGCGACGACCCACCTCGACGGCGTCGCCGCCGGCATCGACCTGCTGCCGACGATCCTCGACCACCTCGGCGTCAGAACGCCCGACGGCGTCACCGGCCAGCCGATCAGGCTCTCCGGCGACGTCGACGCGCAGACGCTGAACGCGCTCGACGAGCGCCTCAGCGTGATCCAGGCGCGCCGCATGCCGGCGCTGCAGACCTTCCTCTTCGCCTGGCTGGCGATCATCCTGCTGGCGGGGATCGTGCGCGACCGCGTCGGCGTTCGCTTCGGGCTGCGGCTCGGCGGGCTGGCGATGATGTGGCTGCCGGCGATGGTGCTGGTGTCGGCCGCGTTGGAGCCGTCGCGCCAGGGCGAGCTGTTCGTGATCGCCGGCGGCTCGTTCGCGCTCGCGCTGATAACGGATCGGCTGGTCCGCTGGCCGCGCGCCGCGGCCGTGCCGACGACCGTCGGCCTGCTCTTCTACCTCGTCGACCTCGCCAACCACTCGCATCTGATCATCCGCTCGCTGCTCGGCCCCAGCCCGCGCTCGGGCTCGCGCTTCTACGGCCTCGGCAACGAGCTGGAGATCGTGCTGACGGTGATGCTGCTGATCGCGGTCGCGGCCTGGTGGCGCAGACGCGAGCGCTCGCGCGGCGGCGCCGTCGCGTTCGCGGCCGCCGGCACGGTGCTCGCGCTGGTGATGGGCTCCGGCAGGCTCGGCGCGGACGTCGGCGGCATCTTCACGGTCGCCGGCGGCGCCGCCGTCGCGACGCTGCTGATGCTGCCGGGCGGGATCACCAAGAAGGCGCTGCTGGGCGCGCTGCTGACGCCGGTCGTCGGTCTCGCCGTGCTCGCCGCGATCGACCTCGTGACCGGCGGCAACGGCCACTTCACGCGCACGGTGCTGGACGGCTCGCTGGCGGATCAGGTCAACACGTTCGAACGCCGCTACGAGCTCGCCTGGAACATCCTCAAGAGCGGCTACGGGCCGCTGCTGGTGGCGCTCTGCGCGCTCGCGGTCACCTACGCCGTCAAGCACCGTCAGCGCATCTACGGCGGCGTCGAGACCGACCCGCTCTGGCGCGCGGCGCTGCTGGGCGGGCTCGGCGCCTCGATCTCCGGCTCGCTCTTCAACGACTCCGGCCCGACGCTGCTGTTCATCGGCGTCGTCGCGCTCGTCTTCCTCACGACCTACCTGCGGGCCGGCCCGGACGGGCCGGCCGCGAGCGGGCCGACGAGCGCGTCGCTCGCCGGCCAGCGCGAGCGCTAGGGCAGCTCGGGCCGTTCGAGCCCCTGCGGCAGGCCGTTGCCGGCCGGCGCGGAGGCGTCTCTCAGCTGCCCCGGGCGGTTGGCGTCCTTGTCGATGCCGGCGCCGTTGCCGTCGCCGTTGCGACGGGCCGGCGGCAGCTCTCTGCGCTCGGGCCGCTTGTCGGTCAGTCTCGCCGCCTCGTAGGCGTCGGCCTCGTCGAGCGTCTCTCTGTCGAGCAGCTCGGCGACGAGCGAGTCGAGGTTCTCGCGGTAGTCGCGCAGCAGCCTCGTGACCTCGTGATGGGCCGTGTCGACGATCCGCCGGACCTCCTCGTCGACCAGCCGCTGCGTCGACTCGGAGGTCTCCGAGACGCCCGGCAGCAGCATCCCGTTGCCCTCGGAGGCGAGCACGGCGATCGGGCCGATCGCGGGGCTCATGCCCCAGCGGCCGACCATCTGCCGCGCGATCCCGGTCAGCTGCTGGATGTCGGACTCGGCGCCGGTCGTGATGTCGCCGAAGACGACCTCCTCGGCGACGCGGCCGCCGAGCGCGACCTTGATCTTGCCGAGCAGGTAGCGCTCGTCGTAGTTGTACTTGTCGGCGTCGGGCGAGGAGAAGGTGACGCCGAGCGCCTGGCCGCGGGGGATGATCGAGACCTTGCGGACCGGGTCCGCGCCGGCCGTGAGCATCCCGACGACGGCATGCCCGGCCTCGTGGTAGGCGGTCCGCTTGCGGTCGTCGTCGCTCATCATCACCTTGCGCTCGGCACCGAGCACGACCTTCTCCAGCGCGTCGGTGAAGTCCGCGCCGGAGACTCTCGTGTGACCGCGGCGGGCGGCCAGCAGGGCGGCCTCGTTGACGAGGTTGGCGAGGTCGGCGCCGACCATGCCCGGCGTCGTCGAGGCGATCGCCTCGAGGTCGACGTCGCCGTCGAGCGGCACCGAGCGGGTGTGGACTCTGAGGATGTGCAGACGGCCGTTGCGGTCGGGCGCGGCGACGGTGACGCGCCGGTCGAAGCGGCCGGGGCGCAGCAGCGCCTGGTCGAGGATCTCCGGCCGGTTGGTCGCGGCGACGACGATCACGGAGGTCGTCGCCTCGAAGCCGTCCATCTCGGTCAGGATCTGGTTGAGAGTCTGCTCGCGCTCGTCGTTGCCGCCGAACGAGCCGCGGCCGCCGCCGCGGGCGCGGCCGATCGCGTCGAGCTCGTCGATGAAGATGATCGCGGGGGAGGCTTCCTTCGCCTGTCTGAAGAGGTCGCGGACGCGCGAGGCGCCGACGCCGACGATCATCTCGACGAACTCGGAGGCCGACATCGAGAAGAACGGCACGCCGGCCTCGCCGGCGACGGCGCGCGCCAGCAGCGTCTTGCCGGTGCCGGGCTGGCCGCTCAGCAGCACGCCCTTGGGGATCTTGCCGCCGAGCCGCTGGTACTTCTGCGGCGTCTTGAGGAAGTCGACGATCTCGTGCAGCTCGCTCTCGGCCTCGTCGATGCCGGCGACGTCTCTGAAGGTGACGCGCGAGTCGCCGCCCTCCGAGCGCCGCGCTCTCGAGCGGCCGAACGACATCATGCCGCCGCCGGCGCCGGCCATCCGCCGCGACAGCATCACGAACAGGAAGATGATCAGCAGCGCGGGGCCGAACGTCAGCAGGATCTGCACGACGATGTTGGGACCCTCGGGCGCCTTCGCGTTGATGACGACGTCGTTGTCCTGCAGCAGTCTGTCGAGCTGGTCGGAGTCGGCGAACAGCGGCACCTCGGTCGTGAACTTCTTCGAGGTGACGGAGCCGTCCTGGCCTCTCGCCGGGTAGGTGACGTCACTCTTGAAGTCACCCTGGATCGAGGAGCCCTCCGACGAGATCTCCTTGACGTTGCCGTCTCTGATCTCCTGCAGGAAGGTCGGGTTGTACGGCACCTTGACGCGCGTCGCGGGCGACAGCACGGCGTTGCCGAACCAGATGTTGACGGCGAACAGCGCGACGACGATCGCGACGATCCCCCACATGCCGCCGGGGAAGCGTGGCCGTCTGTAGCCGCCGGCGCGTCTCTGCGGCGGCGGTGCGCCGCGGCCGTCGGGCGCCGGCGTCACTCTCCAGCCGGGCGGGCGGGGCGGCGCTCTGGAATCGCCCTGGGGCGGCCGCTCGGAGGGGAGGCGATCGCCGGAGGAGCGGCGATCTTGGGGGTCTGCGGGCATCTTCGTGAGAATTCTGTCAGGCACGGCTACGTCATGGATAAAGGTCAACGTAGCGGGTCCGCCCCAACTCCCCTCTGAGCGTCAGCGCGTCATCTGCCGCTAGCGGGTGCCGCCGCCCACGCGCGCGAACGAGCCGGCGACGATCAGCGCGATGCCGGCGAGGCCCGATCTGTAGCCGCTGTCGGCGATCTGGCCGATCAGCTGGTCGCTGCCGCCTGAGCGTCTGAGCGCGACGCTGACGAGGCCGCCGGCTACGATCAGGCCGAGCCGGTCGCCGGCCGCCAGGCCGCTGCCGAGGACGGCGGCGCCGTTGATCAGCGTCGTCGAGTCGTTGCCGGGGTCGAAGCGCACGAGCCACAGTCTCGTGCCGGTGATCCAGCAGTTGTAGCCGCGCCGCCCGAGTCTCACGTAGTCGCTCTGGAGGGCGGTGAAGAGCGTGTACTCGGCGCTGGAGGAGACGTCGCCGACGTCGGCCCACGTCTCGACGCCTCTGCCCGTGTCGCTGAAGGCTCTCTTCCAGATCGCGCCGCCGTTTCTGTCGATCCCGACGATTCTTCTCGACACGATCGCGCAGGCGTCGTGGTCGGGGAAGCCGGGCGAGTCCCACAGCCCGCCGTCGCTGAGCGGGTTCTCGTCGGCCCGCTGCGCGTCGTCGAGCACGCTCGTGGTGAGCGCGATCGCGGCCGGCGCGTAATCCTGCCAGGTGAAGTTGTCGATCACCGTCGCGGAGCTGCTGGTGCCGTTGCCGACGCCGCCGCCGGCCGAGTTCATGTACACCTGATCGAGGTAGTCGGGGAACGGCGCCCCGCCGATCGTGACGACGTCGGTCCAGGTCGTCCCGTCGGGCGAGGTCGAGACGGTCACGCCGGAGGAGCGCAGCCGCACGCGCCGCCACTGGTGCGCGGAGGTGTAGGACGCTCTCGACCAGCTGCCGCCGTTGACGCGGTGGAAGAGCGTGCCGGCGGCGAACGTCAGCGAGACGATCTCGTCGCTGGCGGCGTTGTAGCCGACGAACCCGGGCCGGTCGCCCGCGGTCACCTGCCACACGATCTCGCGGAACAGGCCCGCGCCGAGCGGGAAGCTGCCGGTCAGGCCTCTGGCGCCGATCCATCTGCCGCCGGCCGCGATCGAGGCGGCGGAGCCGGTGAACGTGACGCCGCTGTTGGCATTCCAGAACGCGTTCGGCGTTCTCGAGGAGAAGGTGTCCGAGTAGAGGATCGCCATGGTTCCTAGATCACTCCCCACAGTGAGATGTCGTCCATCTGACAACCCTACGGCTTCCGATGCGCCAATCGGCCATTTCACAGTCAGAAGTGGTCTGAGGGGATCTGGGTCGTCGCGTTCTTCCAAGCTGCCGGCCGGTCGCGGGCGTAGCGTGCGCGCCATGACCACCGCAGCCAGCTACACCCACCTCAATCTGGAGACGGTCGCCGACGCCGCCGCCGCGAACGGCTTCGGCGAGTCGGGCAGCGCCCGCTTCGCGACCGGCGACCTCGAGGCCGAGCGGACCGGCCTCGCGATCCACCGGCTCAAGCCGGGCAGACGGCAGGCGTTCGGCCACCGCCACGACGCGGCCGAGGAGGTCTGCGTCGTCGTCGCCGGCAGCGGCCGCGTCAAGCTCGACGACGAGATCGTCGAGCTGCGCGAGCGCGACGCGCTGCGGATCGCGCCGGCCGTCGCGCGCCGCTTCGAGGCCGGCGACGCGGGCCTCGAATTCCTCGTCTTCGGCGCCCGCCACGAGGGCGACGGCGAGATCCTCAGAGAGTTCTGGACGTGAAATCTGCGCGCTGAGCGCTTGATTCCACTGAGAACGCTCGCCTTCCCTCCTCAAGCGGCGACGTGCTCGGGCCGGCCGAGCGGCACCTGCGCCGGCACCCCCGCGCGTGCGAAGGCGGCGCGCGCGGCGAGGCCGGCGGCGATCGCGACGAGGCCGCCGAGCGCGAACGCGGCGCGCGGGCCGGCGGCGTTCGCGAGCCAGCCCATCAGCGGCGCGCCGATCGGCGTCGAGCCGAGGAAGACGACCGAGTAGAGCGCCATCACGCGCCCGCGCATCGCGGGCGCGACGGCGAGCTGGAGGGCCGAGTTGACGCTCGCCGAGAAGGCGACGCTGGCGGCGCCGACCGGCACCAGCGCGACGACCGCCAGCAGCTCCGTCGGCGCGCTCGACAGCGCCAGCACGAGCGCGCCGAAGGCGAGCGCGGCCGAGACCAGCAGCGACGGCCGCACGCGGGCGCGCGAGCCGTTCGCGATCGCGCCGGCGATCGCGCCGACGCCCATCGCCGTCGTCAGCGTCGCGTAGACGCCGGCGTCGCCGTGGAAGGTGAAGTCGGCCAGCAGCGGCAGCAGGATCTGGAAGTTGAAGGTGAAGGTGCCGACGACGGCGGTCAGCGCCAGCGGTATCCACAGCTCCGGCGTCGCGCGCACGTAGCGCAGCGCGCTGCGCACCTGGCCGGGCGCGCGCTCGGTCACCGGCGTCGCGGTCAGCTGTGCGCGGTCCATCCGCTGCAGCGCGACGATCATCGCCAGGAACGAGACGGCGTTGACGGCGAAGCAGGGCGCGACGCCGACGGTCGTGATCAGCACGCCGGCGATCGCCGGCCCGATGATCCGCGCCGAGTTGATCAGCGCGCTGTTGAGGCTGACGGCGTTGAGGACTCGCTCGGGGCCGACCAGCTCGACCAGGAACGACTGCCGCGCCGGGTTGTCGATCGCCAGCACGAGGCCGCGCGCGAAGATCAGCAGGTAGAGCGCCCACAGCGTGATCGCGCCGCTCGCGGTCAGGCCGAACAGCGTCAGCGCGGGCAGCGCCATCGCCAGCTGCGTGAACGTCAGCAGGCGGCGCTTGGGCAGGCGGTCGGCGATCGCGCCGCCCCAGGCGCCGGCCAGCAGCATCGGCGCGAACTGCAGCGCCGCGGCGACGCCGACGGCGAAGCCGCTGCCCGTCAGCTTCAGCACCAGCCACGTCTCGGCGACCGTCTGCACCCAGGTGCCGGAGACGGAGACGACCTGGCCGAGGAAGTAGCGGCGGTAGTTGGGGATCCGCAGCGAGCTGAACGAGCGCCGCAGCGCGCCGCTCAGCCGCCCGCGCGTCGTGCCGGCGCGCTCGCCGGCTCCTCCAGCAGCCGCTCCAGCAGCTCGGCGGCCGCTGCCAGCGTCGCCTGCTCGGCCGGGGTCAGCGCCTTCAGCCGCTTCGCCAGGAACTCGCTCTTGCGCGAGCGGATCCGCTTCAGCAGCGCGCGCCCGTCGCTCGTGACCGCGACGAAGCAGACGCGGCCGTCGTCTGGGTCGGGGCTGCGCTCGACGAGCCCCTGCTGCTCCAGTCTGCCGACGATCCGCGTCGCCGTCGGGCGCTGGATCCGCTCCGTCTGCGCGAACGCGCTCGGCGTCAGCGGGCCGCAGCGGTCGATCGTCGCCAGCGCGGCGGTCAGCGTCGGCGACAGCTCGGGGCCGACGGCGCCGCTCTCCTGTCGCAGCCGCCGCGCCATGCGCGTCACGGCCAGTCGCAGCCGCGTGGCCAGTTCCGGGTCGGATGTCATGAAGGGAGTCCGTGAGAGGTGCTTCGCGTTGCTAGTTAGCGTTGCTAATCAGTTTAGCAAAGCAAAGGCGGCCTCTCGCGAGGCCGCCTTCTGGAATTCAGCCGCTGTCGGCCGTCTGTCAGCTTCTGGGGTCCAGCTCCAGCGCCGCGGAGTTGATGCAGTAGCGCAGGCCGGTCGGCGCCGGGCCGTCGTCGAAGACGTGCCCGAGGTGCCCGCCGCATCTGTTGCAGAGGACCTCCGTGCGGACCATGAAGTGGCTCGTGTCACGCTCCTCGGCGACCGCGCCGTCGTTGGCCGGCGAGTGGAAGCTCGGCCAGCCGGAGCCGGAGTCGTACTTCGTGTCGGAGACGAACAGCTCCTCGCCGCACGCGGCGCAGCGGTAGACGCCGTCTGTTCTCTCGTTCACGTACTCACCGGTGAACGGCCGCTCGGTGCCCTTCTCGCGCAGCACGGCGTACTGCTCCGGCGACAGCTGCTCGCGCCACTCGGCGTCGCTCTTGGTGACCTTGCTCGCCATGGTTCCGCCTTCCTCGTTCTCGTAAATGCTCTCCTGTGAAGATAGCCGCACCGGTTTAGAGCGTCTTGAGGGAACGTTCAGGGCGCGTTGGGAAGCGTGGTGCACGATCTCTCGCATGGAAAGCACCGCACTCCAAATCGCCGCCGCGGTCGTCGTCGCGCTCGCTGCGGTCACATACGCCCTGATGATCTGGGCGGCCGAGCACCGCTCCTAGGCCTCAGCGCGCCTGCGACTCCAGCCGCATCCGCATCAATGCGGTGCGGATCAGTCGCGAGACGTGCATCTGCGAGACCCCGATGCGCTCGCCGATCTCGCTCTGCGTGAGGTCCTCCTCGAAGCGCAGCCGCAGGATCTCTCTCTCGCGCGGCTCCAGCACTCTCGCCAGCCGCGCGAGCGTCGCGCGGTCGCGCGCGCGGTCGAGCTCGTCGTCATGGCCGCCGAGCCGCTCGCCGATCGTCGGCGCCTCGTCGTCGCCGCCGGCGCGCGTCGGCGCGTCGAGCGACAGCGCGCGGTGGGCGCCGGAGACCTCCAGCGCCTCCAGCACGGCCTCGACCGTCAGCCCGGTGTCGTGCGCGAGCTGGGCCGGCGTCGGCGCTCTGCCGACGTGGCTCTTGAGCGCCTTCTCGACCCGCAGCGAGGCCTCCTTCAGGTCGCGCGGGACATGGATCGCCCAGCCGCGGTCGCGGAAGTGGCGGCGCAGCTCGCCGAGGATCGTCGGCACCGCGTAGGAGCTGAAGCTGACGCCGCGCTCGGCGTCGTAGCGGTCGACCGCCTTCACCAGCCCGATCGAGGCGACCTGGACGAGGTCCTCATACGGCTCGCCGCTGTCGGCGTAGCGACGCGCGAGATGCCGCGCGAGTCCGAGATGCTGCTCGATCATGCGCTGACGTTCGACGTCGCCATCGCGCCGGTAAGCTGGCGGCCGTCCATGACCCCGCCCGTCTCCATCGAGCCTGTCGTCGTTCGTCTTCACCTGCGCGCGGCCCCTTCGGCTGCTGGAAGCGCCGGGGGTCTGGGGCGCGTCAAGTGGACCAGCGACGTTCGCCGGTTGGGATTCCCGGATGATATCGAGCAGCTCGAACAGGAGGACCGGAAATGAGCGTTGGAGGGCTGCGGGTGCTCGTCGCCGACGAGGATCGCGAGGCGCTGGAGCGGCTGGCCGAGACGCTGCGAGGGCTCGGGCACGAGGTGACGGCGTTCGCGATCGACGTCTCAGAGGTGGCGGCGAAGGTCGTCGGCGAGGAGCCGGACGTCTCGATGGTCGTCCTCCACGTCGACGACGACCACGCGCTGGCGCTGATCGAGGAGATCTCCGCCTACTCCAGCGGGCCGGTGATCGCGCTGACGCTGAGGGAGGACCCGGAGTTCGTCGCGCGCGCCGCCGATCGCGGCATCGACGCCTACGCCCGCCCCGAGACGCCGGACGCGGTCCAGAGCGCGATCGAGCTGGCGCTGCGCCGCCACGCCGAGTTGGCGCGGCTGGAGTCGAAGGTCGAGCAGCTCGAGGGCGCGCTCGAGCGGCGCGCCGTGATCGAGCGCGCCAAGGGGATCCTGATGGAGCGCCACCAGACCGACGCGCTGACCGCGTTCGAGCGCCTGCGCACGCACGCCCGCGCCAACCGCCGTCGCGTCGTCGACGTCGCGCGCGAGGTCGGCGAAGGCGTGCTGCAGCTGCCGTAGCGGCTCAGCCGCGGCGGTCTGCGAGCGCCCAGCTGGCGGCGCCGCTGACGGCGGCGACCGACAGCACCGACGGCCACGCGCCGATGCGCTTGGCGAGCGGGTGCGAGGCGCCGAAGCCGGCGAGATAGGTGCCCAGCAGCACGGCGGCGGCCGGCGCGCCGGCGCGGCGCGCCCATTCACGCGTGCACCAGGCGCCGGCGACGCCGAGGACGGCGCCGCCGAGCGGGCGCACGCCGGTCTCGCGCGCGACGAGGTAGCCGCCGACGAGCGAGCCGGCGGCGATCGGAGCGGTGGGAAGAGCCATGCCCCGATCGTAGTCAGCGGGCCTCGCTCAGGCGTTGATCGTGTAGTACGCGTAGAGGTCGGTGTCGAAGAGGCCGTGTCTGGCGGTGTGGACCGAGCAGGTCGCCATGTTGGGACCGGTGAGGCTGACCGTGCAGGTGACGTTCTCCTTGTTGCCGATCTTGTATTCCATCGCCATCGTGATCGTGTATGTGGTCGACGGCGGCGAGGGGAAGCTGCCGTAGCCGAGCGTGACCGAGTTGCCGCAGCCGCGGCCGTCCTCGCCGTCGGACTGCCACGACATGTACGAGTCGTCGCCGCTGTTGGAGGACTGCGTCGGCTGCTGCGCCCAGCTGTCGGTCGACCACTTCGTGTAGCCGACGTTCTGGTACCAGAGCTGCGGCGCAGCCTCGTCGCCGGCCATCACCTCGGCCGAGCAGTACTGCCCGTCGTGCGGGCTGCCGAGGTTGAGCGAGGCGCTGCCGAACTGCGCCGGCAGCGCTCTGTCGACCGCCAGCCCGCGCGGGGTGACGCCGCTGCCGGGGACCTGCCGCAGCGGCTGCGCGTCGTAGCTGAGCGTGCGGGCGCGCGCGTTCCAGCGCGGCTTCGCGAGCCGCAGCGCGAGCGCGTCGCGGCGGCGGTCGGCGCCGTGCAGCTCGATCGCCGCGCGCGTCGAGCGGCCGCCGGCGAACAGCGCCTTCACGAGCGCGCCGGTCGCGACCGTCCGGTCGCCGCGGGCCGGTCTGCGGTCGAAGGTGCGCGTTCGGACCGTCACGCCGCGCAGCGTCAGCCGGTACCTGCCGCCGCCGGTCGCTCTCAGTGTGCCGCCGCGGGCGTCGTGGGAGAACAGCAGCAGCCGGTCGGCGACGAGCGCCTTCGGAGCCGGCTTCGCGGCGGCCGTGGCCGCCGTGGCCGCGGGCGCCGCGAGCGGTGCCGGGGCGGCCTGCGCCGTGCCTGCGGCGGCGAGCGCCAGCCCGGGGACGAGGGCGAGCGCGACGGAGGACTTCTTCACAGCTTCCTGCTTCCGATCGGGGACGTCACACTCGATGATCGGCCACGCGCGGGAGAACGTGAAGGCGCCAGCAGTCGGCGTGCTGACATGGCGAGGAGCCCCGCCGGGGCGGGGCTCGTCGGGTCGGGGATCGGTGCGGGGAGGCTCCTACTCGAGCCAGGGGAGACGGCGGACCAGCTTGCTGCGGGACCAGATCCGGCCGAGGCCGATGGTGTCGCCGGCCTTCACCAGCGCCAGGCCGATCAGCACGATCGCGTAGACGAGGTGCTCGTCCATGAAGACGTGGTTGGCAGGCGGCAGCGAGGCGCTCCACATCAGCACCATCATCAGCGCGCCGGCGCCGGCTGCGAGGCGCATCGCGACGCCGCTCATCAGCGCGACGCCGAGGAAGGCCAGACCAGCCATGAACAGCACGTTGACGACGACGTTGCCGGCGATGTCGTGGTAGATCCCGCTGAAGGGGCCGACCGAGGCGCCGAGGAAGCCCTTGGTCGGGTTGCCGCCGTTGAGGACCGAGTCGGCCGAGGCGGTGCTGTGACCGAGCCCGAAGAGCTTGTCGAGGAACGCCCACAGGAAGATGCTGCCGAGCGCCAGGCGCGCCGCGGCCCAGGCGTAGCGGGCGGCGGCCTCGCGACTGAGCGCGTGCCCGGCGGCCTCGACGCGGGCCGGCACGGAGGCGTCGCGGCGGTCGACAGCGGGCGCCGCGGCTCCGGCGGCGATCGAGGCGGCGGCGTCGACACGCGGCGCGGCGGGCGCGGCGGCGGATGCGGCGGCCTCGCGCGGCGCGCCGGAGGCGACCTCGCGGCGGCGGCGGACGCGGGCGGGAGCGACGTCGGGGTTGAGTTGCGCGGAGCGGGACATGTGTTGCCTCCCAGCGGGTCGGCGGTCGGTCTTCGTTGGTGACGTGACACAACCTACGACCGCCCGGCCGCGGCGCCATCGGGGTCACCTGCGCGTCCGCCGTCCGTGGAAACCACGGCCCGCGTCTCCGTGGCGACGTGCAACGACGCGACGCCGCGCCGCACGCGCCCCTGAACGCGGAGAGGGCCGCCCTTGCGGGCGGCCCTCTCACAGCACAGCTCAGATGTGGCTGCGGATCAGCCGCAGCCGGTGTTGTTGCCGCAGCTGGAGCAGGTGTAGCAGGAGCCCGTCCGCTGCATCATGCCGCCGCACTGCTCGCAGGCGGGGCCGAGGTCGAGGCCGAAGTTGCCGATCTTCGCCGGCACGACCGGCGGGGTGTCGGTCAGCGCGGCGGTCGCCGGGCGGACGTTGGCCTGCGGCGCGGGCGCCGGGGCCGCCAGCGACGGGCCGGAGGTGTCGCCGTTGACCGACATCGCCGTGTCCTGCGCGGTCTTGCGGGCGCGCACGGCCGGGGTCAGGATCCCCAGCTCCTCCTGGATCTCCTCGTCGAGGAAGCGGGAGGCGAGCCAGCGCATGATGTAGTCCGGCATCGACTTCGCGAAGGGGATCTCCGGATTGGTCGTCATGCCCTCCGGCTCGAAGCGCATGTAGCTGAACTTCTGCACGAGCGTCTCGAGCGGCACGCCGTACTGCAGCGCGATCGAGACCATCGTCGCGAACGAGTTCATCATGCCGCGGAGGGTCGAGCCCTCCTTGCCGATGTCGGTCAGGAAGATCTCGCCGACCGAGCCGTCCGGGTAGAGGCCGGCCGTTATGTACCCCTCGTGACCGGCGAGCGAGAACTTGTGCGTCAGCGACTGACGCTCGCGGGGCATCCTTCTGCGCGCCGGCTCCGCGCTCGCGGCGACGAGCTGGCCGGCCTTCTTGGTCGCCTCGGCGACCGCGCCCTCGATCGCCGCGTCGAGCTCCTCCTGCGTGTACTGCGCGCCCGGCTTGGCGCCCTTGTCCTTCTGCGCGTCGGTGCGCAGCGCCTGCGCCGTCTTCGAGCCGTCGCGGTAGATCGCGAGCGCCTTGACGCCGAGCCGCCACGCCTGGATGTAGGCGTCGGCGATGTCCTCGACGGTCGCCGTCTGCGGCAGGTTGACCGTCTTCGAGATCGCGCCGGAGATGAAGGGCTGGATCGCGCCCATCATCTTGATGTGGCCCATGTGCGAGATCGCGCGCTCGCCGACGGCCACGTCGAAGACCGGCAGGTGCTCGGCCGCGAGGCCGGGGGCGCCGACGATCGTGCCCTTGTCGTTGATGTGCGCGGAGATCTGCTCGATCTCGGAGTCCGAGTAGCCGAGCTCTCTCAGCGCCAGCGGCACCGTTCTGTTGACGATCGTCATCGAGCCGCCGCCGACGAGCTCCTTGAACTTGACGAGCGAGAAGTCCGGCTCGACGCCGGTCGTGTCGCAGTCCATCAGGAAGGAGATCGTGCCGGTCGGCGCGAGCACCGTCGCCTGCGCGTTGCGGTAGCCGTTGCGCTCGCCCAGCTCGACCGCGTCGTCCCAGACGCGGCGCGCGGCGGCCAGCAGCGGCTCGTCGGCGCTGGCCTCGGCGGGGATCGCGTACGAGGCGTCGCGGTGCATCCGCATGACCGCGTTGTGCGGCTCGCGGTTCTCCTCGTAGCGCTCGAAGGTGCCGACGGCGCCGGCGATCTCGGCCGAGCGCTGGTAGGCGCGGCCGGTCATCAGCGCGGTGATCGCGGCGGCGGCGCCGCGGCCCGCGTCGGAGTCGTACGGCATGCCGTTCGACATCAGGTAGGCGCCGAGGTTGGCGTAGCCGAGGCCGAGCTGGCGGAAGGCGTTGGCGTTCTTGCCGATGCCCTCGGTCGGGTAGCTGGAGGCGCCGACGACGATCTCCTGCGCGAGGAAGACGATGTCGATCGCGTGCTCGAAGGCGGCGACGTCGAAGCTGCCGTCCTGACGACGGAACTTCATCAGGTTGAGCGAGGCGAGGTTGCAGGCCGAGTCGTCGACGTGCATGTACTCCGAGCACGGGTTCGAGGCGTTGATGCGCCCCGAGTTCGGGCTCGTGTGCCACTGGTTGATCGTCGTGTCGTACTGAACGCCCGGGTCGGCGCAGCGCCACGCGGCCTCCGCGATCTCGCGCATCAGCTCGCGCGCGTCGAGCGTCTTGACGGCGTCGCCGGTCGTGCGGGCGATCAGGTTCCACTCTCTGCCCTGCTCGACCGCGTGCATGAACTCGTCCGAGACGCGGACCGAGTTGTTCGCGTTCTGGTACTGGATCGAGGTGAAGCCGTCACCGTCGATCGACATGTCGAAGCCCGCGTCGCGCAGCGCCTCGGCCTTGTCCTCCTCCTTCGCCTTGCACCAGACGAACTCCTGGATGTCCGGGTGGTCGACGTCGAGCACGACCATCTTGGCGGCGCGGCGCGTCTTGCCGCCCGACTTGATCGTGCCGGCCCAGGAGTCGGCGCCGCGCATGAAGGAGACGGGGCCGGACGCGGTGCCGCCCTTTCTCAGGTGCTCCATCGAGCCGCGGATGTTCGAGAGGTTGATGCCCGAGCCGGAGCCGCCGCGGAAGATGTTGCCTTCCTTGGTGTTCCAGGCGAGGATCGAGTCCATCGTGTCGTCGACGGAGAGGATGAAGCAGGCCGAGCACTGCGGCTGCTCCTCGAAGCCGACGTTGAACCAGACCGGCGAGTTGAACGCCGCCAGCTGGTGCAGCAGGATGTGCGTCAGCTCGGCCTCGAAGGTGTCGCCGTCCTCGACGGAGGCGAAGTAGCCGCGCTGACGGCCCCAGTCGGCGATCGTGCCGGCGACGCGGCCGATCATCTGTCTGACCGATCTCTCGCGGGCTGGCGTGTTGAGCTGGCCGCGGAAGTACTTCTGCGAGACGATGTTGGTCGCGTTCTGGGACCAGCTGGCGGGGAACTCGACGCCGAGCTGCTCGAAGCTGACCTTGTCCCCGTGACCGATACGGGCATCGCGCAGCTCCCACTCGACGGCGTCGAACGGATGCACGCCAGGGGTGGTGAAGCGGCGAGAGAGGCGCAGGGCCTCACCTGGTTGGGTGCCGGTCGATGTCGTCGGGGTCTGCGAGAGATGTGCCATGCCTGCCTGCTCCTTGTGTGTTTCCCCGCTGTTTCCGCGAACGTCCCCCTCCGGCTCGGCCTGCGAGAGGGGGTCTGTGATCGTCTCGAACGTGTCGGACGGTAAGCGAAAACCCCTGGAAACCACTTATTTTAGCGGGTCAGGGGCGAGTGCTGAACGTCCTCGGGACCGTAGCCGACGGGTCCGACGGAAGCGGCGGCCTCCGCCGCTAATTCCGGGAAAAAGATCGTCGCGCCTGGACGGGTGTGTCAGCGCCCGAGCCGCAGCCAGTCGGTGAACTCGGCCCAGGTGCTGCTGACGCGGTAGCCGGCCTCGCGCCAGGAGTGGCGCGCACGGGCGGCCCAGGCCGGATCCCAGCCGCGCAGCCGCCACCAGCCCCACGCGAGCAGCGCCAGCAGCAGCAGCGCCCCGAGCGCGATCGCGCCGAGCACCAACGGTCTCGTCGAGCGCTTCGTCGGCGGCGGCTGGACGCCGGGGGTCGTCGTCACCTGCGGCGTCGCGGCGGCGACCGGCGGGGTCGCGGCCGGCGTCGTCACCGGCGGGACGTTCGGCTCGGCGCCGAGCGTCGTCGTGCCGGCGCCGCCGGCGGCCGGGGTGGTCGTCCCCGGCGCGGTCTCGGTGCCGGCCGCGGGCGTCGTCGCGACGCCGCCGGTCGGCGCGATCCCTCTGCAGTCGCCCGCTCTGTGCGCCGCGATCCCTCTCTCGATCGCCTCTCTCAGCTGCGGCACGGCGCCTTCGAACTCGGCCGGGATCCCCGCCAGCGCCGACTCCAGGTCGGCCTGCGAGAAGGTGCACGGGTCGAGTCTGGCGCCGCCGGCGACGAACGCGTCGGAGACTCTGTTGAAGGTCGCGCGGTCGGCACAGGCGGCGGCGCTGCCGAGCAGCAGGAGCGCGAGCACGAGCGCGAGCACGCGGCGGATGCGGGTGCGGGACGTCATCGCGAAGTCAGGATGCTACCCAGTGCCGCGTCTGGACCGCCCACCCTCAGGAGGCCGCCAGGGTCGCCTGGTAGAAACCGGGCCATGAAGCTTCTCGTCACCGGCGGCGCCGGATACATCGGATCGATCGTCGCGCAGCAGCTGCTGAGCGACGGCCACGAGGTCGTGGTGCTCGACAGCCTCGCGCGCGGACACCGCGAGGCGGTGCCGTCCGGCGCCCGCCTGATCGAGCTGGACCTGCTCGAGGCCGACGCGCTGCGCGACGCGGTCGCCGAGGGCTTCGACGGCGCGCTCCACTTCGCCGCGTACGCGCTCGTCGCCGAGTCGGTCGCGAGACCGGAGCTGTACTACCGCAACAACGTCGTCGGCTCGCTCAACCTGCTCGACGCGCTGCGCGCGGCCGGCGTCCAGCGGCTCGTCTTCTCCTCCACCTGCGCCGTCTACGGCGAGCCGGAGGTCGTGCCGATGGACGAGTCGACGCCGACCCGCCCGGTCAACTCCTACGGCGCCTCGAAGCTCGCCGTCGACGGGATGATCGCCGACGAGTGCCGCGCCCACGGCCTCGGCGCCGTCTCGCTGCGCTACTTCAACGTCGCCGGCGCGAGCGGCTGCCTGGGCGAGGACCACGAGCCCGAGACCCACCTGATCCCGAACGTCCTGCGCGCCGCGCAGGGGCTCCAGGACGCGGTCAAGATCTTCGGCACCGACTACCCGACGCCGGACGGCACCGCCGTGCGCGACTACATCCACGTCGAGGACCTGGCGCGCGCGCACGTGCTCGCGCTCGACGGCGCGCGCCCCGGCGAGCACCGCATCTTCAACCTCGGCAGCGGCGACGGCTACTCGGTCCGCGAGGTCGTCGAGGCGGTCAGAGCGGTCACCGGCCTCGACGTGCCGGCGCAGGAGGCCGGCCGCCGTCCGGGCGACCCGCCGAGACTCGTCGCCGCCAACGGCAAGATCCGCGCCGAGCTGGGCTGGGCGCCGACGAAGTCGCTGACCGACATGGTCGGCGACGCGTGGAGATTCGCGCAGGATCGGCCGCAGGGCTACAAGGGCGCGCACGCGCGCTGACGCGCGCGCCCCGGCGGCGGCGCGACCGGGTCAGCCGGCTCTCGCCGCCGCGCGCGCCGCGCTGTCGGCGGCGCCGCCGGCGCCGACCGGCGCGGTCACGGCGGCGGCGCCCTCGCGCTCGATCGCGGCCAGCATCGCGTCCTCGACCGCCGGCACCTCTCTGCGGCCGCCGCGGTCGACCAGCACCGACAGCGGGCCGCGCAGCAGGATCGCGACGCGCACCCAGCCCGGCACGGTGATCCAGCGGCGGCGCCGCTCGATCCCGTCGACGACGCCGTTGACGCACTCCTCCAGCGTCGAGGTCTTGCCCATCGGGCCGGAGAGCTTCTCGCGCATGCCGCCGAGCTCTCCGCGCGCGTCGGCGCCGCGCACCATGTCGGTGTCGATCCACGAGAAGTAGGCGACGCCGACGTCGACGCCGTGACGCGCGACCTCGGTCCGCAGCGTGTTGCCGAGCGCCTCGACGCCGGCCTTGCTGACGTTGTACGCCGACATGAAGGGGGCGTGCGCGACGGCCGCCAGCGAGGCGATCTGGAGCACGTAGCCGCGCCGCGCGATCACGTGCGGCAGGACCGCGCGGATCGTCCGCCAGCTGCCCAGCAGGTTGACCTCGACGACCCGCTCCCACGCGTCGGGGTCGATCGAGCGGACGGTGCCGCCGGTCGCGATGCCGGCGTTGACGATCGCGACGTCGATCCCGCCGAAGCGCTCGACCGCCGCCGCGACCGCGCCCTCGATCGCCTCGCGGTCGGTCACGTCGGCCTCGAACCAGGCGGCGTCGGGGCCGCACTCGGCGGCGACCTTCGCCAGCTCGCCGGGCTCCAGGCCGACGAGCGCGACCTTCGCGCCGCGCGCCGCGAGCGCGCGGGCGACCCCGGCGCCGATCCCGCGGGCGGCGCCGGTGACGAGCACGACCTGACCTGAGATGGGGCGTCTGGAAGCCATGGGAGGACGCTACCCGGATAACCTCGGGAGCGATGGCGGTTCAGGTCCTTCCCGGCACGGAGCATCACCCCAACGCGCAGGCGACGCTCGGCGCCGCGCTCGCGCCCGGCGGCCACCCGTCGCACGCCTACCTCTTCCACGGCCCCGCCGGCAGCGGCAAGCGGACCGCCGCCCGCGCCTTCGCGGCCGCGCTGCTGGCCGACGGCTCCGCCGATCCCGAGGGCGTCCGCAGGCGCGTCGACCACGGCACCCACCCCGATCTGACGTGGGTGACGCCGAGCGGCGCGCACGAGATGCTCGTCGGCGACATCGAGGAGCCGGTCGTCGCGGCGGCGGCGATGACGCCGTTCGAGGCGAGCAAGCGCGTGTTCGTGATCGAGCGCGCCGACACGCTGATCGAGCAGGCCGCCAACAAGATGCTGAAGACGTTGGAGGAGCCGGCGCCGTTCGTCCACATCGTGCTGCTGAGCGACCGCCTCGCCGAGGTGCTGCCGACGATCCGCTCGCGCTGTCAGCTGGTCCGCTTCGACGCGCTCACGCCCGCGCAGCTGGAGGCGAAGCTGGGGCGTCACGGGATCGCGCCGGAGCTGGCCGCCGCCTGCGCGCGGCTGTCGCTCGGCGACGGCGAGCGGGCGCTGGAGCTGGCGCTCGGCGACGGGCCGGCCCTGCGCGCCGGCGGCGAGCGCTTCGCGCGCGCGGCGATCCACGCCAAGGTCGCCCAGACGAGACCGTGGGCCGACCTGCTGAGCGTCAAGCGGGCGCGCGGCGAGGAGGCGGTCGCGAGGCTGGAGCAGCAGCTTGCCGACGAGCTGGAGCTGGTCTCCAGAAGAGAGCGGCGGAGAGTCGAGAACAGCTACGGCGAGCGGATCAGACGCACGAGACGGCGCGTCGAGACCGGCGCGCTCGACCTCGGCCTGCAGCTGTCGTCGCTGTGGCTGCGCGACGTCGCCTGCCTGCTGTGGCAGACGCCGGAGCTGGTCCACAACAGTGACCGCGCGCAGGAGCTGGCGCGCGACGCCGAGGGGCGCAGAGCGGACACGCTGCGCGCCGCCGTCGAGCTGGTCGAGGAGACCCGCCGGCGGCTGCGCAGCAACGTGACCGAGGAGCTGGCGCTGGAGGCGCTGGCCTACCGCCTCGAAGCGCTGCTGAACTGAGCCGGCGCGCGCTGTGCGGCGCGGGCGCGCGACGCGCTCTACCGCCGCAGCGCGACCATCAGCGGTAGCCCTCAGGCCACCGGCCGTGTCTGTCGTAGTACTCGCGCGCCTGCTCCTCGCGCGAGCGCTCGTCGTTGGAGCGGATCGACAGGCGGAAGAGGAGGTTGAGCATCAGCACGATCACCGCGGTGCCGATCAGCATCACGCCGAGGCCGCCCCACTTGTCGGTGTGCGTCTCCAGCAGCCAGATGCCGGCGATCGTCAGGACCACCGGCAGGCCGTAGCGGACGGCTGGGACGACGATGCGCATCCGTCCAGGATGTCACGACCCGCGCCGCGGCGCGGGCAGCGAGCGTCAGCCGGCGACGTCCTCGGTCGGCTCGTAGAGGTCGATGCCGAGCGGGCGGATCCGCTTCAGCGTCACCGCGCGGGCGAGCGCGCGGCCGAAATCGGAGTCGGCGTGCCAGTAGTCGGCGCCAGCGAGGGTGGCAACCCGTTGGACGGGCATCACGCCGTAGCGACGCAGGATCAGCACGATCTCCTCGACCTCGGCTTCCAGCCGAGCAGCGGAGGCGTCACGGGACACGGGCGCGATCTTCGCGGGTCGGCGCCGCGGGCGCAAGGGCGCTGGCAGGACTCTCAGGAACGGCTTCGGCGAAGGCCGCGACCTGATACCACTCGACACGTGTCTCAGCGCACGGTCGAAGACGACGCCCTGCTCGACGCCGCGCGCGCCTGCGTGCTGGCCGTCGGCGTGCGCCGCACGACGGTCACGGACGTGGCGCGTCGGGCCGGCGTCAGCCGCATGACGCTCTACCGCCGCTACCCCGACATCAGCTCGCTGATCAGCGCCCTGATGACGCGCGAGTTCAGCGCGCTCGGGGAGGAGGTCAAGCGGATCGCCGCGAAGCTGCCAAACGCGCGTGCGAGGCTCGTCGAGGAGGCCGTCCTCGGCGCCGACCGGCTGACCCGCAACCCGCTCTTCCTGCGAATCGTCGACGTCGACCCGGAGCTGCTGCTGCCGTACGTGACGACCCGGCTCGGCAGCTTCCAGCAGCTCGTCGTCGCCGACTTCGAGCAGCAGGTCCGCGACGGGGTCGCGGACCGGTCGGTCGAGGCCTCCGATCCGGTGATCGTCGCGCGCTCGATCGAGCTGGCGCTGCGCGGCTTCGTGCTGCAGACGCTGGCGGAGGGCGCGGAGGCGGCGCGCGAGCCGGAGCTGGCCGAGCTGCGCCGCCTGCTCGATCGCTACCTCGCGCCCTAGCGGGTCCTACAGCGACATCGGCTGCACGACGATGCGGCCCTTCTCGCAGACCGGGCCGAGGCTCCAGCGCAGCACCAGGTGGTTGGTCGCGTTCGGTGGCGTCACCTCGAAGCGCGCCGGGTTCGGCTGGCAGCGGCCGCTCTGCGAGTCGCCCGTGCCGGCGACCGCGCCCCAGTGCAGCAGCGTCTTCGCCGACGCGCCCGGTCTGAGGACGATCGTGCGCGGCGTGCGGCTGCGGTCGCGGACGATGTTGGTCGGGATGTCGGCGCCGCTCTTGGCCAGCAGCTGGCCGCCCGGGTAGCCGAACAGGCTGCAGGCGCGCGAGGACTTGTTGCGCAGCCGCAGCGTCGCGTAGCGCTGGCCGGCGCCGGGCGAGCCCGCCTTCAGCGAGCCGGCGAGCTGCGGAACGGTGCAGCGGGCCGGGGTCGCGGCGGAGGCGGCGGAGGGGATGAGGGCGACGGTGGCGACGGCTGCCATCGCGACCGCGAGTTCCCGCCGGCGTGCCGCGGTGCGGCGTGCCGACGTGGAACTCGCAATGCGAAGCACCGCGCCCAGGGTGCGATTGAGTCGGGGCATGCAGTGAGCATTCCCCGACGCGCGGGCCGCTCCTGCCTACTCGACCGTGAAGCTGGCCTCCAGACCGCCGACCGAGCTGTTGGAGACCCAGACCGTGAAGGCGCCCGGCTCGACGACGCTTCTGCCGGAGGCGTCGAGCAGCGCGAGGTCGTCGCGGTCGAGTCTGAACGTGACGCGCTGCGATGCGCCCGGCTGCAGCGTCACGCGCGAGAAGCCGCGCAGCGATCTGACCGGCCGCGTGACCGAGGCGACTCTGTCGCGCAGGTACAGCTGCACGACCTCGTCGCCGGCGCGGCGGCCGACGTTGCGCACGGTCGCGCTGACGCTGACCGAGCCGTCGGCGTCGATCGTCCCCGGCGAGACGCTCAGGTCGCTGAGCGCGAATCTCGTGTAGGAGAGTCCGAAGCCGAACGGGTAGAGCGGCGTGTTGTCGACGTCGAGGTACTTCGACGTGTACTTGTTGGCCGGGTCGAACGGCCGCCCGGTCGGCTTCTCGTCGTAGTGGATCGGGATCTGGCCGGTGCTGCGCGGGAACGTCACCGGCAGCTTGCCGCCGGGGTCGACCTTGCCGGTCAGCACGTCGGCGACGGCGTTGCCGGCCTCGCTGCCGGGGTACCACGCCTCGACGATCGCGGGCGCGTGTCTGGCGGCCCAGTCGATCGTCAGCGGGCGGCCGTTCATCAGCACGACGACGTACGGCTTGCCGGTCGCGGCGATCGCTTTCAGCAGCTGCTCCTGCTTGCCGGGCAGGTCGATTCTGCTGCGCGCGGAGGCCTCCCCGCTCCAGTCCCACGGCTCGCCGAGCACGACGACCGCGGCCTGCGAGGAGCGCACGGCGGCGAGCGCGTTGCCGAAGCCGCCGCTCGATCTGCAGGGCGCGTCGCAGCCCTGCGCGTAGCGGACGTTGCGGCTGCCGTAGACCTGCTCGAGCCCGTCGCGGATGGTGACGACGTCGGACTCCTTGCCGTCGCCGATCCAGGTGCCCATCATGTCGACCTGCGAGTCGGCGAGCGGGCCGACGAGCGCGACCTTGCGCAGGTCGCGCGACAGCGGCAGCGCGCCGCCGTCGTTCTTCAGCAGCACCATCGAGCGGCCGGCGATCCGGCGCGCCTCGCGGCGGTGCTGCGGGTCGCTCAGGACGGCCGCCTCTCTCGACGCGTCGACGTACGGTCTGTCGAACAGCCCGAGGCGGTACTTCAGCCGCAGCACGTGGCGGACGGCCTCGTCGATCGTCGCCTCCGACAGCTTGCCCTCGGCGACCAGTCTCTCGCCGTTCTCGGCGATCGTTCTCGACACCATCTCGATGTCGGTGCCGGCGTTGACCGCGAGCTGCGCCGCGTCGGCGTCGTCGGCGGCGACACCGTGGATGATCAGCTCTCTGATCGCGGTGTAGTCGGAGACGACCGGGCCGTCGAAGCCCCACTCTCTCCGCAGCACGTCTCTCAGCACGTACGGGTTGGCGGTCGCCGGCACGCCGTTGACCTCGTTGAAGGAGGTCATGAACGTCGCGACGCCGGCATCGACGGCCGCTCTGAACGGCGGGAAGTAGAACTCGCGCAGGCGGCGGTCGGAGACGTCGACGGTGTTGTAGTCGCGGCCGGCCTCGGTGCCGCCGTAGGCGACCCAGTGCTTCGCGGTCGCGGCGACGCGATCCGGTCTGGAGTAGTCGTCGCCCTGGAAGCCGTGCACGCGCGCGGCGGAGAAGACCGAGCCGAGGTAGGAGTCCTCGCCGGCGCCCTCGACGATCCGGCCCCAGCGCGGGTCGCGCGTGACGTCGACCATCGGGGCGAAGGTCCAGGCGACGCCGGCGGCGCGCGCCTCCTGCGCGGCGATCGACGCTGACAGCTCGGCGGCGGCCGGGTCCCAGCTGCTGGCCTCGCCGAGCGGGACCGGGAAGACGGTGCGGTAGCCGTGGATCACGTCGAAGCTGAACAGCAGCGGGATTCTCAGCGACGACTCCTCCAGCGCGACTCTCTGCGCCGCGTTGGTGGCGGCGGCGCCGCGGCCGTTGAGCGTCGAGCCGAGGCGGCCCTCGCGGACGAGCTGCAGCTGGTCGTCTCTCAGTCTGCCGCTGGGGAAGTCGGCGTCGAGCTGCTGCAGCTGGCCGAGCTTCTGCTGCAGGGTCATTCTCGACAGCCAGTCGTCGATTCTCGCCTCGATCGCGTCGTTGGGGTTGTCGGCGGTCGCGGGCGGCGCGCTGTCGCGGGGGATCAGCAGCAGCGCCAGCGCGAGCAGCGCCGCGACGGCAGCGGCGAGCGCGATCCGCAGGCGGATGGGTACGGGTCGTGACATTGGGGAGCTCTCCTCCAGCTCGCTCCGGTCCCGGCCGGGAACTCCCCGCTCAGGCGCTTGTCAAACCCGCGCGAGCGCGTCGTGCGCCGCGGCCGCGGCGGCGGCGCGGCGCTCCGGCACGAGCCCGAGACGGGTGCGGCGGTCGAGCAGGTCGTCCGCGGTGAGCGCGCCCTCATGCTCGATCGCGAAGCGCAGCTCGGCGCGGCTGACCGGGACGTCGGGCGCGAGCGGCGCCAGCAGCGCCGGGTCCTCCTGCGCCAGCGCGGCGACGCGCGCGGCCTCGGCGCCGTAGCGACGCACGAGCGGCGGCGGCAGCTCGCCGGCGGTCGGGCCGGCGATCGCGGCCGCATGCGATCCGGGCGCGCCCGCGGTCGCGCCGACGAGCGGGAGCGTGCGGGTGAGGCAGGGCCGCGCTTGCACGCCGGGCCGCTCGGCGATGCGGTCGACGGCGTCCTGCGCCATCCGGCGGGCGGTCGTCAGCTTGCCGCCGACGACCGTCAGCACGCCGTCGTCGCCCGCGAGGATCGCGTGGCGGCGCGAGAGGTCCGCGGTCGCCTCGTCGTCGGTGCCGGCCAGCAGCGGCCGCAGCCCGGCGTAGCGGCCGACGACGTCGGCCGGCGTCAGCGTCCGCTCCAGCACGCGGCTGACCGACTGCAGCAGGAACGTCTCGTCCGCCTCGCTGACCGGCGGCGCGTCGGGGATCGAGTCGCCGTCGTAGGGCTCGTCGGTGATCCCGATCAGCACGAGGCCGTCGGCGCGCGGGACGGCGAAGGCGAAGCGCGAGCCGCCGCTGCCGGGGATCGGGGCGGAGATGCCGGCGCGCGGCTCGCCGAGCAGCTCCGCGCGCACGAGCAGGTGGGCCCCCTTGCTCGGCTGCAGGCAGACGTGCGGCGCCAGCTCGCCGGCCCAGACGCCGGTCGCGTTGACGACGTGGCGGGCACGGATGTCGAACGCGTCGCCGCCGCCGTCGTGCTCGTCGCTGACGGTCGCGCCGTCGGGGCGCAGCTGCTGCGCTCTGACGTAGGTGAGGATCCGCGCGCCGTGCGCGGCGGCGGTGCGGGCGACGGCGAGCACGAGGCGGGCGTCGTCCTCCAGCTGCGCGTCCCAGTGCAGCAGCGCGCCGCGCAGGTTGCGGTCGCTGATCGCCGGCACGAGCGTGCGCGCCTCCTCGGCCGCGATCCGCCGCACCGACGGCAGCCGGCGGCGGCTGGTGCCGGCGGCGGCGCGCATCCGGTCGCCGATGCGGATGCCGGTCTCCAGCTTGGCGCCGGCGGCGGCGTTGACGTGCTCGCCGAGCGGGATCAGGAACGGCATCGCGCGGATCAGGTGCGGCGCGCTGACGTCCATCAGCACCGCGCGCTCGGAGGCCGACTCCCATGCGAGCCCGAAGTCGAGGTGAGCCAGGTACCGCAGCCCGCCGTGGGCGAGCTTGCTGCTCCAGCGGCTGGTGCCGTTGGCGAGGTCGCCGCGCTCGATCAGCGCGACGCTGAGCCCGCGCGTGGCGGCGTCGAGCGCGATCCACGCCCCCGTGATCCCGCCGCCGACGACGAGCACGTCGACCGTCTCCCCGTCGCTGAGCCGCGTCAGCTCGGCAGCGCGCCGCGCGCCGTTGAGCGAGTCCGACCCGGCCGCCGTGGGAGCCTTGGTGCGACGAAGTGACACCATGTGGCGAACTGTAACACCAGCGTGATCGGCGCGCGACGCTTCGCTGCCCGCCGGACTCGGCTACGATGTGCGTCCCGGCGGGGCCTGTCGCGTCCCGCTCGGTGAGCGCCGACATAGCTCAGCTGGTAGAGCACTTCACTCGTAATGAAGGGGTCCCCGGTTCGAGTCCGGGTGTCGGCTCCTCAACGGAAGCCCCGCGGTTCGCCGCGGGGCTTCCGGCGTTTCGGGGCCGCGTTACGGCGTCGGACAGGTCGACGGCGCCGGCTTGCCGGCGAAGCGGTCGGCGATCCAGGCGACGTACTCGTTCATCGCGACGAACGGGATCGTCTGGTGGTTGGCGCCCTGGTAGGTCGAGTACCGGAGCGGCTGTCTGAAGCCGCAGGCGCGCCCGACGTACTGGGTCGTGCCGTTGGGGTTGACGACGGTGTCGGCGGTGCCCTGCATCACGAGCACGGGCGCGACGGTCGTCTGGTTGCCGGCCGTGTTCTGCTCGAAGCGGGTTCTCCAGGCGGCCGGGATCGGGCGTCTGAAGAACGTCTGCGGATCGACCTCCAGCTCCTGGATCACGTCGCCGAGGTGGATCGTGCACTGGACGCCGAGCGCTCTCAGCGGCGCCTGGCCGGGCGCGGCGACGACGTCGTCGAGGTTCAGCTCCGGGTACGCCGCCGCGAAGCCGCGGAAAGCGTTCAGCTGCTGCACCGACAGGACCGACGGCGACAGCGACGAGGTCGGGCCGGGCGGCGCCAGGCCCTCGATGTCGGGCGCCGTGTTGGCGGCCGGCGCCAGCGCCGCGATCCCGCGCACGCTCAGCCCCTTGCCCGTCGCCGCGGCGGCCGTCTGCCCGGCGAAGATCGCCGCGCCGCCGCCCTGCGACCAACCCAGCAGGACGACGTCTCTACCCGCGCCGACGCTGCTGCCGAGCGCGCGCGCCGCCGTCACCGAGTCGAGCACGTTGGCGGCCTCGGTCGGGCCGACCGTGTACTGGTGGACGCCCGGCGTGCCGAGGCCCTGGTAGTCGGTCGCGGTGACGACGTAGCCCGCTCTCAGCATCCGCGTCAGCGCCGGCACGCCGACGTCGATCGAGTAGGCGCTCGAATAGGTGTAGTAGTCGGTCAGGTCGCGCGCCGGGTTGCCGGGGATCGAGGGCGCGCAGGCGCGCGCGCCGCCGAGCGTCCCGTGCGCCCACGCGACGACCGGCCGCCCGCGTCTCGGCGCTCTTCCGGCAGGCGCGATCACGAGCCCGGAGACGGCGACCGCTCTGCCGCCGACGACGGTCGACTTGTAGAGGACCTTCCACGCCCGCGCGCCCTTCGGCGCCTCGATCGGCCGCGCCCAGATCAGCGTCCCGGCTCTGCCCGCGGGCAGTCTCGCGGGCGGGTCGTAGAAGGCCTTGCCGGCCGGTCCGGCGACGATCCCGCCGGCGCTGCCCGGCATCGGTCTGGTCGCAGCCGAGGCGCTTCCAGCTCCCGCCGCGGCGAGCGCGCCGAGCGCGAGCGCCGCCGCCACGGCCGCGCCCCGCGCGCGACATCCTGCCCCTGCTTCCCAGCTCATCCCGCTCTTCCCTGTCGTGGACTGGAGCAGCTCGACCCTACGCGCGGGCCTGCGCGGCCACGACCCCAGAGTTTTGGCGGAAGCTGCACAAAGATCCTCAAACCTTCGTGTCAGCTTCGACATGCGGACATGGACGCGACCAGCACGATGCGAGAGGGTGCCCAGATGACTGATGCACGACGGGCGTTCGGCCCGTGTCACAGGGCGGCGATCGCGGCCGTCCTCCTGCTCGCGGCGGGGACCGCGAGCGCCGCGCCGGCGACCGCGGCGCCGAGCAGAGCGAAACCGGCGAGGCTGACGGTCGCGGCGGTCAGAGCCTCGACCGTGAGACTTGACGCGAGACGGCGCTTCAGCGTCCGCGCGACGGTCGTCAACCGCGGCAGCAGAGCGAGCCCGGCGCAGTTGCAGCTGACGCTGCGCGCGCCGGGTAACCCGTCGACGACCTGGTCGCTCGGCGGCGCGCGGATCGCTTCGCTGAGAGCCGGCAAGCGCCGTGCCGTCACGCTCAGAGCGGTCGCGCCGACGCTGCGCGAAGCGTTCCCGAAGGGGCTCGTGCTGGAGCTGTGCGTCCGCACCAAGCGCGGTGGGCCGGCTGTCTGCGCGAAGGACTCGCGGCGGATCAGACTGTCCGTCCCGGCGAGACCGCCGGCGCCGCCGGCGCCGCAGCCGCCGGTCACGCCGCCAGGTGGTGACCCGACCGTCTACACGGCGGGCGCCCGCACGCTGAACGACTCGCTCTTCCCGACGATCGGCAACGGCGGCTACGACGCGACCCACTACGACCTCGACCTCGCGTACACGAACATCCTCACGCGCGTGCTGCGCGCGACCGCCGCGATCACGGCGACCGCGACGCAGAACCTGAGCGAGTTCAGCTTCGACTTCCAGGGCCTCGTCGTGACTGGCGTCACCGTCAACGGCGCGCCCGCGACGTTCGCCTACGACTTCGACAACGCGAAGCTCGTCGTCACGCCCGCGAGCGGGATCAGAAGCGGCGCCGCGTTCACGACGCGGGTCAGCTACAGCGGGCCGCCCGGACCGGTGATCGACCCGGACGGCTCGTCCGAGGGCTGGCTCTCGAACATCGACTACGGCGCCGTCTCACTTGGCGAGCCGCTCGGCTCGCAGGGCTGGTTCCCCGTCAACAACGTGCCGACGGACAAGGCGACCTACGACATCGCGGTCACGACCGCGAGCGACTTCCAGGCCGTCTCCAACGGCGTGCTCGCGGGCAGCGTCGTCAACGGCAACGGCACGACGACCTATCGCTGGCACGGCGGCGAGCCGATGGCGCCCTACCTCGCGAGCGTCTCGATCGGCAGATTCGACACCTCCGGCTCGGACTTCAGCAACCCCGATCGACCGCTGTACATCTACGTCGACGACTCGTTCGTGAGAAACAGAGCGGCGATCGTCGCCGACCAGCAGCGCGTGCCGGCGATCCTCGACTGGTATGCCGGCTACTACGGCGTCCCGTATCCGTTCAGAGCGGCCGGCGGCGTCGTCCCGCGCGTCAGCGCGAGCCTCGGCTATGTGCTGGAGACGCAGACGAAGCCGACCTATCCCGACGACAACCCGAACTCGCCGGGCGTCGGAATCGACACGATCGCGCACGAGAACGCGCACCAGTGGTTCGGCAATCTCGTGACGCTGGCGCAGTGGAAGGACATCTGGCTCAACGAGGGCATCACCGAGTTCTCCTCGTGGCTGTGGAGCGCCGAGGACGACGGCGGCGATGACATGCCGACCCGCTTCGCCGCCGCCTACGACGACTACGACGACCAGATCCCCGACTACTGGAAGACCCCGCCGGCCGCTCCGCCGACGGCCGCCGACATCTTCGACACGGCCGCGATGTACCTGCGCGGCGCGGCGACGATGACGGCGATCCGCGAGATCTTCATCGCGACGCCCTCGCTCGGCGAACCGGCATTCAGAGCGATGATGAGATCGTGGCTCGTCGACCACGCCAACGGCAACGTCACGACCGAGCAGTTCACCGCGCTCGTGAAGAGCTCCGATCCGTCGCGCGCCGCGCGCTGGGAGGAGTTCTTCAGAGAGTGGCTCTACACGAGCTACTCGGGCGACCCGAACCAGCCCGGCAACAAGCCGTCGATCACGCCGGCGAACTTCTGACCTGAGTCAGAGCGCCTCCCAGGCGACCGTGAAGGTCGTCTGGGAGGACGCGCCAGGCGCCAGCGCCGAGACGGCGCCGGCGGCGATCGCGTCGGGGGTGGCGCGGCCGGGCATCGTCGAGAACTCGACCGCGAAGGTGTCGCCCTCGCCCCAGAACGGGAAGCCCGCACCGGCGCCGAAGTTCTGCCACAGCAGCGCGTAGGGGAACTGCGCGACGTCGAACTCGACCCGCAGCGCGCGGCCGTCGGCGCCGGCCCGCGGCGCGGTCAGCCGCAGCGAGCCGCCGCGGTCGCCGAGCGTCAGGCAGGCATGGTCGGCGCGGCCGTCGCGTTCCGGCGGAAGGGCGGCGAGGTCGGCCGTGCCGCCGTCGCGGCGCGAGACCTGCGGCCAGGCGAACGGGCCGTGCGCCAGGACCGCGTTGGCGGGGTCGAACCACGGGTCGGGAACCTCGGCGGCGGCGACGTCGAGCTCGATCCGGCCGCCGGCGAAGGTCGCGCGCGAGAAGCAGGGATGGTGGCCCCAGGTGTACGGGACCGGCACCTGGCCGCGGTTGGCGATCCGCTCGTGGACGGTCAGCGTCGCGCCGCTCACGCTCAGCGTCCGCTCGATCGTCAGCGGCCGGCGCACCAGCGCGACCTGCGCGCTGACGTGCAGCGGACCCTGGTCGGTCAGCTCCCACGGCAGCCGCACGACCTCGCCGTGGACGAGTGAGGCGGCGTCGCCGGGCTGCGTGTAGCCGACCTCGGGGAACATCTCGAACCAGCCGCCGGCGAAGCGGTCGAGGAAGGTCATGTCGGACAGTTCGCCAGCCGGGCCGAGCGCGCGCGAGCACGGCTCGACGGCGTGCGTCTCGCGCCGCCACAGCGCCTCGGCGCCGCTGACGCGGTCGACCAGCGAGCTGATCGAGAAGCCCTGTGCGGGCGTGCAGACGACGCGCAGGGCGTCCGATTCGAGCGTGATCTCAGGCATGGGAGTGGGGCGCTTGACGGCGCGGCGGCAGAGGTTCTACGGTCGGAACGGCTTTGTCAACAGAAAACGAATACGAAGGTTCGGCGGATCGCGGCGCGGTGCGCCCGGCGCGCGGACCGGGAGGAGCGGCGGGATGGCGCAGCGCGTGAGCATCGTGACAGGGGCGGCGTCGGGGATCGGGCGGGCGACGGCGCTGGCGCTCGCGGCGCAGGGCGACCAGGTGCTCGCCGCCGACCTCGACGGCGACGGCGCCGCGCGCGTCGCCGAGGAGATCGCGGCCGCCGGCGGGAGCGCCGCCGGCCGCGCCGTCGACGTCGCCGACAGCGACGACTGCGCGCGGGCGGTCGCCGACGCGGCGGCGCTCGGGCAGCTGGGCGCGCTCGTCCACGTCGCCGGCATGGCGGTCGCCGACGACACCGTCGAGCAGCTCTCCGACGCGGCGCTGGAGCGGCTGCTGGCGGTCAACGTCGGCTCGGTCTTCCGCCTCTCGCGCCATGCGATCCCGCTGCTGCGCGCGGCCGGCGGCGGCGTGATCGTGACGACCTCCTCGGTCCACGCCTACGCCTCGATGCCGGCCAACGCCGCCTACGCCGCGTCGAAGGGCGCGCTGGTCGCGCTGACGCGGCAGATGGCGCTCGACCTCGCACCCGACGGGATCCGCGTCGTCGGCGTCGCGCCCGGCTCGGTCGACACGCCGATGACGCGCGCGGCGCTGGAGCGGATGGGGACGAGCGCGGAGGAGGCCGGCTTCGACGCCTCCGGCTCCGCGACCGCGATCGGCCGCGTCGCCCGCCCGCAGGAGACGGCCGCCGTGCTCGCCTGGCTGACGACCCCGGCCGCGTCGGTCGTCAACGGCACGACGATCGCCGCCGACGCCGGTCTGCTCGCGCGGCTGGTCTGACGCGACCTGCGGACGTTCGCCTCCCGCAGAGGGGATCGGTCGTCCGGAGGTCGCGCGGCGGCGGGGCGCGGCGCGGCGCGGCGGGGCGGGGCGGGCGGCGGCGCGGCGGAGGCATTCGCGCGAAATCTCTTCTTGACACGCCCGCCGAGATCGGTATACGGTCTTCGTAAATTGTTTACCGTTTTCGTTTTCCAACGGTGAGCACGAGGAGAGAACCGGGAGCGCGCAGCCAGGTCGCAGGACGGCGGCGCGCACCCGCAACGAGGAGAGACGACGTGAACCTGTTGCAGCGCGACCGGCCGGGCGCCCCTGTGCCCGCAGCCGTCGCGGCGGGAGCCGAGGCCGGTGCCGAGGCGGTCGCCGCCCCGCCCACCGCCCCCAACCGGCTGCGCCGCGCGCTCGCGGTCAGCGAGGCCGGCGTGATCGCCGCGCTCGCCGGCCTCGTGCTCGTCTTCTGGCTGCTGGAGCCGGCCTTCCTGTCGGGCACCAACGTGCGCTCGATGCTGACCGCCGTCTCGTTCGTCGGGATCATCGCGATCGGCCAGACGCTGCTGCTCGTCGCGGGCGAGTTCGACCTCTCGGTCGGCTCGGTCGCCGGCCTCTCCGCGATCATCGCCGCCTGGCTGATGACGAAGGGGAACCTGCCGGTCCCGCTCGGCATCCTCGGCGGCCTCGCGACCGGCGCCTTCGTCGGCCTGATCAACGGCGTGCTCGTCGTGCACGTGCGGATCCCCGCCTTCATCGCCACGCTCGGGATGCTGTACGCGGCGAGAGGCTTCATCTACGTCATCACGAACGGCTACCCGATCTACCCGCTGCCGAGATCGGTCGGCGAGATCGGCAGCGCCGACGTGATCTTCGGCCTCGGCTGGTCGTTCGTGCTGCTCGTGATCCTCGCTGTGATCGCCGACGTCGTGCTGCGGCGCACCACCACCGGCCGCAACCTCTACGCGACCGGCGGCAACGAGGAGGTCGCGCGCCTCGTCGGCATCCACACCGCGCGCGTGAAGATCGCCTGCTTCATGGTCGTCGGCGCGCTGGCGGCGGTCGCGGGCATGCTCGTGCTGGCCGACGGCGCCTCCGGCACCCCGGCGATCGGCACGGGCTGGGAGCTGACGGTGATCGCCGGCGTCGTGATCGGCGGCGTCAGCCTCTTCGGCGGCGTCGGCACCGTCGCGGCCGGCATCGTCGGAATGCTGCTGCTGCAGGTCGTCCAGAGCGGCCTCGTGGTGGTCGGCGTCAACCCCAACTGGCAGACCGTCGCGGTCGGGCTGATCATGGTCCTGGCCGTCGGCGTCGACATCGCACGGCGGCGGATGTCGCTCGCCGGCGGCGCTTCGTAGGAACCCCTGGAGAGGAGAGAGATGGACACGTACACCCCGAGCGGGCGGCGCAAGCCCCTGCGCCTGCTCGTGCTCGCACTGCTGGCACTCGCCGCGCTGACCTTCGCTGCGTGCGGATCGAGCAGCGACGACGACAAGAGCGCAGACACCGGCACGCAGGCCGCGAGCAGCGGCGGCGCCGAGACGACCGCCGACAGCGGCGGCGACAAGGGCAAGCTGCTGTGGGTCCAGCCGATGCGCAACCACCCGGTCCACCGGATCATGCAGGGCGGCTTCCTGAGCGAGTGCAAGAGACTCGGCTACGAGTGCGAGATCGTCGGCGCCGAGGCGCTCGACATGCCGGCGACCGCGCCGCTCGCCGACGCCGTGATCGCAAAGGGCGGGATCAGAGCGATCGGCGTCTACGCCTACGACCCGTCGACCTACCCGTTCATCGCGAGATGGGGCAAGGACTACCCGATCGTCTCCTGGCACATCCCGGTCAGAGAGGGCGAGGCGCCCGGCCTGAAGGCCGTCACCGGCACCGTCCCGACCGACTACGCGAAGGAGGCCGCGACGGCGATCGGCAGAGAGATCGGCTGCAAGGGCACGGTCGCGGTCACCGAGGGCTCGTTCAACACGGTCGAGAACCTCGTCGCCAGAACGTTCACCGACCAGATGGCGAGCGACTGCCCCGACGTGAAGGTGCTGAAGCCGCAGGAGGAGGGCTTCGACGTCCCCGCCGCGAAGGCGAAGGCGGTCTCGATCCTGCAGGCCAACCCGGACACGGTCGCGGCCTTCTCGACGACCGGCGGCGGCCCCGTCACCTGGGCCGGCGCGGCCGACCAGGCCGGCAAGAGACTGACGATCATCGGCATGGACTACGTCCGCCAGAACCTCGACCTGGTGAGAGACGGCAAGGTCTTCGCCGTCGTCGGCCAGCCGCTGTTCGAGGAGGGCGCCAAGACGGCCGAGCTGCTCGGCCAGCTCGCCGAAGGCCAGCAGGTCGCCTACGACAACCCGCTTCCCGCGACGATCATCACGAGAGATCAGGTCGCGAGATTCGAAGGGATGCTCGACGAGGCCGACGCGGCCACGAAGGGCCTCTAGGGAACCCACCGACCGGCACGGCGGCGGAGCACCGCGCTCCGCCGCCCCGCCCCCTGTGATCGTCATGACCCACGTGCTCGAAACCGAGCGGCTCGGCAAGAAGTTCGCCGGCGTGCCAGCCCTGAAGGGCGTCGACTTCCGGCTCCACGCCGGCGAGATCCACGCGCTGATCGGCCACAACGGCGCCGGCAAGTCGACCCTCGTCAAGATCCTCACCGGCGTCTGGCCGGCCGGCTCCTACGAGGGCGCGGTCAAGCTCGACGGCGCGGCCGTCAGCTTCGCCTCCCCGGCCGACGCGCGCGCCAAGGGCGTCGCGTACGTGCCGCAGGAGATCCAGGTCGTCGAGCAGCTGACGGTCGCCGAGAACCTCTTCGTCGGCCACACCGGGCTCGACACGGCGCCGCGCGTCTCCTTCCGCGAGCTGCGCCGCCGCGCCGCCGAGCTGCTCGGCCGGCTCGAGATCCCGATCGACCCGCGCACCTCTGTCGCGGCGCTGAGCGCGACCCAGCGGCAGCTGGTGATGATCGCCCGCGCGCTGACGACCGACCCGCGCGTGCTGATCCTCGACGAGCCGACCGCCTCGCTCGCCGGCACCGAGACCGACCGCCTCTTCGCCGTCCTGAACCGCCTGCGCGCGGCCGGCACGACGATGGTCTTCATCACCCACCGCATCCCCGAGGTGATGCGGATGTGCGACCGCGCGACCGTCCTGCGCGACGGCGAGAAGGTCGCCGAGCTGGAGCGCTCCGACTTCAGCGAGCGGGGGATCGTCGCGGCGATGGTCGGCCGCGAGGTCGACCACCTCTACCCGACCCGCTCCAGCAGACACGGCGAGGACGAGGTGCTGCGACTGGAGCACGTCTCGGTGCCGCATCCGCTGCATGCGCGCGACGTGCTGCGCGACGTCTCCTTCAGCGCCCGCAGGGGCGAGATCGTCGGCATCGCCGGAGTCGTCGGCGCCGGCCGCACCGAGCTGCTGTCGGCGATCTACGGCGCGCTGCCGCACACCGGCACGATCAGCGTCGAGGGCGCGCCGAAGCGGCTCAAGACGCCGGCCGACGCGCGCCGCGCCGGGATCGCGATGCTGACCGAGGACCGCAAGGGCACCGGCCTGCTGTTCAACTTCGCGCTGCGCGAGAACATCACCGCCGGCAACCTCGCCGGCCTCTCGCGCGGCGGCTGGGTCGACCGCCGCGGCGAGCAGAGCGCGGCGCTCGGCTTCATCAGATCGCTGCGGATCAAGGCGCCCTCGCCGTCCTCCGACGTCGCCCACCTGTCGGGCGGCAACCAGCAGAAGATCCTGCTCGCGCGCGTGCTGATGAACGCGCCCAAGCTCATGCTGCTGGACGAGCCGACGAAGGGCGTCGACGTCGAGACGCGGCAGGAGATCTACCGGCTGATCCTCGACCTCGCCGACAGAGGCGTGACGCTGCTCGTCGTCTCCTCCGAGATCGCCGAGCTGGTCGGCCTCTGCGACCGCTGCGTCGTGCTCGCCGACGGCCAGATCGTCGACGAGTTCAGACGCGGCGAGGGCAGCGAGGCGCGCGTGATCGAGGCGACGACCACCGCCGTCGCGACGGGAGCGCCGCGGCCATGACGCTGCTCTCGCTCTCGCGCCCGAACGGGACGCCGGCGCCCGGCGCCGGCCAGCACGCGACCAAGCTCGGCCGCTCGATCCACTCCGGCTGGGTCGCCGACGTGCTGCGCGAGGCGGTCATCGACGGCACGCTGGCGGCCGGCACGCCGCTGGTCGAGGCGCGCGTCGCCGACGAGCTGGCGGTCAGCCGCGGGCCGGTCCGCAGCGCGCTGCACGTGCTGGAGGGCGAGGGGCTCGTGCGGACGCTGCCCAACGGCCGCACCGAGGTCGTCGGCTTCGGCGCCGAGGACCTCGGCGACCTCTTCCGCGTCCGCTTCGAGCTGGAGGGGACGGCGATCCGCTGGGGCGCCGAGCGGCAGGCGCCGATAGCGCCGCTGACGGACGCGCTTGCAGCCTTCGAGGTCGAGGGCGCGACGACGCCGCGGCTGGTGGAGCTGGACATCGCCTTTCACCGCGCGCTCGTCGAGCGTGCCGGCAGCCGCTTCCTGGTCGAGGCGTGGAAGGCGATCGCGCCCGTGATCCAGACCGTCATCACGATCGGCAACCGCCGTCTCGCGGCGGTCGACCCGGCGACCCACTTCCGCCGCATCGTCGCCTCGCACGAGCCGCTGATCGCGGCGATCGGCGGCGGCCGCGCGGATGAGGCGGTGGCGATGTTGAGCAACCAGTTCGAGTTGACCGCGTCGATGTTCGGTGACGCGCAGGGGGAGGACCGATGATCGCCGAGAGGCTGTCCGACACGCTCGCGAGCGGCGCGCCGCTGCTCGCAGGCCAGACCGTGATCCTGACCGGCGCCAGCGGCGGGATCGGCCGCGCGATCGCGCGCACGCTGCGCGCCGCCGGCGCCCGCGTGGCGCTGACCGACCTGCGCCAGGAGCCGCTCGACGCGCTCGTCGCGGAGCTGGAGGAGGGCGCCGCCGCGCGCGACGGGCTCGCGTCCGAGGCCGACGCCCCCGCGCCGCTCGCACGCGCCTTCGACGCCGCCGACGCGCACGCCTTCGCCGCCTACGCCGACGAGGTCGCGGCGACGCTCGGCCCGGTCGACGGCCTCGTCAACTGCGCCGGCCTGTTCGAGAAGCGCGACCACGACCAGCTCGACGCGGCCGCCTGGACGCGCGCGCTGACCGCCAACCTGCTGACGACCGCCGCCGGCTGCCAGGCCGTGCTGCCGGCGATGACCGCGCGCGGCGCGGGCGCGATCGTCAACGTCGCCTCGACCGCCGGCGAGTACGGCTCGATCAGCCCCGCCGCCCACTACGCCGCGGCCAAGGGCGGCGTGATCGCGTTGACGAAGTCGCTGGCGCGCGAGGCCGCGCCGGCGCAGGTGCGCGTCAACGCCGTCAGCCCCGGCCCGGTCGAGACCGACGGCCTGCTGGCGACGACGCCCGAGCAGAAGGCGCTCGCCGGCTCGCGCACCCTCTTCGGCCGTCTCGGCCAGCCGGAGGAGATCGCCGGCGCCTGTGTCTTCCTGCTCAGCCCCCTGTCCACCTTCGTCACCGGGCACGTGCTGCGTGCCAACGGTGGCGCGTTGTTGTAAGGAGGGTCCCGTCACCATGCATCACGCCCTGCGGAGCGCAGTCGCGCTCTCGCTCTCTGCTGCCCTGACGCTGGCCGCATCGGCGGCGGCGCGCGCGGTCACCGTCGGTGACGCGTACGCCAACGCCGGCGCCAATCAGTGCACCTGGACGATCGGCACCGCCGCGACCGAGAAGGTGCTCACCTTCAGCGGCGGGACGTACACGCTCACCAGCTTCAAGAACAAGCTCGCCTCCCCGGTCCGCGAGTACGTCTCCGCAGGGCAGACCTCGGCCGAGGTCCGCTTCGACTGGGACGGCACGACGATCACGGGCGCGACCTCCGGCTGGTCGTGCTCCTCCGGCAGCGCAGCCAGCAGAACGCTCGGCGGCGAGTCGGTGCTGCAGCTCGACGTGACGATCGCGCGCAGCGGCCTGAGCGTCACCAAGCATTACGTCGTCTACCCGTCGACGTCGGTGATCCGCGAGTGGGCCGACTACAGAAACACCGACTCCAGCGCTCATCGGCTGACGCGCCCGTCGTTCCTCGAGCAGCACGTGATGGGCGACGAGACCGCCAACACGACGCTGCGCTGGATGAGCGGCGCGCGCTCGACGAGCGGCTCGTGGGAGCTGAGAAGCACCCCGCTGTCGAGAGCCTACGCGCGCACGTTCGACTCCTACGACAGCTGGCTCTGCTCCGAGAGCGCCAGCGGCGTGCCCGACTGGACCGACATCGCCTCCTACACCGCCAGCGGCTACCTCTCGATGAGAGAGTGGCACGACTCCAGCGGCGGCTACGTCTGGCCCGACGCGCAGCACCCCGGTCCGGGCAACGCGACCGCGCGCGCCTGGACGGCCCCGAGAGCCGGCACCGTCGACATCAGCGGCAGAGCGCTGAAGATGAACACGCTCGGCAACGGCGTCGTCGTGAAGATCACCAAGAACGGCACCGTCGTGTGGGGCGCGAGAACGATCGCCGGCAGCGACACGACCGGCATCAGCACCAACGTCAGCGGCGTCTCCGTCGCCGCCGGCGACGTGATCCGCTTCGAGATCGCCAACAACGGCGACTGGGCCAACGACGCGACGAGATGGGACCCGACGGTCGCGTACAGCGGCGGCGGCAGCTCCTACACCGCGTCGTCGGGCTTCTCCTCGACGCAGGGCGCCAACCAGTGGCGCTACCAGGACTTCGGCGGCTCCTCGGCCTGCCCGCTCGCCGGCTTCGCCGAGACCTCGTTCAACTACATCCCGTTCTTCTCGGTCTGGAACTCGGCCACGAACGACGGCGTCGCGATCGGCTTCGACTACTACGGTCGCTGGGCGATGGACGCCGGCAACCAGGCCGGCGGCCCCGGCTCGCTGTCGCTGGCGATCCCCAACTACGACGCCTCGCTCGCCGCCGGCGCCTCGATCACGACGCCGAGAGCGTTCACGCACGTCTACGTGAGCGACCTCGACGACATGACCAACCGGCTGCTCGACTGGCAGTACAGATACATGTGGGACTACACGCGGTCGCCGTGGTTCTCCGCGATCCGCATGCTCTCCTACTGGTTCACCGGCAGCCAGTGGACCGGCTCGTGGGACCAGGCCGGCACGCTGCAGAAGATCTTCGGCTTCCAGTCGCACATGACGACGATCGGCGCCGACACCTACCACCGCGACAACGGCTGGTGGGACACGCCCGGCAACTGGGACGGCCCCGACTTCAGACAGTCGATCGACTTCCTCGGCAAGTCGGGCGCCAAGCAGCTGACGTACATGATGGCCTACGACGCCAACAGCGACTCGCAGGTCTACAGAGACCATCCGGATTGGTTCGTCAACGGCTCGCCATGCGGCTACGCGGAGCGGCTGATCGACCTCACGCAGCCCGGCGCGGAGACGTGGATGGGCGACCTGCTGATCGGCAAGGCGGCCGCCTGGGGCGACTTCCAGTGGCGCAACGACGCCTGCCCGGTCGCCAACACGCCGGGCTGGCAGCAGCTCGGTCAGGACCAGGCGTTCCGCCGCGTCCAGGCGCGCTTCCTCGACACCGCGACCGGCTCCGCGATCCAGGGCGTCGACTCGGGCGGCCATGACACCTCCTACGAGTTCATGCGGATGGCGTCGGGCTTCTCGATCACCGACCTGAACGGCTTCGACGCGCAGTACGACGCCTCGCGCCTCTTCCCCGGCGACAAGATCAGCGGGATCCCGGACGCCTGGAACCCGGACAACTGCACCGTCGCCTGGAACGCGCTGCTGATGTTCAATCCGGACTTCACCGGTGACACGGTCAATCCGAGACAGCTCAGCTGCATGCGCAAGCTGGTCGAGAAGTACCGCTGGCTGCGCGACAGAGGGGTCGTCGGGCGCTGGGTCCACCAGTACCACCCGGCCGCCTCCGACGCCGCGCGCAACTGGTACCAGCGCGTCAGCCAGGACGGCACGAAGTCGCTCGTGATCTACAAGGGCTCCGGCTCCGGCTCGGCCGTCACCGTCTACCCGCGCGGGCTGACCGCCGGCACGACCTACGACGTCCGCTACGAGCTGGCCTCCGGCAGCGCCTCGCGCACCGGCGCCGACCTGATGGCCAACGGCATCAGACTGTCGTCGATCGCCGCCGGCGAGCTGATCTGGATCGGCATGCCGAAGCACCCGGGCGGCGGCCAGGACACGACCGCACCCGGCAACCCGAGCAACCTCTCGGCGCACGTCCGCACGAACATGAACTACGCGGGCGTCGAGCTGACGTGGGACGCCGGCAGCGACGACACGTTCGTCTCCGGCTACCAGGTCTCGCTGCTGGGCAGAGTGATCGGGACCGTCACCAAGGGCCGCTACTTCTTCCACACCGGAGCGCTCGCCTCGCCGAACGCGCCGTACGTGGTGAAGACGATCGACGGCGACGGCAACCTCTCCAGCGGCGTCACCGCCGGCGGCTTCACCGTCGACACGGTCGCGGCCGAGGACGACGACACGGCGATCTCCTACGGCGGCGGCTGGGACCACCAGACCGGCGTCGGCGACGCCTCCGGCGAGACGCTCTCGCGCTCGACCGGCTCGTGCAACGACGCCTGCTCGCAGTTCAGCGGCACGCAGGGGGCGAACAACTGGCGCTACCAGGACAACGTCTCCGGCAGCTGGAGAGACATCTCGGCCTATGCCGCGACCGGCGGCTACCTCGGGATGAAGGAGTGGCACGACGCGACCGGCGGCTTCGTCTGGCCGACGGCCGAGCACCCGGGCGAGAGCAACGACACCGCCCGCACGTGGATCGCGCCGAGAGCCGGCACGGTCAACATCACCAGCCAGGTGGCGAAGCTCGTCACCGGCGGCGACGGCGTCGTCGTGAAGATCACCAAGAACGGCACCGCGATCTGGGGTGCGACCTCGATCGGCGCCAACGACACGACCGGCGTCGCCGCGAACGTCGCGGGCGTCACGGTCGCGGCCGGCGACGCGATCCGCTTCGAGGTCAACCGCAACGGCAACTACCAGTACGACGCGACCCTCTGGGATCCGTACGTGCGCTACACGAGCGAGCCGGCGCCGGGCAGCGGCGCGGCCGCGACCGCCGCGTGGACGTTCACCGGCGGCCAGGTCACCTACCTCGCCAAGCTGGGGCCGGACCTCGGCAAGGTGAACGTGAAGATCGACGGCGTCACCGACGCGACGATCGACCTCTACGCGCCGGACGAGGTCAACTACCAGGTCCCCGTCTACGTCAAGACGTTCGGCTCGGTCGCCAGACACACGATCACGCTCGAGCCGGCCGGCAGCAAGAACAGCCGCTCCAACGGCTTCGCGATCACGCTCGACGGCTTCCAGGCGCTGACCAACAGCGCCACCGTCGTGCAGGAGACCGACAGCTCGATCGCGTACGGCGGCAGCGGCTGGGCGGCCAGCGGCGGCGTGAAGGTCAGCTCGACGGCCGGTGACACGGCGACGATCAGATTCAGCGGTCGCCGCATCACCTGGGTCGGCAAGCTGTGCGCCGCCTGCGGCAGAGCCGACGTCTCGCTCGACGGCGCCTTCGCCGCGCGCGTCGACACCTACGGCTACCGCGGGCCGACGGTCAACGAGGCCGCCCTCTACCAGGCGACCTTCCCGACCAGCGGACCGCACACGCTGACGGTGAGAGTGCTCGGCTCGCGCAACTACGACAGCACCGCCAGCGCGGTGAGCGTGGACGCGTTCCACGTGCGCCCCTGAGGCACCGAGAGGAGACGATGCGGCCCCTGCTGCTCCTGACCGACGCCGACCGCTTCCCGTTCGCCGCGCCTGAGCGCGCGGCGATCGCGGCGGCCGGCGCCGACCTGGTCGCGCTCGACGGCCACGATCCCGCGCGGATCGTGGCCGCCGGGGCCGGCGCCGCGGCGATCTTCGTGTACCACGCGACGGTCGACGCGACGCTGCTGGACCAGCTGCCGCAGCTGCGCGTCGTGGCGCGCTGCGGCAGCGGGTACGACAAGGTCGACGTCGAGGCCGCGCAGGCGCGCGGCGTCGAGGTCGTCTACGTGCCCGACTACGGCACCGACGACGTCGCCGACCACACGCTCGCGCTGCTGCTGGCGTGCGCGCGGCGCGTCCCCAGCTCCGACCGCGCGCTGCGCGCCGGCCGCTGGCTGCCGTACGCGCAGCTCGGCGCGATGCAGCGGCTGCGCGGCTCGACGCTCGGCCTGCTCGGCTTCGGCCGGATCGCCCGCGCGACCGCCAAGCGCGCCTTCGCCTTCGGGATGGAGCTGCTGGTCCACGACCCCGGCGTCGACGACCTCACGCTCGTCGCCGCCGGCGCCCGTCGCGCGGAGAACCTGAACGACCTGCTCGCGCGCGCCGACGCGCTCAGCATCCACCTGCCGCTGACGCCCGCGACGCACCGCCTGATCGGTGCGCCCGAGCTGGCGGCGATGAAGCCCGGCTCGCTGCTCGTCAACACGAGCCGGGGCGAGATCGTCGACGAGGACGCGCTCGCCGCGGCACTCGCCGGCGGTCACCTCGGCGGCGCCGGCCTCGATGTGTTCGAGACCGAGCCGCTGCCTGAAGACAGTCCCCTGATCGGATTGGAGTCTGCTGTGGTCACACCCCACTCGGCGGCGTTCTCCGAGCAGGCGCTCGCCGAGGTGCGCACGCGCGCGCTCGACGACGCCCTGCGCGTGCTCGCCGGCGACCCGCCCCGCGATCCCGTCCCGGTGCCGCGATGAGCGCCGCCGACCTGTATCGCACGATGCGCACGATCCGCCGCTTCGAGGAGCAGATCGTGACGCTCGTCAACGCCAACGAGATCGCCGGCGTCACGCACGAGTACATCGGCCAGGAAGCGGTCGCGACCGGCGTCTGCGCCGCGCTGCGCGACGACGACGTGATCACCTCGACCCACCGCGGCCACGGTCACGTGATCGCGAAGGGCGCCGACGTGCCGCGGATGATGGCCGAGCTGCTCGGCCGCACGACCGGCCTCAACCGCGCGCGCGGCGGCTCGATGCACATCGCCGACGTCTCGCTCGGGATCTACGGCGCCAACGGCATCGTCGCGGCCGGCGCGCCGATCGCGGCCGGCGCCGCCTGGGCCGGCCTGCAGGCCGGCAGCGATCGCGTCGCCGTCTGCTTCTTCGGCGACGGCGCCGTCAACCAGGGCGTGCTGCACGAGACGATGAACATGGCCGGCATCTGGAGGCTGCCGGTGCTGTTCGTCTGCGAGAACAACGGCTACGCCGTCTCGTTCGCGCAGGAGCAGGCGACCGCCGGCTCGCTGGTCGAGCGGGCAGCCGCGTACGGGATGGCGGCGGTGAGAGTCGACGGGATGGACGTCGAGGCCGTGCGCGACGCGGCGGGTGCGCTCGTGGCCGCCGCCCGTGCCGGCGGCGGCCCGGCCTTCCTCGAGTGCGAGACCTACCGCTTCGTCGGCCATCACACGGCCGAGGCGACGATGGGGCTCGGCTACCGCAGCGACGAGGAGATCGCGCGCTGGCGCGAGCGCGACCCGCTGCTCGTGGAGGCGGCGCGGCTCGATGCGGCCGCGGTCGCGGAGATCGATGCTTCGGTCGAGGAGCTGTTGGAGCGCGCGCTCGCGTTCGCGCGCGAGAGCCCGCGCCCGGAGGTCTCCTCCGCGCGCGACTACGTCTATGCCAGCGGCCTCGTGCCGCGCGAAGGGGTGGCGGTCTGATGGCCCGGATGCGATACCAGCAGGCGCTCGCGAGAGCGCTGCGCGACGAGATGCTGCGCGACCCGTCGGTGTTCGTGCTCGGCGAGGACGTGCGCGCCTCGCTGCGCGGCGTCACGAGAGGGCTGGCGGCCGAGCTGGGCGACCAGCGGATCATCGACACGCCGATCTCCGAGCAGGCCTTCACCGGCTTCGCGATGGGCGCGGCGCTGGCCGGCCACCGGCCGGTCGTCGAGTTCCAGATCCCCTCGCTGCTGTTCACCGCCTACGAGCCGATCGTCAACCAGGCGGCGAAGTTCCGCCTGATGACCGGCGGCCAGGCGAAGGTGCCGGTGACCTACGTCGTGCCGGGCTCCGGCGCCCGCATGGGCCTGGCGGCGCAGCACTCCGACCACCCGTACGCGATGTTCGCGCAGGCGGGCGTGAAGACGGTCGTGCCGGCGACGGCGGCGGACGCCTACGGCCTGTTCGTGAGCGCGATCCGCGACGACGACCCGGTCGTCTTCTTCGCCCCCGCCGCCGCGCTCGGCGGCCGCGAGGAGGTCGCCGACGACGCCGGCCCGATCCCGCTCGGCGTCGGCCGGGTGCACCGCTCCGGGGACGACGTCACGGTCGTCGCGATCGGCCACCTCGTGAGAGACGCGCTGAAGGTCGCGGAGGAGCTGGCCGCGCCGGACGCGGACGGCGGCGACCCGATCTCGGTCGAGGTCTTCGACCCGCGCACGATCTACCCGTTCGACTGGGCGGGGCTGGCGGCGTCGGTCCGCAGGACCGGGCGGCTGGTCGTGCTCGACGACACCAACCGCTCGTGCGGCCTCGCGGCCGAGGTCGTCGCGACCGCCGCCGAGGAGCTGGCGGACGCGCTGGTCGCGCCGCCGCGGCGGATCACCCGCGCCGACGCCCCGATCCCGTTCGCGGTCGAGCTGGAGGTCGCGCTGCTGCCCTCGCGCGCCCAGCTCGCCGACGCAGTCCGTTCCGTCGCCGCGATCGGCCCCCGCGGCGCGCTCGCGCAGGAGGCCGTTCGATGACCGACGTCCACATCCCCAAGATGGGCATGTCCACCGTCGAGGTGGAGATCCTCGCCGTGATGGTCGCCGTCGGCGACCGCGTCGCGGCCGCCGACTCGGTCGTCGAGGTCGAGGGCGACAAGGCGACCTTCGAGGTCGAGGCCGGCGTCGACGGCGTCGTCGCCGAGGTGCTCGTCAGCGCGGGCCAGGAGTGCGAGGTCGGCGACGTCGTCGTGCGGATCGCCGACGAGGCGGCGGCATGACGCCGCCCGACGCGGCGCCGCCCGTGGACGCCCCGCCCGCGGAGCCGGCAGGCGCGTTCGTCAAGGCGTCGCGCACGCAGCGGCTGATCGCGCGGCGGATGGTCGAGGCGAAGACGACTGTGCCGGAGTTCACCGTCGCGCTCGACGTGACGATGGACGCCGCGATCGCCTTGCGCGGGGCGCTGAAGCGGGAGGCCGCCGCAGGGGGCGGCGACCTCCCGCCGTCGCTGAACGACATGGTCCTGCGCGCGGTCGCGCTGGCGCTGCGCGAGCACCCGCGCGTGAACGGCAGCTGGGACGACGAGGCCGGCGGCTTCCGCCTGTGGGAGCAGGTCAACGTCGGCTTCGCGGTCGCGGCGCCGGAGTCGCTCGTCGTCCCGACGGTGCCCGCCGCCGACACGCTCTCGCTCGCCGAGATCGCGACCGCCACCCGCGCGCTCGCAACCGCCGTCCGCGAGCGCACGATCGCCCCCGCGCAGCTCGCCGGCGGCACGTTCACGGTATCGAACCTGGGCATGCTCGGCATCCGCCACTTCGAGGCCGTGATCAACCCGCCCCAGGCCGCGATCCTGGCCGTCGGAGCGCTGCGCCCGACGGTCGTCCCGGGCCCGCCCGCCGCCGCCGACGCCCCGGCGGCGATCGCCGTCGCCACCCTGATGACGCTGACCCTCACCAGCGATCACCGGATCGTCTACGGCGCCGACGCCGCCGCCTTCCTCGGCACGGTGAAGACGCTGCTGGAGGCGCCGGAGCGGCTGTAGGCAGCGCGGCGGCTCGTGCGGGAGTACCGTTGCGGTGCCATGTCCGATGCCGAGCCGCCGTACCTCTACTCCTCCGGACGCCTGCCGCGCGGGACCAGCCACCTGATCAAGCGCAGTGACCTCGATGCGCAGCTGGCCGGGGTCGATCCCTGCCCGTTCGCGAGCGTCTCCCGCTACGGCACGTGGTACGCCAGCCACTTCCCCGACGTCGGCCTCGTGCTCTGCCGCGCATCGTGGCGGATGCACGAGACCCCGGTGCTGGCGACGCCCGGCGTGGACGTGAGCTTCCACCCGGTGCCCTCCGAGCGCCGGGCGGAGCTGCGCGCGTTGGCGGTCGAGCGGGTCATCCCCGCCGCGATCGCCTGGGCGCGCGACGTGGTCGACGGCCCCGAGACCCGCCGCGACCTGCGGCCGCAGGTCAGCTGGCTGCTCGTCGACGGCGAGCTCGTCCGCCGCGACGAGCGCTGAGCGACCGCCTCGCCGGTCCTGGCACGGCCGATCGGCGCGAGGCCGGCCGCGCGTGCCGGCTACTCGCCGGCGGCGTCGAAGGTCAGCTGGCCGTCGATCTGGTCGTCGGCGGGCGGCGGCTCCAGCGTGCGGCGCTCGGCGTCGAACGCCTGGACTCTCGCGAGCTTGCGCTCCTTCACGGCCAGCCTGCGCTCGAGCTGGTCGATCTTGCCGTGCAGTCTCTTGCGCTCGGCGGCGAGCCCGCGGCGCTCGCTCGTGAAGATCTCCCGCTCGCCTGCCATCCGCTCCCGCTCGGCCGCGATCCGCTCGCGTTCGGCGGCGGCCCGCTCGCGCTCCGCGTCGGCACGGGCACGCTCGGCGTCGGCGCGCTCGCGCTCGGCGGCCATCCGCTCACGCTCGGCGCCGAAGCGCTCCCGCTCGGCCGCGAGCTGCAGCCGCTCGGCGGCGAACTCGGCTCGCTCGCGCGCGACTCCGTCGGCCTCGCGGCGCGACTCCTGCTCACCGAGGCGCAGCAGCAGCCACCCGGCGCCCGCCGCCGCCAGCAACCCGACGACGACCGCCGTCAGCCCCAGCGACACCATCCCGGCCAGCCCTGCGAGCGCGACCAGCGCGAGCCCGCCGAGGACGGTCCCGAGCACGCCCGGCAGCGCCCGCTCGGTAGCGCTCGACTGCGATCTCGCATCGGCGGCGGACGGGGCGGGCGCGGCAGCCGCCGGCTCGTGGACAACGGTCGGTTCGGTCTCGCGTGGGGCGTCAGGCATAGCGGAGCATCCTACGTGCCGCATCGGCCGTTTCCGCTGCTCACAGTCGAAATCGCCGGCAGGCCGTGCGCGCGTCGATCGCCGGCGGTGCGAGACCGGCGTGGTCGAGCAGGTCGCGATCGCCCGAGACGATCGCCACCGCCTCTCCGGCGCGCGCCAACGCGACGAGGTAGTCGTCCCGCGGGTCGCGCAGCAGCGGTGGCGAACGAGTCGGATCTGGCAGCTCCGCCGCGGCGTCGACATAGGTGCGGAATGCCGCTCGACCCAAGGGGACGCGGACGCGGAAGTATGGCTTGCGGAGGCCGCGCGCCACCTCGGCGAGGAGGCGTGGGCAGATGATCGAGACGAACGCCTGCTCACGGGCACCGCGCAGCAGCCGACCGGGCGGACCGGTAGGGGCGGCGAGGCCGGAGAGCACGATGTTCGCGTCGAGAACGAGGCGCGTCAACCGCGCTCGGCGCGCATCTCGGCGCGCACTTCACGCACAGTCATGACGGCCAGCTCGTTTGCGACGAGGCTCTCGATCAACGAGCGGGCGCTCTCGTCGGGAAGGTACGCCCGCAGCGCGTCGAGGAGCTGGGTGTCGATCTCCACCGTCGTGGTGTCGGAGGAGGGTGTGCTCATGGGCAGGATCGTAGCGCGTGACATGCGCTGTAAGAGCCTGTGGGGCGGGAAATTCGCCCCCTTCAACGACGACTGATGTGAGCTGCCAGATGTGGCTGGCGTCAGCCGCCAGCCGAGACCGCGAACATCTCTCTCGTGACCGCGAACTGGGCAGTGAGCAGTCTCAGCGCTCTTCTCAGCTCGTAGGCCTCGATCGCCGCCACGAGCGGCTCGTGGACGGAGATGATGCGGGTGAAGTTGCGCTCGGGGTCGGCCTCGGCCATGCGGCGGTTGCCGATCGTGATGACGGTGTGGATGACCGGCGCGAGCGCCAGCCACGCCTGCGTCAGGAAGCGGCTGCCGGAGAACTCCATCAGCGCGCGGTGGAAGTCGATGTCGTAGTCGACCAGTCGCTGCGTCGAGGCGCCCTCGTCGAGCACCAGCTCGTAGGCGGCGCGGATCGGCGCGGTGTCGGCCTTCGCCGCGATCCCGCGCCGCAGCGCCGTCGACTCCAGCTCCAGCCGGACGCTGACGAGATCCTCCAGGTCGGCGTGCGCGAAGCCGACGACGACCGAGCGGCCGTTGGGCCGCGTGCGCACGAGCCCCTCGCCCTCCAGCACGTGGAGCGCGTTGCGGACCGGCCCGCGGCTGACGGCGAGCTGCTCGGCCAGGCGCGCCTCGACCAGCGGCTCGCCGGCCTCCAGCGAGCCGTCGACGATCGCCTCGCGCAGGACGGCGGCGACGCGACCCGAGTAGACGCTGCGCTCGAGCTTGACCGCGTGCTGCCCGGGCGACCCGCTGGGGGCGCCGGCGGCGGCGTGGCGGCCGAGGTTGAGGCTCGTCATCGGGTCGGTCGGCTCCCTTGTCATCCAGCGATCGGGATCTCGGCGGGGCGCACGTCGATTCGCTCGCCCAGCTCCAGCACCCGCACGGCGGGTCCGCCGAGCTTCGCACATGTGTCGGCGAACACCTGCGGGTCGAGCGTCGGTCTGCCGCCCGGCCCGTGGCCGCTGCCGTACGCCTCCGGCGCCCACATCCCGTAATGGCAGGGGATCGCGACACCGATTTCCAGCTGCGAGGCCATCAGCGCCGCCTCCAGCGCGTGCATGTTGCCGCCGCTGCCGTTGGTGACGAAGATGCCGACGTCGAACGGCCCGCGCGCGCCGACCGCGAGGCAGCGCATGTCGTACTCGGTGTCGCCGCTGTGCAGGATCCGCGTGCCGCCGACCTCGACCACGTAGGCGAGCGCGTCCTCGGTCAGCCAGCCGCTGACCTCGTGTCTGGCGTAGTGGCCGTGGAAGGTGAACGGCCCGACGGAGACGCTCTGCTCGCGCTCGACGGTGACGATCCGCTCCGGCGCGACGCCGCGCCCGACCAGCCGCGAGACGATGCTCGACGGCCCGACGAAGACGACCTCCGGGTTGGCCTCGGCGAGCGCGGCGCAGGTGATCAGGTCGAGGTGGTCGTGGTGGGTGTGCGTGATCGCGACGACGAACGCGCGCGTCGCGGCGGGGTCGAGCGGGATCGGCGCCAGCCGCGGCAGCCCCAGCTCGACGAGCGCGAACTCGGACAGGTACGGGTCGAGCAGGCACAGCTCGCCGCTCGGCGCCTCGATCGCGTAGCCGGCCTGGCCGATCCAGGTCAGCCCGACCGCGCCGCCGCTCCCCTCTGACATCGACCTGCTCCTCGCTTGGGAAACTGTTACCCGTTGACCCTATCGCGCGCACGGCCGCCGCGGAAGGGCGGGGCAGCGCGGCCCGTCGCGGCGGCGTGCGCGGCGAGGCGGCCGGCGCCGGCGTCAGCCGGAGACGTCGAGCCGCCGCGCGAGGCGGCTGTGGCGGCGGCCGGCGTCGGTCGTGCGGGCGGCGCGGGCGACCATCTCCGGCGTGCCGACGACGACCGTCGCGACGGTCGAGCGGGTGATCGCGGTGTAGAGCATCTCGCGCCGCAGGAAGCGGCCGCCGGCGGCCGGGTGGGCGACGACGATCGCGATCGGCAGCTCGATCCCCTGCCCGCGGTGGACCGAGCAGGCGTAGGCGAGCTGCAGCTGGCCGGCCTCGGCCGCCGGGATCTTCACGACGCCGCCGCCGTCGACGCCGACCAGCAGCCCGCCGTCGGCGGAGCCGTCCGATCTCGGTCTCGAGCCGTCCTCCTCGTCGGCTTCGGACGTGCGCTCCTTCGGCGCGACCTCCTCCAGCAGCCGCAGCAGCGACCCGTTCATCACGCCGAGGTCGTGCAGGTTGCGCCCGACGAGCATCAGCTTGTCGCCGATCCGCAGCCGCCCGTTGCCGACCTCGGGGCCGTCGGCGTTCAGCGCGGCGCGCAGCGATCTGTTGAGCGCGTCGATCCCGAGGTCGCCGCGGTAGACGGGCGCGAACACCTGGATGTCGGAGTTCGGGTCGACGCCGTAGTGCTTCGGCAGTCGCTCGCTGACGAGCGAGACGATCTCCTCGCGCGCGGCGACCGGGTCGGGCCGCGCGATGAAGAAGAGGTCGTGGCGCATCCCCTCGGCGCGCACGAACGAGGGCGCGTCGCCGACGCGGATCGCGTGCGCGCCCTGCACGATCATCGAGCCGGCCGCCTGGCGGAAGATGTGCTGCAGGCGCGCCGTCGGCACGCGCCCGGAGGCGACCAGCTCGGCGAACGGCTTGCCGGCCCCGACCGGCGCCAGCTGGTCGGCGTCGCCGACCAGCACGACGTGCGTCTGCCCGCCGATCGCGCGCAGCAGCGTGACGAGCAGCTCGAGGTTGGCCATCGACGTCTCGTCGACGATCACGAGGTCGGTTCTGAGCGGGTTGTCGTCGTCGTGGACCGGGCCCTCGCCGGGGATCCAGGCGAGCGCCGAGTGGACGGTCGTCGCGCTCAGCCCGGTCGCCTCGGTCATCCGCAGCGCCGCGCGGCCGGTCGGCGCGACCAGCATCACGTGCGCCTTCTGGTCGCGCGCGATCTGCCCGATCATGCGGATCGAGGCGGTCTTGCCGGTGCCGGGGCCGCCGGTCACGACCGACAGCCGCTGCACGAACGCGCCACGCACGCCGGCCCACTGCTCGTCGGTCAGCTCGACGCCCTCGGCGCCGGCGTCGGGCGGCTCGTCGGGCGCCTCCAGCTTGCTGCTGGGGGCGGCGTCGAGCAGCTCGGCGACGCGCTCCGCCAGCTCCCGCTCCAGCTTCGCGGTCTCGGCGCGGTAGACCCAGACGGCGTCGTCGTCGTGGTCGAGCTCGACGTCGCCGCGCTGCTCCAGCTCGCTCAGCACCTCCGCCGGCGGCGGCGCGGCGGCGCTCAGCAGCTCCCGCGCGCGCAGCAGCAGCGCGGCGGTCGGCTGGCAGGTGGAGCCGTCGCGCTCGGCCTCGGTGAGCGCGTGCAGGATCGCCGCGCGCGTGCGGCCGGGGCTGTCGAGCGGGGCGCCGAGGCCGCGCGCGATCGCGTCGGCGGTGACGAAGCCGACGCCGAAGACGCTCGTCAGGTCGTACGGCCGCTCGCGCACGACGCGGTAGGCGCTGTCGCCGTAGTGCTGGTGGATCCTGCCGGCGAGGTGGGCGAGGCCATGCGGCGCCAGCAGCAGATGGAGGCCGCGGGTGGCGCGCAGCGCGTCCCACGACTCGGCCGCCTCGCGCGCCTTTCTCGTCGTCAGTCCGGCGCGCACGAACGCCTCGTGCGGTTCGCGGTCGATCGCGTCGAGCACCTCGCCGCCGTGTGCCTGCATCAGCGCGTCGGCGCGACGCGGGCCGACGTGGCGGACTCTGCGCAGGTAGGCGAGCACCGAGTCGTCGTCCGTCGGGACGAGCGGATGGGCCTCGCGCACTCTCACCTGCGGGCCGTAGCGGGGGTCGACGACCCAGGCGCCGGCGACGGTCGCCTGCTCGCCCGGCTCGAGGTGGACGAGCGGCCCGACGAGCACGATCCGCTCGCCGTCCCACTGCCCGTCGAGCACCGCGAAGCCGCTCTCGTCGTTGGCGAAGCGGCGGCCGGTGACGGTCACCTGACCGGCGAACGATTCGCCCTCGACGGGCGGCCAGGTGGTGGGCGGCGGTGACATCGCCCAGCCAGCCTAGTGGCTCATCTGCGCCGGCAGACCGCGGGTTTGCAGCGACTTCGCGCAGGCGCGGCTGAGAAGATGCCGTTCGTGAGCACTGACGGCGAACGGACGTGGGGCGGCAGAACACTCGAAGACCGGCGTGCGCAGCGCCGCGAGCAGCTGCTCGACGCCGGCTACGTGCTGCTCGGCGACAGCGGCGCGGCGCAGGTGACGGTGCGCGGCGTCTGCCGCGCGGCGAGACTGACCGAGCGCTACTTCTACGAGAGCTTCGACGACCGCGAGGCGCTGCTCGTCGCCGTCCACGCGCGCGTCGCCGACGAGGCGCGGGCGGCGATCGCGGCGGCGGTCGCCGACGGGCCGGGCGAGCCGGTCGCGCGCGCGACGGCGGCGGTCGAGGCGTTCGTGCTGCTGCTGGAGGAGGATCCCCGCCGCGGCCGCGTGCTGCTCGGCGAGGTCTTCTCCGACAACCGCCTGGCGAGAGCCGGCGTCGACATGATCCCGGCCTTCGCGCTGCTGCTGGCGGAGCAGATCGCCGGCATCTTCGGCGCGCTGCCGGAGGGGCCGGACGCGCTCGACGGCCAGCTCACCTCGGTCGCGCTCGTCGGCGCGCTGGCGCACCTCTTCAGCGCCTGGCTGGAGGGCACGCTGGCGGTCTCGCGCGAGCGTCTCGTCGCCCACGCGGTCGCGCTGATCGTCGCCGCCGGCCCGGTCAGCTCGCGCTAGACGCGCCTGGCACCGGCGCCCCGCCGCTCGTCGCATCGCCGCACGCACCCTTTTGACAACACCCGTTGTCATCCCTACTCTGACAACGCATGCTGTCAGATGACGCGCAACCACTCGGGCCGGGCTCCCTCACCTGGGAGTGCTTCGGCGACGTGCGCGGCCTGCTGCTGGTCGGCCGCGCCGGGATCCTGCAGAACATGCACCCCGCGATCGGCGCGGGCGTGAACGAGCACTCGGACTACTTCAACAACCCCTGGAACCGGCTGCTGCGCTCGATGGCGCCGATCCTCGGCGTCGTCTACGACGGGCCGAGCGCGCCCGACACCGGCGCGCAGGTGCGCGACTTCCACAAGGAGATCAAGGGCGTCGACCAGAACGGCCAGCGCTACCACGCGCTCCAGCCCGACGTCTACTACTGGGCCCACGCGACCTTCTTCCAGTCGCAGATAGAGATGCGGCGGCTGTTCGGCACGCCGCTGACGGAGGCCGAGCAGGAGCAGCTGTACGCGGAGTCGGTGCAGTGGTACGCGCAGTACGGCCTCTCGATGCGGCCGGTCCCGCCCGACTACGCCGCCTTCAAGCGCTACTGGGAGGAGACGGTCGCGAGCCTGCAGCTGACCGAGCCGGTCCGCTGGTCGCTGGAGCCGGCGCGCCGGCACGACATCGGGCCGCCGTACCCGGAGGTCCCGGGCTGGCTGTGGTGGCTGCTGCGGCCGGTCGTGATGGGCGGCTCGATGTGGCTCGCGGCCGGCACGATGCCGCCGGCCGCCCGCCAGACGCTCGGCCTCTCCTGGAGCGACCGCGACGAGCGCCGGCTGCGGCTGCTGGCGCGCGTCACGAGAGCGGTCCACCGGCTGCTGCCGCACGACTGGCGCTACCTGCCGCGGGCCCGCAAGGGCTGGAAGCGCGTGCGCCGCGAAGGAGCGGGCAGCCGCGTCACGCCGCGGCGGGAGGTGCCGGTCGCCGCACGCTAGCCTCGATTGCTCGTGCAACGACTCTGGAGGCGCCGCCGATGGCTGACACCGCTCCCGCGTTCCCGCGCGAGGCCGACGGCCGCGGCCGCTTCGTGCGCCAGGACAGCGTCTTCCGCGACTGGGTCACCGCCGACGGGTCGAGCGGCTTCGCGGCGGAGGCCGGGCGCTATCACCTGTACGTCTCGCTCGCCTGCCCATGGGCGTCGCGTACGCTGATCGTGCGCAAGCTGAAGCGGCTGGAGGAGGCGATCGGGCTGACGGTCGTCGATCCGCTGCGCGACGAGCGCGGCTGGCGCTTCAGCGCCGAGGAGCCCGACCCGGTCAACGGCTTCGCCTTCGTCGCGGAGGCCTACGCGGCGACCAACCCGGCGTTCGACGGGCGCGTCACGGTGCCGGTCCTGTGGGACACGCGCACGAGCCGCATCGTCAACAACGAGAGCGCCGACATCGTGCGGATGCTGAACAGCGCCTTCGACGCGCTGCCCGGCGTCGCGGCCGATCTCGACCTCTATCCGCAGCCGCTGCGCGCCGAGATCGACGCGATCAACGAGCGCGTCTACGAGACGGTCAACAACGGCGTCTACCGCGCCGGCTTCGCGACGACGCAGGAGGCGTACGAGGAGGCGTTCGACGCGCTGTTCGACTCGCTCGCCTGGCTGGAGCAGCTGCTCGCCGGCCGCCGCTACCTGACCGGCGCGCAGATCACCGAGGCCGACTGGCGGCTGTTCGTCACGCTCGTGCGCTTCGACCCGGTCTACGTCGGCCACTTCAAGTGCAACCTGCATCGCATCGCCGACCGCCCCAATCTCTACGGATACCTGCGCGATCTCTATCAGCAGCCCGGCATCGCCGAGACGGTCGACTTCGATCACATCAAGCGCCACTACTACATGACGCATCCGTCGATCAACCCGACGCGGATCGTGCCGAAGGGGCCGTCGATCGACCTCAACGGCCCTCACGGCCGCGAGCGGATCGGCGCCTAGGAAAAAAAGGGGCCGGCCGCGCCAGGGGGAGCGCGACCGGCCGATGAGCCACGCGGGGCGGCGTGGCCCGTGACGGCCTCGGGGGAGAAGCCGTCACGCTTGGAAAATATCCCACCTGCGACCTCATGCTGTCACGGTGAGGAGATCATTGTCGCGCTTTTCGCGGACGTTCGCATTCCCGACAGTGAAGACTTCTTCACCAATTCGGGAATGGCGCAGCCGCGGCGCCCGTCTCAGTTCAGCCGACTGGACGCCGCTGGCACGTTGACGCTACCGTCCAGTCAGGCTACCGAAGCGGCCGCGACCGCGTCGAGCGCCTCGCCGACGGCCGTGCCGATCAGGTCGATCTCCTCCTGCGCGATCGTCAGCGGCGGCGAGACCGCGACGCCCTGCCCGAGCGCGCGCACGAGCACGCCGCGCTCGCGCGCCTGCGCGAAGACCTTGCCGGGCGCGCCGGCCGCGTTCGCCTCGGGCGTGAACTCGACCGCGGCCAGCAGGCCGATGCCGCCGCGCACCTCCTTCACGAGCGGGTGACCGGCGTGGGCCCTCAGCGTCTCCAGCAGCGGGCCCTCGGTCTCGTGCGCGCGGCTGACGAGGCCGCCGGCCTCGAGCAGGTCGAGGTTGGCGCTGCCGGCGGCGCAGCAGGTCGCGTGCGCGGAGTAGGTCGCGCCGTGGCGCAGCATGTTGCCGGCCTCGTCCCAGAACGGCTCCGCGACGCGCGCGGAGGCGACGACGCCGCCGAGCGGCAGGTAGCCGCTGGTGACGCCCTTGGCGAAGGTGATCATGTCCGGCTGCAGGCCGAAGCGCGAGGAGGCGAACCAGTCGCCGACGCGGCCGAAGGCGCAGATGACCTCGTCGGCGACGAACAGGATGCCGTGCTCCTGGCAGATCGCCTGGACGCCCTCGAGGTAGCCGGGCGGGGGCGGCAGCACGCCGCCGGCGCCGATCACCGGCTCGGCGAAGACGGCCGCGACCTTCTCGGGCCCGACCTGCAGGATCTCCTGCTCCAGCGCCGCCAGCGAGTCCCACTGGACCGACGATGTCTGGCTCATCAGCGGGCCCCAGCCGGCGCGGTTGGCCTCGATCCCGCCGATCGCCGTGCCGTAGCCGTTGGTGCCGTGGTAGCCGCCGGTGCGGCCGATCAGGTGGACGCGCTCCGGCTGGCCCTTCGCGTTCCAGTAGCGGCGCGCGATCTTCGCCGCCGAGTCGAGCGCCTCGCCGCCGCCGGTCGTGAAGAAGACGCGGCCGTCCTCGACGGGCGCCAGCTCCGCGATCCGCGCCGCCAGCAGCTGCGCCGGCTCGGTCGTGAAGTCGCCGAAGGCCGAGTAGGCCTCCAGCTTGCCGAGCTGCTCGACGATCGCGTCGGCGATCTCGCGCCGCGCGTGGCCGACGTTGGCGTACCAGAGGCTCGCGGTGCCGTCGAGGTAGCGACGGTCCCTGTCGTCGAAGACCCAGACGCCGTCGCCGCGAGTGAGGACGAACTCGCTGCCGCGGACCGCGGACATGTCTGAGAAGGGATGCCACAGGCGCGTCTCCGCGACCGCTGCACCTGAACGCTCTGTCGAAGTCATGGCCTGACTCTCGCAACGGCCGCCGGCCGGCGCCAGCGTCGGAGGTCCAACGTCACCTCGCCGGCTTGTGCAGGATGGCGAGCGGAGGCGTTCAGGCGGCGGTCGTCGCGCCGGCGCCGCCGGCCGGCGCGCCGGTGCCCGCGGTCGGCTCGTAGCCGAGCTCGCGCGAGACCTCGAGCATCCGCGCCCGCACCAGCTCGCCGAGCTCGGAGAGGTCCTGGCGCAGCAGCCGGGCGGCCGGGCCGGAGACGCTCGCCGCCGCCAGCACCTCGCCGTTGGAGCCGAAGATCGGCGCCGCGATGCAGAGGACGCCGTCCTCGTACTCCTCGCGGTCGATCGCGTAGCCGCGCGCGTGCGCGCGCCGCAGCTCCATCGTCAGCTCCTCGGCGGAGGTGATCGTGTGCGGCGTCAGCGACGGGAACGGCGCCCGCTCGCGCAGGTCGGTGAGCAGGTCCGACGACTGGAAGGCGAGCATCGCCTTGCCGGCCGCGCACGCGTGCGCGGGGACGCGACGGCCCAGCTCGGTGAACATCCGCACGGTGCGGCTGCTCTCGGCCTGGTCGACGTAGACGATCGTGAAGCGGTCGAGCACGCAGAGGTTGGTCGTCTCGTCGGTCGCATCGCGGATCATCAGCAGATGCGGACGGACGGCCGTGCGCAGCCGCTGCATGCGGTGCTCCTGCCCGCCGGCCAGCTCGACGACCTTGTGGCTGAGCCGGTAGCGGCTCGTCTGCGGGTTCTGGACCACGTAGCCGCACGCGATCAGGGTCGCCAGCAGCCGGTGGGTCGTGCTCGGCTGCAGGCCGGTGCGATGCGCCAGTTCCACCAGGCCGATCTCGTCGGCCTGGGCGACCGCTTCGAGAAGGTCGAAGCCGCGTGCGACTGACTGCACGATCGCGGGACTCTTCGCCTGCCTGGGTATCGCCTGACCTCGTTTCCGGGATGCGGAATCATCGACCGTACCAGAGCGGCGCGGCGAGCAGGGAGCGGCGTGCGCCGACGCGCCAGTTCAGCCGCGACGACGGTCCCGACGCTCCGCCTCCCGGTGGAGCAGAAAGCTGCGCATTCGTTCGTCGGGAAGGCGAACAACGGTCCCGGCGGTCGATCTCGAAGGGGAGCTGTATACAGGGCGAAAATGCGTCGCTGTGGACGTAATTGATCAGTTGACTCGGGTGTCCAGGAGCGTTAGCGTGCACGCCGAGAACTCCGCAATCACGGGGATTTCTCGCTGAGGGGGTCACGCATGCGCAAGCATCGTGAAAGCAGTGCAACGGTTCTTCGGTTCGCCGAAGATCAATTATGAGAACGGACAACGTCCACAACCTGTCGAACGAGCCTTCACATGAAGGCGCGTCCGCCGCACCGGCCCTCCTGCACGGGGCGCACGCGGCTGACGGTCTCCACGCGCCGGCACGCGACGGCGCGGTGAAGCTCGAACGGCAGCACACGGCGGCGCGATCGGCGCCCGGCCTCACGGCGGCACACGGACCCGGAGCCGTCGCGCTCACGCACACGCGCGGCGTCTTCTACCCCGGGACCTTGCCGAGGCCGGAGCGGCCAGCGCTCGCCGTGAGCCGATAGGGCCGCCTCGACTCGGCCCGAACGGCTTCGGCGGTCGCTGCGTGGGGGACGCAGCGGCCGCCGAACACTTCCTCGCCCGCATACCGCGGCGTCGGCGCGTTGGGGGATGCGCCGACGCCGCCCGGGCGGGGAGGCGGCGGCTGCGCGGCGTTCGCGGCGGCTCGCGTGGGGAGGCGGCGGCTGCTCGGCGTGCGCGGCGGCTCGCGCGCGGTGGGGCCGCCGTGCCCGGCTACGGCTGGAACAGCGCCAGGAAGGCGTCGGCGGCGGCGCGGTCGCCCTCGATCGTCAGCGCGGCGGCGCTCTCGCCCGGCGTCAGCGCCGCGACCCACTGCTGCTCGCTGCCGGCGATCCGCGTCGTCGCCTCCGGCGCCGGCTGGTGCTCGACGCGGGCGCGGCCGCCCTCGCTGTGGAAGACGTACTGCTGCGGCGCGCCGCCGTTGGTCGGCTCGACCGTCAGCGAGATCGCCGTGTCCTCGACCCGCGGGCCGCCGAGCAGCGGCGCGAGGCGGAAGCAGGCGGCGACGTCGATCCACTCGCCGGCGCGCGGCGCCGACCAGTGGTTGCGCAGCTCCCAGCGCGCGATCGTGCCGATCACCGGCAGCAGCGAGCGGCCCAGCTCGGTCAGCTCGAGGTCGACCCGCGGCGGCAGCGAGCGGAAGCGGCGGCGGATGATCAGCCGCTCGTCGGCGAGCTTCGCGAGGCGCGACTCGAGCGCGCCGGCCGAGACGCCGGGCAGCCAGCGGCGCAGCTCGTCGAGCCGCAGCGGCCCGGCCGCGAGGTCGCGCACGATCACCATCAGCCAGCGGTCGCCGACGACGTTCAGCGCCCGTGCGTCCGGCGCCCATTGACGGCGTGGCTTCTCACCGAAGTCGCGTTCCGACATCTGCATCCCCCGACTGCTCACCCCGCCGCGCCGACGCGACGGTCCACCCGGAACAGCCCCTCGTGTGACGACTCGAACTACCCCAGAGACGACCTGCAAATGCGCTGGAACAGCGTTGTTGCAAGCGTGGTCAAACATACCAAATTCCCACATCTCGGTGAGGAGGCTGAGAGCGCGGGTGTCAGTCCGCGAGCGTCTCCAGGAGCCGTGCCAGCTGCGCCGCGCGCGCCGCGTCGAGCGCCGCGAGCGCGGCCGGCGGACGCTCCAGCAGCGCTTCGGCGCGCGCTGCCAGCGCGCTGCCCGCGGCGGTCGCCGCGACCGTCTTGGAGCGGCGGTCGCGCGGGTCTGAGGCGCGTGCGACGAGCCCGAGCTGCTCGAGGTCGTCGACGATCCGCGTCGCGTACGGCGGGTCGGTCTGGAGCTGGGCGGCGAGCGCCCGCAGCGTCAGCGGCTGCGGCAGCTCGGCGACGGCGCGCAGCGCCTTCACGCGGGTGAAGCTGAGCCCGAGCGTCTCCGACACCTCGCGGCGGCGGTCGTTGTCGAGCACGAGCGCCCGCATCGCCCGCCAGGCGGCGAGCGCGTCGGCGTCGCGATCGCCGTCGGCGCCGGCCCCGCGCCCGTCGGCGTCGTGCTCGCTCACGCCGCCCCGCCCGGCTGGGTATGGCTCAGCGCCCGCGCCGTGCGCGTCGCGGTCGCGTGCGCCCAGGTCGTCGTCGTCAGCAGTCCGAGCACGAGCACGATTGCCCCGCAGCCGGCGACGATCCACCAGCCGACGGCGCCGATCTGGCCGCCGCCGGCGCCGGCCAGCGCGCCGGCCGGCACCGCCACGGCGCCGACGACGGCGACTCCGAGCGACATGCCGATCTGGCGGCTGGTCGAGGCGACCGCGGCGGCGACGCCGGCCTGGTCGGCCGGCATGCCGGAGACGGCGGTGTCGGTGATCGGCGGGTTGAGCGCGCCGAAGCCGAGCCCGAACAGGACGTAGGCGGCGAACAGGTGGGCGAGCGAGGTCGTCGGCGAGAGGTTCGTCAGCAGCAGGCCGGAGAGCGCCATCGCGGCGCCGCCGACGACGAGCGAGGGGCGCGTCCCGAGGCGGCCGACGAGGCGTCCCGAGATCGGGCTGGCGACGACCGTCAGCGCCGCCATCGGCAGCGTCCAGAGGCCGGCCTCCAGCGGCGACAGCCCGCGCGTCTCCTGCAGGTAGAGCGTGTTGAGGAAGAGGAAGCCGCCAAGCGCCGAGAAGGCCGCGATCGCGATCGCCGTCGCGCCCGCGAACGGCGCGCTGCGGAAGAAGCGGACCTCTATCAGCGGGTCGCGCCGGCGCAGCTCCCAGCCGATCAGCAGCGCCAGCGTGACGAGCGCGAAGGCGAACAGGCCGACGCTCTCGCCGCTGCCCCAGCCGTGCGACGGCGCCTCGATGATCGCGTAGGTGAGCGAGCCGAGGAAGACGATCACGAGCGCCTGGCCGAGCGGGTCGACGCGGCGCGCGCGGGCGGCGCGCGACTCGGGCACGTAACGGGCCGTCAGCACGATCGCGGCGATCCCGACCGGGATGTTGACCCAGAAGATGGCGCGCCAGTCGACGCTCTCGACGAGCAGGCCGCCGAGCACCGGTCCGAGCGCCATGCTGACGCCCATCGTGCTGCCCCAGATGCCGATCGCCTGCGCTCGCTCGCGCGCGTCGGTGAAGGTGTTGCGGACGATCGACATCGCGACCGGGTTGAGCATCGAGCCGCCGATCGCCTGCAGCGCGCGGGCCGCTATCAGCGTCGGCGCGTCCGGCGCCAGCGAGCACAGCAGCGAGCCGAGCGTGAACAGCGCCAGCCCCCAGCGGAAGACGCGCGCGCGGCCGAGCCGGTCGGCGCTGGAGCCGGCCAGCAGCAGCAGGCTGGCGAGCACGAGCGTGTACGCGTCGACGACCCACTGCAGCTGCGCGACGGAGGCGCCGAGGTCGCCGCGGATCGACGGCAGCGCGACGTTGACGGCGGTCGTGTCGATGCCGACGACGAAGAGGCTGAGGCAGCAGATCGCGAGGATCGTCCAGCGGCGGGGATCGAGCGCAGGAGCGGAGGTCACTCGCTCCAACATAGCGATGCTTGTACGACTACAACGATCGCCGTCGCGCCAAGCGTGCGCGGCGGGCGCGGCCCGCTCAGCGGTAGAGCAGTCTCGCGCCCGTCATCTCGTGGATCGTGACGAAGCCGTAGCCGCGCGCTCTGAGCGTGTCGATCACGCGCGGCAGCGCGGCGAGCGTCTGCGAGCGGTTGCCGCCGCCGTCGTGCATCAGGATGATCGAGCCGCTGCGGGCGGCCGAGACGATCCGCGAGTAGATCGCGTCGGTCCCCGGCGTGCGCCAGTCCTGCGGGTCGACGTCCCACTCGATCGTCGAGTAGCCGAGCCCGCGGGCGAGGCTGACGAGCGAGGAGCTTATGGCGCCGCCCGGGGCGCGGAAGGCGCACGGCTTGAAGCCGCTGACCGTCTGGATCGCGTTCGTCGTCGAGCTGATCTGGCTGGTCGCGAGCGAGCCGCCGCCGGAGACGGTCGCGTGGCTCCAGGTGTGGTTGGCCAGCTCGTGGCCCTCGGCGAGGATCCGCTTCTCGACCGTCGGATACGACGACACCTGCTGGCCGATCTGGAAGAACGTGCCCTTCACGCCCTTCGCTCTCAGCACGTCGAGGAAGCCGGTCGTGTACGGCGAGGGGCCGTCGTCGAAGGTCAGCGCGACGACCTTCCGGCTGCGCGAGCCGTTGGTCACGTAGGCCGGTCCGGCGGGCGTGCAGGCGTACGGCACCGGCGCTCTCAGCTGCAGCACGGCGCCGCTCTTCGGCAGCGCGCGGAAGCAGTCGCTCCTGCCGCCGACGTCGCAGCCGTCGGTGCTGGCGAGCGTGCGCCAGCGGACCGCGGCGCCGGACGGGATGCCGATCGTCGCGGGTGAGAAGGTCGCGCTCAGCTCGCGCTTGCTGTGGCGCACGATCGACGCTCTCAGCTCGTGCAGCGGCCCATGGCCGCCCGAGGTCAGCACCCGCTGCAGCGTCAGCGTCGCCTTCGCGCCTCTGCGGCGGACGCAGACGTCGCGCGAGTTGACGCCCTTGTCGGCGTAGACGAGCCGCAGGCAGAGCGACTGCCCGGCGCGGCGCAGCGACGCCGGCGACCAGGCCGCGTTCGTCGTCGTGTTCCAGCGCAGGTCGCTGCCGGCCTGTCTCAGCTCTGACAGCTGCAGGCCCAGCGGCGCCAGCGCGGTGCCGGTGTCGGGCGGCGTCTCGACGCCTCTGTCGCGCCCGCTCGGCGTGTCGCCCGGGGCGGCGCCTCCGCCGCCGTTGGGGGCGGGAGCGGCGACGACGGCGGGCGTGGCGGCCACGAGCACGACCGCGGTCAGCGTGGCGAGGGCGTAGGGACGACGAGACATGAGACGCACGACCTTAATCATCGGCAGGTTGCCCCGCGACCTCAGCAAGCTTCCGTGCAACCCGCTCAGGCGGCTTCGCTGACGGCGATTCTGCCGTCGGCGATCGTCACGGCGCGGCGGCCCGCGAGCAGCTCCGCCAGCTCGCCGCCGACCAGCTCCAGCCGCCAGCCGCTGAGCGCGCGCACGTCGGGCTGCGGGTCGCCGCGGCGGGCGGCGATCACGATCTGCTCCAGCTCGGCGCGCGAGGCGACCAGCTCGTAGGCGAGGCCGGCCTCCAGCGCGCGCGCCCGGATCACCGCCTCGACCACGGCGATCAGCGGCGCGTCGCCCTGCTCGCCGCCGGGGCGGCGCGCCTCGCGGGCGATCGGCTCGCCGTCGCGGCCGCGGTCGACGGCGTCGACGATCGCCTGGCCGCGGCGGCGCAGGTGGCCGCCGTGGAGGCCGCGGATCTGCTCCAGCTCGCGCACGCTCGCCGGCTTGCGCTTGGCGATCTCGACCAGCGCCGGGTCGGGCAGGATCGAGCCGACCGGCTTGTCCTCCTGCTGCGCGGTGCGCTCGCGCCAGGCGGCGACCTCCTTCGCGACGGCGCGCGATCTGGGGTCGAGCTGACCGGAGCGGGGGAGGCGCTCGAAGGCGGTGTCGGGGTCGCGCTCGTCGCTGGCGCCCTCCATCCGCCGGCACTCCTCGCGCGCCCATTCGAGCCGGCCGCTGTCGCTCAGCTGCTCGTGCAGCCCGTCGCTGAGCTGCAGCAGGTAGACGACGTCCTCGCGTGCGTAGAGGACCTGCTCCTCGGTCAGCGGGCGGGCGTCCCAGCGCGTGTAGCTGGCGGTCTTGCCGACGCGCTGGCCGAGCGCGGCGCCGAGCAGGTTGCCGTAGCCGGTCTGCGCGCCGTAGCCGGCGAAGCCGGCCGCGACCTGCGTGTCGAAGACGTTCGTGACCTCGGTCTGCCACGCCCGCCGCAGGATCGCCACGTCCTGGCGGGCGGCGTGCAGGACGATCTCGACCGCCGGGTCGGCGAGCACCTCCGCCAGCGGCCCGAACTCGATCTGCTCGAACGGGTCGAACAGCGCGATCCGCACGCCGTCAGGGGAGTCGGCGTCGGGGACGGCGACCTGCACGAGGCAGAGCAGCGCGCGGTAGCGGCCCTCCGACATGAACTCGGTGTCGATGCCCAGTCGCCCGCTGGCGGAGGCGAGCTCGGCGATCCGCACGACCTCGTCGCTGCCGGCCAGCGTTGTGACAGTTCCTTGTGGCACCTTGGGCACTATGAAGGAGCGGCCGGTCGGGCGTCTCGCGGTGGCGCTGTTCGGGCGCCCGAATCAACACCGACCCCGCTGGTAGGATTTCCCGCATGATCTTCTCCTCCAAGGCCGAGTACGGCGTGCGCTTGATGGTCGAGCTCGGCCGTCGCGCCGAGGACGCGCCGGTCAGCCTGAAGGCGATCGCTGCGGCGGAGAACCTCCCGCTGGCGTACCTGGAGCAGGTCGTCGCGCGCTTGAAGAAGGCCGATCTCGTGAGAAGCGCCCGCGGCGCGCACGGCGGCTACTGGCTGGCGCGGCCGGCGGAGGAGATCACGATGGACCAGGTCGTGCTCGCGCTCGAGGGCGCGATCGCGCCGATGGAGTGCTTCGTCAACGAGCAGACCGAGCGCGTGCTCTGCTCGCACGGCGAGCACCAGGCCGCCGACCACCTGTGCGCGACGAAGCTGCTGTGGATGCGCGTGCAGAGCGGCGTCGTCCGCTCGCTGCAGACCACCACGCTCTCAGACCTGGTGGACTTCTCGCGCCGCGACGGCGCCGGCCGCAAGTCCGACGCCCCCGCCGCGGGCATCGCGGTGACCGCCCACGGGAGCGATCCGCTCCCGACCGCCGCCCCCGCGGCCTGATTCGACCCACCCCCCCCTCTAGCAACCCCCGGAGACCATGGCCGAGCTCGAAATCCGCAACCTCCACGTCCGCGTCGACGAGAAGGAGATCCTGAAGGGTCTCGACCTCACCATCGGCAAGGGCGAGATCCACGCGCTGATGGGCCCCAACGGCTCCGGCAAGTCGACGCTGGCGAACGTGATCATGGGTCACCCGAAGTACGAGGTGACCGACGGCCAGATCATCTTCAAGGGCGAGGACATCACCGAGGCCGCGACCGACGAGCGCGCCCGCGCCGGCCTCTTCATGGCCTTCCAGTACCCGGTCTCCGTGCCGGGCGTGACCGTCACCAAGTACCTCCGCACGGTCATCAACGCCCACCGCGAGGCGCGCGGCGAGGAGCCGATCTCGCTGAAGGAGTTCCGCCAGACGGTCGAGGCGGCGATGAGACTGACCGAGGTGCCGAGACAGTTCTCGACCCGCTACCTCAACGAGGGCTTCTCGGGCGGCGAGAAGAAGCGCATGGAGATCCTCCAGCTCGCGCTTCAGAGACCGGACATGGCGATCCTCGACGAGACCGACTCGGGCCTCGACATCGACGCCCTGCGCGTCGTCTCCAACGGCGTCAACGCCGTCGCCGACGGTCACATGGGCGTCCTCATCATCACCCACTACCAGCGCATCCTCCACCTCGTCCAGCCCAGCCACGTGCACGTCATGTACCAGGGCCGGATCGTCAAGGAGGGCGGCCCGGAGCTCGTCACCGTGCTCGAGGAGAAGGGCTACGGCTGGATCAGAGACGAGGTCGCGGCCGCCGCCGCGGCCTCCTGACCGCCATGAGCGCCGGCGCCTCCATCCAGTTCGACGCGGCCGCGGTCGCGGCGCAGTTCCCGATCCTGCAGCGCGAGATCGACGGCAGACGCATCGTCTACCTCGACAGCGGGGCGACGGCGCAGAAGCCGGACGCGGTGCTGGAGGCGCTCGACGCCTCCTACCGCCTCCACAACGCCAACATCCATCGTGGCGTCTACACGCTCGCGCAGGAGGCGACCGAGCGCTTCGAGGGGGCGCGCGAGCGGATCGCGCGCTTCGTCGGCGGCGGGCCGGCGCAGACGATCTTCACGAAGAACGTGACGGAGGCGATCAACCTCGTCGCCTACTCGTGGGGCCGCGCCAACGTCGGCGCCGGCGACACGATCGTGCTGACGCCGATGGAGCACCACGCCAACATCGTCCCGTGGCAGCAGCTGGCGCGGGCGGTCGGCGCGAGACTGGAGTACGTCACGATGAGCGACGACGGGCGGCTCGACCTCGACTCGCTCGACGCGCTGCTGGCGCTGGAGCCGAAGCTGGTCGCCGTCGCGCACGTCTCGAACGTGCTCGGCACGCTCAACCCGGTCGCCGAGATCGTCCGCCGCGCGCACGCCGCCGGCGCGGTCGTGCTCGTCGACGGGGCGCAGGCGGTGCCGCACCTGCCGCTCGACCTGGCAGCGCTCGACGCCGACTTCTACGGCTTCACCGGCCACAAGGTCTACGGCCCGACCGGCGTCGGCGTGCTGCACGGCCGCCGCGAGCTGCTGGAGGCGATGGAACCGTTCCTGACCGGCGGCGACATGATCGGCCAGGTCGACTTCCACTCCTCGACGTGGAAGGAGCTGCCGTGGAAGTTCGAGGCCGGCACCTCGCCGTACCTCGAGGCGACCGGGCTCGGCGCTGCCGTCGAATGGCTCGACGGGCTCGGGCTCGAGGCGGTTCACGCGCACGAGGCGGAGATCACCCGCTATGCGCTCGAGCGGCTCGCTGAGGTGCCGGGGCTGACGATCTACGGCCCGCCGGCGGAGGAGCGCGGCGCGATCGTCTCGTTCGCGCTCGACGGCGTCCACCCGCACGACGTCGCCGAGATCCTCGGCCGCGAGCAGATCTGCGTGCGCGCCGGTCACCACTGCGCACAGCCGCTGATGCGGCGGCTCGGCGTGCCGGCGACGACGCGCGCCAGCTTCGCCGCGCATACGACGACCGCGGACGTCGACGCGCTCGTCGCGGGGCTGGAGACGGTCCGCAGGGTCTTCCAGCTGTAGTGGTTCGGAAGCCTGGTCAAACTATGCACTTTACTTCGGGGCAATGAACTACTACGATGTCGCTCGTCTGGCCGAGGGGGCGCGCAAGCGTTCCCGAAATCGGCCCGACCTGCCGCCATCCACCTGCTCGCGGGGACGCGGGCTCGCACGCGGCGAACCGACGGGGGGTGTCGCGACCACACCCCCCGTCGCCTCTTCGGAGGCGCCCGGCGCCGATCGCGGCGCCGGGCGCCGTCCCGATCTCGACCTGCTCCTCGCTAGGCTCTAGCGCGATGGACGACCTCTACCGCGAGTACATCCTCGAGCACTACAAGCGGCCCCACAACTGGTCGCCGCCGCGCGAGGGGCTGGCCAGCCCGGACCTCGAGTTCGAGGACGCGAACCCGCTCTGCGGCGACACGCTGCGCGTCCAGATCGCCGTCGACGACGAGCAGAAGGTGGCCGAGATCCGCTTCTCCGGCCACGGCTGCGCGATCTCGCAGGCAGCCGCCTCGATGTCCTCCGACGAGGTGATCGGGATGCCGGTGCGCGAGCTGATGGAGCTCGACAAGGAGTTCGTGCTCGACCTGCTCGGGATCGAGATCTCGGCGACGCGGATGAAGTGCGCGATGCTGTCGCTGAAGGTCATCAAGAGCGCCGCCCTCGGCGCCGCGGCCGCCTGGCCAGACGCCGAAGACGCCGCGGCCTGACACGGCCGCCGCGCCCGTGTGCGCGGGCGCCTGCTCATGCGGCATGCCCCGCTACAATTCCGGATGTAAATCCGATCATCTGACTAGGACTTCTCCCCCCGTGCCGGAAACGATCACCGTCTGCCCACTCGAAGAGCTTCCGCCCGGAAGCATGAAGCTCGTCGAGCTGGACGATCTCGAGATCGGCGTCTTCAACTGCGCCGGAACGATCTACGCGATCGAGGACCGCTGCTCCCATGACGACGGACCGCTCGTCGAGGGCGTCCTCGACGCCGAGCAGTGCACGATCGAATGCCCGCGCCACGGGTCGTTGTTCGACTTGAGATCCGGCAAGCCGCTGACGCTGCCGGCCTATGTCCCGGTGGACACGTTCCCGGTGGTCATCGACGACGACCTGATCAAGCTGGAGGTTGACTGACATGGCCACCCCCGAAGTCATCGCCGAGCAGGAAGCGCTCAAGGGCATCAACGCCGACTACACCGAGCGCTTCGGCTTCCATGACGCCGAGAACTACCTCTACAAGGCGCCGAAGGGCATCAACAGAGAGATCGTCGAGAAGATCTCCGAGTTCAAGAGCGAGCCGCAGTGGATGCGCGAGTTCCGCCTCAAGTCGCTGGACCACTTCTTCGCGCACGACATGCCCAGATGGGGCTCGCCGATGCTCAGAGAGGTCGACTTCGACAACATCCACTACTTCGTGCGCGCCTCCGAGCGTGCCGAGCGCTCGTGGGACGACGTCCCGGAGGACGTCAAGAGAACCTTTGATCGGCTCGGGATCCCCGAGGCCGAGCGCAGATTCCTCGCCGGCGTCGGCGCCCAGTACGAGTCCGAGGTCGTGTACCACCAGGTGCGCGAGGACCTCGAGAAGCAGGGCGTGATCTTCGTCGACATGGACTCGGGCCTGCGTGAGCACGAGGAGCTGGTGAAGAGATACTTCGCCACGGTCATCCCGGCCAATGACAACAAGCTCGCCGCGCTCAACAGCGCGACCTGGTCGGGCGGCTCGTTCGTCTACGTGCCGCCGGGCGTCAGAGTCGAGATGCCGCTGCAGGCCTACTTCCGCATCAACACGGAGAACATGGGCCAGTTCGAGCGGACGCTGATCATCGCCGACGAGGGCTCCTACGTGCACTACGTCGAGGGCTGCACGGCGCCGACGTACTCGTCCGACTCGCTCCACTCCGCGGTCGTCGAGCTGATCGCGATGAGAGGCGCACGGATCCGCTACACGACGGTCCAGAACTGGTCGCAGAACGTCTTCAATCTCGTCACCAAGCGCGCGGTCGCCTACGAGGACGCGACCGTCGAGTGGGTCGACTGCAACCTCGGCTCGAAGCTGACGATGAAGTACCCGTCCGTCTACCTGATGGGCGAGCGGGCGCACGGCGAGATCCTCTCGATCGCCTTCGCCGGCGCCGGCCAGCACCAGGACGCCGGCGGCAAGATCGTCCACGTCGCGCCGAACACGACCTCGAACATCTTCGCGAAGTCGATCTCGAAGGACGGCGGGCGCGGCTCCTACCGCGGCCTGCTGGAGGTCGCCAAGGGCGCCCACGGCGCCAAGTCGAAGGTCGTCTGCGACGCGCTGCTGCTCGACGAGGAGTCGCGCTCGGACACCTACCCGACGATCCGCATCGGCGAGGACGACGTCGACGTCGGCCACGAGGCGACCGTCTCGAACATCGGCGACGAGCAGATCTTCTACCTGCAGTCGCACGGGATCAGCGAGGAAGAGGCGTCGAAGCTGATCGTCAACGGCTTCATCGAGCCGGTCGCGAAGGAGCTGCCGATGGAGTACGCCGTCGAGCTCAACCGCCTGATCGAGTTGCAGATGGAAGGGTCGATCGGCTGATGGCCTCTGCGATCGCCACCACGCAGCCGGGCTGGCTGACGGCGCGCCGCGAGCGCGCCACGGCGCTCTCCGAGCAGCTCGAGCTGCCGACCTACAAGGGCAGACCGGGCTGGGAGTTCACCGACATCTCCGCGCTCGACCTGGCCGCGTACGCGGTCGCGCCCGACGCGACCGGCGACGCCGCCGCGACCGCGGCCGGCGCCGAGGCGCTGTTCGTCGGGCTGGAGCAGCCGATCGTCGTCACGCAGGTCGATGCGACGAGCGTGCAGGTCGACGGCGACCTGCCCGACGGCGTCACGATCACGACGCTGGAGCGGGCCGCCGCCGAGCAGCCGGAGCTGGTCGAGCAGCACCTCGGCACGATCGTCAGCGCGCAGGACGCGTTCGTCGCGCGCAACGACGCCGCCTTCGCCGGCGGCCTGTTCGTGCACATCCGCCGCGGCGTCGTGCTGGAGCGGCCGGTGCTCGTCACCGCCGTCCAGGACGCCGACCGCAGCGCGCTCGCCTGGCGCACGCTGATCGTGCTCGAGGACGGCGCCGAGGCCGAGGTCTGGGAGCAGTACCTGTCGGCCGGCGAAGACCGCGAGACGCTGCTCAACGCGGTCGTCGAGCTGGTCGTCGGCGACAACGCCAAGCTGCGCTTCGTCAACGGCCAGAACCTGTCGGAGAAGAGCTGGATCTTCGGCACGCAGCGGGCCGAGGTCGGCCGCGACGGCGTGCTCGACTGGGTCTCGCTCGGCTTCGGCTCGGCACGCGGCAAGGTCCGCAGCGAGACGAAGCTGGCCGGCCCCGGCGCCGACGGCAGAGTGACCGGCGCCTACGCCAGCCACAAGCGCCAGCACATCGACTACGACACGACGCAGGAGCACGCCGCTCCGCACACGACCTCGGACCTCGCCTTCCGCGGCGTCCTGCAGGGTCGCTCCGAGGCCGTCTGGCGCGGCAACATCATCGTCGATCCCGGCGCGCAGCAGACCGACGCCTTCCAGGAGAGCCGCAACCTGCTGCTGTCCAAGCGAGCGCACGCCGACGCGATCCCGGGCCTCGAGATCCAGGCCAACGACGTGCGCTGCACGCATGCGGCCGCGATCGCCCAGATCGACGCCGACCAGCTGTTCTACCTGCGCTCGCGCGGTCTCAGAGACGAGGTCGCCAAGCGGCTCGTGATCGAGGGCTTCCTCGCCGAGCTGGTCGAGCGGTTCGAGGAGGGTCCGGTGCGGACCGTCCTCGGTGGCGCGCTCGAGCGCCGGCTGGGCCTCATCCTCGGCGACTGACGCGTCGCCACTGCGCCTGCACGAACCGACCGCAGTGTCGGTTCGTGCAGCGTCGAAGTTCCCTAGAGCTGGTCATTTGAACATCCTCGTTCAGGTCCGCTATGCTGCCGCGGATTTCGGGGAGAGCCCGCCGCTTCCGCGCGGCGGGAAACTTGATCGAAGGGGGAAGAGATGAGGCGTAGGAGCCTTGGCGTCGCCGTGCTTGCCGCCGCTGTTGCGGCGCTCGCACCGTCGGCCGCGTCAGCAGCGACCTGGTCGGCGTCGACGCCGGTCGATCCGTCGGGTGCCTCAGCCAGCGGGCTGAGCGGCGTGTCGTGCACGGCGTCGACCAACTGCGAGGCCGTCGGCAGCACCGACGGCGCGGCGCTGATCGAGCGCTACAGCAGCGGGACCTGGAGCCAGCAGACGGCCGCGACGCCGCCGGCTGGGACGGTCAGCAGCGCGCTTGACGGCGTCGGCTGCTCGGCCAGCAACGCCTGCACCGCCGTCGGCAACTACGACGACGGCTCGTCGACCTGGGCGCTCGCCGAGCGCTGGACGACCGCGTGGGCGCTGCAGACGTTCCCGAGACCGTCGGGCGCGCAGTCGAGCCAGCTCAGCGGCGTCGCCTGCGTGACGAGCACCTACTGTCTCGCGGTCGGCGGCTACGTCGACAGAAGCGGCGTGCAGCAGCCGCTGGCGGCGACCTGGAACGGCACCAGCTGGGCGCTGCAGACGGTCCCGCTCGTCTCCGGCTCGACCGGCACCGCGCTGAGCGGCGTGACGTGCGCCTCGACGACCTCCTGCGAGGTCGTCGGCAGCTACCTCGACAGAACCAACACGCCGTTCCCGACGGCCGCCGCGTACAACGGCGTCAGCACGTGGACGCTGCAGTCGGTGCCGACGCCCAGAGGCGCCAGCGCGACCTTCATCAGCGGCCTCTCCTGCACTTCCGCCAGCGCCTGCACGGCGGTCGGCTACGCGACCAACGCGACCAGCGTCTTCGCCGTCGCCGAGCGCTGGAACGGCACCGGCTGGGCAGAGCAGACGCTCGCCAGCGCCCCTGCGGGGTCGACCGGCAGCGCGCTGATCGGCGTCTCCTGCACGACCAGCACCACCTGCAACGCGGTCGGCTACTACATCGACAGCGCCGGCAAGCAGCGCAGCTATTCGCAGACGTGGACGCCGTGGACGGTCGTCTCGACGCCGAACCCGTCGGTCTTCGACGCCGCCGCGGTCAACGGCATCTCGTGCACGTCGAGCACGGCCTGCATCAGCGTCGGCTACTTCTACGACACCAGCTTCAGCCTGCTGCACCCGCTCGCGCAGAGATACTCCTGAGCGCGTTCTGACGTCAACGGCGGGCGGCGCGCGAACGAGCGCGTCGCCCGCCGGACGCTACGGCCGCGTCAGCTCGCGGTAGCCGCGCGCCGGCGGCAGGTCGGTGCCCTGCAACTGCGACTCGAGCCGGGCGAGCGCCGCGATCCGCTTGTCGAGCGGCGGATGGGTCGCGAACAGGCCGGCGACCGCTCTGCGTGGTGACGCCGGCAGGATGAAGAAGGCGTTCATCTCGCTCGCCGCGCGCAGGTCGCGCTGCGGCACGCGGCTCATCGAGCCGGAGATCTTCATCAGCGCCGAGGCGAGCGCGCTGGGGCGGCCGGTGATGACGGCGGCGCCGCGGTCGGCCGCGTACTCGCGGTAGCGCGACAGCATCTGCATCAGCATGAAGGAGACGCCGTAGACGGCGAACGAGATCGCGATCAGCGGCAGGATCCCCGGGCTCTCGCGGTTGTTGCCGCCGAGCAGGAAGCCCCACTGGAGGATGAACGCGGCGATCGAGGCGAAGAACGAGGCGACCGTCATGATCATCACGTCGCGGTGCTGGACGTGCGCGAGCTCGTGGGCCATCACGCCCTCCAGCTCGTGCGGCTCCAGCAGCTCCAAGATCCCGGTCGTCGCGCAGACCGTCGCGCTTCTGCGCGTGCGGCCGATCGCGAAGGCGTTCGGGACCGAGGTCTGCGCGATCGCCACCTTCGGCTTCGGCAGGTCGGCCTGGATGCAGAGGCGCTCGATCAGCGCGTGCAGCTCGGGCGCCTCCTGCGGCGAGACGACCTTCGCGTGCATCGCCCGCAGCGCGAGCTTGTCGGAGGCGAACAGCTGGACGACGAAGAGGCCGCCCGCGATCGCGACCGCGGCGCCGATCCCGACTCCGGAGGCGGCGACGGCCGCCATCAGCACGACATAGACGGCTCCCAGCAGGAAGATCGTGAGGATCATCCGGACCTGGAGGCCGGTGTCGCGACCGAACGTCGAGGGACTGCGCATCGTCTGGAACCGGCTCCTTCTCAAACTTGACGGGGCCACGTGTCGCGGGCCAGAGGCCCGCGCGGCGCGCCGGGAGTCAGAGATGGGGCCGGCGCGCCGCGTGGCCTTGGAGGCGCCGGTGGCGCGTCAGGCCCCGACGCGTTGCCCCACCGGCGTGCAATCAATATCGCTGCTCGCGAGCGTCGTGAGCAGGCACCGGGCGACCCGATCTGCGAGGGGTTCGCCCCCTCCGATCGAACCCCCTCCGGTCGGAGGGTGGCAAAAGCTACGAAAAGCGTTCAAATGCGCCAAGGCAGGCGAGCTGCTGTCGCAGTGCGCCACATTCGTCGATCATTCCGTGCGTGGGGGACGCCGCGGGACACGGCGCGACGGGCAATCGTCGCCAAGCGCTCCTGATCAATCAGGAGCATGCTCGACTGCTCGACCTCGGGCGGGCGCAGCATCTGCTCGCCGCCCACCACGAGGTCCACGAGCTGATGCTCGCGGAGGCGCCGCTGGGGGAGGTGCTGACGCGGCTGGTGCGCGGCATCGAGCGCCACGCCGACGGGATGATCGGGACCGTGCTGCTGTTCGACGCCGAGACGCGGACGCTCGGCCACTGCGCCGCGCCGAGCCTGCCGCGCAGCTACGTCGAGGGGATCGACGGCAGCGTCGTCGGGCCCGAGGTCGGCTCCTGCGGCGCCGCCGCCTACCACGGCAGGGAGGTGATCGTCGACGACATCGAGCACGATCCGCGCTGGCGCGCCTTTCGCCAGCTCGCGAGAGACCACAGCCTGCGCGCCTGCTGGTCGGCGCCCGTGCTCGACGCCTCCGGCGAGGTGCTCGGGACCTTCGCGCTCTACTACGACGCGCCGCGCAAGCCCTCCGCCGGCGAGCTGCGGCTGATCCGCCAGTCGAGCCGGCTGGCGGCGGTCGCGATCGAGCGCCACCGTGTCCATGCGGAGCTGAAGCGGCTGGCCACGCGCGACACGCTCACCGGCCTGCCGAACCGCGCGCTGCTGGTCGACCGCCTCACGCAGGCGCTCGCGCGCTCGCAGCGGACCGGCAGCGAGATCGCCGTCGTCTTCTGCGACCTCGACGACTTCAAGCTCGTCAACGACTCGCTCGGCCACGAGCTCGGCGACTGGGTGCTGCGCGAGGTCGCCGGCCGCCTTGCCGCCGCCGTCAGGCCCGGCGACACCGTCGCGCGCTTCGGCGGCGACGAGTTCGTCGTCGTCGCCGACGGCATCACCGCCGGCGGCGCGCTGCGGCTCGCCCAACGGCTGCACGGTGCGCTCGACGCTCCGTTCGTCCATCCCGCCAGCGGCGAGCACGCGGTCGGGACGACGCTCGGGATCGCGCTCGCCGACGCCGGCGTCAGCGCCGAGGAGGCGATCCGCCGCGCCGACAACGCGCTCTACGACGCCAAGCGCGCGGGCGTCCCGACGCGCGTCTACAGCCACGAGCTGCACCAGCGCGCGAACGAGCGGCTGAAGCTGCACGGCGAGCTGCGGCGGGCGCTCGCGCGGGAGCAGCTGCGACTGCTCTACCAGCCGGTCTTCGACCTCGCCAGCGACCGCGTCGTCGCGTTCGAGGCGCTGATGCGATGGGACAACCCGCAGCTCGGCAGCGTCTCGCCGGCGCGCTTCATCCCCGCCGCAGAGCAGACCGGCCTGATCGTCGAGCTGGGCGAGTGGGCGCTGCGGACCGCTGCCGCGCAGGCGCGCCGCTGGGCCGAGCAGGGGACGCCGGTGACGGTCGCCGTCAACCTCTCGGCGCGGCAGCTGCTCGACCCCGAGCTGCCGGCGCGCGTCGAGCGGGCGCTCGCCGCCACGGAGCTGAGCGCCGAGCTGCTGATCGTCGAGGTGACCGAGACCGCGCTGCTGGACCACGACGTGCTCGCGGCACGCTCGCTGGCGGCGCTGGCCGCGCTCGGCGTCCACATCGCGCTCGACGACTTCGGCACCGGCTACTCCAGCTTCGGCCGGCTGCGGCGGCTGCCGATCGACGCGATCAAGATAGATCGCGAGTTCGTCGCCGGGCTCGGCGTCGACCCCGACGCGAACGCGATCGTGACCGCGATCGTCGGGCTCGCGCGCGGCCTCGACCTGCTCGTGACCGCCGAGGGCGTCGAGACGCCCGAGCAGTTGGAGCTGCTGCGCGAGCAGGGCGTGACGCACGTCCAGGGCTTCCATCTCGGGCGCCCGCAGGACCCGGCGGCCGCCGGCGCGCTGCTGCGCCGCGACGGTGCGCACGGGCCGAGCTGAGAGCCCATGCCACAATCGCAGGCGTGAGCGCTTCCCCACCCCGCGTGCGGGTGCTCGTCGCCGACGACCATCCGCTCTTCCGCGAGGCGATCGTGCGGACGATCCGCGAACGGCCCGAGTTCGAGCTGGTCGGCGAGGCCGCCGACGGCCGCGCGGCGCTCGAGGCGATCCGCGAGCTGCGGCCCGACGTCGCCGTGATCGACGTCAAGATGCCCGAGCTGGACGGCCTCCAGGTCGTCGCCGCCGTCAGACGCGACGAGCTGCCGACCCGCGTGCTGCTGCTGTCGGCGTTCCTCGACAGCTCGATCGTCTTCCAGGCGGTCGGCGCCGGCGCCGCCGCCTACCTCTCGAAGGAGGCCGACCGCGGTCAGATCGGCGACGCGATCGCCGCCGTCGCGCGCGGCGAGACGGTCCTCTCGCCGGAGGCGCAGGCCGGGATCGCCGCCGAGGTCCGCTCGCGTCAGGTCGAGGACCGCCCGCTGCTGACGCCGCGCGAGCGCGAGGTGCTCGGCCACGTCGCCGCCGGCCGCGGCGCGCCGGAGATCGCCCGCCTCATCCACCTCAGCCCGGCGACCGTCAAGGGCCACCTGCAGAGCCTCTACGAGAAGCTCGGCGTCTCCGACCGCGCGGCCGCCGTCGCCGAGGCGATGCGCCGCGGCCTGCTGGAATGAGCGGCAGGGGCCGCGGCGAGAGCGTCCGCATCTGGGCGCTGATCCGCCTCTCGGCGCTGCCGGCGATCTACCTCGGCGAGCGGCTCGTCGCGCACCCCAGCCCGCGCAGCGACCCGTTCGGGCCGCTGCTGGCGGCGGCGACCGTCTACGCGGTCGCGGTCGCGCTGATCGCCTGGCGCGGCCGCGGCCGGCAGCCGCCGGTGCAGCTGCTGGCGCTGCTCGACATCGCCTTCCTGTGGGCGCTCACCTACACCTCCGGCGGCCCCTTCTCGCAGCTGCGCTACGCCTTCTTCCTGCTGCCGATCGGCGCGGCGCTGCTGCTGCGGCCGCCGCTGACGGCGGCGGCATCGCTCGTCGTCGTGCTCTCCTACCTGGGGATCGCGCTGCTGTATCCGACGACCGGCGCCGGCGACTTCGAGCTGACGCAGGCGGTCTACCTCGTCTGGATGGGGATCGTCGCGGTGCTGCTGTCGCGGCTGCTGGCGCGCCGCGCCGACGAGGTCGAGCGGCTGTCGGCCGATCGCGGCCGGCTGGTCGCGCAGGCGCTCGACGCCGAGGACCGCGAGCGCCGCCGGCTGGCCGGCGCGCTGCACGACGAGGCGGTCCAGAACCTGCTCGCCGCGCGCCAGGAGCTGGCCGGCGGCAACGTCGACCTCGGCTTCGTCCAGCACGGGCTCGACCGCACGATCGAGCAGCTGCGCGACGCCGTCTTCGACCTCTACCCGGCGGCGCTCGACCACGCCGGGCTGGCGGCGGCGCTGGAGGCGGTCGCAGCGCACGCCGGCCGCCGCGCCGGCTTCGACTGGGAGGTCGAGGTCGACGCCGACGCCGCTGGCGGCCGGCATGACCAGCTGCTGTTCTCGCTCGCGCGCGAGCTGATCATCAACGTCGCCAAGCACGCCGAGGCGCGCAACGTGACCGTGCGCGTGCGGGCGACGCCGGCCGAGCTGCAGCTCGAGGTCGCCGACGACGGCCGCGGGCTCGACCCCTCGCGGCTGCGGCGCGCGCCGCTGGACGGCCACATCGGGCTCGCCTCCGCGACCGAGCGCGTCGAGGCGCTCGACGGGGCGCTGGAGATCGCCGCGGAGAGCGGTCAGGGCACGCTGGTGCGGGCGCGGATCCCGCTGCGACCGGTGCTCGCGCGCGACCCATCCTGAATTCACACCGTAAGAGGACTACTCTGCGGCGACGCCCCGGGACGGCCGGTCCGAGTGCACGGAGGTCGTACTCGGACCGGTGGGGCGGCCTCTCCTCCTTCATGTAGGCTCGCGAAGCCCGCGAGGAGGAGCATGACGATGCAGCAGTTGACGCTGTCCGCGCGCCAGCGGCGCGCGCTCGCCACGATCTGCGACACCCTCTGCCCGGCCGGGGACGGCCTGCCGAGCGCAACCGAGCTGGGCGTGCCCGAGGCGGTCGTCGCGCTGGTCGCGCGCGATCCGCGGCCGGCGGCGCGGCGCGAGCTGAAGCAGCTGCTGAGCGCCTGGGACAGCGCGCCGCTGACGTACGCGATCGGCCACGGCTGGAATCGCTTCAGCGCGCTGCCGCAGGAGCGCCGCGAGCAGGCGCTGCTGTCGTGGTGCGACAGTCGCATCCCGCAGCGCCGCGCCGCCTTCCAGGCGCTGCGCAAGGGCGCGCTGCTGATGTACTGGGCGCTGCCGGCGCGCGACGGCACGGCCAACCCGGCGTGGGCGACGCTCGGCCTGCCGGCGCCGCCCGGCCCGCCGGCGGACGCGCCGCCGAAGGCGCTCAGACCGCTCGCCGAGCCGGCCGCCGGCACCACGCTGCAGTGCGACGTCGCGATCGTCGGCTCGGGCGCCGGCGGCGGCGTCGCGGCCGCCGTGCTGAGCGCGGCCGGGCTCGACGTGATCGTGATCGAGGCCGGCGGCTACTGGGACGACGAGGACTTCGACGGCGGCGAGCTGCGCGCGCTGACGCAGTTCTACGCCGGCTCGCCGACGGCGACCCACGACCAGGGCGTCGCGCTGATCGCCGGCGCCTGCCTCGGCGGCGGCACCGTCGTCAACTACTCGACCTCGTTCCGCACGCCCGACGACGTGCGCGCCGAGTGGGCCGCCCACGGCGTCCCCGCCTTCACGAGCGACGACTACGGCGCCTCGCTCGACGCCGTCGTCGCGCGGCTCGGCGTCAACCAGGAGCACAACGAGCCGTCGTCGCGGGACCGCAAGCTGCGCGCCGGGGCGCTCGCGCTCGGCTGGCACGTCGACGCGATGCCGCGCAACGTCGACGGCCGCTGCGACATGGGCGAGCAGTGCGGCCGCTGCGGCCTCGGCTGCCGCCTCGGCGCGAAGCAGTCGGTCGTCAAGACGTGGCTGCGCGACGCCGCCGACAGCGGCGCGCGGCTGCTCGTCGGGACGAAGGTCGAGCGGGTCGTGATCGAGCAGGGCAGCGCCCGCGGCGTGCGCGCGCGCACGGCCGGCGGCGGCGAGCTGACGGTGCGGGCGCGGGCGGTCGTCGCCGCCTGCGGCGCGCTCCACACGCCCGCGCTGCTGATGCGCTCCGGGCTGCAGAACCAGCACCTCGGCAAGCACCTCAAGCTGCACCCGGCGACCGCGGTCTGGGGCGTCTACGACGAGGAGCTGCGGCCGTGGGAGGGGACGATGCAGGCGCTCTACTCCGACCAGCACCGCGACCTCGACGGGGACGGCTACGGCGTCAAGTACGAGACCGCCGCCGCGCTGCCGCACCTGGCGGTGCCGTTCTTCCCGTGGCGCTCCCGCCGCCAGCATCACGAGCTGATGGAGGCGCTCTCCAGCTCGGTCGCGTTCGGCGTGCTGCTGCGCGACCGCGACGGCGGCGAGGTGCGCGTCGGCCGCGACGGCGAGCCGCTCGTCCGCTACGCGCTGTCGCGCCGCGACCTCGCGCACATGCGGACCGGCGTCGAGGGCGCAGCGCGGATGCACGAGGCGGCCGGCGCGCGGCGGATCTTCTCCTCGCAGTCGCGCCTCGTCGCCTACGAGCCGGGGACCAACGGCGGCGCGGAGGCGGCGCGCGCCGAGTTCCTGCGCGCGGTCGACGCCTGCGGCTGGGGCGCCGGGCGGACGCAATACGCCTCTTTCCACATCATGGGGTCGGCGCGGATGGGCGGCGCCGCCGCGACCTCCGCGGTCGCGCCGAACGGCGAGACGTGGGACGTGCGCGACCTGTGGGTGCTCGACGGCTCGGCCTTCCCGAGCGCGCCGGGCGTCAACCCGCAGGTGTCGATCCAGGCGGTCGCCCACATGGGAGCGCGGGCGCTGGCCGCCCGGCTGGCCTGAATCGGGGTCCGTTCGGGTAGTTCGTATCCTCGGGGCACTGACGCCAACCCGAGACGGACAGGAGGACCGGTGAAGTTCAACAAGCTGGCCGAGAAGGCCAAGCAGGCGATAGAGAGACGCGGCGGCATGGACTCCCTGAAGGAGGACCTGCAGGAGGTCAAGGACGCGGCGACAGGCAGAGGCAGCCTCAAGGAGAAGGCGAGAGCCGCTGCCGACGCGCTCAAGACGCCCGGCAGAAACCCGAGAGCGGACGAGGCGCCCGCGCAGCCCGCCGCGGCCGCCGAGCCGCCCGCGCCTGCGCCCGCCCCGAGCGCGGCGCCTCCGACCACGCCCCCGACTCCGCCGGCGGCGGCGTAGACGACCTTGTCAGGCGGTCGCCGCGACGGCGGCGGTGAGCGCGTCTTCGAGCGCGTCGCGCTGGAACGGCTTCAGCAGATGCGCGACCGGCGCCAGCTCCGACAGCTCGCGGCTCGGCGGGAAGATGCTGCAGATGACGATCGCGAGCTCGGGCTGGGAGCTGCGCAGCTCCCAGGCCAGCTCGACGCCGTTGTTGAAGGCGGGTTCGAGCAGCAGGACGTCGACAGCGTCCTCGCCGGAGCGGCTGCTGTCGTGCACGACCGGCTCGTGGCCGAGACGGACGATCGCCCGTTCGAGGAGCGCGCGCACATCGGCCGACGGCTCCGCGATCAGAACCTTCGCCATCCCTCTGATCATCCGGACAACGTGCGCCAAGCGTGCATGAATCTGGTATGGAAGACAGGATGAGAATGGCTGAGGTGCTCGTCGTCGAGGACGAGGAAGACGTCCGGCGGCTCGTGCGCGTGCTGCTCGAGCGCGCCGGCCATGCCGTCAGAGAGGCGGCCAACGGGATCGAGGCGCTGCGGATGCTGCAGAGCGCGACGCCCGACCTGGTCGTGCTCGACGTGACGATGCCGGAGCTCGACGGCTGGCAGACGCTCGAGCGGATCCGCGACCTGACCGAGGTGCCGGTGCTGATGCTGACGGCGCGCGCCGGCGAGCTGGACAAGGTGCGCGGCTTGAAGGGCGGCGCCGACGACTACGTCACGAAGCCGTTCGGCCGCCAGGAGCTGCTGGCGCGCGTCGAGGCGCTGCTGCGGCGCACGAGCGGGCCGCCGGAGGTGCGGCCGGCGTACAGCGACGCGACCGTGACGGTCGACTACGTCAGCCGTGAGGTCAGAGTCGACGGCCGGCTCGTGCAGCTGACGCCGCTGGAGTTCAAGCTGCTGTCGGCGTTCGTCCGCCATCCCAACGAGACGCTCGCGCGCGACCGGCTGCTGGAGCTGGTGTGGGGCGACACGGAGGGCTTCGGCGGCGACCAGGTGAAGCTCTACGTCGGCTACCTGCGGCGCAAGCTCGGCTGGGACGCGGCGGCGCCGTCGCCGATCGAGACGGTCCGCGGCTTCGGCTACCGCTACCGGCCGCCGGTCGAGTAGGAGCCGATCCCGCCGATCGCGCCCGGCCCTCCCGCCGCGTCGCGGTCGCGCACCTCGGCCGTCTGCAGCGGCAGTCGCACGGTGAAGGTCGAGCCTTCGCCGATCTCGCTCGCGAGCGTGATCGTGCCGCCGTGCGCGGCGACGATCGCGTGCACGATCATCAGCCCCAGGCCGACGCCGGGGACCGCGCGCGAGGTCGCGTTGGAGGCGCGGAAGAAGCGGTCGAAGAGGCGGCTCTGCTCGCCGCGCGGGACGCCGACGCCGGTGTCGGCGACGTCGAGCCGCGCCTCGTCGCCGGCACGGCTCAGCCGCACCTCGACGTGACCGCCGGCGGTCGTGAACTTGAGCGCGTTGGAGATCAGGTTGTCGAGCACCTGCGCGAGCCGGTCGCGGTCGCCGACGGCGGCCGGCAGCGGATCGATCTGGGCGCTCAGCAGGATGCCGGCGTCCTCGGCGCGCGGCCGCGCCGCCTCGACGGCCTCGTGCGCGATCCGCGCGAGGTCGACGATCCCCGGCTCCAGCAGCAGCGAGTCGGACTCGACCTGGGCGGCGAAGAGGAGGTCGCCGACGAGCCGCAGCAGCCGCTGCGCGTTGCGCTCGACGATCTCCAGGTGGCGGCGCTCCTCGTCGGCGTCGGTGCCGGCCTCGGCATGCTCGCCGAGCACCAGCTCGACGTAGCCGAGGATCGCTGTCAGCGGCGTCCGCAGCTCGTGTGAGACGAGCGCGAAGAACTCCTCCTTGACGCGCTCCGCCTCGCGCTCGCGCGTCACCTCGCGCAGCACCAGCAGGCGGCCGATGAGGCGGCCGTGGCCGTCGCGCACCGGCGTCGCGTAGCGGGCGAAGGCGCGGCGCGTGCCGAGCAGCGTGATCTCGTCGCGCACCTCGCCGCTGCCGTCGCCGGCGTCGAGCGGGACGAGCGTGCCGTCCTGGTCGATCGCCGTCGCGCGCGCGCCGAAGGCGGCCCGCACGGCCCGCATCGGCGGGTTGTCGACGATCGGCCCGCCCTCGCGGTCGAGCAGCGCGATCGCGTCCGGCGTCGCGTCGAGCACGGCGCGCAGCACGCTCGCGCCCTCGCGCGCGGAGCGGACGGCGTCGACCAGCTCGGCGCCGCGGCTCTCCAGCTCGGCGTTCTGCCGCTGCAGCGCGGCGCGGTTCTCCTCCAGCGAGTCGGCCATCAGGTTGAAGGTCTGCGCCAGCGAGGCGACCTCGCCCGAGCCGATCGCGTCGTCGCCGCGCACGCGCGCCTGCAGGTCGCCCTCCGCGATCGCTCTCGCGGCGGCGGCGACGTTGCCCATCGGGTCGAGCACCGAGCGGCGGAAGTAGAGCAGGCAGCCGCCCAGCAGCAGCAGCGTGAAGACGATCCCGGCGACGCCGACGATCTCGGCCAGCTGGGCGAGGTGGGCGGTCCGCTCGCGCCGCGGCAGCAGCGTCGCGCGGCCGCGCTCGACGAGCTGGTTGAGCCGCAGCGCGATCTGCTCCGACTGGCGCTCGGCGCGGGACAGGCGCGAGCCGTCGCCGAGCGAGGCCGACGGGTCGGCGCTGATCGGCTCGACGACGTCGGCGATGAAGGAGCGCGCGGCGGCGACCTCGGCGCGGATCAGGCCCGCGACCGTGTCGTCGCGGTCGGCGACCGCCAGCTCGACCCTCCGCAGCGCCCCCAGCACCTCTGCGATCGAGCGGTCGAGCGCTCTCGCGCTTCCCGGCGTGCGCTGCTCGACTCGGTCGCGCATCGCCGTCTCGAGCTTCGTCAGCTCCGTCTGCGCGCGGCTGGTGGGGACGACGACCTCGGAGGTCCGCTGGGCGGCGCGGTCGGTCGCGCGCAGCTCGTGGACCGCGAACAGCATCGTGCCGAGCACGGCGAGGAAGAGGACGGTGAGCGTCCCGAGTCCGACGAGGAGTCTCCTCCGCAACCCTCCGTCACGCCGCATGTACCGAACACCGTACCGCTCCGCACAACGCCTGCCGAGAGCACGGCGTACGATCGTCACATGCCGGACAGACAGCCGCAGGTGCGGATCCGGGGCATGCACGCGGCGATCGAGCGCGACGGCGAGGAGGATTTCGTCGCCGTCGAGGAGCCGTTGGAGATCCGCGTCGACGGCCGTCCGCTGGCGGTCACGATGCGCACGCCGGGCGACGACGAGCGGCTCGCCGCCGGCTTCCTCCACGGCGAGGCGCTGATCGACCGCTGGCCGCGGATCGGCCCGACCGCCGACCTTGCCGTCAACGCCGTCGAGGTCGCCGGACCGCTGCTGCGCGACCCGGGCGAGCGCAGCTTCTACACCACCTCCTCATGCGGCGTCTGCGGCAAGGGCGCGATCGAGCAGGTCGCCGTCGACGCGCCCGCGCTGCCGCTCGACGGCGCGCTGCCGCCGCTGCCGCGGGCGCTGCTGGCGGCGCTGCCCGATCGGCTCGTGCAGCCGGAGTTCGCGCGCACCGGCGGCCTCCACGCGACCGGCCTGTTCGACTGGGAGGGGACGCTGCAGGTCGTGCGCGAGGATGTCGGCCGTCACAACGCCTTCGACAAGGTCGTCGGCTGGGCGCTGGAGCGCGGCGAGCTGCCGCTGCGCGAGCGGCTGCTGTGCGTCAGCGGGCGGCTGTCGTTCGAACTGGTGCAGAAGGCGGTCGTGGCCGGCGCGCCGGTGCTCGTCGGCGTCGGCGCGCCGACCTCGCTCGCGGTCGAGCTGGCGCGCGACCGCGGGCTGACGCTGTGCGGCTTCGCGCGCGGCGGGCGCGTCAACGTCTACACGGGCGCCGAGCGGGTCGCGCGTGCGTAGCCGCGTAGCGGGCGCCGGCTGCGGGCATCCTGAGAAGGCGAACCACGTCCCCGCCGCCGACCGCTCGGAGGCCTTTCATGCCCGCACCAGCACGCGTCCTGCTCGTTGCCAACCGCACCGCCGCGACCGAAGGGCTGCGCGACGCGGTGCGCGCGCGGGCCGCGCGCGGCCCGGCGACCTTCCACCTCGTCGTGCCGAGACACCCGCCCGGACTGCACAAGCTCGTCGACCCGCAGGACGGGGACGGCGGCGAGGCGGAGCGGACGCTGGCGGAGGCGCTCGGGCCGCTGAGCGCGGCGGCCGGCGGGCCGGTCACCGGCAACGTCGGCAGCTCCGAGCCGCTGATGGCGATCGAGGACGCCGTCAACCTCGCGCCCTACGACGAGATCGTGATCTCGACGCTGCCCAAGCACATATCGAGATGGCTGCACCTCGACCTCGTCAGCAAGGCGAGAGGGCTCGGGCTGCCGGTCACGCACGTCGAGGCGCAGGCCGCGGCGGAGGAGTCGCCGGTCACGTGAGCAGCCGCACGTGAGCGTCGGCGACGAGGTCCACGCCCTCGCCCCGACGCTCGCCTTCCTCGCCGCCGTGCTCGTGCTCGGGCACCTGTGCGAGCGCGAGGGGCTGTTCGCGGCAGCAGGGCGGCTGCTGGCGCGGCGTTCGGGCGGCCGCCCGCAGCGTCTGCTGGCGCTCGTGTTCGCGCTCGCGGCCGCGGTCACGGCGGTGCTCGGGCTCGACGCGACGGTGGTGCTGCTGACGCCGGTCGTGCTCGGCAGCGCGTCGCTGCTGGGCCTGCGCGCGCGGCCGCACCTGTACGCCTGCGTCCACCTCGCCAACGCGGCGTCGCTGCTGCTGCCGGTCGCGAACCTGACGAACCTGCTCGCCTTCCACGAGGCGGGGATCGGCTTCCTCGAGTTCACGGCGCTGATGGCGCTGCCGCAGCTGGTCGTGCTGGCGGTCGAATGGATCGCGTTCCGGCGCTTCTTCGCGCGCGAGCTGGCCGAGCCTCCCACAGCCCCCGCGCCCGCCGCCGCGCTGCCCGCCGCCGCGCCCGCCGCCGGCTCCGCGCCTCCCGCCGCCGCGCCGGCCCCCGACGCCCCCCACGACGGCGCACCGCTGCTGGCCGCCGCCGTCGTCGCCGCGACGCTCGTCGGGTTCGTCCTGAGCACCCCGCTGGGGATCGACCCGGCGTGGGTCGCCGCGGCCGGCGCGCTCGTGCTGGCGGTGCCGGCGCTGGCGCAGGGGCGGACCTCGCTGCTCGCGCTCGCGAAGGCGGCGAGCCCCGGCTTCCTCGTCGGCGTGATGGCGCTCGGCGTGGCGGTCGCGATCGCGCTCTCGCTCGGGCTCGACGAGGTCGTCGACGCGATCGTCCCGCACGGCGACGGCCTGCCGCAGCTGCTCGGCGTGACGGCCGTCGCGGCGCTGCTGGCGAACCTCGTCAACAACCTGCCGGCGACGCTGATCCTGCTGCCGGCGCTGGCCGAGCGCGGCACGCCGGCGCTGCTGGCGGCGCTCGTCGGCGTCAACGTCGGGCCGAACCTGACCTATGCCGGCTCGCTCGCGACGCTGCTGTGGAAGCGCGTCCTGCGCGAGTCCGGCGACGAGGCCGCGCGCGACGGCGTTCCCGCGCTGGCGACCTTCACCCGCCTCGGCCTCGTCACGGTGATACCGGGCCTGCTGCTCGGCACCACGGCGCTGTGGCTGGCGCTGGCGATCTGAGCCCGCCCGCGTCCGCCCCGCCGCGTGGCTAGCCTCCCGGCCATGAAGCTCGCGACCTTCCTCCCGCCCGGCGACGCGCAGCCGCTCGCCGGCGAGATCCGCGGCGACCGCGCGATCGCCTTCGACCCGGCCGACCCCGACGGCGTCCGCGCCCGCCTCGCCTCCGGCGACCGCACGCCGGCCGCCGGCCGTGACTGGCCGCTCGCCGACGTGACGCTGCTGGCGCCGGTCCCGCGTCCGAACGCGATCTACGGGATCGGCCTCAACTACGCCGCCCACGCCGCCGAGGCCGGGCGCGAGCGGCCGGTGAAGCCGATCGTCTTCATGAAGCAGCCCGGCGCCTCGGCGCCGCCGAGCGGCCCGATCAGGAGGCCGGCGGTCGTCGAGCGGCTCGACTACGAGGCGGAGCTGGCGATCGTGCTCGGCAGCGGCGGCGAGATCGCCGGCTTCGCGGTCGCCGACGACGTCAGCGCCCGCGACCTGCAGCGCAGCGAGCCGCAGTGGACGCGTGCGAAGGGCGCGGACAGCTTCTGCCCGTGGGGCCCGTGGATCGTGACCGCCGACGAGCTGCCGGTCGCGGCCGCGGAGGACCTGCGCATCCGCAGCTGGGTCGGCGGCGAGCCGCGCCAGGATGCGCGCACCTCCGACCTGATCTTCGGCTGCCGGCAGCTGGTCGCGTTCCTCGGCGAGACGATCGCGCTGCAGCCGGGCGACCTGATCCTGACCGGCACGCCGAGCGGCGTCGGCGAGCACATGCAGCCGCCGCGCTTCCTCGCGTCAGGCGACGTCGTGCGGGTCGAGATCGAGCGGATCGGCGCGATCGAGCACGCCGTCGCGTGAGTGGGCGGCGCGGCCGGGCGCTGGATCAGCCCGGCCGCCGCGCCCGCGTCAGTGCTTGTGGATGACGCGGTCGATCAGGCCGTACTCGGCGGCCTCGTCGGGCTTGAAGAAGCGGTCGCGCTCCATGTCGGCGTGGACTCTCTCCTCGCTCTGCCCGGTGTGGAAGGCGTAGATCTCGTCGATCCGCTTGCGCGTCTTGATGATCTCGTTCGCGTGGATCTCGATGTCCGTCGACTGGCCCTCGAAGCCGGCCGACGGCTGGTGGATCAGGATCCGGCTGTTCGGCAGCGACATCCGCTTGCCTCTCGCACCGCCCATCAGCAGCAGCGAGCCCATCGACATCGCGATCCCGACGCAGATCGTCTGCACGTCGGGCTTGATGAACTGCATCGTGTCGTAGATCGCCAGCCCGGCGTAGATCGAGCCGCCCGGCGAGTTGATGTAGATCGAGATGTCCTTGTCAGGATCGCTCGACTCCAGATGCAGCAGCTGCGCGACGATCAGGTTCGCGACCTGGTCGTCGACGGCGGTGCCGAGGAAGATGATCCGCTCGTTGAGCAGGCGGCTGTAGATGTCGAACTCGCGCTCGCCGCGCGCGGTGCGCTCGATGACCATCGGGACGAGGGGCATGTGCGGATCGGACCTCCTTGGTGGCGCGACGGAATCAGGGGACTGCTCGTCAACTGTGGCAGATCGGCCGCGGGCAGGGCCTTCACGCGACCTGCAGCACGGCTGCGCCCTCGAAGGCGCCGGCGCGCAGGTCGGTCAGCGCCTGCTCGGCGGCGGTCAGCGGGTAGGTCGTCACCTGCGTGCGCAGCGGCACCCGGGGCGCGAGCGCGAGAAACGCCTCGCCGTCGTCGCGCGTGAGGTTGGCGACCGATCTGAGCGTCCGCTCGCCCCACAGGTCGGCGTAGGGGAAGGAGGGGATGTCGCTCATGTGGATGCCGGCGCAGACGACGCTGCCGCCGCGCGCGACGGCCCGCAGCGCGATCGGCACGAGCGCGCCGACGGGGGCGAAGATCAGCGCCGCGTCGAGCTCCTCCGGCGGCCGCTCGGCGCTCGGCCCGGCCCAGACGGCGCCCAGCTCGCGCGCGAACTGCTGCCCGGCGCGGTCGCCCTCGCGCGTGAACGCGAAGACGCGGCGGCCCTCGTGCACGGCGACCTGGCAGATCAGGTGGGCGGCGGCGCCGAAGCCGTACAGCCCGAGCCGCTCCGCGTCGCCCGCCATCTGCAACGCGCGGTAGCCGATCAGTCCGGCGCAGAGGAGCGGCGCGAGCTGTTCGTCAGAGAGCGCGTCCGCGGCCGCGGAGGCTCCCGTCGCGGACGCGTCCGCCCCTCCGCCGCGCGCGTCCGGCGCGGGCGCGGCGGCGCGCTCCGGCAGCGGGAAGCAGAAGCGCGCGTCGGCGACGGTCAGCTCGGCGTAGCCGCCGTCGCGGTCGCAGCCGGTGAAGCGCGCGCGTGCGCAGAGGTTCTCGCGCCCGCTGGTGCAGTAGCGGCACTCGCCGCAGGTCCAGCCGAGCCACGGCACGCCGACACGCGCGCCGAGCTGCGCCCCGCGCGCGCCCGCGACGGCGCTGCCGGCGGCGAGCACCTCGCCGACGATCTGGTGCCCGAGCACCAGCGGCGTGTGGCCGGCGGCCAGCTCGCCGTCGCGCAGATGCAGGTCGGTGCGGCAGACGCCGCAGGCGCGCACGCGCAGCAGCAGGTCGCCCGCTCCCGGGACCGGGTCAGGCAGCTCGGCCGCGCGCAGCGGCCGGTCGGGCGAGTCGAGCACCATCGCGCGCACGTGTGCTGGAGCATCCCCTCTCGCGGCGGCCGACATGCCTCGCCGACAATCGCGCCGCGGCGGCGTCGCGTCGTGCGCGCGGCGACCTGGGCCCGCCGGCCGCTACGTCCGCTTCACCGTCTCCAGCCGTCTCTTCTCGGCCGCGTGGGCGTCGTCGATGCGGTCGCGTAGCGTCGCGTCCTCCATCCGGTCGGCTATGTACTGCGCCAGCGCGATGCGGGCCACCTGCGCGGCGCTGAGGCCGTCGGCGCGGGCGACGAGCGCGAGGTCGGCGGCGAGGTCTTCGCTCAGGCGCAGCGTCATCGCTTTCATGCCCCGTCCTTTCTCGCCTGCGTGCCCCACGAGAGTCCGGATTATTTCATCCTCGACGCTCGTTCATCTACACCAGCTCCGTGCGTAAATACAACATAACTGGTGTAGACGAATTGAGTGATACCGCGGTAGCTTGCCACCATGACACCGGAGCTGTTCACCGCCAGCGACTATTTCGTCGCGGCCGAGTTGGAGACCGGCGTCGCGACGTCGCGGCTGCTGGAGATCGTCCCGCACGACCGGCTGCTGCTGGCGCTGTTCGCTCCGTACGCCGGTCCCGACGGCTCACTGCGGTCGCGTCCGCTTCCGCAGCTGGCGGCGGCGCTCGCGGTCAGCCTCGCGCGCGAGGAGCTGCTCGACGACGAAGGGCTGTTCTCCGGTGAACGACTGCGACCGCAGGTGAACGACGACGTGGCGGTGACGGCGATGGTCGGCTTCCTGGCGAAGAACGGCAGGCCGCTGCAGATCGCGCGCGGTCACCACGCGCGCGAGCACGCGCGGGCAGTGGACCTGGTCGAGCGGGTGCTGGACGGCGAGGCGCGTGAGGACGATCTCGCCGCCTGGGTGGCGGAGCGGATCGTCTAGCCTCATAGATGATGGCGCATGCAAATAATCCCGTCCCCGCGTTGGAGCTGCGCGGGCTGACGAAGCGATATGACGACGGCTTCCTCGCCCTGGACGGGTTCGACATGACCGTTCCAGCCGGCGAGTTCTTCGGCCTGCTCGGCCCCAACGGCGCCGGCAAGACGACGCTGATCAGCGCCGTCTGCAACCTGATCCGCACGACCGGCGGCGAGATCCGCATCTTCGGGCACGACCACCGCGTCGCCGACGCGCGCAAGCTGATCGGCCTCGCAGAGCAGGACATCAACCTCGACCGCTTCGTCGACGTCGAGGAGACGCTGCTCTACCACGGCGGCTACTACGGCATGGGCCGCGCCCACGCCAAGCGCCGCGCGCGCGAGATGATGGAGATCTTCGACCTCACCGCGAAGGCGCAGACGCGCGTCCCGAAGCTGTCGGGCGGCATGCGCCGCCGGCTGCTGATCGCCCGTGCGCTGATGCACGAGCCGCGCCTGCTGATCCTCGACGAGCCGACCGCCGGCGTCGACTTCGAGCTGCGGCTCGACCTGTGGCAGTACATCCGCCGCCTCCACGGCGAGGGCACGACCGTGCTGCTGACGACGCACTACCTCGAGGAGGCGGAGGAGCTGTGCAACGAGATCGCGCTGATCAGAGGCGGCAGACTGCTCGCGCGCGACTCAGCTGACGGGCTGCGCGAGCACTACGGCGTCGCGACGCTCGCCGACGTCTACGTCAAGGCGATGGCGGCGGCCGCATGAGCGCGCTCGACTCCGGCTCCGCCAACGGCGCCCCCGCGCCCGCCCCGATCGCGACCGGCGGCACGCTCGCCGAACGCCATCGCGGCCTGATCGCGCTCGCCGGCCGCGAGGTCAACCGCGTGCTGAAGCTGTGGCAGCAGACGATCGCCGCGCCGATCGTCTCCTCGTTCCTCTTCATCCTCGTCTTCGGGCTGTCGCTCGGCAGCCGCATCAGAGCGGTCGAGGGCGTCGACTACGACGTCTTCATCGTCCCCGGCCTGGTGACGATGGCGATGGTGCAGGCGGCCTACTCGAACAACAGCTCGTCGGTCTTCCAGGCGCGCTTCGACCGCTACATCAACGACGTGCTCGCCTCGCCGATGAAGAGCTGGGAGGTCAACCTCGGCCTCTCGCTCGGCGGCGCCGTGCGCGCGGTGCTGATCGGGATCGCGCTCGTGCTGCTGGCGCTGCCGGTCACCTCGGTGCCGGTCCACGACCCGTTCGTGCTGTTCCTGGCGGTCGTGCTGTCGCTGGTGATCTTCTCCTCGCTCGGCGTGATCGTCGGCGTCTACGCGCAGTCGTGGGATCACGCCAGCTTCGTCCAGAACATCGTGATCGTGCCGCTGAGCTTCCTCGGCGGGACCTTCTACTCGGTCGACACGCTGCCGTCGCCGTGGCAGGAGATCTCGCACGTCAACCCGCTGTTCTTCGTCATCAACGCGGTCCGCTACGGCTTCCTCGGCGTCAGCGACGTCTCGGTCTGGCTGTCGCTCGGCGTGATGGCGGTGCTGGCGGCGGTGATGGTCGTCTGGAGCAGCTGGCTGTTCAGCACCGGGCGCAAGCTGAAGGCGTAGATTCGGCGCCGCCCGGCCCGGCCCGCCCGCCGGCTGACGCCCGCCGGCGCCCGTTCCTTGAGCTTCGCGAGCCACGCAGTAGCCTGCGTGGTTCGCGATGTTCCCGGTCAACGTCCCCAACGTCCTCACGCTGCTGCGCATCCTGCTGGTGCCGGTGCTCGTCGTCGCGCTGCTGGGCGAGACGCCCAATGGCGACCTGTGGGCGGCGATCGTCTTCGCGGCCGCCTCGCTGACCGACATGCTCGACGGCTACCTGGCCCGCTCGCGCAACGCGATCACGACCTTCGGCAAGCTGATGGATCCGATCGCCGACAAGCTGCTGATCATCGCCGCGCTGGTCGCGCTCGTCTCGCTCGGGCGCGTCGCCGCCTGGGTCGCGATGGTGATCATCGCGCGCGAGTTCGCCGTCACCGCGCTGCGGATGGCGGCGACCTCGCAGGGCGTCGTGATCTCCGCGAGCTTCTTCGGGAAGCTGAAGACCTGCTTCCAGATCGCGATGGTGATGGCGCTGATCCTCGCCGACAGCGCGCTGTGGGTCGACCTGCTCGTCTACGCGACCGTCGCCGTCACGGTCGCCTCCGGCGCCGACTACTTCTTCGGCCTGCGCCGCACGCTCGGCGCGCGCGACCGCGCCCGGACAGCCGCCGAACGCGGCGCCGAGCGCGCCTGACGCGCTCCCGCTACTCCGCGCCGTCGAGCCAGTTGCGCATCGAGACGTGCGTCGGCGACTGCTCGCCGGTCTCCAGCTCGTGCCGCACCTCGCCGAGCAGCCCGAAGCGCTCGGCGTCGACGTTGTGCTGGTGGATCGTCTCGAGGTTCTCCTGGCGGGCGGAGAAGAAGGTGTCGTCGCCGAACGGGCCGAAGCGGTCGACGACGCCGCGCACCATCTCGCGCACGCAGTCTTCGACGAAGCGGGGCCGGCGGTGGGCCTTCTCGACGACGGCGCCCTCGTCGGAGCGCTTCATCAGCTCGTAGATCTCGCTCGACATCGAGTTCTCGACGATGTCGAGCAGCACGCGCGCGTCGACGTCCTCGTCGCAGTGCTCGGGCAGGCCGATGTGGAGCGTGCCGAGGCCGCGCTGGTTGTGGGTCGCGACCGGCACGTGGTCGAAGATCCGCTCGATCTCGGACTCGCTGAAGCCGTCGGCCAGCAGCCGCTCGCGCGAGGAGCCCTCGATCAGCTGCTGAGCGCAGGGGCAGGCGGTCATGCCGGCGGCGGCGACGCCGATCATCCGGCGCGTCCCCCGCTCGGAGGCGACGGCGGAGCCGTACAGCGTGTAGATCTCCTGCGTCTGGATGCCGGAGACCGGCGCCGGCTTGTGCTCCGGGTAGCGGGCGGTGATCGTCACCTCGGCGCGGCGCGCGCCCTGGCGCTCGCGCACGCGCTCGGCGATGCGCTTCGCGAGCGTCTCCGCGCGGAAGGTCGACTCGCCGAGGATGACCTCGCCGATCGCCTCGTTGACGACCTCTTCGAAGCGCGACATGTGCGCGCCCTTCTGATGCGGCCCGAGGTCGACGAAGCACTCGAGTCTCGCGTAGAAGAGCTGCTCGGTGCCATCTTGTCTGATGCGGATGACCTTCTCGACGCCGGTGACGCCCACGCGCGAGAGGCTGACGGCAAGCGGAGGCGGCCCTGCCTGGACGTCGGGGCCCTGATAGCTGACGGTGCTGGAGTCGGACATCGTCCCTCGAAGGGTAGCGATGCTCGCTTTTTCGCCCCCTCGATCGTGAACGAAGGTGGGCATATCGCCAGGCATGTGGTATCAATCCGCACCTGGCTGGAAGCCTGCCTCCGCTGCCTTGGGGCCGGAGAGCGAGACATGGGCTCAGCCACATCGCGACTGCCGTCGCGGACGTAGCGTTCAGTTACGAGGTGCACTGAGGAGAGGGGGGCCCTGCGCGGCCAGCTTTGCGCATGGTCCGAATCGCGTCTCGAAGAGGAACGAGCTCATCGTGAGGGAGAAGGCTGCAGTTCTGTTGGCGGACGAGGCTCCGATCGCGGAGATGGAGGAGTTCCGTCAGCTGATTGCCGAGGGTCAGGAGCGTGGGTACCTGACGTTCGAGGAGATTGCCACCACCTTGGAGGAGGTGGAGGTCACGAAGGAGCAGGTGCAGGAGCTGCATGCGCACCTGGAGGAGCACGGCATCGACGTGGTCGAGGCCGACGGCAAGCCTGCGGTGTCCGCCGCCGGCAGCGCCGAGGGGGAACGGCCGGACACGCGCCGCGGGACGGCGTCGAAGCGCCCGGAGATCGACCTCACGGTCGAGCCGAGCCTCGACTCGCTGCGGCTCTACCTGCGCTCGATCGGCAGAGTCAGCCTGCTGACGGCCGAGCAGGAGGTCCATCTCGCCCAGCGGATCGAGCGCGGCGACATGGTCGCCAAGCAGCAGATGATCGAGGCCAACCTGCGCCTCGTCGTCTCGATCGCCAAGGGCTACCTCGGGCGGGGACTGACGTTCCTCGACCTGATCCAGGAGGGCTCGCTCGGGCTGATCCGCGCGGTCGAGAAGTTCGATCATCGTCGCGGCTTCAAGTTCTCGACGTACGCGACCTGGTGGATCCGCCAGGCCGTCACGCGCGCGATCGCCGACAAGGGCCGGACCATACGGATCCCGGTCCACATGGTGGAGAAGCTCAACAAGGTCGTGCACGTCGAGCGTCAGCTCGTGCAGTCGCTCGGCCGCGAGCCGACGCCGGAGGAGATCGCCGCCGAGCTGGAGTGCACCGTGAGGGAGGTCCGCGACATCCTGCGGATGGCCCAGCAGCCGGTCTCGCTCGAGAAGCCGATCGGCGAGGAGGAGGAGTCCGAGCTGGGCGACTTCGTCGAGGATCAGACGGCCGAGTCGCCGTTCGAGCTCGCGTCGGAGAACCTCCGCCGCGACAACGTCAGGCGTGCGCTCGCTGCCCTTCCGCAGCGCGAGCGCGAGGTGATCGAGATGCGCTTCGGCCTCGGGGGAGGCCGCCCGCGCACGCTCGAGGAGGTCGGCCGCGCGTTCAACGTCACGCGCGAGCGGATCCGCCAGATCGAGAACCACACGCTCAAGAAGCTCGAGGCGCTGCCCGAGGCGCAGCGTCTCCGCGACGCGTCGTAGCGACGCGCCGCACACGGCAGCCCTGCCGCCGCCTGCAGATCAGGCGGCGGCGCGGCGTCGGCCTCGCTACACTTCGCCGGCCTGACCACGCCTGGGCGGATGTCCGAGTGGTTAAAGGAGACGGGCTGTAAACCCGTTGGCTCTGCCTACGCAGGTTCGAATCCTGCTCCGCCCATCGCACGAACGCCCCGCCCGACGCGGGGCGTTCGTCGTTTCGAGCGCCGCCTGGCAGAATGCCGCGCATGACGCAACTCGCGCACATCGCCATCGGCGAGTCCAAGTACGACGACCGCCTCTGGAAGCTGCTGGAGGAGACCGGCCTCGAAGCGGACGACTTCGAGGGTCTCGATTACTTCAGCCTGCTGCCGTTCTTCGTGTTGGCCGGAGCGTCGGTCAGATCGAACGTGCACCTGCACGACGACCACAGCCACTTCGAGTCGGTCACGGTCGAGATCGACCCGGCGCTCGAAGAGGCGTTCTTCGGCGTCCTCCCCGACCTGCTCGACCAGCTCGTCGACGAAGACGAGGACTGAGCCGCGCTCACCCCGCCGCACCCCTTCGGCACCGAGACCGCTTCGGTGGTGACGCCGTCATACCCGCTGAGGCTGCTGCTGGTCGAGGACGACCTCGGCGACGCCGTGCTGGTGCAGGAGCTGTTGTCGGACGCGGCGCCGCATCTGGACGTCGTCCACGTCGGCACGCTGCGCGAGGCCGAGGAGCTGCTGCCCGGCCAGCTCGACTGCGTGCTGCTCGACCTCGGCCTGCCCGACGCCTTCGGGATGGAGTCGGTCGAGCGGATGCGGATCGCCGCGCCCGACGCGGCGATCGTCGTCCTGACCGGCCACGACGACGAGCACCGCGGGATCGAGGCGCTCTCCAGCGGCGCCCAGGACTACCTCTCCAAGAGCGGCGTCAACGGCTCGATGCTGGCGCGCGCGATCCGCTATGCGATCGAGCGCCGCAGGCTCGAGCGCTCCCAGCAGGAGCTGCTGGAGGCGCAGCTGGCGGCGCGCGAGAACGCCCGCCTCGAGCGCGGTCTGCTGCCGACGGCGCTCGTCTCCGACGCGCGTGTCGAGCTCACGACCGGCTACCGCCCCGGCCGCCGGCGGGCGCTGCTGGGCGGCGACTTCTACGACGCAGTCGAGCTGGACGACGGCACGCTGCACGTGCTGATCGGCGACGTCAGCGGTCACGGGCCGGACGAGGCGGCGCTCGGCGCCTGCCTGCGGATCGCCTGGCGGACGCTGACGCTGGCGCTGCGCCCGCCGCGCGAGACGCTCGCCGGCATGCAGCAGATGCTCGCGCACGAGCGGCACGCGCCCGACATGTTCGCGACGCTCTGCGTCGCCGTCGTCGCGCCAGATCGCGCCGGCGCGGAGGTCTTCCTCGCCGGTCATCCGCCGCCGGTGCTCGCCGACGCGGGCGGCGTGCGGCTGCTGTGCGTCGAGCACGTCAGCCCGCCGCTCGGCTTCGTCGACGCTGCCGACTGGCGCGGCAACCCGGTGCAGCTGGGCGGCGACTGGTCGCTGCTGCTCTACACCGACGGCCTGATCGAGGGCCGCATCGGTGCCGGCGCCGAGCGGCTCGGGCCCGAGCGGCTGGTCGAGCTGCTGGAGCAGCGCGGCCTCGGCGGCGTCCCCGCCGGCCGTGACCCGGCGCCGCTGCTCGACGAGCTGGTCGCCGAGGTCGAGCGGCTGCACGGCGGCGAGCTGACCGACGACCTGGCGATGGTGCTCGTGACGGCACGGCTCGGCCTGTGAGCGATCAGCCGCGCGGGCGGCTCGTCAGCCGTCTGACCGTCAGCCAGTGGTTCACGTGGGCGGCGATCGCGATGGCGGCGGTCGCGGCGATGGGGATCGTGCTCGGCATCCTCGCGATCACGCGCCTGACCGACGCGCGCACGCTCGTCGTCGGCAAGAACGGCCCGGCGCTGACGGCGTCGCTGCAGCTGTCGAACGCGCTGATCAACCAGGAGACCGGCGTGCGCGGCTACGCGATCGGCGGGCGCGACGACTACCTCGGCCCGTGGGAGGACGGCCTCGACGAGGCCCGCGATGCGCTCAGGACGCTGCACGAGATCACGACGATCGAGGAGCACGCGCGCGTCAGGGAGCTGCTGCGGGAGGTCGAGCGGCGCGTCGACGCGTGGCAGACGCGGTACGCGAGACCGACGATCGCGGCCGTCCAGGACAGAGGCGTGAACGCGCGCGACAAGCCCGACCCCGAAGAGGGCCGGATACTGTTCGACGCGATCCGCAGAGCGATGGCCGCCGAGCAGGCGGAGATGACCGCGGTCCGCAACGCCGGCCGCGGGCAGCTGACCTCGGCGGCGAACTCGCTCACCTACACGTTCGTCGCGATCGCACTGCTGTTCGTGCTCGGCATCATCGGCGTCGTCGTCTCGCTGCGCGCTGTCGTCACGCGGCCGTTGCAGGGCGTCAGCCGGCAGGTCCGTCGCACCGCCCGCGGCGACTTCGAGCACGAGATCGCCGGCGGCGGGCCGCGCGACATCGTCGACCTCGGAGACGACGTCGACACGATGCGGCGGCGGATCGTCGAGGAGCTCGCCTCGATCCAGGAGGCGCACAGACGGCTCGACCAGCAGACGCGCGAGCTGCAGCGCTCCAACACGGAGCTGGAGCAGTTCGCCTACGTCGCCTCGCACGATCTGCAGGAGCCGCTGCGCAAGGTCGCGAGCTTCTGTCAGCTGCTGGAGAAGCGCTACAAGGGCCAGCTCGACGAGCGCGGCGACCAGTACATCGAGTTCGCCGTCGACGGCGCGAAGCGGATGCAGCAGCTGATCAACGACCTGCTCTCCTTCTCGCGCGTCGGCCGCGTCACGACCGAGCTGGAGGTGGTGGAGCTCGACGACGTGCTGCGCCACGCGCTCACCAGCCTCGCCGCCGCGATCGAGGAGAGCGGCGCCGAGGTCGTCGTGCCGGAGTCGCTGCCGCCGGTGCGCGGCGAGGCGTCGCTGCTGGCCGGCGTCTTCCAGAACCTCGTCGGCAACGCGCTCAAGTTCCGTTCCAGAGACGTCCCTCCGAGGATCGAGGTCGCGATCGCGCGCGTCGGTGACGAGTGGCAGTTCGCCGTCACCGACAACGGCATCGGGATCGAGCCCGACTACGCCGAGCGGATCTTCATGATCTTCCAGCGCCTGCATCCGAAGGACGTCTACGCCGGCACCGGCATCGGCCTCGCGATGTGCCGCAAGATCATCGAGTATCACGGCGGCCGGATCTGGCTCGACACCGACGCAGGTGCGGGCACGACCTTCCGTTTCACCCTGCCCGCCCTCCAGGAGGACGAATGAGCACACCCAAGATCATGGAGCCGATCGACGTCCTGCTGGTCGAGGACGACCCGGGCGACACGCTGATGATCCGCGAGGCGTTCGAGGACAACAAGGTCCAGAACACGCTCGCGTGCGTGACCGACGGCGTCGAGGCGATGCAGTACCTGCGCAGGGAGGGCAGGTACGCCGACGCGCCCCGCCCCGATCTGGTGCTGCTCGATCTGAACCTGCCGAAGATGGACGGTCGCGACGTCCTCAAGCAGATCAAGGGCGACGACGAGCTGGCGACGATCCCCGTCGTCGTGCTGACGACCTCGCAGGCGGAGGAGGACGTGCTGCGCAGCTACAGGCTGCACGCGAACGCGTACGTCACCAAGCCGGTCGACTTCGATCGCTTCATCGAGGTCGTGCGCCAGATCGACGAGTTCTTCGTGACGGTGGTGAAGCTGCCCCGGCAGTGAGCCGCCGCAGCCGACAGCCTTAAGCGGAATCCATTCCGCATCCCGTGCTACAGTCGTAAGCGGAATTCAGTCCGCTTACGATCACGAGGTGCTTCACATGGCCACTGCCGTCCAGCCCCTGCAGGGCGTCTACACCGTCGACCCGATCCACTCGACGTTCGGCTTCGCCGTCAAGTACATGGGCGTCACCACCTTCAAGGGCACGCTCGACGACGTCGCCGGGACGCTGACCGTCGGTGCTGACGGCGCCAAGCTCGACGGCGCCGCGCAGGTCGAGTCGATCTCGATCCGCACCCCCGAGCAGTTCCGCCAGCACGTCCTCGCCGACGACTTCTTCGCCGCCGACACGTACCCGGCGATCAACTTCGCCTCCGACAGCGTCGAGCTGGCCGACGACGGCAGCGCGACCGTCACCGGCCGCCTCACGATCCGCGACGTCACCCAGACCGTCACCGCGACCGGCAACTGGTCGCCGGAGGCCGAGCTGTTCGGCCAGACGAAGGCGGCGCTGGCGATCTCGACCGTGATCGACCGCACCGCGTTCGGCCTCAACTGGAACGCCGACCTCCCGACCGGCGGCAAGGCGCTCGCCAACGACGTCACGCTGGCGATCGAGCTGACGCTCGTCGCCGAGTCCAACGAGGGCTGACCGATGCGAGTCCTCGGCATCGCCGGCAGCGTCCGCCGGGACTCCCACAACCGCAAGCTGCTCCGGGCGGCGGCCGCCGCGTCGCCGTCCGGGGTCGAGCTGGAGCTGTGGGACCGGCTGGCGGAGCTGCCCCACTTCGACGAAGACCTCGAGCAGGGCCCCGTGCCCGCGGCGGTCCAGGACCTGCGCGACGCGGTCGCCCGCGCCGACGCCGTCCTGATCGCGACGCCGGAGTACAACGCCGGCGTCCCGGGCGTGCTGAAGAACGCGCTCGACTGGATCTCGCGGCCGTTCGCGACCCATCCGCTGCGCGACAAGCCGGTCGCCGTGATCGGCGCCTCGACCGGCCTCTTCGGCGCCGTCTGGGCGCAGGCGGAGGTGCGCAGAGTCGCCGCCCACATCGGCGCCCGCGTGCTCGACAGAGAGCTGCCGATCGGCCTCGCCGACGGCGCCTTCAGTCCCGACGGCGCGCTCACCGACGCCGATCAGGTCGCCGCGCTCAGCGTGCTGCTGGAAGAGCTGGCCGGCCACGCGAGGGTGCTCGAGCAGGCATGATGGGGGCGGCATGGAGGAGCTTCCACTCGTAGAGCGCCCAGCCGCCGCCACCGAGCGCGCGGACGCGGCCGAGAACCGCCAGCGGATCCTCGCCGCTGCCGCGCGCCTGTTCGAGGAGCACGGCGCCGAGCACGTCTCGATGCAGGACGTCGCGAAGGCGGCCTGCGTCGGGATGGGGACGATGTACCGCCGCTTCGGCGACCGCGAGGGGCTGACGTACGCGCTGCTGAGCGAGAGCCACCGCATCTTCCAGGAGCGGATGGTGCGCGGCCCGGCGCCGCTCGGTCCCGGTGCGTCCCCGCTCGAACGGCTCCACGCCTTCGGCACCGGCTACCTGGAGATCCTCGACGAGCACGCCGAGGCGCTCGCGGTCGCCGGCGGCCATCCGGCGCTCGGCGGCCCGAACGCCGCCTACCACATGCATCTGCTGCTGCTGTTGCGTGAAGGGGCGCCGGAGATCGACGTCGACTACGCGGCGATGTCGTTGCTGTCGGTGCTCGACGCGCGCCTGCACCTGCACATGCGCAGAAGACTGGGCTGGTCGCTGGAGCGCGTCCAGCAGGGCTGGTGCGCGCTCGTCGACCGCTGGCTCGGGACGCCCTGCGGCGCCCGCAGCAGCTAGGCTCCAGCGCATGTCGCCGCTGTGGATCTGGATGCAGGTCGCGATCGTCGTGCTGGTCGTCGCCGGGATCGTGATCGCGATCACGAAGCTGATCTGAGCAGCCGGCTCGGGCCCCGCCGCCGCGGGGATATGATCCGCCGCAGCCGTCCAACGGATAAGGGAGAAAGGCGCGTGTTCGGATCGATCGTCGTCGGAACGGATGGTTCCGACACGGCACAGGAGGCGGTCAAGCAGGCGATCGAGCTGGCGCGCATCGCCGACGCCGCGCTCGAGGTCGTCAGCGCCTACGAGCCCGTCTCCGCGCAGCGGCTGCGCGACGAGGCCTCCGAGGCGCCGAAGGACATGCAGTGGTCGATCGGGCCGCGCGAGGACGTCGACGCGACGCTCACCAGAGTGGCGGAGCAGGCGAAGGAGGCCGGCGTCACGACCGTCCGCACCTTCGCGCGCCAGGGCGACCCGGCCGACGCGATCCTCGACGTCGCCGAGGAGCAGAGAAGCGGCCTGATCGTCGTCGGCAACAAGGGCATGACCGGCGCCAAGCGCTTCCTGCTCGGCTCGGTGCCGAACAAGGTCTCGCACCACGCGCCCTGCTCGGTGCTGATCATCCGCACCACCTGATTCCGCCGCAGCTCGCGCCACACTTCGCAGCAGCCGCCTCGGCCCGCCTCGGCAGCAGATCGCCGAGGCGGTGGGCGGCGCCGCTCGATGCCCCCTCGCATCGACCCCCTTGCGCCGCCCACTCGCCCGGCATCCCGGCGCGCCTTCCCCCTCGGACACGCGACCGTACCCAAACCTACGCCGCGATTGACCCGCGAGTCAACCCGCCATGGCAGAGCATGTTCCGAAGCTGACGATCCGATGCCGCCGATCGACGGAGGGCGCCCGCGTCGGGTGTCCCGACGCGGACAAGCGGTACGCGAGCGTCCCTGCTAGTGGCTGATACCGCTCAGCGCGGATTCGCGCGGGCGGTGGCAGCGGCGCAGCTCGGTGTCGCGACGGCCGGGTCGGTCGCCGCGCCGGCGTCGACGAGACCCCAGCCGTAGACGCGGTTGGGGCCGGGCACGCCGAGCTGTCTCGCGGTCGCCTTCAGGCGGCACTCGACCTGCGCCGGCGTCGGGCGCGCGCCGATCACCTTCGTCGCGATCACGAGCGCGGCCGTCGCGGAGACGTGCGGCGCCGCCATCGAGGTGCCGTCGTAGCCGGCCGGGAGGCCGAACTTGCCGACCGACCCGGCGTAGGTCATCTGGTAGATGTCGCGCCCGTGGTGGCCGACTCTGCAGTTGGGGTCGTTCGACATCAGCGCGTCGTCGCCGCCGCCGGGGGCGACGAGGTCGAGGCCGACGCCGTCGTTGGAGAAGCTGGCGAGGCAGCCGTCGTCGGTCGTCGCACCGACCGAGACGACGAGGCTCGCGCGTGCCGGGAAGGCGATCTTCGGCTCGCCCTCGTTGCCGGTCGAGCCGACGACGATCGAGCCTCTCTCGTTCGCGTAGCGGATCGCGGACATGATGTCCGGTATCTCCGACGCCGTCACGCTGGTCGAGAACTCGAGGCTCATGTTGATGACCTTCGCGTTGTGGCGGGCCGCGTAGCGGATCCCCTTCGCGATCGTGGCGGCGTCGCCGTAGCCTTGCGAGTCGAGCACGCGCACCGGCATCAGCGTGACGCCGTAGGCGAGTCCGCTGACGCCGACGCGGTTGTTGGTCGTCTCCGCGATCGTGCCGGCGACGTGCGTGCCGTGGCCGTTGCGGTCGACCGCCTCTCTGCGGTTGTCGACGAAGTCGTAGGGGGCGACGAACTTCGTGCCGGCGAAGTCGGGCGAGCGCGTGAAGCGGTTCCAGTCGCGGTAGGCGACGCCGGTGTCGAGCACCGCGACGCGCACGCCGCGGCCGCCGGGGACGCCGGCGTTGAGCGCGTTCGTCCACGCGCCGAGCGCGTTGACCCCTCTGTCGCCGAAGAAGTTCCACTGCAGCGCCGCGAGCCCGCCCGGGTAGCCGCGGATGCCGACGTCGTCCGGCAGCGCGACCGTGCTCGCGCGCGCGACCGGGTTGGCGGCGGCGTAGGCGACGCCGGGCTGGCGCCGCAGCTTCGCGACCGTCGCGCGGACCGTGCCGGGCTTGACGTGCAGCACGCGCGTGCGGGTGCTGCCGGCGGTCGCGCCGGCGGAGGCCCCGACCGCGCGGGCGGTGGCGGCCTGCGCCTGCGCGTCGACGGACCGCTCGTAGCCGACGACGACCTCGCCGGGCACGTTGGCCGGGACCGCGGGGACGCCGTTGGTCGCGACGGTGGCGGCGCGGGCGTCGCCGGCGCCGGTCGCCAGCAGGGCGCACGCCGCCGCCAGCGCGGCGGCACGGCGGCTGCCGGCGGTGAGGAGGGGGGAAGTTGGGCGCAAGCGTGCGGGGACTGGTTCGGGGAGGGCGCGGCGTGCGGCGTGTCTGAGAGCTTCCCGCACGTTCCTTAAGACATCATCGGTGTTCAGAAGTTTCCCTGGTAGTCCTGCAATCGCGCGCTGTCAGGCGCGCCGCCGCCCATGACCGACCGCTTCTTCCCCCGTGACGAGTACTTCATGCGGCTCGCGATCCGCGAGGCCGACCGTGCGCTGGAGCACGACGACGTGCCCGTCGGGGCGGTCGTCGTGCACGACGGCGAGGTCGTCGCGACCGGCCACAACGAGCGCGAGCTGCGCCAGGATCCGACCGCCCACGCCGAGGCGATCGCGCTGCGCGAGGCGGCCAGGCAGCTCGGCAGCTGGCGGGTGCTCGACGCGATCCTCTACGTGACGCTGGAGCCGTGCGCGATGTGCGCCGGCGCGATCGTCCTCTCACGCATCCCGCGCGTCGTCTTCGGCACCTGGGACCCGAAGGCCGGCGCCGCCGGCAGCGTCCTGTCGATCCTCGACCACCCGCAGCTCAACCACCGTCCGGAGGTCGCCGGAGGCCTGCTCGCCGACGAGTGCGCAGCGCAGCTGCGGGCCTTCTTCGTCAGTCGCCGCTGAGCGCCGCTTCAGCCGGCACGCCCGCAGCGAGTTCGCTACCCTTTTCCATCCACCCGGAGAGGTGGCAGAGCGGTTGAATGCGGCGGTCTCGAAAACCGTTTCGGGCGTTATGCGTCCGACGAGGGTTCGAATCCCTCCCTCTCCTTCAGAGCAGCACGCAAGAGGGGCCGCCCACTGGGCGGCCCCTCTTGCGTGCTGCTGAACGTGTTGGCGGGCCCGGCCACGTTGGCTCGGGCCCACCAGATCACAGTGCGAGTCGCTACGCGATGAACTTCAGCGCGAGATCGTTGCCGACCTGCATCTCGTTGGTGCCGGCAGCGGCCGGCAGCTTGAGCTTCAGGTTGACGATGCTGTTGATCAGCCCAAGGCCGATGCCGCAGCCGGAAGCGCCCGGGATCGACAGCGAGTTGTCGACGTTCAGGTTGCCGGCGACGACGAACACGTCACCAACCGCGCCCAAGGTGCCGAATCTGCCGCTGATCGGTCTGTTCGGAGCTGGCGGGTTCGTCGTGCCCGTGATCAGGTTGACTCTGACGGGGCTGGAGTTGGAGCCGATCTGGCAGCCCGGGCCGATGATCGGGTTCGAGAGCGCGAGCTTGAGCGGGATCTGCAGGCCCTGCGTCTGGAGGTCGAATCTGACCAGCGACGGCGAGCCGGCAAGCTCAGCTCTGGCGGTCACAGCGTTGCCGGGAATCGGGAAGTCGATGCCGAGGAGGCCCCCCGGCACCTGGATCGGCTTCGAGAAGACGCCGGTCGTGCCCGTCGGCGGGACGAATCTGTTGCCGGAGGCAGCGTCGGTGATGGCGCCGCGAATCTCGAACGACGTGCCGATCGGCACGCTGAAGTCCTTAATGCGAAGGAAGCCGCTCGTGCTCTGAACGTCGATGCACACGGCGGCGCCCGGAGCTCTCGTCGGACAATCCGACACGTTCGGGAACGCCGCCATCGACGCGCCGCTCGCGACGCCGAGCGTGGCGACAGTCAAGCCACCCGCGACCATAGCTCGGATCAAGCGTGATCTCATTGGATCCCCTCTTCCGCGACCATGTGCCGCGGGTTGTTTGTGAACTGGCAGCGCCAGCACGCACCCCTCCAGCGACCGACCTGGTGGATCAGACGCAAGCGACGGACCCGCACAGGCCCGTTCGCGCTGGCTCCTCCCAGCGATTCGTCGCAAGACTAAGAACCTGGGTAGTGCGATGTCAAGGGCCTACCGTCTGTTCGCCGACCGCTCGCGCGCCATCGCTCCGCTTTCCTTGAACATTCAACTGCCGAGACAAAGCGTGCGTCACGTCGCGATTTTCATGTCCCGATGGATTTAACTAACCGTATATCTGGCTGGTTCGTGAGAAAGCTGTCAATTGCAACGGCGCATTCCCGGCGCTATGCTCGTCCAACGAGTCGGGGAATCCTGCTTTGGTCGCAGAAGGGGGGTCAGAAGTCCTGCGGCTCGTACGTGCTCGCTCCTGCGTGCACGTGATCATTCAATCTCGAAGTACGGAGAAAAATATGTCTAAGGCTCTTCGCAGCGTGTTGATCGGGCTCGCTGCGGCCATCTCGCTGTTTGGTCTTGCCGCGTCGGCGAGCGCCCTCACCATCAGCCCGTCGGGCGCCTACACGGCGACCGCGACTGGCGCGACGGTCCTGACGTTCGGCAGCAACGGGCAGAGACTCAACTGCACCGCCTCGACGATCGTGGCGACGGTCGACAGCGCCGGTGTCGGCAGCTCCGCTTCTGGCACCACGAGATACAGCGGCTGCACCAACGCGCTCCTCGGTACGTTCAGCGTTACTCAGTCGTCCGCCTGGGGCGTCAACGTGATACTAACCACGGGCAACGTTGGCCTCGCGGTCACGGTCCCCGCGAGAGGCGTCACGATAACGTCCGGCGCCTGCTCGTTCACCGCGAGCGGTACCGTGACTGTCAGCCGTGCGTACGCGGCGCTACCTGCTGCGGTCGCGGTCACCGACGTCTTCCCGACCACCAGCAGCGCTCTGACGGTCGACTCGGTCTCGGGCTGCAGCCCGCTCCTCACCACGGTGGGGCTAGCGGCGACGTACTCGGGCTCGTACACGCTCAACAGAGCGGTCACGGTCAGCTGATCTGCCTAGCCCATGGGGCCGGCCGAGCAATCGGCCGGCCCTTTTTGTGTTTCTGGGCTGTCCTCGGGCCGGGCGCCGCGGCCCAGCATTGAGACGCGCGACTGCCGCCGTGCCCAGTCTCGACGTGAACGCGCCATCGCCTGGAGCCTCGGGTCGCGCGCGCCTCGGGGCTTGGTTCCTTTCTGGTTGCCGATCTTCGCGTGCTGGCAGAAATAATCAACCGGTTTGTCGAACTTTAGTCTGCACAAGACAATTCATCACGACTTCAAGTTTTCGGTGTTATGCGCCTCCGGCGAGTTGGGGAACACGGGATTTGCGGGCGCACAAGGGGGTCAGATGTCCTGCGGCTCGTACGTGCGCGCTCTTGCGTTCGCGTGATCATTCAATCTCGAAGTACGGAGAACATATGTCTAAGGCTCTTCGCAGCGTGCTGATCGGGCTCGCTGCGGCCATCTCGCTGTTCGGTCTCGCCGCGTCGGCGAGCGCCCTCACTATCAGCCCGTCGGGCGCCTACACGGCGACCGCAAGCGGCTCGACGGTCCTGACGTTCGGCAGCAACGGACAGAGACTCACCTGCACAGGCTCCACCATCGCGGCGACGATCGACAGCGCCGGTGTCGGCAGCTCCGCTTCTGGCACCACGAGATACAGCGGCTGCACCAACGCGCTCCTCGGTGCGTTCAGCGTTACTCAGTCGTCCGCGTGGGACGTCAACGTGATACTAACCGCGGGTCCGCTAGTCGGTCTGACCGTCACGGTTCCCGCGAGAGGCGTCACGATAACGTCCGGCTCGTGCTCGTTCACCGCGAGAGGCACTGTGACCGTCGGTCATGAGTACACGGGCAGCGCGCTACCGATCACCGTCGCGGTGACCGATCTCTTCTCGGTGCTAAGCAGCAGCCTCGTGGTGGATTCCGTCTCGGGCTGCAGCCCGCTCCTCACCACGGTGGGGCTAGCGGCGACGTACGCCGGCTCGTACTCGCTCAACAGAGCGGCTACGGTCAGCGGCTGATTGTCGTTTCGCTCTTGGGGTTGGCCGAGCAGTCGGCCGGCCCCATTTCTCGCGTTCCGGGTAACGGCCCGAAATCGCGGTGGCAGCGGGCTACCGGGCCCTTGGTCGGTCACCGGAGGCTGACGACCGACTTCCCCGCCTGTCCCCCCTACTCTTCGAGCAACCTGACGGATCTCTGCATCCAGGCATCGGCTTGGCTGTGAGTTGCCGACGCGACGTCATCGCATCGGCCTTCCGCCCGTGGCGTCGTCTACGGCGGCGATGACTGCGAACGCGCCATCGGTCGATGCTCGAATGGTCCTGCGATCCGATATTCCCCATCCGTCGGATGGCGATCTTCGCGTGCCCCAAGATTCAATCGACCAGTTTATTGTCAATGTCAGCAGAACGCCGGTCAATTGCAACTCCTCTTTTACGGCGCTATGCTCGTGCGGCGAGTCGGAGAAAGCTCGTGTGGTCGCAGAAGGGGGGTCTACGTCTTGCGGCTCGTCCGTGTGCGCTGATGCGCTCACGCGATTATTCAATCTCGAAGTACGGAGACAATACATGTCTAAGGCTCTTCGCAGCGCGCTCATTGGGCTCGTTGCGTCCATCTCGCTGTTTGGTCTCGCCGCGTCGGCGAGCGCCCTCACCATAAGCCCGTCCGGTGCCTACTCGGCGACCTCGACTGGCGCGACGGTCCTGACGTTCGGCAGTAACGGTCAGAGACTCAACTGCACCGGCTCGACCGTCTCGGCGACGGTCGCCAGCAACGGCGTCGGTACTTCTGCCGCCGGCACGACGAGATACACCGGATGCAGCAACGCGCTCCTCGGTGCGTTTACTGTTACTCAGTCGTCCGCCTGGGGCGTCAACGTCATACTAGCCGCCGGTCCGCTAGTTGGCCTCGAGGTCACGGTGCCGGCCAGAGGCGTCACGATAGCGTCTGGCTCGTGCTCGTTCACCGCCACCGGTAGAGTCATTGTTGGTCACGACTACAGCAGAGACACGCCCGCGCTAGTGCTACCGGTCGCCGTCAGAGTCACGGATGTCTTCTCGGTGCTAAGCAGCAGCCTGACGGTCGATTCCGTCACGGGCTGCAGCCCGCTCCTCACCACGGTGGGGCTAGCGGCGACGTACTCCGGCTCGTACACGCTCAACAGAGCGGTCACGGTCAGCGGCTGATTTAGGTCCGCCAAATGGGGCCGGCCGAGCAATCGGTCGGCCCCGTTGTGCTTCTCGGAGGGTCGATGACCATTCGAAGCTGATCAATGCGGCGGGTTGCCGCTTGACATCAGGAGACACCCGGGTTTACCGTGGCTGTATCTACAACTAGGTAGACGGGTGAGGAGAGTCGCGGTCGCAGGCGCAACCCTTTTTCAGGGGGAGGGCGATGTCGTGCCGTGGTCTGCAGAATCCGCTGCCGAGCGGAGCGGAGCGTGTCCATTGCTTCAAGTGCATCGCAGAGCGAAGGCAGTGCCTTCCCTGCTGTCAGCAGTCGCGCTCGGTCTGGTCGTCTCAACTCCGGCGTTGGCCGCAGACGGGGCGGGACCGAGGACCTACGACCTCGTGTCGGCGACCGACAAGAACGGGGTCGACGTGCAGAGCGATCTCAAGGTGTCGGCCGACGGCAACGGGGTCGCTTGGGTTTCTCTCGGCGCGTACGCCGGGTCTGAAGGTTCCAATGCGGAGGTACCGTATGTCGCTCGGCGCGGAGCCGAGGGCAGTTGGTCGGTCAGATCGCTCTTCCCGAGATTGAGTGGAACGTTCCGGCCGGGCTTCTTCAGCTATCTCGGCGGATATGCCTTCTCGGCGGATCTCTCTGCTATGACGGTGGTGACCGGCGCGTCGATCGACGCTGACGATCTCGACCTGACGGTCACGCCGTTCGGAACGTTCACGCAGGCAGACATGTATTGGATTAACGGGGATGGCGACGCGACGTGGGTGTCGCGGCGCACCGACGGTCCGACGCCCAACGAACTCGTCGACGCGAGACTCGCGGGCGTTTCGTCTGACGGCAGCTCTGTCTTCTTCACCACCTCAGAGGCACTCTCAAACGAGATCACCGCTGGGACTGGGATCTCGCACGTCTATCGCTGGCGCAACGGGACGACCGAGCTCGTCGGGGTCGATGAGAACGGCGACCCATTCGCGAACGGATCAATGCTGGGAACGGGTAGCACCTCTGCGAACCCCAGCACTGGCAACGCGGGCGATCTGCCTGACAACGAGGCCACCTCGGGCGACGGTGAGCGCTTCGTCTACGCCGGCGATCCCGGTTCCGGCCTCGCGCGACAGCTGTATCTGCGCAGATCTGACGGCACCGTCACCCGCATCTCCTCCTCCCAGCGGGCAGGTAGAGTCGGCGACCCGTCTGCGACGGAGGCCGCCTTCGTCGGATCGGTCAGCGACCTTGGGATCGTCTATCTCCGTTCGGCCGATCAGTTGACGGACGACGCGCCTGTCGGCGGCGGCGACTACGCCTATGACACCGCGACGGGCGTGTTGTCGTTCAGCAATATCGATGATCGGCTGACTCAGGGAGATTTCGGCGGCGGCTTCATCCGCGCATCTGAGGATGGCCACTATGTCTACTTCGCCTCGGTCGAGGCGCTCGCGCCGGGCGCCGGTGGCGATCTGAACGTCTACGTGCGCACGCCGAGCGGCATCAGATACGTCAGCCCCGCGTCGCTCGACGACGACACGCTCGCGATCAAGAGAGGCGTGGCGGTCCCAAGTTACTCGGAGTCGGTCCTCAGCGCGGACGGCACGAGATTCGTCTTCGTGACCAGAGCCAGCGCCGCGGGCCGTGACACTCAGGGCAGATCGCAGGTGTACCTGTACGACGCCAACGCCGCCGCGGGCGGCGTGACCTGCGTCTCATGCGATCCGAACAGCTCGACGTCGACGGGAGACGCCCGCCTCAAGTCGAACTCCGACTACAACCGGGCGACGCCGCACGCGATCAGCGCGGACGGCTCGCGGGTTGCGTTCGCGACAACGGAAGCGCTGGTGCCGGAGGACAACAACGGGGTCCAGGACGTCTACGAGTATGTCGACGGTGCTGCGCGGCTGATCTCCAGCGGCACCTCGGGAGCTCGCTCGTCGCTCGTCGACATGACGGCGGACGGAAGAGATCTCTACTTCGTGACCCGCTCCAGCTTGGTTCCCGAGGACCGGGACAACGGACTGGCGGACATCTACGATGCGCGCCTGGGGGCGCCGAGCCCCCGCGTGGACCCGCCGGCGCCGTGCGCCGGCGATGATTGTCAGGCGTCGCCGACGCCCAACAGCTCGCCCTCCACTCCGGGCTCGGAGACTGCGACGGGGTCGGGCAACGTGGTGCCTGAGCCGGAAAGGTCCTACACGGTCTCCGGCATCTCTTCCGCGGCCGCGAAGAAGGCAGCCAAGTCCGGCAGACTCGCGCTGTCGGTGCGGGTCAACGGCGCCGGGCGCGTCAGCGCTGCCGCGTTCGCTCGTGTCAAGGGACTCGACGCTCGCGTCGCGTCGGCGAGCAAGTCGGCCAAGCGCTCGTCGACGGTGAAGCTCTCGCTCGCGCTGTCGAGAGCGGCACGCCAGCAGCTCCGCCGCACCGGGAAGTTGAAGCTCCGTATCACGGTGTCGTTCTCGGCTCTGCCCGGGGCGACCTCCAAGACGGTCACGCTGAGAGCGACGCGCGCTCAGTCCAAGGCCCGCAAGACGACGCCGAAGGGCCGGTGATCGCGTGACGAACGCATCGATCGACAGCAGGATGACCAAGGTGATCGGGAACTCGATGGAAGGTGCCGCCGCGGCGGCTGGCCTCAAGCGGCCGCTCCGCATCGCGCTCGCGCTGGGCGTGATGGCGCTGATGCTGGCGTTCGCGTTCGCCGGGCAGGCGCGAGCGGACTTCGGCATCGTGCCGGGCACGTTCACCGCAGCGGCGAGAGATCCGCTCGGAAACGACCTCACGCAGGCGGGCGACCACCCGGACCTGTCGACGTCGTTCACGATGGAGACGACGACCGACGCCCAGGGGAACACCGTTCCGGACGGCGATCTCAAGGACGTGCGGGTCGACCTCCCGGTCGGACTCGTCGGCGACCCCAACGTGACGCCGCGCTGCGCGCAGGAGCTGTTCAACCAGACCGCCGCGGCTCAGTGTCCGGTCGAGACGCAGGTCGGCGTGATCGATCTGATGATCGCGCCGTTCGCCGGCTCGGCGCCGTTGGCTCAGCAGCTGCCGGTCTACAACATCGATCCTCCGGACGGCAGACCTGCCGAGTTCGGGTTCCGGCTCTTCCGCAGCAACGTCGTCGTCAACGCGGACGTGCGCAGCGGCAGCGACTACGGTCTCACCGCGACGATCAAGGATCTGCCGGGCGGCGTCCTGATCTACTCGCAGACGCTGACGCTTTGGGGCGTGCCGGCGGACTCGTCGCACGACGCCCTCCGTTACCTCCCCGGGGCCTACTTCCCGGGCCGTCCGTCAGACGATCCGAACGACTTCACGCCGGTGCCGATCAGAGTGAACACCGACAGAAAGGCGTTCTTCAGCAGTCCCACGCTGTGCGCCGGTCCGCCGGTGACGAGAATCGCCGTCAACTCATGGCAGAACCCGGGGACGTGGGACACGGACGAGGCCACCTCACCTGTGGTCACCGGCTGTGACCGTCTGACGTTCGATCCCGCGGTCAAGTTGCGTCCGCGTGCGGCGCGGGTCGCCGCGCCGAGCGGCTACGACGTCAACCTGGCGTTCAGACAGCCGGAGTCCCCGGTCGGGCTGGCATCGTCTGCCCTGAAGGACGCGGTCGTGACGCTGCCGGCCGGCACCGTCGTCAACCCGTCTTCGGCCGACGGCCTGCAGGCCTGCTCACCGGCGCAGATCGCGCTCGACCAGGCGACCTCGCCGGCCTGCCCGAACGCGTCGAAGATCGGCACTGTCAACATCGTGACGCCGCTCCTGACCGACCCGCTCCGCGGCTCGATCTACCTCGCGCAGCAGACGCCCGAGCAGCTCCTGTCGCTCTACCTCGTCGCCGAGGGCAGTGGCGTCGTCGTGAAGCTGAAGGGGAACGTCGACCCTGATCCGGTCACGGGCCAGCTGAAGGCGACCTTCGTCAACAACCCGCAGCTGCCGGTCACCAGCATCGACCTCTCGTTCAAGGACGGTCCGCGGGCGCCGCTGTCGAACCCGCGCACCTGCGGCGCGGCGACGACGACCGCCGCGCTTTCGCCGTGGAGCGGCACGGCTGCGAAGACGCTGACCGACACCTTCGTCATCTCCGGTGACGGTGTCGGCGCCGGCTGCCCGGCGCACCAGTTCGCGCCGAGCTTCTCGGCCGGCACGGCCTCGTCGGCGGCGGGCGCGTTCTCGCCGTTGTCGGTGACGTTCGGCCGCAGCGACGCGGACGAGTACCTGAGATCGCTGACGATGACGCTGCCGAAGGGTGTCCTGGCGTACATCTCGGCCGCCTCGCTCTGCGGTGACGCTCAGGCCGCTGCCGGCACGTGCGGCGAGGAGTCTCGCATCGGCTCGGTCACGACGGCCGCCGGCGCCGGCAGCAACCCGCTGCAGCTGCCGGGTCGGGTCTACATCACCGGTCCGTACAAGGGTGCGCCGTTCGGCCTCTCGATCGTCGTCCCGGCGGTCGCCGGCCCATTCGACCTCGGCACGGTCGTGGTCCGCGCGGCGATCCAGATCGACCGCCAGACCGCGCAGCTGACGATCGTCTCCGATCCGCTGCCGACGATCCTCAAGGGGATCCCGCTGCAGATCCGGATGGTCAACGTCCGCGTCGATCGCAGCAAGTTCTCGATCAACCCGACCAACTGCACCACCGCCAACACGACGGGCTCGGTCGCGTCGACGACGGGCGACAACGCCACCGTCAGCAGCCGCTTCCAGGCGACTGACTGCGCGGTGCTGCCGTACAAGCCGAGCATGACCCTGAAGGTCGGCGCGAGAGGCAAGCTGACGGCGGGCAAGCGCACGCCGCTGTCGGTGACGCTCGCGATGACGCCGGGACAGGCGAACAACAGATCGGTGCAGGTGACGCTGCCGCTGGCGCTCAACGCGCGCCTCGACGTCGTCAACAAGAGAAGAGCCTGCACGCTCGAGCAGTTCAGAGCGGACAGATGCCCGATGGTCGTCGGCACCGCGACGGCGGTCACCCCCCTCCTGCGCGATCCGCTCAAGGGCAACGCGTACTTCGTGTACACGCCCGCACGGAGACTGCCGGACCTGGTCGTGCGGCTGAAGGGCCAGGTCGACATCGACCTGGTCGGCAAGGTCACGATCGCGAAGGATCTGAGACTCCAGACCACCTTCGACACCGTGCCCGACGTGCCGATCACGAAGTTCACGCTCAACCTCGCCTCGGGTGGCACCAACGGCCCCGTCGGCGTGGTCAGAGGCCTCTGCTCCGCAGCGACGAGAAAGGGCCTGACCGCGGGTCTGCGCTTCGACGCCCAGAGCGGCAAGCGCATCGTCCGCACCCAGAAGATCTCGGTCGCGGGTTGCGGCAAGGCGAAGAGAAGTACGAGAAGAGCAGCGAAGAAGTAGTCCTGGGTCCGCGGCGTCGCTCGCGGACCGACCAAAGTCGAGCCAGACAGCGAGCGGCGCCTACGGGCGCCGCTCGTCTTCGTTTCACGGGTCGGCGGACCAAATGAAGGATGTTGATTTACATTTTTAAACTCCAGCGACCTCCTTGATTCTGGTAGTTTCGGTTGCGAACCACGGGGGAATTCTGATGACCGAGCAGACCCTCGCCGGGCTGATCCGGCGACTAATCATCGACGAGTCGATGCGGGCGCACGTCGGCCACATCGGCTCGGCTTTGTCGATTGCCGACATACTTGCGGCGCTGTACGGGGGTGTACTGCGATCCGCTTCGTCTCACGATCCTGAGCGCGATCGGCTCGTGCTCTCCAAAGGGCATGCGGCGCTCGCCCTCTACGCGGCGCTCGCCGCGAGCAGCAGACTCGATCGAGCGCTGCTGTCGACCTACTGCGGTGAGGGCTCTCAGCTCGGCGCGCATCCGGAGCACGTGCTCCCGGGCGTCGACTTCTCGACCGGCTCGCTCGGTCAGGGCCTCTCGATCGGCGCCGGCAGCGCGCTCGCGGCGCGCATGCAGGGCTCGGACCGCCAGGTCTACGTGCTGATGAGCGATGCCGAGTGCAACGAGGGGTCGGTCTGGGAGGCGGCCATGTTCGCCGCCCACCACCGGCTCGGGAACCTCGTCGCAATCATCGACGTCAACGGCCAGCAGGCGTTCGGCTACACGCGCGACGTGCTCGAGCCAACGCCGCTGGCAGAGCGCTGGGCGGCGTTCGGCTGGAACGTCAGCGAGGTCGACGGACACGACGTCGAAGGGCTGCAGCAGTCGCTCGTTGCGGCGGATGCGCGCGATCCGCGGCCGCGCCTGCTGGCGGCGCGCACGACATTCGGGAAGGGCGTCTCGTTCATGGAGAACGAGATCGCGTGGCACTACTGGCCGCTGGACGCGCTGCAGTATGAGCGGGCCTGCGCCGAGCTCGCCGCCGCCGACCGAGCCTTGGTGCCGGCACGATGAGGAGTGCGTTCGCCGCCGGGCTCGTCGAGGTGGCCGCCGCCGACGAGCGGATCATCCTGCTCACCGCCGACCTCGGCTACACGGTGCTCGAGCCGTTCGCCGAGCGCTTCCCCGACCGCTTCATGAACGTCGGGGTCGCCGAGCAGAACATGGTCGGGATGGCGACCGGGCTCGCCGAGGCCGGCTACACGCCGTACGTCTACTCGATCGCGACGTTCGCGTCGATGCGCGGCTACGAGTTCATCCGCAACGGGCCGGTGCTGCATCAGCTGCCGGTGCGCGTCGTCGGCGTCGGCGGCGGGCTCGACTACGGGCACAACGGCCTCACCCACTACGCGGTCGAGGACGTCGCGTTGATGCGGACGCAGCCCGATCTGACGATCGTCGCACCGGCCGACCCGGATCAGGTCCGCACCGCCGTGCCGGTGCTGCAGCAGCTGAACGGCCCGGTCTACCTGCGGCTCGGCAAGGAGTCGGCGAGCGTCCCCGGCCTGATGGGGCGGTTCCGGCTCGGTGGCGTCGAGGCGATCGGCGACGGGCGCGACGTGGTCTTTGTGACGCTCGGCGGCGCCGCGGCGCAGGCGGTCGAGGCGGCAACGTTGCTGTCTGAGCGCGGCGTCGAGGCGAGCGTGGCGGTCGTCTCCAGCCTCAACCCGTCGCCGAGCGACGACCTCGCCGTGCTGCTTGGCGAGACTGAGCTCGCGATCAGCGTCGAGGCGCACTACGTCGCCGGCGGCGTCGGCTCGTTCGCCGCGGAGACGATCGCGGAGCGGCGGCTCGCCTGCCGGCTGGTGCGCGCGGGGCTGCGGGAGACGCCGGTCGGCGAGACCGGCAGCCGCGACCATCTCTACGCCCGTCACGGCCTCATGCCCGAGCAGCTCGCAGCAGCAGCGCTGCAGCAGTTCGAGCTCGCGGGTCGCTGAGCCGGAGACGAGCTGGGATGTCCGCCGCAGTCGATCGCTCGATCGAGATCTCGGTCGTGATGCCGGTCCACAACCAGGCCGATCACATCCTCCCGGTGCTGGCCGGGCACATCGAGGCGCTGACCAACCTCGGCCGCCGCTTCGAGCTGGTGCTGGTCCCGAACGCCTGCCGTGACGAGACGCGCGAGCTCTGCCGCGCGCTCGCGGCCGACGACCAGCGCGTCCGCGTCGTCGAGCTCGACGCCGGCGGCTGGGGCCGCGCGGTGCGCGCGGGGCTTCACGCCTCGGAGGGCGAGCTGCTCTGTTACACGAACAGCGCCCGCACGACGCCGGAGATGCTCGTGCTGATGCTCGCCTACGCGATCGCCTATCCGCGCGTTGCGCTGAAGGCGAACCGCAAGATACGCGACAGCTGGTGCCGCCGGCTCGGATCGGTGCTCTACAACCTCGAGTGCCGCGCGCTGTTCCATCTGCCGACCTGGGACGTCAACGGGACGCCGAAGGTCTTCCCGCGCGCGTTCGAGCGGCTGCTGCAATTGGAGCGCGACGACGACCTGATCGACGTCGAGCTGCTGTGGCGCTGCCGCGAGCAGGGCTACCCGCTGCTGGAGGTGCCGATCGCGCAGACGTTCCGCCACGGCGGCAAATCGACGACGCGCTACGGCTCGGCGATGCGGATGTATGTCGGCGCCTACCGGATGCGCGCCGCGTCGCGGGCGGGGGCGCGACCGTGACGATCTCGCCGCCCGCGGCCGAGCTCGCCTCGCTGTGGAGCCGTCATCACGCCCGCTGGCGCGACGGGGCGCAGGTCGCGTCGCAGTGGAGCGAGGCTGCCGAGACCGATCCGAAGCTGCTGCGGTCGAGGACGAGCGGGCCGTGGTGGGAGCTGCTCGACCAGCTCGGGATCACGCTGCTGGTCACGCGCGAGTACGAGCACCTCGCGATGGCGTTGAGCGTCGACGACGGACAGCCCGCCGCGTCGTTTATGCGGCTCCCACATCCGTCGGGTCTGGTCGCCGACCGCGAGCGCGGGGTCGTCCACGTCGCCAGCACGCGCAACCCCAACCAGCTGTTCACGTTCGCGCCCGTCGAGCGGACGCTCGCGCGCGCCGACATGCCGCCGCCGGCGCTGGAGCGGCGCCCGCTGGTGCCGGTCGGGACCCGCTTTTACCCGGGCGCGCTGTACATGCACGACCTGGCGCTGATCGGCGGCGAGCTGCACGCCAACGCGGTCGGGCAGAACGCGGTCGTGCGGCTGGGCGAGCACGGCGCGACACGCGTCTGGTGGCCGCGCGCGGTCGAGGACGAGGACGGCGTGCCCGACTGCTCGCTCAACTACCTGCAGGTCAACTCGATTGCGGCCGGGGAGACGCTCGCAAGCTCCTGCTTCAGCGCCTCCTCGGCGCACGTCTCGGCGCGCCGGCCGGGGCACCGCAACTACCCCGTCGACGGCCGCGGCGTGATCTTCGACGGCGCCACCCGTGAGCCGCTCGCGAGCGGGCTGACGCGGCCGCACTCGGCGCGCTTCGATGCCGGTGAGCTGTGGGTCGACAACAGCGGCTACGGCGAGGTCGGGCCGGTCGCCGGCGGCGCCTTCGAGCCGCGCGCCCGCCTCGGCTCGTGGACCCGCGGGCTCGTCTTCTGCGGCGACGTCGCCTTCGTCGGCGTCTCGCGCGTGATCCCGCGCTACCGCCAGTACGCGCCCGGGCTGGAGGTCGAGCGCAGCGTCTGCGGCGTCGTCGCGCTGCAGCGCGACAGCGGCGCCGAGCTGGCGCGGCTGACGTGGCCGTACGGCAACCAGATCTTCGCGCTCGACTGGCTCCCACGCATGACCTCGGGCGGCTTCCCGTTCGCTGCCGGCCGTCGCGTGTCGTCCGACTCCAAGCACCTCTTTTACAGCTTCCTGCCATCAACTCACGAGGAGTTCCAGCACACATGAGTGACGAGTTCCGCCTGCTGATGCTCGGCGCGATGTACGAGAACGGCGGCAACACGACGCACCGGCTGCTCGACGGCCATCCGCAGCTGCACGTCTACCCGTTCGAGTCCCAGCTCGGCACGCGGCTCGTCGAGGACCAGCTCGGCTCGGTCTTCCCGCTGAAGTACCGCTGGCCGACGTTCGACCTCGCGGCGACGCCCGAGCAGGACTACCGGGCGATCGTCGACGAGGAGGGGAAGGTGCGCGCCCGCACGCCGCACGTCAGCAAGTTCCGCGGTTATCCCTTCGACCTCGACGACGACGATCGAATGGCGCGCTACGCCGAGATCGTGCGCGCGAGCGGGCGCTCGCGCGGCGGCAACGTGATGGCGTTCTTCGAGTCGACCTTCGCCGCCTGGAAGGACTGCAGACGCAGCGGTCGTGAATCGGTCTACGTCGGCTACAGCCCGATCCTCGTCGTCGACGCCGACAAGGTGCTCGACGATCTGCCGCAGGCGCACTTCCTGCACGTCGTGCGCAACCCCTGGTCGGCCTACGCGGACACGAAGAAGCGACCGGTGCCGCTGTCGCTCGACGGCTACATGCTCGGTTGGACGCTCAACCAGCACTACGCGCTGCTGCACGCCGAGCGCTACCCGGAGCGGATGCACGTGCTGCGCACCGAGGACATCATGGCCGACCCGGAGAGAACGCTCGGCGACCTCTGCGAGCGGATCGGGCTGGAGCGTTCGCCGACGCTGGCGCAGCCGAGCTGGAACGGCGGCGGGCTCGACCAGGTCTATCCGTGGGGGACGATCCGCACGCCGACGCCGGAGGCGAACCTGGCGACCGCGCTCGAGCTGTCGCCGGAAGAGCGCGCGGATGTGCGCGAGCACGCTTGGCAGTACCTGGAGGTGTTCGGCTACGACGCCTTCCTCGACCAGCTGGAGGAGCGGTGGCCACGCGCCGTGTCCTCGTGACGGGGGCGGCGGGCTTCGTCGGCGCGGTGCTGGCGCGCCGGCTGCTCGCCGACGGTCACCGCGTGACGCTCGCCGTCCGCCCTGGCGGCGACCACTGGCGCCTGCAGGGTCTCGATGGCGACGCCGAGCTGATCGCGCTCGACCTGCGCGACGCGGCCGCTGTCACGCAGGAGGTCGCGGCGGTACGGCCCGACTGGGTCTTCTCGCTCGCAGCCCACGGCGCCTACTCGTGGCAGTCGGACCTCGCCACGATGGCCGACGTCAACATCAAGGGGACCGCGAACCTGGTCGCCGCGGCGGTCGACGCCGGCGCCGTCGTCGTCCACGCCGGCTCGTCGTCCGAGTACGGCTACGTCGACCACGCGCCGCGCGAGCACGAGCTGCCGCATCCCAACAGCGCGTACGCGGTGACGAAGTGCGCCGCGACGCTTCACTGCGGCTGGGTTGCGCGCGAGCGCGACGCCGGCGTCACGGTGCTGCGACTCTACTCCGCCTACGGGCCGTGGGAGGAGCCGAGACGACTCATGCCGACGCTGCTGGCCGCCTGTGCGCGCGGCGAGCTGCCGCCGCTGACCGACCCGACGACCGCGCGCGACTTCGTCTACGTCGAGGACGTCGCCGACGCCTTCGTGCGCGCGGCCTCGCGCGCGCGGCCGGGAGAGGGCGCGGTCTACAACGTCGGCAGCGGCGTGCAGACCTCGCTCGGCGAGCTGGTCGGCGTCGCGCGCGAGCTGTTCGACGTCGCCGCCACCCCCGCCTGGGGCGGCTACGGCAGCCGCAGCTGGGACACCTCGACGTGGGTCTCCGATCCCTCACTCGCGCGCGAGCGGCTTGGCTGGTCGGCGTCGACGTCGCTGAGAGAGGGGTTGCGGCGGATGGCGGAGGCGGATCGCGCCGGTGCAGCCACGTGAAGGCTTCAAGACGGGGAGGAACACCATGCGCATCGCCTCGATCATCCGCCCGGAGTCGGGCAACGCCAACTACCGCGCCCGCTTCCCGCTCGTCGCGTTGCAGTCGCGCGGCCATGAGCATCAGCTGTTCGACGCCCATCGCCTGCCGCACTTGAACGAGTTCGCGCGCTTCGACGTCGTCCACTTCTGCCGACTGTGGGAGGAGCCGTTCCAGCTGCTCGCGCGAGCGCTGCGCGACGCGGGCGTCGGCGTGACCTGGGACTGCGACGACTACCTCCCGGCGATACCGAAGGAGACGTCGAGCTACAGAATCGTGGGGGGACCGCGAGCGCTGCAGGTCGCCAGAGACATGCAGGTGATGATGGATCTGGCGCACATCGTGACAACCCCGAGCCCCGGCCTGTTGGAGCGGTTCGCCGACAGCGCCGACGACGTCCGCCTGATCGAGAACTACATCGCCCCGCCGATGGTGAGAACGAGGCGGCCGCAGCGCTTCAACGACTATCTGCACGTCGGCTGGGTCGCCGGCAACGAGCATCGCGCCGATGTCGAGCCGCTGCGCTTGAGAGCGCTGGTCGAGCGGCTGCTGGAGTTCTATCCCCGCGTCGAGTTCGTCTCGCTCGGCCTCGGACTCGGGATCAGACACGCGCGCTACGTCCACCTGCCCGGGACCGACGTGCTGGAGCTGACGAGATTCACCGGTCAGCTCGACATCGCGATCGCGCCACTGGACGACACCGAGTTCAACCAGGGACGCTCGAACGTGAAGGTGAAGGAGTACGCCGCCGGCGGCGCCGCGTGGCTCGCCTCGGACGTCGCGCCCTATCGCGGGCTCGGTACGGCGGAGGGCGGGAAGGTGATCGCCAACGATCGCTGGGAGCGAGAGATCACCGCGCTGATCGGCGACACCGCCCGCCGCAGAGCGCTTGCTGCGAACGCCTTCACGTGGGGCGCCCGCCAGAACATCATGCTCCACCTGCACGAGTGGGAGGAGGCGTTCGGCGACGCCGTTGCGCGAGGGGCTGCAGGTGACGGCAACACGGCTTCCCGACTCGAACGGTCGGTCTGAGCCGACGAGAACTTCATGGCGTGCGGATAACACCGAAAAGGAGCGGCTCGAGAGCATGACCACGATTCAGGGACCTGCCACTGCGCATGCTAACCCGCCGCGGCGGACGCGTGCTCGCATCGTCGCCGACGCGCCCGTGATCCGCTACTTCGTCGCGCATCCTGACCTGTCAGCCGCTCTGCTGATCGCGCTGCTTGTCATCGTCTATCTGTGGCCGGTGCTGATCGGCGAGAAGATCTTGTCGCCGATAGGTCTGATGTACGGCTTCACCCCATGGCAATCGTATGCACCATCAGATCTCGGCAACTACTACAACCCGCTCCTGAGCGACATTCCGATGGCCGTATACCCGTGGCGGTGGTACGCCCGTCAGGCGCTCCACGATGGGACCCTGCCGCTTTGGAACACCCAGATCTTCGGTGGGATCCCATTCTTCTCCAACCCGCAGAACGGGCTGTTCACGCCGTTCAACTGGCTGCTGTGGACGCTGCCGCTCAACTACGCGCTTGGACTCTCCGCAGCACTTAAGCTGTGGGCTGGTGGGTTTGGAACGTACTTGCTCGCACGTCAGCTGAGACTCGGGTTCCTTCCGGGGTTGCTCGGCGGCGTCGCATTCGCCTTCTGCGCGTTCAACATCACCTGGCTGACCCACGAGACCTTGCCCGCCGTCGCAGTGTTGCTGCCGTGGATGCTCTGGCTCATCGAGCGGATCTATGCGAGCGGGCGGTTGAGCACGACGCTCTGGCTCGCCGTCGCGACTGCTGTTGGGCTCGGCGGAGGCCATCCTGGCATGCAGGTTCACCTCATGGCGATCGCAGGGCTCTACGCGATCGTTCGCATCTGGCTGGTGCCTGACCTCGAGCGCGGGACGCGGCTGCGTCGGCTGGTGTTCGTAGGAGGCGGGCTCTTGCTCGGAGCGATGCTGATGGCGGTGATGCTGATCCCAGAGACGCTCTCGAGCAACGGAACCATCGGCACGAAGGCACGGGCTGGAGGCAATGGGACGTTGCCCGGCACGGTGATGCCGTTCGACGCAATCAAGACGACGGTCTTCCCCGACTGGTGGGGTCGGCCCAGCAGAGTTGAACTCGGCGGGTCGGCAACCAGCGCAGGCGGTGTCGTCAACTACAACGAGCGGACCTTCTACGGTGGTGTCGTCGCGCTCCTGTTCGCACTGGTTGCGTTGGTCTCTCGCAGGAACTGGCGTGCCAAAGGGGCGTTCGTGCTGCTCGCGTTCATCGGGCTGGCAGTCCCGCTGCACCTGCCTGTCCTGTGGGACTTCGTCACCAACGTGCCGCCGTTCGACCTCGTCCAGAACCAGCGCATGCATTTTGTCTACGCGTTCGCTGTCGCGATCTTGGCCGCGTTTGGACTTCACGAGCTGACCGCTCGGCCGGCGGACGAGCGCTGGCGGCTCGCGGTTCCCGGTGTCGCGCTGCTGTTCGGCTTCATCGCGATGTTCACGATCGGAGCGAACGGCTCGGAGTTCAGAGACCTCTGGAAGCATTTCGCGACCGGCACCGACTTCGCGGTCAGAGAGGTCCTTGCACTCACGAGCGTCACGTGGTTCCTGCTGCTCTCACTCGGCGTTGGCATCGCGCTGCTGCTCGCGATCCGCCGGCCGCGCTGGCGCTATGGGATCGCGGTTGCCGTTGTGCTGCTCGCGGCGATCGACGCGCTGCACTTTGCCAACGGCTATCAGCCGATGGCGAGTGCCGACAAGGCGATCCCTCCGACTACGCCGGCAATCGACTACCTGAAGCGGCACGCGCGAGAAGGTCGGATAGTGGGACTCGGCGGGGCCTTGCCACAGGATTGGACGATGACCTACGGACTTTCCGATGTCCGCGGATACGATCCCCCAAATCCAACGCAACGTTTCTACGACCTTTGGCTGATCGCCAACCCAGGACAGATCGATTGGACTCCGTTCGGGGTCGGGAATCTGGAGCCTGAAGGGCTCCAGGTGCTGAGCATGCTCGGGACGCGCTACCTGATTGCCGATCCGGGGCTCAGATTGGACAGAAGCGTCAGAAGAGACCCGGTGCTCGGTGCCTTGAGCGTCGTCTACGCTGGCAGTGATGCAACGATCCTTTCGAACGTCGGTGCTGTCCCTCGAGCACGAGTAGCTTCAAGGGTCGACATCGCTGAGGACCAGGAGACAGTTCGCAACCTGATCGCTCGCCCTGACTTTTCACCCACAGCGACGGCGTTGATCGAGCGCGGGAAAGACGACGCAACCGCTCTCGCTGGAAAGCCACCTGTACACGGGACTGTCGCGATCACCGATGAGCGGAACAGCAGCGTGGCGCTGGATGTGCGGCTGGACCGCAGAGGGCTCGTAGTCCTCAATGACAATCTCACTGAGGGATGGACTGTGAAGGTCGACGGTGTGTCGGCGGAACCAATCCAAGTTGACAACCTGATGCGCGGTGTCGTCGTCGAGGAGGGACACCACAAGATTGTCTGGAGTTACGCGATGCCGGGACTGAAGACCAGTGCGGTCATTACGTTGATAAGTCTGTGCTTGATCACGGGAGGGTTCGCGGCAACCATGGGGCGCCAGCGGCGAGCGACGTCTTCACTCCACGATCGCTTCGCGGGTGGCGAGGCCGCGAGCAGGGAGGAGTGAGCGTGCGCCTTCCATGGCGAAGCGGGCAAGAAGCCCAGCCGGCGAACGGGCGACGTCTGAAGATCGCCTACTACGCCGATCCGACGATACCCAATGGCTGGTATCGCGCAGTCGGGCCAATGACTGCTCTGAGACGTCGCGGCCACGACGTCCGCCAGATCGCACCCTCCATGGAGCTTCGAACTCTCCGACTTGATCGGCTTCGAGGGTGCGACGCGGTTCTTGTTCACCGGCAGCACGATGATGTCGCCATGCGCGTCGTCGAGTACGTCTCGCAAACGGGCCTTCCAATGGTCTTTGACAACGACGACGACTTCGGTGCATTGCCGCCGGGAAGTGCAGGAGCGCGCAATTATGGAGGTTTGCGAGGCAAACGCCGCTTGGAGGCGATCCGCGCGATGGCGCTCGCGGCGGACGTCGTGACGGCCCCGAGCCGCGCTCTTGTGGAGAGATTTGAGGCGTACGGGGTTCACCGTGCGGCGCTGCTTGAGAATTACGTCGCCGACGAAACGGTCTTCCTTCGCCGTGGTCAGCGCCCGGGGCAGCTGGTGATTGGTTGGATCGCGGGCAAGGAGCATCATCTCGACGCCGATGCGCTGCCGATCGCCCCGACGCTCGAGCGGATCCTCAGAGTGCACGAGCATGTCGAACTGCGGACGATCGGCTTGAGATTGCCGATCAAACATGACCGGTACCTACATGTCGACGGAATTCCGTTTGCCCGACTTCCGGCTGCGCTGGCGGGATGGGACCTCGGCATGGCTCCGTTGGCGGACATACCGTTCAGCCGTGCTCGCTCCAACATCAAGCTGAAGGAATACGCGATCCTGGGGATCCCGTGGCTCGCATCGTCTGTCGGCGAGTACGTCGGCCTCGGCGCACGCGAAGGCGGACGGATGGTCGCGGATGGCGATTGGTTCGAAGCGCTGAATTGGCTGATCACCCACGATGCGCACCGACGTCGGTTGGCGCGCAGAGCGGCGAAGTGGGGCGCCGGACAGACCATCAATCAACACGCCTATCGGTGGGAGAAGCTGTTACACGAGCTTGTCGGGGCACGCACTGCAGATCCAGTCGATGTTACGCTGGCATGATCGGAGGTGCCACCAGCAAAGCTGGGTGGCACCTCCGAACCGACTGCTGAAGCTGGACGACGTCCAGCAAAATGTCGGAGACCTAGAGGCCGCCGATAGCGACGTTGTTGTCGACGACGATCTCGTTGTTACCGCTAGCAGAGGGAAGCTTCAGCTTCAGGTTCACAATCGAGTTGATCAGGCCAAGGCCGATGCCGCAGCCAGATGCACCCGGAATCGAGAACGAGTTGTCAACATTGCGCCCACCGTTGACAAGGACGTAGTTCGGGTTGGTGAAGTCGAACGTTCCTGGTCTCCCGGAGATCGGTCTGTTCGGCGCCGGCGGGCTGGTCGTGCCGACGATCAGATCGAGATTGACCGGCGACGAAGTCGAACCGATGGAGCAGCCCGGTCCGATGATGGGATTCGTCAGTGCGAGCTTGACGGGAACTCTCACCTCGAAAGTGCCAGGGTTAATTTGAATTCTCGAGGGAATCCCGGCGAGCTGCGCGGTCGCTGTGACGGCGTTGCCGGGGATCGGGAAGTCGATGCCGAGGAGTCCTCCCGGGACTTGGATCGGCTTGGCGAAGATCCCGGTGGAGCCGGTCGGCGGCACAAAGCGGAAGCCAGACGGCTGGGTTCCGTCTATTGCAAGCGTGCCGCGAATACCGAACGACGAACCGATCGGAACTCTGAAGCCCTTGATCGTCATGCTGCCGTCGAACGACGCGATATCGATACAGGCGAAGACGTTCGGGGTGGATCTGATGCAGCCGGAGAAGTCCGGGAACGCCGCCGAAGCGCTACCGCCGACAACGGTAGACGCGAGGCAGCTTCCAACTGCGAGCGCGACGAGACGACTACGCATCCTCATGGATGTTCTCTCCTCTCACTTCGGCCACCACGGCCGAAGATATGGACAAGACGAGCGCGCACCGCACATCCCCCAACAGTGCGAGTGGACCAGCAGCGGTAGAACTGATCGCAGCGGAACACGACGGCACCTGGAGTAGGTGCGACGAGCGCCGTGCGAAACACTAGAAAGAAGTAGTAGTGCTTGTCAAGTGCGAGCGGGTTTGCGTGAGGTTCTGGACGCTACCGCGGACGCCTAGCGGTACTGCCTCCAGCATCGAAATGTCTCGTAGTGGACTTCGTATTGAGAGCAGAGAGTTCTATGTCACGCTTCGCTCATCACGCATGTATCGCCATTGCGGGGTCGGTGTTGTTGCTGGTTGGCTGTTTGCAACGCTCGCATCAACACGAGGTCTACTGTCGCAGCCGCTGTAGGCGATTCATTACTCGTTATATGCGGCGGGACCGGCGGGTGTAGTGAAACCGGCGTTTGCAGGCAGGTGAATGTCAATATGAGATTGAGTTCTACCGGGACGGCTACTGTCCCGTTGGGAGTGCTGGCCGTATGGCGCGCAAGCGCGACGTGCGCGTGCTGCATCGAACTGACCGGCCAGGCAATCCTGGCGGATGTCTTGCGGTGATGACGGGTCGTCAGGGGGTCTCACGGCTCTGGCGGACTCAGAACGGCTAAGACATGAATATGCCGGCGCGGGCGCGACTGCGGTGCAATAGCATCGCTGTTGCATTCTTATAAACAGAGTGATATAATAAACAAAACCGGTGCAATGTCGGGGAAAGGGGGAATCGAGCACCGGTCTGATCGGGTATCAACATTCTCTAGGAGGAAAGCATTCCATGTCACGCATGGTGCGTAACACATGTATCGCGATTGCCGGGTTGGTGCTGTTGCTGCTTGGTTCAAGCAGCGCGTTCGCAGCAACGCTCAGTATTAACACGACGGCGACGACTGCGGCGAGCACGGGGGATACGTCGCTCTTTATAAATAGAGCGGACGGTACTCGTGGAACGACCGTTTGCAGACAATTCAATATTGCTGCAAGAATAAGCTCCAGCGGAGCGGTTACGATCCCGCTCGGAAGCGTTGCATTCAATACTTGTACGACGAACGGAATCTCGACAACGATCACTCAAACGTCGGCCTGGACGGGCGTGATTACCGCACTACTAGCGAGTGGCAGAATAACCGGTGTGCTACTCAGAATTACTGTTCCGACGAGTGGTATTACCTTTGCGGTCCCGGGTGTGTGCACGTTTACACTCGGCGGTACGGCGTCGGGTCTAACGACCGTCACCTCGACAGCCCCGCCGACACTAGTCTCGGTGAGCAGCTTGTCGTTCGACGGAGTTACGGCGGGCGGGCTAGACGTGCTAGGTCTTACAATTAACACCGCGTCGACGAGCCCAAATTGCGGAGCGATCGGCATCTCCGCTGGCTTGAGAGGCGGTTTCGTTGGGACGTTCAGATTCACGCCTGCTGTCACTGGAACACTAGTTTAGTCCGGTGCCTGACGCCGGTGCTGGGCCACTGGCCTAATACGTTAATCTAGGCCCATAGTCGTGAGCGGGGGCGCTGCTGAGTGGCCTCCGCTCGCGATTGCTCGGCGACGAGACAGGAGGATTTGGTGTGCCCCCGTCTGTCGGTCGGTGATAGGAGGCCATCGATGCCATCGTCGCGGGATGCATTTCTGAACATCTGTCAGCGTTGACTGGCGATCGAAGCTTGGATGGCCTCGCTCTGCTTCGACGTCGGAGGGACTGTCGCGACGCTGTCACATCGGCAACGCAACTCGTCGATGGTCCGTAAGAGAGTGACACCGCCTTTGTTCCCTGGCGGCGCGTTCGAGCTTGGCATCTGCCGGTCATGCTCCGACAGTCTCGACCAGCACCGCGTAAATACTAGAGAAGCAACAACTGCTGAAGAATCCGTAGTAGGACTAGCCGGGACGTGCGGCGATGGGGAAAGCAGTCAGAGGCAGGCGGCATCCGGTAGAGGGCGCGCCTCCGGAGACGGCCAGTGGTTGACATCGCAAACGCACCTGTTTATAGTGCGGATGTGGTGTAGAGAAGAGGTGGGTTGGTGGACCGGAAGTTTGGTTGCCCCCTGGGTGTAGAGGTTGAGAGGGAGAGAGAGTTGTCGCTACTGTCTAACGACCGCTGGCGCCGACGGCGTCGTGCGGTTGCGGTGTTCGTCGCCGCTGGAATGGTGTTAACGGTCGCAGCCGCGCCGGCGCTTGCCGACTCCTCGGTATGGCGATATGAGATGGTGAGTCCTCTTGCGAAGAACGGAGTGGGAGTTTTCGCGAGCCACTCGCCGAACTACGGCATTGGCGGCATTTCGAACGGCGGGTTCCAGCTCACGCCGGACGGGAATGCGCTCCTGTTCACCGCTGCTGGCGCTCTCCCCGGTGCGGAGGGGGGGCCGGCGTTTACTCGCTATGTCGGACGGCGAATGTCCAGCGACTGGGACATAACGTCAGTTGATCCACCGACGAAGACTGACACCACCTTCTTGCGGACTCAAATGACGTTCGCACTGTCGGACGATGGAGTGCGTGCGGTCGTCTTCAGCAACGAAGCCCTTGCGCCGGGGGCAGTTGACGCAGGGCAAAACGTGTACATTCGCGACCTGGTTTCTGGTTCTTATGAGCTGGTTGGGACAGGGCTGGGAAACTGGAGCGACATCGGAGCTGACATCAGCCTGGCCGCAGTGACACACGACCTGGGAAGCCTCTTCTTTAGTTCTTCGTCCGAATGGCGTGCGAGCAGTGGTTTGGGCGAGATGACTGTGCAGCCTGCCGGCGAGCCCCATCCAATCAACGCGCATCTGACGAGCACGCTCGTCCCTACTGTCACACCGGACGGGAGTGCGAAGCTGTTGACTCCGAACGACAGCTTCGGAACGTATGCATCGGGAATCTATTTGGTGAGAGACGGAGCGACACCCGTACAAGTGACTGCGTCGCAGCGAGCTGGGGACGATCCGGCGCAGCGGCAGCCGGCCTACTTCATCGGTGCGAGCGGCGATCTGTCGACGGTGTTCTTCTTCAGTCCAGTGCCGCTGACGGACGATTCCGACACTGGTGATCCCGGTGCCCCAGATGACACGCTTTACCGTTACGACGCAAGAACCGGGAGACTTACAGATCTCCTCGCGAACGTGAGACCGGGCGAACGCGTGTTGTCAGCAGTGCTCGGACGGGTCTCAGCCGACGGATCGACGCTCTTCTTCCAGGCACAAGGGGCCTTTGCTCCCGGAGCGCCTGCTGGAACCAGAAACCTCTATGTCGTGCGAGACGGCGAACTCCGCTTCGTCGCCGATCTTGGCAACGCAACGGATCTCAATCCCGGATCGAATCAGATCAGCCCCGATGGTCGGTACTTCACGCTTCAGGCATCGGCCAACCTCACGGCGTACGACAGCTCCGGCCCCGGGTGTGCCACGGCGTCGAACCCGCTCTGTTCGCAAATCTTCGTCTACGACACCGTGGAAAGAACCATGTCGTGTGCGTCATGCGACCCTGACGGCTCACCACCAAAGGGCTACGCGCTTTTCCGCCCGAGCCAGGTTCCAGGCCTGCGCCACCTGTCGAACGTGCTCACGGACGACGGCAAGGTGGCATTCGAATCGTCTGACGCACTCGTACCGGCTGATGTCAACGGCCGCCGCGACGTGTACACGTGGCAAGCCGGAAGATTGGAGCTCATCAGCACCGGTCGTGGCGACTCAGACACGCTGTTCGAGGACATGAGCGCCGACGGCTCGACGATCGCGCTCGCGACGCGCCAGCAACTGGTCGGGCGTGACACCGATCAGCTCGTTGACGCTTATGTCGCACGAATCGGAGGTGGCCTTCCCTCGCAGGGTGCGTCGGCTCCTCGGCCGCCGGTTTGTAGAGGCGCAGACTGCCAGGGATTTCCGACAGCACCACCGACCTTGGTGAGATCCGGATCGGAGGATCTGAGCGGGACCGGGCAAGCGTCGGGCGGTACACAACCGAAGCCATCGTCGATCGCTATAGGGTCGAAGACGATGAGAGGTGGCAGTGCGACGGTGAGGGTGGCGCTCTCTGGGGCCGGGGTGCTCGAGGTGAGTGGAAGGGGCGTTGCGACCGCGAGCGTACGAGCTGCAGGGCGGGGTGTCGTTGCGGTACGTCTCGCGCTCAGATCGGCGGCTCGGCGAACCCTCCGCAGTACAGGAAGATTGAGCGTCAGGCTCGACCTTCGCTTTACGCCTCGAACCGGAAAGAAATCGCATGCCACAACCCGCCTGAATTTCAGAAGCACACAAAGGAGAAGGGGCCACGGTAGGACGCAGGCGAACGCCGGCAGTCGAGGAACCGCTAGCCATGGGTGAGGAAGAGATGGATCGCAAACGTCACAACTACAGCGAGCGAGGCAGCGGCTGTCTCGGCTCGTGGCCCTTGGATCGGTTTGGGATGGTCGCCGTCGTTGTCCTGATGTTTGTCGTTGTCATGGGAGCATTGAACGCCCGCCCGCCGTCGGCGGATGCGGCGCTCAGAATCAGATCGTTCGGCGGCGCGGCCACGTCTGCCGACGGGAGACGGTTAACACAAGCGGGCGCCCACCCAGACGTTACAACGACAATCGAGTTTGAGACGAGACAGACAGAGATCTTCCCTGGTTTCGAGACGCCGCAAGCGACGGAGTCAGCTAAGAGCATCCTTATCGATCTTCCGCCAGGCCTCGTTGGTGCACCGGCGTTGTTCGACCAGTGCAGTGAGGAGCAGCTGACCGGTGGCGTTCAGGCTATCTCCACGATCTGTCCGGTTGGCTCGCAAGTTGGAGTACTCACGCCATCTGGCATCTATGGCTCGATGGGTGCGTTCCCCCTTTACAACATGGAGCCGCCGACGGGACGACCGGGTATGTTCGCGGCGAACATCATAGGAGCGGTCGTCAAGATCATTCCTGGGGTGCGTGCCGACGGCGGATATCGCATCGCCGCTGACGTTGGCGATACATCGCAAGGACTCAATCTCTCAGCCGTCACCGTCACGCTCTGGGGTGTTCCGGCGGATCCGTCGCATGACGCTGAGCGGACCGGAACGTTGCCGCCGCAGTCGGCCCGCGTGCCGCTGATGACGAACCCCACACGATGCACTGGTGCGGCCGTCGTGACGAGAATGCGGGCGGATTCTTGGGAGACACCAGGAGTTTTCGACACGGCCAGCTTCGACAGGGACTTCGACGGCGAGCCGACAATCGTCACCGGCTGCGACAAGCTTGCCTTCGACCCGCTGATGACAGCCCAGCCTTCCGCGCGCAAGAGTCGCGCGCCGACGGGTCTCGACGTCACGCTCGAGGTACCGCAGAGTCAGAACCCCGATGGATTCGCAACGGCGCATTTGAAGAGCGCGGAGCTGACACTGCCCGACGGGATGCGCGTCAATCCAGCCCAGGCGGGCGGACTGGGAGCTTGCACTTCGGACGAGATCGCACTCGGTAGCGATAACGATTCGACGTGTCCCGAGAACTCGAAGATAGGCTCGATATCGCTGCATACGCCGCTGATCGAGGACACGCTCACGGGCGATGTCTTCCTCGCGAAGCAGAGAGACAACAAGTTTGGATCGCTGATCGCGCTGTACATCGTGGCGCGAGGACCAGGCCTGCTCGTCAAGTTGCCCGGCAACGTGACGCTCGACCCCGTCACAGGGCGGGTGCACGTTTTGTTCGATGACAACCCGGAGATCCCGTTCGACACGCTCAAGGTCAGTCTCAACACCGGTCCGCGAGCGCCGCTGTCGCTGCCGAAGACATGTGGGACGGCGACGACCACAGCGGTCCTGACGCCTTGGAGCGGGACTGCGCCCGTCACATTGACGTCTTCGTTCCAGGTCTCGTATGACGGCAATGGTGCGCCTTGCCCCGCCGAGCCTTTTGCTCCGACATTCAACGCGGGAATGGCCAATCCGGTCGGCGGAGCGGATTCGGTCTTCACGCTCGGAGTCGCGCGCACTGATCAAGACGCGGAGCTGGGTGGCGTATCGGTCAACATGCCGAGAGGCCTGCTGGCGCGGATCGCCAGCGTCAGCCTCTGCAGCGACGGCCAGGCGGCTGCCGGCACGTGCGGTGACGACTCGAAGATCGGCAACGTCACGACGGCTGCGGGCGCGGGCTCCAACCCGTTCTCGCTGCCGGGCCGGGTGTACATCACCGGCCCGTACAAGGGAGCGCCGTTCGGGCTCTCGATCGTCGTGCCGGCGGTCGCCGGTCCGTTCGACCTCGGCACCGTGGTCGTGCGGGCGGCGATCTTCGTCGATCGCACCACGGCGGAGCTGAGAATCGTCTCCGATCCGCTGCCGTCGATCCTCGAGGGCATTCCGCTGCAGATCCGTCTCGTCGAGGTGAAGGTCGACCGGCCCGGCTTCACGTTCAACCCGACCAACTGCTCGGCGTCGAGAGTCGGCGGGCAGATCAGCTCCCTTCAGGGCGCGATCGCGAACGTCGCCAGCCGCTTCCAGGTCGGCAACTGCTCGGCGCTTCCCTTCACGCCGAAGATGACGCTGAAGGTCGGCGCCAAGGGCAAGCTGACGGCCGGGAGACGGACGCCGCTCGACGTCACGATCCAGATGTCGAGAGCGCAGGCGAACCAGAGATCGGTGCAGGTGACGCTGCCGCTCGCGATCAACGCCCGGCTTGACGTCGTCAACAAGAGAAGAGCCTGCACGCTCGAGCAGTTCAGAGCGGACAGATGCCCGATGTCCGTCGGCAACGCCTCGGTGGTGACGCCGCTGCTCCGCGACCCGCTCAAGGGTCCGGCGTACTTCGTCTACACGCCGGCGCGGAGACTGCCGGATCTCGTCATCCGTCTCAGAGGGCAGGTCGACTTCGACCTCGTCGGCAAGGTCACGCTCGACGGCCTGAAGCTGCGGACGACCTTCGACACGGTGCCGGACGTGCCGTTCTCGAAGTTCCGGCTGACGCTCGCCTCGGGCGACAGAAACGGTCCGGTCGGGCTGACGAGAAACGCCTGTCTGCCGGCGACGAGAAGAGCGCTGAAGGCGGACGTGGCGTTCATCGCGCAGAACGGCAAGAGACTGTCGCAGTCGAAGACGATCAGCGTCAGCGGCTGTGGCAAGGCAACCGCCAGAGGCAGAAGCAGAAGAAGCAGCAGATCGAGAAGAGCGGCGAAGAAGTAGAAGCCGCTCGGCTGTCATCGACGTAGGACCGCACGGGGCGGCATCGCGAGATGCCGTCCCGTCGTCGTTCAGGCGGGGCCTCAAACCTCGCTTGTCCGCTCTCCGGCAGAACTATGTGTGTGTTTCGTGAAGGTTCTGCCTGAGTCTTGACATACCGCCTGGGAGTCAGGTTAGATCGCTCTCATGAGGAGAGAGCCCAGCGGATCGCTGGCGTCGTTGCGCGACCGCAATCGCAGGCTGGTCGTCGACGAGCTGCGGCGTGCCGGACTGATCAGCCGTGCCGAGCTGGCGCGGCGCACCGGCCTCTCCCGCTCGACCGTCTCGACGCTGATCGCCGACATGCAGGCGCAGGGCCTCGTCGCCGAGCGCGAGGTCGACGGCGCCGGGCCGCAGGGCGGTCGGCCGCCGGTCCTGCTCAGCCTCGAGCGGGCCGCCGGGGTCGCGCTCGGGATCGACTTCGGCAAGCGCCACGTGCGTGTGATCGTCTCCGACCTCGCGCACACCGTGCTCGCCGATCTCGAGCGGCCGATGGAGACCGAGCAGTCGGCCCAAGAGGGCTTCGACGCCGCGGTCGAGCTGGCCGGTCAGGCGCTCGCCGAGGCTGGCGTCGCACAAACCGACATCATCGGCGCGGGCATGGGCGTGCCGGGGCCGATCGACGTCGCGACCGGCGAGGTCGGCTCTTCGGCGATCCTGCCCGGCTGGGTCGGGGTCCGTCCCGAGGAGGTCGTCGCGCGTCAGCTGGGGATCCCGGTCAAGGCCGAGAACGACGCCAACCTCGGCGCGCTCGCCGAGCTGACCTGGGGCGCCGGCCGCGGCAGCGACGACTTCGTCTACATCAAGGTCTCCAGCGGCATCGGCGGCGGGCTCGTGCTCGGCGGCCAGCTCTACACCGGCTCCGGCGGCATCGCCGGCGAGCTGGGCCACTCGATGGTCGACGAGCACGGCCCGGTCTGCCGCTGCGGCAACCGCGGCTGCCTGGAGACGATCGCCTCGACCCGCCAGATCGTCGACCTGCTGCGTCCCGCGCGCGGCGCCGACATCACGATCGAACAGGTCATCGCGCACGCGCGCGAGGGCGACCGCGCCTCACGCCGTGTCATAGGCGACGCCGCGCGGGCGATCGGCGTGGTCATCGCACAGGTTTGCAATGTCTTGAATCCGGCCAAGGTCGTCGTCGGCGGCGACCTCAGCGCCGCCGGCGACGTGCTCCTCGACCCCTTGCGCGACGAGGTGACCCGCCACGCGGTCCCAGCGGCCGGAGGCAACGTCGAGATCGTTCCCGGGGTGCTGGGGCGCCGCGCCGAGGTGCTCGGCGCGGCGGCCCTGGTGTTGCGGGACGTCGACGGCTTCGCGCTTCATCCCCCCAAGGACGTACAGCAGAAGCAAGTCGGGTAATCCCACCCACAGGAGGAGTCAGACGCATGGACAAGAGGTACGTTCGCATCCTCGCCGTCGCGGCCTCCGCCGCGATCAGCATGGGGACGCTCGCCGCCTGCGGCAGCGATGACGACAGCAACACGACGAGCACCGCCAGCGGTGGGGCGGCGTCGACCACCGGCGGTGGCGGCAGCACGAGCGGCAAGATCGCGCTGCTCCTGCCGGAGAACAAGACGGCTCGTTACGAGTCGCAGGATCGTCCGCTGTTCGAGGCGCAGATCAGAAGACTCTGCCCCGACTGCGAGGTCATCTACTCCAACGCGGAGCAGGACGCCTCCCAGCAGCAGCAGCAGGCCGAGGCCGCGATCACCAACGGCGCGAGAGTGCTCGTGCTCGACCCGGTCGACGGCAGAGCCGCCGCCGCGATCGCGACCCGCGCCAAGCAGTCGAACATCGGCGTGATCGCCTACGACCGCGCGATCGAGAACGCCGACGTCGACTACTACATCTCGTTCGACAACGCGAGAGTCGGCGAGCTGCAGGCGCAGGCGCTCGTCGACAAGCTCAGAAGAGACGGCAGAACCGGCGACATCGTGATGATCAACGGCGCGCCGACCGATCCCAACGCCGCCCTCTTCAAGAGAGGCGCCCACAGCGTCTTCGACACCGCCGAGGGGATCAGAATCGGCAAGGAGTACGACACGCCGGACTGGTCGCCGGACAGAGCGCAGACGGAGATGGAGCAGGCGATCACCGCGCTCGGCAGAAACAACTTCGTCGGCGTCTACGCCGCCAACGACGGCACCGCCGGCGGCGCGATCGCAGCAATGAGATCGAACGGCATCGACCCGGCGACCCGCCCGACGACCGGCCAGGACGCCGAGCTCGCCGGCATCCAGCGGATCGTCGCCGGACAGCAGTACATGACGATCTACAAGGCGATCAAGCCGGAGGCCGAGGACGCCGCCCAGCTCGCCGTCGACCTGCTCAACGGCAGAGACAGCTCGATCGTCAACCAGAGAGTCAACAACGGCATGAAGGACGTGCCGTCGGTGATCCTCGACCCGGTCCCCGTGACCGCCGAGAACATCAGAGACACCGTGGTCAGAGACGGCTTCTGGACCGTCCAGCAGATCTGCACGTCGGCCTACGCGTCGGCCTGCAGAAGACTCGGCCTGCAGTAACGACGAGGAGAGAGACGCAGCGATGAATGGATGCCTGACATGACAGCAACCGCCACATCGACACCCCTGCTCGAGCTGCGAGGCGTCAGCAAGAGCTTCGGAGCGGTGCAGGCGCTCTCCGGCGTGGACTTCGACGTCCACGCGGGTGAGGTCGTCGGCCTCGTCGGCGACAACGGCGCCGGCAAGTCGACGCTCGTGAAAGTCATGTCGGGCATCCACGTGCCCGACGGCGGCGCCTACCTGTTCGAAGGGCAGGAGCGCCACGTCTCGGGCCCGAACGATCCTGCCGGCTTCGGCGTCGCGACCGTCTACCAGGACCTCGCCCTGTGCGACAACCTCGACGTCGTCGCCAACCTCTTCATCGGCCGGGAGATCGTCTCCAGAGGCCCCGCCGGGCTCGTCCGCGAGCTCGACGAGCCGGAGATGGAGAAGCGCTCGGCCGACCTGCTGAAGACGTTCTCGATCAACATCCCGTCGGTCCGCTCCGAGGTCGGCACGATGTCCGGCGGCCAGCGGCAGTCGATCGCGATCGCCCGCGCGCTCGTCGGCGACGCGAAGGTCGTGCTGCTGGACGAGCCGACCGCCGCGCTCGGCGTCGCGCAGACGGCGCAGGTGCTGGCGCTCGTCAGACGCCTGCGCGAGAGAGGCCTCGGCGTCGTGATCATCTCCCACAACCTCGCCGACGTGTTCGAGGTCTGCGACCGCGTCTTCGTGATGCGGCTCGGCAGACGCTCCGGCGTCTACGACGTCGCCGACACGACGCCGGAGGAGATCGTCGGCGCGATCACCGGCGGCCAGGGAACCGTCAGAACGCGCGCCGCCGAGGCTGCGCGCGGGGCGGACGCCGCCGCCAGCCAGGAGGGATCCGCATGAGCGCCACCGCCACCACCGACACCGCGCCGACGCCTGCGGGCGGCGACGCTCCCGCCGGGAACGGCAGCCGCTTCGGCTTCATGCAGAGATTCACCCAGGGCGAGCTCGGCTCGGTCCAGGTGATCCTCGCGCTGATCGTGATCTGGACCGTCTTCACGATCGCCAACGACCGCTTCCTGACGTCGACCAACCTCGTCAACCTGGCGCTGCAGATCGCCGGCATCGGCCTCATCTCGGTCGGCATCGTGCTGGTCCTGCTGCTCGGCGAGATCGACCTCTCGGTCGGCATCGTCTCCGGCCTCTGCTCGGCGATCATGGCCGTGCTCAACGTCCAGCACGGCTGGAACCCGTACCTGGCGATCGCCGCCGCGCTCGTCGCCGGCTGCGCGATCGGGATCTTCCAGGGGACCGTCGTGACCGCCTTCGGGATCCCCTCGTTCGTCGTCACGCTCGCCGGCCTGATCGGCTGGCAGGGCGTCCAGCTGTGGGTCCTCGGCGACACCGGCACGGTCAACCTGACCGACCCGAAGATCGTCGGCCTCGCCGGCACCTTCTACAGAGGCGCGACCGCCTGGATCCTCGGCGCGATCGTCGTCGGCCTGTTCGCGCTCGCCTGTCTCAACGCCCGCCGGCGGCGGGTCAGAGCCGGCGTTCCGGCCGCCTCGCCGGCGCTCGTCGCCGCGCGTGTGATCGGCGTCGCGATCGTCGTCTTCGGCGTCATCTACGTGCTGACGCAGGACCGCGGCGTCCCGCTCGCGATCCTGATCCTCGTCGGCTTCTGCGTGCTGTTCGACTACATCGTCCGGCGCACGAAGTTCGGCCGCTACGTGCTCGCGCTCGGCGGCAACGAGGAGGCGGCGCGGCGCGCCGGCATCCGCATCAAGCAGATCCGCGTGCTGGTCTTCATGATCGCCGGGCTGATGGCGGCCTGCGGCGGCATCGTGCTCGCCTCGCGCCTGCTCGCGGTCAACCAGGGCTCCGGCGGCAGCGACCTGCTGCTGCTCGCGATCGCCGGCCCGGTGATCGCCGGCACCTCGCTGTTCGGCGGCCGCGGCACGGTCTGGTCCGCCCTCCTCGGCGCGCTCGTGATCGGCTCGATCTCGAACGGCATGGACCTGCTCGCGTTCCCCTCCTCGACCAAGAACATGGTCACCGGCGCGGTCCTGCTCGCGGCGGTCGTCGTCGACGCGCTCGCGCGGCAGCGACGGAGAGCGGCCGGGCGGTTGTGACACGCAATTGACAGTGAAGCGTGGCGAGATACACCACAGAACGGGTGGTGTTTCTCCCACGCTTCTGAGATCCTGGCCTGGTGTTCAGAGCGTTGCTCGAATCTGGCGCACCGATCCTCGCTGACGCGGCGATCGAGACGCGCATCATGTTCGAGACGAGCCTCAAGCTCGATCCTCATCTCCAGGTCGCCGCGCTGCTCGAGAAGCCGCGCGGGCGACAAGCGCTGCGCGACGTCTACTCGACCTATCTCGACGTCGCGTGGGCGCACGGTCTGCCGCTGGTGACCGGCACGCCGACGTTCCGCGCCAGCGCTCGCTACGTCGAGCGCGCCGGCGCCGGCGGCGCAGACACCGTCCGGCGGTTGAACGCCGAGGCGGTCGCCTTCCTCAACGAGATCCGCGACGACGGCGAGCACGAGCCGGTCTTCATCGCCGGGGTCGTCGGCCCGTATGGCGACGCCTACACGCCCGGCGACTGCCTCGGTCACCTCGACGGTGCCGACTACCACCTCGAGCAGGTGAGAGCGCTGACGGAGGCCGGCGTCGACCTGCTCCACGGGCCGACTTTCCCGTCCGTAGACGAGGCGCACGGCGTCGCGATCGCGATGGCGACGACGAAGCTGCCGTACGCGATCGGCTTCACGCTCGACCACCGTGGCCGCGTGCTCGACGGGACGCGCCTGCGCGACGCGATCTCGCGCATCGACGGCTCGGTCGCGCGCGAGCCCGCCTGGTACGCGGTCACCTGCGTCCATCCGCATGTCGCCCACATCGCGCTCGACGAGCTGGCCTCGACCGGGCCGCGCGAGCTGGCGCGGCTGAAGGAGTTCAAGGCCAACGGCTCGCGCCTCTCGGCGGTCGCGCTGGCCCAGCTCGACCACCCCGAGAGCGACTCGCCCGACGACTTCGGCGAAGCGCTCGACAGACTCGGGCGCGAGTTCGACCTGCAGATCCTCGGCGGCTGCTGCGGCACCGACTCGACCCACCTCGCCGCCCTCGCCCGCCGGTTGGAGGCGCGGCGGGTGGAGGACTGAGCGGGGCGTCGGGCGCATCACCCGACGGCGCCGGCGCGGCTCCTGCGGCGGCGCAGCGCCTCTTCACAGACGCTCTCCCACAAGCGGGCGTTGCCGTCGATCGACTGCGTCGCCGCCCACGCGCTCGCTCTCGCGCTCAGCACGGCGCGCTCCGCGGGGTCGGTGAAGAGCCGTTCGAGCGCGTCGTACCAGCCGTAGTCCGGGATCAGCTGGCCGCCTTCCGTCTCACCCATCTCCTTGTAGGGGCCGACCGGGGAGGCGAGCCACGGCAGGCCGACGGCGGCGTACTCCTTCAGCTTGACGTCGGAACGGGCGCGGTTGAAGGGGATGTCGGAGAGCGGCGCGAGCCCGATGTCCCAGCGCGCGCAGAGGTCGGGCAGTCTCGCTATCTCCACCCACTCGTAGTGGCGGTAGCGCTCGGCTGGCAGCGGCAGTGCGACACCGGCGCTCTCGACGCGCACGTTCGGGTGGGCGGCCAGCAGTCTTCTGAGCGCCTTCACGACCGGGACCTTCTTCGCGTCGACTCTGTGCTCACCGCCCGCCACCCAGCCGATCGTGACCTCGTCGCGCGTTTGTGGCACGCGGGGCGGGCGGACTGCGCCGCTAGACAGGTAGTTGGGAATCACGACCACACGTCTGACGCCCAGTCTCTGGTACTTGCGCGCCAGCTGTGTCGTGGTTGTCGTCACGACGTCCGCGAGGCGCGCGAGCTGCGCGGTTCTCTGCACCAGCTCCGCGACGCGGCTCTGGCCGATCGCCTTGAAGGTCGCGCTGTCGCGCGGGAGGTTGGCGAGGTCGTCGTCGGTGTCCCACACGAACGCCGCCCCGCGCGCGATCTCGCGTCTGATCGCGCGGACGTTGTTGAACAGCATCCGGTAGCCGAGTATCACGTCGGCGCGCGCCAGCTCCGGCGGGTCGTCGAGCTCGCGCGGCAGGCCACGGCCCGCCGCGGCGCAGACGGCCGTGCGGTGCCCGAGCTCGGCAAGGCCCTCGATCGGCACGAAGGAACGGTAGTGACGGCAGACGGAGTGTTCGCCGACGGAGACGATCTCCATCAGGCGGCGCTCCTGCTCGTGCGACGGCGGACCGCCTCCAGGCAGACGTCCTCCCAGATCTGCGCCTGGTGGTCGATCGTCTGCGTCACCGCCCAGGCGTGCGCGTTCGCGCTGAGCTGCTGGCGGGCGTCGACATCGGTCACGAGTCGATCGAGCGCTTCGAACCACTCGTAGTCGCGGACCAGCCGGCCGCCATGCTCCTCGCCCTTGTCGCGGTACGGCCCGACCGGGGAGGCGAGCCACGGCAGCGCGACGGTGCCGTACTCCTTCAGCTTCACGTCCGAGCGCGCTCTGTTGAACGGGATGTCCGCGAGCGGCGCGATACCGATGTCCCAGGTCGCGAGCAGGTTGGGCAGCTGCTTGATGTCGACCCATCTGCGGAAGCGGTAGCGGTCCGCTGGAAGCGCCAGCGGGACGCCGGCGCTCTCGACGCGGACGTGCGGGTGGACGGTGAGCAGTCTTCTGAGCGCTCTGACGATGGGCACGCGCTTCACGTCGGCCTTGTGCTCGTGCGCCGCCAGCCAGCCGATCGTGACCGACTCGGTCCCGAATCTTCGTATGACCTGATGCACAGAGCCGCTGGCGAGGAAGTTCGGCACCACGACGACGTGTTTGGCGCCGAGCCCGCGGTACTTTGCGGCCAGCTGCGGCGAGGTGGTCGTGACGATGTCTGCGAAGCGGGCGATCCGCGCCAATCTCTGTACGACGTCGGCGACACCTCTGGCTCCCATCCCCTTGAACAGAGGGCCCTCGTGGGGAAGGTTTGCCATGTCGTCGTCGGTGTCCCAGATAAACGCTGCGCCGCTGGCGACGGCCCGTCTGACGCTCGCCTCGTTGTTGAACATCATCCGGTACCCGAGGACGACGTCGGCGCCGAGGAGCTGTGCGGGGTTGTCCGCCGACCGCGGGCAGCCCGGACCGGCAGAGTCGCAGATGGTTATCTCGTGGCCGCGCAGGATCAGCGCCTGCATGGGGACCATCGAGCGGTAGTGGCGGCACACAGAGGGCTCGCCCACGGAGACGATTCGCATGACCGATTATACTTGATTGAAGAGCGTCGCGTGACCGGCCGCTCGTGCGGCCTCGGACACCTGCCGGCCGCCGATCGCGCGCTGGTGGGTACCATTGGCCAGGATGCGCGACGACCTGATCGAGACGGTCCGCGGAGAGATCGCGGAGCTGGCGGCCAAACGGCCGAAGCTGCGCGGGGTCTCGCACCAGTGGGCCGCGGTCGCGGCGGTCGTCGCCGGCGCGCTGCTGGTGTGGAGCGCGCCGGGCGGACGGGCGACGACGGTCGCGGTCGTCTACGCGGTCTCGCTCGTCGGGCTGTTCGCCGTCAGCGCGGTGTATCACCGCATCACCTGGCGGCCGAACGTTCGCCGCTGGATGCGCCGGCTGGACCACTCGATGATCTACGTCTTCATGGCCGGCAGCGCGACGCCGGTCGCGCTGCTCGTCGTCGGCGGCACTCTCGGCACCGTTCTGCTCTGCATCGCCTGGGGCGGTGCGGCGCTCGGCGTCGCGCTCAACCTCGCCTGGATCGACGCGCCGAGAATGCTGAAGGCGATGGGCTACGTCGCGCTCGGCTGGGTCGGCATCATCGCGCTGCCGAAGATCGTCTCCGTGCTCGGTCTCGTGCCGACGCTGCTGTTCCTCGTCGGCGGGCTCTTCTACACCGTCGGCGCGATCATCTACGCCAAGCGCCGGCCCGACCCGGTGCCGAGAATCTTCGGCTATCACGAGGTCTTCCACGCACTCGTGATTCTCGCCGCCGCCGCGCACTTCGTCGCGGTCGCCGGTTTCGTCGTGCCGCGCGGCTGATCTTCCCCGCGGCGCGGCTCGCGTCGGATACGGTCCTCCGCATGAGGATCGGGGGAGCCTTCGAATGGAAGACGAACGTCTTCTACCGCGCGGTCGGGCCGCTGGAAGCGCTGGGGCGCCGCGGCCACGAGATACGGATCGCGCACACCGACCAGGACGCTGACGTCGGCGCGTTCCACCCGCGGCTGCTCAGTGGCTGCGACGTCATCCACGGCTACCGCCTGCTCGACGCGGCGCAGGTGAGAGCGGTGCGACGACAGCTCGCGGGCGGGACGGCGTTCGTCTGGGACACCGACGACGACCTCGCCAATCTGCCGGTCGAGAGCCCCGACTACCGCGTCAACGGCGGCCGCAACGCCCGTCGGATCTTCGCTGCGACGGTCGAGATCGCGCGCCTCGCCGACGTCGTCACGACCTCGACCGAGGCGCTTGCGGAGCGTTACCGGGCCGAGGGGGTCGAACGGATCGAGGTGCTCGGCAATTACCTGCCGCCGGCCTCGTTCGGCACCCGCCGCGCCGACCACGACGGCGTTGTCGTCGGCTGGCTGGCCGGGCTCGAGCACGGCTCTGAGCTGCCGCGGATCCCGATCGCGGATGCGCTGCGCCGGATGCTCGAAGAACGGCCCGACGTGCGCGTCGAGAGCATCGGACTCGACCTGAGACTCGGCCACGAGCGCTACACGCGCTACCCGAAGGTCGAGTTCGTCGACCTCCAGCGGCACATGGCGCGGTGGGACGTCGGGATCGCGCCGCTCTCCGGCATCCCCTTCAACCGCACGCGCTCCGACGTCAAGCTGAAGGAGTACGCCAGCGTCGGGCTGCCGTGGCTGGCCTCGCCGGTCGGTCCGTACGTCGGGCTCGGGGAGGACGAGGGCGGCCGGCTCGTCGGCGACGACGGCTGGTACGAGGCGCTGAACGCGCTCGTCGCCAGCAGCCGCGACCGGCGCAAGCTCGGCAAGCGCGCCGCGAAGTGGGCGAAGGGCCAGTCGATCGACCGCCACGTCGGGCGATGGGAGGCGGTGCTCGCCGAGGCCGTCGAGCGGCGGGCGCGACGAGGGGCGCTCGTCTGACGCGACGGCGCCCCTCGGTAGTGCTTCAGCTAACTGCGCTGCGTGCTGCTCACGGCCCTATGACGATCGGCGGGTTGAGGTTGTACTGGCCCGGGCCCTTGGTCAGGATTAGGCCTGCCGGGCAGGTGTCGCCCGCGGCCGGCGTCGCGACGAAGGTGCTCGGTAGTAGCTGAGCGGTCGGGTTGCCGTTCTGGATTAGGATCCCGATCGAGCCGGTGAATAGGCAGAAGAAGTTGTTCGCCGGGTCGACGATTCTGAAGCGGACGTTTAGGAACGTGAATAGCGCTCCCGTCGGGTTCGGTAGGTTTAGCACGGCCGTGAGGGCTATCGTCCACGGCCCGGCCGACGACGTTAGCGGGCCGACTAGCGGCTGGATCGTCACGCCCGGCTCGTTGCAGGTGACCTGCGCACCGAAGATGCCGCCGATCGCTCTTAGCGCGGTCGTTAGCGGTATCTGCGGGACTAGGATCTGGCCCTGGAGCCGCCAGATGCAGGTGTAGGTTCTGCCGGTCGACTGCACGACCAGCGTCTGTAGGGTGATCCCGTTGGCGTTTATCGGGCCGACTGGATTTATCGTCACCGCCGAGGCGGAGACCGCGCTGAGCGCAACCGTCAGCGCAGCGAGAGCGCCGAGCAGCAGCGCTCGCATGCTGGTGGACATCGTTCATTTTCCCCTTTGCGTGCCGGCGCCCCGGTAGGCGCCGACGGTCGCTTGAACACGATGCCGTCGACGGCGGCGCGAGCCTACCAGACCATAAATAAGTGTGCTAGGCGTCGAGGCCGAGCCGGTGGGCGACCGCGGCCGCCTGCGTGCGCGAGCGCACATCGAGCTTCGCGAGGATCCGCGAGACGTGGACGCTCGCCGTCTTCTCGGCCATGAACAGCTCGCCGCCGATCTCGCGGTTGGTCGCGCCCGCGGCGACGAGCGCGAGCACCTGGCGCTCGCGCGGGGTCAGGCCGAAGGGATCGTCGCCGCTGATCTCGGCGTCGACGACCGTGGCGGCGGGAAGGGCCTCGGGGTCGAGCGTCAGCCGCGCGCGTGCGGCCAGCGTCTCGACCTCGCCGTGCAGCCACGCCGCGCCGAGCCGCCGCGTGATCTCGCAGGCCGCCCGCACCGCCGCTGTCGCGCGCTCGCGCTCGCCCGCCAGCGCCGCCGCCTCGGCCTCGCGCCAGCGCGCGTAGGCGACCGCGTACGGCCGCTCCAGCGACGCCCACTCCTCCGCGGCCAGCTCCCACAGACCGGGATCGTCCTCACCACGGGCGCGCGCCTCCTCGGCGCGCGCAGTCGTCAGCTCCGCCACCAGCGGTGCCCGCTCTATCTCGGCGCCGGCCTCGACCCGCGCCAGCAGCAGCTCGCAGCGCAGCCGCGCCTCGCGCTCGCCGTCGCGGTCGTCGCGGTCACGCGCGCGCTGGGCGGCGTCGGCCTCGATCCGGATCCCGACCGCCGAGACGCCCGACACCTGCGTGATGTCGTCGGAGCAGAACTCGATCCGGTCGAGCGCCTGGTCGACGGCGGCGCGCGCGCCCGCAAGATCGCCCTCGCGCCGCGCCAGCTCGCCGCGCAGCGCGCCGAGCGGCCCGAGCAGCTGCGGCTCGGTCGAGTCGCGCGCGAGCCGCTCGGTCGCGTCCAGCTCGTCGCGCGCGAGCTGATGCTCGCCGCGGCCGAGCGCCAACTCCGCTCGCCGCAGGTGCTTGTGCATCAGCGTCGTGCCGGAGTGGCGGCGGCCGACGCCGTCGAGATAGCCGGCGGCCTGCTCCCAGTCGCCGATCGCGAACGCGTAGGCGGCCGAGTCGAGCGACAGCCAGTCCATCTGCCGCCCGAGCCCGATCAGCTCCTTGCGGCCGCAGTCGGCGGTCTCCAGCGCCTCGCGCGAGCGGCCGGTCGCGTGCAGGATGTCGGCGAGGTTGCCGTGCGAGGTGCCGAGCTCGTCGAGCAGGCCGTGGGCGCGGGCGGTCGCGAGCGCCTCGCGCAGTCTCGCCTCGCCGTCGTCCGCGTAGCCGAGCCCGACGAGCGAGATCCCGAGCGCGTTCCCGAGCCGGCTGGCGACGGCGTGGTCGCCCATCTCCTGCGCCAGCGCCAGCGCGCCCGAGCCCAGCTCGATCGCCTCGCGGTAGCGCGACTGCAGCATCCGCACGCGCGCCTTCGCGGCCAGCAGCGCGACCCGCTCCGGCGTCCGCTCGCCCGGCTCCAGCAGCGCCAGCGCGCGGTCGATCGTCGCGACCGCCTCGTCGGGCCGGTTGAGGTGCCACTGCGGCCGCTGCAGCCGCTCCAGCAGCGAGGCCGCCAGCCGCGGCTGCTGCTGCTCGTCGATGAGCGACAGCGCCTTGCGCAGCAGCGCCTCCTGACGCTGGAAGTCGCCCTCGCAGTCGGCCGCGTGCTGGGCCGCCCGGCGCAGCAGGTCGATCTGGTCGACCCCCTCCGGCCGCTGCTGCTCGGGCACCTGCTCCCAGAACTCCAGCGCCCGCTCCAGCAGTGTCGCCGCCTCGCCGATCGCGTTGACGCGCTCGGCGGCGTCGGCGGCGCGGACGGTCGCCGCCAGCGCCGCGGCGTGGTCGCCGGTGTGGTGCCAGTGATGGGCGACCTGCGCGGCGAGGTGGGCGTCCGGCACCTGCTGGCCGGCGATCCGCTCCTCCAACGCGCGCGCGAGCGTGCGGTGCAGCTCGGTCCGCTCGCCCGGCAGCAGATCGTCGAGCAGCACCTCGCGCAGCAGCGCGTGGCGGAAGCGGTAGCGGTCGTCGGAGTCGGCGACGACGATCGCGCTCGCGACCGCCTCGCGCAGCGCGTCGCGCAGGGCGCGCGCGTCGAGCGTGCTCGTCGCCGACAGCAGCTCGTGGTCCATCGCGCTGGCGACCAGCAGCCGCAGCAGCTCCTGCGCGTCAGGCGAGAGCCGCTCGATCCGCAGCATCAGCGCGTCGCGCAGCGTCGGCGGCAGCGTGCCGCGGCCGTCGAGCCCGGCGGCGAGGATCTCCTCGGTGAAGAGCGGGTTGCCCTCGCTGCGCACGTGGACGCGGTCGACCAGGCCGTTGTCGGGCGGCGAGCCGAGGATCTCCGCCAGCTGCTCGCCCAGCTCCGCGCGCGTGAACGGCTCCAGCTGCAGGCGCCGGGTCGCGGGGTCGCGCTCCAGCTCGGCCAACAGCGGCCGCAGCGGATGGCGGCGATGCAGCTCGTCGGAGCGGTACGTCGCGACGACCGCCATCCGCTCGGTGCAGAGCGTGCGCGCGAGGAAGGTGAGGAAGCCGCGCGTCGAGCGGTCGGCCCAGTGCAGGTCCTCGATCATGAGCAGCACCGGCGTCTCCTCGCCGAGCCGGTCCAGCAGCTCCAGCAGCGCCTCGAACAGGCGCCCCTGGACGGAGACGCCGTCGTCGTCGCTGCCGGGGCCGAGCGTCGGCAGGATCGACGCCAGCTCGGCGCGGAGCGGCGCCGGGAGGGCGTCGACGGCCGGGTCGCCGTCGCGCACGAGCGGGCGCAGCGCGCCGACCAGCGGGGCGTAGGCGAGCTCGCTCTCGCCGAGGTCGACGCAGTCGCCGCTCAGCACGCGCACGCCGTCGGCGCGGGCGCGGCGCGCCAGCTCGCTGAGCAGGCGCGACTTGCCGACGCCCGACTCGCCGGCGACGAACGCCAGCGACGGGCGCGCGTCGACCGCGTCGCGTACGACCGCCTCCAGCTGCGCCAGCTCGGCCGAGCGGCCGACCAGGCGGCTGCTGGTCATCCGTGTCGTCGTCGCCGCAGCCATCACCGTTCATGGTGGCAGGCGTGCGGGCGGCCGTCAGCGGGTAGCGGCAACGCGATGACCGATGTCTGCCTGCTGACCGCCGCCGCAGCCCGCTAACGTGGCCTCGCGCGTGACCGAACCGACCCGCGAGACGACCGTGCGCGACTGGCTCGCGCGGCGCAGCTACCGTGCCGAGGACTTCCCGCTCGCGCGCCTGCGCGAGCTGCGCGCGGGCGCTGGCGGGCGCGTGAGCGTCGTGCTGCCGACGCGTGAGGTCGCGACGACGATCGGGCCGATTCTCGAGCGGCTCGTGCCGCTGCGCGAGGCAGGGGTCGTCGACGAGCTGGTCGTCGTCGACGCCGCCTCCTCCGACGGCACCGCCGAGGTCGCCGCGGCTGGCGGCGCGCGCGTCGTGCAGGAGTCGTCGCTGCTGCCCGAGCACGGCCCGGCACGCGGCAAGGGCGACGCGCTCTGGCGCTCGCTGGCGGCGACCGACGGCGAGCTCGTCGTCTTCCTCGACTCCGACACCGAGGGCTTCGACGACCGCTTCCTGCGCGGCCTGCTCGGCCCGCTGCTGGCGGAGCCGCAGGTGGCGTTCGTGAAGGGCGCCTTCAGACGGCCGTTCAAGCTCGGCGACACGACCGTGCCCGACGGCGGCGGCCGCGTCACCGAGCTGGTCGCGCGGCCGCTGCTGAACCTCCACGCGCCGCAGCTGGCCGGCTTCGTGCAGCCGCTCGCGGGCGAGTTCGCCGGCCGCCGCACGCTGCTGGAGCAGCTCTCCTTCCCGGTCGGCTACGGCGTCGAGATCGCGACGCTGATCGACGCCTGCCGCCTCGCCGGCCTCGACGCGCTCGCGCAGGTCGACCTGGGCGAGCGCCAGAATCGTCACCAGCCGCTGCGCGCTCTGAGCGCGATGGCCTACGCCGTGATGGTCGCCGCAGAGCGCCGCTTCGGCCGCCCCGAGCTCGACCCCGGCGCGCTGCTGCTGCCGCTCGACGGCGACGTCGAGCCGCGGCAGGTGCCGGTGCAGGAGCGCCCGCCGCTGGCGTCGCTGCGGCGCGAGGCGGCCTGAGCGCGGAGGCGCCAGCAGCGCCTCCAGCGCCCGAGACCATTCATCCCGAAATCTGCACCATCCGTCCAGCCGGAACCGCGACGCGCGCGTAGTCGCCAGGTCGGCGTGTCAGTTGAGGTCCGTCGCCGGACTTGGAACCGTATTTCAGGGGCATACGGTCTCCCGCATGGGCTCGATCGGATTCGCGAAAGTCGTCAAGGGCGCGATGGCCGGGGCGCTGGTCGTCGCGGCGATCGGGGCCGGCGGCGGCTCGTCCGCGACCGCGGACGACGACGGCACCGGCGCCGCGCTCAGCTGGCTGTCGGCGCAGCAGGACGCGACGACGGGGCTCGTGCGCTCGTTCGAGATCCCCGCCGACGATCCCGACAGAGGGCTGGCGCCGCTCTCCTTCACCTACGACGACGCGCTCGCGGTCGTCGCCTTCACGGCGGCGGGGGAGACGAGACGGGCCGCGCGCGTGCTCGACGGCCTCAGCGACCTGCAGACGGCCGACGGCTCGCTGCCGTTCTCCTACGACACGTCGGCCAGCGTCGTCGCCTCGGACATGCGCCGCAGCGGCACGCTCGCGTGGGCGGGCTACGCCGCCGTGCGCTACGAGCAGGTGACCGGCGACGACAGCTACCGCGACCTCGCGACCGGGATCGCCGACTACCTGAAGACGCTGCAGGTCGCGACCTGGAACGGCTATCCGGCCAACGACCAGCGCTACGGCAGCGTGCTCGGCGGGCCCGACGTCAGCTGGGCGTCGACCGAGCACAACATCGACGCCTACTTCTTCCTGCGCGACCTCAGCCGGCTGCCCGGCGAGTCGGCCTACCGGCCGCTCGCGAACATGGTCGGCGACAGCCTCTGGGGGCACCACTGGGACGGCTGGCGCAGACGCTTCTTCCAGGGCGTCACGACCGGCTGGCCGGACCCAACGCGCGCGCTCGACCTGTCGTCGTGGGGCGGCCTCTTCTGGCTCGCGCACGACCGCCCGGACCTCGCCGCGCAGGCGCGCGCCTCGCTCGACGACTTCCGCGTCGAGGGCGCGACGGTGACGAGAACGACCGACCCCGACAGATACAACACCGCCTACGCGGCGCCCGGCCCGTTCGCCGGCTACAAGCCCTACCTGCCCGACCCGGGCGTCGAGGCGGCGCCGAACGTCGTCTGGAGCGAGGGCAGCTGGGGCGCGCTGCTGCTGCGCAAGCGGCTCGGCGAGGACGTCTCCGCCGACGTCGACTCGCTGCGGGCGCTGCAGGCAGCCGACCCGGACGGCGGCTACCTGCAGGTGACGCAGGGCTACCGCCCGGCGCCGTTCGAGTACCACGCCTGGCCTGCCGCCGCGGGCACCGCCTGGGCCGTGATCGTGCTGCACGACGACGGCGGCTTCTGGGCGGCCGACTGACGCACAGCCGCTCAGGCAGCGACCGCGGCGCCCGCCAGTTCGTGGGCACGCACAATCGCGTGCTCCCAGCTGGTGACGTTCGCCTCGCGGTTGGCCATCTGGCTCTGCGCCCATTTGTTGCCGCTGGCGGCGAGCTTCTGACGCTCGCGGCGGTCGGCGATCAGACGGTCGAGCGCGTCCGCCCAGCCGTCGTCGGGCACCAGCAGCCCGCCCTCGGTCGCGCCCAGGTCGCGATACGGACCAGTCGCCGAGGCGAGCCAGGCCGCGCCGCAGCTGGCGTACTCCTTCAGCTTCACGGTCGAGCGGGCGCGGTTGAACGGCGTGTCGGCGAGCGGCGCTATGCCGATGTCGAAGCGCGCGAGCCGGGCCGGCAGTCTGTCGAACGGGAGGTGCATCGTGTTGCGGTAGCGGTCGGATCGCAGCTTGAGGTGGATGCCGACGCTCTCGACGTGCAGCGCGGGGTGGCGCTCGAGCGCGGCTGCGAGCAGGTCGGCGATGCCGAGCGCCTCGAGGTCGTCGCGATGTTCCTTCGACGCCACCCAACCGACGCGCACCTCGCCGGCGGCGGTCTCGGGCCGGTGGCTGAACCAGGCCGGCAGGAAGTTGTCGACGACCAGCGCCTCGCGCGCGCCGCCCGCGCGATATGTCTCCGCGAGCAGCTGGCTCGGCGTCGTCACCACGTGCGCAAGCGACAGCATCTCGCGCACGCCGGCGACCTCGCTTTGCGAGCGCAGCGCGCCGCGTCTGCGGTCATCGCCGGAGGCCATGTCGTCGTCGTTGTCCCAGACGATCGCGACGCCGTGCTCGCGCAGCTGTCTGACGAGGCCGCGCAGCTCTCTGTTCGCGAAGCGGTAGATGTGCGCGACGTCGAAGTCGGCGAGCTCGCCGAAGCTGAGTGAACCGGTCTCGACGTGGACGAAGTGCCCGCGCTCACGCAGGTGCTGCAGCGGCAGCGAGCGGTAGTTGCCGTTGACCTGCTCCGGATGCGCGATCACCGCGATCCGCAGCGCGCGTGTGGCGCGTGGGCGTCCGCCGTGGGAACGACGCCCGATCGAACCTATCCGCATGATTCCCCCGAATCCCCAGCGACCGCGACGCGACGCGCGATCGGTTGAAATGCCGTCGTTCGATCCTCCCACACGCGTACGTCCCGATGGGGGTTTTGTTCGTGTCAGGCACCCTGACAGCGCTTGTGAAGATCCTGTGAACGGAGTTCAAGCCGGCAGGCGCGATTCCCGATCCTTCCGCATGTGATCGCGCTGCTGGCGCTAGCGACCGTCGCGCTGGCGGCCCTCATCGGTGGTGTCGTCGCGACGCGTCTCGCGGGCGGCCGGGTCGCACGCAGATACGAGTCGGCGCTCGCGGTCGCGCGGCATGAGGCCGAGCACGACGGGCTCACCGGGACGCTCACGCGCTCCGCCTTCGCGCGTGAGCTGACGGCGCGGATCGGGCGCGCCGACAGCGCGCACCCGCTGGCGCTGCTGGCGATCGACGTCGACGGCTTCGGCCAGATCAACAAGCAGCGCGGCCACGCCGTCGGCGACCAGCTGCTCGTCCACCTCGCGCGCACGACGGCGCGCGTCGTCCGCCACGAGGACGTGATCGGCCGTCTCGGCGGCGACGAGTTCGCCGTGCTCGTGCGCGGCGAGGAGCCGGGGCGCGTCGCCGGCCGGATCCTCGACGCGCTGCGCGAGACGGTGCCGGGCGGCGACCGCCTCGACGTCTCGATCGGGATCGCCAGCGCGCCCGCCGACGGTGCCGACGACGCCGCCCTGCTGCGCGCCGCCGACGTCGCGATGCGCGCCGCCAAGCGCGCCGGCAAGGGCCGCTTCGTCGCCTACGCCGGCGAGACGCTCGCCGACCGCGACGAGGCCGACGCGCGCGCCGCGCTCGCGGAGGCGATCGGCAGCGGCGGCATAGCGATGGCGGTGCAGCCGGTGATCGACCTGCGCAGCGCGGCGATCCACGCCTACGAGGCGCTCGCCCGCTTCACGCTGCCGGGCGGCCTCTCGACCGGCGAGGCGTTCGCGCTCGCCGAGCGCGTCGGGATGCGCGAGCAGCTCGACCTCGCATGCCTCGAGCAGGCGCTCGCGCTGCTGCCGGAACGCCCGCGCGGCACCCGCCTCGCGATCAACGTCGCCGGCGCGCTGCTGTCGCAGCCGCGCGCGCTCGGGCTGCTCGCCGCGCTGCCCGACGAGCAGGCGCGCGACGTCGTGCTGGAGATCACCGAGGACGCGCTCGTGCGCGACTACGCGGCGCTGCGGCAGGCGGTCAGGCCGCTGCTGCAGCGCGGCATGCGGATCGCCGTCGACGACATGGGCGCCGGCTACGCCGGGCTGCGGCACGCGATCGACCTCCATCCCGCCTACCTGAAGCTCGACCGTGCGCTCGTCCACGGCGTCGACCGCGACCCCAAGCGCGCCGCGCTCGTCGACGCGCTGCTGCGCTACGCCGAGCACGCCGGCTCCCACCTCGTCGCCGAAGGGGTCGAGACCGACGGCGAGCTGGCCGCGCTGCGCCGCCTCGGCGTCCCCTTCGCGCAGGGCTATCTGCTCGCCCGCCCGGCGCAGCCGTGGCCACCGCTGGCGATCGCGCTGCAGCCGGCCGGTGATGCCGGCGCCGCCGCAGGCGACCCGGGCGCCGCGCTCGCGCCCGAGCGCGAGGTCGCGACCGTGTGCACGCGCCTGACGGCCGAGCAGGCGCATGCCCGCTTCGCCGCCGAGCCGCAGCTCGACGCGCTCGTCGTGCTCGACGACGACCGTCGCGTGCTCGGCCTCGTCACGCGCCACCGGCTGCTGACGAGGCTCGGGCACCGCTTCGGCTTCGCGCTCTACGGCCAGCGGCCGCTGCTGAGCGTCGCCGATCGCCAGTGCCTCGCGCTGAGCGAGGCGACGCCGTGGCGCGAGCTGGCGGCGCGCGCGATGGCGCGCGGCCAGGACACCCGCCACGACCCGATCCTGCTGCTCGGCCCCGACGGCCGCTACTCCCGTCAGCTGACGATCCGCGCGCTGCTGACGAGCGCCGCCGACGGCGTCGACGGCGGCGAGGCGATCGTCGCCTAGCGCTAGCCGCTGCTCGTGTCGGTGGAGGTCGCCTGGCTGGCCGCCAGCGACTCCGGCGTCACGCCGGCGTCGAGCGCCTCGAAGAAGTCGTTGGCGATCGGGGCGGCGACCTCGCCGCCGGCGACGCCGTCCTCGACCAGCACTGCCACCGCCACGTCGTCGCGGTAGGCGACGAACCAGGCGTGCGTTCTGGGCGGGTCGTCGGTGCCGTACTCGGCCGTGCCGCTCTTGCCGTGCGCCTCGCCCGACAGGCCCGCCAGCGCGGTGCCGGTGCCGGAGGTGACGACCTCGCGGGTGAGGTCGCGGAGCTGGTCGGTGACCGCGGCCGTCAGCGGGGTGCCGTCATTCGGATCCCGCCCGCCCTCGTCGGCGAGCAGCCGCGGCTGGCGCCAGCTGCCGTCGGCGACGGTCGCGATCACGCCGGCCATGCCGAGCGGACTGGCGAGGTTGCGGTCCTGGCCGATCATCGCCGCCGCGGTCGCGGCGAGGTCTCTCGGCTCCGGCACCTGGCCGCCGAAGGCCGGCACCGGCAGGTCGAATCTCGCGCCGAGGCCGAAGCGTCTGCCGGCCTCCGGCAGCGCGCCCGCCGGGAGTCTTCTGGCGAGCCCCACGAAGGCGGTGTTGCACGACTGCGCGAACGCGCTGGAGAACGGCTCCGAGCCGCCTCCGCCGCCCTCGAAGTTCTTGAACGAGCGGCCGCCGACGTCGATCGTCGTCGGGCACGCGACGGTCGTGTCGGGTCTCACGACGCCGCCTTCCAGCAGCGCGTCGGTCGTGACGATCTTGAACGTCGAGCCGGGCGGGTACTGGCCGTCGAGCGCGCGGTCGAACGAGTCGTCCAGCGGCCGGTTGCCGACCGCGAGGATGTCGCCGCTGGACGGCTGCAGCGCGACCAGCGCCGCTCTCGACTCGGGATCGAGGCTGTCGAGCGCCTGCTCGGCGGCGGCCTGCACGTCGGCGTCGAGCGTCGTTCTCACGTCCGTCGCTCTCGTCCCGCTCGCGCGCTGCAGCGTCTTCGTCGGCGAGCCGTCGCCGGCGCGCACGACGATCGCCCGCGCGGGCGTGCCGGCCAGCTCTCTCTCCAGCGCCGCCTCCAGCCCCCATTGGCCGCCGGCGTCGCCGATCGCGTAGGTCGGCCCGAGTCTTCTCAGCTGGGCGGCCGACAGCTCGCGCACGTCGCCGAGCAGCGCCCGCGCGAAGCCGCGCGTCGGCGCCAGCTGGGCGGTCGCGTCGAGCGTTCTCTCGCCGGGGATCGCGACCAGCTCCGACTCCAGCGACGCGTAGTCCTCCGGTCGCAGCGAGATCGCCTCGACGAACTGCTGTCTGCCGCCGTTCTCGATCGCTCGCTGGAACGGTCTCGGATCGATGTCGACGACGTCGGCGATCGCCTGCGCGGTCGCGGCCGGGTCGTCGATCTCGCCGGCGACGACGCCGACGCGCTTGACCGGCCGCTCCTCCGCGAGCGCGTAGCCGTTGCGGTCGAGCAATCTGCCGCGCGGCTGCTGCGCGCGCGTCGTGCCGAGCCGCTGGCCGCGCTTGAGCGCCGGGTGGACGACCGTCGGCGCCCAGCGCACGACCCAGCCGGCGTCGCCGCCCTGGTCGCGCAGGCCGACTCTCGTCGTGTAGCTGAAGCTGCCGATCGCCGGCACCTGCCAGGTCATGCGGACTCTCGCGCTGGCACGGTCGCCGTCCTCGCTGACGTCGCCGACGCGCTCGGCTCTCAGTCTCGCGCCGTCGAGCCCGGCGCGGTTCGCTCTCAGCGCGGCGGCGGCGTTGGCCGGCGCGTCGGTCGCGCTCGCGGCGGTCGCGTCGGCGCCTCTGCTCCAGTCGCCGAGGAAGCTGTCGAGCTGCTCGGAGGGCGACTCCTTGCCGGGACCGATCACGAGGATCGCGGTCAGCGTGAGGATCACGACGACGCCGAGGCCGAGCGCCGACAGCGCGATCACGCGCGCTCGCGGCGAGGTCGGCGGCTGGCGTCTGGTCGTGCCGGGGCGGGGGCGCGCGTGGGCGCGCGGCTGGCTGTGCGGCAGACTGCTGCGGCTGCTGCGGGGTCTTCTGGAACTGCGGTCGGCCACGCAGGGAGGCTACTGGGCGTCAGGCGCCGAGCGCCTCCCGCAGCTCCGCCAGCTCGCGCTCCAGCGCCTCGAGCTTGCGCTCCAGCTCGTCGATCCGCGCGCTCGTGGCCGGATCCGGACCGGCCGGGGCCGGCGGCGGAGCGGGCGCGGGAGCGAGCGCAGCCGGGTGGGCGGGCGCGGCCGCGTACGAGGGCGCCGGACCGGTCGCGACCGTCTGCGGCTCCTCGCCGCCGAGCAGCTGCTGGTAGCGCTCCTCCTTCTGCCCCGGACGGCGCTCCAGCCGCGCGACGCGGTCTCTGCCGATCAGCGACTCGAGCGTCGCGTGGACGGCGGCGAGGTCGTCGAAACGGTGCAGCCGCTCGACCCGCTGCTTCAGCTCGCCGGGCGTCTGCGGGCCGCGCAGCATCAGCACGGCGAGGATCGCGATCTCGTCCCGGCCGAGCCCGAGCGCCTCGTCGAGCAGGTGGCGGTACTTGGCCGCACGGCTGCCGTGGCCGCTCGTGAGGCGGGTCCAGCCGCGGCGGTAGAGGTGCTGGAGCGCGTCGCGGATCGCGTTCTCGTCGTAGTCGACGACGGGGTCGCGATTGGTCGACTGGTTGCAGGCGAGGCGCAGCGCGTTGAGCGAGAGGGGATAGGCGTCCGGCGTGGTCCGCTGCTTCTCGATGAGGCAGCCGAGCACGCGGATCTCGACGGCATCCGGATCCATGCGCGGGAGACTACGGCAGCGCGGGCGGGCGCACGAGGCGCCGCGCGTTGAGCGAGAGGGGATAGGCGTCCGGCGTGGTCCGCTGCTTCTCGATGAGGCAGCCGAGCACGCGGATCTCGACGGCATCCGGATCCATGCGCGGGAGACTACGGCAGCGCGGGCGGGCGCACGAGGCGCCGCGCGGCCCGGATCGGTAGCGTTCCCTCCCGATGTCTCGCCGTCTGCTCCCACTCGCGCTGCTCGCCGCGCTCGTCGTCGCCGGCTGCGACTCGGTCGAGAAGGCCGACATCACGCCGGAGCAGCGCGCCGCGCGCGTGCAGCTGATCAGAGCCGCCGACAACTTCGACGACCAGGATCTCGCGCGCCTCTGCAGAGGCCTCTATCCGTCGGACTTCCTCACGAAGCCGGGCGACTACCCGGACGAGAAGAAGGACCACAGAGCGCCGTCGGCCGCCGACAGAGACAGACTGGCCGGCCTCGTCGCCAGAGCCGGCTGCGACGTCCCCGCGCCGATGAACAAGTAGGCGGCTGCGATGTCCGACGCCACGACGCTGCAGCGCCTCGCCGACCTGCTCGTCGGCTTCGGCGCCAACGTCCAGCCGGGCCAGATCGTCGCGGTCAGCTCCGAGCTCGGCAAGGAGCCGCTGACGCGGGCCGTCGCCGCCAGCGCGTACAGACACGGCGCGACCTTCGTCGAGGTCAGCTACTCCGACATCCACGTCCGCCGCGCGCGGATCGAGTACGGCTCCGACGAGGCGCTGGAGACGGTGCCGCCGTGGCTCGGCGAGCGGATTCTCAGACTCGGCGACGCGCGCGCCGCCCGGATCGCGCTGACCGGCCCGGTCGAGCCGGGCCTGCTGGAGGACCTCGACCCGGCGCGCGTCGGCAGGGACAAGTCGCAGGCGCTGCGCGAGGCCGGCAAGGTCGTCAACGAGCGCACGACCAACTGGACGATCGGTCCCTGCCCGACGCAGGCCTGGGCCTCGCTCGTCCACCCCGAGCTGGAGCCGGAGGCGGCGCTCGCGAAGCTGTGGGAGGAGATCGTCCACGTCTGTCGCCTCGACACCGACGACCCGGTCGCGGCCTGGAGAGAGCGGATGGCGACGCTCGTCGGCGTCAGCGGCCGGCTGACGACGGCCGGCTTCGACGCGATCCACTTCGAGGGGCCGGGCACCGACCTGACGATCGGCCTGCTGCCGAGCAGCAGATGGATCTGCGCGGCCTTCGAGACCGCTGACGGGATCCCGCACGCGCCCAACCTGCCGTCGGAGGAGGTCTTCACGACCCCAGACCCGCTGCGCGCCGACGGCGTCGTCCGCTCGACCAAGCCGCTGCTGATCGGCGGCGCGACGATCAGGGGCCTGACGGTCCGCTTCGAGGGCGGCCGCGCGGTCGCGATCGACGCCGAGCAGGGCGCCGAGACGCTGCGCGAGATGACCTCCCACGACGACGGCGGCGCCCGCCTCGGCGAGCTGGCGCTGGTCGACGGCGAGGGCCGCATCGGGCCGCTCGGGACGGTCTTCTACGACACGCTGCTGGACGAGAACGCCGCCAGCCACATCGCGCTCGGCCGCGGCTTCGACTTCGCCGTCGGCGAGGACGACGTCGAGCGCGTCAACGACAGCCTGATCCACATCGACTTCATGATCGGCGGCGACGACGTCGACGTGACCGGCATCACCGCCGCCGGCGAGCGCGTCCCCGTGCTCCGCGGCGGCGCCTGGCAGCTCTAGCCGCACCTGCCCCACCCGACGACGCCGTCGGCGCCCGCCCTGTACCCTTCCTGCTCGCCGTACCACTTGCCTGGAGAGGTGCCGGAGCGGCTGAACGGGCACGACTGGAAATCGTGTGACCGGGGTAACTCGGTCCGAGGGTTCGAATCCCTCTCTCTCCGCTTAATTCCCGCAGGACGTCGCCGATCGCGGCGTCCTCGATTGCGAGCAGCAGTGCATCGCGGTGACACCTGAACGAGCCGCTGGCGTCCCGGCTCCGCAAGGGGAGTTGGAACCGGGACGCCGCAGCGCGGCTGTCGTCGTACCCAGCGGGTGTCCGTCGTGGGGGAGACGACGGCGTGGCGTTCGCAATCGGCCCGCCGGTGCCGGGCTCGACGACGTGGTCGACGCTACCCGACTTCCGGAGCGTCGCCAATGGCGATGGCGCGGGCGGTGGCACTGACGACGTCGGCACAACACGCCTGTGGGAGGTGAGCCGGCGGGATCAGCGCACGATGCGGCGCTGGAGGGCGCGTTCGATCCGCTCGACGCGGACCCTCAGCTCCTCCAGCTCACGGTCCTGGCGCTCGACCTGAGGCAGTCTCGCGCTCTGCGCCAGCCGGGCGATCGTCGCCTCGCGGATGTACTGCGCGGTGGCGATGCCGTCCCGCTCGCAGACCTCCTTCAGCTGGGCCCATGTCTCGCCCGAGAAGCGAACCGTGGTCGTGTGCACCCGTCCACGGTAGACAGGGAATCGCCTGCTGTGGGCGGCGATATCGCCTGTCGTACGACGAGCGCTATCGCTCTGTTGTATTCCGCCGCGTCGCTGAGGTGGCGGTGCCGAAAATGTTGTCCCAGAAGGGCGCGCTGACGCCGTAGCCCTTGTCGTGCTCCTTGAAGTGGTGGCGCATGTGCGCCTCGTGGAGCTTGCTCAGCAGCCACCCCTGCGGCTTGCGCCCACCGGGCAGGTGGTGGAGGTAGTAGTGCGTCAGGTCGTAGAAGAGGTAGCCGCCCCAGAAGCCGGCCGACGCGGCGTAGGCGGCCGGGGTGCCGAGCACGAGCAGGAAGAGCGCGAAGAAGAGCGCCGCCAGCGGCACGCTGACCGAGGGCGGCATCACGAGCCGCAGCGGATCGTTGGGATGGTCGTGATGGACGCCGTGGATGATCCAGTGCAGCCGTGCACCGATGCCCTGGTCGGGCTCGAAGTGGAAGACGATGCGGTGCAGCCAGTACTCCGTCAGCGTCCAGAAGAGGTAGCCGCCGAGCACGAGCAGCGGGATCTTCCAGAACGCGAGCTGGCCGAACGAGAGCACGAGCGCGATCGCGATCGCGGGGCCGAAGATGAACGCCGGCACGCTCCAGTGGACCCGCGACAGTCTGTCGAGCAGGTTCGACTCGAACATGCGCGGCGACGCCTTCAGGACCTCGGACCGTCTGAGGCCGGTGAGCTCTTCGCGGCGCGGATAGCTCGCCATCGTCGATCACGCTCCTTTCGTCGCTCGTTGGGGGCAGCGCGTGAGGGCGCCCTAACGATACTCCTCGCGCCGCCGCAGAACGGCCGCGTGGAACTTACGCACGGTAAGCCGACCCTATCGGAATCGGCTCTCCGCTTCGCTCAGGGCGGCACATGCCGCCGACCAACTTCTCACACGGGCCGGCGGGCAGCGGTTACGCTTGAGACATGTCTGTTTTCAAGACCGCTGGGGTGACCGTGGCGACGGCGCTCGCGTTCGCGGCCTGCCTGCTGGCCCCGACGCTCGCCGGCGCGAGAACGTCGGCCGCGCTCAGCGGCGCGGTCACGCCCGCGATCACCGGCTTCCCGACCACGCCGCAGAACGTCAGCCTGACGCTGGAGGGCCGCGTGGTCGGCGACGACATCGACGGCGCCTACCCGGCGACGACGAGAAGGATCACGCTCTGGTTCACGCACGGCGCGCGCGTCAACGGCAGATGGTTCGCGAGCTGCAGAGCGGCGCGGCTGATCGCGACGAGAGGCTCCCGGAGCGCCTGCCCGAAGGCATCGCGGATCGGCGGCGGCTGGGCCTTCGGGACCGCGATCAGCGTGACGGCCAGACTGCAGATGGAGGTCTACAACGGGCCCGGCGGCAGATCGATGCTGTTCTACTTCCATGCCACCAACCCGGTCGAGATCAGCGAGCTGATCGACGCCAGATTCGAGCAGCTGCGCGGCAACCCGAGATACGGCTTCAAGCTGACGCTGCCGGTCCCGCCCGGCCTGCAGGAGATCTCCGACGGCATGGTCACGTCGCTGAGACAGTTCAAGGCGACCGTCGGCGGCGCGACCGTGAAGGTGAGAGAGCACGGTCGCACCGTCAAGCGCGGCTACATCGAGGCGATGACCTGCCCGCCCGGCGCGCGCGTGATCGTGCGCGGCCTGTTCGAGTTCAACGGCGGCGTGCCGTCGCAGACGGTCGACAGCTACCTCGGCTGCGGTCAGGGGCCGCCGTTCGCGCCCGAGTTCCCGCCCTCGGTCGCCGGCTCGGACTGAGCGGCGGGCCCGCGCGACGGACGAGGCGGGGCCGGCCCCGGAAATCCCGGCCCCGCCGCGTCGCGCGCATCCCTCCGAGAGAACCCGCGACGGACCACACCGCAAGAAGGGCGAAGGGCCGGGTCCCGTTGCCTGGACCCGACCCTTCAGAGGAGGAGATGGACAGGATGATGCGGCAGCGGCGCGGCTCTCACCTTGGCCCGATGGCGAAGGTTCCGGCCGGATCTTTCGCCGTGCCGCGTTCGCGGCCCGCGCGCGTCGCCGGCGCCCGGCCGCGCCACTACGATTGCGCGCAATGGCCCCACGCTCCCCCGCCGCGCCTGTCGCCGGCGCTCGCAGATGGCTGGCCGCCGTGCCCGGCTGGGGCGCGATCGTCGCGATCGTCGCCGCGCTGCTCGCCTTCGTCGCGCTCACCAACCGCTGGATGGGCTTCTTCGCCGGTCTCCGCTACGCCCACGGCGACGACGAGTACGCCTACCTGAAGCTCGCGCACGCCTTCCCCGGCTTCCCCGACGAGCGAATCGCCGACCAGCACGCCCAGCGCTGGGCCGTGCACTGGGTCGTCGGCGGGCTCGCGGACCTGACGGGCGGGTCGGCCGAGGATGTCTACCGCGTCTGTGCCGTCGCGCTCGCCGTCGCGCTGCTGCTGGTCGCCGCGACGGTCCTGCGGCGGATCGGCGCGAGCACCGCGACGACGCTGCTGGCGCTCGCCGTCGTCGCGCTCAACCCGTATGCGCTGCGCTACTACGGCCTCGAGCCGGCCTACCTCGCCGACCTCGTCTTCGACCTCTCGATGGGCCTGCTGCTGCTCGGCATGGCGCTGCGGCGGCTGCCGCTCGTGCTGGCGGCGCTGCTGCTGGCGACGATCGGGCGGCAAACGGTCTTCGCGGTCGCGCCGGTCGTCGCGCTGTGGCTGCTGATCGCGCCGGAGTGGCGCGAGGCGCGCGGTCCGGCGCTGACGGTGCGCGGCGCGCGCCGGCCGCTGCTGCCGGCGATCGCCGCGCTGCTGGTGACGGTCGTCACCTACTACGTCATCACCCGCGTCGCGGCCGGCTTCTCGAAACCCGGCGTGAGCTTCACGAGACTGACGATCCTGGAGGCGGTCGGCGACCTGCCCGGGACCGCCTCCGACCTCGCCAACCACTTCGCCCACACCGCCAACGCGCTGCTGGAGATCGCCGCGCTGCTGGCGGCGACGCTGTGGGTCGCGCGCCGGCGCCTCACGCAGCTGCCGTCGCTGTTCTGGGGCAGCCTCGCCGTCGGAGCGGCGATCGTCGTGCTCGCGGCGCTGCTCAACCCGGACCCGATCTACAACGACTACTCCTCGACGAACGAGCCGCGGCTCGTCTCGCTCGGCCTGGTGCCGCTGGCGGTCGCCTTCGCCAGCGGGCGCGGCTGGCTCGAGCGCGAGACCGCCGCGCGTCCGCTGGCCAGCTCGCCGGCGCTCGTCACGGCGCTGCTCGCGCTGCTCGCGCTCAGCTCGCTCCACCACATCTACACGTCGATCTCGACCGGCTCGAAGGAGGCGACGCTGGCGCTGGAGCTGCTGACGGCGGTCGGCCTGCTGGCGCTGCTGCTGCGCTGGGACGGCAGAACGACGAAGGCCCGCCGGGGCGGGCCTTCGGGGATGGGCGCGGGTGGTTTCGAACCACCGACCTCTCGCGTGTGAAGCGAGCGCTCTCCCACTGAGCTACGCGCCCTCGTCCGAGGGATCGTAGCGGCGCGCGCGATTCGATGCCCGGCCGGCCGCCCGGCCATCCGTCCGGAACCCGGTGTCGAGTCGGTCCGCGATGTCGTACGATTCCGCGCCATGACCGTGGGAATCGTGGGACTCGGCTACGTCGGGCTGCCGCTCGCCGTCGCCTTCGCCGAGGCCGGCGACGACGTGATCGCCGTCGACGTCGACGCGCAGCGCGTCGCGACGATCGCGGCGGGCGTGTCGCTCGTCGAGGACGTGCCGTCGGAGCGGCTGGCGGCGCTCGGAGACGCGATCTCGGCGACGACCGAGTACGCCGCGCTGGTGAGAGCGGACGCGATCCTGATCTGCGTCCCGACGCCGCTGACGGCCAACCGCGAGCCCGACCTCGGGCCGCTGATCGGCGCCGGCGAGGCGCTCGGCCGCGTGCTGCGCGTCGGCCAGCTGGTCGTGCTGGAGTCGACGACCTTCCCGGGCACCACGCGCGACACGCTCGTGCCGCTGCTGGAGGCGCGCTCGGGCCTGAAGGCCGGGCGCGACTTCAACGTCTCCTTCTCGCCCGAGCGGGTCGACCCGGGCCGCACCGACTTCACGCTGCGCACGACGCCGAAGGTCTTCGGCGGTCTCACGCCCGAGTGCACCGCGCGCACGCGCGAGCTGTACGGCCGCGTCTGCGACGAGCTGGTCGAGGTCTCGACGCCCGAGGCGGCGGAGCTGGCGAAGCTGCTGGAGAACATCTTCCGCTCGGTCAACATCGCGCTCGTGAACGAGATGGCGATGCTCGCCGACCGCATGGGGATCGACATCTGGGAGGTCGTCGACGCCGCGGCGACGAAGCCCTACGGCTTCATGAAGTTCCTGCCCGGCCCCGGCATGGGCGGCCACTGCCTGCCGGTCGACCCCTTCTACCTGTCCTGGAAGGCGCGCGAGTACGACTTCCAGACCGAGTTCATCGAGCTGGCCGGCAAGGTCAACCAGAACATGCCGTACCACTGCTTCGAGCGCGTCGAGCGGATCCTCAACGACGCCGGCAAGCCGGTGAAGGGCTCGCGCGTCGCGATCCTCGGCGTCTCCTACAAGGCCGGGATCGGCGACATCCGCGAGTCGCCGGCGCTGAAGCTGATCGAGCTGCTGAACCAGCGCGGCGCCGACCTCGGCTACCACGACCCGCACGTGCCGGAGCTGACCCGCCAGGGGCTCAGATCGCAGCCGCTGGAGCAGCTGCTGGACGGCACCGACGTCGCGGTGATCGTGACCGCGCACCCGAGCGTCGACCACGGCGCCGTCGTCGCGAAGGCGCCGCTCGTGCTCGACCTGCGCGGCGTCACGCGGGCGGAGGCGGCCGAGACCGCGGTCCGTCTGTGAAGGCGCTCGTCACCGGCGGGGCCGGCTTCATCGGCTCCAACGTCGTCGACGGCCTGCTCGCCGCCGGCCACGAGGTCGCCGTCCTCGACGACCTCTCGACCGGCACGCGCGACAACCTGCCGGCGGAGGCGACGCTGCACGAGGCCGACGTCGCCGACGTCGCGGCGGTCGCGGCCGTCTTCGCGGAGGAGCGGCCCGAGGTCGTCTTCCATCTCGCCGCGCACATCGACGTGCGCGTCTCGGTCGAGGATCCGCTGCGCGACTCGGCGATCAACGTCGGCGGCACGATCAACGTGCTGAGAGCCGCGCTCGAGCACGGCGCCCGCCGCGTCGTGCTGTCGTCGACCGGCGGCGCGATCTACGGCGAGACCGAGCTGATCCCGACGCGCGAGGACGCGCCGATCCGCCCGCTCGCTCCCTACGGCCAGTCGAAGTTCTCGGCCGAGGGCTACTGCGCGCTGTTCACGCGCCTGCACGGCCTCTCGACGATCTCGCTGCGCTACGCGAACGTCTACGGCCCGCGCCAGGACCCGCTCGGCGAGGGAGGCGTGGTGGCGATCTTCTGCGGCTGCCTGTCCAGCGGCGCGACGCCGCGGATCTTCGGCGACGGCCTGCAGACGCGCGACTACGTCTTCGTCGGCGACGTCGTGCGCGCGAACCTGCTCGCGGCCGCCTCCGATGCGACCGAGCCGGTCAACATCGGCAGCGGCGTCGAGACGACCGTGCTGCAGCTCGCTGACGAGCTGCGCGCGCTCGGCGATGGCGAGCGGCCGTTCGAGCCGCTGCACGAGCCGGCGCGCGCCGGCGAGGTGCTGCGCAGCGCGCTCGACGCGACGCGCGCCGGCGAGCTGCTCGGCTGGCGCGCCGAGGTCGGCCTCGCCGAGGGCCTGCGCACGACGCTCGCGCACGTCGCCGCCGGCGCCCGCTGAGCCGGCCGGCGGCGCGGGCCTGCGCGGCACCGCCCAGCCGCGCGCCGTGGCGCGCCCGCCGCTATGATCCCCCGCGGACCGTGCTAGGCGGGGCATTAGCGGCGCCCTGAATCTGCAATCCGCTCTAGCAGGGCTGAATTCCCTTCCGAGGGGCGCAGGCTTTCGAGGCAGCGCGTCGTACGGAGGCGTTGATGGTCAGGTCCCGCGCGATGACGGCCCGCGAACCAGGTCAGGTCCGGAAGGAAGCAGCCTTAAACGGTCACCGTCATGCGTTGCGGGAGTGCCTGTCCGGAGTCCACCGGCGGTAGCGAACTCGAGAACCCGCTTCGATGGAGGGTGCACGGTCCATATTTCCTCGCGCCGGGCGCTCGTGCCCGGCGCGCATGCGAACATGCCGGGCGTGGCGCACCCCTCCGCTGTCTCCGGCCGGATCGCCGTGCGCATGCTCGACGGCGTCGCCGCGCGCGACGAGGCGCGGCGGCTGTGGACGGCGCTGGAGGCCGACCTCGGCGGCGCCCCCGCGCTGAGCTGCTCGTGGGCCTGGACCGAGACCTGGCTCGACAGCTTCGGCGCCGCCGTGCCGCACCGCTTCGCCGTCGCGGAGGGCGCGATCGCGCTCGTGACGAGAGCGCCGGCCGCCTTCCCGCGCCCGCGTGCCTGGCATCTCGGCACGGCCGGGGAGCCGGCCGGCGCGAGCGTCTTCGTCGAGCGCAACCGGCTGCTGGCGCGGCCGGAGGCGCGCGCGCCGTTCGCCGCGGCGCTGGTCGCCGAGCTGGAGCGCGAGCGCGGCTGGGACCGGCTGCGGCTCGACGGCCTCCACGCCGACGACGCCGCGCTGCTGCTCGACGCGCTCGGCGGCCCCTCGCCGCGCGTCGCGGTCACGGTCGAGCAGAGCCCCGTCGCCGACCTGCAGGAGGGCGACGACGTGCTGGCGCAGCTGTCCGGCAGCCGCCGCCAGCGGATCCGCCGCTCGCTGAGAGCGTTCGGCGAGCTGAGCACCGAGTGGGCGCAGACGCCGCAGCAGGGGGCGGAGATCCTCGACGAGCTGATCGCGCTGCACCAGCAGCGCTGGACGGCCGCCGGCGAGCCGGGCGCGTTCGCCGACGCGCGCTACGTCGCCTTCCATCGCGCGCTCGTCGCGCGGCTGCTGCCGCGCCAGCAGGTCGCGCTCGTGCGCGTGCGCAGAGCGGCCGACGGCGAGACGGTCGGCTGTCTCTACGGCCTGCGCGACGGCGACCGCCTCTGCTTCTACCAGGGCGGCCTGCGGCAGTACGACGACAACCGCCTGCGCGCCGGCGTCGCCGGCCACATCGCCTTCATGCGCGCCTGCCGCGAGCACGGCCTCGCCAGCTACGACTTCCTCGCGCCGGCGACGCGCTACAAGAGCGAGCTGGCCGCGCGTGAGGAGACGCTGAGCTGGATCGAGGTCAGCCGGCCGGCCGCCTGGCGGCTGCGGCTCTCCGACGCGACCCGCGCCCTCCGCGCGAGGCGCTAGATTCCCGCGCCTTCGATGCGTCTCGCCGTCTACACCGACTACGCCTACCGCCGCCACGACGGCGCCGTCTACGCCGAGCGCGCCTTCGCGCTCTTCCTCGACGCGCTCGCCGAGCGGCTCGACGGCCTCACGCTCGTCGGCCGGCTCGACCCGCGGCCCGGCAGCAGCCGCTACCGCCTGACCGACGCGGTCACGTTCGTGCCGCTGCCGTTCTACGAGACGATCACGCGGCCGCTGTCGGCGGCGCGCGGCGTCGCCGGCTCGCTGCGGACGTTCGCGCGCGCGCTCGACGACGCCGACGCCGCCTGGCTGCTCGGCCCGCACCCGGTCGCGCTGCTGTTCGCGCTCGTCGCGCTCGCGCGTCGCAAGCCGGTGATCCTCGGCGTGCGCCAGGACACGCGCGCCTACCTCGCCACGCGCCATCCCAGCAGACGCTGGGTGCGAGCGATCGGCGAGCTGCTCGACGGCGCCTGGCGGCTGCTCGCCAAGCGCGCCCCGGTCGTCGTCGTCGGGCCCGAGGCGGCCAGCCACTACGCCGCCGCGCCGCGCGTCCTGGAGGTCGCGATCTCGCTCGTGCGCGACGCCGAGATCGCCGGCAGAGCGTCCCGCGAGGACTGGGACGCGCAGACGCTCGACGTGCTCAGCGTCGGCCGCATCGACACCGAGAAGAACCCGCTGCTGCTGGCCGACGTGCTGGCGCTGCTGGTCGCGAGAGACCCGCGCTGGCGGCTGCGGATCTGCGGCGAGGGGCCGCTGCGCGACCAGCTCGAGCAGCGGCTCGCCGAGCTGGGCGTCGCCGGCCACGCCGAGCTGCTCGGCTACCTGCCGCTCGACGGCGGCCTCTTCGACGCCTACCGCGACAGCCACGCGCTGCTGCACGTCTCCTGGACCGAGGGGCTGCCGCAGATCCTCTTCGAGGCGTTCGCCGCCGGCCTGCCGGCGGTCGCGACCGACGTCGGCGGGATCCGCGCCGCCGTCGGCGAGGCGGTCGAGCTGATCGGAGCCGGTGACGCCGAAGCCGCCGCGCGCGCGCTGGAGCGGCTGCGCGACGACGAAGCGCTGCGGGCGCGGCTGGTCGCGGCCGGCAGCGCGCAGGCGCGCGCGCACACGCTGGAGGCCGAGGTCGGGCGGGTGGCGGAGTTCGTCACGGCCGCGGCCGGCGGACGCGGCGCGGGCGCGGGCGCGCGCGGGCGCGAGGGCGCGCGATGAACGAGACGATCTCGCTCTGCTATCACGGCGTCAGCCCGAGCTGGCCCGACGCGATGGCGGTCACACAGCAGCAGCTGCACAGCCAGGTCGCCTGGTTCATGCGGCGCGGCTACCGCCCCGTGACGGTGCGCGAGGCGGCGCGGCCGGGCGGCGGCAAGCGGCTCGCGATCACGTTCGACGACGCGCTCCTGTCGGTCCACGAGCTGGCGCTGCCGGTGCTCGAGCGGCTCGGCGCGATCGCGACCGTCTACGCGCCGTCGGTGCCGATCGCCGAGCAGACGCCGATGGCGTGGCCGGAGGTCGCGCGTCACCTGCAGACCGAGCACGCGCGCGAGCTGGAGCCGATGACGGCCGGGCAGCTGCGCGCGGTCGCCGCGCAGGGCTGGGAGGTCGGCTCGCACACGCGCACCCACCCGTGGCTGCCGAGAGTCGCCGACGACGGCGAGCTGCGGCACGAGCTGGAGGGCTCCAAGCGGGAGCTGGAGGCGCTGCTGGAGCTGGAGCTGGCGACGCTCGCCTATCCCTTCGGCGCACACGACGAGCGCGTCGCCGCCGCGACCGCCGCGGCCGGCTACGAAGCGGCGGTGACGCTGCCGGTGCGGGTGCCGGCGTGGCCGGCGCAGCCCAGCGCGCACGAGCTGATGCGGCTGCCGCGGATCGGCGTCTACCGCGTCGACGAGTGGCGCCGCTTCCGCGTCAAGGTCGCGCGGCCGGTGCGACTCCTGCGCGCCAGCTCGCTCTGGGATCTGGTGAGGCGGGGCTGAAGGTGGGGACGATCCCTGCCGATATGGAGCGCATATGCGCATCGCCGTGATCGAGCCGGTCCCGTTCGGGGGCCTGCTGCACTACGCCACCCAGCTCGCCGACGCGCTCGCCGAGCGCGGCAACCAGGTCGACCTGATCTGTGCGCGCGACAACGAGCTGGCGAGCCGCTCCGGCGCCGCCCGCCGGCGTCCCGTGCTGCCGCCCGGCGCGCCCGCCCACAGCGGCGAGCCGACGCGCGTGGAGGCGACGCTCCGGCGCGCCAGAACGGCCGCGCGGCTGGCACGCACGTGGGGCCGGATCGTGCGCGAGGTGCGCTTCGGCGGCTACGACGCCGTGCTGCTCAACGGCAGCCTCGACCTGTCGCTGACCGCGCTCGGCGCGCTCACCGTCACGAAGCTGAGAGGCAAGACGCCGACGTCGCACGTCTGCCACAACGTGCGCCCGTTCAACCGCTGGGGCGGCAGCGAGCTGTTCGTCGAGGGCGGCACGACGATGAAGCTGCTCGCGCGCGCCTACCCGAGCTTCGACTTCCTCTTCGTCCACGGCGAGAGATCGCGCGCCGAGTACCTCGAGACCTACCCGCCGACGAGACTGGTCGTGATCCCGCACGGCGACGAGCGGATCTTCGAGGACGGCGAGGAGCCGCCGCCGCCCGCGGGCGAGCCGCGCATCCTCTTCTTCGGCGCCTGGCGCAAGATGAAGGGCCTGCCGGTGCTGATGGAGGCGTTCGACGCGCTCTCCAGACGCCGCCCCGACGCGCGCCTGACGATCGCCGGGCCGCCGGTGCCCGAGGAGGGCGAGTCGGCGCGCGTGATCCCGTGGGCCAGCGGCCACGGCGACTCCGTCGAGGTGCGGCCCGACTACGTCCCGCTGGAGCAGGTCCCGGACCTGTTCGGGCGCGCGCGCGTCGTCGTGATGCCGTATCTGGCCGGCTACCAGAGCGGCGTCGTCCACCTCGCGATGACGATGCGCCGCGCCGTCGTCGCCAGCGACGTCGGCGACCTGCCGGCGGCCGTCGCCGACGGCGAGACGGGGATCGTCGTGCCGAAGGGTGACGTGCCGGCGCTCGTCGACGCGCTCGACCGCGTGCTGGGCGATCCCGCGCTCGCCGAGCGGCTCGGCGCCGCCGGTCGCGAGCGGGTCATGAACGGCTCCGGCTGGCCGACCGTCGCCGAGCAGGTCGAGGCCGCGCTGCGTGCGGCGAAGGAGGCGCAATGAGCGAGAAAAGGCCTGCGTATACTGCCCGAAGAACGTTTGTGGCAGCGAGCACACCCTCCCTCACGACGGGTCGCGCCGAAGGCGCTTTCGGGCCCTACTGGCGCGCCGTCCGGCATCACCCGCTGCTGGTCGGCCTCGTGCTGCTCGCGACGATCGCCGCCAGCGTCGTCTGGCTGGAGCGGCGCACGCCCAGCTTCGACTCGACAGCGCAGATCCTCGTCACGCCGACCGCCGGCGACGCCGCGACCGCCGGCCTGCCGATCCTGACCGACTCGGTCGACCCGACGCGCACGCTGCAGACCGCCGCGACGATCCTCGACTCGCCGAAGGCCGCCGTCGTCGCCGCCAGAAACCTGCCCGGCTGGTCCGTCGGCAGACTCCTCAACGCCGTCAGAGTCAGCGCGCAGGGCGACTCCAACGTCGTCGCCGTGACCGCCACCTCCGACAGCGAGGCGTCCGCGATCGCCGCCGCCAACGCCTACGCGCCAGCGACGCTGGAGGTCCGCGGCGACTCGCTCAAGCAGCAGGTCGACGCGCAGGTCGCCGGCCTCAGAGCGCGCCGCGAGGCGCTCGGCGACGCCGATCCGACGACCTCGGCCAACCTCGCCGCCTCGATCGCCGAGCTGGAGACGATCCGCGACGGCCGCGACCCCAACTTCTCGCTGCTGCAGAGCGCGACCGGCGCGCAGGAGACCGGCGCGTCGAAGAAGCTCGTCGTGATCCTCGCGCTGATCGGCGGCGCCGTCATAGGCGTCGGCGCGGCGCTGCTGCTGGAGCAGCTCGACCGCCGCATGCGCGACGAGGACGCGCTCGTCGAGGTCTACCCGCTGCCGGTGCTGACGCGCGTGCCGGTCGTCCGCCGCCGCAAGGGCGAGACGCCGCCGCAGCTGCGCGAGGCGTTCCGCACGCTGCAGGTGCAGCTCGACAACGAGCACGACCGCACGCCGGTCGTGATGTTCACGAGCGCCTCCGTCGGCGACGGCAAGACGACCTCGGCGATCGAGTTCGCCAGCTCGCTCGTCGCCTCCGGCCTGCGCGTCGTGCTGCTCGACCTCGATCTGCGCAAGCCCGACATCGGCGCCCGCATCGGCGTCCGCTCGGACGTCCTCTCGCTCTTCGGCAGCAACGTGCGGCTGACCGACTCGCTCGTCGAGGCGCCCGGCCGGCCCGACCTGCTCGTCTTCAGCGCCCAGCCCAGCGGCGACATCTCGCCGATGCTGGCCGCGCTCTCGCGCCAGCTGCCGGAGCTGCTCGCGCAGGCGCGCGAGATCGCCGACTGCGTCGTCGTCGACACCGCGCCGCTCGGCCGCGTCTCCGACGCGCTGCGCGTCGTCACCGTCGCCGACGACGTGCTGCTGGTCGCCCGTCCCGGCAACACCGACCGCAACGACCTGCAGGTCGCGCGCGAGCTGCTGGAGCACATGGGCGTGACGCCGACCGGGCTCGTCGTCGTCGGCGGCAGCGGCACCTCCTACGGCGGCTACTACGGCTACGCGGGCGACGGCCGCGGCGACAAGCAGCTGCCGACGCTCAGCCCGCCCGCGGACGGCGGGCAGCGCGCCCGCCGCCGCGACGAGGCCGACGCGCTGCCGTAGCAATGCTCGGCCTCGGCGTCCAGCGGCGCCCGCTCGCCGGCTCGCAGGGCCTGGTCGTCGCCGTCGGCGCGGCCGCCTTCGCGCTCGCCGCGATCACCGGCGTGCTGCTCGTGCACCAGCCGAAGCTCGGCCTGCTGGTGATCGGCGCGGTCGTCTTCCTGCCGCTCGCCTTCCTCAACCCGCCGCTGGCGCTGGCGGCGTGGGCGACGTCGGCCTTCATGACGTCGATCCCGGCCTTCGGCCAGGCCTCCAACCGCTCGCTCTACCTGCTGTTCATCGTCTGGTTCGGGATGCTGTTCGCGCGCGACGGCGCGCTGCGGGCGCGGGCGCGGCGGCAGATACCGATGCTCGGCGGGCTGGTGCTGTTCATAGCGTGGGTGCTGCTGTCGCTGCTGTGGGCGCCGTCGCCGGACCTCGTCAAGGACACGGCGATCAACTACGTCCTCTCGGCCGGCGTCTTCCTGCTCGTGACGACCTTCGTGCTGGAGCCCAAGCACGCCCGCTGGATCGCCGGCGCCTACGTCGCCGGCACCGCGCTGTCGGTCCTCTCCGGCGCCGCGACCGGCGGCCTCAGCACGAGCGCGACCGACCTCGACACCTCCAGCAGCGTGCAGGGCCGCCTGCAGGGCGGCGTCAGCGACCCCAACTACCTCGCGGCCGCATGCGTGCCGGCGATCATGCTCGCCGGCGGCCTCGCCGCCAAACGCGGCCAGCCGCTGGTGCGCTTCGCGCTGATCGTCGCGATCGGGATCCTGGCGATCGGCCTCGCCGCGACCGAGTCCCGCGGCGGCCTGATCGCGGCGGCGATCGTCTCGCTCGGCGCGCTGCTGTTCTGGCGCGGCAGACGGCTGACGGTCGCGGTCGTGATCGGCATCGTCGCGCTGGGCGCGGCCGGCTGGTTCGCCGCCTCGCCGTCGTCGTGGCAGCGGGTCACCTCGGCGCAGGACGGCGGCAGCGGCCGGACCGACATCTGGCAGGTCGCCTGGCGCGTCGTCGAGGCGCATCCGCTCGACGGCGCGGGCCTCGGCCAGTTCCCCGTCGTCTCGCAGAACTTCATCCGCGAGCCGGGCGCGCTCAGCCGCGCCGACCTGATCGTCGACAAGCACATCGTCGTCCACAACGCCTACCTGCAGCTGTGGGCCGAGACGGGCGCGATCGGGCTGTTCCTGTTCCTGCTGCTGGTGGTGCGCTCGATCCTCTCCGCCCATCGCGCGGCCGACCGCTTCGAGCGCCTCGGCGACCTCGACACGGCGACGCTCGCGCGCGCGGCGATGCTCGCGCTCGTCGGCGCGCTGACGGCCTCCTTCTTCCTCTCCAACATCGACGACCGGCGCTTGTGGATCCTGATCGCGCTCGGTCCGACGCTGCTGGCGATGACGCGTCCCGAGGAGATGCGGACGTGAGCGCGAATCCCGCAGCGATGCCGACCGTCAGCGTTCTGATCCCGGTCCTCAACGAGGAGAAGCACATCCGCGACACCGTCGCGACGATGCTCGCGCAGGAGCTGCCTGAGGGCCTGACGCTGGAGCTGGTCTTCGCCGACGGCCGCTCAGACGACCGCACGAAGGCGGTGCTGGAGGAGATGGGGCGCGACGATCCGCGGATCGTCGTCGTCGACAACCCGGCGCGCACGACCGCCGCCGGCCTCAACGCCTGCCTGCGCGCCGCGAGCGGCGGCTACGTCGCGCGGATGGACGCGCACGCCTGGTTCCCGGCCCGCTACCTGGCGGCCGGGATCGAGCGGCTGGAGCAGGACGACGACGTCGTCTGGGTCGCCGGCCCGGTCGTGCCGAGAGGCAGCGGCGGGATCCGCGCGTCGGTCGCCTACGCGCTCGGCTCGCGGCTCGGCGTCGGCGGCTCGTCGAAGTGGCGCATGAACGCCGAGGGCAGACCGGCCGAGGAGGTCGAGCTCGACACCGGCGTCTTCGCCGGCGTCTGGCGGCGTGAGACGGTCGACCGCCACGACGGCTGGGACGACGGCTGGCCCGTCAACCAGGACTCGGAGCTGGCGGCGCGCGTGCTGGCCGAGGGCGGCCGGATCGTCTCGCGCGCCGAGATGGCCGCCGAGTATCTCCCGCGCGACAACTTCAGAGCGCTCTGGCGCCAATACTGGCGCCACGGCTTCTACCGCGCCAAGACGGCGACGCGCCACCACGGCACGCTGCGCAAGACCCACTTCCTGCCGCCGGCCGTCGCGCTCTGCCTCGCCGGCGCGCTGCTGGCGCCGACGCGCACGCTGCGGCGGCTGGCGCGGCTCGGCGTCGCCGTCTACGGCGGCGCGCTGGGGCTGCAGGCGCTCGACGCGGCGCGTGAGGTGCCGCTGAAGGTCGCGCTGCCGCTGCCGGCGGTGCTGGCGACGATGCACGTCGCCTGGGGGCTCGGCTTCATCGCCGGCTGGGCGCGCTTCGGCCTCGCGCGGCCGTGAGCGGCGCCGGCGTCGCGCGCGGCGAGCGGCCGCGGATCGTCCACGTGATGGGCTGGGAGTCGAAGCAGTACGGCTCCTTCGAGCGCTTCCTCGTCGCGCTCACGCGCCGCTGCGCCGAGCTGGGGGCGGAGAGCCACCTCGTCTTCCACGAGCCGGTCCGCTCGCAGGCGTTCCTCGCCGACGTCGAGGCGGCGGGGATCCACGTCGTGCCGGAGGCGCGCCAGGTCGGCGACCCGCAGAACGTGCTGCGGCTCGGGCGGGTGCTGCGCGGCGTCGGCGCGACCCACCTGCACGCCCACTTCGGCTACGACTCCTACAACGCCCTCTGGGTCGCGCGGCGGCTCGGCGTCGAGCGCCGCTTCACGACCAAGCACATCGTCCCGGCGACCTCGTGGAAGCAGCTGCCGGGGCCGCGTCATCGCTGGCTCGCGCGCCAGGTCGAGGTCTTCTGGGCCGTCTCGGAGTGGGTCGCCGAGCAGCTGCGCGCGCTCGGCGTGCCGGACGAGAAGCTGGAGGTCGCCCACCTCGGCGTTGACCCCGGCGCCTACGCGCCCGACCCTGTCCTGCGCCGCGCGACGCGCGCCGCGCTCGGCGTCGACGACGCGACGCGGCTGATCCTCTGCGCCTCCCACCTGCGCCCCGGCAAGGGCACCGAGCTGCTGCCGGGGATCGCCGCCCAGCTTGCCGCCGACCCCGGCGGGGTCGTGCTGCTGGCCGCCGGCGACGGCGCGCTGCGCGGGCAGATCGAGGCCGAGGCGGCCGCGCTCGGGCTCGGCGAGGACCGCTTCCGCCTGCTCGGCGTGCGCGAGGACGTGCCGGCGCTGCTCGCCGCCGCCGACCTCTTCCTCTTCCCGACGCAGGCGAACGAGGGGATGGGGCTGGGCGTGCTGGAGGCGATGGCGGCCGGGCTGCCGGTCGCCGGGACGGAGGTCTCCGACATCGCCCGGCTCCCGCGCGACGTCGTCACGCTCGTCCCGCAGGGCGAGCCGGCGGCGCTGGTCGCGGCCTGCCGCAGCGTGCTGGCCGACTCCGACGACGCAGCCCGCCGCGGAGCGGCGGGCCGGGAGCTGGTGATCGATCGCTTCTCGCTCGCGAGCGCGGTCGAGCAGCACGTGGCGCGGTACTTCGCGCCGCCGCCGCGCTGACGCGGCGCGTTCGCTCAGCGCTGCTTGGCGCCGACCTTCTTCGCCGAGACCTTCGTGTTGCCGCCCTTCTTGGCGGGCTTCTTCGCCTTCGCGCCGCCGGCGACCGGGCTCGGCGGAACGGTCACGCGCAGGTACTTGGCCCAGTCGACGCCCGAGGACATGTTGTAGGCGTAGGTGCCGGCCCAGCTGCCGGTGCCGGTCTTGATGCCGACGCTCTGCGAGAAGCTGACGAGCGGGTCGCTGGAGCCGAAGCTGGTGTAGGTCGAGCCCGACTCGAACTGGAATGCGAAGCCGGAGCCGCCGGTGTCGCCGACGTAGCCGCCGTAGGTCGCCAGCGCCGTCAGGATCGTCTTCTTCCAGGCGGGGACCGACAGCGCGTTGATCTGCGTCGCGGTCATGTTGAGCTGGAAGCGGGCGCCCATCGGGGGCGCGCCGGCCTCGTCAGCGGCCGAGCAGCGGGCGCCGCCGTGCGAGGCGGGGAAGACCCAGGCGCCCTGCGAGCTGGACGGGGCGGGGGTCGTGTTGTGGCCGAAGCCGCTCGTGCTGGAGGTGCATCTGACGACGATGAAGAGGGCGTGGTTGATCTTGCCCGCGGCCAGCTCCTGGGCGCGGATGACGCCGGCGAGGTTGCCGAAGTTGGAGGCGGTCGCCTTGCTGTCGATGCCGTCGCCGTCGATTCTCGTGCGGCCGCCGATCGAGAAGGTCAGCGTGCCGCCGCCGGCCGGCTTGTCCTGCACGCGCCAGAAGTCGTACTCCCAGCCGTCGGGCTGCACGACCGTCATGTGGCCGTCGTCGCCGAGGGCCGGCTTGGCCTCGGTCGGGATGCGGATTCTCATGCCTTCGAGGTAGTTCTTCGTGCCGGACGCCTTGAGCGTGTAGATCGGGTCGGTCGGCTGCGCGTAGTAGGTCGGGTGGGCGTAGTCGAGCGTCGAGCCGGAGGAGCCGGCGATGATGTTGCCCGGCAGGCCCCACGAGAGGACCTCGCTGACGATCCCGGCCGAGTTGCTGTGGACGGCGGCGTTGCCGATCGTGCGGTTGAACGGCGAGCTGTCGGCGTAGGGGCGCCAGTTCGCGCCCGGCCAGCTGTTGACGCCGAAGCCGTTCCAGCCCTTCGCCTTGCCGGCAGTAGCGGGGTCGGCGGGGGTGGTCGGGGTCTCGGTCGCCGGCGGCGGGGTGGTGGGCGTCGTGGTGGTCGGCGGCGTCGTCGGGGTGGTGGTGACCGGCGGCGTCGTCGGGGTCGTCGTGACCGGCGGGGTGGTGGGGGTGGTCGTGGTGGGCGGCGTCGTCGGCGTGGTGGTCGTCGGCGGCGTCGTGGGCGTGGTGGTGGTCGGCGGGGTGGTGGGGGTGGTCGTGGTGGGCGGCGTCGTCGGCGTGGTGGTCGTCGGCGGCGTCGTGGGCGTGGTGGTGGTCGGCGGGGTGGTGGGGGTGGTCGTGGTGGGCGGCGTCGTCGGCGTGGTGGTCGTCGGCGGCGTCGTCGGAGTGGTGGTGGTCGGCGGCTTGGGCGGCGTCGCCGGCTTCGACGGCTTGGTCGGGCGGCGGTAGCGCGCGCACTTGGCGCTCGGCTTGCCCTTCTTGACCGCGGCGGCGCACGCAAGCGCCTGCTTCTTCGCGGCCTTCTTCTTTGCAGCGGCCTGCTTGGCGGAGACAGCGCTCTTCCCGGTGCTGGCCGCTCCGGCGGGCACCGTGGTCAGGCTCAGTGCCAGCGCGACGATCGCGCAGAGGCTGAGGAAGACGGAAAACGGCGAACGACGAGCGACGAGCATGACGCGCTGAGCCTCCTTGGCTGTTGTCAGTGCGTGCTCAGACCCCTCCGCCTGGCCGGTGGCCGGTCGGGTGCTGCGAGAGAGGAGGTTGGCGGCTGCGGCGGGGGTGAACACGCCGGAGTCATCGGGACGCCCGGCGCGACTCTCGCCCCCGTGGCCATTTCAGTGGACGTCCGTACGATTCGCAAAGCGCCAGTGCGTGGACGTTTGTTGGACACGTCTCGCAGAAAGCCCTGCAAGATCAGCGTTTCGGCGGGGTCACCACACGCAGCTTGCGGAGCCAGTCGACGTCGCCCGAAACGTCGAACAACCAGCGGTCCCCGCTCTGCCTCACGAACGGATCGCCGGTCGCCTGCTGCCGACGCGCCAGCTGCACGAGCGGGTCGGGCAGACCGAAGGCGGTGTAGGTGAGGCTCGACTCGATCTGCAGCCCGACGCCGGGGCCGCCGGTGTCGCCGACGTAGGCGCCGTAGCGGGCGAGCGCGCGCAGGATCGCGCGCTTCCACGGCGGCACCGGCAGCGCGGCCAGCTCCCGCTCGCTCATCGCCAGCTGCAGCCGCGCGCCCAGCGGCGGCGCCTCGGAGCCGTCGCGGCAGGGCGCGCCGCCGCCGCCGGCCGGATAGACCCAGGCGCTGTCGCCCGCCCCGCGCGACCTCGCGCCGTAGCCGAAGCGGGTGCCCGACGCGGCACAGCGGATCACGAGGAAGAGCGCGTGGTCGATTCTGCCGGCCGCCAGCTCCGGCGCGCGGATGATCCCGGCGAGGTTGCCGAAGTCGGCCGCGGTCGCGCCGCCGTCTATCCCGGAGCCGTCGATGCGCAGGCGCGCGCCGGCGGTGTAGCGCAGCACGCCGCCGCTCTGCGGTCGCGCCTGCCAGAAGTCGTACTCCCAGCCGTCGGGCTGCACGACCGTCATGTGGCCGTCGCCGCCCATCGCGGCGCGCGCCCGTCGCGGGATGCGGATGCGAACGCCGCGCAGCGCGGGATGGCCCCAGCTGGAGGTCGGCCGCAGCGTGAAGACGGGATCGCTTCTGCTCGCCCAGTAGGTCGGGTGGGCGTAGTCGTCGGTCGTGCCGGCGACGCCGCCGACGACCGCGGCCGGCAGGCTCCACGCGAGGATCTGGCGGATGTACTCGCGCGAGCGCGGGTGAACGCGCACGCCGCGCGCGATCGGCTGGTTGAACGGCGAGCTGGCGGCGTAAGGGCGCCAGTCGGCGCCCGGCCAGCGGCCGGCCTTGAAGCCCAGCCAGGAGGAGGCGCTGGCGGTCGGGCCGCTCGTCACGGTCGCCGTCGGCTGCTGCGGCGGCGGCTGGGCGCCGGCGCAGGCGGCGCTGCTGAGCGACAGCGCGAGCGCGCCGCAGGCCAGCAGCGGGCGCAGGCGGCGCGGCACGACGCCGGGGTGTCGGACAGGAGCGGGCATGCGGTCACGGAGCGCGAACGGCTGTGCGCCTGTCGCTCCGAACACGGTAGCCGAGCGGCGGTTGCGCTCCCGCAGCGTTGGCGGGTCGGCGGTGTCGTGCAGTATCGTGCCGCCCATGGCACCGGCTTCCACGCGAACGCTCGGAAGTCGTCTGCTCACCGCGCACGCGTGGGAGGACGTCCGCTCGCGCGCGCCCTATCGCGTCGCGCGCCTGATCGAGGGCGCCGCGATCTGCTCCGACGTCGCCTCGCTGCGGCGCTGGCTGGCGACCAGACCGAGCGGGCCCAGGCAGCTCGTCGAGCTGCGGCTGCGGCCGCTCGGCGGCGAGCGCTTCCGCATCCGCTCCGGCACCGCCGACGTGTGGGCGCTGCCCGACACCTTCCTGCCGGCCGACCACCTGCCGCCGCCGGAGATCGACCCGGCGGGCGTGCGGCTGATCTGGGACCTCGGCGCCAACGTCGGCAGCTCGATGGCCCACCTCGCGACCGTCTGCCAGCAGGCGCGCGTGATCGGCGTCGAGCTGGACGGCGAGAACGCCGAGCTGTGCCGCACCAACATCGCGCCGTGGACGCCGCGCGCCGAGCTGCTCAACGCCGCCGTCTGGATCCACGACGGCGAGGTCCGCTACGCGCGCGACGGCGGCGACGAGCTGTCGTTCCACATCGACGAGGACGCCGATCCGACCGGTGCCGAGGACACCGTGCCGGCGTTCAGCCTCGACACGCTGCTGGCGCAGCACGGCGGCGGCGCGATCGTCGACTACGTGAAGATGGACATCGAGGGCGCCGAGCAGCGCGTCCTGCGCGAGCAGACCGGCTGGGCCCGTCACGTGCGCTCGATCAAGGTCGAGGTGCACGAGCCCTACGGCGTCGAGGACTGCGTCGCGGACCTGCGCAGGCTCGGCTTCCGCGCCTGGCCCGATTCGAAGCACACCGGCAGAACCGGCAAGCCGCCGGTGATCGGCGTGCGTGACGACGCCGTCGCGCCGCCGGCCGCCGCGCCCGCGCCCGCCGGGGCCTGATGGCGTCGCGCTCGGAGCGCGTCGCGGCGCTGCTCGATCGGCCGCCGCTGCGCGGGCTGCTGCGGCGGCTGCCGACCTGGCACGGCGTGCTGGTGCTCAACTACCACCGCGTCGGCGACGCCTCCGCCGAGCCGTGGGACCGCACGCTCTGGAGCGCGACCGCCGAGCGCTTCGACGCGCAGCTGAGACTGCTCGCGCGCGAGGCCGACGTCGTCGGGCCGGCCGACGTGCCGGAGCTGGTCGGCCGCGGGCGCGGCCGGCACGTGCTGCTGACCTTCGACGACGGCTACCGCGACAACCGCGAGATCGCCTTCCCGCTGCTGCGCGCGCACGGCCTGACGGCGACCTTCTTCCTCGCGACCGGCTTCCTCGACGCGCCGCACGCCGCCTGGTGGGACGAGATCGCCTGGATGACGCGGCGCGCGACGGCGGCGGCCGTCCCCGCCGGCGAGTGGCTCGGCGAGCCGGTCGCGCTGCCGCCCGGCGGCGGCGACGCCGACGCGGCCGCGGCGCGGCTGGTGCGCGTCTACAAGGCGCTGCCGGCCGAGCGCGCCGAGGCCTGGCTCGCCTTCCTGGCCGAGGCGACCGGCGCCGGCCGCTGCGGCCCCGACGACGTCGCCGGCACCTGGATGACGTGGGACCACGCGCGCGAGCTGCGCGACGGCGGCATGACGATCGGCGGCCACACCGTCACCCATCCGCTGCTGGCGCGTGTCCCGCTCGAGCGCCAGGCGGAGGAGATCGACGGCTGCGCCGCGCGCCTGCGCGAGCGGCTGCAGGAGCCGATGCGCTGGTTCTCCTACCCGGTCGGCTCGCGGGACGCCTTCAGCGATCAGACGCGGGCGCTGCTCGAGCAGCGCGGCGTCGAGCTGGCCTTCAGCTTCTACGGCGGCTACGCGGGCGGTCGCGCGCTCGACCGCCTCGACGTGCCGCGGGTCCACGTCGGCCCGGCGATGGACGTCCCGCGCCTGCGCGCGACACTGTCACTGCCGCAGCTGTTCGCCAGAGTGGACGAAAAGTTCTCCCCAGGGTGAACTACGAGAAGGTATCCTCACGGTTCGTCACTTTCTCGGTGTGATTCCAGGCACGCCGAATTGGCCGTACGGATGCGACCACACGCGACCCGCAACAGCCCCAGCCGTATCGCGACGCTGCTCGTTGCGCTGATCGCGACGCTGCTCGCCTGCGCGAGCGCGGCGCAGGCGGCGAGAACGGTCGTCACGCTCGGCTTCGACGGCGGCCTCGCCTCGCAGTACGCGCAGCGGTCGGTCGTCTCCGACCACAGAGTCCACGCGACCTACTTCGTCAACACGAACAAGCTCGGCACCAGCGGGCGGATGACGTGGACGCAGCTGAGAGCGCTGGTCGACGCCGGCAACGAGGCCGGCGGCCACACGCTCGACTACAGATCGCTCCCGCCGCTGTCGAGAAGCGACCAGATCAGACAGGTCTGCGACGACCGCACGGCGCTGACGACCGCCGGCTACACCGCGATCAGCTTCGCCTACCCCGGCGGCTCGACCAACTCGGCCGTGCAGAGAGTCGTCTCCGACTGCGGCTACGAGACCGCGCGCACCTACGGCGGGCTCGACTTCCCGCCCGACTGCTGCGAGTACTCGGAGTCGCTGCCGCCGAGAAACGCCTTCGCGGTGCGCGCGATCCAGCCGCGGCTCGACACCGACCTGTCGGACATCACCGACGTGATCGACCGCGCCCAGGACGGCTCCGGCGGCTGGATCGACATCGTCCTGCACGACATCTGCACCAACGACTGCTCCAGCTACGACGACGACGCGATAAGCGCGGCGACGCTCGACGGCCTGCTCGACTGGATCGAGACGCAGCCGGACGTGTCGGTCAAGTCGACGGCGGAGGCGCTCGGCAGAGGCCCGCCGCCGGACACGACCGCGCCGACCGTCTCGCTGACGGCGCCGGCCGACAGAGCGACCGTCAGCGGCACCGTCTCGCTGACCGCGAGCGCGAGCGACGACACCGGCGTCACGAGAGTCGACTTCCTCGTCGGCGGCAACGTCGTCGGCAGCGACACCAGCTCGCCGTACGAGCTGTCGTGGGACTCGACCAGAGCGGGCTCCTCGGCGACGATCACCGCGAAGGCCTACGACGGCGCCGGCAACAACGCGACCGCGACGGCGCACACCGTCACGGTGACGCACTCCGTCCCCGTCACGACGTACGTCACCTTCGGCTTCGACGACGGGCTCGCCTCGCAGTACGCGCAGCGCTCGGTGCTGAGCGACCACGGCGTGCACGCGACCTACTTCCTCAACAGCAACCGCATCGGCACGAGCGGCTACATGAGCTGGAGCGACGTCAGAGCGCTCTCCGACGCCGGCCACGAGATCGGCGGCCACACGCTCGACCACAGAGCGCTGACGTCGCTGTCGGAGCCGGACATGAGAACGCAGGTCTGCGACGACCGCACGGCGATCAACGGCCACGGCTACAGCATCACCGCGTTCGCCTATCCCAACGGCCTCACCAACGCGACCGCCAAGGGCGTCGTCAGAGGCTGCGGCTACACGACCGCGCGCACGACCGGCGGCCTCGACTACGGCGACCCCTGCTGCGTCTTCGCCGAGACGATGGGACCGAGAGACCCGTTCGGCCTGCGCGCGCTGGAGCCGCGCGCGAGCACGACCGCGGCGACCTTCGAGGACGCGATCGACAGAGCCCGCACGACGCGCGGCGGCTGGGTCAACTTCGTCATGCACGACCTCTGCACCGGCAGCTGCACCGGCTTCGACAGCTACGCCGTCAACGTCACGACGCTCGACGCCGTGCTCGACTGGATCGACACGCAGCCGGACATCGCCGTCAAGAACACGGCCGAGGTGCTCGCGCTCGGCGACAGAACGCTGCCGTACCTCGAGCTGACGGCGCCAGCCGACAGAGCGACCGTCAGCCCGGGGCCGGTGACGATCAGCGCCGACGCGATCGACAACGTCTCCGTCGCCTACGTCGAGTTCCTCGTCAACGACGTCGTCGTCGGCAGAGACAGCTCGGACCCCTACAGCGTCACGTGGGACGCCTCGACGAGCACGTCGCCGGCGACGATCGTCGCGCGCGCCTACGACAGAGCCGGCAACGTCGCGCGCTCGGTCAGCCGCACCGTCACGATCAGATAGCCGGTCGATGGTGCAGGTTCGGATCTGGGCCCGGCTGCTGCCGGGGATGGCGCTGGTGTTCCTCGCACTGCTGTGCGCGGCCGGCGACGCGACGGCCGCGCGCACGTACGTCTCGCTGACCTTCGACGACGGCCTGCGGTCGCAGTTCGAGCACCACGACGTGCTCGCCGACCGCGGCGTCGCCGGCACCTACTACGTCAACACCGGCAAGCTCGGCCAGCCCGGCTACATGAGCTGGGAGCAGCTGAGAGCGCTGCAGGCGGCCGGCGACGAGATCGGCGGCCACACGCGCGACCACAGAGCGCTGCCGCCGCTGTCGAGAGACGACAAGCTGACGCAGGTCTGCGACGACCGCGACGCGCTGCTCGCCAACGGCTTCGACGCGCGCAACTTCGCCTACCCGCACGGCGCCTTCGACGCCGCGTCGCGCGCCGTCGTCGCCGGCTGCGGCTACATGACCGGGCGCACGACCGGCGGGCTCGACTTCCCGCCCGACTGCTGCGAGTACTCCGAGTCGCTGAGACCGGCCTCGCCGATGACCGTGCGCGCCGTCGAGCCGCGGCTCGACACGCCGCTGGCGGCCTACAGAGACGTGATCGAGCGGGCGCGCGACACCAGAGGCGGCTGGATCCCGCTCGTCTTCCACGACCTCTGCAGCGGCAGCTGCGCCGGCGCCGACGAGTACGCCGTCCGCACGAACACGCTCGCCGCGCTGCTCGACTGGATCGAGCAGGATCCCGAGCTGCGCGTCCGCACGACCGCGCAGGTGCTCGCGATCGGCGCCGACACGACGCCGCCGGCGGTCGCGCTGACGGCCCCGCAGGACGGCGACAGGGTGCTGACCGGCTCGACCGTCGCGCTCGCCGCCGAGGCGAGCGACGCCGTCGGCGTCGAGCGCGTCGAGTTCCTCGTCGACGGCGAGGTCGTCGCCGCGGACGCGAACGCGCCGTACACGGCCGCGTGGCAGGCGCCCGACGCGGAGGGCGACCACCTCCTGCGCGTGCGCGCGACCGACGAGGCCGGCAACGTCGCGCTGTCGGATCCGCGCACGCTGACGGTCGAGCACGACCACGTCGCGCCGCAGGTGGCGCTCGTCGAGCCCGCGAGCGACCTGACCGTGCGCGACGGCACCGAGCTGATGCTGCTGGCGGAGGCGAGCGACGCCGTCGGCGTCGTGCGGGTCGACTTCTACGCCGGCGACGAGCTGATCGTCAGCGACGCCGAGGCGCCGTACGCGGCCGACTGGACCGCGCCCGAGCAGGAGGGGCCGGTCGCGCTGACCGCGAAGGCCTACGACGCCTTCGGCAACGAGGGCGTCTCGCCGCCGCGCACGGTCACGGTCGAGCATGACCACGTGCTGCCGCAGGTCACGCTGACGAAGCCGGCCGACGGCGCCGAGGTGCTGTTCGGCGGCGAGCTGGAGCTGTGGGCCGACGCCTCCGACGACACGGCCGTCACGCGCGTCGACTTCTACGTCGGCGACAGACTGGTCGGCAGCGACGCCGAGGCGCCGTACGGGGTCGAGTGGCGTGCGCCGGCGGTCGCCGGGCCGCTGCTCGTTGCCGCACGCGCCTACGACGCGCGCGGCAACGAGGCGATCTCGCAGGCGCGCACGGTCGTCGTCAAGGCGCCGCCGCCGGACCCGCCCGATCCTCCGGATCCGCCCGATCCGCCCGATCCGCCGGTGGACGACCCGCCGGTCGTCGTCCCGCCCAAGGTCGAGCCGCCGCGCGTCGACCCGCCGCCGCACGTCGCTCCCCCGCACGTGACCCCGCCGCACGTCCCGCGGGCGGGCCCGGTGCGCCGGCCGCTGGCGCGGATCGTGCGCGCCCGCGCGCGCGCCGACGGCACCGTCGTCGTGCGCGTGTCGCTGCGCGAGGCCGCCTCGGCGCGTCAGCTGCGGCTGCTCGTCGACGGCCGCGTCGTGCGCGTCGTGCGGCGTCCCAGAGCGGCCGTCAGCTTCACCGTCCGGCTGCGCGCCGGCAGCCGCTCGCTGCGCGTCGAGACGCTCGACGGCGACGGCGCCCGCCGTCGCTCGGCCGCGCTGCGGGTGCGCGTCAGCGGCCGCTGAGCGAGCGCTCAGCCAGCACCTCGTCGTACAGCTCGCGCAGGCGGCTCGCCCACGCGGCGGCGGTGAAGTGCGCGTCGAAGCGGGCGCGCGCGGCCGCGCCGAGCCGCGCCCGCTCGTCGCCGTCGGCGAGCAGCCGCTCCAGCAGCGGCGCGAGCGCGTCGGCGCTCGGCGGCGACGGCAGCAGCAGCCCGCTGACGCCGTCCTCGACGATCTCCGGGATCCCGCCGACGGCGGTCGCGATCACCGGCGTGCCCGCCTCGCCGGCCTCCAGCAGCACGGTCGGGAAGGCGTCCTGCAGCGTCGGGTGCAGCAGCACGTCGAGCGCGCCCAGCAGCGCCGGCACGTCGCTGCGGTGGCCGAGCAGCCTGGCGGCGTCGCCGAGCGGCGCGACCAGCTCGCGGATCTGCGGCAGCGCCGGCCCGTCGCCGATCACCAGCACTCTCAGCCGCGGGAAGCGCGGCAGCAGCCGCTGCACCGCTTCGACGAGCACGTCGTGGCCCTTGCCCGGCCGCAGCACCGCGACGATGCCGATCACGAGGTCCTCCGGCGCCAGCCCCAGCTCGGCCCGCAGCGCGGCCGGCGCGCCCGCCGGCGGGTCGGGCGCGATCCCGTTGTGGACGGTGACGACGTGGTCGGGCCGGTCCCAGCCGGCGTCGACGTAGCTGCGACGCGCCGCCTCCGAGACGGTGATCACGCGCGCGGCGGTGCGGCGCCGGACCGCCGCCGTCAGTCTCTCCTTGACGTCCCTGCGGCGGTCGCCGCTGCTGCGCTGGGCCATCAGGTGGATCGTCGACAGCGACGGGATCCCCAGCGAGCGGGCGGCGAGGCCGCCGTGGACGTCGGCGACGCCGAGGTGCGTGTGGACGACGTCGGGGCGGATCCGCGCGAGCTGCGCGCGCGTGCGCCGCAGCGCGGAGGGCTCGACCAGGCGGGCGATCCCGACCAGCTCGGGCTCGACGCCGCGGGCGCGCAGGCGGGCGGCGTTGGGTGAGCCGTCGACCTCCTGCATGTAGCCGACCGTCAGCTCGATGCCGGCGGCCGGCGCGCCGCTGGCCAGATCTGCGAGGAGGCTCTCCGCGCCGCCCCAGGTGAGCGAGTCGATGAGCGCGTGGACGCGGAGGTCTGCCATGGCCGGATCGGGCGGGACTCTACCGGCTGGCAGCGTCGGCTCAGCGCAGGTCATATCGTTCTCCGCTCGTGCCGATACTGGATTCATGAGCGAGCGCGGTCACAGCCTTGCGACGCGCACGCTGCGCGGCATGGCGTGGGCCTACGGGGCCTATGTCGGCGGGCGCATGCTCGTGCTCGTGCAGACCGCGATCCTGGCGCGGCTGCTGACGCCGTCGGACTTCGGCGTCGTCGCGCTCGCGCTGACGTTCATGGTCTTCCTCGACGCCGTCAAGGACCTCGGCCTCGGCCAGGCGCTGATCATCGGCGAGGAGCACGAGGCCGAGGCGCGCGCGCAGACGGCCTTCGGCTGGGGCGTGATCATCGGCCTGACGCTGACGCTGCTGACGGCCGCCGCCGGCCCGCTGGCGGCGAGCTTCTTCCACGAGCCGGAGCTGAAGGCGATGCTGCCGGTGCTGGGCGCGACCTTCCTCGTGCGCTCGCTCGGCGCGACCCACTACGCGCTCGCGCGCAAGCAGCTCGACTACCGCGTGCGGACGTTCAGCGAGATCACCGAGGTCGTCGTGCGCGGCGTCGTCGGGATCGGGCTGGCGCTCGGCGGCGCCGGCGCCTGGAGCCTCGCGATCGGCTTCCTCTGCGGCACCGTCGCCTCGACGCTGACGCTGTGGGCGCTGGTCGACTTCCGCCCGCGCGCGCAGCTGACGCGCGCCCACCTCAAGAGCATGCTCGCCTTCGGCGGCATGCTGACGCTCGTCGACATGGGCGCCGTGCTCGCCTACAACCTCGACTACCTCTTCATCGGCCGCGTGCTCGGCTCGGCCTCGCTCGGCTACTACTCGATCGCGTTCCGGATGCCGGAGCTGATCGTGCTGAACCTCGCCAGCGTCGCCGGCGACGTGCTGTTCCCCGCCTACGCCGCCGTCGACAAGAGACGGCTGCGGGAGGCCTATCTCGTCGCGCTGCGCTACACGGCGATGCTGACGCTGCCGATCGCCGCCGCCCTGATCATCCTCGCGCGGCCGGTGATCCACGTGCTGTTCGGCGACCAGTGGGACTCCTCGGTCGACGTGATGCAGGTGCTGACCGTCTACGCCCTCTGCGCGACGCTCGCGATCCCCTGCGGGACGGTCTTCAAGGTCACCAACCGCGCCTGGATCATGGTCGCGTTCACCGTCCCGGCGCTGGTCGTGCTGGTGATCCTGCTGGCGTTCGTGACCGACGAGGGGATCATGGCGGTCGCGAAGGCGACGACGGCGATCCAGCTGGTCGCGCTGCCGGCGACGGCGCTGATCGCGGCGCGCGTGCTGAAGCTGCCGCTGCTGAGAAGCCTCACGCCGATCGTGCCGTCGCTGTTCGGCGCGCTCGTGATGGCGGCTGCGATGTACCCGATCGAGCACTTCGTCAGCTCGCCGCTGCTGGCGCTGGTCGCGGGCGGGCTCGCCGGCGTCGCCGTCTACCTCGGCATGCTGCTGCTGGTCGCCAGAGACGACCTGCGGCGGCTGCGCGCGATCGCCGCGCCGCGGCTGGCGACGAGCTGAGCAGGGCGGACGCGCGGCGGGCGCTCAGCGCCCGTGCGAGTCCATCCAGACGTTCGTGTCCAGCCGCGTCAGCAGCGCCTGGCCGAGCAGCGTCGCGTCGAGCAGCTCCTGTCTGCGCGCCCGCATTAGCGCCCAGTGGCCGCGCCGCAGGACGCTGCGCTGCTGCGTGATCGCGTCGGTCAGCGGCGCCTCCAGCCGCCCGCGCGCGGCGACCGCGCCGAGCCCGCGGGCATGCGCCAGGAAGGCGTCGAAGACGAGCTCGCTCGCCTCCGGTCTGGCGGCGATCTGCAGCGCTTCGGCGACGCCGTGCGGCTCGACGAGCCCGACGTGCCAGCCGAGCACCTCGCCGTCGCGCGTGACGATCCGCGCCGCCAGCCGCCCGTAGGAGGTCGTCTGCGCCAGCTGCTCCAGCAGCCAGGCGGCGAACGGCTCGTCGTAGGCCGGCCGCAGCCGCGCCCAGCCGCTGACGGCGTCACGCGCGGCGACCAGCGCGGCCGGCGTCAGCGGCGCGTCGGTGACGCCGTCGGGCAGCCCCTCGGTCGGCTCGCCGGCGGCGCGCGCGGCGAGGCCGTCGAGCGGCGCGGCGAGACGGCGGGCGGCCGCCGTCAGCCGCTGCGAGCCGCGCCGGCCGACGACGCGGTCCTGCCAGTAGGAGGCGGGCCGCAGCACGCGCGTCCACTCGAGCGATTCGAGCTGCAGCGCGTGGCCCTTCATCGCGCCCCACAGCTTGCGCGTCGGCAGGTCGGCGCCGTCGGTGTGGGAGGCGTCCTGCGGGCCGCCGAGCAGGCGCGCCGCGAGCAGCGCGGCGACCGCTCTGCCGCGCGCCTCGGGGTCGACGCAGAAGTGGATCGGCATCGCGATCCGCACCGGCTCGTCGTCGAGCAGGAAGCGGCGCGTGCAGCGGCTGAAGAGGCCGACCAGCCTGCCCTCGTCGTCGACGCTGGCCAGCGACGGCAGCTCCGGGTCGCTCCACGGGTCGTCGAACAGGATCGCCTCGAACAGCCGCTCGATCCCGGCCTGGGCGGAGTCGTCGTGGATCGTGCGGCGGAAGAGCGCCGCGGCGGCCGGGACGTCGGCGCGTTCGAGCGGGCGGATCGGCATCAGATCTGCGCCTCCCGGCGTCTCAGCGTTCGCCGCAGCTGCCGCGCGACACGCGGGCCGTGGACCGTGCGCGCGTGGTCGACGCGACCGCGGACCGACGGCGCGAAGGCGCGCAGCCCGATCCGGTCGCGCATCCCGCTGGCCAGATCGCGCTTGTACTTGTCGCCGCCGCCGAGGAACTCGACGCGGCTGAGCCGCTCCTCGAACGCCTGCCGCACGACGTCCTCCAGCAGCAGCACGCCGGGGCCGGCTCTGCGCAGCGACAGGTCGTAGCCCATCTTCACGCCGTAGCGGACGCCATGCGCCTGCAGCACCAGCGTCGCGGCGACGACGCGCTCGCCGGCGCGCAGCTCGGCGAGCCGCAGCCAGCCGCGCGCCGCGGCCCAGCCGGCCAGCTCGCGGTAGTAGCGGGTCGTGTCGGCGCGCTGCGCGATCGCGGTGCCGCGCTCGGCCTTCCAGCCTTGCGCCTCCAGCTCCAGCAGCGTGTCGAGCATCGTTGCGCGGGTGCTCGCGTCGGCGCCGTCGTCGAACGTGACGGAGACCTCGCCATGGTCGCCGAGCCGCCGCCGCAACCGCTCGCGGTCTCTGCGCCGGCGCGGCGGCTGGGCTGCCTGGAACGCCGTCCAGTCGCCGCTCAGCTCCAGGTAGGGCGAGGCTATCTGCAGCTGCTCCTCGACGCGGTAGCCGGCCGTCTGGGCGGCCGCGCGCACGGTCGCGGCGCCGGCCGGGTCGAGGAAGCTCAGCTCGATCCGGTCGGCGCGGGCGCGCGCCAGCGTCGCGGCGAGCGCCGCCGCGGCGGCGGCGTCGCGCGCCAGCAGGCCGGTCTCGACGGTGTGCCAGTCGGCCGCCGAGACGAGCCGGCGGCCCTGTCTGAGCAGCGGCAGCGCGCCGACCAGCTCGCCGTCGCGGCGGACGGTCGCGAGCGTGACCGGGCCGGCACCGAACGCCTGCGCCCACAGCGTGACGAGCCCGGGGTGGAGGAAGGGGGAGGCGGCGCAGGCGTCGTGCAGCCGCTCCCATTCGCCGGTGAGCGGTGCGTCGAGCGCGACGAGGGCGCTCGTCGTGCGTGTGAAGGCCGTGCGGCTCACGCGCTGGCGGCGCTCGCGTCCGCGGTCGCGCTCTCGCTCAGCGCGAGGCGGTCGATCTTCCCGTTCGGCGTCGTCGGCAGGGCGTCTCTGACGACGATCCGCTGCGGGACCATGTAGTCCTCCAGGTGGGCGGCGCAGTGGCGCCGCAGCCGCGCGGGGTCGACGCTCGCGCCCGGCGCGGGCTCGACGTAGGCGACGACGGCGGAGCCGAGCAGCGGGTCCTGCGCGCCGACGACGGCCGCGAGCGCGACGCCCTCGGCCGCGTGCAGGACCTCCTCGACCTCACGCGGGGCGACCTTCTCGCCGCGCGACTTGATGATGTCGTCGGTGCGGCCGACGAAATACAGGTAGCCCTCCTCGTCGGCGCGGAAGAGGTCGCCGGTCGCCAGCACGCGCTCCCACGGCCAGCGCCCGGGGCGCAGCCGCGCGGCGGTCGCCTCGGGCGCGTTCCAGTAGCCCTGCATCACGTGCGCGCCGCGCACCAGCAGCTCGCCGACCTCGCCGGCTGCCACCGGCTCGCCGTCGTCGCCGGCGACCCACACCTCGGTGCCGGGGATCGCGATCCCGACCGAGGTCGGCCGCGCGTCGAGCTGCTCGGGCGGCAGGTAGGAGACGCGCTTGCACTCGGTCAGGCCGTACATCGAGTAGAGCCGCGCGCGCGGGAAGGTCGCGCGGATCGCCCCGATCGCCGTCGCCGACAGCGCCGCCGCGGTGTTCGTCAGGTAGCGCAGGTGCGGCAGCTCGCGCTCGGCGAGGCCGTTGAGGCCGGTCAGCACCTGCCAGACGGTCGGCACGCCGGGCAGGCCGGTGATCCGCTCCCGCTCCAGCAGCTCGACGACCTTGCCGGGGAAGGTGAAGCCGCGCTCCAACACCAGCGTCGCGCCGGCGTGGACGCTCATCAGCAGCTGGTAGAGGCCGTAGTCGAACGACAGCGGCAGCACGCAGAGGATGCGGTCGGCCGGCGTCAGCTCCAGGTACTCGACCAGCGAGCCGGCCGCGAACGTCATGTTGCGGTGCGTCAGCGTGACGCCCTTCGGCGCGCCGGTCGAGCCGGAGGTGTAGATGATCGCGGCGAGGTCGATCTCCAGCGCGCCGTGGGCGGGCGCGCCACCCTGCTCCAGCAGCTGCTCGAAGGCGACGGTCGCGGGGCCGGCGTCGGGCAGCGCGCCGTCTCTGGCGCCGGCGACGATCGCGTGGGCGACCGTCGGGGCGGATTCGCGCGCCGCGCGCACGAGCGCCGCCAGCCGCGCGTCGCAGACGACCGCGACGGCGTCGCAGTTGGCCAGCACGTAGGCGAGCTTGTCGGCCTTGATCGTCGGGTTCAGCGGCGTGAAGGCGGCGCCGGCGCGCAGCACGCCGTAGATCGCGACCGCCGCCTCGGCGCCGTTGGGCAGCACGATCGCGACGCGCTCGCCGCGCGCGACGCCGAGCTGCTGGAGCGCGGCGGCGAAGCGGTCGACCTCGCGGTCGAGCTGCGCGTAGGTCAGCCGGCGATCGCCGACGACGAGCGCCTCGCGCTCGGGATCGCGCTGCGCGACGTCGCGCAGGTCGTCGTCGAGCGCGCGGCGGGTCACGCCGCCCGCTTGGCCTCGATGAAGGCGACGAGCGCGACGATCGAGCCGAAGTTCTCCTCCGTGATCTCGACGTCGTCGACGGTGATGCCGTAGCGCGTCTGCACCTCGTCGACCAGCTCGACGAAGCCGAGCGAGTCGATCACGCCCAGCTCGAGGAACTGGTCGTCGTCCTTGAGGTCGACCTCGGGGTGCATGTACAGGAACGTCTCGGCGATGTAGTCGCGCAGCTCCTGGGCCAGCGGGGCCTGCTGGATGTCTGTCATGTCAGTGCTCTCCGTTGGATGCGATCAGGTCGTCGGTGCGGTGCTCAGGTCGATCGAGACGCGTGGTGCCGCGGTCTCCTCGGGGTAGTCGGCGCTGGCGCAGTAGCGCTCGTGCCACAGCTGCGTCGAGAGTACCCCGACGAGCGCCATCCCCTCCCGGAATCCGGTCGCCTTGCCGGCGCGGCAGCGTCTCAGCAGGCCGCCGACGCGGACCGGGTCGAAGATCCCGACGTCGCGCAGCGCGGCGTCCGACAGCCGCTCCTGCACCCACGCCGGCGCGTGGTCGCCGAAGAACGGCGCCACCTCCGGCGAGCGGTACGGCTGCTTCGTGCGCTGCGCTATCTCGGCCGGCAGCACCGACGCGGCGAGGTCGCGCAGGGCGGCCTTCTCGCGCAGCCCGTCGAGCTTGCGCTCCGGGGCGAGCCGCACCGAGTGGGCGAAGACGCGGTGGTCGAGGAACGGGAAGCGGCCCTCGACGCCGTGCGCCATCGCGACGCGGTCGCCCTGCGCGGCGAGCAGGTACGGCGACATCAGCGTCGTCACCTCGAGGTAGGCGGCGCGCTCCAGCGGGCTCCAGCGCTCGAACGCCTGCGGCAGCGAGTCGCGCAGCCGCTGCTGGGTGTCGTCGGCGGCCAGCGCGGCGGTCGTCTCGGGCGTGTAGAAGGCCTTCACGGCGGCGGTCGCGGCGATCCGCGTCTGGTGCGAGAAGAGCGGGTCGGCGTCGCTGCCGGCCTCGAAGAAGAAGCGCTTCCAGGCGGGTCCGCGGCGGGCCGCGGAGCCCTCGACGTAGGGGTAGATCTCGTCCAGCAGCGCCTCGGCCCGCGCCGGGTCCTGCCGGTGCAGCGTCCGCAGCGCGGTCTCCTTGAAGAGGTCGTAGCCCCAGTACAGCTCGTCTGCCCCCTCGCCGGTCGCGACGACCGTGATCCCCTGCCGGCGCGTCTCCTGCGCCAGCAGCGACAGCGGCACCGGGGCGGTGCGGATCATCGGCGTCTCGGCGTGCCAGACGACGTCGGGGAAGGCGTCGGCGATCTCGCGCGGGCCGACCTCGACGACGTGGTGGCGCGTGCCGAGCGTCTGCGCGACCTGCTCCTGGTAGCCGCGCTCGTCGTAGTGCTGGTCGTGGAAGGCGACCGAGAAGGTCCGCAGCTCGTGGTCGCTGACGCGCTGGGCGAGCGCGGTGATGAGGCTGGAGTCGAGCCCGCCGGAGAGGTAGGTGCCGACCGGCACGTCGGCGCGCAGCCGCAGCCGCACGCTGTCCTCCAGCAGCTCCGCGAGATCCTCGGGCTGCTGGCCGTCCTGCTCGTAGGCCGGCTCCCACCACGTGCGCTGGGCGACGATCTGGCCGTCCTCCCACACCAGCAGGCCGCCGGGCGGCAGCTGCTGGACGCCGGCGAACGGCGAGCGCGGGGCGCGCGGCCCCCAGGTCGTGAAGACGTCGTCGATCCCGCCGAGGTCGGGCGTCGCGGCGACCTCGCCGGAGGCGAACAGCGCCTTCGCCTCCGAGCCGAAGACGATCGTGCCGTCGCCCTGCAGCGCCCAGTGCAGCGGGCGCACGCCGAAGCGGTCGCGCACGAGCGTCAGGCGCCGCTCGCGCGGCTGCCACCAGGCGAAGGCGAACTGGCCGTTGAGGCGGTCGAGCGTCGCCAGCCCGTCGCGCTCCAGCAGCCGCAGCACGACCTCGGTGTCGCTCGTGGTCGTCGTCGCGACGCCGTCGCGGTTCAGCGCGGCGCGCAGCTCCGGGTGGTTGTAGACCTCGCCGTTGTAGACCAGCAGCGAGGAGCGCTCGGCGTCGTGCATCGGCTGCCAGCCGCCCGGTATGTCGAAGATCGCCAGGCGCGTCGAGACGAAGCCCGCGCCGTCGCCGCGGGCGAGGCCGTAGCCGTCAGGCCCGCGGTGGCGGATCGAGCGCGCCATCCGCAGCAGCGCGCCTTCGGCGACCTCGGACCCGCGGTCCGCGCGCACGATGCCGGCAAGACCGCACATCTCAGCCGGCGGCGGTCGGCGGGTCGATGATGATCGGCTCGGCGTGCAGGTACTTCGTCGCCGCACGGCGGCGGTCGATCTCCCAGTAGGCGGCCTCGGCCTGCTGCTCGTCGAGGGCGGTCAGCGCGCCGGCCTCGGCCGCCGCGACGCCGTTGTCGCGGGCCCACACGAGCAGGTCCATGCGATCGTACGGATGGCCGAAGAAGAACTCCTCCTGCGACTGCGGCAGCGAGAAGGTCTCGGTCGTGGGCGCGCGCGAGGCGATCGCCTCGGGCAGCCCGAGCGCCCGCGCCAGCGCGTAGACCTGCGTCTTGTAGAGGCTCGCGATCGGCTTCACGTCGGCGAGGCCGTCGCCGCCCTTGACGAAGAAGCCCTGGTCGTACTCGAGCAGGTTCGGCGTGCCGATCACCGCGTAGCCGAGCCGGTCGGCCCAGGTGTACTCGATCAGCTTGCGCACGCGCTGCTTCATGTTCGTCGCGGCGATCAGCGTGCGGTACGCCTCGGCGCCCATCTTGCGCTGCTCGGTCGTGCCGTCGGGCCGCTCGACGACGAGCGAGAAGACGATGATCGCGCCGGTCGGTGCCGAGCGCACGAGCTTGTGGCGCCAGCTCGGCTCGTAGTCCGGGAAGACCATCCGGATCGCGTCGTCGCGCAGTCTGTAGCAGCCGAGCCCGTCGAGCGCGGCCGTGATCGACTCCTCCGCGGTCGGCGTGCCGAGCGCCTCGGCCAGCTCGAGGCCGAGGTCGGCGGAGGAGCTGCCGATGTCCTTCTCCGGCAGCCGCAGGCAGAGAACCCGTCTGGGGCCGAGCGCGCGCACGCAGAGACCGGCGACGACGCCCGAGTCGACGCCGCCGGAGACGGCGACGACGGCGCCGCGGCGCCCCAGCTCGCGGATCGCGGTTGTGGTCCGTGCGGCGAGCTGCTCGATCGCGGACTCGACGTCGAGCTCGAGCGGACTGGTTCTCTGCTGGGGCTCCGGCATCATTCTCCCGCGTTCGAGGAGCGCGGCAGCACGGCCGGGATCGTCATCAGGACGATCTTCAGGTCGAGCAGCAGGCTCCAGTTCTCGATGTAATAGTTGTCCCACTCGACCCGGTCGGTCAACGAGGTCTGCCCGCGCAGGCCCTGCACCTGCGCCCAGCCGGTCAGACCGGACTTGACCCGGTGCCGGTCGCCGTAGCGGTAGATGTGGGACTCGAAGTTGCGGGCGTAGCTGGTCCGCTCCGGGCGCGGGCCGACGAGCGACATGTCGCCGCGCAGCACGTTGAACAGCTGCGGCAGCTCGTCGAGCGAGGTCTTGCGCAGGAACTCGCCGACGCGCGTGCGGCGGTCGACGCCCTCGACGCCGCCGGGCGCGACGCCGGGCGCCAGCTCGAAGACGACCGTGCTGTCGCTCTCCTCGGCGAGCCGCATCGAGCGGAACTTCAACATGTCGAACTCCTTGCCGTCGAGTCCGACGCGCCGCTGGCGGTACAGCATCGGCCCCGGCGAGCTGAGCCGCACCGCGAGCGCGAGCGCCGCCAGCAGCGGGGCGATCGCGATCACGCCGAGGCCGGCGGCGACACGGTCGAAGCCGTACTTGACGGCGAACTGCCAGCCCTTCGGGTCGACCGTCGCGGCGCGCAGCAGCGGCACGCCGCCGAGGTGCTCGACCTCGACGCGGTTGTTGACCTCCTCGAACAGCCGTGGCACGACGACGACCTCGACGCCCAGCTCGCGGCAGCGCCGGATCAGGTTCAGCATCACGGCGTGGGGGGCGGTCGAGAAGGTCACGACGACCTGCTCGACGTTGTAGCGCTGGACGACCTCCGGCAGGTCCCACGAGGCGCCGAGGACGGGCAGCCCGTCCTGCTCCTTCGTGTTGTTGATCAGCGGGTCCTTGTCGAGGAAGCCGATCGGCCGGAGGCCCAGCTCGGGCCGCGCGATCAGGCGGTTGGCGATCAGGTGGCCGACGCTGCCGGAGCCGACGATCAGCGTGTTGAGGCCGGTCTCGCCGCGCCGCAGCGCGCGCTGGCGGTCGAAGGCGATGCCGAGCCGGCCGGCGCCGAGGAAGACGAGCGCGAAGGTCCACAGCCGCAGCGTCTGGTCGGCCAGCTGCGGCTCGTTGTCGATCAGCGTGTGGGCGAAGGTCAGCACCATCGCGGCGATCGAGGTGGCCGCGAAGATCCGCGCCATCACGTCGAACGGCGACTGGTGCAGGCGCAGGGCGTAGAAGCCGCGCGTCTCGAGGATCACGATCGTCAGCAGCGCGTAGACCGCGCCCCAGACGAAGTCGCCGGTCGTCGCCGACCCGGGCGAGGCGATCACGGCGACCGTGACCGCGAGGATCAGCATCGCGGCGTCGGCGATGCGGTAGGCGCGGACCCGCTTCTGGCGGATCAGTCTGCGCCGCAGCGTCGCATCGACGGCGGTCGCCGACGGTTGGGCGAGCGCGTCGCGAAGCTGTTCGGCGATGGTGGAGGCCACAGTGCTCTGGGGAGCTATTCGGCAGGAGGACGCGGAAGGTTGAGCCATTCCCAGGACTGGCGCGTCGTCGCGCGCGCACGCGTGACCGCGGCAGCTGCAGAACGAGCTGTGGGGAGCGATGCGCCGGTCACGCATCCTCCCCATTCGCTCTCAGCTTCAGGTCCGGCAGAACGCCGCTCCTGGTGTGGTGGTGCTGGTGGTGTCGAGACTCAGCTCAGCGGCCGCGCGAAACGACGCAGACCGACGCCGACGCCGACGAGCGCAATGCCGCCGATCGCCAGGAGACCGAGGTCGAGGCCCGTGAACGGGAGCGTGCTCTCCGAGGTCGTCTGGACCGTCGCAGGAGCCGGGGTCGAAGCGGGCTGACTGCCACCGCCGTTACCGCCGGAGTTGCCGCCCCCGTTCTCAACCGCCCCGAGGATTCCGCCACCGTTTCCACCGTATGCGTCGCCCACGGAGCTGGCCGCGTAAGCGGGCGCAGCAGCAGTGAAGACGACGGCGACAACAGCCATGATCAAGGCCAGTCGCTTCATCGAACCAATCCTTCCCATCCTTGTATTGGCCGGCCGAAGCGCTCGTTGCGCCTCAAACCTACGTATTGCTTGCATTAGTGGCGAATTGCGCCTCAAAGTAGCACGGTTGGTTCTTAGGAACAACCGTGTGGCTTTTGGCTCATACCTGGTCACTACGTGTTTGCGCGTCCGTCAGCCGCTGCCTGTCAGATTCTGAACATCCTGGCGCAGTCTCGTGAACGCCTCGGTATACGAGAGTGGTCTGCTCGTTCCTACGCGTCTCAGTGCCTCATCGACCAAAGGGTCGTCGGGGTTGAGCGCGTGGGCGGCGGCGTAGTCGGCGCGCGCGGCGGTCTCGTCGCCGGCCGCGGCCGCCGCGAGGCCGGCGCCGAAGTGGGCGAACCAGTCGCCGGAGTCGCGCTCGATCGCCTGGCGGAACGCCGCCTCGGCCTGCTGCGGGCGGCCCAGCTCCAGCTCGATCACGCCCTCCGTCAGCGACGCTCTGGCGCTGAGCGGGTTGAGCGACTCGGCGCGGTCGAGCTGGCCGAGCGCCTTGCCGGGGTCCTGGATCCAGTCGGCGGAGGCGGAGGTCGTCTCGCGCTCGGCCGCCCACGGCAGCGCGAGCGCCAGCGCGGCGACGACCGCCGCCAGGGCGGCGGCGCCCGTCAGCGCGAGCACGAGCGGGCGGCGCGCTGCACGATCTCTTGCAGGAACAGAAGTGGGCGCGTCGCCGGTCGGTCCGGCGGCGTCGGCTGGTGCGACGGCGGCTGGTGTGGCGGCGGCTGGTGTGGCGGCGGCGGCCGGCGCGGGTGCGGGGCGCATCAGCGCGGTCGCGAGGCCGGCGAAGGCGAAGGCGGGGCCGCTCAGCGCCGGGAACTCCCAGAACCAGTCGAGCGAGCCGTGGACCAGCCAGACGACCAGCGGCAGCGCCGCGATCGCGGCCGCCGCGCTCGTCTCCAGCGCGACCGTGCGCGGCCGGCGCCCGCGCAGTGCGGCCGCCAGCACGGCCCCGAGGAAGGCGGCGAACAGCAGGAAGCCGACGATCCCCGTGTGCGCAAGCAGCCGCAGCTCGAGGCTGTGGGTCCACTTCGGCTGTTCGCCGCTGCGGCGGTCGAGCAGGTAGAAGCGCGACCAGTTGTCCTGGCCGAGGCCGCCGATCGGGTGGTCGCGGAAGGCCTTCAGCGAGACGCGCCAGAAGTCGGGCCGGTTGGAGCCGACGGCGCCGAAGCGGGAGGCGCCCGGGTCGGTCGTCTGGTAGCCGCTGGAGCGGTCCCAGTAGTCGGCGATCTTCTGGTCGGGGCGGAAGTCGGTCGCGGCCAGGCCGACGCCGACGGCGCCGATCAGCCCGACGATCGCCAGCCCCGCCGCGACGCGGTTGGCGCCGCCGCTCACGCGCGCGGGGACATGCGCGCGACCGTCGAGCAGCGCGAGCACGGTCGCGACGACCAGCACGCCGCCGATCAGCGGCAGCGCGACGTGGAGCGCGTGCGCGGCCGCGTCGATCAGCTCGGCCCGCTGGACGGCCGGGTCGGGCGGGCTGTCGAAGCGCGAGAAGACGTCGAGCAGGGCCGGCAGCGCGAGCGCGGTCCCCGCCAGCGGCGGCAGCGACCACAGCGCCAGCCGCACGCGGCCCGGCACGAGCGCGACCGCCAGCAGCGCCACCATCGGCAGCGTGAACAGCCAGCCGCGGCTCTCGCACAGGACGGCGACGCAGAGCGCGGCGGTCGCGCCGGCCAGCAGCGGCCCGCGCGCCCACCACGGCAGCTCGCGCCGCGATCCGAGCCCGATCGCCGTCAGCGCGCCGATGTTGAAGAGCGCGGCGGCGCCGTTGACGTAGCCGACCGGGGCGGTCAGGCGGCCGTCGGTGAAGATCCCGACGACGTCGGCGGCGTCGTCGAGCCGCAGCAGCGTCACGATCGCCAGCACGCCGATCCCGAGCGCGAACAGCGACAGCGTCAGCTGCGCCGTCCAGAGGCGCCACGGCAGCAGCGCGAACAGCACGAACAGCAGCAGGAACAGCAGCGTGCGGTCGCTGCCCTGGAGCGCGTCGCCGGGCGAGTCGGCCCACAGGATCGACAGGTACGACCAGGCCGTGTAGGCCGCCAGCGCGCCGGCCGCGATCAGCGCCGGGCGCGACAGGCGCATGCGGTCGAAGCCGATCCCGATCGCCGCCGCCACCAGCAGGCCGAGCACGAGCAGCGCCGAGGGCATCCACGTCGTCGGCTGGTAGCCGCCCTCGTGCGCTCCCCAGTAGATCAGCAGCGCGACCACAGGGAGGGCGGGGACGAGGACGATCCCACCCGTTCGCAGGCGCTCTGGCACGGCGCAAGCATACGGGGCGGGGCGGCCTCTCCCGCGCCGTTGCCGTGGGTAGACTCAGACGTCCGTGTCTGCCGGTCCCTCGCTCTATCGCCGCCACCGTCCGCGCTCGTTCGCCGACGTGGTGGGACAGACCCATGTCGTGCGCACGCTGAGAAACGCGGTCGAGCGCGACAAGGTCCATCACGCGTACCTGTTCGTCGGCTCGCGCGGAACCGGCAAGACCTCGATGGCGAAGATCCTCGCCGCCTGCCTCAACTGCGAGAACGGCGGCCCGACGGTGACGCCCTGCGGCGTCTGCCAGTCGTGCGTCTCGATCGCGAACGCCAGCTCGCTCGACGTGATCGAGATGGACGCCGCCTCCAACAACTCGGTCGACGACATCCGCGAGCTGCGCGACAAGGTCGCCTACGCGCCGGTCTCGGGCGGCTACAAGGTCTACATCCTCGACGAGGCGCACATGCTCTCGTCGGCGGCCTGGAACGCCTTCCTGAAGACGCTGGAGGAGCCTCCGCCGCACACGATCTTCGTGCTCGCGACGACCGAGGCCAACAAGGTGCTGCCGACGGTCGTCGACCGCTGCCACCGCTTCGACTTCACGCGCCCGAACGTCGAGGAGATCAGCGGCGTGCTGCGGCGCGCGGCCGACTCCGAGGGGATCGTCGTGCCGGACGCGGCGCTCGCGCTCGTCGCCCGCCACGCGACCGGCTCCTTCCGCGACGCGCTCGGCACGCTCGAGCAGCTGACGACGTACGGCGGCGGCGGGCCCGAGGGGATCACGGTCGAGGACGTGCTGGCGGTGCTCGGCGTGGCCGACGCGGAGGCGCTCTTCGGCGCCGTCGACGCGGTCGCCGCGCACGACGCGCGCGCGGCGCTGCTGGCGGTCGCGCGGCTGGTCGACTCCGGCCGCGACGCCGGCGGCCTGATCCGCGAGCTGGAGCAGCAGGCGCGCGAGCTGCTGGCGGTGCAGGTGCTCGGCGGCGTGCCGACCGAGCTGAGACTGACCCCCGAGCGCGACGATCGGCTGGAGGCGCAGGCCGGCGCGCTCGGCAGACAGGACGTCGTGCGCCTGCTCGACCTGCTGTCGGTCGCGCTCGACGCCGTCGCCAACGGCGCGCAGGCGCGGATCCAGCTGGAGCTGGCGCTGGTGAAGGCGGCCGCCCCCGAGGTCGACCCGTCCACCCGCGCGCTGCTCGCCCGCATCGACCGCCTCGAGGCGCGCCTCGCCGAGGGCGCCGTCGCCGCCCCGCCCCCGGCGAAACTCGCCCCCGCGCCGCAGGCCCCCGCGCCCGCGCCGCAGGCCCCCGCGCCCGCGCCGCAGGCCGCGCCGGCCCCAG
>NZ_JAUTDN010000020.1 GCF_030646155.1 Conexibacter sp. CPCC 205762
TTGGCCTCCGACTTGGGCGGGCGCAGTGGCGGCGGGCGCAGCGGCGGCGGGCGCGTCAGGCGTCGAGCCAGCCCGCCCGCAGCCCCTCGCGGGCGGCGCGGACGGCGGCGGCGGCGCGCGTCGGCGCGGCGAGCTTCTCCAGCACCCGCTCGACGTGCTTGCCGGCCGTGCGCGGGCTGATCACCAGCCGCCGCGCGATCGCCTCGTTCGAGCGGCCGGCGGCGAGCAGCGTCAGCACCTCCAGCTCGCGGCGCGTGAGCCCGTGCACGTCGGCGGCCGGCTCGACGGCGGCGAGCGCCAGCAGCGCCGGCTCGCGGCAGGCGATCAGCTGGATCCGCGCGAAGCCGCCGCCGACAGCCGCGGGCCACAGGAAGCGCTCCTCGCCGCCGGCCGCCAACGCGCCGTCGCCGCGAGCCGCAGCGCCGGCCACCGCCCCACCGCCGAGCCCCTCCAGCGCCCGCCGCGCGACCTCCAGCGCCGGCGCGCCGGGCGCCAGCAGCGCGGGGCGCTCGACACCGGGCAGCGGCACGACCGTGCCGCCGGCCGTCAGCCCGATCGCGGCCCGTTCGCCGCACAGCAGGCGCCGCAGCGCGAGCAGCGAGCCGGTCGCGTCGCAGAGCTGGGCGAGCGCGCCGTTGAGCGCGCCGATCGTGTCGCAGGCGAGGTCGCTCGGGTGGCGCTCGTCGTCGACCGAGAGGTGCAGCAGGCCGACGAGCCGGCCGTCGTCGCTGCGCAGGCACATCGAGAGGCCCTCGCGGAAGCCGCTCGGCAGCAGCAGCCGGCCGATCGTCCCCTCACGCACGCGCGCCTGGTCGGGCACGTCGCGCATCCGCATCGGGCGGCAGCTGCGCGTCATCCCCAGCTCGGCGCACTCGGCGACCAGCTCGGCGCCGATCAGGTGCCGTGCGACGCCGCGCGTGTAGCCCTCGTGGACGAGCCCGTCGAAGCGCTCGCCGACGGGATCCCACGCCGCCAGCTCGGCGCCGACGAACGGCACCAGCGGGCGCAGCGCGTCGAGCGCGCTGCGGGCGCGGTCCTCGGCGGAGTCGGGCCGGCCGACCGCGTACGCGACCGCGGCCGCCGCCCGCAGCGCGGCACTCTCCATCGGCGAATGATCGCGCACGCGGCAAGCGGCGTCGCGACCGGCCCCCGTCCGGCCGCCCTCGCCCCGCCTCCCTCGCGCCCGCGCGAGGGTGCCGACGCGCCCGCTGACGTCCATGTCCGAAAACCACTAGTGCGCTGTCGCCGGGGTCGCCATCATCAACGGCGTGGTCGAGGACTTCGAACAGTGCTACCGGGCCGTCAGCTCCAAGGACGGCCGCTTCGACGGCTGGTTCGTCACCGCCGTCACGACGACCGGGATCTACTGCCGCCCGAGCTGCCCGGCCGTGACGCCCAAGCGCGGCAACGTCCGCTTCCTGCCGACGGCCGCCGCCGCCCAGCGGGCCGGCTTCCGCGCCTGCAAGCGCTGCCGGCCGGACGCCTCCCCGGGCTCGCCGGAGTGGAACATGCGCGCCGACACGGTCGGCCGCGCGATGCGGCTGATCGCCGACGGCAGCGTCGACCGCGACGGCGTCTCGGGCCTCGCGAGACGGCTCGGCTTCAGCGAGCGCCACCTCCACCGCCAGCTCGTCACCGAGCTGGGCGCGGGGCCGCTCGCGCTCGCCCGCGCGCAGCGGGCGCACACCGCGCGGCTGCTGATCGAGACCTCCGAGCTGCCGTTCACCGAGGTCGCCTTCGCCGCCGGCTTCCCCTCGATCCGCCAGTTCAACGAGACCGTCAGAGAGGTCTTCGGCACGACCCCGACCGAGCTGCGCAGCCGCTCCGCCCACCGCGGCGATCCGGCGACCGGCGCGCTGACGCTGCGGCTGCGCTGCCGCCCGCCGTTCGACGGCGCCGGCCTGCTCGCGTTCCTGGCGCTGAGGGCGGTGCCGGGCGTGGAGCTGGTCGACGGCAGCGACGCCGCGCAGCCGCTGCTCGCGCCCGCTGCGGACGTGCCGGCGCGCACCTACCGCCGCGTCCTCTCGCTCCCCCATGGTCTCGGCCTCGCCGCGCTGACGCCGCGTGCCGAGCACGTCGACTGCACGCTGCGGCTGCGCGACATGCGCGATCTGTCCGCGGCGGTCGAGCGCTGCCGGCGGCTGCTCGACCTCGACGCCGACCCGCTCGCGGTCGACGGCGCGCTCGGCGGCGACACGCTGCTCGGCCCGCTCGTCCGCGCGACGCCGGGCCTGCGCGTGCCCGGCACCGTCGACGGCACCGAGCTGGCCGTCCGCGCGGTGCTCGGGCAGCAGGTCTCGGTCGGCGGCGCCCGCACGCTCGCCGGCCGGCTGGCGCAGGAGCACGGCGCGCGGCTCGCGGAGGAGCTGCCGTCCTGCGAGACGGCGGCCGGCGCGGCTGACGCAGATCGCGGCTCGCCTGACACAGACGATGGCGCGGCTGACGCAAACAACGGCGCGGCTGACGCGATTCCGGCGCTGACCCGCGCCTTCCCGACGGCCGCCGCGATCGCCGCGCTCGACCCGGAGCAGCTGCCGATGCCGCGGGCGCGCGGGCGGGCGCTGGTCGGCCTCTGCGCCGCGCTCGCCGACGGCGCGATCCAGCTCGATCCCGGCGCCGACCGCGAGCAGACGCGCGCCGACCTGCTCGCGCTGCCCGGGATCGGCCCGTGGACGGCCGAGTACGTCGCGATGCGCGCGCTCGGCGACCCCGACGCCTTCCCCGCCACCGACCTCGGCATCCGCCACGCCTTCGCCCGCCTCGACGCCGCGAGTTCCCCCACCGGTGCGCGGCGCACGACGCCGCCGGGGAACTCGCAATGCGCAGCACAGCCTCACGACGCCCGTGCCGTGGCCGCGATCGCCGAGCGCTGGCGACCGTGGCGCGCCTACGCCGCCCTGCACCTGTGGGCGACCCTCACCCCCACCGAAGGAGCGAGATCATGACCCTCGTCACGACCACGATCCCGACCCCGCCCGGCCCCTTCACCGTGATCGCGCGCGAGTCGGCCGACGGCACCGCGACCGTGCTCGCGAGCGGCTGGGCGCCCGGCGCCGCCGCGCTGCTGGAGACGATCGGCCCCGCGCGGCTGGCCGGCGCCGGCGTCGCCGGCATCGACCCGCGCACGATCGAGCAGCGCGACGACCTCGGCCCGATCACGCAGGCGCTGCGCGACTACCTCGCCGGCGACCTGCACGCGATCGACGCGGTCGCGGTCGAGCAGGCCGGCGCGCCGTTCACGGCCCGCGCCTGGCAGCAGCTGCGCGCGATCCCGGCGGGCGAGCCGCGCACCTACGCCCAGCTCGCCGCCAGCAGCGGCAACCCGTCCGCGGTGCGCGCGGCCGGCAGCGCCTGCGGTCGCAACACGGCGGCGCTGTTCGTCCCCTGCCACCGCGTGCTGCGGACCGGAGGCGACCTCGGCGGCTTCCTCTACGGGCTCGACGTCAAGCGCTGGCTGCTGGAGCACGAGGCGGCGCCGGCGGCCGTGGCCTGAGCCGCGGCCGGCCGGCCGCCCCGGCGGCGGGGCGAGCGTCCGCGCGCTCGCCCCGCCTCGCCTCGCCGTCCCTCAGCTGCCGCCGAGCAGCCCGGGCACGCGGAAGACGATCGCCTCCGTGTCGTCCGGCGTCCCCGGCACGCGGCCGGAGTTGCCCGGGAAGTTGTTGTCGTTGGCCATCAGCAGACGGTCGCCGCCGAGCCAGACGACGGTCTCGACCGACTGCAGCGGGAAGCCGAACGGGTCGCCGAAGCCGATCCCGCCGGCCGGCGCCGGCAGCGAGACGCCGAACGGGTCGCGGATCCGCAGCAGGTCGGCGACGGTGCGTGTCTTCAGCGTGCCGTCGGCCTGCGGCGCGGCGCCGAGGTCGACCTCGATCAGCCGCTTCACTCTCGCGGCGACGCCCTCGGCGTTGTCGCGCTCGATCATCAGCAGCCGGTTGCCGGGCAGGATCTGCGCGTCGCCGACGTAGCGATCGGCCGCCGCGCTGACGTGGAAGCTCCACTCGCGCCCCGTGTATCTGCCGCTGCGCACGTCGAACTCGTGGATGCGGCGGATCGTCTGGTCGGGCTCGTTGCTCAGCGCGCGCTCGGTGATCGCGTAGAGCGTGCGGCCGTCACGGCTGGCGGCGAGCGGCTCGAAGCCGCCGGAGGCCGGCAGCGTCGGCGTCTCGCCGGGCGCGAGGTCGGGGCTCTGCGGCGACTTCACGCCCGGCAGCGGGACCGGCGCCTGCAGCACGCGACCGTCGGGCGAGGTCTGCAGCAGGTACGGGCCGAACTCCTCGCCGAACCAGAGGTTGCCGCGGTTGTCGCGCTGGACCGCCTCGAGGTCGAAGTCGGCGCCGGTCAGCAGGCGGTCTCTCGTCTCCTCGTTGACGATCGCGAACGGGATCTTGCGGTCCGGGTCGCGCAGCGAGACGAAGCGGTCGAGCAGCAGTCTGCCGCTGCCGCCGCGGGCGGTCTTCCACTGCGGCTTGACGTGGTAGAGCCGCAGCAGGAAGTCGGCCGAGTTGTCCTTCGTGCCGAAGCCGTTGTCGGGCATCCCCCAGAAGCCGCCGCGGCCGTCGTCGAGCGCGCCCGAGAAGCCCGGCACCGGCTGCGCCGGGAACGGCGGCGTGACGCCGTTGGCGGCGCCAACGCCTCTGTTGCCCGACGGCGGACCGGGCTGCCAGTCGAGCGCGCCGTAGCTGGCGCGCGCCTCCAGCAGCGGCTCGCCCGGAAGCGTCACCGCGAGCCGGTAGAGGCGCGTCACCTGACCAGCGGAGAAGTTGTCGTCGGACAGCAGGTACAGCTCGCGCTGGCCGCCGCGGAGGCGGTCGCCGAGCGCCATCGCCTCGACGTTGTCGAGCAGCGGGTTGGCCTGCGCGCCCGGATTCGTCGCGCCGCTCGGCGGGCAGTCGCCGAGGTCGACCAGCAGTCGCTTCGCGACCAGCTTCACGCCGTCGGCGGCGAGCGACTCGACGTCGCTGACGTCGTCGGCGCCGGCCGTGAACGCCTGATAGATCCGCACCGTGTTGCCGGCGCCCGCGACGAAGCCGCGCTCGAGCACCAGCAGCTCGCCGTCGCCGACGACCTGCAGCTCGCTGATCGCGAGGCCTGCGTCGGTCGTGTAGCCGAGCTGACCGGCCGGCTGCCAGTCGCCGCGGCGGTCACGCTCCCAGCGCACGATCCGGTTGAGACCCTCGCCGGCGGCCGTTCTGCCGTCGCCGGAGAGCGGCCCCTCCATCCCGGCGTAGAGCGTGCGCCCGTCGGGCGACTGGCCGAGGCCCTCGAAGGTGAGGTTGGTCGACGCCTCGCCGGCCGGCGCGACGCGGAACCGCTCCGGCACGGGCAGCTCGCCGAGCTGGCGGCCGTCGCGGCCGAAGCGGCGCACCGACGGCTCCGTCTCGGAGGAGGCGAGGAACGTGCCGTCGCGCAGCGCGACCATCCCCTCGCCGTCGAAGTCTCTGCCGGTGTAGGCCGTGCCGTCGGCGCGCGTCAACGCGGTCGTGCCGACGACGCGGACGCGCGGCTCCCCGCGGCGGCTCGTGTCGAGCTTCAGCGCGTAGCTGCGGGCGGGTGTCGAGCCCTGGTTGTCGACGAGCGCGCGGGCGTTGCCCCAGCGGCCAGCCTGGCCGAGCGTGAGCGCCGAGAGGCCGCCGACGTCGCTGCCGGCGAAGGTCGTCTTGTCGAGCGCGTCGCTGTAGCCGAGCAGCGACGCGTTCGGCGAGCAGACGCCGCCGATCACGGCGCCTTCATGGCCGCGCGGGCCGTGGCCGTGGCCACCGTGGCCGTGGCCGTTGTGGGCGGTCGCGAGGGCCGGCGCGGCGAGCGCGAGCGCGGCAGCGGCACCAGCCGCAAGGGTGCTTCGGACCATCGGTCGATGTCCTCCTGAGGGATCGCCTGGACCCACTCGATCCCAGCGCTCGCCGGCGGCCGTTTCGTGACGATGGTGTCGCCGAGCGGTTGCGATCCCGTCGCGTTCGGGTGACGATCGCGTGAGCGCAGGTTTGGCCCGCGCGCCGATACCATCCGCCGCCGTGACGCTCGTCGAGGAGATCCGCGTCGGCGCCGCCTGGGTCGCCGAGCAGGCGACGGCGGTCGTGGTCGAGCACGACGCGGTCGCCGCCTACGCCGCCGCGCTGCCGCCGCGCGGCGAGCTGCCGGGGCTCGACGCCGACGCGCACATCGTCGACGGGCCCGTCGAGCTGCGCGCGGCCTTCTTCCTGACGCTCGACGCGATCAACTTCGGCTCCGGCTGGTTCCCGACGATCCGCAAGCGCGACGGCCGCTCCGGCTACTTCACCGTCGCGCTCGGCCTGCGCGACCGCTTCCGCACGCGCGGCGCGTGGACGGCGGCGGAGCTGCGGCGGATCGACGCGGCCGAGATCGCGCAGGTGCTCGGCCAGGATCCCGCGCACGAGCTGATGGCGCTGTTCGCGCGCTCGCTCAACGACCTCGGCGCGCACGTCGCCGACGACCACGGCGGGCGGTTCATGGGGCCGGTCGAGGCGGCCGCCGGCAGCGCCGTCGCGCTCGTCGAGCGGCTCGCCGGGTGGTACTGCTTCGCCGACGCCTCGCCCTACGCCGGCCGCACGGTGCCGCTCTACAAGCGCGCGCAGGTCGCCGCCTCCGACCTCGCGTTCGCGGGCGTGGCGGAGTTCGGCGACCTGCAGCGGCTGACGCTGTTCGCCGACAACCTGATCCCGCACGTGCTGCGGCTCGACGGGATCCTCCGCTTCGACCCGGACCTGATCGCGCGGATCGAGGCCGGCGAGCTGATCGAGCACGACAGCCCCGAGGAGGTCGAGATGCGCGCGGGCGCGATCCACGTCGCGGAGCTGATCGCCGCCGCCCGTCCCGACCTGACGCCACAGCTGGTCGACCAGACGCTGTGGACGAGAGGCGGCGGCGCGTTCTACAAGGCCGTCCCGCGCCCGCGCTCGCGCACCACGGCCTACTGACCGGTCTCCCCCGCGATGTCCGCTTCCGCCTCCCCCGCTGACGATCCGCGCGCGCCGCTGGAGACCGAGCGGCTGCTGCTGCGGCCGTGGCGCGACGACGCGGCCGACCTCGACGCCTACCTGCGGATCTCCTCCGACCCCGACGTGATGCGCCACATCGCCGACGGCAGAGTGCTCGACCGCGACCGCGCGGCGGAGCAGCTGACGCGCTTCGTCGAGCACTGGGAGCGGCATGGCTACGGGCTGCGCGCCGCGGTCGAGCGCGACAGCGGCGAGGTCGTCGGCTTCGTCGGCGTGATGCGGGCGGGGCAGCCGGGCGTGCGGCCGGGCGACGTCGAGATCGGCTGGCGGCTGGCGAGGGACCGCTGGGGCCGCGGCTACGCGACCGAGGGCGCCCGCGTCGTCCGCGACCACGCCTTCACGCAGCTGCGGCTGGCGCGGCTGGTCGCGTTCGTGCGGCCGGCCAACGACGCCTCGATCGGCGTGATGCGCAAGCTCGGCATGCGGCTGGAGAAGGAGACGCTCTGCAGCTACGGCCTGCCGATGCGGATCTACGTGCTCGACCACCCGCGCGCTCGCTGACCGCCCGCACGGCGCCCGCCGTCGCCGCCCGGCCGCCTGCGTCGCTAGCCTCACGCCGATGCGCCTCGTCACCTGGAACGTCAACTCGCTGAGAGCGCGGCTGCCGCGTGTGCTGGAGTTCCTCGCCGAGCACGAGCCCGACGTGCTCTGCCTGCAGGAGACGAAGACCGACCCCGATGCCTTCCCGCATGCGGAGCTGGCCGAGGCCGGCTACGTCGCGGCCGACCACAGCGCCGGCCGCTGGGCCGGCGTGGCGGTGGTCGCGCGCGAGCAGCTCGGGGTGGCGGCGGTCAGACGCGGCCTCGCCGGCGAGCCGATCGCGGAGGAGGCGCGCTGGGTCGAGGCGACCGTCGGCGAGCTGCGCGTCGTCAGCGTCTACGTCCCCAACGGCCGCGAGCTGGCGAGCGAGTGGTACGAGCAGAAGCTGAGCTTCTTCGACGCGATGGCCGCGCGCGCGGGCGCGCTCGTCGCCGCGGGCGGCGAGCTCGTCGTCGCCGGCGACATGAACGTCGCGCCGGCCGACGTCGACGTCTACGACCCGGCCGCGTTCGTGCAGGTGACGCACACGAGCGCGCCCGAGCGAGCGGCGCTGAAAGGCGTCGTCGACGCCGGTCTGGTCGACGCCTACCGCGCGCTCCACCCGGAGGAGGTCGGCTTCACCTGGTGGGACTACCGCCAGGGCCACTTCCACCGCGGCCTCGGGATGCGGATCGACCTGACGCTGGTGAGCCCGTCGATCGGCGAGCGGCTGACGCGCGTCGGGATCGAGCGCGACTACCGCAAGGGCAGCAGACCGAGCGACCACGTCCCGCTCGTCGCGGACTGGGCCTAGGCGCCGGCCGCTCGGCCGCAGCCGCTCGCACGGGCGCCGGAGCGGGCCGGCCGCTCAGCAGTCGGCGGCGGTCTCGATCGTCGTCGTGACGCCGCCGCCGGCCAGCTCGGCGAACAGCACGCTGCGGCCGCGCACGAGCGCCCGGGTGGCGGCCTCGACGCGCACGAGCGCCTGCTCGACGACGTCGTCGCCGGCGCCGAAGGCGTGGTCGAGCAGCAGCGTCGCGTGGCCCTGCGCGAGCCCGCCCATCGCCAGCACGAGCGCGGCGGCCGCGTCGGGGTCGCGCGCGGGCACGAGCGGCCGCGTCGCCTCGACCAGGTCGTCCAGCAGCGCGTGGGTCGCCGTCTCCAGGCGCGGGAAGCGCGACTTGTCGAGGCCGGCGCCGAAGAGGACCTCGAACATCGCTCTGCGCTCGGCGGCGAAGCGGACGTAGGCGCGCGCGGCGGCGGCGATCCCGTCGGTCGGCGTGCCGCCGCCGGCGAGCGCGACGGCGAAGCGCCCGCGCAGCTCCTCGGCCGCGCGCGTCGCGGCCTCGGCGAGCAGCTCGTCGCGGTCGGCGAAGTGGCGGTACGGCGCCGCCGCGCTGACGCCGGTCCGCCGCGCCGCCTCCGCGACCGAGAAGGCGTGGACGCCCTTCTCCGCGATCAGCGCGAAGGTCGCCTCGACGAGCGCCTCGCGCAGGTCGCCGTGGTGATAGGCGCGTCTGGCATCGCTCGCGCCCTCCGGACCGCTCGCGCCGGCCGCCGCCGGGCCTCTCGCCGTTCTCGAAACCGTCGCCATCCGCCCCCACGATACCGCCGGCTTGCAATGTAAGCGAGTCTCACATACATTGTAAGAGGCACTCACATCCTGACTTCGGAGCGACCCATGAGCAGCGACTGGACAGCCGAGCGGATCCCCGACCAGAGCGGCCGGCTGGCGATCGTCACCGGTGCCAACAGCGGCATCGGACTGGAGGCGGCGAAGCAGCTCGCGCGCCACGGCGCCGAGGTCGTGCTCGCCGTCCGCAACGCGCAGAAGGGCGACGAGGCGCTGCGGCAGATCCGTGCCTTCGCCCCGGGCGCGACCGTCTCGCAGTCGGCGCTCGACCTCGCCGACCTCGACTCGGTCCGCGCCTTCGCCGCGCGCGTCCGCGACGAGCGCGAGCGGATCGACCTGCTGATCAACAACGCCGGCGTGATGGTGCCGCCGAAGCGGGCGGCTGCGGGGCCGTTCGAGCTGCAGTTCGCGACCAACCACCTCGGCCACTTCGCGCTGACGGGCCTGCTGCTCGATCGCGTCGAGCCGACCGCCGGCCGGGTCGTGACCGTCTCCAGCACGGCGCACAGACTCGGCCGGATCAACTTCGACGATCTGCAGTCGGAGCGCAAGTACAGCCGCTGGCGTGCGTATGGCCAGTCAAAGCTGGCGAACCTGCTGTTCACGTTCGAGCTGGACCGCCGCCTGCGCGCGGCCGGCTCGCAGGTCCGCGCGACCGCCGCCCACCCCGGCTACTCGAACACCCACCTGCAGACGGCGGTGGCCGGCGGCGCCGACCGAGCGCTGATGCGGATCACCAACCCGCTGTTCGCGCAGGACGCGGCCGCCGGGGCGCTGCCGACGCTGTTCGCCGCCGTCGCCGACGTGCCGGGCGGCAGCTTCGCCGGGCCGGACGGCTTCGCCGAGCAGCGCGGCAAGCCGAAGCTGGTGAAGGCCCGCCCGGCCGCGCACGACGAGCAGGTCGCCGCCCGCCTCTGGAGCGTCTCGGAGCAGCTGACGGGCGTCACCTTCGACCTCCCCGCCCACGCCGCCACCGCATGACCCCCGCCTGACGCGCTCGCCGCCCTGCGCCCGCGCGGCGCCGCGTCGTCCCCGCCTCCCGCGCGCGGCCGCCCCTCCCCGCCTGACGCGCTCGCCGCCCGGGACGGAGGCAGCGAGCGCGCCGGGGGCGCGGGGACGCGAGCTCAGGTGGTGTCGGCAGCAGCGCGCGCGGCGACGACGGCGATCGGGCCGTAGCCGCGGCGCAGCTCGATCTCGGTCAGGCCGGCGGCCTCCAGCCAGGCACGGTGCTCGGCCTCCGAGTAGGCGTCGCCGCCGTCGTTCTCGACCATCATCATCACCGCGAACAGCGGCAGGTCGGGCGCGGCGGTGTCCGCGTCGGGGATCCAGTCGTACAGCAGCAGCGTGCCGCCGGGCGCGAGCAGCCCGGCCGCCTCGTGCACCAGCCGCGCGCAGTCGGCCGGCGGATGGTCGTGGAGGATGTTGGCGAGCAGCACGACCTCCCAGCGCTCGCCCTCGGGCCGCCCGAAGCGCGCCGCGGCAAGGTCGCCGGCGACGAACGGCAGCCCGCCGTGACGCTCGGAGAGCAGCGGCTGCAGCTCAGGCAGGTCGAGCACCGTCGGCCGCACGTCCCGCCGCAGCCCCGCCAGCCGCGCCGCATGCGAGCCAGCGCCGCCGCCGACATCGAGCAGCCGCAGCGGCCCGCTCGCCACGGGCCGGCCGCCGGCGGGTGCGTCGCCAGGCGCGGGTGCGTCGCCAGGCGCGGACGCGTCGCCAGGCGCGGACGCGTCGCCAGGCGCGGACGCGTCGCCGGGCGCGGGTGCGTCCTCGTACGGGTCGGCCGGCGCCGGCAGCAGCTCCGCCGCCGCCTCGGCCAGCTCGCCGCCGAAGCGGGCGGCGAGGTCGTCGAGCGCGCGCAGGAAGCCGAACGCGGTCGCGCGGTCGTCGTCGAGCCGCCGGCGCCAGGGGGCGATCCGCGCTCTGCCGTCCTCGATCGCCGCCGGCAGCTCGTTCCAGACGCCGTAGAAGAACCACTCCTTGCGCACGATCCAGGCGAGCGTCTGCGGGTGGTCGCTGGCGAGCGGGGCGCCGGCCTCCGACAGCGCGAAGCGCGTGCCGGCATCGACCGGGGCGCCGGCCTGGAGCCCGTCGACGCGCGTCGCCAGCCCGAGCGCGACCAACGCCGACAGCAGGATCCGCGTCGCGCGCGGGTCGCTGCCGGCACCAAGCGCGACCTCCTCGACCGTCTTGCCGGCGCCGACGGCGTCCGGCCCGTGCGAGCCCGCGACCTCCTCCGCGAGCGCATCGGCGACCCCGCTCAGCACCGCCGCCGACAGCACCGCCGACTGCTGGTAGGCCGTCAGCAGCGCGAGCGGATCGACCGCGCCGCTCATCGCCCCGCCTCCGCGCGAACGGCCGCCACGCCGCGCGTCGCCGGCGCGCTCACGACGACCTCCGCAGCGCGCGGGTCGCCTGCCAGGCGTCGCGCAGCAGCGCGCCGCGCTCGCGGGCGCGGCGGGCGAGCCGCGCGCGGCCGGGCTCGACGCCGATCCGCCCGAGCGCGACGCGGGCGGCGTTGCGACCGGGGACACCGGTGATGCCGCCGCCGGGGTGGGTGCCGGCGCCGGTCAGGAAGAGGCCCTCGATCGGCGTCGTGTAGCCGGACAGCGAAGGGGTCGGGCGGAACCCGAGCAACTGGTCGATCGACATCTCGATGTGGTTGGGGTTGGCGTTGGCGTTGCCGTGGCGGGCGACCCAGGCGACGGGGCCGGTGACGCGCCGCTCGACGACCTCCATCTTCGCGCCGAGCGCGCCCTCGGCGACGGACCAGGCGTGGTCGGCCGCGCGCTCCAGCTGGCCTTCGTCCCACGCGCCGGAGGCCGGGGTCCATGGCACGAAGGTCGAGATCCATGCGACCGCCTTGCCCTCCGGCGCCCAGCCGGCTTCAAGGGACGACGGGAAGGCGATCATCACCGGCGGCCGCCGCGCCAGCTCGCCGAGCTGGACGGAGGCGAACGAGCGCTCGATGTCGCTGATCGTGTTCGCCGACAGCATGAAGGCGCGCTCGAAGCCGGCCGGCTCGACCGGCGGCTGCGCGGCGATCACCGCGTCGACCTTCAGCTCGGAGACGTTGCGGCGGCCGGAGTGGATCCGTCTCAGCTCGCGCGCCAGCCGCGCCGGCACGTGCTCGGGCGCGACCAGCCCCGCCACCGCGCCCGGCCCGTCACCGCGCCCACCGCCGGCCCCGTGCCCGCCGCCCGCCGCGCCGCCGACGCCGAACAGCCGCCGCGCGTCGATCGCGGAGACGATCCCGCGCGCGGCCGCGTAGCGGACCCCGCCGGCGACGACGGCGACGGCGCGCCCGCCGACGACCTCGACCGACTCCGCCGGCGCGTTGACGACGACGCGCCCGCCGGCCGTCTCCAGACAGCGCACGAGCGCCTCGACGGTCGCGCGCGAGCCGCCGGCCGGCCGCGCCGCCTGCGGCCCGTGGAAGGCCGCGAGCGCGAGCCCGCCGGCGCCGGTGCCGGGGTCCAGCGGCGACTGCTGCGAGTGCGCCGCCCAGTGCGCCATGGGCGCCATCAGCCGCTCGTCGGAGAAGGTCGAGCGCAGCACGTTCGAGGCCGAGCCGAGCAGCGTCTGCATGAACGGCGCGGCCTCCGCGCCGAGCGTCGCCTGCGCGAGCGCGGCGAGCTGGCCGAGCGACGGCGGCGGCCCGGCGTCGAGCGAGCCGCCCAGCCGCATCCCGGCGCTTGCCCAGGCGGCGAAGCGGCGGTAGGCGTCCGCCTCGGCACCGCCGACGAGCGGGACGAGCCCGTCGACGGTGCGGTCGAGGTCATCCCAGAAGGCGAAGCGGGCGCCGTCGTCGGCCGGCCCGAGCGTGACCTGCTCGCGCCGGTGGAAGCGGAGGCCGTGGCGCGACTCCAGCTCCAGCTCGGCGGCGACGCCGCTGCCGACGATCCCACCGTGCTCGTAGGCGCCCAGCTCCAGCCGGCCGCGCCCGTCGGGCAGGTCGCGCGTGTCGATGCAGCCGCCGACGGTGTCGGACTGCTCCAGCACGAGCACGTCGAGCCCGGCGCGGGCGAGGTAGCAGGCGCAGACGAGCCCGTTGTGGCCGCCGCCGATGACGATCGCGTCGCTCATCGCGGGGCCTCCGTCGCGTCCGCGCGCCCCGTGCCGGACGCGCCCGCGAACGCCTCCCGCAGCCACCGCCACGCCCGCTCCTCCTCCGCCGCGAAATGGCGCGAGCGGCGGTCGAGGTCGATCAGCGGGAGCGCCTGCGGGCCGGCGTCGAGCGCGACGCGCGCCCGCTCCTCCAGGAACCACGCCCGCACCGCCGCCTGACGCAGGGTCGCGCCGGTCGCGACGGCGCCGTTGGCGCGCAGCAGCAGGCAGTCGGCCGCGCCGAGCGCGGCGGCGGCCCGCGCGCCGTGCGCCTCGGACGTGACGAGGTCGGGGTCGCCATCCCACGCCGCGACCGTCCCGGCCAGCCCGCCGAGCCCGTGCAGCAGCGGCGGCACCGCCCCGCGCGCGGCCCAGGCGACGGCCGCGCGCGAGTGCGTGCGGCAGATCGCGCCGACATCGGGCCGCGCCGCGTAGAGCGCCGCGTGCAGCGGCGCCTCCAGCGGGATGCCCTCGCCGGCACCGCCGTCCGGCCCCAGCCGGTGGATCGACGCAGCCGTCTGGGACGCGAGCGGCGCGGTCGAGGTCAGCAGAAAGCCGTCGCCCGCCCGCGCCGACACGTGCCCGAAGGCCTCGACCAACCCGGCGCGCGCGATCAGCCGCGCGGCCGCTGCCACCTCCGCTCTCACCCTTCGGGCTCCCAGACGCGCAGCGCCATCGCCGTCGGCGCGTAGGCGTTGCAGGGGCTGAGGTCCTGCGGGCAGGCTGACAGCACGACGAGCAGGTCGTCGAGCACCGCCAGGTCGATCGTCGCGCCGGCCGCGTGCGGCGGCTCGTACGTGACGATCCGGCCGTCCTCGTGGCGGTTGTTCATGAAGACGTTCCAGGCCGTCTCGCCGCGCACCGTCCAGGCGTGGCCCGCCGCCAGCACCGCCGCCTCCAGCGAGGCGAGGCAGGAGCCGTGGTTGTGGACGCCGTAGTCGCGCGCGTAGCGCTCGGGGTCGCAGCAGGGGACGATCAGGTCGTGGCTGCCGACGTCGTCGTGGAGGATCCGCAGCAGCGGCCGGCGGTGGTTGGAGAACAGCTCGTCACCGACCTCCGGCACCAGCTTCGCGAGCGCGGAGACGGTGTGGCCGGCGCTGAAGACCTCGGTCGGATCGCTCAGCCGATAGGCGATCAGGTCGCCGACCTGCTGCCCTTCGAGGTCGACGAGCTGGAGTATCTGGCCGGCGTGGACCTCGACGGCGCGCGCCTCGCGCGCCGGCACGATCACCTCTGCGGCCAGCTGCTCGTACGAGCGCGGCCCGGGTCCGACCATCATCTCGACGCCTCCTTCGCGACCCCGCCGAGCCGCGCGTTGAGCCGGCCGCGGGTCGCGACCGCGCCGATCAGGACGATCTCGTCGGGCGCCGGCGCGTCGGCGATCGCGACCGTGATCGTGTCGTAGTGGGAGCGGACCCAGATCTCGTCCTTGAAGCAGAGCGGCACGTCGATCGAGGCGCCCGGCGCCGCCCGCTTCGTCGTCGACGGCAGCCACGCGCTGCCGCCGTTGAACGCGTCGCGGAAGGGGGTGCCGAAGGTCGTCGTCTTGACCGCGTTGCCGTGCTCCTGCTCGCCGGCCGTGCCGACCATCACCGCCTTGCCGTGGCTCTCCACCGCGCCGCCGGCGGCCGCGAAGCAGCGCTCCCCGATCAGCGCGCCGAGCGCGGCGCTCGGCTCGATCAGCTCGTCCAGCGCGTCGCTGAACGGCCGCCCCGCGTACGGGTTCGTGAAGACGACCGCGCAGGCGACCTTGCGCAGCAGCCCGCCGTCGTCGCCGCGGCCGCCGTCGAGCAGCACGTCCTCGGCCACGACGACGATCTTCCGCACCGCAAGCGACGCGCTCACGACGCCACCGCCGGGTCGCTGTCAGGCCGGCCGGTCGGCGTGCGCGGCCCGCACGGCCGCTGCGGCAGCGACGCGATCCAGGCGATCACGTCGTCGGTGGTGCGCACGTCGCCGTACTTCATCTGGATGTCGAGCAGGTTGACCTTGTGCGAGAGCGTCGAGCGGTCCCAGACGCACTCCTGCGGGACGATCGAGCGGAAGTTGTACTGCGCGGCGTCGACCGCGCTCGCGCGCACGCAGCCGCTCGTCGTCGTGCCGGTCGTGATGACGGTGTCGACGCCGAGGTAGATCAGGTAGTCGAGCAGGTGGGTGCCGTGGAAGGCGCTCGGCTTGTCCTTGACGAAGCAGACGTCCTGCGGCTGCGGCGCGACCTCGGCGACGATCTCGTTGCCGAGGTGGCCCTTCATGTCGGTCTCCTCACCGGCACGATGGCTCTTCCAGTTCCAGGCGCCCTGGTCGAAGCCGTCGGGGCGGCGGTCCATGCCGGTGTAGAAGATCGGCAGCTGCTGCGCGCGCGCCGCCGCGATCAGCCGCTGCAGCTGCGCGACGCCCTCCCAGCCGCGCTCGCCGCAGGAGTAGCGCCAGCGCTCGATCGAGTCGAGGATCGGCTCCGGTCTGTCGCCGACGAAGTTGTAGATCACGTCGACGACGAGCAGCGCGGGCCGCTCGCCGAAGCCGACGCGCTTGCCCCAGCCGGCCCGTTCGAAGACGAGCCGGTCCTCCTCGGGCAGCACGTCGTCCCACACGTTGCCCATCGCGGCTCAGACCTCCTCGAGCACCGGCGGAGCCTGTTGCGCGCCGCCGGGCAGGCGGCGCAGGTATCTGCCGTCGGCGTCGCCGATGAACTCCGGCTTCGGCGCGCCGTCCTGCCAGCGCGACATCTGCTTGCCGCGCAGGTAGGTGGCGACGTTCCAGCCGTGGATCGTTCTGCCGTCGAGCACGGTCCAGCCGGAGCGCGTCTGCACCATCGCGTTCTCGACCTGCACGACTCTGTCGAGGTCGACCAGCACCACGTCGGCGTCGAAGCCGACGTCGAGCGCCCCCTTCTGGCCCCAGAGGCCGAAGATTCTCGCCGGGTTCTCGCAGGCGACGCGGACCATCCGGTCGAGCGTCAGCTCGCCCTGGTGGACGCCCTCCAGCAGCACCGGCAGCAGCATCTCGACGCGCGAGGTGAAGCCGGTCCGCAGCTCCCAGATGTTCTCCGAGTAGGAGTTCTCGTACGAGGGATCGCCCCAGATCACGACGTGGTCGGAGCCGACGGCGTTGATCACGCCGTCGCGCAGCGCACGCCAGATGTTGGGGTTGTTCGCGCGCGAGCGCAGCGGCACGTTGATCCGCCAGGCGTTGTGCTCCTCCTTGCCGAAGTGGAGCCAGTGCGGGCCGGTCTGGGCGTAGCAGGTGACGCCGCGGCCGCGCAGCTCGAGGATCTCTCTGTACGTCTCCGGCGTCGTCGCGTGCTGGATGTAGATCGGGCAGCCGAGGTACTCGGCGAACTGGCCGTACTGCCGCACGTGCTGCGCCTCGAGGAAGTGCGGCGAGCGGTCCGACCAGGTCGCCCAGTCGGTGCGGCCCTGCGCTCTCAGCCGCTCGTCGAAGATCCGCGCGATCTCCCAGTTCTCGCAGTGCATCGCGACGACGCCGGGATAGCCGAGCGCGGCGACCGCCTCCATCGTCTGGTAGACGACGCCGTCGTCGAAGCCTGCGCCGAGGCCGGCGCGGCGGCCGGGCCAGTTCGGCTCCGCCTCGGGCGACATCGCCTGCAGGTAGAGCTTGTACGAGGTGACGCCGTGGTCGCGCGCGTACTCGGGGATCTCCTGCGCCTGCTGGTCGGTCTCCAGCATGTAGGTGGCGAAGACGTCGACCGCCGCGTCGCGCTCGATCACGCCGGTGAAGTCGTCGATCACGTCGTGGAAGGAGACGACGTCCTGCTTCTGCACGTACTCGACGAATCTCGGCGCGCCCATCCGCGTCGAGGGCGCGTGGATGCCCCAGGTGGTGACGCCGGCGACGACCGCCGCGCGCGACTCGGTCGCGACGTCGTCCTGCAGCGGGACGTAGCAGCCGGGGTGCGCCTCCGTGTCGACGAGGCCGGGGATCACGTGCAGGCCGCTGGCGTCGTGCGTCGCGCGCGCCGGCGGCAGCAGCGCGTCCTCGCCGATCGCGACGATCTTCCCGCGGTCGATCGCGATCCCCGCCCGGCGCGTGCCGGTCGGGGTGACGACGGTGCCGCCGACGATCTTCAGATCGACCTCGCGGGGTGCGCTCATCTCCTGGCCTCCTCGGCCGCCGTCGCGGCGGCGTTCTGTGCCTGCAGCTGCTGCTCGGCGGTGCGACCGCCGCACTCGGCCGTGATCGCCTCCGACACGTCGCGCAGCGTGTGGCCGATCGACGGGATCGCGTCGCGCGTGAGCTGGTCCGGGAAGCCGATCGCGATCAGCACCGCCGCGAGCGTCCCGTCGGCGTCGTGGACCGGGACGGCGACCGCGTTGTTGTGGCGGTACTCGCCGATCGAGGCGCCGTAGCCGACGCTGCGCACGTGCTCGATGTCGGCCAGCAGCGCGTCGGGGTCGGTCAGCGTGCGGTCGGTGTGGGCCGGGATCTGGCGCGCCCGCTCGCGCACGAGCGACTCCGCCTCGTCGCTCGGCTCCAGCGACAGCAGCACCTTGCCGACGGCGCCGTCGAACCACGAGTAGCGGACGCCGAGCGAGATGCCGACGTGGGTGTCGTCGGGGTAGGCGACCTGCACCGTCTCGACGTCGCCGCGGCCGAGCGGCTGCGCGGCGATCACGGTCAGATGGTGCTCGCCGGCGACCTCGTGCGTCCGCTCGATCGCGAGCGCGAGCGCGTCGACCTGCCTGACGGCGAAGGCGCCAAGCCGCACCAGCCCGCCGCCGAGTCTGTAGGCGCGCCCGCGCGGATCGCGGCGGACCCAGCCGAGCGACTCCAGCGTCGTCAGCAGGTTGTGCGCGCTCGACTTCGACAGCTCCAGCTCGCGCACCAGCTCGGTGTGGGTGAGGCCCTCCGGCGCTCTCGCGATCGCTTCGAGGATCGAGGCGGCGGCCATCACCGCCGGCACGCGATAGCGCTCTCCCGCTGCTCTGGTCATCGCTCCGCTCCTTCCGTCCCCGGCAGCTCCTGCCGGAACCGCCGCAGCACGATCGTCTTCTCCCGCGTCAACTCGTCGATCGTGTACCCAAGTCCCTCGCGTCCGCCGCCTGAGAGCTTCACGCCGCCGAACGGGATCACCGGCGGGCGGTAGTTGTCGGTCCCGTTGATCACGACCCCGCCGGCCTCCAGCCGCTCCGCGACCGCCAGCGCGAGCTGCACGTCGCGGCTGAAGACGCTCGCCATCAGCCCGAACGAGGAGGCGTTGGCGAGCGCGACGGCCGCCTGCGGGCCGTCGGCTCTGACGAGCGCGAAGACCGGCCCGAAGATCTCGTCGTCGGTCGCGACCGCGGCGGTCGCCGGGACGTCGGCGAGCAGCGCCGGGGGCAGCAGCGCGCTGGCGCCCGCGTCGGCCCCGCGCACCGCCCGCGCGCCCTCCGCGACCGCGCGCGCGACCTGCGCCCGCACCCGCTCGGCCGCGCCGGCGCTGATCAGCGGCCCGACGGTCGTCTGCGGATCGACCGCCGCGCCGACGACCTGCCGGTCGACGACCGCCGCCAGCCGCTGCACCAGCTCGTCGTGCAGCGACGGGTCGACGAGGATCCGCTTGCTGGCCGAGCAGGCCTGCCCGTTCATCAGCAGGCGGCCGTGGGCCAGCTCCTCGGTGACGAGGTCGAGGTCGGCGTCGGCGAGCACGAGCGCGGCGTTGTTGCCGCCCAGCTCGAGGTGGAGGCGGCGCAGCGTCGGCGCGCTCGCGCGCGCGACGGCGAGCCCGGCGGCGGTCGAGCCGGTCAGCGAGATCGCGTCGAGCCCGTGCGCGGCGGCGAGCGCGACGCCGACCTCGCGGTCGCCGTGCAGCAGCGGCGTCACCGCCGCCGGGATCCCCGCCTCGACCAGCGCCCGCGCGAAGCGCGCGACGACCAGCGGCGCCTCCAGCGGCGCCTTCGCGACGACCGCGTTGCCGCCGACGAGCGCGGCGGCGGCCTTCTCGACGAACAGCTCGACCGGGAAGTTGAACGGCAGGATCGCGCCGACGACGCCGAGCGGCTCGCGGCGCGTCCAGGCGAGGTCGCGCGCGGTGCCGGCGAGGCCCTCGGTCGGCAGCACGCGCCCTTCCCAGCGGCGGCCGACGCGCGCGTTGTCGGCCAGCAGGCCGATCGAGGCGCGCACCTCGAACTGCGCCTGCGCGAGCGGCTTGCCGGACTCGCGCGCCAGCAGCTCGCCGAGCGCCTCGGCCTCGGGGCGCAGCGCGTCGGCGGCCGCCTCCAGCCGGTCGGCGCGCTCGGCGAGCGTGGTGCGCGCCCACGCCCCCTGGGCCGCGCGGGCGGCGTCGACGATGCCCTGAACGGCCGCCGGATCGGTCAGTCTGACCTCACCCAACGGCTCGCGTTCGAGCGGGTCATGCACGATAGATATGGGCAACATATAGAACTAGGTTTCTCTCGCTGAACCTGGACTCAGGCTACGCCGTCCTTGACGCACCGTCAAGCACTAGTTATCTGTGCAGCGCCCGCGTGAAACCGATCCACCCGCCCCGGCGTGCAGGCACCACCCATTCGGCGGGGATCTGTCCGATTCACCGGTCGAGAACGAACTCGGACGAGCACACCCGCTAAGTTCATTCCCGTGCGCCGTACGAAGATCGTTGCCACCATCGGACCTGCATCGCGTGATCCTGAGGTCCTCGTCCGAATGGTGGAGGCGGGTCTCGACGTCGCCCGCCTCAACTTCTCCCATGGCTCCAGAGAGGAGCATGAGGAAAACGTCGAGCTGGTCCGCCAGGCTGCCAGCCGTGCCGGCCGCCAGGTCGCGATCCTGCAGGACCTCCCCGGCCCCAAGCTCCGCATCGGCTCGCTCAAGAGCGACCACGTCGACCTCCGCGTCGGCGACAAGCTGACGCTCAGATGCGGCAGCGAGGAGGAGGGCGACGTCGACGCGATCTGCGTCTCCTGGGCGGGTCTGCCCGACGCGGTCGAGAAGGGCGACGTCGTCTACCTCGCCGACGGCCGCATCCGCCTCGCCGTGCAGGGCGTCCGCTCCGACACCGGCGAGGTCGACACGATCATCGAGACCGGCGGCCCGGTCGCCTCGCGCCAGGGCCTCAACATCCCCGGCTCGACCAGAGGCCTGCAAGCGGTCCCCAGACGCGACCTCGAGCTGCTCGCCTTCGGCGAGTCGATCGGCGTCGACCTCGTCGCGCTCTCGTTCGTGCGCGAGCCGGAGGACGTGCTGGAGGTGCGCAAGCACACCAGGCTCCCGCTGATCGCGAAGATCGAGAAGCCGCAGGCGGTCGAGAACGCGGTCGAGATCATCCGCGCCGCCGACTGCCTGATGGTCGCCCGCGGCGACCTCGGCATCGAGCTGCCGATCGAGGACGTGCCGGTCGTGCAGAAGCAGCTGCTGCGGATCGCCGGCCGCCTCGCGCGCCCCGCGATCACCGCGACGCAGATGCTCGACTCGATGATCACCTCCACGCGCCCGACGCGCGCCGAGGTGACCGACGTCGCCAACGCGATCTTCGACGGCACCGACGCCGTGATGCTGTCGCAGGAGACGGCCGTTGGCGCCCATCCGGCGCTGGTCGTCGAGACGATGGCGAGAATCGCCGAGCGGACCGAGCGCGAGCTGCCATACGAGCGCTGGAGCGAGGAGCGCGTCCGCCGTGACGCACGCGACCCCGCCTACACCGTCGCCCACTCGGCCTGCGTCGCCGCGCAGGAGCTGGGCCTCGCCGCGCTGGTCGTGCCGACGCTGTCGGGCCGCTCCGCGCGGCTGATATCGGCCCACCGCCCGAACGTGCCGATCTACGTCCTCTCCCCCGGCAAGGAGACGGTCCGCCGCTGCAGCCTGATGTGGGGCGTCGAGGCGGCCTCGATGCGCCGCCACGAGGTCACCGAGGAGCTGATCAGGGACGCCGGCCGCCGCGCCGTCGAGCTCGGCTGGGTCAAGCCCGGCGACCGCATCGGCATCACCGCCGGCCTGCCCAGCGGCAGACCGGGCACCACCTCGCTGTTCCAGGTCGAGACGGTTTAGGCACAAACACGTGTAGCGCTGTCACAGGCATCGGCGCCATGATCGCCCGATGCCAGCGACTCGCACATCGCAATCTCTGGGTCTCACGGACCCAGAGGTTGCACCGCACCCGGATGTCGCCCTCACGCGGCTGGCCGATCGCCAGCACGGGGTGATTGCGAGGCGTCAGCTCGCCTCGCTCGGGATGAGCGACACGATGATCCGCGACCGCATTCAGCGCGGCCTGCTCGCGCGCCTGCACCGCGGTGTCTACGCCGTCGGGCATCGTCAGCTGCGGCCGGCGGCTCATTCGCTCGCAGCGGTGCTCGCCGCCGGCCCGGGTGCCGTCGCGAGCCATCGCGACGCCGCGTGGCTGCACGGCCTGCGGCCTGGTGGACACCGACGTGCCGACGTCCTGACTTCGCGCCGCCTCCGCAGCACCGATCGCATTCGCTTCCACCGCGTGGCTGTCCTGCCGCCTGAGGACGTCGTGACGGTCGACCACGTGCCGACGACATCGCTCGCGCGTACCCTGGTCGACCTCGCCGACGTGGTCCCGACCGATCACCTCGAGCGTGTGATTCTCGAGGCCGATCGCAGACGCCTGCTCGATCTCCGTGCGATCGATGCTGTACTCGCTCGCCCCACGCGACGCCACGCCGGCAGAGCCGCGCTGCTGACGGCCCTCGACCGCCATCGCAGCCTGGCGCTTCAGCTCGACGCAGAGACGCTGGAGCGCCTCCTGCTGAGAATCGTGCGGTCGTATGGCCTTCCCCAGCCCCGGATCCGCCACATGCTCGACGGCAGAGAGATCGACGCCTGTTGGCCCGCCGCCGGCGTCGCAGCGGAGCTGGATGGGTGGGAGTTCCACCATGATCGTCGTTCCTTCCAGCAGGACCGCGAGAAGTCCAACGCGCTCACCGCTGCCGGCTGGACCGTCATGCGTTTCACCCACCGAGATCTGGCCCACCGCCCGCACGAGGTCGCCACGCAACTCCGATCGGTCCTTACACGCAATCTCCGGGTCTGACAGACCCAGAGATTGCACTCACCCCGGTTTCGCGGCGCGGGCCGCCCGCGCCGCGCGCACGTCGCGCGCGGCGAAGAGGGCGCCGACGGCGGCCATCCCGATCAGCACGGCGAAGGCCGCGATCGCCTCGGGCGAGCCGAGGTCGTCGAGGCTGCCGCCGAGCGCGACGTAGGCGAAGGCGCGCGGGGCGCAGCCGACGGCGGTCGCGGCGGCGAAGACGGCGAGCGGGACGCGCGTCAGGCCGGCGGCGTAGTTGACGAGGTTGTACGGCACGCCCGGCAGGATGCGGGCGTAGAGGACGCTGAGGAAGCCGCGCGCGGCGATCCAGTCCTGCAGCGCGCCGACGCGTCTGCCCGACAGCTCGTCGAGCGCGTTCGCGCCGAAGCGGCGCGAGATCGCGGCGGCCGCGGTCGCGCCGAGCGTCGCCGAGACGATCGCCGTCGGCGTCCCGAGCGCGGTGCCGAACAGCAGCCCGGCCGCGCCGGCCAGCAGCGGCCCGGGGACGCAGGCGACCGTCAGCGCCGCCGAGACGGCGACGAAGACGAGCGGCGCCGCCGGCCCGACGCCGTCGACGAAGTCGCGCACGCCCTCCGACGAGAGGCCGAAGACCGAGGCCGCGACGACGAACAGCGCCACGACGAACAGCCCGAGCCCGCCCAGGCGCCCCAACGCCGCGAGCTGAGCGCGCCGCGATCGGGCCCGCGCCGCCTCGCTGTCGCCGTTCGCCGGCGCAGCCGCGCCGGTGGCGGCAGGCCGCGCTTCAGGAACGCGCGGCGCCGGCGCCATAGAACTCCGCCTCCTGGCGCCCCAGCTCGGTGACGGGCGGCTCGCCGTACATCCACTCGCGCGCGATCCGGTGCCAGTTGCCGGAGGCGCGCAGCTGCGACAGCACGGCCAGCGTCAGCATCTCCATCCGCCGCCCGAAGAGGTGCTCGGGGCGGATCTCCTGGTGGCGCATCTCGCGGAAGTGGGAGGAGCGCATGTCGGAGGACTCGATCACGACGTGGGTCGCGATCTCCGGTGTCAGCCGCACCTGCTCGTCCTCCGTGTACCACCAGATCGAGTCGCGCACGTACGAGAAGACGGCGTCGGGGTCGACCTTCTCCGGGTGCGGCAGGAAGCCGGCGGCGCCGAGCAGCCGGTGCAGCTCGGCGGCGTCGTCCTCGGTCACCGCGCGCTGGCAGGCCAGCTCCAGCTCGACCTCCTCCGGCGCCATCCGCTTGAAGAGGCCGAAGTCGAGGAAGGCGACTCTGCCGTCGTGCTGCAGCAGGAAGTTGCCGGGGTGGGGATCGCCGGAGAACTGGTGGTGACGGTAGAGGCAGCCGAAGAAGAAGCGGAAGACGATCTCGCCGAGCCGGTCGCGCTCCTCGTCGGAGCGCTCCTTCAGCTCCTCGAAGCCGGTCCCCTCGACGAACTCCATCACGATCACGCGCTCGCGCGAGAGGCGCGTGACGACGTCCGGCACGACGATGAACGGGTGGCCGCGGTAGATCCGCGCGAGCGAGCGCTGGTTCTGCGCCTCCAGCTCGTAGTCCAGCTCCTCGTCGATCCGCAGCCGGATCTCCTCGGCGACGCCCTTCGCGTCGATCCCGGGCGCGAGCCGCTTGATCAGCCGCATGATCAGGCCGAGGTTGGCCATGTCGGCGCGGACCGCGGCGGCGACGCCCGGGTACTGGACCTTGACCGCGACCTCGCGCCCGTCGTGCAGCTGGGCGCGGTAGACCTGGCCGATCGAGGCGGCGGCGATCGGCGTCTCGTCGAAGCGCGCGAAGACCTCGCCCAGCTCGTCGTCGAGCTCCTCCTCGATCACCTTGCGCATCTCCTTGAAGGAGACCTTCGGTGCGGCGTCGCGGAGCGCGGCCAGTCTCGCCTGGAACTCCTCGCGGTACTCCTCCGGCACGAGCCCGACGTCGAGGAACGACATCACCTGCCCGAGCTTCATCGCGGCGCCCTTCATCGTGCCGAGCGCCATCACGATCTGCTCGGCCGCCTCGACGTGCCGCTTCTCGAGCGCGACCTGCTTGCCCTCTCTCGAGCGGCCGACGTTGGCGGCGTGGGTCGCGGCCTGGCGCACCGCCTGGCCCGCCGCGAGTCTGCCGATCCGCGCCGTGCGCCCGACGCGCGAGGTGGGCATTCTGTCGCGGGCCATCGGCTAAAGACTAGTGGCGTCTCCAGCGACGCTCACCCGATCGGGCTTGCGTCACCGGAAACACCACTGATGGCCCGCGCAGTCAGCCCGCCGGCTGCGGTCAGCCGGCGGTCTCGACCTTCGAGCCGGGGACGATGTCGTCGCTGCCGTCGGGCCAGCGGACCCACGCCTTGTGGCCGCCGTCGTAGTCGTCGCCGAGCAGGATCAGCGTCGCCGGCTCGCCGAGCGCCGTGCACTGCTGCTGGCCCTCCGGGTCGACGCCGCTCCAGACGCGCACGAATCTGTTGCTCTCCTGCTCGGCGCCGATCGTCGTCGGGTCGGTGTGGCCGGGATGGACGGGCGTGTCGGCCGGCAGTCTCAGCAGCGTCTCCATGATCGACGCCTTGATGTCGGCGTAGGTCGTGTGGTCGGGCCCGCGGACGCCGCCGACCGAGCCCTTGAAGAGCGTGTCGCCGGTGAAGAGCGCCTGCTGGCTGCCGTCGCTGACCAGCAGCGCGACCATCCCGGAGGTGTGGCCGGGCGTGTGCAGCACGTCGACCCTCAGGCCGCCGACGGAGAGCGGCTCGCCGGGGACGAGGTCGCCGGTCGCCTGCGGCACGAGCGCGCGCTCGTTGGGGTGGATCAGGACCGGCGTGCCGGGGTGGCGCTCCAGCACCTTGTCGAGGTCGCTGACGTGGTCCCAGTGGTGATGCGTCAGCAGGATCGAGACGAGCGTCAGCCGCTCGCGCTCGATCGTGTCGAGCAGCGGCTCCAGTCTGCCGCCGGCGTCGATCAGCACCGCGGACCCGTCGGGGCCGTCCGCGACGAGGTACGTGTTGGTGAGGAAGTCGTCGGACATGGTGCGTTCGAGGATCATGCCTCCCACTTTAAACGCCACGGGGGCGAGCGCCGCAAACGCGGCGCCCGCCCCTCGGCTCAATCGCGGCTCAGCGCTCGATCAGCGCAGTCTGATCGCGAGCTTGACCGTCTTGGTCGTCTTCGCGCCGGTGGCGTTTCTGAGCGCGTAGGTCGCCGTCGCGGAGACCTTCGCGCGTCTGCCGAGCGCTCTTCTGGCCGCTCTCGTCAGCGTGACGACGAGCGTCTTGCGGCCTCTGGCGCCGACCGCGACCTTCGCTCTGCCGAGCACGACCGTCTTCTTGCCGAGCTTGACGCGCAGCGTGACGGTGCCGGTCACTCTCGCGGCCGATCTGTTGGCGAGCACGAAGCGGACCTTGCCGCCCTTCGTCGCCGCGCTCTTGGCGACCGTCACCTTGATCGCGACTCTTCTGGCGGCGGGCGCTCTGCTCTCCTCCGGCGGCGTCTGCGCCGGCGGGTTGGAGATCGGCGGCGCCGGGACCTCGATCACGGGATCTCTCGGCGTCGCGCCGGGCACGTACTTGAGCGCCGGGGCGGTCGTCGTCTGCGGCCGCGGGCCGCTGACCTGCTCGAGCGCGTAGCCCATGCCGAGGACCTGCGGATCGGCCCACTCGCGGCCCATCAGCTGCATCGTCATCGGGTCGCCGTGGGGGTTGAAGCCGACCGGCACGATCGACGTCGGCAGGCCGGGGCCCTGCGTCAGCACGCCGGTCGCGCGGTCGGAGCCGTTGTGCGAGCCGGCGCCGTCGTTGTCCCAGACGTCGCTGAGGAAGCCCGGGTAGACGATCGCGTCGACGCCGTTGTCGTCCATCCATCTGCCGATCACGGCGCGGTACGCGGCACGGTAGGCGAGCAGTCTGGCGCTGTTCTCGTCGTCGTAGCCGGTCGCCGTGCCGCCGGAGCGGTTGTACGGCAGGTTTCTCGGCGACTGCAGGATCCCCGCGGCGTTGGCGAACGGGAACTCGGGGCTGCCCTCGATGTAGCGCTCCCAGCCCTCGACGTTCGGGTTGCCGCCTCTGGCCGTGTTGGTCGGGGCGCTCGGCTGCGCGGTCATCTCGACCACTCTCGCGCCAGCCGTGGTGAACAGCGACAGCTTGTCTCTGATCGCGCCGGCGGTGCCGTCGTCGGCGGCGTAGCCCGTGAACGCGGCCGGCAGGTAGCCGATCGTCTTGCCTCTCAGCGCGTTCGCGTCGAGGTAGGCGGTCCAGTCGGCCGGCTTGTGCGCGTCGGCGTCTCTCGTCAGCTCGTCGCCCGGGTCGGTGCCCGCGACGACGTTGAGGATGCCGGCGATGTCGGAGACGGTGCGGGCGATCGTGCCCGCGTAGTCGGTCGCCCACGTCAGCGGCATCACGCCGGCGGCGCTCTGCATGCCGTCGGTGCCGCGGAAGGTCGCCAGGCCGGCGCCGGTCGACGGCGCGTACAGCGAGACGCCGGTCTGCGTGCCCATCGCGAACGCGGCCATGCTGGTCGCGACCGAGACGGCCGAGCCGCCGGAGGAGCCGAGCGACGACTTCGACGGCTTGAAGGCGTTCCAGACCTGGCCGAAGCTGGAGTCGCTCATGCTGCCGGAGTTGGCGAACTGCGACAGGTTGGCCTTGCCGAGGATGACCGCGCCGGCGTCGCGCAGCTTGCCGACCTGGAAGGCATCGTCGTGCGGGATGTAGCCGGTGAGCGCGGCGGTGCCGTCGGTCGTCGGCATGTCCTTCGTGTCGTAGAGGTCCTTGATCGCGACCGGGACGCCGAGCACGGCGCTTCTCTTGCCGGCGGCGCGCGCCTCGTCGGCGGCCTTCGCCTGCGCCATCGCGTCGTCGGCGACGGTGATGAAGGCGTGGAAGCCGAACTGGCCGGTGTCGTACGCGCCGATGCGGTCGAGGTAGGCGCGCGTGATCTCCTGCGAGGTCGTCACGCCGGCGGTCATGTCCGCCTGCAGCTGCGTCAGCGACTTGCCGACGACGTCGTAGGCGACGCTGGTCGTCGGCTCGGCCGGCTTCTCCGGCGCGGCGATCGCGAGCGGCTTGGCGGCGCACTCGGCGGTCGCGAAGCCGGGGATCGTCACCGCCGTCAGGTCCCAGTTGGCGATCGAGCAGATCTGCGCGCTGGAGAGGCCGCCGAGGTCGGGCGCCGCGGCCAGTCTCGCGGCGGCGGTGCTGACGGTCGTCACCTCCTGGCCGGCGGTGCCGCTCGTCTCTCTGAGGCCGACGACGAAGTAGCGCACGAGCGATCTCGTCTCGCCCGGTCTCAGCGTCAGCTCGTCGTTGAAGCCGTAGAAGTTGGCCTGCTGGCCGGTCGTCGCCAGCGGCGTCAGGAACGGGTCGCGCTGGAAGTCGCCGACGCCGGTGAAGCCGGCGAACGGCGCCGGCGTGCCGAGCACGACCGCCGACGGGGAGTTGGCGCTGTAGCCGGGCGTCGGCGTGGCGATCGTGACCCACGAGTCGTCGGTGCCGATCGTCGTGTCGCCGCTGGAGCTGCCGACGACCGAGCTCTGCGTGTTGCCTCTGGCGAGGCCGAGCACGCCGCCGAAGGAGACGTCGATCGTGACGTCTCTGTCACCGCTGTTGGAGAAGGTGTCGAAGAAGCGGGCGTAGTTGCCGCTGCGTCTGATCAGCAGGTCGCGCGAGAGGACGACGTCCCCGAGCCGCACGGGCTTGGTCGTCGAGAACCACTCGGCGCCGTCGAAGCGCAGGCCGAACCCGCGCATCAGCTCGCCGTTGAAGCGCGGCGCCGGCTCCGAGTCGACGGCGACGCGGATGCCGCCGAAGCCGTAGACGGCGTTGCTGCCGGCGGCGTTGAGCGAGCCGGTGTCGAGGCCCGGGGCGGCGCTGTCGGCGACGGACCACGAGGCGCCGTTGGCGGAGGTGACGTAGTTGATCGCCGAGGCCGGCGCAGCGGCGATGCCGGCGGCGAGGGCGGCCGTCGCGGCGGCGGCGACGGCGGGTATCGGGGTGCGGGTGCGACGCAACGAGACTCCTTCTCAGGTGGACCGTCGACCCTAAGGAGGCGCCTCTCCCGGAACCATGGACCGGCGGTAGGAAGCTCCGCCACCCCCTTCGACCGCCGGTCGAAGCGCTCCGCAGCGGCGCTACGCTGGGCCTCATGCCGCTCATCCACACCTGTTACCGGATCTTCGAGATCGATCGCTCGGTCGCCTTCTACGAGGCGCTCGGCTTCGAGGAGGTCCGGCGCGTCCCGATCCGCGACGAGGCGATCAACGTCTTCCTGAACATGCCCGGCGACGAGGGCGACGGCCCGCGGCTGGAGCTGACGTACAACATCGGCCGCAGCGAGCCGTACGAGATCGGCACCGGCTACGGCCACATCGCGATCACCGCGGGCGACCTCGACGCGACGCTGGAGCAGCTGCGGCGGCAGGGGATCGAGCCGGAGAAGCCGCCGTACAGCATCCGCGAGGGCGGCTCGCGGATCTGCTTCGTGCGCGACCCGGACGGCTACCGCGTCGAGATCATCGAGCGGGTCGACCAGCGCTGAACGGCGCGCTACCCTGCTGAGCACGATGGCCGACACGAGCAAAGTCGCGAAGAACCTCGAGCGCTTCGCCCAGGCGATCGCCGCCCACGACCGTGAGAACCCGACGCACACCGCGTTCGGGATCGGCATGGCCCACTTCGACATCGAGCGGCTCGGATTCGAGGAGGGCGAGGAGATCCTCCCCGGCATCACGATCCAGACCGACTCGGGCACCTCCGGCAACTTCCGCGTGCTGTGCGACGGCCAGCACGACAACGAGCTGGAAGAGGCCGAGGAGGACGTGGTCGACGCGGTCGCCACGACGACCGTCGGCGGCGGCGTCAGCAGCGACCTCGAGCGCCGCTCCTTCTAGGGGCGGCGCCATGGCAGCGCCCGCCGGCCGACGGCGGGCGCAGCGCGCCCAGCCGCGGGCCTCTGCGCGCGCCCTTACTCGTCCAGCTCGAACAGCAGCGCGACGGCGGTCGCCTCGCGCGCTCGCGCGTGGCTGCTGCCGTTGCCGTCGTCGATCCGCCTGGCAGACGCCTGCTCGACCTGCTCCAGCTTGCGCGACCAGCGCTCCAGCAGCGTGACCAGCTGTCTGCGACCGCGCTCGTCCAGTGTCAGGGCACGCGCGCCGGCCCGCGCCTCGACCGCGTCGAAGCCGCCACGGGCGAGCGCGCCGTGGGCGTCGTCGAGCAGCCGTGCGGCGATCGCCTCGGGCGTCGAGCGGTCGGCGGGCGAGGCGCGGCGGGTGCGCCGCCTGCGCGGCATGTCGAGCGCGGCGCGGGCGCGGTAGTGGTGCTCGATCGCGCCGCGTCGCTGGGTCCGCGTCGCCAACTCGATGAAGCCGAGCTGCTCGAGCCGTCTGACGTGGTAGCTGACGGTCCCGAGCGGGATCTCCAGCTCACCGGCCAGCTCGACCGGGCTCGCCAGCTCGCGTTCCTGCAGCAGCTCGAGGATCCGCACCCGCGTCGGGTGCGAGAGCGCCTTCACGACGCGCGCGTCGACGGCGTCGGGCGGCTCGGACAGCGGCATGTTCACGGACGGCCTCCTGCTCGCTCCGATGACGGCAGCGGCTGTCGCGCGGGCGCGTTCGCGCGACAGCCGCTGCTGCGGGCGGCCCAGACCGACGTGCGGCCTGCCTGGGCCGCCCTGCAACGCTCGTGCACCGTTGTCGCCCTCGCTAGCAAACGTCGACCGCTGCGGGAGGTGCGGCCAAGCCAGCGTGCTCATGCGCTTGGAAGGGGGTGCGCATGCAGCACCACGACGTTCGCTGGGGGATGTGCGAACGCCGCGTGATGGGCGGATAAAACGGCGGCAGCGAGGCTGTCATCGCCGCGAATGCTTGGCATGCGAGCGCCCGCTCGCAAGGGCCAGAACAAAGAGTTCAGTACTGAATAATGGCGTACTGAGGGCGACTATTCAGCATGCTGAACTGCGCAAACACTCTTCACCGGTGAAGCCTACCAGGTCAATCTGAGATGTCAGAAAGCTGACGCATAAACCTTTTTCCACTTCCGGACGCTCGTTCACCGCCGATCGGCGGTATCCGCTTCTCCAGACACCGCGGCGTTTTTCGGGTTGGAAAGCAACGCTGCCCCGCAGGCGCCCGAAATCCGCAACGGGCGCGTCGGCGCTCTCCTCAGCTTCACCGAGGAATGGTGAAGACGCGCCAGTCTTCGCGCGTCAGGTCAGAGGTCGGCGGCGCGGGGCGCTACGGGCAGCAGAACCCCAGGATTCAGGATCCCGGCGGGGTCGACGGCCGCCTTGGCGCCTCGAAGCGCCACCGCGAACGGCTCCGGGCGCTGGCGGTCGTACCACGGGCGATGATCGCGGCCGACCGCGTGGTGATGCGTGATCGTGCCGCCGGCCGCGTCGATCGCGTCGCCGGCGACCTGCTTGATCGCGTCCCACGTCTCCAGCTCGGCACCGCGCCGCACCGGCGCGACGACCGTGAAGTAGGGCGCGGCGCCGTCGGGGTAGACGTGCGTCACGCGGCAGCTGACGAGCCCGCCGCCGCACAGCTCGTCGACCTTCGCGCCGACCGCCGCCCGCACCGCCGCGACGAAGCCGTCGAACCGCTCCCACGTGATCGCCGTCTCGAAGGTCTCCGACAGCACGCCGATCGAGACCAGCACGTCACGCACGTACGGCGCGCGCAGGAACGCCTCGCGCCAGCTGCCGACGGCGCCGCCGCGCGCTCCCTCGGGCCGCTCGTCCCAGCTGCCGCCGGCCTCGCGGCAGAGCGCCAGCGCGCTCTCCAGCCGCGCGTCGACCGGCTCGTGCGCCGACTCGAAGCCGAGCACCAGCAGCGTCGCCGAGCCGTCGCCGGCGAACGTCAGCGCAGCCTCGCGCGCGTCGATCAGGCGGCAGTTCTCGGGCTGCAGGCCGGACTGCGCGAGCGCCCGCAGCGCCGCCGCGCCGGCCGTGAAGGAGGCGAAGCGGACCGCCCGCCCGGCGCGGTGCAGCGGCTTCGGGCGCAGCCGCACCCACGCCTCGGTGACGACGCCGAGCGTTCCCTCCGAGCCGAACAGCAGCCGGTCGGGGCTGGGGCCGGCGCCGGAGCCGGGCAGCCGCCGCGACTCCCACGTCCCCGCCGGCGCGATCGCCCGGACCGACTCGACGAGGTCGTCGATGTGCGTCGGCCCGGTCGCGAAGTGGCCGCCGGCGCGGGTGACGATCCAGCCGCCGAGCGTCGAGAACTGGAACGACTGCGGGTAGTGGCGCAGCGTCAGCCCGTGCGGCGCGAGCTGCGCCTCCAGCGCCGGTCCGAGCACGCCGGCCTGAAAGCGCGCCGCGCGCGAGACGGGATCGACCTCGAGCAGCCGGTCGAGCCCGGTCAGGTCGAGCGAGACCGCCCCGGCGAAGCCGTCGCCGACGCGCGCCTCGACGCCGCCGACGACGCTCGTGCCGCCGCCGAACGGGATCACCGCGACGTTCGCGCCGGCCGCCCACTCCAGCACCTGCTCGACCTCGCGCTCGTCGCGCGGCCGCGCGACGAGGTCGGGCGGGTGGTCGAAGCGGCCGCGAAAGGCGCGCACGACGTCGCGGTAGGCGCGGCCGTAGGTGTGGCGGACGCGCGCCGGCAGGTCGTCGGCCCACAGTCCCGGGCGTGCATTCGCGGGCGCGCGCACGCGCGGGTCGGACAAGACGACCGCGGCGAGCGCGACCGCCGGCTCGGGCTGCGGATCGCCGAAGCCGAGGTGCTGCGCCATCCCGGCGGCCGCCGCGCGCAGCTGCTCGGGCGGCAGCGCCTCGTCCTCCCAGCCCCAGCCCCAGTGGTTGCGCTCGCGCGCCATCGGGCGAGCCTATCCGGGTCGGGCGCCCTCGTGCGCACCCTGCGGATAGCCTTCAGTGCGTGGCGCTGACCCACGACATGCTCGCGCGCGGCCCCTGGTCCCCCGACCAGGTCACCTGCGCCTGGCGCGAGGACACCTTCGTGCCGGCCGCCGCCGACACCGCCGCCGCGGACGCGGCGCTGGCGAAGCTGCGCGAGCGCGGCTCGCCGAGCCATGACGGCCTCGCCGCCCGCCTGTCCGCGTTCGAGCAGCGCGACGGCGGCCTGCAACTGGAGCTGCAGCCGGCGCGCTGGTCGCTGCGGCTGACCGGCAGCCTCGCGACCCGCAGCGTCTCCGTCCTCTGCGTCGTGCGTGACGCCGACGGCCGCTGGCTGGCCGGCCGTCGCGCCGCCTGGGTCGCCTCCTGGACCGGTCGTTGGACGCTCGGCGCCGGCGGCGCCGTCGAGGTCGGCGAATGCCCCGTCGACGCGATGACGCGCGAACTGGAGGAGGAGTGGTCGGTCGTGCCGGAGCGGCTGACGGTCGAGGCGCTGGCGGCGACGCCGAACGGCCTCGCCTTCCTCGTCGGGCTCGCCTGGCTGCCGGCCGGCGCCGTCGCCGTCCCCGACGACGAGCACGACGCCCACGCCTGGTGGCCGGCCGAGATCGACCGCTGGCCCGCCGAGGCCGACGAGACGGTGCGCCGGATGGCGGCGCTGCTCGCATGAAGACGGCCCCCGCCGACCCGCTCGCGCGCGTGCGCGCACGTGAAGCGAGCGACCCGGCGACCTTTCCCTCGTTCCGCCTGCTGGAGGCGATGTCGTTGGTCCACTCGGGCGTCTACGCGGCGCTGATCTTCTTCTGGCTCGGTCCCGAGAACCCGACGGCGACGATGCTGCTGGGGTGGGCCCACGGGCTCCTGTGGATAGCGATGTCGCTGCTCTGCATCGTCGCCGCACGGCGCCGCACGATCCCCTTCTGGCTCGCCGTCGTCGTCGCCGTGATCGGCGGATTGGGACCGTTCGCGGGGACGGCGGGCTTCCTCTGGGAAGCCCATCGACGGCGCAGCGCCAACGCTCCTCAAACTTCCTAGACGAAAGTCGACTACCAGGACATGCTCGACGCCGACGAATCGCTATTGTCAGACAACGAGATGTCCGTGGACACCACAGTCCAGGTGGTCATGCCCCAGATGGGCGATTCAGTGACGGAAGGTACCGTCCTCGAATGGCACAAGGCTGAGGGCGACTCGATCGAAGCAGACGAAACGCTCGTCGAGATCTCGACCGACAAGGTCGACGCTGAGGTTCCGGCCCCTACCTCTGGCACCGTCGTGAGAATCTTCGCCGCCGAGGGTGACACGGTCACCGTCGGGGCCGTCCTCGCCGAGATCGCCCCCGGCGACGGCGCGGCCGCTCCCAGCGGCTCCAACGGCGACGCGCCCGCCGCCGACGCCCCGTCCGGCGACGCCGCCGAGGCGCAGACGATCGAGATCGTCATGCCGCAGATGGGCGAGTCGGTCACCGAAGGCGTCGTGCTCGAGTGGCATGTCGAGGCCGGCCAGACGGTCGCCGTCGACGACACCGTCATCGAGATCTCGACCGACAAGGTCGACGCCGAGGTGCCGGCCCCCGCCGCCGGCACGATCAGCGAGACGCTCGTCGCCGCCGGCGACACCGTCACCGTCGGCCAGGTGCTGGCGCGGATGACGACCTCCGGCGCCGGCGCGTCCGCCGGGGTCGCCACGGGCGGCTCCCCCACCCCCGCCGCCAGACCTTCCCCGCAGGCTGCCCCGGGTCAGCTCGACGAGTCCGGCAACGCCTCGCCGGTCGCGCGTCGCGCGGCCGCCGCGCTCGGCGTCGCACTCGACGCCGTCGCCGGCTCGGGCCGCGCCGGCCGGATCGTCAAGGACGACGTCCTCGCCGCCGCCAACGGCGGCAGCAACGGCGCGAAGAACGGCACGGCGCCCGCCGCCACGCCCGCGGGCGCGACCGTCATCAAGGGCGGCGCCGCGATGCTCGCCAGATACATGGACGAGTCGCGCTCGATCCCGACGGCGACCTCCTTCCGCACGCTCACCGTCACGACGCTCGACGCGCGCCGCAAGCAGCTCAAGGCCGCCGGCCTGAAGGTCTCCTTCACGCACCTGATCGCCTACGCGATCGCGAGAGCGGGCCACGACCAGCCGGTGATGGCGCACCACTTCGCCGAGATCGACGGCAAGCCGAACCGCATCGACGACGGCGGCGTCAACCTCGGCCTCGCCGTCGACGTCGAGAAGAAGGACGGCTCGCGCACGCTGATGGTCCCGGTCATCAGACACGCGGACAAGCTCGACTTCAAGGGCTTCCTCGACGCCTACAACGCGCTCGTCGACAAGGCCCGCACGAACACGCTGACGGCCGACGACCTGACCGGCGGCAACGTCACGCTGACGAACCCGGGCGGGATCGGCACCGTCGCCTCCGTGCCGCGGCTGATGACCGGCCAGGGCACGATCATCGCGACCGGCTCGATCGCCTACCCGGTCGGCCTCGGCGCGATCGGCGAGCTGATCGGCGCCGAGAAGGTCATGTCGATGACGTCGACCTACGACCACCGCATCATCCAGGGTGCGGAGTCGGGTCGCTTCCTGCAGCGGATCGAGCTGTACCTGCAGGGCGAGGACGGCTTCTACGAGCAGGTCTTCGCCGACCTCGGCGTCACGCTGCCCGCGCTGCCGCCGAAGCCGCAGCCGAACTTCGCCGCCCCCGCGGCCGCCGCTCCGGCACCGACGACCGCCGCCGCGACCGGCGACGGCGTCCCGAGCGAGGAGCTGCTGCAGGCCGTCCAGGCGGCCGTGTCGCTGCTGAAGGCCCACCGCACGCACGGCCACCTCGCCGCGCGGCTGGACCCGCTCGGCTCCGAGCCGGTCGGCGACTCGGGCCTCGATCCCGAGCCGCTGGGCCTGACGCCCGAGCTGATGGCGCAGCTGCCGGCGCGGATCATGCGGATGGGCGTGCCCGGCGCGACCTTCGCCGACGCGCTGCCGCACCTGCGCGAGACCTACTGCGGCTCGATCGCCTACGAGATCGAGCACATCGCCTCGCACCGCCAGCGCGTCTGGCTGCGCGAGAAGATCGAGACCGGCGCCTTCCGCTCGCCGCTCACCAACGACGAGCAGAAGGTCCTGCTGAGACGCCTGATCGCGGTCGACGCGTTCGAGCGCTTCATGCACAAGGCCTACCTCGGCCAGAAGCAGTTCTCGATCGAGGGCCTCGACATGACGGTCCCGATGATCGACGAGCTGGTGCGCCTCGCCGCCACGCGCGGCGGTCGCGAGGTCGTGATCGGCATGGCCCACCGCGGCCGCCTGAACGTGCTCGCGCACAACCTGCGCCGCTCCTACGGCTCGATCTTCGCCGAGTTCGAGGGCGTCTCGACGCTCGACGTGATCACCTCGATCCCCGACGGCGGCACCGGCGACGTCAAGTACCACCACGGCGCGCGCGGCTCGTTCGAGGTCGCGGGCGGCGAGGAGATCGTCGTCCGGCTGGAGTCGAACCCGTCGCACCTGGAGTTCGTCGCGCCGGTCGCGACCGGCGCCACGCGCGCGGCCCAGACGACCCGTCAGGGCCCGCACGCGCACCAGGACACGAACGCCGCCTTCCCGATCGTCCTGCACGGCGACGCGGCCTTCCCGGGCCAGGGCATCGTCGCGGAGACGTTCAACCTGCAGGCGCTCGACGGCTACACCGTCGGCGGCACGATCCACCTGATCCAGAACAACCAGGTCGGCTTCACGACCGACCCGGACGACTCCCGCTCGACCCGCTGGGCGTCGGACATGGCCAAGGGCTTCGACGTGCCGATCATCCACGTCAACGCCGACGACGTGGCGGCCTGCGTCTCCGCGACGCGGCTGGCGCACGCGTACCGCCAGGAGTTCGGTCACGACGTCGTGATCGACCTGATCGGCTACCGCCGCTTCGGCCACAACGAGGCCGACGAGCCGGCGTACACGCAGCCGGAGATGTACCTGACGATCAGAAGACACCCGACGCTGCCGCAGCTGTACAGCAGGCAGCTCGTCGAGGCCGGGGTCGTCTCGCAGGACGAGGTCGACGCGATCACGAACGAGATCTGGCAGCGGCTGACCGAGGACCACCAGGAGCTGAAGGCGCGCCTCGCGGCCGCCACCCCGGTCGAGCAGGGCACCGGCGAGTACAAGCTCGACCGCACGCCCTCGCCCGAGGTCGCCACCGCGGTCGACGCCGACCGCCTGCGCAGACTCAACGAGGACCTGCTGCGCGTCCCGGACGGCTTCACCGTCCACCCCAAGCTGGTGCGCTCGCTCGACCAGCGGCGCGACGCGCTCGGGGCCGACGGCGGCATCTCCTGGGCCCACGCCGAGCAGCTGGCGTTCGCCTCGCTGCTGCAGGAGGGCACGCCGATCCGCCTCACCGGCCAGGACGCCGAGCGCGGCACCTTCTCGCAGCGCCACATGGTGCTGCACGACCCGAAGACCGGGCAGGAGTACTGCCCGATCCAGAACCTGCCGGAGGCGCTCGCGCCGATGGAGCTGCACAACTCTCCGCTGTCGGAGATGGCGGCGATGGGCTTCGAGTACGGCTACTCGCAGGAGGGGCCGGAGACGCTCGTGCTGTGGGAGGGCCAGTTCGGCGACTTCGCCAACGGCGCCCAGGTGATCATCGACCAGTTCATCGTCTCGGGCCTGGCGAAGTGGGGCCAGAGCAGCCGTCTGACGCTGCTGCTGCCGCACGCCTACGAGGGCTCGGGCCCGGAGCACTCCTCCGCGCGCCTGGAGCGCTTCCTCCAGCTCGCGGCCGAGGGCAACATCCGCGTCGCCTACCCGACGACGCCGGCGCAGTACTTCCACCTGCTGCGCCGTCAGGCGAAGATCGCCAAGCAGCGCCCGCTGATCGTGATGACGCCGAAGTCGCTGCTGCGCCTGCCGCAGGCGAGCAACCGCGTCGAGCACCTGTCGGACACGCAGTTCTTCCCGGTGCTGGCGGAGCCGCGCGTCGACGACCAGCAGGTGACGCGCCTGATCCTCTGCACCGGCAAGGTCTACTACGACCTCGTCGGCAGCGAGCAGCGCAAGGACAAGCCGCAGATCGCGGTCGGCCGCGTCGAGCTGCTGTACCCGTTCCCGCAGGCGCAGATCCTCGAGCTGGTCGCCAGATACCCGAACCTCAGAGAGGTCGTCTGGCTGCAGGAGGAGCCGCGCAACATGGGCGCTCGCGCGCACATGTCCCCGCGCCTCATGCAGATCCTCTCGCGCGACCTCAGATTCGGCTACATCGGCCGTCCCGAGCGGGCCTCGACGGCGGAGGGCTACCCCGCCGCGCACGCGGCCGAGCAGCGCCGCATCGTCGAGACCGCGCTCGACCTCGAGCGGCCGGTCGGGATGTACCCGATCAAGCTGCCGGGCGAGCGCTAGAAGCTGGAGCTACAGGCCCCGGGCCGCGTCGAGCGGCCCGGCGTCGGCCCAGGCGGTGACGTCGACGTCGGCGTCGAGATAGCCGTGGGTCAGCAGCCAGTCCTTCTGCACCCGCAGCGCGTCGAGCGCGCGGGCGTCGAGCCGGGCCGCGGGCAGCAGCTCGGCGAGCTGGCGCGCGACGGTCCGCGGACGCGTCCGCAGCAGCCGCTCGGAGACGGTCACCGCCAGCGGCGTCGTCGCGTTGACGCGCACCATCGGATCGAGGTGGCGGCCGAGGTCGACGACCTCGACGGCGCTGAGCTGCCGCGCGACGGCGCGGCCTTCAGGCCCGGCGACGTAGATCGCGTCGACGCTGCCGTCGGCGAGCGCGGCCGCCTCGGCGGCGTACGGAGCGGCGTCCTCGGCCGCTGCCAGCTCGACCTCGTCGTACTCGTCGCAGAAGAGGCAGGAGAGCGCGGTCGCGGAGTGGAAGCCGCGGCTGGCGGCGGCGCGGCGCACGTCGACGGCGAGCTGCTCGTCGCGCGCCGGCAGGCCGAGACGGCGCCCGGCCAGCTGCGCCGGCTCGCCGATCCCGCTGCCGGGCAGCGCGAGCACCGCCTGGTAGTGCGGCACGGAGACCAGCCCGACGAGCCGCGTCTCGGCTCCCTCGCCGCGCGCGTGCAGCGCGCTGACGTTGTCGCACTGCTCGATACAGCCGGAGGCGTCACGCCCGGCAACGGTCTGCTCAGGCGTCATGCGCGCACGCTCCGTTCACAGAATGGGGGAAGAGTTCGGATGGCAGGGCTGGGGCGTCCCCGGACACCCCAGGAGCCGATCGCGACGCCCGCCGCAGGCTCCTCAGCCGACCACGCCCCGTTCGAGGCTGTCCCCGGACTGCTCCCTCGATTAGTTCGATTGCCGGTCGGCTTTGCCCTATTTGCCATCCGCGAGCAGCGTAGCACGTTTCTCGACCGGATTGGTCGAGATAGCCGATTAGGCTGTCGCCATGGGCAAAGCGGAGCAGACTGCCAAACGGATCCTCGCGCGCGTGCGCGCGACGCCGGAGGGGTTCGTGCGCACCTACGGCGACGTCTCCCCCGGCGCGCCGCGCGTCGCCGGCGCGGTCCTGTCCGAGCTGGACGCGGGCGACCCCGTCCCCTGGCACCGGATCGTGCGCGCCGACGGCTCGCTCGCGAAGGGCGACCGCCAGCGCGCGCTGCTGGAGGCCGAGGGCGTGCCGTTCCGCGGCGCGCGCGTCGACATGCGCGCCGCGCGACTGCCGGTTTGACGCGCTAGCGTCCTCCCCATGTGGCTCCAACGGCATTTCCGGCTCGATCCCGTCCCGCGCGGCTTCCACCTGATCACGCGCGAGGTCGCCGCCGCGCTGCCCGAGCTGGAGCGGCTGAACGTCGGCCTGCTGCACCTCCACATCCAGCACACCTCGGCCTCGCTGGCGCTGAACGAGAACGCCGACCCGAGCGTCCGCCGCGACTTCGAGGCCTGGTTCGACCAGGCGGTGCCCGAGCGCGCGCACTATTGGACCCACACGGCCGAGGGCCCCGACGACATGCCCGCCCACATCAAGGCGAGCCTGCTCGGCCCCTCGCTGACGCTGCCGATCACGGCCGGCCGGCTCGCGCTCGGCACCTGGCAGGGGATCTACCTGTGCGAGCACCGCGACCACGGCGGCCCCCGCTCGCTGGTCGCGACGGCGCAGGGCGAGGCCGGCTAGCCGAACAGCGTCAGATCGGGCTCGCGCTCGCCGCGCAGCACCGCGAGGTCGACCTCGACGCAGACGATCCCGCGCGCCTCGGCGAGCACGCGCGCCTGCGGCTTGATCGACTGCGCCGCGAGCACGCCGCGGCAGTCGGCCATCGCCGGGTCGTGTCTGATCCGCTCGAGATAGCGGGTCAGCTGCTCGACGGCGTCGATCGTGCCGACGCGCTTGATCTCGACCGCGATCCAGCCGTCGGTCTCGTCGCGGCACATCAGGTCGACCGGGCCGATGTCGGTCGGCCACTCGCGCCGCACCAGCCGGAAGCCCTCGCCGCACCAGTGCGGCTGCTCGGCCAGCAGCTCCTGCAGGTGGGCCTCGACGCCGTCCTTCTCCAGCGCTGCCGCCTCGCCCATGTCGTGCGTGACGTCGGAGAGCACCTCGACGACGCGGATGTCAAGCCGGTCCTCGTCCTTGCCGGCGAACTTGCGCACGACGATGTGCTCCGGCGACTCCTCGATCGTCGTCGGCGGCGTCATCCAGTTGCTCGGCTTGTACGAGCCGTGATCGGCGTGTACGAGCACCGAGCCGTCGGACTTGATCATGATCAGCCGCAGCGCCTCCGGCAGCAGCGCATCGAGACGGCCGGTGTAACGAACCTCGCAGCGGGCGACGATCAAACGCATCGGTCGGCAACGGTAGCGACCCCGCTCGACGGAGGCGGTCGCGATCGATTGATAGATTCAATCCGTCATGATCGAGCCGGTCTTTCAGCCGCCGCCCCTGACCGACCTCGACCACGAGGTGCTGGGGCTGATCGAGGAGCTGCGCGTGCAGTTGCGCTACCGCGTCGCCGAACCGCGGCGCTGGACGGCCAACCTGCGGCGGATGACGCTCGCGCACTCCGTGCAGGGGTCGAACAGCATCGAGGGCTACCTCGCGACGCTCGACGACGTCGCGGCCGCCGTCGACGACGAGCCGACGCTGAGCGCCAGCGAGGAGACCGAGCAGGCGCTGCACGGGTACCGCGATGCGATGACCTACGTGCTGCAGGTCGCGCAGGATCCGAGCGCGACGATCGACGCGAGTCTGTTGAAGGCGCTCCACTTCATGATGCTGCGACACGATCTCGCGATGCGGCCGGGACGTTGGCGGGCCGGCTTCGTCGGCGTCCACGACGAGCGCAGTGGCGAGCTGGTCTACCACGCGCCCGATGCCGAGCGCGTGCCGGCGCTGATCGACGCGATGCTCGACCGGCTCAGCGGCGACGACCAGCCCCCGCTCGTGCGCGCCGCGATGACCCACCTCAACCTCGTGATGATCCATCCGTTCCGCGACGGCAACGGCCGCATGGCCCGTTGCCTGCAGACGCTCGTGCTCGCGCGCGAGCAGATCGTCACGCCCGTGCTGTCCAGCATCGAGGAGGAGCTGGGGCGCGACGCGCGCGCCTACTACGACGTGCTCGCGGAGGTCGGCCAGGGCCGCTGGCGGCCGGAGCGCAGCACGCGACCATGGCTGCGCTTCTGCCTCACCGCGCACTACCGTCAGGCGAAGACCCACCTGCGGCGCGTCAACGAGACCGAGCACCTGTGGATCGCGTGCGCCGACCTCGTCGAGCAGCGGCGACTGCCGGAGCGCGCCACCGGTCCGCTGCTCGACGCGGCGAGCGGGTTGCGGATCCGCAACCCCAGCTACCGCGCGACCGTCGAGATGACCGCCGCCGAGGAGATCTCCGAGCTGACCGCGAGCCGCGAGCTGAAGGCGCTCGTCGACGCCGGACTGCTGAGACCAGTCGGCGCCAACCGCGCCCGCTACTACCTCGCGGCACCACCGCTGACCGCGCTGCGCGACGCGATCCGCGCCACGCGACCACCACGCGAGGCCTTCGACCCGTTCGCCGTCGCGAGGGCGCACGATCGCGCTCATCTGTGAAGCGCTGTGACCGATCCTTGCACTGACGAACGAAATTCCTCTACCATGGACTGGCTTCGCGCTTGCCTGCGGTTCGGGGGAACTTCGCAGGACGAGGCAAGCGCCCCAACACACAACGCTAGTGACTGTGATCACCACCGCTGACACCGAGCGCCAGAGCGCGCACCGCATCGAGACTCGAAGACGGCTCTACGTCTCGTCTCGAAGACGCACGCTCGTCTCGCTCAACTCGTGATGTACCGCGCCGCGCTCGCAGCGGAAGGCTGAAAGGCCAAGCGAGCGAAGGCGCATCACTGTCAGCTTCAAGTTTCGACTCTCAGGAGATCACTGTTCTCATGTCTGCCACTGCTTCCAGCGCCTCGACCGCCGTCGTCTCGCCCGCCCCGCTGATCTGGCCGGAGCGCGACAACCACACGATCACCGCGGTCGATCTCGCCCCGGCGATCACGGCCAACGTCGAGCCGCTGCTGCCGCAGCTGCGTCAGCTGTCCGCCCTCGGCGACGCGCTCCGCTCGCTGCAGGCGCTCGACGGCGGCTTCACCAACGAGGCGCACGCCCGCGTCATCGCCGGCCTCTCGGCCGACCTGATGGACGAGCTCGCCGACAGCGATCCTGTCTCGCCCGAGCAGGCGGAGCTGATCCGCCGCCGCGCCGCCGCGCTGCGCGAGCTCAAGCACGACACCGACATCGCCAACACCGAGGCCGCGCTGATCGATGCCCAGGAGCTGTCGATCATCGCCTCGCCGGTCTGCACCTTCCGCAACAAGACGCGCACGCCGCTGCACTCGGTGATCGTCACCGCCGCCCACGAGCAGGGCAACGAGCTGATCGCCGGGCTCGACGCCTCCTCGGACGCCGTCCTCGAAGAGGTCAACGGCTACACGAAGACGAGCGACGTGACGGCCGACTCCCCGTTCGCGATGCAGATCACCGATCTGATCACGATGGGCGGCGAGTCGAACGCCTTCCCGAAGCACTTCTGCTACTTCCTGCCGGAGGACGAGGGCGCCGGCTTCGGCGAGCAGTCGAACAAGACGATCCTGATGCGGAACGTCTACGGCCTCCGCTACGAGCACATCTCGAAGGTGCTCGGCGACCGCCTCCTCAACGGCCACAAGCCGGGCGACGACGTCGACATCCCGTCGGTCCTGATCACCTGGATGCGCGGCCACGACATCGCCCACGCCGTCACGACCCCGCGCGCCGGCAAGGTCGGCCCCAAGGACGTCGGCCACGAGCCGTGGTACTCGCTGCAGGAGGCGATAGCGGACGCCTTCGGCACCGCGATGTCGTTCACGCAGACATGGCTCGACCTCGCCGGCTGCACGGCCGACGACCTCGCCGCCGTCTACATCGCCGAGGCGCTCCACTACCTGCGCCGCGGCCCGTGGAACTGGAGCGACGCCGGCGCCGCCTGCGTCGAGCTGAGCTTCCTCGCCGGCAACGGCTACATCGACGTCGCCGAGGACGGCACCGTCACGTGGGAGACCGCCCGCGTCATCGAGGGCGTCCACGCCCTCTGCGCGACGCTCGAGCGCGAGGTCGTCTCCGCGCCGGCGAAGGAGAACGTGCAGGCGATCCTCGACCAGTACGGCTGGCGCGAGGACTCCCCGATCGCCCCGACGGTCCGCAAGATCCGCGACGAGCTCGCCGGCATCCCGACCTCGCTCGCGTACCTCTAGGCCGCAGGCCACATAGAAATGGCAAAGGGCCCGCGAAAGCGGGCCCTTTTTGTGCCGCGACCGATCGTCGCGTAGCGGAAGGATCGTCGTGCCTGGCAAGGACGCAGGGAGCGCGGTGTGCGCCCAGCACATGAGCGACCGAGGACGCCGCCAGGCGCGGCGAGGCGACGCTAGGCGACGATCGGGGAGACCTCGAAGATACCTCTCGTCCGCTCGATCTCGCGCAGGCGGTCGTAGTCGCGCTTCAGCACGTCGCGGTCGGGGTCGACCAGGTAGACGATGCCGGGGCAGGAGAAGAGGTCGATCGTCGGCGTGATCTGCTCGCCCGGCTGGGCCATCGAGATCGAGCCGGCGTACGACGGCAGCGCCTCGACCTCGCGCATGCCGGCGTCGGAGATCACACTGCCGCCCTGGTGCGAGATCAGCATCACGCAGCGCGAGGCGTTCTTCAGCTCGTACGGCTTCTTCGCGCGCTCGGCGACCGACTCCGGGCGCAGGTAGGCGTCGACGGTGACGGTCACGTGCGAGGGAGTGCAGCGGTCGATCACGTCGTCGCGGATCGAGCCGTGCAGGCGCGCGCCGGACTCGACCAGCACCGGGCCGTCGGCCGTCAGCATCACCTCGGTGTGGGCCGGGCCGTACTTGATCCCGAGCGCGTCGAGCACGTCCTTCACGTACGGCACGACGAGGTCCTGCTGCGGGCCGCGGTAGGCGAGCAGCTCCTCGAAGTCGTAGGCGAGGTTGCCCTGGATGCGGATCTTCGTGTCGCGCCAGACCTCGGAGACGTGGTGGACGCCGTCCCACGAGACCGAGTCGCAGAACAGCTGCGTGCCGCGCAGCAGCTCCTGCACGAGCAGCTGCTCGTTCGCGCCCTGCAGCGCGTTGGGGCGGCCAAGCACGTCGGTGAAGGCCGTGCGGATCGCGTCGGCGTCCTCGCACAGCGAGACGCCGTCGGTGCCGGCGGAGTCGAGCGGCTTGACGACGACCGGCCAGTCGCCCCGCTCCGAGGCCCAGGCGATCGCCTCCTCGACGTCGCCGGTCTTCAGCTCCTGCACGGCGCGCAGGCCGGCGGCGCGGACGGCCGCGGCCATCACGGACTTGTCGCGGCGCGCCTCGCTCTGGGCGGTGCCGTTGGAGGGCAGGCCGAGCTTCTCGCTGAGCGCGTCGCTGAGGCGCACGCCCGGCTCGGAGCCGACGACGACGAAGGCCGGGTCGTATCTGGCGACCGCCGCGGCGGTCGCGGCGAGGTCGCCCTGGTGGACGACGTTCTCGAGGAAGTCCTGCGTCCGCAGCCGCTCGATGTAGAACGGCGACTCGTTCGGGTTGCTCTGCACGTGGACGACGTCGAGCCCCTCGGCGATGAAGCGGGGCGCCAGTCTGGCGCCGGTCGAGTAGGCGTCGACGACGACCGCGACGCGTCTGCTGGTGTCGTTGCTCATGCGGTGGCGACCAGGACGAGGCGGTCGTCGGGCTGCTTCGGGTGGCCGTCGAAGCCGCCGTAGCGGGCGACCTCGGAGAACCCGGCCTGCTCGACCATCGCCTGCAGCTCCTCGGCGGTGTAGTAGCGCGTCTCGACCTCGATCGATCTGCCCTCCGCCGTATAGGTGACATGCAGGACTCTCGTCTCGGGATCGACGTAGAGGTGCTCGTGGACGCCGTTGTCCTCGCGGTCGACGACGGTGCCGAGCGGGCCGAGGCGGTGGAGCGTGCGCTCGATGTCGGACAGCTCCATCACGAGCTTGCCGCCGGGCTTCAGCGCCGCGTGCCAGGTGTCGAGCACGAGCTGGTCGTCCGCTCTCGTGACGCCGTAGCCGAACGACGAGTAGAGGTTGACGATCGCGTCGAACCGCTCCACCTCGGCAGGCAGCGGTCTCGTCAGATCGTGGACGAGGTAGCTCGGACCGGGGTTGCGTCGCTCCGCCTCGCCGATCACGGCCGGCGAGATGTCGACGCCGACGGCGTCGTAGCCGAGTCTCGACAGCGCGCCGACCGAACGGCCGAAGCCGCAGCCGGCGTCGAGCACGCGCGCGCCCGGCGCCAGCGACAGCAGCGTCGCGATCTCGCGGCACTCCTGCTCGGTCTCCTCATAGCGGCCGAGCTTGTCCGACATCGCGATGAAGGCGGCGCCGAACGCGTCCAGCTCGTTGAGGTTCTCGACCTCGTCGCTCATGCCGCCGTCCCCACCAGCACGAGCCGGTCCTCGGGCTTCTTCGGCGAGCCGTCGAAGTCGCCGTACAGCCGCACGTCTCTGAAGCCGACCGCTTCGACCATGCGCTGGAGGTCCTCCTTCTCGTACATGCGGATGCGCGAGTGGACGACATCGCCGTCGAGCTCGTATCTGACGTGCAGTCTGCCGGTCGAGAAGTCGACGTCGAGCGTCTCGATCACGCCGTTGGTGTCGCGCACGACGACGCCCTCGTCGGTTCTGAGACGGAAGCGCGAGCGCTCGAGATCGGACAGCTGCATGACGATCTGGCCGCCGTCCTTCACCATCGCGCGGAAGGCGCGCAGCATGTCGAGGTCCTCGGCCTCGGTCGCGCCGTAGCCGAACGACGAGTAGAGGTTGACGACGACGTCGAACGGGCCGATCCCGGCGGGCAGCGGCTGCGTCAGGTCGGCGACGATGTAGCGCGGGCCGGGGCTGCGCTTCTCCGCCTCGGCGATCGCCGCCGGCGAGATGTCGATCCCGGTCGCCTCCATCCCCTGCTCGGCGAGCGCGGCGCAGTAGCGGCCGAAGCCGCAGCCGGCGTCGACGACGGTCGTGCCCGGCGCCCAGCCGAGGAATCTGACGAGCGCCGCGGCGTCCTCGGAGGTGCTGTCGTAGCCGCCGAGCCGCTCGGCGATCTTCATGTAGGCCGGCCCGTAGGTGTCGACCTCGTTGAGGACGTGCTCGTCGGACGGTGTCTGGTCGGTCATGGCAGTCCTCGTGGGTTGCTTGCGCTAGGTGATCGCTGCCGCCTCGGCGCGGCGGACCGTCTCTGCGCGGGCCGCCTCGGCGCCGGCGCGCACGAGCCCGAGCGTGCCGAGGCCGCAGGAGAGCAGTGCGCGCATGACGCGGCCGACGCGCGGCGCGGCTTCGCGCTCCAGGTACCAGTCGCTCAGGTGCGCGACGTAGCGGTAGTACTTGAGCAGGTCGAACGCCTCCAGCGCGACCGCCAGGTTGCGGCGGTGGACCTGCGCCTGCAGGACGATGTGGCGGTAGTCGGAGTCGGCCGGGTCGGGATCCGGGGCGCCGTCGTTGGCGGGATCCCACGCCTTCGCCCACGCCTGCGCGATGCGGAAGGCGCTGTTGTGCTCCGGGTCGACGAGGCGCTCGGCCGGCGGCAGGGTCAGGCCCTTCACGACCGGCTTGTCGAGGCAGTAGCCGAGCACGACGATCGCGAGCAGGTCGTCGGGCGCCAGCAGCGGCTGCTCGCGCACGAGCGCGGTCAGCTCGGGGCGCGCGACCAGCTCGTCCAGCAGCTCGTCGACGAGCAGCGCGTTGCCCTTCGAGGACGACAGCTCGCCGCCGATCTCGGTCGAGACCATCCCGTGCAGGACGTGGCGCGAGGGCAGCACCGGCAACGCCGGCTCGAGCCTCCCCAGCAGCTCCTCGACGTGCGCGACGTGGGCGGCCCACTCGTCGCCGGAGAGGTGGATCAGCTGCGACCCCTCCTCGTCGATCATCATGTCGCGCCACATCGCGACGACCCGCAGGTGGTGGGTCGGGAAGCCGTCGGCGCGCGTCAGCGGCATCACCGGGTAGGAGTCGTCGCCGGTGTAGTAGGCGACGGTGCCGCGCTCCTCTCTGACGAAGACGCCGCGCTCGATCCCGAGGCGCGCGACCTCGGCGGTCTTCCGCGTGCGATCGGAGTCGTAGAGGATCCGCTCGAACTGGACGCCGAGCCGGTCGAGCGTCTCGTTCTGGCCGGCGACCGCCCAGTCGCGCACGCGCTTCCACAGCGCGGTCGCCTCCGGCTCGTCCTGCTCGACGCCGGTCAGCAGCTGCTGCGCGAGGTCGTGGCGCTCGTCGAGGTCGCGCGCGACCGGGGCGTCCTCGTCGGCGACGTCGGCGACCGGGCCCTCCTCGCGCGCGTAGCGGGCGTAGAGGTCGCCGACGAACTGGTCGCTCTTGCGGCCGGCCTGCTCAGGCGTGCCGGGCGCCGCGTAGCGCTCGTAGCCGGCCATCGCCTCGCCCATCGAGCGGCCGGCGTCGCCGATGTGGCTCTGGCGCTCGACCTGCGCGCCGGCGACTCTCAGCGCGCTCGTGACGGCCTGCCCGAGCGCGATGTTGCGCAGGTGGCCGACGTGCAGCGCCTTCGTCGCGTTGGGGTCGCAGAAGTCGATGATCGCGCGCTCGCCGGCGCGCAGGTCGCCGGTCTCCATGCCGCTGAAGCGGCCGGCCTCGAGGCCGGCGCCGGCCTCGGCGATGCGGGCGTCGTCGAGCCGCAGCAGGAAGCGCTGCTGCTCCTGCTCGGCCTCCGCGACGGCGGGATCGGCCTGCAGCGCGGCGAGCGCCTGCGGTGCCTTGTCGCGGTCGCGCGTGATCGCGCCGACGTCGGTCCGATCCTCCTGTCTGAGGTTCGGGACGACGCGGAAGGCGTCGGCGTCGACGGCGCGCAGCGTCGCCTCGACGGCGTCGAGCAGGTTGTCGGCGCGCAGATGCGGCTGGTCGCTCATGACGAGTGGGTTCCCCCTCCGCGGACCCGGCGGGTGCCGGGACCGTCAGAAGCACGGGAGACGGGGCTCGAACCCGCAACCATCGGCTTAGAAGGCCGGTGCTCTACCAATTGAGCTACTCCCGCATGTATTCCTGGCGACAACACCGCGCGGGGGCACTCGCCAAGCTCAGATGAGTCTAGAGGAGTCGCGCGATTCGCGGCGGCTCGACCGCATCAGGCCGCGCTCTCGGCCGGCAGTGCCCGCGGCTGGCGGTCGCGCAGCGTGAGCAGGAGCGCCGCCACCTCGGGGTCGGTGCCGAGATCCATCGCGTGCTCGGCGGCCGCGATCGCGTCGCTGACGCGGTCGGTGCGGGCGAGCGCGTGGGCGTAGCGCGACCACGCCGGCGGGCTCTCGGGCGCGAGCACGGTCGCCGCCTCGCAGGCGGTCACCTCGGCGCCGACATCGCCGCTCAGCTGGTGGACGAGCGCGAGGTCGAGCAGCCCCTCCAGCGTCGGCATCAGGTCGCGCGCGGTCTCCAGCGCGCTCTGCGCGCCCTCGCGGTCGCCGAGCCGCAGTCGCAGGCGGCCGAGCCGCTCCCATGCGGAGGCGTCGGAGGGCGCGACCGCGGTCTCACGCGCGGCCGCGTCGCGCGCGAGGTCATACGCGCGCATGTCCTCGTAGATGCGCGCGGCGAAGCGATACGGCGCCGGCCGGTCGCTCTCGACGCGGATCCAGTCGCGGACCGTGCGTGCGGCCGCCGGCAGGTTGCCCGACTGCCAGAAGGCGACGGTCAGCTGGCGCAGCACGACCGGGTTTCTCGGATCCGAGTCGCGCGCGTAGACGAGCCGTCTGGCGGCCAGCGCCGGGTCGCCCTCGGCGAGCGCGTGCTGGGCGGCGGTCATGAAGCGCTGGACGCGGTCGGCCGCCGGGTCCGGTCTGGAGAAGTCGACGAACTGCAGCGAGCCGGCGGGGATCGTGCGGACGCCGATCTGGAACTTGACGCGCGCCCACTGCTGCACGTCGTCGCCGTCGCCGGAGAAGTAGATGCCGGTGACCGAGCCGACGCCCCACTCGGGGTAGGAGAGGCAGCGCGCGTAGCGGTGGACGACCGAGTGCGCGGGCGCCTGCGAGCCGAACGGGTCGTTCTCGGCGCGCTCTCTGTCCTCGGCGGCGCGGCGCTGCGCCTCCTCGTAGGCGCGCCGGCCCTCCTCCGCGCGCGCTCTGCGGGCGGCTGCGGCGGAGACCTTGACGGCGTTGGCGGAGACCTTGCCGCCGCGCGAGGTCTCGGCCAGTCTCTCGAGCTGGTCGGCGGCCTCGTTGATCGCCTGCAGGTGGCGCTGGTGCTCGTGCTGACGGCCGGGCGGAGCGATGTCCGGATGCCAGACCTTCGCCATTCTGCGGCGCGCCAGCTGGACCGCCCGCTTGTCGAACGGCGGCTCCAGCTCCAGCAGGAGGATCGCTTGCTCGATGTCGAAGATCGCGGCCATGAAGAACCAAGGCTAGCGACGCCGCGGGTGCGCCGGCAGCCTTGTCAGTGCCTGGAATCGGTGCTACGGCGCGCGATCTCTATCCTCCGTCAGCGTGTCCGCCCAGTACATCTTCCAGATGCATCGCCTCTCCCGGCTGTTCCCGCCGGACAAGGAGGTGCTGAGAGAGGTCAGCCTCTCCTTCTACCCCGGCGCCAAGATCGGCGTGCTCGGCTACAACGGCTCCGGCAAGTCGACGCTGCTGAAGATCATGGCCGGCATCGACAGAGAGTTCCGCGGCACCGCGGCGCTCGCGCCCAACGCGACCGTCGGGCTGCTCGAGCAGGAGCCGCAGCTCGACGAGTCCAAGGACGTGCGCGGCAACGTCGAGGACGGCGTCGCCGAGACGCGCGACCTGCTCAACCGCTTCAACGAGCTGGCGGCCAACTACTCCGAGGAGACCGCCGACGAGTTCGCGCGGCTGCAGGAGAAGATCGACGCGGCCGACGCGTGGAACCTCGACACGATGCTCGACACGGCGATGGACGCGCTGCGGCTGCCGCCCGGCGACGCCGACGTGTCGAAGCTGTCCGGCGGCGAGAGACGCCGCGTCGCGCTCTGCCGGCTGCTGCTGAGAGCGCCCGATCTGCTGCTGCTGGACGAGCCGACCAACCACCTCGACGCCGAGTCGGTCGCGTGGCTGGAGCTGCACCTGCGCGACTACAGAGGGACGATCGTCGCGATCACCCACGATCGCTACTTCCTCGACAACGTCGCCGGCTGGATCCTCGAGCTGGACCGCGGCCGCGGGATCCCGTTCGAGGGCAACTACTCCGGCTGGCTGGTGCAGAAGCAGCAGCGGATGGCGCAGGAGGAGCGCGCCGACAACACGCGCAAGAAGGTGCTCGCGCAGGAGCTGGAGTGGGTGCGGATGAACGCCTCCGCCCGCCGCGCGAAGCCGAGAGCGCGCCTCAACGCCTACGAGGCGCTGCTGGCCGAGGACCGCAACGTCAAGCTCGACCAGGTCCAGATCCACATCCCCGCCGGCCCGCGCCTCGGCGACGTCGTGATCGAGGCCGAGAACCTGCGCAAGGGCTTCGGCGACAAGCTGTTGATCGAGGACCTCTCGTTCAAGCTGCCGCGCGGCGGCATCGTCGGCGTGATCGGCGCCAACGGCGCCGGCAAGACGACGTTGTTCAAGATGATCACCGGCCAGGAGCAGCCCGACGCGGGCACGTTCAAGGTCGGCGAGACGGTCAGACTGGCCTACGTCGACCAGTCGCGCGACGCGCTCGACCCGGAGAAGACGGTCTGGCAGGAGATCTCGGGCGGCGACGACCAGATCTCGGTCGGCGATCAGAAGATGTCCTCGCGCGCCTACACGTCCGGGTTCAACTTCAAGGGCACCGACCAGCAGGCGAAGGTCGGCAAGCTCTCGGGCGGTGAGCGCAACCGCGTCCACCTCGCGAAGCTGCTGCGCTCCGGCGGCAACCTGCTGCTGCTCGACGAGCCGACCAACGACCTCGACGTCGACACGCTGCGCGCCTTGGAAGAGGCGCTGCTGGCGTTCGGCGGCTGCGCGGTCGTGATCTCCCACGATCGCTGGTTCCTCGACCGCATCGCCACGCACGTGCTCGCCTTCGAGGGCGACTCGCAGGTGCGCTGGTTCGAGGGCAACTTCGAGGCGTACGAGGAAGAGCGCCGCGAGCGCCTCGGCGCGGAGGCCGATCGGCCCCACCGCGTCACGTACAAGAGACTCGTCCGCGGCTAGCGCGGATCAGCGCAGCGACAGCTCGTCGTCGGCGTAGGTGACGCCGAGCTGTCGCAGCAGCACCTGGCGCGGGCCGGCCTCGACCTGGCCCGCGACGTGGGCGCGCAGGCCCAGCTCGCGCGCGGCGGCGACGACCTGCTCGCCGCTGCCGGCGGCGCTGTAGACGGCGAGGCCGGCGCCCATGTTGAAGGTGCCGTACGCCTCGCGCGCGTCGAGCCCGAGCTGCTGCACGAGGAAGGCGAGCACCTCGGGGACCTGCGGCAGCGTCTCGATCGCGTACGTCAGCGGCTTGTCGGCCCGCATCAGCTTGCGGAAGCCGTGGCCGGTGACGTGGCTGAGGTAGCTGACCGGGACCTGCTGGCTCACGAGCGCCTCGACGAGGCCGGCGTAGAGCAGCGTCGGCTCCAGCAGCGCGGCGCCGTAGCTCGCGCCCGAGTCCAGTCTCGTCGCGTAGCCCTGCGGCAGTCTCGCCGCGACCGTGCGCGCGAGCGTCGCGCCGTTGGCGTGCAGCCCGCTGGAGTCGACCAGCACGATCTCGTCGCCGGCGGCCAGCCTGTCGCCGAGGATCGGCCGCGCGCCGTCCGGGATGCGGCCGATCGCGCTGCCGGCCAGCTCGAGGTGGTCGGGCGAGACGAGACCCGGCAGGCTCGGCGACTCGCCTCCGCCCCAGACCGCGCCGGCGTCGCGGCAGGCGCGCTCCCAGCCGCGCACGAGCTGGCCGAGCCGGTCGCCGCGGCCGTACCAGGCGGCGTCGCCGGTCGCGAAGTAGGCGTTGACGACGACCGGCAGCGCGCCGACGCAGATCAGGTCGTTGACGATCGCGGCGACGGCGTCGTAGGCGATCGCGTCGTAGCGGCCGTCACCGCCCTCCGCCTCGACCGCGGTGCCGATCAGCGACTTCGTCCCCAGCCCCTCGACGACGAACGAGAGCGTCTCGCTGCCGATCTCCAGCACCAGCGCCGACTCGCCGCGCGAGGCGTCGTCGATGCGCGCGCCGCGGGCGAGCGCGAGCGCCGAGGTCGCGCGCGCGGCGGCGACCGCCTCGCGCTTGGCGTGGTCGAGCGCGTCGTAGTCGACGCCGCTCGCGGCATAGGCGGATCTCGCGTCGGACATGCGGCCGATCGTAGAGGTTCGGCGCGCGCTGCCGCCGCCCGGCGCGCCGCCGCGGCGGCTCAGCCGCCGAACTGGTCGGCGCCCGCCAGCAGCGGCAGCAGCAGCCGCGAGCTGGAGCGGACGCTGTGGCGCGCCGCATCTCCCACCACCGCATGGCGGAACGACATCACCGTCGGCAGACCGCCGTCGTCGGCGCTGGCGAGCACGAGCCGGATGCGATGGCCGGCGGCGAAGCGGCGGGCGTTGGGGACGAGCGGGATGCGGTACGAGACGACCTCGCCCGGCGGCACCGCCCGCGGCGTGCGACAGCGCAGCAGCGGGGCGCCGGGCCGGCTCGCCGCCTCGTCGACCGCGCGCAGGCTCGCGCGCAGCCAGCCCGCGGTCACGTCGGTGACCGCGCCGTCCGGCGCGACGTCCTGCAGCGTCGCGATCCAAGCCGCGTCAGGCACCGTCGTCGCCGCGTCGAGCCGCAGCTCGAGCTCGCCGACGAGGTCCACGTCGGCGGTCAGCGTCTCGCTCTCCCACGTCAGCGACGCGGGCAGCGCGGGCGCGGGTGCGCCCTTGGGCCGTCTCACCGTCTCCGGCAGGAAGCGGTAGTCGCGCGCGCCCGGCTCGCCCTCGGCGGCGGCGAGCAGGCCGTCGGCGCGCAGCGCCAGCTCGACCTGCACCGCGCCGGGCGGAGGCCACGTCTCGGCGGTGCGGACCTCGTCGTCGGCGCCGGGCAGCACGTAGCGGATCGGCGGTCCCTCCATGATGCCCGTGTCGGCGCCCTTGAGCCAGTGGTCGAACCATGCCAGCGCCTCGACGTGGAGGCTCTCCCACGGCCACGTCAGGCCGCCGCTGCCGAGCATCCCCATCCGCGTCGGAGCGGTCGCCGAGAGCGTCTTCCAAAGGGCGAAGGTCGCGGGCAGGTGCAGCGGCACGTTGTCCCAGTCGCAGCCGAGGTAGACCGGGACCTCCAGCCCTTCCAGCAGCGGCAGCAGGTCGCGCTCGTCCCAGAAGGCGTCGCGCAGCGGATGGTCTGCGACGACCTCGCTCCACAGCTCGTCCCACTCCGGCGCGTAGCGCATCCGCATCACCGCACCGAGCGTCGACAGCGCCGCCTCGCCGTTGAAGTGCTCCAGCCGCGCGTGGACCCGCTCGCTCTTGAGCAGCCGCGCGCCCAGCTCGGCGGCGCGGCTGCGGAAGAGGCGGTCGCCCTTGTCGGCGAGTCCGCCGACGCCGGCGATCCAGTTGGCGACGAAGGTCTCGCTGCGGAGGCCGTGGTGGTAGGTCGCCTCGTAGGCGTCGGCCGTGGCCGCGAGCGGGAAGATCGCGCGCAGGTGCGGAGGGCGCGCCGCGGCGGCCGCCAGCTGCGCCATCGCGAAGTAGCTGATGCCGATCATCCCGACGCGGCCGTCGCACCACGGCTGCGCCGCCGCCCACTCGACCAGATCGTGCAGGTCGCCGCGCTCGGTCGCGTCGAGGAAGGTGAAGGTGCCGCCCGAGCCGCCGGTGCCGCGCAGGTTCGCGATCACGTGGACGTAGCCGCGCGGGACCCAGAAGTCGGTCGCGCCCGCCTCCACGAAGCCCATCGGCGCGCCGCTGTTCTGGATCTGGCGCGGGTAACAGGAGGCGGCGATCAGCGCCGGGAAGCGGCCCTCGGCGTCGGGTCGGTGGACATCGGCGAGCAGCGTGACGCCGTCGCGCATCGACACCGTGACGTCCTCGTCGCTGCGGACTCCGTGCTGCGGTCGCGAAAGCCCGCGATAGTCGCGTCCCATCGTCTGCGGCCCGTTGAGGCGGCGCTGGCCGGCCTCGGTCCCTGCTGCTCTCGCGATCTCCATCGGCGCACTTCATCACAGCCCCGACGGGCGCCGATAGGGTTCGGCCATGACTCAGCTTTCAAGAGCCGTGCTGATCACGGGCTGCTCGTCGGGGATCGGGCGCGCGACCGCGCTGCGGCTCGCCGCCGCCGGCTGGCCGGTGTGGGCGAGCGCCCGCCGCGTCGAGTCGATCGCCGACCTCGGCGCCGCCGGCTGCAGGCTGCTGGCGCTCGACGTCACCGACGAGGCGTCGATGGCCGCGGCGGTCGCCGAGGTCGAACGCGAGGCCGGCGCGATCGGCGTGCTGATCAACAACGCCGGCTACAGCCAGAGCGGCGCCGTCGAGACGGTCCCGCTCGACGCCGTCCGCAGGCAGTTCGAGACGAACGTCTTCGGACTCGCGCGGCTGACGCAGCTGGCGCTGCCGGCGATGCGCGCGCAGGGCTGGGGCAAGGTCGTCAACCTCGGCTCGATGGGCGGCCGCCTGACCTTCCCGGGCGGCGGCTGGTACCACGCGACCAAGTACGCGCTGGAGGCGCTCAGCGACGCGCTGCGGTTCGAGGTCGCCGGCTTCGGGATCGACGTGATCCTCGTCGAGCCGGGCCTGATCACGACCTCGTTCGGTGACACGGCCGGCGCGTCGCTGGCCGACGCAGGCGACGCCGCCGCCGACGGCGACCCCTACGCCCACTTCAACGCGACCGTCGGCGCGGTCACGAAGGGCGCCTACGAGGGCCCGCTGCGGCTGTTCGGCGGCGGCCCGGAACGGGTCGCGAAGGCGATCGACAAGGCGATCTCGAAGAAGCGCGCCCCGACCCGCGTCGTCGTCACCCCGTCGGCGCGGACGACCATCCCGCTGCGCAGAATCCTCCCCGACCGCGCCTGGGACGCCGCCATGCGCCAGCAGTTCCCGCAGCCGAGATAGGGTCGACGCCCTTGGGAGGTCGCCCGGGGGCGACCTCCCGGCTCAGACGAGCTGGTCGATCAGCGCGCCGACGGCGGCCGCGTCGGCGGCGACGTGGTCGGCGCCGGCGGCGGTCAGCTCGGGGGCGCGGAAGCGGCCGGTCTCGACGGCGATGCAGCGGACCTCGTCGGCGTGGGCGCAGGCGACGTCGCGCGGGGTGTCGCCGATCACGACGCTGCGCTCGCGCGCGTGCGGCGGGGCGCCGTCGGCGGCGGCGCGGGCCCGGGCGATCGCGGGCAGGTCGGTGCGGTCCTCGCTGTCGGAGCCGAAGCCGCCGGGGCCGCCGGCGAACCAGTGGCCGATGCCGGCGTGGCGCAGCTTGACGCGCGCGATCGTCTCGTAGTTGCCGGTCACGAGCGCCAGCCGCACGTCGTTGCGCGCGGCCAGCGCGCCGAGCAGCTCCGGCACGCCCGGCAGCACGAACTGGCTCAGGTCCGCCGGGCAGGTGCGGGCGTAGATCTCGCCGGTCGCGACGCGCACGTCGTCGGCGCGCGCGTCGATCCGCTCGGCCGAGACGTCGTGCGCGAGCAGGATCGCGCGCGCGATCTCCGGGTCGGTGCGGCCGGCCGGGTCGTAGGAGCGCACGAGCGAGCGGTCGATCGCCGGCAGCCCGTGCACCTCTCTCAGCGCGGCGTGTAGCGCGGCGGCATGGGCCTCCGTCGCGCCCGCCAGCAGCGTGCCGTCGATGTCGAACAGCAGCAGCAGCTCGTCGGCCATCGCGCGCCCCTTCCTATCGCAGCAGCGAGGTGTCAGCCGTCAGCTTCTGCGTGAAGGCCGCGATCAGCTTCGCCGTGTTGTGGACGTCGTCGAGCTGGACCATCTCGACCGGCGAGTGCATGTAGCGCAGCGGGACCGAGACGACCGCGGTCGGGATGCCGCCGCGCGTCAGGTGGACGACGTCGCCGTCGGTACCGGTCGCGCGGCCGGCGGCGGAGATCGTGAAGGGGATGCTCTGCTCCTCCGCGGTCTCGATCAGCAGCTCCGCGATCAGCGGGTGGATCATCGAGCCGCGCGTGATCGAGGGGCCGGAGCCGAACGGCTGTCTCGACAGCTCGCCGAGCGAGATGCCCGGCTGGTCGGTCGCGAAGGTGACGTCGACGACGACGGCGACCTGCGGTCTGAGCGAGAAGACGCTCGTGCGCGAGCCGACGAGGTTCGTCTCCTCCTGCACCGCCGCGACGGCCGCGACGTCGCCCGGCGCGCCGCCGGCCTCGGCGACCAGGCGCGCGACCTCGAAGGCGACGAAGGCGCCGATGCGGTTGTCCATCGCGCGCGAGACGACGCGGTCGTTCGGCAGCTCGATCGGCTCGCCGGCGATCACCGCGACGTCGCCGACGCGCGTCAGCGAGCGGGCCTCGTCGCCGTCTCTGGCGCCGATGTCGATGTGCAGGTCCTTCAGCTCCGGGACGTTCTTGCGGTCGTCGGCCTTCATCAGGTGGATCGGCTTCTTGCCGATCACGCCGTCGCGCTCGCCGCCCTTCGTCAGCAGCTTGACGCGCTGGCCGACGAGGATGATCGGGTCCCAGCCGCCGACGCCCTCGAAGCGCAGGAAGCCGTCGTCGTCGATGTGCGTGACGATCACGCCGATCTCGTCGATGTGGCCGATGACGGCGGTCAGCGGACCGCCTGCCGTCCCTCTCACGCGCGCGACCGAGGAGCCGACGACGTCGGCGCTCACGTCGGCGAACGCGGCGGCGGCCTCGCGCCAGACCGTCGCGACCGGGGTCTCGTACCCGGACGGGCCGGGCGTGGTCAGCAGCTTGCGGAGGATGTCGGGCGTCGGCATGTCAGCAGCCTAGCGTGCGCTCCGACCGGCCAGCAGGGGTGACGGGGACACCTCCAGCGGCTGCAGCGCGCCGGCCAGCCGCCGCGCCCGCTGCAGCTGCGCCCGCAGCTCGCCCGACGTCGGGAAGGCGAGCGCGACCGCGCCGCCGTCTCCGGCCGATGCGCTGCTCGCAGGCGTGGCGAGGAGCGCGTCGAGCGACATGTCCACGCGCCGCCCGCCGAGCCGCCCGACGACCCGTCTGCCGAGCCGCAGCGTCCCGCGCGCGGCGTCACGGCCGCCGACGTGGACGACGATCGCGTCGTCGGCGCCCGCCGACGCGCCGACCCGGAAGCTCACGTGGACGCCGTCGACGATGCTGTAGCGGTGCAGCACGAAGCCGTCGTCGCCGACGCGCGCGTAGCCGCCGCGGAGCCCGCCGAAGGCGAGCGTGTTCACGTCGGCGCCGTCGCCGAGCAGCAGCGCGAACATCCGCACCACGAACTCCTGTGAGAAGCCGGACAGCGTCACCCCGGTCGCCGTCAGCGTGCGGCCGGCGCGGCCGGGCACGCCACGGGCCGGCCGCACCTGCGACAGCGAGCGCGGCGCCTGCGCCTGCGGTCTGAACGCGCGCGGCAGCGTCAGCCTGCAATCGCGCACGCGCCGGTCCGCGAAGAAGCGCGTGAGCGCTCGGCTGGAGCACTTCCCGAGGTCGGCGCCGAGGACGGAGTGGCCGGTCTCGGGAACCGTCACGAGCTGCGCCGACGGCATCCGCGCTGCGAGCGTCTCGGCGTCGCGGCGCGGCGTGCGCAGGTCGTCGTCGCCGGAGAGGATCAGCGTCGGCACGTCCGGCAGCGGGCTGGCCGGCTGCACGATCGGCGACTCCGGCCAGTCTCGGCAGTAGTCGATCCCGCTGCGCCGCAGCGTGTCGCGGTCGAACGGCGCCAGCGACGCCGCCGGCAGCGCGGCGAGCAGCGTGCGGTAGGCCTGCTCGCGCTGGCCGATCGGCGTCCCCGCCGGCCACGGCACGCCGCCGTCCTCGCAGGTGGTGGCGACGAACAGCGCGTCGCTGTCGCCGCTGTCGCTGTCGAGGCCGGTCTGCTGACCGCCGAGCAGCTTCGCCAGCGGCGCCGTGTCGCCCTCCAGCGCGCTGCGCACGGCGGCCGGCACGGCGATCCGCGAGAACGGGTCGAAGTCGCCCTGTACCAGCAGGCCGAGCAGATGCTCGCGCGTGATCTTGACGGTGCGGGCGCGGCCGCGGCCGTCGTAACGGACGCCGCGCAGCACGCCGTCGCGGCCGATCTTCGCGACGAGGCGGCCGAGGTCGGCGCCGGCGTCGCGCGTGAAGCGGCAGGCCGAGCGGCCGGCGCAGAGCTGTCTCAGCACGCGCGGGACGGCCGTCAGCGTCGAGCGCATGAACGGGTCGACGCCCTCCGGCAGCACGACCGAGTCGAGGATCAGCCGGCTGACGTGCTGCGGGTAGCGCGCGGCGTAGTCGAGCGCGACCTTCGTCCCGTAGGAGACGCCGAAGAGGGCGATTCTGTCGACGCCGAGCGCCGCGCGGACGGCCTCGACGTCGTCGACCGAGGCGGAGGTCGTGTAGGCGGCGCGGCGCGGGCCGAGCTGTCTGGCGCAGTTGGCGACGGCGCGGTTGAGCGCGGCCGAGCCGTTCGTGCTGAGGCCCTTGCAGCGCAGCCGGCCGGAGTCGCCGGTGCCGCGCTGATCGAACGTGACGACGCGGCGCGAGCGCGCGGAGCTGCCGAGCATCGCGGCGATCTGCCGCACCAGCGGCGCGGCCGCCTGGCCGGGCCCGCCGGCGAGCGCGACGATCGTCCCGGCGGTGCGGCTGGTGCGCGCCGGCTGCACCCGCACGCGCAGCGAGACTCTGCCGGGCAGCGCTCCGGAGCGGTCGAGCGGGACGACGACGCGCCCGCACAGCAGCGGTCTCCCCCGCTCGCTCGTCGGGCAGCGTCTGAAGGCGGCGCCCGCCGTCGTGGTCAGCAACGTGGCGAGCAGCAGCGCTGCGATCGCCGTGAAAGCGGCGACGCCGCGTGCCCGGTCCCCTTGGTTCATAGGCGGGGGATCTTGACCGGTCACGCGGCGTGGCGCGCTAAGTCACTGTTACGCCGCGGCCAGCAGTTCGCGAAGCACGTACTGCAGGATGCCGCCGTTGCGGTAGTAGCGCTGCTCCTTCGGCGTGTCGATTCGGACGGTGACGGTGAACTCCTTGTCGTCCGCCTTCACCGTGACCTCACGCGGGACGGTGTCACCGGAGATGCCGGCGATCGTGAACGTCTCGAAGCCGGTGAGGCCGAGCGACGCGGCCGACTCGCCGTCCTTGAACTGCAGCGGCAGGACGCCCATGCCGACGAGGTTCGAGCGGTGGATGCGCTCGAAGCTCTCGGCGATCACGGCGCGCACGCCGAGCAGGTTGGTGCCCTTCGCGGCCCAGTCGCGCGAGGAGCCCGAGCCGTACTCCTTGCCGCCGAGCACGACGAGCGGGATGCCGGCCTGCTGGTACTTCATGCAGGCGTCGTAGATCGCCATCTGCTCGCGGCCGCCGTCGCCGAGGTAATACGTGTTGCCGCCCTCGGGCAGGTCGCCGCCGAGCTGGTTCTTGAGGCGGATGTTCGCGAACGTGCCGCGCATCATCACCTCGTGGTTGCCGCGGCGAGCGCCGTAGGAGTTGAAGTCCTTGCGCTCGACGCCGTGCTCCTGCAGGTAGCGACCGGCCGGCGAGTCCGGCTTGATCGCGCCCGCGGGCGAGATGTGGTCGGTCGTGACCGAGTCGCCGAGCAGCGCCATCACGCGCGCGCCCTCGATGTCGGTGACCGGCTTCGGCTCGCGCGGCAGGTCGACGAAGTACGGCGGGTTCTGGACGTAGGTCGAGCTGTCGTCCCAGGCGAACGAGTCGCCGGTCGGGACGTCGAGCGTGCGCCAGCGCTCGTCGCCGGCGTAGACGCCGTCGTAGCTCTTGCGGAACATGTCCGACTGGACCGCCTGCTCGATCGTCTGCGCGACCTCGGCGGCCGACGGCCAGATCTCTCTGAGGTAGACGGGGTTGCCGTCGCTGTCCTCGCCGAGCGGATCCTCGAACAGGTCGACGTGCATCGAGCCGGCCAGCGCGTAGGCGACGACCAGCGGCGGCGACGCGAGGTAGTTCATCTTCACGTCGGGGTTGATGCGCCCCTCGAAGTTGCGGTTGCCCGACAGGACCGACGTCGCGACGAGGTCGTTGTCGTTGATCGCCTTCGAGATCTCGTCCGGCAGCGGGCCGGAGTTGCCGATGCAGGTCGTGCAGCCGTAGCCGACGAGGTTGAAGCCGAGCGCGTCGAGATCGCCGGTGAGGCCGGCGCGCTCGTAGTACTCGGTCACGACCTTCGAGCCCGGCGCCAGCGACGTCTTCACCCACGGCTTCGATCTGAGGCCGCGTCTGACCGCGTTGCGCGCGAGCAGCCCGGCGGCGAGCATCACCGACGGGTTCGACGTGTTCGTGCACGAGGTGATCGCGGCGATCACGACGTGACCGTGGTCGAGCTCGGTCTCGGTGCCGTCGGCGAGCGTGACGGGGACGGCCTGAGCCAGCGCCTCGACGGCCGCGCCGCCGCCCGTCTTGATGACCTCGCCGTGTCTGTCGGCGTCGCCGTTCTCCGGGTCCTGGGTCGCGGTCGGGTCGCTCGCCGGGAAGGTCGCGTCAAGCGCCCTGTCGGTCGTCGTTCTGCCCGGCAGGTAGCCCTTCAGCGCCTCGGCGAAGGCAGTCGCCGAGTCGGCCAGCGCGATCCGGTCCTGCGGCCGCTTCGGGCCGGCGATCGACGGCACGACCGTCGACAGGTCCAGCTCCAGCACCTCGGTGAAGGTCGGCTCCTCCGAGTTCTCGTCGTGCCAGAGGCCCTGCTCTCTCGCGTACGCCTCGACGAGCGCGATCGACTCCTCGCTGCGGCCGGTGAAGCGCAGGTAGCGGATCGTCTCGGCGTCGATCGGGAAGATCGCGCAGGTCGAGCCGAACTCCGGCGACATGTTGCCGAGCGTCGCGCGGTCGGCGAGCGGCAGCTGCGAGACGCCGGCGCCGAAGAACTCGACGAAGCGGCCGACGACGCCGCGCTGGCGCAGCTGCTCGGTGACCGTCAGCACGAGGTCGGTGGCGGTCGTGCCCTCGGGCAGCTCGCCGGTCAGCCGGAAGCCGATCACCTGCGGGATCAGCATCGACATCGGCTGGCCGAGCATCGCCGCCTCGGCCTCGATGCCGCCGACGCCCCAGCCGAGCACGCCGAGGCCGTTGACCATCGTCGTGTGCGAGTCGGTGCCGACGAGCGTGTCGGGGTAGGCCTGGCCGAGTCTGTCGTTCACGAACACGGTCCGCGCCAGGTACTCGAGGTTGACCTGGTGGACGATGCCGGTGTCGGGCGGGACGACCTCGAAGCCGTCGAACGCCTCCTGGCCCCAGCGCAGGAACTGGTAGCGCTCCTTGTTGCGCTCGAACTCCAGCGCGGCGTTGGTCTCGAACGCGTATCTGGTGCCGAACTCGTCGACCTGGACCGAGTGGTCGATCACCAGCTCGGCGGGGACGAGCGGGTTGATCTTGGCGGGGTCGCCGCCCATCGCGCTCATCGCGTCGCGCATCGCGGCGAGGTCGACGACCGCGGGCACGCCGGTGAAGTCCTGCATCACGACGCGCGCAGGCGTGAAGGCGATCTCCTTGGAGGGATCGGCCTTCGCGTCCCAGCTTGCGAGCGCCTCGATGTCCTGCGCTCGGATCGTCTCTCCGTCCTCGTTGCGGAGCAGGTTCTCCAGCAGGATCTTGAGCGAGAACGGCAGGCGCGCCACGTCGAATCTGGACTGCAGCGCGTCGAGCCGGAAGATCTCGTAGTCGCGACCCCCGACCGACAGCGAGGCTTTGGCCCCGAAGCTGTTGGTGGACATGGGTTTCTCCTGTGTCAAAGAAGCGTCTTTGTCTTCGTCATGTAAAGCACAAAGAGTTTCTCATGTGCAGGCCGGATTCGACCGGCCCGTGGACGAGGAGGTCAGCGGGCGCGTCCGCGCTTGCGGCGCTTCTGCTCCTGCTTGCTGTGTCTGCGGGTCGTTCTCGGCGCCGCGCGCGTGCGGTGACGGCCGCGTGAGCCGGGCGTCGCCAGCTCCTCGGCGGTCGGGTCGGTGCGGGCGGTGTGTCTGCGGTTGCGCTTGGGCGCGTGCTGGCGCGCGTCGCGCGTGATCGCGAACCAGATCCCGCCGATCAGCGCCACGGTGATGACCGCGATCGCGATCGCGACCCCGGGCCCGCTGCCGTCGCCGTCGTCGCGATTCTCGACCGGCGCCGGCGCCGGCGGCTGGTTCGGCTGCGGCGAGATCGGAGCCTGCTGCTGGCCCTGCAGCGGCGAGAGCGGGTCGTTGAGTGCCTGGGCGGTCGCGGCCGCCGGGGCGACGGCGAGCGTCGCCACGGCGAGCAGTGCGGCGAGACGGATCATGCGCCGAGGGTAACGGCTCCTCAGCCCTCTCGCTCGACCTCCTCCGGCAGCTCGTACCAGCGCTTGCGCTCGCCGACCTTCGCGCGCATCCGCCAGCCGCGCGACTTCGGCGCCTGCTCCATCGCCGCCAGCAGCGCCTCGACGGCGGGGCCGGCCGCGGCCGGCCCTTCGCCGGCCGCGATCCCCTCGCGCAGCCGCGCGAGGTTCAGCTCGAAGGTGTGGTGGACGCCCCAGTCGCGGGCGGTCACCTCCGCCATCCGGCCCGGCTCGATCGCGGCCGGGTCGCCGTCCCCGAGCGGGCTGCCGGACAGCAGCGCGTAGAGGTCGCTGCGGTCCTTCGCGTTCAGCTCGACGATCTGCAGCTTCGTCATCACCAGGTCGGTCGCCGGCAGCGACGGGCCCGGGCGGTCGAGGCCGTCGGCCAGCGGCAGCTCGTGGCACATCTGGAACTCGCCGACGAAGACGTCGACCTGCGCCTCCGACTGCGGATCGTGGAACAACAGCCGGCGGCCGCCGCCGAGCGCGTTGAACTCGCTCGCCGGCGCCCAGCCGCGCGCGGCCAGCAGCCGCTCCAGCCCGCGCCCGTCCTTGCGACCGCAGAAGAGGTCGATGTCACGGTAGGGACGGGCGAAGGCGGGGTCGAAGCGGTCGCCGAGCTGCAGCAGGATCGCGATCCCGCCGAGCAGCCGCACGCGCAGACCGTCGCGCTCGGCGTCGGCGAGGATCCCGCGGGCCTCCTCGGGGAGGCGGTCGTCGAAGGGCGGCCCGCTCATCCGGTCACGAACTGGTGGCGGACGGTGTCGCCCTTCAACTGCAGCAGCACCCCGGCGATGCGACCGGTGTGGTAATCGCTGCCGGGGTTGATCGCGAGCGTGCGGCCGATTCTGGTCGCGCCCGGCGACTCGTGCACGTGCCCGTGCAGCGACAGCAGCGGCTGGTAGCGCTCGATCAGCTCTCTGACCGCGGTCGAGCCGACGCCGATCAGCTTCGGCGCCGAGCCCGACATCACGACCGCGAGGTTCTCGTCGAGCGCCGGGGCGGTGTCGAGCGTCGAGTCGTACGGCGGCACGTGCAGGTTGAAGATGCAGCGCGACATGTCGCCGACCTCGTCCGCGAGCGCGCTGACGCGCTCGTAGATCTGCTCCTCGGTCAGCTCGCGCGGCGAGTCGAACGGGGTTCTGTTGGCGTAGCCGAGCGAGATCATCGTCCAGTCGCCGAACGCGACGACGCGGCCGTCGCAGGCCTCGACCTTCGTCGCCGCCTCGATCGCGTCGTCGACGCCGGCCGGGTCGTCGTTGCCGGGCATCACGAAGCAGCGCGTGTCGGCCGCGAGGCGCTCGTCGGCGAGCGCCAGCCAGCCGTCGAAGGTGCGCCGCATCACCTCGGCGAACCACTCCTCGCGCTGCTCCTCCGTCAGGCCCGCGACGCGCGACACCTCCTCCGCGCTCATGCGGTGGGGATACATGCCGTTGTTGCGGATCTTGTGCTCCATCTCCTCGACCGCGTCGCCGCTCACGACCGTTCTCTGCCCGAACAGGTCGACGTGGAAGCCGTCGGCCTGCTCGACCAGCGGCACGACGACCTTGCCGGTGACGTCGCCGCCCATCACCAGCACGCCCGCTCTGTAGGCGCCGGCGGCGTTGAGGAACTTGCGCCACAGCACGGCCGAGCCGTGGATGTCGGAGGCGTAGTACATGCGGGCGGCGGCGTTGGAGCCGCCGCCCTCCTTCTTCTTCCCGAACAGGCCCATCAGGCGGCCGGCAGCTCGCGGTAGGCGAGGTCGACGTCGATGCCCTGCTGTCTGCGGATCGCGCGCGAGATCCACCAGATCGCCATCGCGGCGAGGTAGACGCCGACGACGAGCAGGACCTTGCCGGAGTTGTCGCTCAGCGACGTGCCCGAACCGGGGTCCCACAGCAGGATCCCGATCGCCGCGCCGAAGCCGAGGATCGCCAGGCCGCCGACGACCGTCAGCATCGGCAGGCCGAGCACCTTGCCGCTGTAGGGCGAGTTCTCGACCAGCTCCGGGTGGCGGTACGGCAGCAGCGTGCCGGCGATCGCGGTCACCAGCAGCGGCAGCGTCAGCCCCAGCAGCGCCGTGATCGAGGTGAACCAGGTCGTGAACGAGTAGATCGCGGTCGAGGCGATCGACAGCACCAGCATCACGCCGATCGCTATCAGCGGCGAGCGCGAGCGCGGGTCGACGTACGACAGCTTCGCCGGCATCACGTTGTCGAACGACCAGGCGAACATGTTGCGGCTGACGAGCATCAGCGTCTGCGGCAGCCACGTCAGCAGTCCGATCGTGAAGCCGATGATCGCGATCGCGCCGATCACCGGGCTGCCGGAGGCGATCGCGATCAGCTCCGGGTAGGCGGGCGCGCCGGCGCCGAAGCCGTAGCCGGCGGGGTCGGCGAAACCGAGCATGTAGGAGAAGTCGTACCCGATCACATGCGTGTAGGTGGGCACGAGGCAGAGCAGCACCAGCACCGCCAGCAGCACGGCGCCCGGCATCGAGTAGATGTGGGTCCGCTTCGCGAGGCGGATCTCGCCGGCGAAGTAGTTGCTGGAGAAGATGAAGCCGAAGATGAACCAGAAGATCGAGACCGCTCTCAGCGTCATCTCGAAGCTGAAGTCGGCCGGCGCGAAGCCCAGCTCGGTGGCCGAGGCGGCGAGCTTCGCGCTCGCGTCCTGCACGCCGAGGTTGGCGGCGTAGTCGTTGAAGCTGGAGACGAAGCTGGAGTGGCTCGTGAACAGCCCGACGAGCACCGGCACGACGATCGCGCCGAGCAGGTAGAGGCCGAAGCAGACCGCCTGGATCTTGAAGAACAGGCGCACGCCGCCGAAGGCGAAGATCGCGGCGCTCAGCAGCAGCACGACCGTGCCGGTGATGAACAGCCCGCCTCTGGTCGAGAACCAGTCGCCGAAGTCGAGCCAGCCGCTGCCGGCGCCGAAGCCGGCCATCATGCGGCCGAACGCGCCGAAGCCGTAGGAGGCGATGTAGGTCGTGTAGACGCCGATCACGACCGCCAGCCAGAACGAGTACGAGAAGTTGCCGGCGAAGCCGATCGACGGGTGCAGCGAGCGGCTGTTGAAGACGTAGTCGCCGCCGGTCCGCGGCATCAGCTGCGTCAGCATCGCGTACAGGAACGCCCCTGGAAGCCCGAGCGCTGCGGCTATCAGGAAGGCGAGCAGGGCGCTGGCGCCGGGATAGAAGGCGGCGAACAGCCAGAAGAAGGCGAACGTCAGGCCGACGCTCGACCACAGCAGGTTGTAGAAGAGCGCGTCACGTGTCCGGCCCTCGCGCACGAGGCCGGTCGCTCTACGGGTGAAGAGCCCGGGTGCATCGCTGCTCATCGCGTTCCTCCGTGGACGCTTGTGGAAGAGACCCCTTGCACGGGAAGATCATCCCGAAGATGCTCCAGATAGTTGACCGCTTCGTCGTCGCCGCTGTCGCGCTTCAGCTCCACCAGCCGCGTCGCGGCGGTCTCGCCGAGTGCCTCGACAACCCGCCCGCCGGCCGCGATCGCGGCGCTGCCGCCGACGAAATGCAGGCCGGCCTCGTCGCCGACGCGGTTGACGTAGACGTGCGGCAGACGGTTGTCGAGCGCCCGTGCGCGCGCCGCCAGCGCATGGTCGGGGCCATACGGCTCCATGTTCGCGGCGACGGTGACGAGCAGCTCGGCGCCGGCCCTCGCCAGCGCGCGCGCCGGCTCCGGGAACTCGACGTCGAAGCAGTTCAGCGGCCCGATCAGACGACCGGCGAGCCGCACGACGATCAGCTCGTCGCCGGCTCTGAAGGCCGCCCGCTCGTCGGCACCGAACAGGTGCGTCTTGCGGTAGACGCCGGCGAGGCTGCCGTCGCGCTCGATGCACGCGACCGCGTTGGCGACGGCGCCGTCGGCGGTCCGCTCGGCGAAGCCGACGATCACCGCCGTGGCGAATCTGGCGGCCGCGGCACGGACGGCCGCCAGCGGCGTGCCGTCGGCGCTGGCGTCGAGCGCCAGCGCTGCCGCGGTGGAGACGTCGTAGCCGCCCAGGAACAGCTCCGGGAAGACGGCCAGCTCGGCCTCCGGGGCGGCGGCGAGCGCGGTCGCGACCGCGGCGGCGTTGGCGTCGAGGTCGCCGGGCGCGGGTTCCAGCTGTGCCAGCAGGACGCGCATCGCCGCTCAGCCCTTTCTGGCCGCCTGCAGATGCGCGGCCATCGCCTCCAGCGCGACGCGGCCGGCGATCGAGCAGGTCGGCGAGGTCGCGCCGGCCTCGAGGCTCGGTGCCGCCTCGACGACGTCGACGCCGACGAGCCCGTCCTGGCAGACGCCGCGCACCAGCTCGATCGCCTCACGGCTGGTGAGGCCGCCGGGCGAGGGGCAGCAGGTGCCGAGCGCGTAGGCGGCGTCGAGCGAGTCGACGTCGAAGGAGAGGTAGACGCCGTCACCGGCGCCGGCGATCTCGCGCGCCTTGTCGGCGGCCCATCTGGTGCCCTTCTCCCAGATCTCCTCCAGCCAGATGATCGTGATGCCCTGCTCGCGGCAGTAGGCCAGCTCGGTGCGCGGGTTCATCCAGCCGGAGATGCCCACGAGCGCGATCTTCTGCGGGTCGAAGCCGGCGTCGACGGCGCGCGTGACGGGGCAGCAGTGGTTCAGCTCCTCGCCGCCGACGTCGGGCGCGGTATCGAGGTGCATGTCGATCAGCACCAGGCCCGGGTCGGCGACGCGCTCGCGCACGGCGCGGACGGCCGGGATCGTGATCGAGTGGTCGCCGCCGAGCGTGACCGGCAGCGCGCCGGCGTCGAGGATCGCGCCGATGTCGGCCTGCGCGCGGGCGAACGTCTCGACCGCGTTGGCGAGCACGACGTCGCAGTCGCCGGTATCGACCGGGTTGAGGTCGAGCAGGTCGACGTCGAGCGTCGCGTTGTACGTCAGGAACTGCGCCGAGACCTCGCGGATGCCGCGCGGGCCGTAGTTGGCGCCGGTGCGGCTGATGTTGGTGGCGTCCCACGGCAGGCCGTATATCGCCGCCTTGGCGCCGTGGGCGCGCAGGGCGTCGGCGTCGGCGGCGACGTGCGGAAGCCGCAGGAACGAGCCGACGAGGCCCGCGTGCAGCAGGCTCGTCCACATCGTCGGATCAACGGGAGCTGTCGACACAGTCTTTCTCTCCTCAGTTGGAAAGACGTTTTTGCACTTCTCTCGCTGCGCAGCGTAGACAAAACGCTTTTGCAATGTCAACCTCAATACGGATAGTCTGTCCACAACATGGGGACCAATCGCACCCGAATCGGGATCAAAGAGGTTGCCGCAGCTGCCGGCGTCTCGGTCACGACGGTGTCGCACGCGCTCAACAACAAGGGGCGGCTGCCGGACGCGACCCGGCAGCGCGTGCGTTCGATCGCGGATGACCTGGGCTATCGGCCCAACGCGACGGCGCGCAATCTCGTCGTCGGCAGAACCGGCCTGCTCGGCCTCGTCGTCTCGCAACGTGGCGGGCCGCCGTTCGCCGTCACCGACTACGACTACTTCGCGCAGCTGATGATCGCCGCCTCCACCTGCGCGATCTCAGACGGCTACGCGCTCGTGCTGGCGCCGGCCGACGGCGTGCTGGCGCCGCAGCGGATCGCCGTCGACGGCGCGATCGTCGTCGACCCCGTGCGCGACGACCCGAACGTCTCCGCGCTCGGCGCCGCCGGCATCCCCGTCGTCACCGCCGGCCGCATCCCCGGCGACGACCGCGCCTGCTGGGTCGACAACAACCACATAGCCGGCACGCGTTCGATCCTCGACCACCTCGCCCGCTGCGGCGCCAGACGGATCGCGCTGATGACCAGCCCGCTGGAGATCTCCTACACGCTCGACGTCGAGCGGGCCTACCGCGAGTGGTGCGAGCGAGAGCGGATGGAGCCGCTCGTGCGCACGCCCGAGATCGGCCTCTCCGAGCGCGCCGGCTACGCGACCGCGGTCGAGCTGCTCGACCTGCCCGAGCCGCCCGACGCCGTCTTCGCGACCTACGACCGGCTCGCCTACGGCGTGCTGCTGGCGGCCGAGTCACGCGGCATCGAGGTGCCGCGGCAGCTGATGGTCGCCACCACCGCGACCGACAGCCAGGCCTCACCCCAGGCCGGCACGATCGCGCTCACGACGCTCGACCTGCACCCGCAGGAGATCGGCCGCGCCGCCGCCGGCCTGCTCGTCGAGCTGCTCGAACGCGAGCCCGACACCCCCCAGATCATCGTCCCCCACCGCGTGATCGCCCGCGCCTCGACGAATCGGCGCTGCGACTGAAGCAGCTGACCTTGCCGGATTTCGGCACGCCGCCTATCCTTGACTGACAGCCAGCAGCCCTGGGTGGCGCGAGAAACGTCATAGCGCTCCCTTCAGAGAACAGAGCCCGGTCTTATCAGCCGGGCTCTTCTCTTTTCCGGGCCGGCGCGCGAGGGTTATCAAGCCTCGCGCACCGGCGTCCGGTGCTAGGGCCGCTTCACACGCCGGAGCGCGACGAAGAGGCACAGCAGCGCCATCAGCATGGCTACAACCAGCAGCCCTGCGATGGTTCCGAGAAGAACCGTCATGGAACTCCTTCTCCCCTGTCGTCGTCCGACCGATTTCGGACGACACTGGCGAACGGGGACGCGCCAGCTCCTACACAATAGGAGCCGGTGTGACAGGTCGCCTGTTTTTCGTTTCTCGGCGGCTCAGAGGCCGAACAGGCGGCGGGCTTCGGCGGGGTCGAGCTCGCCGAGCGGGGGCGGGGCGGTGGCGTGGCGCGGGGGCGTCGCGGACATGCGGACGGGGTTGCGGACGATGCGGGTCGGGGCGGCGATCGCCGGCGGCGCGGCGTCGACGGCGGCCGGGAGCGGCGGCAGCTCGGCGATCGGGTCGAGGCCGAGGCGCTGGGCGAGGGCGAAGGCGCCGGCGAGGTCGTTGACCTCACCGGCCGGGACGCCGGCGGCGAGCAGGCGCTCGGCCCAGTCGCCCGCGGGCGCCGTGGCGAGCAGGCGCTCCAGCTCGGCGCGCAGCTCGTCGCGCGTGGCGACGCGCGCGGGGTTGGTGGCGTAGCGAGGGTCGGTCGCGAGCGACGGGGCGCCGAGCAGCTCGCAGAGGCGCTGGAACTGCCGATCGTTGCCGACGGCGAGCACGAGCCGCGTGCCCGCGCCGGCGGTGAACAGCTCGTACGGCGCGATGCTCGGGTGGGCGTTGCCCATCCGGCCCGGCACCGCGCCGGCGGCGGTGTACGCGGAGGCCTGGTTGACGAGCGCCGCCAGCAGCGACGACATCAGGTCGACCTCGACCTTCTGGCCTGCGCCGGTCGCGGCGCGGTGGCGCAGGGCGGTGAGGATCCCGGTCGTCGTGAACAGCCCGGCGATCACGTCGACGAGCGCGACGCCGGCCTTCTGCGGGTCGCCGTCGGCGGCGCCGGTCACCGACATCAGCCCGCCGACCGCCTGCACGAGCAGGTCGTAGCCGGGCATCGCCGCACCGGCCCCGGTCGCGCCGAAGCCGGTGATCGTCGCGTAGACGAGCCCGGGGTTGGCGGCGGCGAGCGTCGCGTGGTCGAGCCCCAGTCTCGCCATCACGCCGGGGCGGAAGTTCTCGACCACGACGTCGGAGCGAGCGGCCAGCTCGCGCGCGAGCGCGAGGTCCTCCGGATCCTGCAGGTCGAGCGCCAGCGAGCGCTTGTTGCGGTTGACCGAGAGGAAGTAGGTGGCGGTGCCGGCGGCGTCGCGCGGCGGACCCCAGGCGCGCGTGTCGTCACCGACGCCGGGCCGCTCGATCTTGACGACGGTCGCGCCGTGGTCGGCGAGCAGCATCGTCGCGAGCGGACCGGCCAGCACGCGCGAGAAGTCGAGCACGAGCAGGTCGCTCAGCGCCAGCGGCGTGCTGCCTGCGGGCGTCTCGGGCGTTGGAGCGGCGGCGCCGGAGGGACGTGTGGCGGCGGTCGGCGTGCCAGTCGCGGCGGGGTCTCTTCCATCCATTCTTAGATTTTATAAGATCTGCGGATGACCGCACCGACCAGCCCCGCCCAACCGCTGCGCGCGAACGACTTCCTCGGCATCGACGCGCTCCTCAGCGACGAGGAGCGCGACATCCGCGACGCGGTGCGCGCCTTCGTCACCGATCGCGTCACGCCGCACGTCGGCGACTGGTTCGAGGAGGGCACGATCCCGGCGGAGCTGCCGAAGCAGCTCGGTGATCTGGAGGTGCTCGGCATGCACCTGACCGGTTACGGCTGCGCCGGCACGAGCGCGACCGCCTACGGCCTCGCCTGCATGGAGCTGGAGGCCGGCGACTCGGGTGTCCGCAGCATGGTCTCGGTGCAGGGCTCGCTGGCGATGTACGCGATCTGGCGCTGGGGCTCGGAGGCGCAGAAGCAGGAGTGGCTGCCGCGGATGGCCGCCGGGGACGCGGTCGGCTGCTTCGGCCTGACCGAGCCCGACTCCGGCTCCGATCCCGGCTCGATGCGCACGCACGCCAAGCGCGACGGCGACGACTGGATCCTCAACGGCCAGAAGATGTGGATCACCAACGGCACGATCTCCGACGTCGCCGTCGTGTGGGCCAGAACCGACGAGGGCATCCGCGGCTTCCTCGTCCCCAGAGGAACCCCCGGCTTCAGCGCGCCGGAGATCCACAAGAAGCTCTCCCTGCGCGCGAGCGTCACCTCCGAGCTGGTGCTCGACGACGTCCGCCTGCCCGACTCCGCCCGCCTGCCCGAGGCCACCTCGCTGCGCGGCCCGCTCTCCTGCCTCAACGAGGCCCGCTACGGGATCGTCTGGGGCGCCGCCGGCGCCGCCCGCTCCTGCTTCGAGGCCGCGCTCGACTATGCGAAGACGCGGATCCAGTTCGACCAGCCGATCGCCTCCTTCCAGCTGATCCAGCAGAGACTGGCCGAGATGGCCGTGAAGGTGAACCAGTCGACGCTGCTGGCGCTCCACCTCGGCCGCCTCAAGGACGCGGGCACGCTGCGGTCCGAGCACGTCAGCATGGGCAAGCTGTCCAACGTCAACGCCGCGCTCGACGTCGCCCGCACCGCCCGCCAGGTGCTCGGCGCCAACGGCATCACGCTCGAGTACCCGGTGATCCGCCACATGAACAACCTCGAATCGGTCGTCACCTACGAGGGCACCGCGGACGTCCACGCGCTCGTGATCGGCAACGCGCTCACCGGCATCCCGGCGTTCCGCTAGCCGATGCTGCGCAACCGCACCTCCCAGGAGCACGCCGTCGAGTGGCTGCGCGCGGCGATCGTCGCGCGCGAGCTGCGCCCCGGCGAGCGCGTCGTGCAGGAGGAGGTGGCGGAGAGGATCGGCGTCAGCGTCGTGCCGGTGCGGGAGGCGCTGCGGGTGCTGGAGCAGGAAGGGCAGCTCACCTACCGCCCGCGCCGCGGCTACTTCGTCACCGCGCTGAAGCTGGCCGACCTCGCCGAGATCTACGCCCTGCGCGCGCTGCTGGAGGCGCGCGCGGTGCGGCACGCGCTGCCGCTGCTCGACGCTGAGGCGCTGGAGCGGATGGAGCTGGCGGCGCGCGACTGCGTCAACGCCGCCGCTGCCGGTGACGTCGCGGCCGAGCTGGAGGCCAACCGCCGCTTCCACTTCGCGATCATGGACGTGCCGGGCCAGCCGCACGCGCTGCGGCTGATCCGCGCGCTGTGGGACTCGACCGAGGCCTACCGCGCGCTGTACTACAACGCCGCCGAGGAGCGCGACGCCGCCGTCGCCGCGCACGACCGCATCATGGACGCGGTCCGCGCCGGCGAGCCCGAGCCGCTGATCGCCGAGCTGGACGCCCACCGCGAGCGCGCGCTGAGCGTCCTGCGCGGGATCCTGCCGGCAGAGTGACGAGGGCCTGAAACGACGAGAGCCCCGCCGAAGCGGGGCTCTCGATCAAGGCGCGGGTGCGACGGGCGCGTCAGGAGCCGCTGCGGGCGGCCTGCTCGCGCTCGTTCTCCGGCGGCTCGTCCTTGTACGGGTAAGGGTTGGCCGCGTTGCGGTCGCCCTGGCCGCCGACCTTCTTGGAGGAGCCGTCCTCCTCGTGGTACTCGGCCTCGGCGTTGACGCCCCAGATGTCGTGGTCGGTGCCGTCGACGAGGTTGTCGACCGCGCGCATCGCCGTCAGCATCGAGTGGTCGGAGTTGTTGTAGCGGTGGAGACCGTTGCGACCGACCTGGACGAGGTTCGGCGTCTTGCCGAGCCAGTCCTTGACGACCTCGAGGTTTCTCGCGTACTCCTCGTCGTAGACCGGGTAGGCCTTGTGGACGCGGGTCGCGAAGCCCATCGTCACTCTCGACGGGTCGCCGAGGCCCATCTGCCCCAGCTCGCGCTTGGCCAGCTCGACGAGGTCCTCGTCCTTCATGTTCCAGAGCGAGTCGCCCTCGAAGCAGAAGTACTCCATGCCGATCGAGGCCTCGTGCTCGTTCGGCACCATCCAGGGGCTCCAGGAGCGGAAGTTCTGGATGCGGCCGACCTGCACGCCCGGCTCGTGGATGTAGATCCAGTTGTCCGGGAAGAGGTCTCTGCCGTCGATCACGAGCGAGACCGTGAGGAAGTCGCGGTAGCGCAGGTTTCGGCCGGCGTCGCGGACCTCGGCGGGCGCCTCGGGATCGGTGATTCTCGTCGTCGTGCCGAGCGGCAGCGAGGAGATCACCGCGCGCGCCTCGATCGTCTCGCCGCCGGCGATCACGCCGGTCGCGACGTCGTCTCTGATGACGATTCTGGTGACGGGCGCGTTCATCCGCACCTCGCCGCCGTGCGCCTCGATCTCGGCGACCATTCTCTCCCACATCTGGCCGGGGCCGAATCTGGGGTAGTGGAACTCGCCGATCAGCGATCTGATCTCGTTGCCCTTGTTGCCGAAGAAGGCGGCCTTCGCGGCAGCGAAGAAGGAGAGGCCCTTGATCCGCTGCGCGGCCCAGTCGGCGCGCAGCTCGGAGGTCGGGACGCCCCATACCTTCTCGGTGTAGGTCTTGAAGAACTGCGTGAAGAGGTATCTGCCGAAGCGGTTCGAGACCCACTGCTCGAACGTGTCCTCTCTCTGCGGGCGGACCTTCGTCTTGATCGCCGCGTAGAGGTAGGAGAAGAGCGCCTTCGTCAGGTCGACCGGGCCGAGCTTCTTGATCACGTCCATGCCCTCCAGCGGATACTGGAGGAACTTGCGGCGCCAGTAGATGCGCGACTGGCGCGGGCGCAGCAGGAACTCGCCTCTCATGATCTCCAGCCAGAGGTCGTCGACCTCTCTGACCTTCGTGAAGAAGCGGTGGCCGCCGAGATCGAAGCGGTACTCGCCGCCGTCGGGCGCCTGGCGCACCTCGGTGCGGGCGATGCCGCCGACCTGGTCGGTCGACTCCAGCACGATCACGGGCTCGCCGCGCTTGGCGAGCAGGTAGCCCGCGGTCAGACCGGCGGGACCGCCGCCGAGGACGACGTACGGACGGCTGTCCTTGGGAGCGGGAGCGGGGGAAGTCTCGTTCTCAGTCATTTCCGTTCGTCTTCTCTGCGGGCGTTGCGGTTCAGGGAACCTGCGTGAGCGGTCTGTCGGAGACCTTCTCATAGAGGATTCCGACGTTGCCGACGGTCGAGGCGCCGCGGTAGAACTTCGGCGCGACGGTCAGCTGTCTCAGCTCCCCGTCTCTGACGGCCTGCGCAAGCATCGCACCGAACTGAGCCGAACGGCGCCGGGCGAGCTGCGTCCACGGGGCTGACCAGTTCTCCACGCCTTCGGTGAGCGGGCGCATGAAGAGGATCTTCTGGCCGGGCTGGAGGCTATCAAGCAATCTCGGCAGGACCTCGCGGGGCTGCGCCGCCTCGAAGCGGTCCATCGCGTCGACCCAGTCCATGTAGCGCGGGTCCTCGACCAGGCCGGCGGAGTTCGCGTATCTGAGCCCGCCCGGCATGTAGTACCAGGCGACCGGCATCTGCTCCGGCTGGCCGACGATCACGAGGTCGCCCGGTCTCATCATCGAGCCGGCCTCGGCGCCGATGTCGCGCACGTCGGACTTGTAGCCGTCGACGAACGGCTTCGGGTTGAGCCAGAAGCCCATCAGCACGATCAGCGCGCAGAGGCCGAGCGTTCTCGCGCGCGCAAGGCCGAGCGCCGACAGCAGCAGCATCGCGCCGAGCGCGACGGCGAAGTAGCGCGACGCCCACGCCGGGTTGAACTGCGACAGCGTCCAGGCGATCGCGAGCGTGACGAGCGGGATCAGGATCAGCACGTAGACCGAGAGACGGTCGCGGTCGCGCCGGTCGCGATGCTCGCGCAGCACCTGCGCGAGGCCGAAGCCGCCGATCAGCAGCAGCACGATCGAGGCGCGGTCGCCGCCGAGCAGGTCGCGCGAGATCTGGATCGGCGCGCCGAAGCGGGGCGCTCTGCCCCACGGCGCCGCCGTGTGCGCGGCCTGGAAGAGGACCGTCGGGAACCACGGCAGGAACAGGATCGCGGCGACGACGTAGGCGGCGAGGCCGTCGATCGCGAGCGCTCTTCTCTCCTCGCTGCGCCACCACAGCACGATCAGCGCGGCGAAGGAGGCGAGGCCGTAGAAGATCCCCCAGCCGTGCGTGTAGAGCATCAGCGTCTGGAAGAGCGCGAAGCCGGCGACGTAGAAGCGGCCTCTGCGGTAGACGAAGGCGTGCAGGAAGAACGCGCTCGCCAGCAGCGCCCACAGCGTCATCAGCGCGTACATGCGCGCTTCCTCGCCGTAGGAGGTGAGGAACGGGTTGAGCGAGCAGAGCGCCGCGCCGATGAAGCCGGCGCGCTTGCCCCAGAGGCTCCAGCCGGCCCACATCGCCGCCGGGATCGTCAGCAGCGAGGCGGTCAGCGAGAACCAGTGGACCGCCGTCTCGGTGCGCCCGAAGACGTCCATCCAGACGTGCAGGCCCATGTAGTACAGCGGCGGCGAGCCGTCCTGTCTGAGCACGCCGGGGATGTCGAACAGGTCGTGCGAGGAGATGCCGACCGACAGCCCCTCGTCCATCCAGAAGGAGCCGGATATCGCGCGCGTGCGGACGTAGATCGACAGCGCCGTCAGCACCACCAGCGTGATCGCGGCGAGGACGGCGTCGGAGACGCGCAGGTCGAGCTTGCGCTCGGAACGGGGGATCGCAACCGTGGCCATCGGCGGAGACAGGTTACCCAGCGGCCTGCGCGGCGACGGAGCCGGGCTTGGCGGGGCAGGTCGAGTACAGGTGAGTGGTGCGCTGCTCTATCAACTTGGTGTAACCCCACGGGAAGAGGTCGCCGGCAGGCGCCCAGGGAGCGGCGCCGGTCGAACGCGAGGCGACGACCGAGCCGTGCTCGCCTGGCGTCAGGCCGACGTCCTTCGTGTGTCTGTCGACGTACCAGGCGACCATCGGGACCTGGTAGGTGCCGGTCGCCATCGCGCCGCACTGGCCGAAGTACTTCCCGCCGCCGACCTTGTCGAGCCCCTTCTCGAGGTCGATCCGCAGCTGCGCCTGGTAGCGCAGCGCCGAGTCGAGCTTGCCGAAGCTGCGGAAGCGCGGGCCGGCCCAGTGGTAGGTCGCGGCCAGCAGCACGACGCAGGCGGCGACGCCGGTCGCGAGCGCCAGCACGTTGCCGTTTCTGCCGCCGACGCGCCGGACGACGCCGCTGGCGATGTCGACCGCGCGGCCGAAGCCGACGCCGCCGATCACGGCGATCAGCGTCGTGCCGAGGATGATGTAGCGCGGGTTGCCGGAGAAGCCGGCCTGCGTCATCAGCGCGATCTCGCAGATCCACAGCGCCGCGAGCGCGAAGACCGTCAGGACCGCGACGTCCTTGCGCGCTCTGAGCCAGTTCCAGGCGGCGACGACGAGCGCGAAGGCGGCGGCTGCCTTGACCGGCGTCAGCATCAGCGGCCAGGTGTTCTTGATCACTTGCCAGAACGGGAAGTCGGCGAACGCCGGGCTGTTTCTGCTCGGCTGCTGCGCGCGGTCGGCCGCGCGCCAGAAGTTGCCCGAGCCCCAGTACTCCGGCAGCAGCCACAGCAGCGGGATCAGCACGCCGCAGGTGACGACCAGCACGACCGTGCGGCGCTCGCGGTCGATCAGCAGCAGCCAGAGGCCGTAGAGGCCGAGGAAGGGCCAGATCTCCGGGCGCAGCAGCGCGGCCAGGAAGCCGAGCAGGAACGCCTGCCGGTACTTGCCGTCGAGGTGGCGCTCGATCCCCCACAGGGTGAACGCGACCAGCAGCCCCTCGGAGTTGCCGAGCGTCATGTTGCGCACGAACGAGGAGCTGATGAAGAGCGCCATCGCGGCGATCACGCCGGCGATCGTGCGCGCCGGGATCGAGCCGCCGGTCAGCCGCCAGGCGAGCCGGAAGGAGAGGATCACCGACATGAAGGCGCCGGCGCGGCCGACGACCAGCCAGAGGTCCGGCGCGGCGCTGCCGAACGGCGCGAACAGCGTCGTGAACATCACCGTCAGCGGCTTCCACGACGGCCCGTCGGTGGTGACGAGGTCGAAGTGGAGGATCTCGCGGCCCCAGACGATCCAGGCCCACGGGTCGTAGGTCGGCGTCGAGGGGTAGAGCAGCGTCAACGCGGCGAGCGCGATCGAGACGAGCGCGAGGATCGCGTAGACGCGGCCGTGGGTAGCCCGCTCTGGGACGCGCTTGGGCGTCAGCCGGGTCTGCAGCGTGGCGAGCCACGCAGGCGAGCTTGAGGGGGTTGCGGTCGAGGCGGTCACAGAGGGGGTGGGAAGCGGCTTCACGCGGTCTGCGCGGCGGCGTCGACGTGCGTCTCGGCGCGCGCGGCGGCAGCGGCCTCGTGCTCGGTCCGCTCCTCGTCGCGAGCGGCGTCACGCGCCGCGCGCACGCGGGAGAGGCCGCCATAGCGTACGACGAGCAGCACGAAGCCGACGACGGTGATCGGGACGAACAGCACGAACCGCAGCAGGATCAGGTACGACAGCACCGCGCTTCTGGGCGCGTTGGTGACGGCGTTGACGGCGAAGATCACGGCCGCGTCGTAGGTGCCGATGTAGCCGGGCGCGGCGGGGATCAGCGAGGCGGCGTTGGTGAAGGCGACGACGGCGAGGCCGTCGCGGATGCTCAGCTCGATGTGGAGCGCGTGACCGACCATCTTGTAGACGCTCGCCTCGACGACCCAGATCAGCAGCGAGACGACGAGCAGGACCGCGCCGGTGCCGCTCAGCAGCTGCTTGACCGGGGCCAGCATCGGCAGCAGCGACTCGAGCACGAACATCAGCCGCTCGCGGAACTTCAGCAGCGCGACGGCGGCGCCGACCAGCAGCAGCACGACGACGCCCGCGCCGGCCAGCAGCAGCGTGCCGCTCGGCTTCGGCAGGTCGCCGAGCAGGTCGCTCGCGAGCACGACGAGGATGATCCCGAGCGCGACGGCGTCGAGCACGCGCTCGGCAAGGATCGTGCCGAGGATCGTGCGCTTGGTCGTGCCCTCGACTCTGGCGCCGAGCAGGAAGGTGCGCAGCAGCTCGCCGCCGCGGGCCGGCAGGACGTTGTTGCCCATGTAGCCGATCGGCGTGAGCGCGTAGACGTCGGCGCGCTTGGCGCGCACGTCGGCGCGGCGCAGGATCCGCTCCCAGCGCTCGGCGCGCATCAGCGTCGCGACCGTGTAGAGGCCGAGGCCGCCGGCGAGCGCGAGCCAGCCGCCGGTCGAGTCGGGGAAGGTCGGCGCCTCCTGCTTGGTCGCCCACCAGACGATGCCGACGATCGGGACCAGCCAGAGGGCCCCGAGCAGGATCCGCTTGCGCGCCGGCGTCATCAGTACTTCGTGCCTCGCTCGTCGAGGCAGTCCTCGATCTTTCCGAGCGTGGCATCGTCGAGGTCGCCGACGGTGAAGAGCGCGGGGCCGATCGCCTCGGCGCCGGTCGCGTCGTCCTCGTTGCGGAGCTGCCGGCTGAGCGCGTCCTGGAGGGTCGCGGTGAAGGTCACGTAGGCACCGGAGGTGGCGGGAAGGATGTTGATCCGCTCGCGGTAGCGCGGATCCTTCTCCGACTGGACGCCCTTGCCCGCGAAGCAGCCGATCGGCTCGTCACGGGGGTCGAAGGCGGTCGCCTGCCTGGTGCCGGCGCCGGTCTTGGGGGCTTCGTTTCCGCCGCCGACGCTCGTCCCGCCCTCGCCGCACGCAGCGAGGAAGAGGGTGAGGATCAGGGCAGCGACGAGCGCAGGGGCCTGGTACGCACGGCGATGCATGAACCGGACAGGCTAGAGGATCGGGAGGCGCGGGAACCTCACGACGGTCGTTACACGGCTGTGCGCGGACCCGCACGCGCCCGTGCAGAGCCCGGCAGCACGGACCTCTAGACTCCCGCGCTCCATGCTCGCGGTTCCCTTCGCGCTCGACGGTCCGGCGCCCGAGGCCGGCGCCGTCGTCGCGGTCCTGCTCGTCGCCTGCGCGCTCGTCGTCAGACGCGCCCGCACGCGTGCGCTGGCGATGTCCGGCGCGCTGCTGCTCGCGCCGGTCCTGCTCGTCGCCGACATCTGGGACTCGCCGCAGATGGAGGTCGTGCGCAACCACGCCGCGCCCGCGCTCGTCGCCGCCGTGCTCGGCCTCGCGGCGCTGTCGGCGCTGGCGACGCTGATGGTGCGCCGGCCGCTGCTGCTGCCGGTGCTGGCGGTCGCGGCGCTGCCGTTCCGCGTCCCGATCGAGGTCGGCGGCTCGAGCTCGAACCTGCTCGTCCCGCTCTACCTCGTCGTCGCCGCCGGCGCGCTCGCCTTCATCGTGCCGGCGCTGCGGCGCGACCCGGAGCTGCCGGAGCCCGAGCGCGCCTGGGAGCCCGGCTGGATGGAGCGGCTGCTGGCGCTGTTCGTCGTCCTCTACGGCGTGCAGGCGACCTACTCGGCCGACTTCGAGAAGGCGCTCCAGCAGATCGCCTTCTTCTACGTCCCGTTCGCGCTCCTGTTCGTGCTGCTGGCGCAGGTCGAGTGGACGCCGAAGCTGCTGCGCTGGTGCTTCGGCGTGCTCGTCGGCCTCGCGCTCGTCTTCTCCTGCATCGGCTACGTCGAGTACGCGACGAGACACATCTTCCTCAACCCGAAGCTGATCGCCTCCAACGAGCTGCACTCGTACTTCCGCACCAACTCGGTCTTCTTCGACCCCAACATCTACGGCCGCTTCCTCGTGATCGCGATGCTGGCGGTCGCGGCGACGATCCTGCACACGAAGCGGCGCGAGCTGCTGGCCGGCGGCAGCGTCGTGCTCGCGGCGCTGTGGGCGGGGCTGGTGCTGACGCTGTCGCAGTCGAGCTTCGTCGCGCTGCTGGTCGGCCTGGCGACGCTGGCGGTGCTCGAATGGGGCGTCCGGCGGACGCTGCTGCCGGCCGCCGTCGTGGTCGTGATCGCGGCCGCGGCGGTCGCCGTCTCCCCCGGCACCTTCGGCGTCGACTTCGGCAATCTCGACGCCTCCACCGGCGGCCGCTCGGGGCTCGTCGGCAGCGGCGGCAGCCTCTTCACCGAGCGGCCGCTGCAGGGCTTCGGCTCAGGCGCCTTCGAGGTCGAGTACGGCGACCGCCACCGCTCCGGCGCCGACAGCGCCGTCACCTCGCACACGATCCCGATCACGGTCGCCTCCGAGCAGGGCGTGATCGGCCTGCTCGCCTACCTGGCGCTGCTGGTCGCCGCCTTCCTGCGGCTGCTGCGCGGCGCGAGCGCGGCGCCGACGCGCGGCTTCGTCGCCGCCGCCTTCCTCGCGCTCGTCGTGCACACGTTCTTCTACGCGGCCTTCCTGGAGGATCCGCTGACGTGGGCGCTGCTGGGGCTGGGGACGGCGCTGGCGGCGCAGACGGCGCGCGTGCCGCGCAGACGGGCGGCCGGCGTCGCGGCCTCGCAGCGCGCCGCTCAGGCGCTCGGCGACGGCAGCGCCGGCGGCAGCCTGCGCGCGAGCGACGGCTCCCTGCCGGCGACGTAGACGTCGGCGCGAGCGGCCTCGCGCGTCAGCTCGCGCAGGTCCTCGCAGCAGCCGCCGCCCTCCAGCAGCCGCGGCCGCAGCCCCTCGCGCAGCAGCGCGCGCGGGCGCTCTGCGCAGAGCGCGTGCGCCTGCGCCGGGTCGAGCCCGAAGCCGGTCGCGACCTCGATCGCCTGCGTCATCGACGGCGGGCGGCGCGGGCCGTGCGCGTCGGAGGCGAGCAGGCCGGCGCAGCCGTTGGCGAGCATGCGGACGGCGTTGCGGCGCGCTCTTATGCCGTGCAGGCCGAGCACCGACGAGGAGCTGACCTGCGCCAGCGAGCCGAGCCGCAGCTCGCGCCGCAGGCCGGCCATGTCGTCGTCGAACAGCGGATGGCAGCGCTCGGGATGCGCGAGCACGATCCCGTAGCCCTCGGAGCGGAGCGTGTCGGCGGCCTTGTGGAGCGTGTGTATCGCGCCGTCGAGCGGCGCCTCCAGCAGGATCCAGCGGCTGCCCGGCGGGCCGTGCGCGATCAGGTCCAGCTCGGTGGCGGTGAGGCGGGCGGCGCCGCGCGCGGCCAGCTCTCCCCCGCCCTCGACCGTCAGCGGGATCTTCGCGGCGCGCAGCGCGGCGTTGACCTCGGCGACGCGCTGCGGGATCTCGCAGACGTCGACGGAGGCGACGTGCGGGGTCGCGGTGGCGGTGTCGATTCCGTCGGCGACCTCGAGTCCGGCCAGCTCGAGCGTGGCGTCGAGGTCCGGTGGACCGTCATCGACGCCGGGGAGCAGGTGGACGTGCAGATCGACAAAACCTCTTTGCATCTCCCTCTATGAACGGCAGAACGGCGCGCAGGTTTCGTATGAATTGGGAAGATGTGACGCAATGGAGCGCTTCGTCGTCACGTGGTTGTGCAACACGGCCGCCCTCTGGGTCGCCACGAAGCTGCTCGACGGCGTCCATTCCGGCGGCGACTTCTGGGTCACGCTGATCGTCGCCGGACTCGTCTTCAGCCTCGTCAACATGGTCGTGAAGCCCGTCGTGACGGTGCTTTCGATCCCCTTCATCATCATCACGCTGGGGATCGCGCTGTTCTTCGTCAACCTGCTGATGCTGTTCCTGACCAGCTGGCTGGTCGGCAACTTCGAGATCGACGGCTTCTGGACGGGTGTTGCAGCGACGCTGATCGTCTGGGCGGTCAACGCGCTCCTGGACGCCATCTTCGCGCGCGACGAGGACTGAGCGCCGGTCAGCGGGCGATCAGCGCCAGCCGGTTGCCGGCCGAGCAGGTCGGCGTAGAAGCGACGCAGCGGCTGCTCGTCGGGGCCGGCGACGTCGAAGTAGGACGAGCGCGTTGGGCTGGTGGACGGTCATCGTTGCTCCTGGGCGGGGTGGTCGCCGAGGCTGCCGACGACGCCGCCGAGCCACCGCTCCAGCGTGCGCAGGCGAGCGCGGTCGGTGCGGTAGCGGCGCCAGGTGCCGTCGCGCTGCAGCGTCACGAGGCCGCACTTGCGCAGCACCTTGAGATGCTCGGAGGTGGTCGCGTTCGCGAGCCCGAGCGCCTCCGACAGCTCGCCCGCCGCGATCGCGTCGCGGTCGGCGAGCAGCAGGATGCGACGCCGGGCGCGATGCGAGATCGCCCGCAGCAGCTCGTCTGCCTGGTCGTCGTCGAGGTCGTCGTGCGTGGTCAGCGCCGACGACTATTTCGGAACCTGGCGAAATAGTCAAGAGGGGTTTCCCGCGAGCGATACGGTTGGGACGTGAGCGCAGACGAGACCAGCGCGGCGGACGCGGCGGCCGGCAGGACCGCATCGCCCGGCACGGCGGCGCAGCGATGGACGCTGCTCGCCTGCATCCTCGGCTCGACCGTCGTCTTCCTCGACGGCACGGTCGTCAACGTCGCGCTGCCGGCGATCGCCGACGGGCTCGGCAGCGGTCTCGCGGCGCAGACCTGGATCGTCGAGGCGTACCTGCTGACGCTCGGCTCGCTGATCCTGCTCGGCGGCTCGCTCGGCGACCTGCTCGGCCGCCGCCGCGTCTTCACCTACGGCGTCGCCGGCTTCGGCGCCTGCTCGCTGCTGTGCGCGATCGCGCCCAGCAGCGAGACGCTGATCGCGGCGCGGGCGCTGCAGGGCGTCGCCGGGGCGCTGCTGGTGCCGAGCACGCTGGCGCTGATCATGGACACCTTCGACGAGCGGCAGCGCGGCGCGGCGATCGGCAGCTGGACCGCCTGGACCGGGATCGCGATGGTGATCGGGCCGCTCGGCGGCGGGCTCCTGCTGGAGGTCGTCTCGTGGCGCTGGATCTTCGCCGTCAACGTCGTCCCGGTCGCGCTGACGCTGTGGCTGCTGCAGCACGCGCCCGCCGGCCACGCGCGCCCGGGGACGAGGATCGACTGGGCCGGCGCCGCGCTCTGCGCGCTCGGCCTCGCCGGACCGGTGCTGGCGCTGACCGAGCAGCCCTCGCGCGGCTGGGGCGACCCGCTCGTCGCGCTGCCGCTGGTCGGCGGCGCGCTGCTGCTGGTCGCGTTCGTGCTGTGGGAGCGGCGCGCGCGGATGCCGCTGCTGCCGCTGTCGATGTTCCGCGCGCGCAACTTCAGCGTCGGCAACCTCTCGACCTTCGCGCTCTACGGCGGCCTCAACGTGCTGACGCTGTTCCTCGTGCTGTTCCTGCAGCAGGTCGCGGGCTGGTCGCCGATCGCGGCCGGCGCGGCGATGCTGCCGGTGACGCTGATCACGTTCTTCCTCGCCAAGCGCTTCGGCGCGCTCGCCGACACGCTCGGGCCGCGCCGCTTCATGGGCTTCGGGCCGCTGATCGCCGGCGCCGGCATCCTCCTGCTGCTGCGCGTCGGCCCCGATCCCAGCTACCTCACCGACGTGCTGCCGGCGGTGCTCGTCTTCGGGCTCGGGCTGGCGATGACGGTCGCGCCGCTGACGGCGACGGTGCTCGGCGCGGCCGGGGTCGAGCACGCCGGCGTCGCCTCCGGCGTCAACAACGCCGTCTCGCGCGTGGCGGGGCTGCTGGCGATCGCGGTCGCCGGCGCGGCGGTAGCGGGCGCGGCGGCGACGACGCTCGACGACGAGCTGGCACGCGTGCGCTTGACACCCGCGGCCGAGCGGGCGGTCGACAGAGCACGCGACCTGCGGCTGACCGCCCACGCGCCGGGAACGCCGGCCGGCGAGCGGGCCGCGGTCGAGCAGGCGCTGACCGACGCCTCCGTCGACGGCTTCCACGTCGCGATCTGGATCGGCGGCGGCCTGGCGCTGCTGGGTGGCGCGATCTCGCTGATCGGGATCAAGGACCCGCGCCGCAGGGTCTCGTGCGAGTCGTGCCCCGGCGGCGCGCTCGTCGGCGCCTCGACCGAGCTGCGGCCCGAGCCCGAGCCGGAGCCGGAGCCGGTCGCGGCGGGCGGGGCTTAAATGCCGCGACCCCGCTTGCTGGAGCGGGGTCGCGGTGCTGCTGCGAGGGGGCTGTGGTGGAGGAGTCGTCCGGGGTGTTGGTGGAGGAGAGGTCCGGACTGGTGGTCGGTCGTGGTGGTGGTCCTGAAGCGGGTTACGCGGCCTCGCGCAGCGCGGCGAGGGTGCCCTCGCGGCTGAGGCGGCGCAGCGCCTGCTCCTCGATCTCGCGGGCGCGAGAGGAGCTGACGCCAAGGCGTCTGCCGATCTGCGTCAGGGTCTGCGGCGGCTCGCCGGCAGTGCCGAAGCGCAGGTGGATCACGGTCTTCTCGTTCTCGGGCAGGCCTTCGATCGCCTTCTGCACCGTCTGGTGACGGAGCGTGTCGGCGACCTCCTCGTCGGGCGCGGGCGCGTCGGTCTTGATCAGGGCGCCGAGGGCGGTGTCGCCGTCCTCGCCGACCGGCGCGTCGAGGCTCGTCGGCTCGCGATCTGCTCTGCCGGCCTCGATGACCTGCTCGAGCGGCAGTCTCGCGGCCTCCGCGATCTCCTCGTCGGTCGCGTCGCGGCCGTGCTTGGCCGTCAGCTCACGGCGGATGCGGGCGACCTTGCGGGCGCGCTGGCCGACGTGGACGGGGAGACGGATCGTGCGACCGGTGTTCTCCAGACCGCGCTGGATCGACTGGCGGATCCACAGCGTCGCGTAGGTGGAGAAGCGGAAGCCCTTGCGCCAGTCGAACTTCTCGACCGCGCGGATGAGCCCGAGCGTCCCCTCCTGCACGAGGTCGCCCATGCCGAGGCCCTGCCCCTGATAGTGGCGGGCGATCGACATCACGAGGCGCAGGTTGGAGTTGACCATCCGCTCCTTCGCCGCGAGGTCGCCGCGCTCGATGCGTCTTGCGAGCTCGATCTCCTCGGCCGGCGTCAGCAGGGGCCAGTTGCGCGCCTCGCGCATGAGCAGCTGAAGCGGGTCGAACGTGGTGTCGGTGGTCTCGTGGTGGGCGGTGGTTCCAGACGTCTTCATGCTGTCTGCCTTCGTCTTCGTCTTGAGTCCCTTTCAAATACCTACTGCTGTGCTAGGTATTCTACGACGAGATCATTGCTTCGTCAACCAACTTGGGCGAAGCTGGGCGCTTCTGTGCGCTTTCTCACATGCTGCGCCGTCGATCCCGCGTGTTTGGCGATGCCCCGGAGGTGCGTAGCGAAACCGAGATCCGGGCAGGCCTGTCATCAAGCATCCCGACAGACCTAAGGAGGACCTCAAATGGCCAGTGACGGATCGGTCGACCAGACCAAGGGCAAGGTCAAGAAGGCAGCCGGCGAGCTGACCGACGACGACAGCCTCAAGAACGAGGGCCGCGTCGACAAGGCGACCGGCGACATCAAGGAGAAGGTCGGCGAGGCAGCCGACAAGCTCAAGAACGCGCTGCGCAGAGACTGAGGGGTTGTCAGCGCGCGCGGACCGGCGACAAATCGTTAACACATCGATAACAGGAGCGCGGGCGAGCTAGCCCACAATCGTTGCCATGTCATCGACTGCCGGTCCCGCGCCGTCGACCCCGAGCGAACTGCCCGCGTTCGCCCGTGGCTCCGACACCATCGCCAACGCCTGGACGCTCGCGTTGGAGACGTACCGCGCGAAGGACGAGGGCAACGTCGCCGCCGACGTCGAGCATGTGGCGATCACCGCCCGCCTGCTGCACGACGCCGGCGCCGACGACGCCACCGTCGCGACCGCCGTCCTGCACGACCTGATCGAGGACACCGGCGTCGACCGCTCGCTGATCGCCGAGCAGATGGGCGAGGAGATCGCCCGCCGCGTCGACGCGCTGACGGAGAGACCCGAGATCAGCTCCTACAACGAGCGCAAGGCCGAGCTGCGTCAGCGCGGCATCGACGCCGGCCGCGACGTCGCCGCCGTGATGGCCGCCGACAAGCTCGCGCGCGCCACCCGCGCCGCCGGCGGCCGCCTGCGCCCCGAGAAGCTGCGCCACTACCAGGCGACGCTGTCGCAGCTGCGCGACGCCTTCCCCGACCTGCCGCTGCTGCCGGCGCTCGGCGACGCCGTCGAACGGCTCAAGCCGGCCGATCCGGCGAAGACGGTCGAGACCGCCGACCCGGCCCACTTCATCAACCGCGAGCTGTCCTGGCTCGACTTCAACGAGCGCGTCCTGCAGCTCGCCGAGGACAGCCACCAGCCGCTGATGGAACGGGTCAAGTTCTCCGCCATCTACGGCTCCAACCTCGACGAGTGGTTCATGGTCCGCGTCGCGGGCGTCGCACAGAAGGTCGACGCCGGGATCGAGGCGACCAGCGCCGACGGGATGCCGCCGACGGAGCTGCTGGAGGCGATCGGCACGCGCGTGCGCGCGCTCGCGACGCGCCAGGCGGCGCTCTTCGATCAGACGCTGCTGCCGGCGCTCGCCGAGCACGGCGTCCGCATCGTCGCGTGGGACCAGCTCGACGACGCCGAGCGCCAAGAGGTCGACGCGCGCTTCGAGCGCGAGGTCTTCCCCGCCCTGACGCCGCTCGCCGTCGGTCCCGCCCAGCCGTTCCCGTACATCTCCAACCTGTCGCTGTCGCTCGCCGTGCTGGTGCGCGACCCGGAGAGCGAGCAGACCCGCTTCGCGCGCGTGAAGGTGCCGAAGGAGGGCCTCCCGCGGTTCCTCCAGATCGGCGCGGGCGCGCGCACGCTGGTGCCGATGGAGACGGTCATCGCCGCCCATCTCGACCAGCTCTTCCGCGGCATGGAGATCGTCACGCACGGGCTCTTCCGCGTCACGCGCGACGCCGACTTCACCGTCTCCGACGAGGCCGACGACCTGCTCGAGGCGGTCGAGGCCGAGCTGCGCCGCCGCCGCTTCGGCGAGGTCGTGCGGCTGGAGGTCAGCGAGGGGATCGACCCGATCCTGCGCGCCCGCCTGCTGGCCGAGCTGAGAATCGAGGAGGGCGACGTCTACGACCTCGGCGGCATGCTCGACTACGCCGACCTCTGGCAGGTCGCCAAGCTGCCCGGCTTCCGCGACCTGCGCGACGCGCCCTGGACGCCGGTGATGCCGCCCGAGTTCGTCGAGGAGGGCAAGCAGAAGAGCCTCTTCTCGCAGATCCGCGAGCGCGACCTGCTCGTCCATCACCCGTACGACTCGTTCGCGACCGTCGAGCAGTTCGTCAAGCAGGCGGTCGCCGACCCGAAGGTGCTGGCGATCAAGCAGACCGTCTACCGCACCAGCGACGACTCGCCGCTCGTGCCGGCGCTGATCCGCGCGGCCGAGCGCGGCAAGCAGGCGGTCGGCCTGGTCGAGCTGAAGGCGCGCTTCGACGAGCGCCAGAACATCATGTGGGCGCGTGCGCTGGAGCAGGCGGGCGTGCACGTCACATTCGGCATGCCGGGCCTCAAGACGCACGCGAAGGCTGTGCTCGTCGTGCGCCGCGAGGGCAACGGCGTCAAGCACTACGCCCACGTCGGCACCGGCAACTACCACGCCGGCACCGCCCACCTCTACACCGACTTCGGCCTCTTCACCGCCGACGACGAGATCACCGCCGAGATCGCCGAGCTGTTCAACCAGCTGACCGGCTACTCGAAGCCCGACGACTACGAGCACGTGCTGGTCGCGCCGCTCAACCTGCGCGACGGGATCATCGAGCAGATCGACGCGACGATCGCCGCGCACACGCCGCAGCAGCCGGCGCGGATCGCGATGAAGATGAACTCGCTCGTCGACCCCGCCTGCATCCGCGCGCTCTACCGCGCCTCGCAGGCCGGCGTGCAGGTCGAGCTGAACGTGCGCGGCGCCTGCTGCCTGCGGCCCGGTGTGTCCGGCGTCTCCGAGAACATCCGTGTCGTGTCGATCGTCGGGCGGTTCCTCGAGCACTCGCGCATATACGCCTTCGAGCGCGGCGGCGAGACGACCGTGCTGATGGGCTCCGCCGACCTGATGCCGCGCAACCTCGACGCGCGCGTCGAGCTGGTCGTGCCGGTGCGCGACGCCGACGCCCGCGCGGAGGTGCTCGACGCGCTCGAGCGCTGCCTCGCCGACACCGAGAACGCCTGGGAGCTGCGCGCCGACGGCAGCTGGCACCATCGCCGCGTGCAGCCGGGCGAGGAGCGCCACGACGTCCAAGCCGAGCTGATGCGCCTGCATCGCGCACGCGCCGAGCACGTGGAGGCATGAGCGCGCTCGCCCCCGCGCCCGGCGGCAGCAGCCGCGCGGTCGAACGGCGCGTCGCCGTGATCGACCTCGGCTCCAACAGCTTCAGGCTCGTGGTCTTCTCGGTCGGCGAGTCGGGCTGGTGGAAGCGGACCGACGAGCTGTCGGAGATGGTCAGGCTCGGCGGCGATCTGGGCCCCGCAGGCGAGCTGTCGCCGCAGCGGATGGCGCACGCGCTGGAGACGCTGCGCGTCTTCGCCGCCTTCTGCGCCACCAACGGCCTGAGAACCGAGCAGATCGAGGCGGTCGCGACAAGCGCGGTGCGCGACGCGCCCAACGGCGAGGAGTTCGTCCAGCGCGCCCGCCGCGCGACCGGCCTGCCGATCCGGATCCTGTCGCAGCGCGACGAGGCGTGGTTCTCCTACGTCGCGGCCGTCAACTCGACCTCGCTGCAGGACGGGATCGTGCTCGACATCGGCGGCGGCTCGCTGGAGCTGGTGCAGGTCGAGCACCGCGACGCGATCAACTGCGTCTCCTGGCAGCTCGGCGCCGTGCGCGTGACCGAGCGCTTCCTGCACGGCGACGGCCCGGCCGACCGCGACGAGCTGGAGCAGCTGCGCCAGCACGCGCTCAAGCAGCTGGCGACCGAGCCGTGGGTCGCGACCGCCGGCCGCGAGCGGCTGGTCGGGATCGGCGGCGCGCTGCGCAACCTCGCGACCGCCGCGATCCGCGCCGCCGAGCTGCCGCTCGACAGCGTCCAGGGCTTCGTGCTGACCGCCGAGGCGCTCGACGAGCTGATCGAGCAGCTGGCCAGCCGCGCCCCCGCCGACCGCGAGCGCGTCGCCGGCATCAAGCGCGGCCGCGCGGAGGTGATCCTCGGCGGCGCGATCGTGCTGCGCGCGGTGCTGGAGGCGACCGGCGCGGCCGGGATCGAGACGATCGAGCCGGGCCTGCGCGAGGGGATCTTCCTCGCCGGCGAGCTGGCGCCCACCGACCCGCCGCTGGTGCCCGACGTGCGCGCCGCGAGCGTCGTCAACCTCGCTCGCCAGCACGGCGTCGACCTCGTCCACGCCGAGCACATCGCCGAGCTGGCCGACCAGCTCGTCGGCGCGCTGCCCGGCGCCGGCCTGCCGGCCCCCGGCGAGCCGCAGCTGGTGCACGCGGCGGCGCTGCTGCACGACGTCGGCATGGCGGTCGACTACGACGACCACCACAAGCACTCCAGCTACCTGATCCTCGGCTCCGGCCTGCCCGGCTTCACGCCGCGCGAGGTCGCGCTGATCGCGCTGATGGCGCGCTACCACCGCAAGGGCACGCCGCAGCTCGGCGCCTTCGCGCCGCTCTGCGAGCCCGACGACGACCAGCTGCTGCTGCGCGGCGCGGCGCTGCTGCGGATCGCCGAGCAGCTCGAGCGCAACCGCGACCAGGTCGTCCGCTGCGCCCGCCTGCGCAGGGACGAGGACGACGAGGAGGGCGTCGTGCTGGAGCTGGAGGCCGAGGGCGACACGATCGTCGCCGAGTGGGCCGCCGGGCGCCAGAGCGACCTCTTCCTGCGCGCCTTCGGCGCGTCGCTGACGGTCGCGCGCGGCTAGACCCCAGGGGCAGGACTGGGGATCGGGCTCGGGTCGCCCCCGCTGCCGCGCGCGCCGCCGCACGATGGGATCGAGGGCATGTTCACTCGACTCTTCGCCACCCTCGGCGCGACCGTGCTCGCCGGCGCCGCCGCGGCCGCCGTCACGCCGGCCGCCCACGCCGACTCGATCGCCTACGTCAAGGACGGCAACGTCTGGCTGTCGACCTCCGACGGCGGCCGGCAGCACCAGGTCACCATGGCCGGCGGCTACTCCAGCGTCTCGCAGGACAAGTACGGCGAGATGGTCGCGCTGCACGGCACGAGACTGCACTGGCTGACGCGCGAGGGCGGCCTCAAGGCCGACATCTACACGCCCGTCAGCAGCGGCCCCGGCGCGCAGAACGGCGGCGACGGCCGCCAGTGGTTCGGCCCCTTCGACCCGAAGCTGTCGCCCGACGGCCGCCGCGTCGCCTACCACTGGTACTACAGAGCGATCGACGGCGGCTGCCTGCCGGAGTACCAGACCGTCTGCGTCTACCTGCGCCAGGGCACCGGCTACAGCTGGCCCGACAGACTGACCTCGCTCGACGATCCGCAGAACAAGTCCCAGAGCGGCTGGATCTCCCCGACCTGGACGAGCGACGACCAGACGGTCCTCAGCGACCCGTCGCCGTCGATCGGCAACGAGGACCTCGTGATCCACACGCCGTACCCGTTCGAGGGCACGAGCGGGATGGTGCGGTGGGCCAACGACCCCGACGTCGAGCTGCACGAGGGCGAGTTCGACCCGACGCACAGAAAGATGGCCTACGTCGCCGGCGACACGCACGAGCTGCTGCGGATCTACAGAACGCCGGAAGGCCTCTACCCGTACTTCCCGAGAGGCTGCTACCAGCTCAGCGACCCGGTCGGCGGACGCTTCAGCGGGCCGAGCTGGTCGCCCGACGGGACGAAGCTGGCGTGGTCGGAGGGTGACGGCATCCACGTCGCGCCGGTCACCTCGCTGGAGCAGGACCCGTGCGACCAGGGCGCCTCGATCGGCGGGCTGCTGATCCCCGGCGCGACGAGCGCCGACTGGGGCCCGGCCGACGTGCCGCCGGCGCGGGTCGCGCCGAGACCGGCGCCGGCGCCGCGCCCGGCCCCGGCGCCGCCCAGCCCCGGCAGAGGCGGCGGCTCCGGCAGCGGCGGCGGAGGAGGCGGCGTCAAGCCCGGCACCAACGGCGCCGCGCTCGCCGCGAAGGTGACGAGCAAGAAGGCGCTCGCCAGCAGAGGCGTCGCCGTCACGGTCGGCTGCGCGAAGGCCTGCCGCGTCGGCGTCGAGCTGCTGCACGGCCCGCGCACGCTCGGCAGCAGCTCGCTGCGGCTCGCACGCGCCGCGACCCGCACCGTGACGGTGCGGGTCGCGAAGAAGCACAAGGCGCGGCTGCTGAAGGCGCGCAAGCCGACCGTCCGGCTGCGCGTGAAGATCGTCCCCAGCGGCGGCGGCAAGGCCGTCGTCAAGACGATCTCGCTGCGGCTCACGTAGCGACGAGCGTCTCCTCCGCGAGCGCCTGCTGGTCGGCGGCCGCGACGCTCTCCGCGCTGGCTGCCTGTGCACGATGCCCCGGCACCAGCAGCGCGGCGACGACACCGGCCGCCAGCACCGCCGCACCGACCCACAGCGCCGCGGTCAGGCCGTCGGTGAAGGCCTGCGGCGAGACGTAGGAGCCGGAGCCGGCGAAGACGGTCGAGAGGACCGAGACGCCGAGCACGCCGCCGATCTCGCGGATCGTCGAGGTCGCGCCGGAGGCCTGGCCGGCCTCGCTCGTGCGGACCGACGAGAGGATCGCGTTGGCGGCCGGCGCGAACACCAGCGCCATCCCGGCGCCGGCCATCACGAACGGTATGACGAGCGCGCCGTAGGCGACGTCCGGGGTCGAGACGCTCGCCAGCCAGGCGAGCGCGCCGGCCTGCAGCGCCAGGCCGCCGGCCATCAGCGGCCGCGAGCCGATGCGGTCGGAGAAGATCCCCGCCAGCGGGGCGACGATCATCGTCACGCCGGTCCACGGCAGCGTGCGCAGGCCCGCCTCCAGCGGCGAGTAGCCCTGCGCCGTCTGGAAGAACTGCGCCAGCAGGAAGATCGAGCCGAAGACACCGAAGTACATCGACAGCGAGACGCCGCTGGTCGCGCTGAAGGCGCGGCTCTTGAAGAAGCGCATCGGCAGCATCGGCTCGTCGGTGCGCAGCTCCCAGGCGACGAACGCGGTCAGCAGCGCGAGACCGCCGATCAGCGTGCCGAGCACGGTGCCGCTGGTCCAGCCGAGGTCCTCCGCTCTGACGATCCCGTAGGTGAGCGCGAACAGGCCGCTGCCGACGAGCGCGAGGCCGGGCAGGTCGAGCTTGCGGGTGGCGCCGCGGGACTCGTTCAGGCGGCGGTAGGCGAGCGGCACCAGCACGATCCCGACGGGGACGTTGATCCAGAAGATCCAGTGCCACGAGATGCCCTCGACGACGGCGCCGCCGATCAGCGGGCCGAGCGCGACGCCGAGGCCGCTGACGCCCGACCAGATGCCGAGCGCGAGGCCGCGCTTGCCGGCCGGGAAGGCCTCCGACAGGAGCGTCAGCGAGAGCGGCATGACGGCCGCAGCGCCGGCGCCCTGGAGCGCGCGGGCGGCGATCAGCGTCTCGGCGCTCGGTGCCAGCGCGGCGGCCGCGGAGGCGAGCGTGAAGAGGCCGAGGCCGATGCTGAAGACGCGGCGGCGGCCGAGCCGGTCACCGAGCGCGGCGGCCGGCAGCAGCAGCACCGCGAACGCGAGCGTGTAGGCGTTGACGGTCCAGCCGAGCGAGCTCAGCGAGGCGTCGAGGTCGACGCGGATCGACGGCAGGGCGGTCGTCACGACGAGGTTGTCGAGCGTGACCATGAAGAGCGCGAAGCTCGTCACGATCGAAGTCCAGATCTGACGCGAGCGGGTCATTCCGCCGGCTCCTTTCAGCGCTTCGATGGTGGTCATGGTGTGTAATCAGTCACTCACTCTTGGGGCAAGAAATGAGCCGCCCTCGTCGCGCCCATCGCGCGACGGCGGCGGCCGTCTCCTAAGGTCTGCAGTCGTTGATGTCGCCGCCGACGAGATCCTGCGACCACGGCTCGCCGATCGACGGTGCGTCCATGCCGGCCATGACGGTGCAGAGCATCCCCTGCGCGAAGAACTCGCGCATCCGCTCGCCCTCGGCGCCGGTGAGCCGTCTGACCAGCTCGTACAGCTCGCCGTAGCCCTTGCGGACGGCGTCGCGCACGACCCCGTCGCCGCCCGAGGCGGCCGCGAACGCCTGCAGGGTCGCCTGCAGCGTCGTGCGATCCTCCATCAGGCCGAGATAGGCCATCGCCATCCCGGCCATCGGCTCCTCGCCGGCAGCGCGAGCGCGCTCCGCGCCCGCTCTCATCGTCGCGCCGAGCTTCTCGTAGCAGCGCTCGACGGCGGCGACGTACAGCTCCTCCTTCGTCGGGAAGAGCCGGAACAGGTAGGCCTGCGAGATCCCCGCCGCCTTCGCGACCGCCGTCGTCGGCGTGCCGTGGAAGCCGTGCTCGGCGAAGACGACGAAGGCCGCCTCGATCAGCGCCTCGCGGCGTTCGGCGGCGGTCGAGAGCTGGCGGGTGGCGGTGGCCATGGGTGTGAGTATGCACTCACTCACACCTTGTGTCAAGCGCGTCGCGCCAGGCGGGGCGCGGGCCGCGGGGCGCGGGCGCGACGCCGGCGGCCCCTAACGCGCGAACGGCCCCGCCCCGACAATTCGCCAAAGCCGGGGCGGGGCCGCGCAGCGGTCCGACGGGTTTGCAACGCAGCGGGCCGCTGCGCGGATCATCGGCCTAACGGCGTCAGCCCTTGAGTCCGTTCGTCGAGTAACGGATCAGTCTCGTGATCCCGGTCGTTCTCTGACCGTTCTCGTTGACGACCGTCGTGCGGACTCTCATGTTGCCGCGGGCCTTCAGCAGGCGCTTGCCGAGGTCGTTGAGCGTGATGTGCACGATGCCGCCGAAGTTCGGTCTGATCGTGTACCCGTCACGCACGCCGACGGACTTGCCGCTGCGCTCGAGCGTCATGTTGCCTCTGCAGGCGACGGCGCCGAAGCAGCCGAGGAAGACGCCGCCGACGCCGTTCTGGTCGGCGAAGGCGGTCTGGCCGAAGAACGACAGGATCGTCGAGCCGGTGCCGCCGGTCTGGAACGTTCTGTCCTCGCCGAGCGCGATCGCCTCGTCAGGACCGACCGCGACCAGGCGGTAGTGGTACGTGGCGTCGACTCTCAGGCCCGACAGCGAGCCCGTGACCGTCACCGGCGTCGTGCCCGAGCCGGCGCCCTGCGGCGCGGTCTGGTTGCCGTAGGCGGTCGTCTCGCCGAACTCGAAGTAGTAGCTCGTCGCACGCCCCTGCGGGTTGACCGTGCCGTTGATCGTCGCGGTCGACAGCAGCGCGACGGCGTTGCCGGTCGTCGCGGTCGGCTTCGGCGCCGGGGCGGGCGCGGTGCCGGTCGTTCTGAACGTGACGTCGCTGCCGGTCGCGGTGCCGGTGGCGTTCGAGGCGACGACGCGGAAGTGGTAGTCCGTGCCCGGCGTCAGCTCGGTCAGGTCGACGTTGACGGTTCTGTCGTCGGTGCCGTTGCCGATCGACGTCAGTCTCGTCTGCTTGCCGTAGGCGGTCGTCGTGCCGTACTGGAAGGAGTAGCTCGTCTCCTCCCCTCTGGCGTTGACCGTGCCGGCCAGCGTCGCTCTCGTGTCGTTGATGTTCGTCGTGGCGCCCGTCGTCGCGGTAGGCGCGTCGGCGAGGGCGGTGGAGGCGAGCGTGCCTGCGCCCGCGGACAGCGCAAGAGTCACGACGCCAAGTGCAGCGATTCGCCGCATGAGGACCTCCGTGTTGGTCGTTGGCGTTCGGGCTCTACAACTCGGCGGGGTGGGCCCGAGTTGCGGCGGGGGTCGAATCGGCTGACCTTGCAACCGCCGTTGCGTTTGAGCCGGCGTAGGGCGGAAAGCAAGATCCCAACACGGTTCACAATCTGTTGAGGTGACCTATGACAACTGTTGAAGAATCGATCGACGTCGCAGTCCCGGTTCGCACCGCATACGACGCCTGGACGCAGTTCGAGCGCTTCCCGGACTTCATGGAGGGCGTCGCCGAGATCAAGCAGCTCGACGACGTGACCGTCCACTGGGTCGCCGAGTTCGGCGGCAGCCGTCACGAGTGGAACGCCGAGATCACCGAGCAGCACCCAGACGAGCGCGTCGCCTGGCGCAACACCGACGGCAAGGAGAACGCCGGCGTCGTCACGTTCCATCGTCTCGGCGACAGCGAGACGCGAGTGATGGTGCAGCTCGACTGGGCGCCCGAGGGGCTGAAGGAGAAGCTCGGCGCGGCGCTCGGCGCCGACGACCGCCGCGTCCGCGGCGACCTCGAGCGCTTCAAGCAGCTGGTCGAGCGCGAGGGCGCCGCGGCGCGCGGCTGGCGCGGCGAGGTCAGACAGGACCCGACGCGCTGAGCGAGGCTTCGCCGAGGCGCGGCCAGGGCGCTCGTGCCGGTCGGGCGCGAGCGTGACGGGGCTCAGCTGCTCGGCGCCAGGTATCTCTGGCAGGCTCTGCTCGCCTTGACGAACGCCGGATCGTCGCGGTCGACCGCTCTGTCGTCGAAGACGGGACCGTCGCCGGAGGTGTTCGCGTCGGGCAGGTCGTAGCCGTTTCTGCGCACGCAGGCGACGAATCTCCGCAGCGCCGCCGTGTCCGGTCTGCCGCCTCTGCCGCCTCTGTCGCCGGGACCGCCCGGTCCGCCGAAGCCGCCGCCGAAGGTGGCGCCGCACTTCTCCAAGGCGGCCTGCATTCTTCTGCGGTCGGCGTCGGAGAGGTCTCTGAAGCCGCCGCCGGGGCCGGGGCCGCCGCTGCCGTCAGCGCCGGGCGGTGGGCCGGCGGGCATCTCGCCGTCGGCCGGCGGGCCGGCCGGGGTCGTGCCGGTGCCGCCCTGCGGCGGTCTGCCTGCGCCGGCGGGCATCTGCGGCAACTCGACGCCCTGCTGTCTGAGGCAGGCCTGCAGCTCGGCGCGATCTCTCATGCCGGCCGCGGCGGTCGTCGCGGCGCCGGCCGCGGCGGTCGTGCTCGACGCGTCGTCCGCGGAGGAGCCGCAGGCCGCGAGCACGGGCGCCAGCGCCGCGAGCGCCGCCGCCGTGACGAGCGTCCTGCGGACGGTGGAGGTCGTCATCTGTCTCCGTTCGAGTCGTTGAAGAGGCTGTCGACGGCGTCGTCGCCGGCCGCGCCGCCGCCAGCCGCCGCGCCGCCCGCCGCGCCGCCGGGGGCCGCGCCAAGTCGGATCGT
>NZ_JAUTDN010000021.1 GCF_030646155.1 Conexibacter sp. CPCC 205762
GCCGCACGCGGCGGCCGCGCCGCGCCGCTCGCGCCGCGCCCGCGCCGGCTCAGCGCGCGGCGACCCTCGGCTGCGGCGCGGCGGGCGTGTCCGCGGGGGCCTCGACGGCCTCGTCGCCGGCCGCCTCGTAGGTCGTCCGTCTCAGCACGATCGCGGCCAGCACGGCGCTGACGGCGAGCATCGCGACGCTGACGATCACGACCGCGTGGAGGCCGCTGAGGAACGCCTGGCTGGCATCGCCGACGAGCGCGTCGCCGACCGTCCGCGGCAGGCCGGAGGCGACCTCGACCGCACGGCCGAGCGACTCGCCGGAGGCGGCCATCGCGCCGTCGCTGACGCCCGGCACGGGCTGCAGCCGGTCGCTGTAGACGGCGGCCAGGATCGAGCCGAGGACGGCGACGCCGAGGCCGCCGCCGAGCTCGTAGGCGGTCTCCTCGATCGCGGCCGCGTTGCCGGCGCGCTCGGCCGGGACCGCCGAGATGATCACGTCGTTGGCGGCGACGAGCGCGACCTCCAGGCCGAAGCCGAGCGCCAGGAACGGCAGCGCCAGCAGCAGGTACTGGTCCTCGACGCCGAGCGCCAGCAGCGGCACCAGCGCGATCGTCGTCAGCAGCAGGCCGCCGGCGACCGTCGTGCGCGTGCCGAGGCGGCCGAGCAGCCGCGCCGCCGTCAGGCCGCCGACGAGACTCGACAGCATCAGCGGCAGCAGCCGCACGCTCGCCGCCAGCGGCTCGAGCCCGAGCACGAGCTGCAGGTACTGGGCGAAGAACAGCTCCAGCCCGACCAGGCCGAACATCGACAGCAGCACGACGCCGGTCGCGACCGTGAAGGCGCGGTCGGCGAACAGGCGCACGTCGAGCAGCGGCTCGGCTCTCGCCAGCTGGCGACGCGCGAAGACGGTCAGCGCACTCAGCGCGGCGACCAGCACGACGAGCGTCAGCGGCTGCGTGAAGCCGTGGCGAGCGCCCTCCTTCAGCCCCCAGGCGAGGCCGAGGATGCCGACGCCGGCCAGCACGACCGCGAGCGTGTCCCACGGCGGCGGCACCTGCGCGCGGCTCTCCGGCAGCAGCTTCAGCCCGAGCGGCAGCACGATCAGCACGACCGGCACGTTGATCAGGAAGACCGCGCCCCACCACCAGTGCTCGACCAGGAAGCCGCCGACGAGCGGGCCGATCGCGGCGCCGCCGGCCATCGTCGCGGACCAGATGCCGACTGCGGTGCGGCGCTCGTTGCGGTCCTCGAAGGCGTCGCGCACGATCGCCATCGAGGCGGGCAGGATCAGTGCGCCGCCGACGCCCATCACGGCACGTGCGGCGATCAGCACCAGCGGGCTCCAGGCGGCGGTCGCCAGCGCTGAGGCGACGCCGAAGATCACGAGGCCGACGAGCAGCATCCGCTTGCGGCCGAAGCGGTCGCCGAGCGCGCCCGAGGCGACCAGCAGCGGCGCGACCACGAGCGGGTAGACGTCGATGATCCACAGCAGCGAGATCGCCGAGGGCTTCAGGTCCTCGGTCATCGCCGGGGCGGCGACGTGCAGGACGGTGACGTCGATCACGACGACCGAGATCGCCGCGCAGACGACCGCGAGGACGGTCCAGCGGCCGGCGGAGGCGGGCAGGCGCGGGCTCATGACCGCACCGCGATCCCGCCGAGGATCGTCGCGCGCAGCAGCCGCGCGGCGTCGCGCGCGCCGACGTGGCCGTCCTCGATCGCCCACCAGATCGCCTCCAGCTGGGCGCCGACCGAGTAGGCCAGCCACTGCGGCGGCAGCTCGGGGCGGAACTGGCCGGCCCGCTGGCCGCGCTCGAAGAAGCGCGCCAGGCGCGTCTCCTGCTCGGCGATCTCGTCGACGAGGCGCGGGACGCGGTGGATGTGCGGCTCGGAGAACAGCAGCGAGTACGCCTTCGCCAGCGTCAGCGCGTCGTCGAGCAGCCGGTCGAACGCCTGCTGCGGGTCGTCGTGGTCGATCCCGGCGGCGTCGAAGGCGCGCTCGCAGTCGGCGAGCACGTGGGCGGTCAGCGTCTCGACCAGCGTCTCGCGGTCGCCGAAGGCGCGGTGCAGCGTCGTGCGGCTGATCCCGGCAGCGGTCGCGATCTCCTGCATCGAGGAGCCGGGCTGGCGGGCCATCACGCGGGCGACGGCGTCGAAGAGCTGAGTCTCGTCAGGCATGGAACATCAACGTAGCAGGTGGAACAAAAATGTTTCAAGCGGGACAAGTGTGACGCGGCGCGTTCGCGTGGTCCGGGGCGGGCGGGCGGACGGGCGTGGGGCGATTTCCGCTCATCGGTGGGCTTTCTCCGCCGATGGATGGCTCCACTCAAAGGCTGTAGAAGCCAATGCGAACATATGTTCGTGACCTCAGGAACTGGTATTCCGCCGTATGTGATCTTTCGTCAGGCGCTCGACGCCGGCGACCTCTCGCGCGTCCGCACGCTCGCCGCGGCGATGCCGCGCATCGGCCTCGAAGACGCGCTGCGCATCTGCCTGCTGATGCGCGACCACGACGGCTACGAGCGCGCCGCCGTGCGCTGGCTCGGCCGCTTCGCGCTGGAGGCGCGCACCGCCTCGATCGAGGACGTGCAGGCCGCCGCCGCGGCGCTCGACGCGCTGCCCGACCGGCCTGACAGCGCGATGGAGCGGCTCGCGATCGTCTGCTCGCAGTGCGGCGTGGCCGGCTGAGCGCGGCTGCGAGCGGCGTTCGTGTGCGCGAGCGCACAGAGCGGCGGCGGCGATTCCCTAAGGGGGCGAAGCGGTCGGGCGAAACCTTCGCCATCTGGCCAACCACATGCCGCTTGACCTGCCGCATCATCCCTGTCGTTCTAAATCTCTCCTCCTTAGAACACCAGGGCTGGGAGGCGGTGCACCCGGGGGGGCACGCCGCCTCCCAGCCCGATCCCCTCTTCTCGTGGCTGTGGTGGCCGCTGGTGGTGCCGGGGCTCGTTCGCACGACGCGGACGGGCCCCGTTCCATGTCCGTGGCCGGATCCCGCGCAGCTCAGGCGCCGGCGCGCGCGCCGCGGATGATCGTCATCAGCGCGTCGGCGGTGCCGTGCGCGTCGCGGGCGCCGGTCCCGAGCCGCCGCAGCGTCATCCCCGCCATCAGCGCGACGAGCATCGGCGCGTAGCGCTGCGGCTCGGGCACCTCCAGCGCCTCGAGTATCGCCGAGCCGAAGTCCTCGTAGGCGGCGAAGCAGCGGCCCGACGCCTCCTGCAGCGCGGGATCGCGCGACGCCTCCAGGTGCAGCTCCAGCTCGGAGATCGCGCCGGGCCGGGTCGGCTCGCTGTCGAGCAGCTGCTCGACGACCGCCGCGACCTGCTCCGGCGTCGGCGAGGCCGCGCGCAGCTGCTCGGCGATCGCGCCCAGCCGTGCGACCTCCTCCTCGACGTAGCGCAGCAGGCTGTCGCGCAGCAGCTCCGTCTGGCTGGGGAAGTGGTAGGTCAGCGAGCCGAGCGCGACGCCGGCCTCGGTCGCCACGCGCCGGTTGGTGACGGCGCCGATCCCGCTCTCGGCGATCACGCGCAGGGTCGCGTGGACGATCCGCTCGCGCGTGACGGATGGCGCCGGTGCGCCGGGTGCGCCCGCGCGGGCGCTTGGATCGGGGGAGACGGGCGAGCTGATGGTGGCGAAGCATAGTGACGGTCGCGTATCGTTCGTTCGAACGAACGAGACCGTGGAGGGAGCCCATGGCGGCAGTCGGCAACAGCACTTCGGACGCGCTCGCGTTCGCGGGCGCGGCAACGCTCGCGGCGCTCGTCGCCGCCGGCGACGTCTCCGCCCGCGAGCTGGCGGAGCTGTCGCTGCGGCGGATCCACGCGACGCAGCCGACGCTCAACGCCTTCCGCTGCGTCCGCGACGAGGCCGCCCTGCGCGAGGCCGACGAGATCGACCGCCTGCGCGCTCGCGGCGCGGGCGGGCCGCTGCTCGGCGTCCCGGTCGCGATCAAGGACGACATGGACCTCGCCGGCGAGACGACCGCGTTCGGCTGCGCGGGCCCGTTCGCGCCGCGGCCGGCCGACGGCGAGGTCGCGCGGCGGCTGCGCGCCGCGGGCGCGGTGATCGTCGGCAAGACGACGACGCCCGAGCTGGGCCAGTGGCCGTTCACCGAGGGGCCGGCCTTCGGCGCGACGCGCAACCCGTGGGCGACCGCTCACACGCCCGGCGGCTCTTCCGGCGGCTCGGCGGCGGCGGTCGCGGCCGGGCTCGTCGCGGTCGCCGCCGGCTCCGACGGCGCCGGCTCGGTGCGGATCCCGGCGGCGTGGACCCACCTCGTCGGGATCAAGCCGCAGCGGGGGCGGATCTCGACCTGGCCCGACCCGGACCCGTTCAACGGCCTCACCTGCATCGGCCCGCTCGCGCGCACGACCCGCGACGCTGCGCTGCTGCTCGACGTGCTGAGCGGCTCCCACGCGGACGACCGCCACCGGCCCGCGCCGCCGGCCGAGCCGTACCTGCGCGCGGTGACGCGCGAGCCGGCGCGGCTGCGGATCGCGCTGTCACTGCGGGTGCCGTTCAGCGCTGCGCCCGCGACGCTCGACGCCGCCGTGCGCGCTCGCGTGATGTGGATCGCCGGCGTGCTCGCCGACCTCGGCCACGACGTCGAGGTCGCCGACCCGGCCTACGGGTTGATCGGCGCGAGCTTCATCCCGCGCGCGATGGGCGGGCTCGGCGACTGGGCCGAGGGCCGCGTGACGGCGCCTGAGCAGCTCGACGCGCGCACTCAGAAGGCGATCGCCGTCGGCCGCAGGCTGCGGCCGCTGCTCGGCACCGCGCGCGGGCTGGAGCGGATCTTCCGGCGCCGGATCGGCCGCACCTTCCGCGACTTCGACGTCGTGCTGACGCCGACGACGGCGCAGCCGCCGCCGCGGATCGGCGCGATCGACGGGCTCGGCGGCTGGGCGACCGACAAGGTGATGGTCGCCGCCTGTCCGTACGCGTGGCCGTGGAACGTGCTCGGCTGGCCGGGCGTCAACGTCCCCGCGGGGCTGACCGACACGGGCCTGCCGGTCGGCGCCCAGCTGCTCGGGCCGGCCGGCTCGGAAGGGCTGCTGCTCGCGCTCGCGGCGCAGCTGGAGACGGTCGAGGGCTGGGCGGAGCTGCAGCCGCCGGTCGGCGCCTCGGAGAGCGCGCTGCGCGTCGTCGCGTAGGTTCTCAGGCCGATGTCACAGCTCCGCGCGCTGCGTCGTCACCTCCGCATGACGACGACTTCACGGGCGCGGAAGGGAGCAGGACGATGGACGTAGCGGTGATCGGAGGGACCGGCGTGCTGGGCGGGCTCGTCGCCCGCACGCTGCTGGAGGGTGGCGACCAGGTGCGGCTCGTCAGCCGCAGCGCGCCGGCGGCCGGCAGCGCCGCCGCTGCGCTGGTCGCGGCCGGCGCCGGCCACCACGTCGCCGACCTGCGCAGCGGCGACGGGCTCGCCGCCGCGCTCGGCGGCGCCGACGCCGTCGTCGACGCCGTCAACGACCCGCGCGGCGCGAAGCAGGTGATGGTCGAGGGCGGCGGCCGGCTGCTGGCGGCGGAGGCGGCCGCCGGCGTCGGCCATCACGTCGCGGTCTCGATCGTCGGGATCGAGCAGGTGCCGCTCGCCTACTACACGGCGAAGCTCGCGCAGGAGCGGGTCGTGACCGACGGCCCGGTCCCCTGGAGCCTGCTGCGGGCGACGCAGTTCCACCAGCTGCTCGACCAGGCCTTCGCCGCCGCGGCGCGCCTGCGGCTGCTGCCGGGCGGCGCCGCGCAGGTGCAGCCGATCGACCCCGCGATCGTCGCGGCGCGGCTCGCCGACGCCGTCCACGCCGGGCCGTGCGGGCGGCTGCCGCAGCTCGGCGGGCCGCGCGTGCAGACGCTCGGCGAGCTGGCGCGCGAGTGGCGCGCGGCGCGCGGGCGGAGGCTGCCGGTCGTGCCGCTGCCGTGGCCGCCGCGGCTCGGCCGGGCGCTGCGCGGCGGCAGCCTGACCGCGCCGGACGCGGCCGTCGAGGGGCCGGCGTTCGCGCAGTGGCTGGCGCAGCCGCCCGCGGACGTGGCAGAGTCGGTGCTGCGATGAGCGGCTTCGGCGCAGATCGACCTGCTGGCGACGGCGCACGCGAAGCCGCCGGCGACGGCGCACGCGAAGCCGCCGGCGACGGCGCACGCGAGGCCGCCGGCGCGGACGCGCGCGCGGCGGCCGCGGCCGGCGCCGACACGCTCGCCCGCCGCTTCGAGCGCGAGCGGCCCTACCTGCGACGGCTCGCCTACGGCACGCTCGGCAGCTTCGCCGAGGCCGACGACGTCGTGCAGGAGGCGTGGCTTCGGCTGCAGCGGGTCGACGCCGCGACGATCGAGGACCTGCGCGCCTGGCTGACGACCGTCGTCGGCCGGCTCGCGCTCGACGCGCTCGGCTCGGCACGGGCGCGCCGCGAGCGCTACGTCGGCCCGTGGCTGCCGGAGCCGTCGGTCGACACCGTCGCCGGCAGCGCCGCCAGCCGCGCCGACGCCGTCGACCCGGCCGATCGCGTCACGCTCGACGAGCAGGTGACGACGGCGCTGCTGGTCGTGCTGGAGCGGCTCTCGCCGGCGGAGCGGACGGCGTTCGTGCTGCACGACGTCTTCGGGCTCGGCTTCCCCGAGGTCGCGGAGGTCGTCGGGCGCACGCCGGCGGCGGTGCGGCAGCTGGCGGCGCGGGCGCGCAGACATGTCGACGACGGCACGCCGCGCTTCCCCGCCTCGCGCGAGCAGCACGCCGAGATCGTCGCGGCGTTCGCGGCCGCGTGGCAGGTCGGCGACGTCGACGGCCTCGTCGGCGTGCTCGACCCCGAGGTCGTGCTGACCTCCGACGGCGGCGGTGTCGTCAGCGCCGCGCGCCATCCGATCGCGGGCAGCGAGAGAGTCGCGAAGGTGCTCGCCGGCTTCGCGCGCGTCTCGCTGGCGCTCGGCGCCGGGCGCGGCGGCTTCGCCGAGGTCAACGGCCGCACCGGCCTCGTCTTCGACGACGGCCGCGTGATGAGCGTGATCTCGTTCACCGTCGACCGCGGGCGGATCGTCGCGATCGACATCGTCCGCAACCCGCAGAAGCTGCGTCACGTGCCGGCGGACGCGCTCGGCACGCCGCCGGAGCAGGAGCGATGAGCGCCGCCTCGCGTGACGCGGCGCAGGAGCGCGCCGGCGCGGTCGTGCCGGCCGCGCCCGCGATCGCCCGCGCGGCGCTCGCCGTGCTGGCGCTGAGCGCGCTCAGCATCGGGCTGCCGGCGGCGTTCGCGCCGCAGTCGTTCTACGACGACTATCCGTTCGTCGCCAGCTGGGTCGACCTGCTGCCGCCGTACAACCAGCATCTCGTGACCGACGTCGGCGGCCTCTACCTCGGCTTCGCGGTCGTGCTCGGCTGGGCGGCGTGGACGCTCTCGCGCGAGCTGGTGCGGGCCGCCTGCGCGGGCTGGGCGCTGATGTCGCTGCTGCACTTCGTCTTCCACGCGACCCACCTCGAACGCTTCTCGACCGCCGACGCGATCGCCGAGCTGACGGGGCTGGCGGCCGTGCTGGCGCTGCCGGCGGTGGCGCTGTGGGCGCTGCGGGCGCGCCGGGATCTGCGCTGAGCGGGCGTCATCCGCGCGCCGTTTGCGCACAATGATGCGCAGATGGTGACGCTCGGGCTCGACCTCGCCGCGCAGGACCTGAAGACGGGCCTCTGCCGCGTTCGCTGGCACGACGACGGCGCCGAGGTCGAGCTGGCCTGTCGCAGCGCCGGCGACGAGCCGATCCTCGCCGCGGCGCGCGCGGCGGTGGCGGACGGCGGCGCGGTCGGCGTCGACGCGCCGTTCGGCTGGCCGGTCGACTTCGCCACGGCGGTCTCGTCGTGGGCGGGCGGCGGCGCGTGGCCGTTCGAGCGCCCGGCCGAGCGCGTGACTGTGAGAGAGCACAGCGCCCTGCTGCGCCTGCGGATGACCGACCGCTTCGCGATCGAGACGACGCGCGCGCGGGGCAGGGCGCGCCATCCGCTGTCGGTCTCGACCGACAAGATCGGCATCTGCGCGATGCGCGCCGCCGCGCTGCTGACCGCGGCGGGCGCGCCGAGCCGGGTCGACGGCCCCTGGTTCGAGGTCTATCCCGCCGCCGCGCGCGACCTCTGGGCGCTGCCGACCGAGAACGACAAGCGCGACCGCGACCTGCGCGAGCGGCGCCTGCGGGCGCTCGTCGACGGCGTCGAGCGGGCCGGCGCGGCGCTGACGTTCCGCGACGACACGCGCGCGGCCTGCGTCGACTCCGACGACGTCCTCGACGCGCTCCTGTGCGCGTTCGTCGCGCGCGCGGCCGCGCTCAGAGGAACGCTGCCGCCGCCCGACGCAGCGCACGCGAAAGCGGCCGAACGCGAGGGCTGGATCCACCTCCCGAGCGGCGGGCTGGACGATCTCTTCACAGGACGGCAATCTCGCCGTCCTGCCGGCTCGCCAGGATGGGCGGGATGAGCAGTCCGTCGCAGCAGCACTCAGGCCGGTCGCGCCGCCTCGTCCCCAGCCGCCGCGCGCTGATCGCGCTGGTGTCGCTCGGTCTCGCCTACGCGCTCGTGATGCAGGCGCTCGGCTGGGCCCAGACCGCCTACTTCGCCCAGGTCAAGTCGTTCGCCGACGGCAACGCGCAGATCGACGACTACCACTGGGAGACGCGCGACAAGTCCTGGTACGACGGCCACTTCTACTCGGTCAAGGCGCCGGGGACCGCGATGCTGCTGACGCCGGCCTACATCGGGCTCGACGCGATCGGCTTCGACACGCTCGCCGACCGCGCCGCCGACACCGCCCGCGCGCACGGCCCCAGCCGCTGGCACTACAGAGCGCTGCCGGTCCACAACTACGGCTTCAGCGTCGCACGCCGCAACGCGGTGCAGGAGACGCTCGAACGGCAGTCGCCGATCGTCTGGGCGCTCGGCCTGCTGGCGAGCGTGCTGCCGGCGATCCTGCTGCTCGTGATGGTGCGGCGCGCCGGCGACCTGCTGGCCGTCGGCGGCGGGCTGGCGGCGGCGGTGACGCTCGGCGCCGGCACGCTCGTGCTGCCGTTCGCGACGCAGCTGTTCGGCCACGTGCTGGCGGCGACGCTCGCGTTCGCCGCCTTCGCGCTGCTGCTGCGAGAACGGGGCGGGCCGCCGCGGCTGGCGCTGGTCGCGCTCGCCGGCCTGCTCGCCGGGCTCGCCGTCACCGTCGAGTACCCGCTCGCGATCGCGGGCGCGCTCGTCGGGCTGTACGCGACCTTCCGCGGCCCGAGCGGCACGCGCCGCGCCGACGGCGGCCTGCCGTGGCCGACCTGGCTGCGCCGCGGCGCGACCTACGCCGCCGGCGTGATCGGCGGGATAGTGCCGCTGGCCGCCTACAACATGTGGGCGTTCGGCTCGCTGTGGCACAACTCCTACGAGGGCGCGGTGAAGGTCTCCGGCATGAGCGGCCACGCGCTCCTCGGCCTCAACGACGAGGCCTTCTTCGGGATCGCGCTGCCCGAGCCGGGGACGGCGCTGGAGCTGCTCGTCTCCGCGCGCGGGCTGCTGACGATCGCGCCGGTCGCGGCCGTCGGCGTCTACGGGCTGGTGCTGCTCTTCCGCAGCGGGCGCCGCGCCGAGGCGCTGCTGGCCGGCGGGATCGCACTCGCCTACCTGACCTACGACTCCGGCTACTGGACGCCGTTCGGCGGCGGCACGCCGGGGCCGCGCTTCCTGATCCCGCTGCTGCCGTTCGTCGCGCTCGGCTTCGCGCCCGCGTGGCGCGCGCGGCCGGCGTTGTGCGCGGCGCTGCTGGGCCCGTCCGTGACGCTGCTGCTGGCGGCGACGCTGACGCGCCCGCTGATCGGCGACCCCGACAGCGCTGGCGTGTGGGCCAAGCTGATGGGCCAGGACCTCTTCTCGAACACGCTCCTGAGCGCGGTCGGGCTCGGCAACGGCTGGGCGACCGTGATCCCGGTCGTGGCGCTGGTCGCGGTCGCGATCGCGCTGGCGCTGCCGCGCGCGACGGCCGGCAACGCGGCCCGCAACGACGTGCCGGTCGCGCTCGCGGCGCTCGCCGGCTGGCTCGTCGTCGCCTGCACCGCGCCGGCGCTGTGGAACGTGCCGGCCGTCGTCACCGGCGACGGCGGCGCGGGGATCCTGTTCGCGGTCGGCGCCGTCGCTGGGCTCGCGCTGCTGGCGGTCGTCGCGCGCCCGGCGCGCGGCAGCGCGGCGCCGGCGGAGCGTTCCACGTCAGCGCTGGGACGCGGGGATACGGAAGAGCACGACGCCGTCCCGCAGCTCGCGTGAGATCCCCAGCGCGCGCCACGGCCGGCGCTCCCAGCCGGCCCACGGCGTGCCCGCGATCCGGTCGCGGTGGAGCACGACGGTGCGTACGCCGAGCGCGCGCAGCCGCGCGACCGACGACGCGTCCGGGAAGCCGGCGATGCGCGGCCCCAGCGCCGCGAACTTCGGCGGGATCGTCGAGCTGCGGCCGTTGACCATCCGCGGGAAGCCGGCCGTCGACCACAGCAGGTAGCGGCGGTTGTCCTCGGCCTCCAGCGGCAGCTGCAGCAGCGGCGCGGTCGCCGCCGCGAGGCCGGGCGGCGGCGTCGGCACGGCCGGGTGGGGCGGGCCGGAGAGGCGGCCGCCGTCGAGCGAGAAGGCGCTGCCCTCGACCAGCACCAGCAGCGCCAGCGGCAGCGCGGCCCAGCGCCAGCGCCGCTGCAGCCGCTGCGTGCCGGCGGCGGCCAGCAGCGCGAGCGCGAGCGTCGTCAGCGTCATCAGTCGGCCGGGCGTGCGGATCGCGTCCCAGCCCGGCAGCGCGGACAGCCAGCCGTACGGATAGAGGAAGCGCAGGTCGGCGTTCGCGTAGCCGAGCGAGAGGATCGCGCAGATCGCCGCGGTCGCCGCCAGCCCGATCCGCAGCCGCCGCGACCACAGGCCCCAGCCGGCCCCGAGCACGGCCAGCACGACGATCGCCAGGCCCGGGAAGAGCGACTGCTCGGCGACGGCGGCGAGGTCGTCGCGGAAGGGCGCGGTCGCGTCGGCCCAGACGAGGCTGTCGCGGCCGGCGGCGAGGAACTCCAGCGGGCCGCCGGAGTAGGCGGCGACGATCTCCGGTCCTCTGCGCGCGCTCGGGAAGCTGTCGGCGACGCGCAGGTAGATGCGCCCGAGCACCAGTCCGACGAGCGCGAACAGCGCGATCCCGGTGACGGTCGCGGCGACCAGCCGGCGATTCGCCGGCGCCGTCAGCGCGGCGCGAGCGCGGGCCAGCGCCGCCGCGGGACGGTGCGCGTCGCCGGCCCGCCAGGCGAGCACGAGCAGCACGAGCGCCAGCGCCAGCAGCAGATAGGCGAGCTGGAGGCCGAGCGTCCAGCCGAGCGACAGCTGCCAGCTCGCGACGATCCAGCCGAGCAGCAGCAGCGGGGCCGAGCGGCGCTTCCAGCCGCGCACCAGCAGCGCCAGCGTCAGCGGGATCCCGCCGCTGGAGATCACGTGCAGGTGGCCGGCCTGCTCCAGTCGCCACGGCGTGTAGGCGAACGCGACGCCGGCGACGATCGCGGCGCCCGGGGAGGCGCCGAGCGTGCGCGCCAGCAGGTAGGTGCCGGCGAACGCGAGCGCGTAGGCGAACAGGTACAGCAGGTCGTAGCGCGCGATCGCGGCGTGCGGGCCGCTGCCGAAGAGGCCGGCGGGGGCGTAGCCGACGAGCGCGTCGGAGAAGGCGAGCGTGTCGCGGTACGGGTAGTACTGGTTGGCGTCGAAGAACCGCAGCGGCTGGTGCGCGAGCGCGTGGCCGCCCCAGGCGACCTGCCACGACTGCGACAGCGGGTCGCCGAGGTCCTTCGCGACGTCGTCGCCGAGATGCAGCACGAGCGGCCAGTGCATCAGCACCGCCAGCACGACGGCGCCGAGCGCGAGCAGCGCCAGCTCGCGCGCGAGCGCACGGCGCGGCGGCGGCTGGTCGGGGCGCGAACGCGACATCGCGCGCCACCGTACGCGACCGGCGCCCGCGCCGCGTGTCGATCTCGTGCGCGGCGGGGTCTCGGCGCGGGGCGCAGCGTCGACGACGAGCGCGATGCGGCGCTCGGCGCCGGCTCGTCGCAGCGGGCGCCGGCGCCGTCAGCCGCCGCCGACCGGCTGCGGCGGCTCGGCGGTGAGCGTCTTCGCGTTGCGGCGCCTGGCCCACTCGCCGAGGCCGCTGCGGAGCGCGTCGAGCGAGTCGAGCTGCTCGCGTGCGAAGACGTCGTGCCAGAAGCTTCTGAGGATCCGCGCGTGCATGTTCGCGGCCAGCCGCTCGTGCTGGTTGCCGGGCGGCAGCCGCTGCAGCCGCACCGAGCCGTCGACGGTGCCGAGCTGCGGCCAGCGCTGCGCGCCGCCGCTGCGGACGACGATCGCGTCGAGCCGCAGGCCGCGCGCCTCGAGGTCCCTGCCGATGTCGCGCACGAAGCGGGCGGCCAGCCGCGGCTGCGGCGGCTCGCCGCGCGTGCGCGTCAGCTCGACCCAGACGAAGCGCGAGTCCAGCTCGACCGCGGTCAGCTGCCACAGCCGCTGGGTGCGATGCGGCCGCGGCAGCGGGATGCAGACGACGTCGACCGAGCGCGCGCGCTCGTCGCGCGTGTGCTCCGGCAGCGTCAGCGGACCGGCCAGCGCGAGCGGTCTGCGACCGAGCGGCGCGGTCGCGGCGCCGGCGGCGGCGGGCGAGGAGCGGTGGCCGGCCACGGCGCGGTCAGCTGGCGCCGGCACGTCGGCGGCGTGCTCCTCGCGCAGTCGCAGCACCGGCCCCCAGCGCTGGCCGACGCCGCGCAGCACGAGCGCGTCGCGCTGATACGAGTAGCGGAAGCCGCAGCGGCGAGCGAGCGCGTAGCGGCGCCGGCCGACGACGCGCCGGCGGCGGGGCGTGGCGCGCGACGGCAGCGGGCGTCCGTTCGTCCCGACAACGACGACGACACCGAGCGTGAGCAGCGCGATCGTCAGCTCGAACACAACCAGGCTCATCACGGCAAACGGTCCCTAACTCTCCTCAAACCTTGCGAAGACACGCATCCATAGCGCGTGGGACCGCTTTTGTCCCGGAACACGGTGCTTCATGACGCGCGCGCGTCTGAAACATCCGTCCAGAATCTGGCGCGAGATCTATCTGTGCGCGGCGGCGAGCACGGCCGCCGCGTAGCGCTCGGCGCTGCCCGCGACGGGCTCGAGGTAGAGCGTCGGCTCGACCAGCTCCAGCTCCATCAGCCAGACCTCGCCGGCGGGGCCGGCGACGAGGTCGACGCGCGCATAGAGCGGGCGCTCGGCGTCCGGCAGCGCGGCGGCGGCAAGCGCCAGCGCGCGTTCGGCGACCGCGCGCTGCTCGTCGCTCGCGCTGTCGGGCACGTTGACCGCGCCGAACTCCGGCTGGACGCGGAACTCGCCGGCCGGCGGGCGCTTGCGCACGATGTGGCTGAGCGCGCCGTCGCACCACAGCAGCGACAGCTCGCCCTCGGCCGCCAGCGACGGCACGAACGGCTGCACCATCGCGGTGCCGGCGGCGGTCAGCTCGGCGAGGTGACGGGCGCCCGCGCCGCCGGGGTCGCCGGGCGCGACGCGCAGCAGGTTGGAGGAGCCGAGCCCGACCGACGGCTTGACGATCGTCTCGCCGCCATCCCAGCCGCGCGCCGCCAGCAGCGCGCCGAGGTCGGCCGTCTCGCCCGCGTCGACCCAGGCGGTCGGGACCGTCGGGACGCCCTCCTCGGCGAGCTGGCGCAGGTAGACCTTGTCGGTGTTCCAGGCGATCGTCGCGGGGTCGTTGCGCAGCCGCGTCAGCCCCGCGACGCGCTGCGCCCAGTGGACGAACGCGTCGCGCCGCAGGTGGTAGTCCCACGGCGAGCGCACGAGCACGAGGTCGTAGGCGCCCCAGTCGACCTCGCCGTCGTCCCACACCTGCGGCTGCACCTCGGCGCCGAGCGCGCGGACGGCGTCCGCGAGCAGCTCGTCGTCGGGGTCGAGGACGAGCAGCTCGGCACAGGTGGCGAAGGCGATTCTGGTGGGCACGGCGGCGAGGTTAGCGCGGGTCGCGCCACATCAGCCATGCGCTCGGGCCGCGCGGCAGCGTCGTGACCTCGGTGACGCGGAAGCCGAAGCGCGCGTAGTAGGCGACGTTCGACTCCTTCGACGACTCCAGGTAGGCGCCGACGCCGTCCTCGTCGCAGCGGTCGAGCATCGTCCGCAGCAGCGCGCCGCCGCTGCCGCGGCCCTGCGCGGCGGGGTCGGTGCCGAGCACGGCGAGGTACCAGTGCAGCGGCCCGCGCGGGTGCCGGCGCTCGATCCCGAGCATCCCGTGGGCGATCAGCGGCAGTCGCGGCAGCAGCCGCGGGTGCAGCAGCGCGCGCGTCAGCTCGAGGTCGTCGCGGGCGCTCGTCTTCCAGCGGTGGGGCGGCAGCCACAGCGCCGCGGCGCTGCCGTCGGCGACCGTCCAGACCTCGTCGTGGCGCAGCGTCTGCCGCAGTCTGAGCGTGAAGATCCGCTCCAGCAGCCGTGCCCGCAGCGCGTCGGGCGGCAGCGTCCAGCAGGCGATCGGGTCGTCGTCGAAAGCGCGCGCGAGCACCGGCGCGAGCGCCGGCACGTCGGCGAGCGTCGCGCGGCGGACGACCGGCGGGGACAGCGGCGGCATCGGCCGACCCTAACGGCGCTCTGCGGGCACCGCGCTGGTCAGGTCGAGCCGCTCGTGGCGCGCGGTCGCGTCGCCGCTGGCGGGGTCGACCGTGACGAGGTCGGCGGCGAGCGGGTCGAACGGTCTCAGCGTGTAGCGCAGCTGCGCCAGGCCGATCGGCTGCGACTCGGCCAGGTTGCCGGTGCCGCCGCCGCCTGCGGTGCCGCCGTTGAGCACGACGACGTCGCGCTGCGTTCTGAGGTCCTGCTCGTGCGTGTGGCCGACGAGGAAGGCGATCGGACTCGCCGGCGGGCTCTCCGCCAGCCCGCTCAGGACGGGCTCGATCAGCGCCGGCTCGTGCACGACGACGACGTCGACGCGCCCCTGCAGCGGCGCGAACCAGCGCGCGAAGCCGTCCTGCAGCTCCTGCGTCGTTCTCGGCTCCGGCCGCGTGCCGCGCTCGTGGCCCGGCTCGCGGCGCGTGAACGGGTCGTCGTAGCCGGCGACGCGCAGCCCGTCGACGTTGACGACCATCGGCCCGTAGCTGCCGTCGGGCAGCAGCCGGCCCCAGCGCGTAAGCACGATCGCGCCGGCGCGCGCGAGCGAGCGCTCCAGCGTCGCCGAGTCGTGGTTGCCGGTCACGAACATCGTCGGCGAGCCGATCGCCGCCACGTCGCGCGTGACGCTCGCCTCCAGCGGCGTGCCGCGGTCGGTCAGGTCGCCGGCGATGACCAGCGGCCCGCCGCTGGCGACGCGCCGCAGCGTCGGCAGCACGAGCACGTTGTTGTGCACGTCGGAGGCGAGCGTCAGGCGCGGCCCGCCGGCCGGCAGCACGCCGCGCTCGCCCGGCGCCAGCACCAGCCGCGCGAGGCCGACGAGCTGCGCGTCGACGTCCTCGCTGAGCGTGCCGACCGAGCGGTTGACGGTCTCCAGCGCCTGCAGCGCCTGCGGGATGTCGGCGCCATGGGCGAAGTAGGTGGGGTTGTCGAGCGGCCCGCGCGGCGGCAGCAGCAGGCCGACCGCCGCCGTCGCCGCCAGCGCCGTCCCGCCCGCGGTCGCCAGCAGCCAGCGGACGCGCGGCACGCTGCGCGCGCGCACCGCGAAGGCCGTCAGCCCGCCGGCCAGCAGCGCGGCGACGAGCACGACCAGCACGAGCGCCTTCAGGTAGCTGCGGATCGCGTCGGTCGCCGCCGCTCTGACCGCCTCCAGGTCGACCTCGCGGTTGCGCGCGATCCGCTCGGCCGCGGCCCGGTCGACGCGGCGCACGTCGACGCGCAGCTGCACCGGCAGCCGCACCGCGCCGAAGCGGACGCCCCAGTCGACCAGCGGCACGTAGATCCCGAGCGCGCCCGGCTCGTCGAGCTGGACCGACAGGCGCACCGTCGCGACCGGCAGCTGCTTGTCCTCGCGGAAGGTCGCGAGCGCCAGCACGGCGCCGCCGAGCGTCGCCAGCACGACCAGCAGCAGCGCCGCGGCGGCGCGCAGCCGCCGCCCGGCCGGGCCGCCCAGCAGGCGGCGCCGGCCCGCGCCGGAATCTGGCGCAGTTGGCGGGTCAACCCGTTCGGGATCGGGAAGGCTGGAGTCGTTGACCTGTGAGGAGGAACGCATGGACGGATGGGGCGGTCGCTTGCAAGCTTCCAGTCGCTGGCTGCCGGCGCTCGTCGCGGTGGTCGCGGCGCTCCTGCTCGCAGTCGGCTGCGGTGACGACGACAGCGACTCGACCGCGAGCCGCACGACGTTCGTCGCCGGCCCGTCCGGGACCAGCGGGGCCGGAACATGGGCCTACCCCAACGGCGACCTCGCCAACACGCGCAACGTCGAGGGGCCGATCAACAGCTCGACGGTGAGCAGACTCGGCGTCGCCTGGACCGTCCCGATCACCGCCGCCGGCACCTTCGGCGGCTACGCCTCGACGCCGATCGTCGTCGACGGAACCGTCTACACGCAGGATCTCGACTCGAACGTGCAGGCGATCGACCTCAGAAGCGGCGACGTCAAGTGGGAGACGAGATTCGACTCGCCGACCGTCGGCCCCAACGGCCTCGCCGTCGGCGACGGCCGCGTCTACGGCGGCACCGGCGACGGCGCCTTCGCGCTCGACCAGGCCAGCGGCAGAGAGATCTGGAACGAGAGACTCACGCGCAACGAGAGAGAGGGCGTCGACATGGCGCCCGGCTACAAGGACGGCGTCGTCTACATCTCGACGGTCCCAGGCAACGCGAGAGGCTTCTACACCGGCGACGGCGTCGGCATCGTGCACGCGCTCGACGGCGAGAGCGGCAAGAGACTGTGGTCGTTCTACACCGTCCCGCTCAGCCTCTGGGATCCGCAGCACAGAGACATCAACTCCGGCGGCGGCCTCTGGCACCCGCCCGCCTTCGACGACGACAACAACATCTACGTCGACGTCGCCAATCCGGCGCCGTGGCCCGGCACCGACAGATACCCGTGGGCGCAGAGCCGCCCGGGGCCCAACCTCTTCACCAACTCGCTCGTGAAGCTGAACGCGTCGACCGGCGAGGTCGAGTGGTACCAGCAGGTGCTGCCGCACGACGTCTACGACTGGGACCTGCACCTGCCGCCGATCCTGACCGAGTCGGGCGGCAGAAGAATCGTCCTCTCCTCCGGCAAGCAGGGCTACGTCTACGCCTTCGACGCCGACAGCGGCGACCGCCTCTGGAGCAGAGCGGTCGGCATCCACAACGGCCACGACAGAGACAACGAGCTGGCGCTGGCCGGCAGATACGAGCGGCTGGAGATGCCGGTGACCGTCTATCCCGGCGTGCTCGGCGGCGTCGAGACGCAGATGGCGGTCAGCGACGGCGTCGTCTACGCGCCGGTCGTCGACCTGCCGGTCCACTTCGAGTCGCAGGAGAGACAGAGACTCGACATCGCCGCCGGCAGAGGCCAGCTGGTCGCGCTGAACGTCGAGGACGGCTCGCAGAAGTGGGTCCACAGATTCGCGACGCCGCCGTACGGCGCCGCGACCGTCGTCAACAACCTCGTCTTCACGACGACCTTCGACGGCATGCTGTGGGCGCTCGACGCCGACACCGGCAACGTCGTCTGGTCGACGAGACTGGAGGCCGGCACGAACGCGACGATCGCGGTCGCCGGCGACACGCTGATCACCGCCGCCAGCTTCCCGCAGGGCGCCGGCCAGAGAGCGGAGATCGTCGCCTACCGGATCGACGCGACCGGCGCGCCGGAGAGCGGCAGCGGCACGCAGATGGCCGGCGGCACGGAGAGAAGAGCGAGAACGACGACGCCGCAGCAGAGAAGACCGGCCACCTCCACCGGCACCAGCTCGCAGGCCGACCTCGCGACCGGCAGAAGAGTCTTCTCGACCCAGTGCGCCGGCTGCCACACGCTCGCGGACGCGGGCGCCAGCGGCACCGTCGGCCCCAACCTCGACGACCTCAGACCGTCGCAGGACGTGACCGACAGACAGGTCACCAACGGCGGCGGCGGAATGCCGGCGTTCGGCGGGCGGCTGTCGAGAGACGAGATCACCGCCGTCTCGGCCTACGTCGCGCAGGTCGCCGGGCAGGGCGGCGGCGGTGGCGGGGGAGGCGGTGGCGGAACGCCGTAACGCGCGTTTCCGTCATGGTGCCACACCTCTTCTCGGTGTGGCTGTCACAGCCGGGAGGCATCGGCAAGGTATGAAGAGATGGCCGACCTCCGGAGCGATGACGAGCTGCTGAAGGCCTCCGTGCAGGACGCGGAGGCCTTCGCCGTCTTCTACCGTCGCCACGCCGAGGCGGTCCTCGCCTACCTGCGCCAGCGCACCGGAGACGTCGAGACGGCAGCCGACCTGACGGCGGACGTCTTCGCGGGCGCCTTCGCCGGCCGCCGCCGCTACAAGCCGCGGCAGGAGCCGGCGCGCGCGTGGCTGTTCGGCATCGCCAACAACCTGCTGGCGATGAGCCGGCGCAAGCAGCGCCGCGCGCTGGCGGCCCGTCAGCGCCTCGGCATCCCCCGCATCGAGTTCCAGGACGAGGAGCTGGAGCGGGCCGAGGCGCGGCTGACCGCGCGCATGCGCGGAAACCCCTTGACTGCGCTCGTCGACGACCTTCCCCCCGAGCAACGTGCCGCCGTGCTCGCACGGGTCGTCGACGAGCGCGACTACGACGACATCGCCCGCGAACAGGATGTGAGCGAGGCGCTCGTCCGCCAGCGCGTGAGCCGTGGGCTCGCGCGGCTCGGCGGCAGCCTGCGGGAGGGCAAACGATGAGTGACGTGCTCGACACGATCGAATGGGAGCTGCTGGCGGCGATCCGCCGCAGCAACGCGCGCCGGCGCCGGCGCAGGTGGCTCGGCTTCGCCGGCGGCGGTCTGCTCGGCCTGACGGTGGCGACCGCAGGGGTCGCCGGCGTCGTGCCGAGCGCGCTCGACAGACTGGTCGGCGGCAACGACGCGCCGAGCGCCGGGATCAGAGCGATCCCCGGCGCCCCGCGCGCGACGTTGTCGCTCGACGACGCGGCCGGCAACCGCTGGTCGCTGTCGCTGCACCGCACTGACGGCGGCTTCGTCGTGCTGGCGGCGCTGCCGGATGAGCTGCCGACCGACAGATTCGCGCCGGTCAACGGCTACAGCCCGCTGGGGCTGGCGGCGGGGATGCAGGACAGTCCGCTGGCGTTGATCGGGCCGGTGATCGCCGAGCGCGACGGCACGCTGTCACGGCTGCTGATCGGCGAGGTCGAGGCGAGCGCGCGATCGGTGACGGTCGCGATCGGCGGCGAGCGCTACGCGGCGCAGCTGACGCCGCAGCAGATCGTCGCCCCGATCACACGGCCGCCGGAGGACGAGCTGCTGCCGGCGGGCAGAGCGCTGCTGAAGCGACTCGGCGACGAGATCAGACTGCGCGGCTTCGCCGTCGCGCTGCCGGCCGGCGCGGTGCCGGCGGGGGCCGACAGAGTCGAGGGGACGGTCGAGATAGTCCTCGACGACGGCACGACCGCGAGCAAGACGCTGCGGCCGACCTGCGTCAGTCCCGACTGCGGTGAGAGGGTTTACGAACTGCCGGACCAGGACGGGTAAGGGGAGGGAGCTCCGGCCGGCCCGCGGGAGGGGCCGGCCGGAGTCCGGTTCAGCCGTCGGTCAGCCGCTGAAGTCGGGCGGGAAGACGAACGACTCCGGCCCGCTCGGGCCGGTCCAGGTGAGCGATCTCGGCCAGTCGTCGGTCGCGACGTCGAAGAAGTTGTCGGTGACCGTGACGGCGACTCTGGTGCCGTCACCCTCGACCAGCACCAGCGATCTGACGTCGTCGCCGGCGGTGCCCCAGACGTGGTACGGCTCGCCGCCGCGCCCGTTGATCGCGGGGCTCAGTCCGGTCACCTCCAACAGCATCGTCGCCGAGCAGGCGACGGCGCCGCTGCGCACCGCGCAGACGGAGCTGCCGTCGCTCGACGGGGCGATCCATGCCTGCTCGCCGCCGCTGCCCGTGACGCGGCGCGCGGCGGCGAGGTCGATGCCGGCGGTCGTCGGCTGGCTGGCGACTGCGGGTGGGACCGCGTCGGCGGTGACGCTGTGCGGCTGGCGCAGCACGCGCAGCCGCGCGCGGGCGACGGCGCGCCAGTGACGGCCGTCGCGCGGCCCGCCGGCGGGGGCGGGGACGTCAGGCGGGGCGGCCGGCAGCGGCCGCGTGACGATCGCGGCGGCCTCATCGCCGGGCCGCGGCGCGCCGGGCTGGGCGGAGGTGGCGGTCACGTGCGCGATCGCGACCGCCGCGGCGATCGCGACGAGCACCGCCAGCAGCCGGCGCCGACGCGTGGAACGTGCATCAACGTTCATCGCACTCACCCCTGTGCTCTGCCGTTGATCGTGTGCGAGACACCCGACTGGTTCTGTACGAGGACCTTCATCAACACAAGGTCCTGGTCGTCACAACTCGCGAGCGCGCAGGCCCGCGCCAGGTCGTAGGCGCAGCCTATGAACGGGAGCGAGCCCGTGGCCCGTATGCAGACGAAGACGCTGCCCGCGCCGCTGTAGGAGGCGGCGCCCCAGCCGAAGTCGGACGAGGCCGCTCTGCTGCTGTCGGTGACCGAGTCGTAGTAGCAGTCGGCCGTGTCGATCACACACGACCACGAGACGCTGTTGACGTAGCCGGCGCCTGGCAGGCAGCTGGAGCCGCCGCCGCTGACGCAGTCGGCGGTCGCGGGTTGGGATGCAGAGAGCAGCAGCACCACCGTCAGCGATACGGCGGCGCAGGCGAGGATCCGCAGCAGCGAGCATGCTCGCGCGCGGAGGTGAGCGACAGACACGATGATCCCCCTCATCGAATAATGAACAAATCTTTAGTTATTCAGACCGTGTAGGTCTGTGTCGCGGTGTGCGCGCACCGTGGCTCGACCTTCAATTATTTAAAGATCGAACTTTATTTAGCATGTCAATGGAGGATTGCGCTGTCAAGCGGGTTCGTGCGCATCGAAACATCGCGCGGGCGGCCGGTCGCGACGGCGCCGGCGATGGCGCTCGCGGCGGCGGCCGTGGCAAGGCGACTGGCGCGTCGGCGTCAGGCGCGCCGGCTGGCGCGCGCGGGCGGCGACGCGGCGGGCGGGCGCCGCCGGGCGCTCAGCGGCTGACGAACAGCGTCACCGGCGCGCGGCGGGCGGCGGAGCGGCCGGAGGCCGGCGTCTGGCCGATCACGCGCGGGCGGCTGCGCAGGTCGGCGACGTGCTCGAGCTGCGGCGCCAGGCCGTGCTGGCGGACGACCGCGACCGCGTCGCGCGGGGCGAGGCCGGTGACGCGCGGCACGCGCCGGCGCCCCGGCGCCCTGCCGTCGAGCGGATCGCTGCGCAGGCGCCGCGGGCCGACGACGAGCCGCCCGCGCGGCGGCGCTCTCAGCTGCACCGTGAGCGGCACGGGGACGTAGTCGTCGGTGCAGAGCTGGCCGCTCGGCCGCACGGTGCGGACCGAGATCTCGATCCGCGCCCGCGTCTCGACCACCGCGGCGCTGAGGCTGCCCGGCAGGCAGGAGCTGGAGCCGAACGCGAGCAGGTCGAGCGAGCGCGCGTCGCGGCCGGCCTGGTCGAGCCGCCAGTCGACGGCGACCGGCGTCGCCGGGTTCGGCTCGCCCGGCGCGATCCCCGGCGAGTCGGCCGCCTGCGCCGCCGCCGGGGCGACGGCGAGCGCGAGCAGGGCGAGCGGAAGCGTGCGGCGCATCGGCCTCACGCTAGCGCGGCCGCACCCTCCATGCGGAGGGTGCGGCCGAACGCACTACGACGGCTGCGTGCAGCCGGCGCCGCCGTTGACGAAGCCGGGGCCGCTGCCGGGCGGGAACGCGTTCACCGTCGAGAGCGTGTTGCGCGCGGCGATGTAGTTCTCGACCGCGACGCCGTCCTGCGCGCCGCCGGCGTAGCCCGGCAGTCTGATCGTGTTCTGTGGGAAGTCGTGCAGGATCCGCACGTCGCCGCCGAACGGGCCGGAGCCGGTCAGCGTGTTGCCCTGCAGGTCGAGGCACTCGGTGACGGTCGCCGCCGGGTCGGCCATCTCGCTGCGGAAGCCGGTCAGCGTTCTCGCTATCGCCGGCTCGGCGACGGTGTTGCCGCTGACCGTCGCGTTGACGGTCACGACGCCGCTGTCGGCGATGCCGTCCTCGCCGCTGATCAGCGCGATCCCGTCCTGCTGGACCTGGCGCACGGTGTTGTTCGTTATCGCGTAGGTGTGCGTGCCCTGGCCGCGCGCCTCGACGTCGATGCCGGAGCCCTGTCTGGAGCCCGAGCCGGTGACGCCGGCGACGCCGACCTGGTTGTTGTCGATTCTGCCCTGGGCGGTCGCGATGCCGGTGCCCTTCTGGACGAACACCGCCGGCCCGAGCGTGCCGCTGACTCTGTTGTTCTGGACGAGGTATCTCAACGCCGTGCCGGCGCCGCTGCCGGCCGTCTGCAGCAGGATGCCGCCGGCGCCGGAGACCTGCGTCTGCGCGTTGGTCATCGTGTTGCCGGTGACGTTGACGGTGCTGCTGGCCTGGTCGGTCGTCGTCGCCTGGAAGAGGTCCTCGCGCGACGATCTGAACTGGTTGCCGCTGACCGTCGCTCTCGACGTGACGCTGTTGCGCGTCTCCAGCAGCATCGCGTTGCTGCCCGTCGCGGTGCTGTTGGCGCCGACGTCGTTGCCGGAGAACGTCAGGTCGAGCGTGCCGGTCGTCGCGTTGACGTGGACGTTGTCCTCGACCGCGCCGGAGATGGCGCTGTTGGTGATGCCGGTCGCGCCGGTCGGGTCGGTCAGGTAGACGCTGCCCTCGTCGAACGCGTCGTTGGTGCCGTTGGTGCCGTTGATCGTGGAGCTGTCGAGCGAGAGGCCGGAGACGCTCGTGCCGCGGACGGCCCAGCCGTCGTTGTTGCTGAGCGCCAGCGATCTGAACGCCGGGCCGCTGGTCTGGTTGAGGTAGAGGCCGATGCCGGCGGTCGAGCCGTCGGCGCCTCTGATGTTCGTGATCGTGCCGCCGGAGCCGGCGGCGCCCGTGCCGGTGACGGCGAGGTTGCCGCTGGAGCCGGTCTGGTTGAGCACGACGCCGTTGGCGGCGCCGTTGGCGGAGATCGACTGGAACGTCGCGTCGGCGGCGCCGATCGTCGTGCTGTCGATCTTCAGCGCGGTGCCGGTCGTCGAGCCGATTCTGCTGCCCGCGCCGGTCGCGGTGACGGTGCCGCCTCTGGTCGCGCTGAAGCCGGCGCCGCTCGTGGTCGTGACCGAGAGCGGGCCGCCGAACGCGATCGCATGGCCCGTGTTGTTGTCGAGGTTGACGCCGGCGCCGCTGCCGGTCGAGGTGGTCGTCGTGCCGCTGAACGTCGTCGTCCCGCCGCCTCTGTTGCCGGTCACGTCGATGCCGGTGGTGCCGGCGCCGGTGCCGCTGACGGTGTCAAACGTGACGCTCGGCGCGGTGTTGTTGCGGATCGCGACGGCGGTGCCGCCGCTGTCGGCGACGTTGACCGTCCCGGCGGCCGGGACCGACAGGCCGGCGACGGTGTCGGCGAGGAAGCCGGTGCCGCCGCTGACGTTGACCGCGACGTCGCCGAAGGCGATCGAGCCGGTCGTCGTCTGCAGCGCGACGCCGCCGCCGGAGCCGCTCGCCGTCGCGCTGTCGATCGCGCCGCTGAGCGCGGTGCCGCTGACGTCGACGGCGCGGCCGCCGCTCGATCTGAGCGCGATCGTGCCGGCGCTCGTCAGGTTGAGCGTGCCGGCGTTGGCGGCCGAGAGCGCCGCGCCGCCGCTGACGTTCGCGTCGACGTCGGAGACGTTGAACGTGCCCGTCGTGCCGCTGAGCGCGATGCCGCCGCTGTTGCCGCTGAGCGTGACGTCGGCGATCGTTGAGCCGGCGGTGCCGGATCTGCCGCTGATCGCCGCGCCGCCGCTGCCGGCGATCGCGAGGCCCTGAACGGTGCTGCCGTTCGCGAGCGTGACGCCCGCGCCGCCGGCGTTGCCGATCGACGGCCGTCTCGCGGCGGTGCCGTCGTAGAGCAGGTCGCCGCCGATCACGAGGTCGTCGGCTTCGCCGATCAGCCGCTCGTTGGCGCCGAGCACGGCGCCCGCGTTCTGGCCGGTCGTGCCGCCGTCGCCGGTGTGCACGAAGATCGTGTCACCGGAGCCGGCGGCGGTGGTCGCCTCGCCGAGCGTGTCGAAGGCGTCGCTGGAGCGGCCGGTGCCGCCCGCCGCCTCCGTGTTGTCGACGTACCAGACGCGGCCGGCGAGTCTGACCGTGACGGTCCCTCTCGCGGTCGCGCTGCCGTCGCTGATCGTGTAGTCGAACGAGTCGCTGGTCGCGGTCGTCCCGGTCGGCGGCACGTAGGTGAAGCTGCCGTCGCTCTGCAGCGTCGCGAAGCCGCCCAGTCTCGAGCTGACTCTCTCCGCTCTGACGCTCAGCTCCGCGCTGCTGTTGTCGGGGTCGCTGTCGTTGTCCTCGACGCTGCCGGTCAGCTGCTTGGCGGCCTCGCCGGCCGGGACCGGGTCGCTGACGACGAGCGTCGTGTTGCCGACGCCGTCGTAGCTGTCGGCGGCCGCCGACGGCGCGTCGTTGACGCCGTCGATCGTGACGCTGACGGTCGCGGTGTCGGTGCCGCCGTTGCCGTCGCTGGCGCGGTAGGTGAACGAGTCGGTCGCCTGCTCGCCGGGCTTGAGCGCGTCGAACTGGCCGGTCGGGTCGTAGCTGAGCGAGCCGTCGGCGCCGACTCTGACGGTCGCGCCTCTGGCGGTTCTGAACGCTCTGCCGACGTTGCCGGCGGCGCCGTTGACCTGGTCGACGGTGAGCGTGTCGCCGTCGGCGTCGGTGTCGTTTCTGAGCAGGCCCGGCGCGCTCAGCGTCGCGACCGTGTCCTCGTCGGTTCTGACCGTGTCGTCGATCGCGTCAGGTCTGTCGTTGACGCCGGTCAGCGTGAATCTGACCGTCGCCGTGGCGGTCCCGCCGTTGCCGTCGGAGACCTCGTAGGTGACGGTGTCGTCGACTCTCTGGCCCGCTCTGAGCGAGTTGAATCTGCCGTTGGGGTCGTATCTGACCGCGCCGTCGGCCCCGATCGTCACGAGCGCGCCGGAGGCCGCTCTGAAGGTCGTGCCGACGTTGGCCGGGCTGCCGTCGACCTGGCTGACCGTGAGCGTGTCGCCCTCGGCGTCGCTGTCATTGGCGAGCACGCCCGGCGCGGGCACCGTCAGCGCGGTGTCCTCGTCGGTGCTGTACGCGTCGCCGACGGCGATCGGTCTGTCGTTGACGCCGCTGACGGTGACGCTGATCGTCGCCGTGTCGGTGCCGCTGTTGCCGTCGCTGACGCGGTAGCTGATCGTGTCTCTGGCCTCCTCGCCGGCTCTGAGCGCGTCGAATCTGCCGTTGGGGTCGTAGCTGAGCGAGCCGTCGGCGTTGACTCTGACGGTCGCGCCTCTGGCGGAGGTGAACGCTCTGCCGACGTTGCCGGCCGAGCCGTCGACCTGGTCGACGGCGAGCGTGTCGCCGTCGGCGTCGCTGTCGTTTCTGAGCACGCCCGGCGCGGCGACGGTGAGGAGCGTGTCCTCGTCGGTTCTGTAGGCGTCGGCCGCGGCGACCGGTCTGTCGTTGACGCCGCTGACGGTGACGCTGATCGTCGCCGTGTCGCTGCCGCCGTTGCCGTCGGAGACCTCGTAGGTGACGCTGTCGTCGACTCTCTGGCCGGCTCTGAGCGTCTCGAATCTGCCGTTGGGGTCGTAGCTGAGCGAGCCGTCGGCGTTGACTCTGACGGTCGCGCCTCTGGCGGAGGTGAACGCTCTGCCGACGTTGCCGGCCGAGCCGTCGACCTGGCTGACGGCGAGCGTGTCGCCGTCGGCGTCAGTGTCGTTTCTGAGCACGCCCGGCGCGGCGACCGTCAGCAGCGTGTCCTCGTCGGTGCTGTACGCGTCGCCGGCGGCGACCGGTCTGTCGTTGACGCCGCTGACGGTGACGCTGATCGTCGCCGTGTCGGTGCCGCCGTTGCCGTCGCTGACGCGGTAGCTGATCGTGTCGCTCGCTTCCTCGCCGGCTCTGAGCGCGTCGAAGGCGCCGGCCGGGTCGTAGCTGAGCGAGCCGTCGGCGTTGACTCTCACCGTCGCGCCTCTGGCGCTTCTGAACGCGCTGCCGACGTTGCCGCCGCTGCCGTCGACCTGGTCGATCGTCAGCGTGTCGCCCTCGGCGTCTCTGTCGTTGGCGAGCAGGCCGGGCGCGGCGACGGTGAGGGGCGTGTCCTGGTCGGTTCTGTAGGCGTCGTCGGCGGCGACCGGTGCGTCGTTGTCGCCGCTGATCGTGACGGCGATCGTGGCGCTGTCAGTGCCGCCGTTGCCGTCGCTGACGCGGTAGCCGATCGTGTCTCTGGCCTCCTCGCCGGCTCTGAGCGCGTCGAAGGCGCCGGCCGGGTCGTAGCTGAGCGAGCCGTCCGCTCTGATCAGCACCGTCGCGCCTCTGGCGCTTCTGAAGGAGGCGCCGACGTTCGCGCCGGAGCCGTCAGCCTGGTCGACCGCGAGCGTGTCGCCGTCGGGGTCGCTGTCGTTGCCGAGCACGCCCGGCGCGGCGATCGAGAGCGGCGTCTGCTCGTCGGTTCTGTAGGCGTCGTCGACCGCGTCGGGCGCGTCGTTGACGGCGGTGACGGTGAATCTGACCGTCGCCGTCGCTCTGCCGCCGTTGCCGTCCTCGACCGTGTACGCGATCGAGTCGACGATGCTCTGGCCTCTTCTGAGGCCGCTGGCGACGCCGCTCGGGTCGTATCTGAGCGCGCCGTCGGCGTCGATCGTGACCGTGCCGCCTCTCGCCGTTCTCGTCGCTCTGCTGACGTTCGCGCCCGCGCCGTCGACCTCGGTGACGGTGAGCGTGTCGCCGTCGAGGTCGCTGTCGTTGGCGAGCACGCCGGGCGCCGCGTCGGTGACGGTGACGCCCTCGTTGGTGCTGTAGGCGTCGTCGCCGGCGGTCGGCACGTCGTTGACCGCGATCACGTCGAGTCTCGCCGCGACCGGCGCCGAGCTGGTGCCGCCGGCGTCGGTGACGAGGAAGCGGATCGAACGCTGCACGGTCGACGGCGCGTCGCTCGTGTTGCGGTATCTGACTCCGCGCAGGGCGGTCTGGTAGGCGGCCAGCGACGCTCTGCCGCTCAGTCTGAGCGTGCCGCTGGGCGCGTCGTAGGAGGCGCTGATCCCGGCCGGCGGCGCGGTCAGCTCGAGCACGTCCTGGCCGGCGGCGAGGCCGCTGACGATCTGGACGGTCGCACCGGAGCCGTCGGTCGAGTCGGGGTCGCTGACGGTGAGGCCGCCGTCGACCGTCGTCGCCGGGTCGTTCTCCGTGTATCTGACGGTGCCGCCGCTGAGCGTCACGACCGGCGGGTCGGCGATCGCTCTGACCGTCACCGTCTTGGTCGCGGCCGCGCTCGTGAGCGCGCCGTCGGTGACGCTGAAGGCGACGCTGCGCGGGCCCGCTCTCGGGTCTCTGCCGGCGTTCGCGTAGGCGACCGAGCGCAGCGCTCTCTCGTAGTCGGCGAGCGGCGCTCTGCCGCTCAGCGTCAGCACGCCTCTCGCTCTCTCGAAGCTGCCTCTGATCGTCGCGGTGTCGCTGAAGACGAGCTGGTCCTCGCCGCCGGCGAAGCCGCCGCCGATCGCGATCGTCGCGCCGGTCAGGTTCGGCGAGTCGACGTCTCTGACCGTCAGCGCCGCGTCGATCGCGGTCGCCGGGTCACCCTCGGTGAAGGCGGTCGCGCCGGCCGAGGTCGTCACGACCGGCGCGTCGTTGACCGCTCTGACGGTGACGGTGACCGTCGCCGTCGTCGAGATCAGCAGCGCGACGGTGACGCGGAACTGGAACGTGTCGCTGCCGTTGAAGTCCGGGTCGGGCGTGTAGGTGAGGAAGCGGTTGGTCGGGAAGCTGAAGTCGCTCAGTCTGCCGTGGGCGGGGTTTCTGACGATCGAGAAGAAGCCCGTGAGCGCCTGTATCGGATCGCTCGCGAGGTCGATTCTGATCGCTCTGTCCTCGTCGGTGGAGACGCTCTGGTCCTGCGCGAACGGCGGGACGCCGATGCTCTGCGGCTGCGGCGCGGGGCCGCCGCCGCCCTTCGGGAAGTTGACGAACTGCTGCGGGTGGACGCCGAGCGGCTTCAGCTTCGCCGCCGCGTTGCCGCGCGCGAAGCCCTCCGTCAGCAGCGAGCCGAGGAAGGGCGTGCCGCCGGCGACGGCCGCGCTGGCCTTGTCGACGGCGCCGCTGTCGGCCAGCAGCCCGTCGATGCCGGTCAGGACGCGGCTGGTGAAGGCGAGCTGGGTGGCGCCGCTGCCGGCGGGGCAGAGGCTGCGCGAGCCGGGGATGCAGGCGTAGGCGGTCTCGTCTCTCTCGCTCGCGGTCAGCAGCACGCGCAGGTTCGGCTCGCTCTTGAGCGCGTCGATCAGGCCGCCCGCGTAGGGCGCGTCGACGAGCAGCTGGAAGTCGGTGCCGGGGTTGGCGCGCAGCAGCGCGCGCAGCTCGTCGGCGCGCAGATCCTGCTGCTCGAGCCGTCCGTCGGCGTGGCCGGAGGCGCCGAGGCTGACGGTCGGCTGGCCGCCCTCGACGCCGCCGCCGGCGATCCACAGCAGCACGCTCTTGCAGCCGTGGCCTCTGATCAGGCGCGTGACGAAGGCCGACGGCGTGAGGCCGTCGCGGGTCGAGTAGCGGGCGGCGACGAAGCCGCGGTCGCGCTTCTCGAGGTCGGACAGGAGGCTGCCGACCGCGGCGCGGGTGCGGTCGACGCTGGCGTAGTCGTACGCGTTGCCGAGCATGTCAGCGACGGTGATCCCGCACGCGTGCGCGCGCGCGAGCGCCAGCGCCGCCCGGTCGGCGCCGGCCTTGGCGGCGACGGTCGTCCCGCGCGCCGTCTTGCGGGCGCTGTCCTTGCGGGCGGTGCCGGCGACGCGGGGGAGGCGCGTGAAGACGCGGAATCTGCGGTCGCGGTAGGCGACGGCGTTGCGCAGGTAGAGCGGCGGCCGGCCGGCGACCAGCGGCGGCCAGTCGAAGCTCGCGCTGACGCGCACCGTGCCGCTGTCGACGCCGACGAGCGCGACGCGGCCGGGGTGCTGGTAGAGCCGGAAGGGGCCGCGGTCCTCGTAGTAGAGCCAGGCCGCCTCGCCGCCGACGCGGATCACCTGCGGCGCGCGCGTGACGTCGGCGCCCGCTCTGCGCAGGCGGTCGCGGCGGACGGCGGTGTTGGGCGCGAAGGCGGAGCTGGCGCTTGCGCGCTCGGCGCCGGCCTGGCGCACGACCGTGCCGGCGGCGAGCGGCCGCCCCTGCCGGAAGACGATCACCGGCGCGTCACCGCGCTCGGAGCCGAGCGCGCGCAATGCGGCGCGATCGGCGCTCGCGGGCGAGATCGCCCGCGCCGGGCTCGCGAAGGCGATCAACGCGATCGCGCAGATGAACATCGCCGCAGCCGCTCCGCGCAGTCCCTGCGCGGTCGAGCGGTCGGCTCCTGACGGATTCCCGGAGACGGTCACGCCGTTCCCTCCCATGCGCCGCGGGTGGCCCGCGCCACGAACCGCGAATCGTCGGTCACTCGTGAGGCACGTCCTGGTGATGCACCCACGTTTGGTACTTCAGCACGAAGTCGCTGGAGGATACGCATCTGCAGCCTGATTGCGCAAATAGTTGCGAAACATTGAACACGCTTTGCATCTCTCGTCTGACATCTATACGGTGCGGCGCATCACGTCGGCGGCAAGGGAGCACGCGGTATGGGGACACCCTTTCTGGGCGAAATCCGCCCGATGTCGTTCAACTTCCCACCTCGAGGGTGGGCGCAGTGCGATGGCCAGCTGTTGCCGATCAACCAGAACCAGCCGCTCTTCTCGCTGCTCGGCACGACCTACGGCGGAAACGGGCAGACGACCTTCGCGCTGCCGAACCTGCGCGGCCGGCTGCCGGTCGGCTGGGGCGGCGGCAACGCGCTCGGCGAGATCGGCGGCAGCGAGGCGGTGACGCTGAATCCGAGTCAGATCCCGGCGCACATGCACACGCTGTTCGCGTCCAAGGTGGCCGGCAACGACGCCTTCCCGGGGATCTTCGCGTCGGCCGCGAACCTCTACACCGGGCCGACGAACCTGACGCCGGTCGGCACCACGCCGACGAGACCGCCGCCGACGATCTCACCTGCGGGCTCGGCGGCGCACAGCAACGTGATGCCGTTCTCGGTGCTCAACTTCTGCATCGCCCTCCAGGGCATATTCCCGTCACGCAACTAGAGGTCGAGGAGAACGACGATGTCTGAGCCGTACGTCGGCGAGATCCGCATGTTCGGCGGCAACTTCGCGCCCAACGGCTGGGCCAACTGCGATGGGGCGCTGCTGCCGATCTCCGAGAACGAGACGCTCTTCAACCTGATCGGCACCACCTACGGCGGTGACGGCCAGGAGACCTTCGCGGTGCCGAACCTGAACGGCCGCGCGTCGATGCACATGGGCACCGGCAACGGCCTCACGACCCGGATACTGGGCGAGGTCGGCGGCAGCGAGAGCGTGACGCTGACGACCAGCCAGCTCGGCGGTCACCAGCACAACCTGATGGCGAGCCTCGACAACGCGACCGGCGCCAACCCGGGCGACGCGGTGCCGGGGACGGTCGGGACGGTCCAGATCTACCGCAGCGGCGCCAACGGCCAGACGATGCCGGCGCAGGCGGTCGACTTCAGAGGCAGCAGCCAGCCGCACGACAACATGCAGCCGTACCTCGTGATCCGTTTCATCATCTCCCTCTTCGGGATCTACCCGAGCCCCAGCTAGGAGGCCATCGATGTCGTCACCCTTCGTCGGCGAGATCAAGGTCTGGGCCGGGAACTTCGCGCCGACCGGCTACGCGACCTGCGCCGGTCAGCTGCTGCCGATCTCGCAGAACACCGCGCTCTTCTCGCTGCTCGGCACGATGTACGGCGGCGACGGCAAGTCGACCTTCGCGCTGCCGGACCTGCAGGGGCGCGTGCCGCTCCACGTCGACAACAGCCAGTACTTCCAGGGCGAGCAGGCCGGCAGCGACTCCGTCACGCTGATCGAGGCCGAGATGGCGCGGCACAACCACGTCGTCAACGTCAACCAGGTCGACACCGCGAACCTGACGCAGCCGGGGCCCAACCGCATCATCGCGCAGTCGCGCAACGGCAACGCGTTCCAGACGAGCGGCACCGACAACGCCGTCGCGATGAACCCGAACGCGATCTCGGTCGCCGGGCAGACGCAGCCGCACTCCAACCAGCAGCCGTACCTGGTGCTGAACTACATCATCGCGCTGCAGGGCGTCTTTCCGCAGCGACCCTGAGGCTGGAGTCGAGGCTGAGCGTCGTCGCGGCGACTCTCAGCCTCAGCTCATCCGGGCGCGCTAGCGTGGCCCGCCCGTGTCCGTCCCCACGAGCACAACCGATCGCAGCGGTGCGATCGACGGCGCCCGCGGCCTCGCGGCGCTGTCGGTGCTGCTGTTCCACGCCTGGCTCTACACGCGCGCCGACGTCTCCGCCTCCTCACGGGTGACGACGCTCGACTACGTCGTGCACGAGGGGCGGCTCGGGCTGGTGCTGTTCTTCGTCCTCTCCGGCTTCCTGCTGTGGCGGCCGTTCGTCGCCGCCGCGCGCGGCCGCCGGCCGCGGCCCGGCACGCGCGAGTACCTCGTCCGCCGCGGCGCGCGCGTGCTGCCGGCCTACTACCTCGCGCTGGCCGGCTCGCTCGCGCTGCTGTGGGGCGCGCGCGAGACGCCCGGCGTGCGGCTGCCGCCGGCGGAGCTGCTGCCGCACTTCCTCGTCTTCGCGCAGAACTTCAACCCGGCGACGGTGATGAAGCTCGACCCGCCGATGTGGACGCTCGCGGTCGAGGTCAGCTTCTACCTGCTGCTGCCGCTGGTCGCGCTGCTGGCGCTGCGGCTGCCGCGCGCGCGGGCCGCGCAGCTGCTCGTGCCCGCGGCGCTGCTCGCCTTCGGCGTGATGTGGAACGTCGACATCGCCGGCACCGGCTCGATCGTCTCCAGCAAGCTGCTGCCGGCGATGCTGCCGTACTTCGCGCTCGGGATGGCCGTCGCGCTGGCGCTCGACGGCCGCCGCCCGTTCGGCCCGCGGGTCGCCTACCCGCTGCTTGCGCTGGGGCTGGCGCTGGTCGCCGGCGACGCCTGGTGGCAGGCGCATGGGGCGGCGGTCAGATCGCACTCGTACGCGTTCCGGATCTGGCGCGACCTGCCCGGCGCGGCCGGCTTCGCGCTCGTCGTCGCGGTCGCCGCCGGCAGCTCCGGCGCCGGCACCGCGCTGCTGCGGCTGCGGCCGCTGGTGTGGTTCGGGACGATCTCCTACGGCGTCTACCTGTGGCACGTGCCGCTGCTGCTGTTCGCGCGGCATCTCGGCCTGCTGCCGCTGCACACGCTGCCGGCGACGCTGGTCGCGCTGGCGCTGAGCGTCCCCGTCGCGGCGGCCAGCTGGCGCTGGGTCGAGCAGCCGGCGATCGAGCGGGCGCGCTGGTTCACGCGCCGTTGGCGCGAGCCGCTGGGGCGCGCGGCAGCGCGCGGCGAGCGCGGCGTCGCGCGCTCGCGCGCCTGAGCGGCAGACGCGCGGCGGGCGCCGGCCGCGGCTGCGGACGGCGAGCGGCGGTGCCGGCCGCGTCCGCGGGCGCCGGCCTACGCCGCGATCGCGCGCGGCTGCACGTCCTCGCCGGCGAAGACGCGCGCGAGCGTGCCGACCTGCTCGGCGAGCAGGTCGAGGTCGTCGCCGCGGCCGCACTGGAGGCCGATCACCAGCCGCGTCACCGTCAGCAGCCCGGGGCTGGCGATCGCGCCCTCCTCGAGGCTGCCGATGTAGTTCTTGTGCATGCCGGTGCGCTCGGCCAGGACCGCGCGCGTCAGCTCGCGGCGGCGCCGCAGCAGCCGCAGCGCACGGCCGAGCGGCTCGGCGCTGGGCTCGCGCCGCCGCTGGCCGGCGGCGTGGGCGCGGCCGCCCGGCTCCGCCGTCGCAGACAGCGGCAGCACGAAGCTCTCGGCCAGCACGCTGACGCTGACGCCGAGCGCGCGGGCGAGCCGGTCGACGGTCGCGAGGCCGGGGTTGGCGACGGTGCCGCGCTCGAGCGCGCCGAGGTAGTTGCGGTGCAGGCCCTCGCGCTCGGCGAGGTCGCGCTGGGTGATCCCGGCGGCGGTTCGCAGCAGCCGCACGGCGTTGCCGAACGCCTCGGCCCCGCCGAGCTGCGCGAGGGCCGGGTCGGTGGGGAGGAGCGTGAGAGAGGGCATCGCGGCCGGATCCTGGCGCGCGCCCGTCCTCACCGGTAGGCAACGTCTGACCGTTCGTCCCGTTGAATACTCAGGGCTAGGTATATGTGGGCTCCTACTGTCACAACTTCGGCTTTTCACCGAATGCGACCGCTCGTGTGCGCGGCGGCACGAACGGGGGAGAACCCTCTGACTAGGGTCCGCAGCAGACAGCGAATCCGCACAGGTCAGGCACCACAGGAGGTCCCGCGATGACGAGCACCACGAAGAAGCGAGCAGCGGCGGTCGCCGTCGGAGCGGTCGGCGCCGGGCTCGTGGCGCGACGCGCCCTCACCAGCGACCAGGTCCGCTTCGCGCGCATGGGCGGCAGCTCGATCGCGGCTCCCGACGCCGCCGGCTGGGTGACCGACTTCCTCAACGCGGCCTACTACGCCAAGCCCGCCGGCCAGCGCGACCCGGAGGATCTGCGGCTCGCCTTCGCGATCGTCACGACCCGCTGGCAGCGCGGCGGCCGGCGTCTGCACGCCCACGACGTGCTCGCCTTCCACCGCGCCTTCGGCCGCCGCCGCTTCAACGCCGCCGAGCGCGGCACGCTCGACCGCGCGCAGCTGCTGGCCGGCGGCGCGAAGCTGTTCGGCGACTGGTTCGCGGCGGCGTGGGCCGACGACGCGCGGCGCGGCTGGGGCGTCGTCTTCGAGACGGAGGCGGAGAAGGCCGCCTACGTGCCGGAGAAGCGGCTGGAGCTGGCGAAGCTCGGCGAGCTGACGCCAGCCGCCAAGCCGCAGGCCGAGCAGGTCTGGCACACCTACGACCCGGTCGCCGTGCCCGACGCCGACGCGATCGTCGACGTGCTGACGAGACCGGAGCGGTGGCCCGACTACGGCACCGCGATCGGCCGCTTCACGCCGCTGCGCAGCGGCGGCCTCGCCGGCCAGACGTTCGAGATCGAGGTCGCCGCGCAACCGGCCGAGAAGACGCCGGTCTACACGCGCGGCTACGTCACGATCACGCGCCTGGTGACGCACGCCGACCCGGAGCCGCTGGCCGCCTACATGGCCGAGCTGAACGAGGGGATGGCGCGGATCGGCCGTGACGAGCCGCAGCCGCTGCCCGACGGCGCGACGCCGCTGGTCGGCTTCGACCTGACGACCCACGCCGGCCACTTCATGGGCGCCGGCAACAACCGCCTGCTGCTGTACGTCCAGGACGGCCAGGCGTACGTGCGCGCGGCCGGCACCTGGGACGACATGCCGTGGCATCTCGACCAGGCCTACAGACTCGCCGGCGCCGACGCGCAGGCGGCCTTCTGGGGCGAGGGCGACCCGCAGGAGAGCATGCTGCACCAGCTCGCGCTGAAGACGGGTCCCCGATGAGCCAGCGCTTCGACGCGATCGTCGTCGGCAGCGGCCCGAACGGGCTGGCGGCGGCGATCGCGTTCGCCACGGCCGGCCGCCAGACGCTGCTGCTGGAGGCGCGCCCGCAGCTCGGCGGCGCCGTCGCGACCGCCGAGCTGACGCTGCCCGGCTTCCACCACGACGTCTTCTCGTCGGTCTACCCGGCGGCGGCCGCCTCGCCGGTCTTCGCGCGCATGCCGCTGGCCGACCACGGCCTCCGCTGGGTCCAGCCGGCCGTGCCGATGGCGCACCCGCTGCCCGGCGGCCGCGCCGCCGTGCTCGCGCGCGAGGTCGCGACGACGGCGGCGAGCCTCGACGCGCTCGCGCCCGGCGACGGCGCCGCCTGGCGCGAGCTGGCCGAGCCGTACCTGGCGCGGTTCGGCGCGCTGCGGGCGACGATGCTGGGCGGCTTCCCGCCGCTCGCCGGCGGCGCGCGGCTGCTGGCCGGGCTGGGCGTCGGCGGCACGCTGGAGTTCACGCGCCTGCTGCTCGCCTCGGCCGAGGCGCTCGGCGGCGAGCTGTTCAAGAGCGAGGGCGCGAAGGCGTGGCTGTTCGGCGCGGCGCTGCACGGCGACGTGCCGGTCGGCGGCGCCGGCAGCGCGATCTCCGGCCTGTACCTGAACCTGCTCGGCCACGCCGTCGGCTGGCCCAGCCCGGAGGGCGGCGCCGGCCGCCTGACCGACGCGCTCGCCGGCCACTTCCGCGCGCTCGGCGGCGTCGCCCGCGTCGACGCCCGGGTCGCGCGCGTCGAGGTCAGCGGCGGGCGCGTCAGCGGCGTCGCGCTCGGCGACGGCGAGACGGTGACGGCGCCGACGGTGCTGCTCGACGTCACGCCCCGTCAGCTGATCGAGCTGGCCGGCGCGGCGCTGCCGCAGCGCTACGTGCGCAGACTCGCGCGCTACCGCTACGGCCAGCCGACGCTGAAGCTCGACTGGGCGCTCGACGGGCCGATCCCGTGGGAGGCGCAGGAGGTGCGCGGCGCCGGCACCGTCCACGTCGGCGGCGACGCGGCGGAGATCCGCGCCGCGCTGCTGGAGGTCGAGGCCGGCCGGCTGCCGGCGAGACCGTTCCTGCTGGCCGGCCAGCAGTCGCTCGCGGACCCGACGCGCGCGCCCGAGGGCAAGCACACCGCGTGGGCGTACACGCACCTGCCGGCGAGCGCCGACATGGAGGCCGCGGTCGACGCCGCCGAGGCGCAGGTCGAGCGCTTCGCGCCCGGCTTCCGCGACCTGATCGCCGCCCGCCACGTGCTCGCGCCGAGACAGCTGGAGGAGCGCAACGCCAACCTCGTCGGCGGTGACGTCGGCGGCGGCTCCTACGCGCTCGACCAGCTCGTCTTCCGCCCGGTGCCGTCGCTGAGCCCGTATCGCACGCCGCTGCGCGGGCTCTACCTCGGCAGCGCCTCGACCTTCCCCGGCGGGGCGGTCCACGGCGTCCCCGGCGACGCGGCCGCGCGCGCGGCGCTGCACGACGAGACGCTGCAGCGGGTCACGCGCCTGCCGCTGGCGCTGCCGAAGGCGCTGCTGGGCGGCTGAGTCAGCGTCTGTTCAGCGCCGGCGTCGGCGCCGGCGGTGCGGCGGGGGCGAGGCGGACGCGCGCGTCGACGACGAGCGCGCCGCCGGGGTGGACGACGACCGGGTTGCAGTCCAGCTCGACCACCTCCGGGTGCGCCTCGACGAGCGCGCTGACGCGCAGCACGACCTGCTCCAGCGCGGCGACGTCGACGACCGGCGCGCCGCGGTAGCCCTGCAGCAGCGGGAAGGTCCCCAGCTCGCGCACGACGTTGCGCGCACCGCGGTCGGTGACGGGGGCGAGCCGGACCGCGACGTCTCTCAGCAGCTCGACGGCACGGCCGCCGAGGCCGACCGCGACGACCGGCCCGAACAGCGGGTCGGTCGTCGAGCCGACCAGCAGCTCGATCCCGGCCGGCGCCATCGCCTGCACGAGGAAGCCCTCCGGCGGCGGCCAGCCGGCGGCGGCGAAGCGCTCGCGCATCTGCTGCGCCGCCCGTCGCACCGCCGTCGGGCCGGCGAGGTCGAGCACGACGCCGCCGCGGTCGGACTTGTGCAGCAGACCAGGGGCGATCGCCTTCAGCGCGAGCCGCCCGCCGAGCTCCCTCGCCGCTCTCGCCGCCGCCGTCGGGCTGCGCACGACCCGCTGCGCCGGCAGCGGCAGCCCGTGACAGGCGAGCAGCCGGTGGGTCGCGAGCGGATCGAGCCAGCCGCCGCTCTCGTCTCCTCCGCCACCCGCCCCGAGCGCGCGGGCGACGATCGCGGAGGCCTCGTCGGTGCGCGCGTCGGGGAAGGCCGGCACGACGCCGCGCGGCGTCTGCCGCCAGCGCGCGTGCTCGGCGGCGCGGGCGAGCGCGCGGGCGGCGTCCTCGGGGTAGCGGAAGACCGGCAGCCGGCGCGAGACGGCGGCCGGCGCCCGCGGGGCGTCGTCGTCGGCGGCGGCCGCTTGAGCGGCGGCCGCGTTCTCCTCGCCGATCGCCTGCGCGAGCGAGTCGCCCGTCATGAAGACCGACAGCAGCGGCAGGCGGCCGTCGAGCGTCGCGGCGGCGCCGTGCAGCGCCCGCGCGACGTCCTCCGCACGCGCGAACGGGCGCGCGACGAAGACGGCGATGATCGCGTCGACGGCGTCGCTGCGGCCGATCGTCTCGACCGCCTCCGCAAACGCCTGCGGCGAGGCGTCGACGAGCAGGTCGACCGGGTTGGAGAGGCCGGCGCTTCTGGGCACGATCGCGCCCAGCTCGCGCCGCAGCCGCTCCGGCAGCAGCGGCAGCTCCAGCCCGGCCGCCTGGCAGGCGTCGGCCGCGAGCGTCCCCGGCCCGCCGGTGTTGGTGACGATCGCGACGCGGCGGCCGGCCGGCAGCGGCTGGCGCTCCAGCAGCGCGGCGAGGTCGAACAGCTCGCCGAGCGTGTCGGCGCGCAGCACGCCGGCCTGGCGGAAGAGCGCGGAGACGGCCAGCTCGTTGCCGGCCAGCAGCGCGCCGGTGTGGGAGGAGGCGGCGCGCTGACCGGCGCTGGTGCGGCCGGCCTTGACGGCGACGACCGGCTTGCGCTGCCCGACCCGTCTCGCGATCCGCGCGAACTTGCGCGGGTTGCCGAACGACTCGAGGTAGAGCAGGATCGCGCTCGTGCGCTCGTCCTGCTCGCCCCATTCGAGGAAGTCGTTGCCGGACAGGTCGGCCTTGTTGCCGACGGTCGCGAAGGCGGAGATGCCGACGCCCAGCTCCCGCGCCTGCTCCAGCAGCGCGATCCCGACGCCGCCGCTCTGCGACAGCAGCCCGATCCCGCCCGGCGGCGGCTGCGTCGGCACGAAGGTCGCGTCGAGCCTGATCGCCGGGTCGGTGTTGAGCACGCCGAGCGCGTTGGGGCCGATCAGCCGCATGCCGGCGCCGCGGCAGGTCGCGATCAGCTCGCGCTGACGCTCGGCGCCCTCCGGCCCCGCCTCGGCGAAGCCGGCGGCGACGACGACCAGCGCCCGCACGCCGCGCTCGCCGCATTGGCGCGCGACCGTCAGCACCTCGGCTGCGGGGATCGCCAGGACCGCCAGGTCGAGCTCGCCGGGGACCTCGTCGAGCGTGCGCTGGCAGGGGTGGGAGCCGATCGGCCGGCCGCGCTTGTTGACGGCGTGCAGCGTGCCGGTGAAGCCGCCGGCGACGAGGTTGGCGAACAGCGCGCCGCCGATCGTCGCGCGGTCGGGCGAGGCGCCGACGACGACGATCGAGCGCGGTCTGAGGACGGCGTCCATCGCCGCGACCGCCGCCAGCCGCTCGCGCTGGCGGAAGCGCTCGCGCGCCTCGTCGGTGAAGGCCGTCGGCATCTCGACGGTCAGCACGCCCGGCTCGGAGTGGACCTGCAGCGGCAGTCTGCTCTCGCGGAAGACGGCGAGCATCTTGTGGTTCTCCGGCAGCACCTCGGCGACGAACGTCGCGATCCCCTGGGCGCGCGCGCCGAAGGCGAGGTGGGCCAGCAGGATCGTCGCCAGCCCTCTGCCGCGCATCGTCTCGGAGACCTCGAAGGCGACCTCGGCGCGGTCGGCGCCGGGGCCGTAGCGGGCCCACGCGGCGTGGCCGACGATCGCCCCGTCGCCGGTCAGCGCGAGCAGCCCGTCGCGCTCGTGGCGATCGACCTCGGCGGCCCAGCGGGCGGCGGCGCCGAGGTCGGCGGCGGGGGTGAAGAAGCGCAGCCGGCGCGAGTCGGCGGAGAGCGATTCGAGGAACGCCCGCAGCGCGGGCAGGTCGCCGGCGCGGACGGGGCGCACGTGGATCGGCGCCCCGTCGCGCAGCGCGACGTCGACCGCGCGCGCTGCGAGCGCGGCGGCCGAGGGGATCGGGGCGGAGGGCGGCTGCATCGTCACCGAAGGGGTGATACCCGACGGCGGCGGGCCCCGTCGCCTTGCCGTCGCCAGCCTGCTCGGAACTGGCGGCGGACCTCTCCGCCGCCCTCCGCGCCGTTTGTGCTCCTCAGTGCGGGATGACGTCGGGGTTGCCCTCGCCGTCGCCGTCGTCGAGGAGACGCTTGATCGCGTACATCACGATGCCGGTGGTCAGCACGATCGTCGCCATCGTGAGACCGACGATCAGCCAGGTCGGCGAGGCGCCGATCCAGAGGACCATGCCGACGATCGCGAGCATCGGCAGCATGAAGACGAAGAGGAGTGGTGCGTCCGGGGCTTCCTTGCGCATCGTCGGCTCCTTTGCGAAGCGGGTTGCGGTGACGGGGTGTCATCACGATCCCGCGTCGGTCCCCCGCTGCCAGCCGGGCGATCCCGCAGACCGCCGCGGGGAACTACGGACCCGCCCGCCGCGCTGCGCCGCGCGCCGCAGCCGGGCGCGCCGCCGCCCCCGCGCGCCTATCTCGCCAGCGGCGGCCAGGCGCGGCCGAAGTCCTCGGCGACGAGGCTCATCGCGAGGAAGCCGCCGGCGCCGCCGCCGCTGCCGAGCGCGGCCGCGACCTGCATCGAGCCGCCGGCGTCGCCGGCCGCGAAGACGCCGTCGAGCGAGCTGCGCTGGAAGCCGTCGACGGCGATCGCGCCGCGGCCGTCGAGCCGCAGCCCGAGCTGCTCGGCGAGCGCCACGCGCGGCTCCATCGTCAGCCCGATCAGGAGCGCGTCGCGCGTCAGTTCGCCGCCGTCGGCGAAGGCGACCGCGCGCAGGCGGCCGCCGTCGGCGCGCAGCTCCGCGACCGGGCGCTCGTCGAGCGCGATGCCGGCTTGCCGCAGCGTCGCGTGCTCGTCGTCGGCGAGCGTCGCGGGGCCGTTGCTGAGCAGCACGACGTCGTCGCTCCAGTTGCGCGCGAGCAGCGCGCGGTCGAAGCCGTGCGGCGTGCCGTCGAGCACCGCCCACGGCCGCCCCTGCACCTCCCAGCCGTGGCAGAAGGGACAGTGGAAGACGCTGTCGCCCCACAGCGGCGCGACGCCGGGCAGGTCGAGCGGGACGTAGTCCATCCCGGTCGCGATCAGCAGCCGCCGCGTCAGCTCGCGGCTGCCGTCGGCGAGCGTCAGCGCGAAGCCGGCTCGCGAAGCCGCCGCGCCGCCGCCGCCGCCCGCGTCCGCCGCGCCGCCGAAGCCCGCGCCCGCGTCGCCGACCCGCTCGACCCGCTCCGCCCGCGCCACCTCGCCGCCGCGCAGCTCGACGCTCGGCAGCGCCTCGAGCTGCTCGTGGCCGGCGGCGTAGAGCGCGGCCGGCGAGGTCCCGTCCTGTCCCAGCAGCCCGCCGATCGCGTGTGCGGGCAGGTTGCTCTGCCTGCCGGCGTCGATCACCAGCGTCGTGCGTCGCGCGCGCCCGAGCACGAGCGCGGCGCTCAGTCCGGCGGCCCCGCCGCCGATCACGATGCAGTCCCACGGTTCGTTCATGCACGACAGCGTTGCGTTCCCACCCCGCATCTGGCAAGGTCTTTTGCTGAAATGGCAACTGACCAGACGCATGAGCACGCGCACGCCCACGAGCCGGAGGACACCGACGCGCGCGTCCGCCGCCGGCTGAGAGAGCTGCGCGTCGCGCGCGGGCTGACGCTCGCCGCCGTCGCCGAGCGCGCCGGGATGGCCGTCTCGACGCTCAGCCGGCTGGAGTCGGGCGGCCGGCGGATGGCGCTCGACCATCTGCCCGCGCTCGCCCGCGCCCTCGACGTGACCGTCGACGAGCTGCTGGCGGTCCGCATCCAGCCCGACCCGCGCATCCGCAGCGCGCCGAGAACGCGCAGCGGCACGACCTACTGGGAGCTGACCAACGACCCGGCCGCGAGCGGCCTGCGCGCCTACAAGATGCGGATCGGCGCCGAGAAGAACGAGCCGCAGCCGCTGCGCACCCATGCCGGCCACGACTGGGTCTACGTGCTGAGAGGCAGGCTGCGGCTGATCCTCGGCGACGACGACCTCGTGCTCGAACCGGGCGAGGCGGCCGAGTTCAGCTGCTGGACGCCGCACTGGCTCGGCTCCGTCGACGGTCCGGTCGAGCTGATCGCGATCTTCGGCCCGCAGGGCGAGAGACTCCACATCCGCGAGTGACGGCCTGACGCGCCACCGCACCTTTCGCGACACGAGGGTGTCGCAAGCAACCATGGAGTCACGGATCGACCGTCGCCGCTTTCTCGGCACCGCCGGCGCTGCCGGCGCCGCTGCCGTCGCGGCGAGCACCGCCCAACCCGCCCCCGCGCAGGCCGCCTCGCGCGCCGCGCGCGCGGCGCAGACGCCCGACGGGCCGAACGTGCTGGTGCTGGTGATCGACTCGCTCCGCTACGACCACGTCGGCGTCAACGGCAGCAAGGTCAGGACGCCGAACATCGACGCGCTCGCGCGCGAGAGCCTGCGCTTCACGCGCGCCTTCCCCGAGGCGATGCCGACCGTGCCGGCGCGCCGCTCGCTGATGACGAGCCGCCGCGTCTACCCCTGGAGCGGCTGGAAGCCGACCCGCAACCTGCCCGGCACGCCCGGCTGGACCGGCCTCGGCGAGGGCGAGACGACCTGGCTGAGAGCGCTGAGCAAGGCCGGCTACTGGACCGGCTACGTGACCGACAACCCCTTCCTCGGCTTCAACCCGACGTGGGCGCCGCTGCGCAGAAGCGTCGACCGCTTCATGCGCATCGGCGGGCAGGTCGGCGCGCTGCGGCCCTCCTCCTCGATCTCGCTCGCGAGCGCGCGTCACTGGCTTCCGCGCGACATGCAGACCGAGGCGTACGTCAGAGGGATGCGGCAGCACCTCGCCAACCTCTCCGGCGCGCGCGACGAGCGCGAGCAGTGCTGCGCCCGCGTCTTCAGCCACGCGCTCGACGTGCTCTCAAGCGCCCGCCGCGCGAGACGGCCGTTCGCGCTCGTCGTCGACTGCTTCGACCCGCACGAGCCGTGGGCGCCGGTGAAGAAGTACCGCGACCTATACCTCGACGCCAGCTACAGCGGCAACGAGCCCGGCAACGTCCGCTACCGCCCGTCGAGATACCTCACCGCCGAGGAGCTGAGACGGCTGCCGGGGATCTACGCCGCGGCCGTCACGCAGACCGACGTCTGGCTCGGCCACTTCCTGTCGAAGTTCTACGACGCCGGCCTCGCCGACAGCACCGCGATCGTGCTGCTGAGCGACCACGGGATCGTGCTCGGCGAGCGCGGCTGGACTGGCAAGCCGGCGCTGGAGCTGCATCCGGAGCTGATCCACGTGCCGATGCTGCTGCGCGCGCCCGACCGCCGCCGCGGCGGTCAGAGCACGGACTACTTCTCCTCGCCGCACGACGTCGGCACGACGCTGCTGTCGATGACGGGGACGAGACGCCCCTCCTCGATGAACGGCTCAGACTTGTCACCGCTGCTGTCCTCCAGAGCGCCCGCCGAGGCGCGCCCGTTCTGGTTCGGCGGCTACGCCAACCACTGGTACTACCGCGACGGCCGCTGGGCGCTGATCGCCGACGGCAACAACCGCGGCCGCGAGCTGTTCGACCTGCGCAAGGACCCGGGCGAGCACAGCAACATCGCGCGCGACAACCTGCCGCTGCTGGATCAGATCTACAAGCGCGTGCTGAAGAGCGCCAAGCTCAGCCGCTTGCCGTACTTTGGACGCTGAGATGAAGGCCGGACGTGCACCGCTGGCCGCGCTCGCCGCGGCCATCATCCTGCTGCTCGCGCTCGCCGCGGGCGCCCAGGCCCAGAGCGGCCTCTCCACGACGAAGCCGAACATCGTCTTCGTGCTGACCGACGACCTCTCGTGGGACCTCGTCGACTACATGCCCAACGTGCAGCAGCTGCGCAGCGAGGGCGTCACGTTCAGCAACTACATCGTCACCGACTCGCTCTGCTGCCCCTCGCGCGCCTCGATCCTGACGGGCAAGTACCCGCACAACACCGGGATCTACAAGAACACCGGCGCCGACGGCGGCTTCCTCGCCTTCCGCTCGCGCGGGCAGGAGCAGGCGACCTTCGCGACCGCGCTGGCGGCGCAGGGCTATCGCACCGCGCTGATGGGCAAGTACATGAACCAGTACAATCCGATCAGCGTGAAGGACGCGGCCGGCAGGCCGTACATCCCGCCGGGCTGGACCGACTGGCAGGGCGTCGGCAACGGCTATCCCGGCTACGGCTACCGGATGGTGCGCGACGACAGGGTCGTGCGCAGAGGCTGGCGCAGGCGCGACTACCTGACGACCGTGCTGCGCCGCGACGCGGTCGGCTTCGTCCGCTCGGCGGTCGGCAACGGGCAGCCGTTCATGCTCGAGCTGGCGAGCTTCGCGCCGCACACGCCGGCGACCCCGGCCCCGCGCGACGAGGGCCGCTTCGCGTCCGTGACGGCGCCGCGCAGCGCCGCCTTCGACGAGGTCGACCTGAGCGACAAGCCGAGCTGGCTGCGCAACCACGGCCGCCTGTCGCCCGGCCAGCAGGCGCGGATCGACGAGCTCTTCCAGCGCCGCGTCCGCTCGGTGCAGGCGGTCGATCGCGCGCTCGGCAAGATCCGCCGCGAGCTGAGAGCGCTCGGCGTCGAGCAGAACACCTACGTCGTCTTCAGCTCCGACAACGGCTTCCACATGGGCCAGCACCGGCTCACGCCCGGCAAGCTGACCGCGTACGACCCCGACATCCGCGTGCCGCTCGTCGTCGCCGGGCCGGGCGTGCCGGCCGGCAGCACGATCGACGCGGTGGCGGAGAACGTCGACCTCTGCCCGACCTTCAGCGAGCTGGGCGGCGCTGTGGTGCCGGCGGCCGTCGACGGCCGCAGCCTGGTGCCGTTCCTGCGCGGCCAGCCGGCGCCGCTGGACTGGCGCGAGGCGGCGCTGGTCGAGCACCGCGGCGCGGTCACCTCGCCGGCCGACCCGGACTTCCCGCTGCGCGGCAGCGGCAACCCGCCGACGTACGAGGCGCTGCGCACGAGAGACCTGCTGTACGTCGAGTACGCCAACGGCGAGCGCGAGCTCTACGATCGGCGCGTGGACCCGGACGAGCTGCAGAACATCGCGGGGGAGGCGTCGCCCGAGCGGCTGGCGGCGCTGTCGCAGCAGGTCTCGGCGATGCGCACCTGCGTCGGCGTCGGCTGCCGCGTCGCGGCGCGGATGGGCCGGGAGCTGCCGCTGCGATGACGACCCCGCCGCCCCCGGCGCACCTGCCGACGCGGATCCTGTTCGTCTGCCTCGGCAACATCTGCCGCTCGCCGACGGCCGAGGCGGTGATGCACCGGCTCGTGGAGGAGGCGGGCCTGGCCGGCGAGATCGCGCTCGCGAGCGCGGGGACGGGCGGCTGGCACGTCGGCAACCCGCCGGACGCACGCGCGACCGCGGCCGCCGCGACACGCGGCTTCGCGATGCAGAGCCTCGCCCAGCAGGTCACCGCCGCCGACTTCGGCCGCCACGACCTGCTGATCGCGATGGACCGCGACAACGCCCGCACCCTGCGCGCGCTCGCGCCCGATCCCGAGGCCGCCGCGAAGGTCCACCTGCTGCGCGAGTACGACCCCGCCAGCGCCGGCTCTCCGGACCTCGACGTGCCAGACCCGTACTACGGCGGCGCCGACGGCTTCGACCACGTGCTCGACCTGGTCGAGGCCGCCTGCGCCGGCCTGCTCGAAGCGCTCCGCCGCGACGGTGCGGTGGCGTGAGCGCGCTGGCGCCGCCGCCCCTGACGCGCGCGCCCACTGCCGCGCCGCGCCCCACCCGCGCGAGCGCCGCGCGATGAGCGCCCTCGCCGACGCGCTCGCGGGCGCGCTCGGCGACGAGGTGCGCGAGCTGCGCCGCATCCCCGGCGGCTCGCTCAACGACGCCTGGGCGGCGACGCTGGCCAGCGGCGAGCGGATCTTCGTCAAGACGAGCGCCGACGCCGCGCCCGGCGTCTACACCGCCGAGGCGACCGGCCTGCGCTGGCTCGCCGCCGCCCGCGCCCTCCCGCTCCCGTTCCCGCGTGCGGTGCTCGACGCCGCCGCCCCCGCGCCTGATGCCCCCGCGCCTGATGCCCCCGCGCCTGATGCCCCCGCGCCTGACGCCGACGCCGCGCCGCCGATCCGCCTGCTCGCGCTCCCCTGGATCGACGCCGCCCCGCCCGCCCCCGACGCCGACGAGCGGCTCGGCCGCGGCCTCGCCCGCCTCCACGCCGCCGGCGCCAGCCGCTTCGGCGCGCCCGACGGCAGCTGGCGGATCGGCCCGATCTCGATCGCTGAGAGCGATGCCGCCGCCCCCGCAGCCGCCGCCCCCGCCGGGACGCGCGCCGGCGCCGCGACCTGGCCCGCCTTCTACGCCGAGCATCGCCTGCGCCCGCTCGCCCGCCTCGCGCATGCCCGCGGCGGGCTCGACGACGCCGCCCTGCGCCTGACCGAGCGCGTGATCGAACGGCTGCACGGCGGCGAGCCGGGGATCGCCGGGCCGCCGGAGCCGCCGGCACGGCTGCACGGCGACCTCTGGGGCGGCAACGTGATGCACGGCCCCGACGGCGAGCCGTGGCTGATCGACCCGGCCGCCCACGGCGGCCACCGCGAGGTCGACCTCGCCATGCTGCGCCTCTTCGGCGGCCCCGGCCCGCGCGCCTTCGCCGCCTACGAGGAGGTCGCCCCGCTCGCCCCCGGCGCCGCCGAGCGCGTCGCGCTGTGGCAGGCGGCGCCGCTGCTGCTGCACGCGGCGCTGTTCGGCGGCGGCTACGGCCCCCGCGCCGCCGCCGCCCTGCGCGGCTACGTCTGAGGCCCTTCCTGTGACGTCGCGTGCTGGCCGCGCCAAGAGGCTTGGCCAGGGGGCGAGAAACGCTCGCGGCAGACTCTAGTGGCAATGCTCAGAACATCAGACCGGGTACGCCGGAGTCCTATCCGTAAGCGGATGATGCCTGGCGAGGGGGCCGAGTGGCGCGATAGCGTTGCGCGCATGGACGACGAAGAAGACGTGAGCGGCATCGATTTGGCGGAGGAAGAGCTGGAGCCGCCGGCGGACAACCCGGTCGTCATCGAAAACGTCGCTGACGATTCGGAGGGCGGTGACTTTGAGCACATCAGACCGCCGGATCGGCGGCTTATCACCCAGCCGTATGATCTCGCTATCGGCGATCTCGTCACCCAGGTGACGACAAGATCGCTCCACCTTCAGCCGGTCTACCAGCGCAAGTACGTCTGGGATAACCGCAAAGCAAGCAAGCTCGTGGAGAGCTTGCTCATCAACGTTCCGATTCCTGTGTGCTATCTGGCGGATGAAGCGGATGGCTCGCGGTCGGTGATCGACGGGCAGCAGCGTATGCGTTCGCTCGTTCGCTTTCTCGACAATCAGTTTGCGCTTACGGGGCTGGAGGTCCTCAGTGACCTGAACCGCAAGAAATTTCACAGACTCACCGAGCGGCAACAGCGTCTGATCCGCAACCGGACGATACGGTGCATCGTTATCACCGAGGACTCAGACCCGGAGATCCGATTTGACGTCTTCGAGCGTCTGAACACCGGGTCGGTGCCACTCAATGCACAGGAGCTGCGGAACAGTGTTTTCCGCGGATCGTTTAACACGATGCTCCGTGAAACAGCTCAGTCGTCTGAGTTCAGACGCTGTTTGGCGAATCGTGACGACAGTCGGATGGCGTTTGAGGAACTGGTGCTTCGCTTTATGGCGCTCGACGAGCGTCTCGGGTTGTACCGACCAAATCTCAAGCGGTTCCTCAACAGCTACATGCGAGACCATCACGACCTTGGCGAGAAGGCGCTGGAAGAGAAGCAACAGCGATTTCTTGCGACGGCAGAGAAGGCTTTCGTCGTGTTCGGCGGCGAATGCTTCCGTCGGGCCGAAGTCGATCAGGAGACGGACGAATGGGACTGGCGACCGACGGTCAACAGCGCGATGTTCGACGCCGTGATGCTCAATTTTGCGCGCGTTGACGCTCCACTTGCCGATTTCAGAAAAGCGCGCAGAGAGATCGAGCAGATGACGGCGTCCCTCACCTTCGACAACGATGACTTCGAGGATGCCATCTCGCGGGCAACCGGCGATCGCACGCGCCTCTTCACGCGTGTCTCCATCTATGCGAAGGAGCTGAGAAGACTCGGCTTTGAGTCGGCCATCCTCAGCGAGATCTCTGGGTGAGAGATGGCGACGTCACAGGCGTGGGGCGACTTCATCGTCAATCTGCGGGAGGCGGTGCAGTTGCTCGTCGCCAATCCGTCGAGCCCGACGATGCAGCGCAGCATGCCGAAACCTGATCGGCGCCGGGGAGGCCATTCCGGTGCGCTCTCGATGGCTATGACAAAAGGATGTGTCATGTTGGTCAGCGGCCGCCTTCAAGGGTGTCTTGAGTCGCAGGCCCAGGAGTTCCTCGAACGCATCGACCAGAGTGGTACCGCGACCAGAAAGCTGCCTGAGGTGCTGCGTGCCGAGCTCTGTGAGCGCTACATGGATCGGCGCAAGGCGAAGCCCGAACAACTCGCTGAAATGCACCGGCGGTATGCGGTTTTGTGGATCGAAGAAGCTTCGCTTCCCGCCGGGACTCTGAGAACCGACTCGCTTCCGGACCGGGTCTGGAACCCATGGCCCGAAAAGGCGCAGGCGCTGCTGAGACGCTGTGACATCAACCTCTTCGAACGGATCGAAACCAAGCACGGCTCGCGGTATCTGAGAGATCTCAAGGAGTACGGGGGCGAGCTGGTCACCTATCGCAACGATGTCGCGCATGGCGGCGAACCGGCATTGTGGACAGTCACCGATGTGCTGCTGCGAATTCGGTGGGCGCAGCGGCTTGCTCGCCATTGTGACGCGGCGCTTGGAGATAAGCTCGAGGCGGTCACCGGGAGAGGGTGGTGACTGGCTGGCGATCGACCAGTCGATCGCCAGCGCTCCGTCTACTTCCCCAGCGCCGACTGCCCTCTGCCGTCCGCGCCCGCCGGCGTCTGGCCCGGCAGCACGTCCGGGCCGGGCTTCTGCGCCCGCACCTGGTAGATCCCGATGAAGCCGGTCAGGAAGCCGTTGCGGGCCGTGCGCAGGTAGAGCCGCCAGACGCGGATCCGCTCCTCGCCGGCCAGCGCCGTCGCCTCGTCGAGGCGCGCGTCGAGGTTCTCGTACCAGTGCCGCAGCGTCTCGGCGTAGTCGTTCGCGAAGCCCTCGACGTGCTGCGCGACGAAGCCGGCGCGCTCGATCGCGAGCAGGTTGCGGCTGAGGTGCAGCGGCGCGCCGTCGGGGAAGACGTAGCGCTCGGAGAACGGCCCCGCCTTCGGATCGCTGTGACGCAGGCGCGTGATGCCGTGGTTGAGCAGCCGCCCGCCCGGCTTCAGCGCGGCGTACAGGACGCGCGCGTACTCGTCGAGGTTGTCCTCGCCGACGTGCTCGACCATGCCGATCGAGGAGACGGCGTCGAACTGCTCGTCGCCGAGGTCGCGGTAGTCCTGCACGCGGATGTCGATCTTGTCGGCGAGGCCGGCGGCGGCGACGCGTCTGCGCGCGATCTCCGCCTGCGGCTGCGACAGCGTGATCCCCACGACTGAGACGCCGTAGTGCCGCGCCGCGTGGATCGCCATGCTGCCCCAGCCGCAGCCGACGTCGAGCAGCCGCTCGCCCGCTCTGAGCCCGAGCTTGGCGGCGACGAGGTCGAGCTTCGTCTCCTGCGCCTCGGCGAGCGTGCTCGCGCCGCGCGAGAAGACGGCGCACGAGTACGTCATGTCGTCGCCGAGGAACAGTCTGAAGAACTCGTTGGAGACGTCGTAGTGGTGGCGGACGGCCTGGGCGTCGCGCTCACGCGAGTGCGGCTTGCCGCTGAGGATGATCTCGGCGTTGGGCCGCTTCGGCGGGCGCGTCAGCCCGACGGCGCGGGCGGCGGCGACCATCAGCCGTGTCTTCGCCTTGCCGTCGATCGGGGCCGGCTTCCACTCCTGCAGCAGATCCATCGCGGCGTCGATGTCGTTCGGCACGATCTCGCCGGAGACGTAGGCGCGGCCGATCCCGAGCTGGCCGGGTGCGCGCAGCGCGTGCGCGACCGCGCGCGGCGATCTGATCGTGAACTCGAGACCGCGGCCGCCGGTCGCGGGCAGCACGCTGCCGTCCCAGAAGCGGACGCTGAAAGGACGGTCGGGGAAGGCGCGCTCCACCTCCTGGCGGAGCGGCTTGGTCACGGCGAAGGGCATGCGTTCACGCTATCGGTTCGATGGTTGTCGATGCAAGATGGTGTTCGGCCGAAATCCGGCGCGGAGGCTATCGCCGGACCGGACCGGCTCGCGCAGGCCCTCGCGCGGGTACGGTCCTGAAGATGGACCGCTTCGAGCTGCAGGAGATGACGCTCCACGGCCACCGGATCGCCTTTCGCGCCGGCGGCAGCGGACCGGTGCTGGTGCTGGTGCACGGGATCACCTCGACGTCGCGCACGTGGGAGCGCGTCTTCCCGCTGCTGACGCGCCACTTCACCGTGATCGCGCCGGATCTGCTGGGACACGGCCAGTCGGCGAAGCCGCGCGGCGACTACTCGCTCGGCGCCTACGCCAGCGGCGTGCGCGACCTGCTCGTCGCGCTCGGCCACGAGCGCGCGACCTTCGTCGGTCACTCGCTCGGCGGCGGCGTCGCGATGCAGCTCGCGTACCAGTTCCCCGAGCGCTGCGAGCGGCTGGTGCTGGTCGCCAGCGGCGGGCTGGGGCGCGAGGTCAGCGTGCTGCTGCGGGCGGCGACGCTGCCCGGCTCCGACGTCGTGCTGCCGCTGCTCGTCAACCACTACCTGCTCGACGCCGGCCGCTTCGTCGGCTCGCTGCTCGGCCGCCTCGGCCTGCGCGCCGGCACCGACATGGCCGAGATCGCGGCCGGTCACGCCTCGCTCGCCGACCGCGACGCGCGCGCCGCGTTCGTCCACACGCTGCGCGCGATCGTCGATGCCGGCGGCCAGCGCGTCGACGCGCGCGACCGTCTCTACCTGGCCGAGCACGTCCCGTTCCTGATCGTCTGGGGCGAGCACGACAGCGTCATTCCCGCCTCGCACGGGCGCGATGCGCACGCGCTCGTGCCGTCGAGCCGGCTGGAGCTGTTCGAGCGCTCCGGCCACTTCCCGCAGCTGGACGAGCCGACGCGCTTCATCGAGGTGCTGGAGGAGTTCGTCGCCACGACCGCGCCGGCCGAGCTTGCGCCGGAGGAGTGGCGGGAACTGCTGCGGGTCGGCCGCGCGGCCTAGCCGGCCGCCCGCGCGGAGCGCAGCTCCAGCGGGCCGCCGAGCGTTCGCAGACGGTCGTGCAGGCGCTGGTCGCCGAAGCCGGCGGCGGCGAGCAGGCCGGGCAGCTCGCCGTTGCCGAGCGGAGCGGTGTTCTCGACGCCGTCGAGCAGCTGGAGGCCGCGGAAGGCGAGCCGCATCAGCGGATCGCGCGCCGGCCCCCAGTCGGCGACGTGGATCCGGCCGCCCGGCCGCAGCACCCGCCGCGCCTCCGCCAGCGCGGTCCGCTGGGTCGCGGGGGAGAGGTGGTGCAGCAGCAGCGACATCACGACCCGGTCGGCGCTCGCGTCCGGCAGCGGCAGCGCGTCCGCGAGCCCTTCCCGCCAGTCGACGGCCTCCGCGCCGCGCTTCCCGCGCGCCCGCGCCAGCGTCGCCGGATCGCCGTCGATCCCGATCGCGCGCACGCCCGCCCCACCCAACATGGTGGTGAAGGAGCCGGTCCCGCAGCCGACCTCGACGAGATCGAGCGGCCGCTCGGGCGGTGCGCCGTCGAGCACCTGCGCGAGCAGGCGGGAGCGGAAGGTGCGCTCGCGCACGGTCAGCGCGACGAGCGGGTCGTAGAGCGCGAGCGGGGCGCGGCCGGCGGCACGAACGTAACCGGCGCGCCGCTCGGGCTGGCGAGTTAGAGTTCTCATGCAACATCAACGTTACCCATATGCAACGTTGATGTCCACCCCCAACCGTCACGACGATGCCCCTGCTCAGCTCACTCGGCCTGATCTCGCTCGCGCTCGCGGGCCTGTCCGGCTGGCTCGTGCTGGCGACGATGCAGCAGCCGGAATGGTTCTCCCGGCACGGCGTCGTCGCGCCGGCGCGCTTCCGCCAGCTCCACCTCGACTGGGTCTCGATGGGGCTGATCCTGATCGCGATCGACCAGGTCGTGCCCGACCGCCCGGCGTGGCTCACCGCCCTGCTCGCCTTCGGCCTGGTCGTCAACCCGCTGCTGTTCGTGCCGCTCGCGTGGGGGCGGGAGCAGTCGGACAAGCTGCCCTATCGCATCGTCACGGTCGCCTCCTTCACCGCTGCCAGCGGCGGCCTGGCGGCACTCGCGCTCTACGCGCTGCTCTGACACCCTGTCTCACCCTCAGGTCGAGGGTGAGACAAGTCCTTGGATAGTCAGCTGCACCAGTGCATCGCGGCATCGTTCATGGCTCCAGCCATGCTCGCCGCGCAGGTGGATGTAGGTCCCGCCGACCTGGTTGAAGAGCACGACCGCGACCTCGTCCGGATCGTCCTGCGCCCGCAGCGACCCGTCCGCGGCACCGTCGCGCAGCAGCCGCGCCAGCGGCTCGAAGAAGACGGCCCGCGTCCCGAGTCCGTCTGAGCCGCTCTCGTCATCGGCCCCCGCGTCGCCCGCCGAGGCATCGCCCGCCGCGCCGACGCCTCCCGCGCCCGCGTCGTGAAAGACCGCGTCCCGTCGCGCCCGCAGCGCGACGAGCACGTCCAGCTCGCGGTCGGCGGTCGCGCAGATCGCGGTCAGCGCCGCCTCCAGCCGCTCGCGCCCGCTGCCGGCCGAGGTCAGCGCCGGCCACAGTGCGCGCCGGTAGGCGTCCGCGGCGTCCTCCGCCAGCGCGCCCAGCAGCGCCTCGCGGTCGATCCCGCGGCGGTGAAGCGTCACGCGCGACAGCCCCGCCTCCTGCGCGATCCGCTCGACGGTCGCACCGGAGTAGCCGTAGCGGGCGAACGCCCGCCGCGCAGCAGCGCGCAGCGACGCGTCGATGACAGGCGTGTTGCTCATCTGCAACGCGAATGTTACGCGCCAGCCGGCGTGAGGCGGCGCGGTGCCCGCATCACGCGGCAGGAGCCGACGGCGCGCCCGCGTCGTCGCGCGCGACCAGCCGCGCGTAGAGGCCGCCGCGGGCCATCAGCTCGGCGTGCGTGCCGCGCTCGGCGAGCCGGCCTCTGTCGAGCACGACGATCTGGTCGGCGTCGCGCACCGTCGACAGGCGGTGAGCGATCGTGATCGTCGTGCGGCCCTCGGCGAGCCGGTCCAACGCCTCCTGCACCGCCTGCTCGGTCTGCGTGTCGAGAGCGCTGGTCGCCTCGTCGAGCACCAGCACCGGCGGGTTGCGCAGCAGCGTCCGCGCGATCGCCATCCGCTGCTTCTCGCCGCCGCTGAAGCGGTAGCCGCGCTCGCCGACGACGCTGTCGTAGCCGTCGGGCAGCGAGGCGATCAGGTCGTGGATGCGGGCGTTGCGCGCCGCCGCCTCGATCTCGGCGTCGGTCGCGTCCGGCCGCGCGAAGCGGAGGTTCTCGCGCACCGAGGCGTGGAACAGGTAGGTCTCCTGCGAGACGACGCCGACGGTCGCCGCGAGCGAGTCGAACGAGACCTGTCTGATGTCGACGCCGTCGATCGTGACCGCGCCCCGCTCGGCCTCGTACAGCCGCGCCACCAGGTAGCCGAGCGTCGTCTTGCCGGCGCCGGTCTCGCCGACGATCGCCGTGCGCGTCCCGGCCGGCACGACCAGGTCGATCCCGTCCAGCGTCCACGGCGCCGGAGAGCCGTCCGGCAGCGTCCGCGCGTAACGGAAGCCGACGTCCTCGAAGCGCACCTCCCCGAGCACCTCCTCGGGCCGCAGCCGCACCGGGTCGGCCGCCTCCTCGATGTCGACCGGCAGGTCGAGGTACTCGAAGATCCGCTCGAACAGCGCCAGCGAGGTCTGCACGTCGAGCCCGACCGACAGCAGCTGCCCGATCGGGAACAGCAGCCGCGTCTGCAGCGTCGTGAACGCGACGACGGTGCCGATCGAGATCGCCTGCCCGCCGTCGGCGATCGACTGCCCGGCGAACCAGTAGACGGCCGCCGGCATGATCGCGAACGTCATCTGCACGGTCGCCATCCGCCAGCGCCCGGCCATCCGCTGCCGCACCTCGATCCCGGCCAGCTCCTGCGACTCGCGCGCGAACCGCTCGGCGAGGTCGCCGCCGCGGCCCATCGTCTTGCCGAGCAGCATCCCGGAGACCGACAGCGACTCCTCCACCAGCGACGAGAGGTCGGCCAGTCTGCCCTGCTTGGTCGCCGTGATGCGCTTGCGCTCCTGGCCGACGCGGCGCGTCAGCCAGACGAAGAACGGCAGCAGGATCAGCGAGAAGACCGCCAGCCGCCAGTCGAGCAGCGCCATCGCGACGATCGTCGCCACGACCGTCGTCACGTTCGAGGCGATCGAGGTCGCCGTCGAGGTGACGACGTTGTCGATCCCGCCGATGTCGTTGGAGATGCGCGACTGCACCTCGCCGGTGCGGGTTCTCGTGAAGAAGGCGAGCGACAGCCGCTGCAGGTGGCGGTAGACGGACGCGCGCAGGTCGTGCATCACCTGCTGGCCGACGATGTTGGAGAGGTAGGTCTGCCCGACGCTCAGCGCGCCGGTGACGACGGCGATCGCGATCATCCCGAGGACGAGCGCGGACAGCAGCCCGGTGCGCTGGTCGGGGATCGCGACGTCGAGCACCTCGCGCAGCAGGAACGGCGAGATCATGCTCAATCCGGCGGAGAGCACGATCAGCCCGAGCACGAGCGAGAGGCGCGCGCGATAGGGGCGGAAGAGGGCGAGGATGCGACGTCCGTCGCGTGGTGGGGCCTGACTCACGTCTACCGAGGATAGGAAGGCGCCGCCGCCACCACGCCGGCGGCGCCTCCGCACCCCGCCTTACAGCTCGACGACCGTATTGGTGATCGCGCCGATCCCCTCCACCGAGACCTCGACGACGTCGCCGGCCTGCAGCGAGCGGATCGGGTCCATGAACTCGCCGCAGCCCCAGGGCGTGCCGGTGAGGATCACGTCGCCGGCCTCGAGCGTGAAGCTGTGGGAGCAGAACGAGATCAGCTCGGCGACGCCGAAGACCATCTCCTTCGTGTTCGAGTCCTGCACCGCCTCGCCGTTGACGCGCGTCGTGATCGCGAGCGTCTGCGGGTCGGCGACCTCGTCGGCGGTGACGATCGCCGGGCCGAGCGGGCAGAAGGTGTCGAGCGACTTGCCGCGCACCCACTGGCCGTCGGCGAACTGCACGTCACGCGCGGAGACGTCGTTGGCGACGGTGTAGCCGAAGACGTGCGAGAGCGCCTCCTCGGCTGACACGCGCGACGCCGTTCTGCCGATCACGGCGGCCAGCTCGACCTCCCAGTCGACTCTCTGCGTGATCGCGCGGTCGACGCGGATCTCGTCGCCGTCGCCGATCACGCTGGTCGTGAACTTGGTGAAGACGAGCGGCGACTTCGGCGCCTCCATGCCCGTCTCGCGGACGTGGTCCATGTAGTTGAGGCCGATCGCGACGATCTTGCCGGGCGCCAGCGGCGCGGTCAGCGTCGCGTCGTCGAGCGCCTGCTCGCGCACGGCCGGCAGCGCGCCGCCGGCGGCGATCAGATCGCGCACGGTCGTGCCGGCGGGGACGTCGAGCGGGTAGAGCGCGCCGTCGCGGTCGACGACGGGCGTGGGGGTGCCGTTCGAGATGGCGGTGCCGATGCGCATGGATACCTCAAAAATGGTCAGACCAATATGGTCCGACCACTATAATCGGCTGCGATGCCGCCACGCAACCATGTCGCCGAACGCCTGCGTGAGCTGCTCTCCGACGAGCACGTCGCGCCTGGCGAGAGGCTGCCGCCGGAGCGGGAGCTGGCGGCCCAGCTCGGCGTCTCGCGCTCGAGCCTGCGCGAGGGGCTCAGACGGCTCTCGGACCTCGGCATCATCGAGTCGCGCCAGGGCTCGGGCACCTACCGCGCGCCGCTGGACCTCGGCGACCTGTTCGAGGTCCGCCGCCGGCTGGAGCCGCTCGCCGCGCGCCTCGCCGCGACCCGCCGCGACGCGCACGACCTGCGCCTGCTCGACGAGGCGGTCGCCGAGATGCGCGCCGCGCTGCCCGACGCCAACCACTTCGGCGACGCCGACGTGGCCGCCCACGCCGCGATCGTCGAGGCCTCCGGCAGCGTCCCGCTGCGCGTCCTCTTCAGCGCGATCGCCGACCTGCTGCGCCACTCGCGCACGAGCACCGCGAGCGATCCCGCCCTGCGCACGCTCGCGCTGGAGGAGATGGGCGCGATCGTCGGCGCGATCGACGCCGGCGACGGCGACGCCGCCGAGCAGGCGATGCACGCCCACCTGCAGCACGTCGGCGCGAGCGTCGGCGCCGGCTAAGCCGCGCTGCGCTGCAGCCGGACGATGACGCTCTTCGACGCCGGCTGGTTGGAGCCGTCGGCGGTCGAGTCGAGCGGGACGAGCGGGTTCGTCTCCGGGTAGTAGGCGGCGGCGCAGCCGCGGGGCGTGTCGTAGCTGACGATGCGGAAGCGGTCCGCCCGTCGCTCGATCCCGTCCGGCGCCTCGCCGATCAGGTCGACGACGTCGCCCTCCGCGAAGCCCAGCTGCTCGATGTCGCGGGCGCTGAGGAAGACGACGCGGCGGCCGGCCTTGACGCCGCGGTAGCGGTCGTTGAGGCCGTAGATCGTCGTGTTGTACTGGTCGTGCGAGCGCAGCGTCTGCAGCACCAGCCGGCCCTCGGGCACGGTCACGCACGTCAGCGGGTTGGTCAGGAAGCGGGCCTTGCCGGTCGTCGTCGGGAAGGTGCGCGAGTCGCGCGGCGGGTGCGGCAGCGCGAAGCCGCCCGGCTGCGCGATCCGCTGCTCGAACCGCTCGAAGCCGGGCACGACCTGCTCGATCTTCTGGCGCAGCAGGCGGTAGTCGCCCGCGAACCGCTCCCACGGGAGGTCGGCGCCGGCGCGGCCGCCGTCGACGGGCCCGAGCACGGCGCGCGCCAGCCCGGCGACGATCGCGACCTCGCTGCGCAGCTCCTCCGACGCCGGCGCGAGCGTGCCGCGCGAGTGGTGGACCATCCCCATCGAGTCCTCGACGGTGACCGCCTGCGCGCCGCGCGCCTGCATGTCCAGCTCGGTGCGGCCGAGCGTCGGCAGGATCAGCGCCTGCGTGCCGTGGACGACGTGCGAGCGGTTGAGCTTGGTCGAGACGTGGACCGTCAGGCGGCAGGCGCGCAGCGCGGCGAAGGTCGCGTCGGTGTCGGGCGCGGCGCTGGCGAAGTTGCCGCCCATCGCGAAGAAGACGTGCGCTCTGCCGTCGCGCATCGCGCGGATCGCCTCGACCGCGTCGAGCCCGTGCGCCTGCGGCGGCGCGAACCCGAGCGCGCTGTGGAGCCGTTCCAGGAACGCCGGCGCGGGCTTCTCGTAGATCCCCATCGTGCGGTCGCCCTGCACGTTGGAGTGGCCGCGGACGGGGCAGACGCCGGCGCCGGGCCGGCCGATGTTGCCGCGCAGCAGCAGGAACGAGACGAACTCGCGGATCGTCGCGACGGCGTTCTTGTGCTGTGTGATCCCCATCGCCCAGCAGACGACCGTCCGCTCCGATCTGATCGCCAGCTCGGCGACCAGCTCGATCTCCTCGCGGCGCAGGCCGGTCGCGGCCAGGACCGCGTCCCAGTCGAGCTGCTGGAGCGCGGCCGACCAGGCCTCGAAGCCGTCGGTGTGGGCCTCGATGAAGGCGTGGTCGAGCACCGTCCCGGGCGCCGCCGCCTCGGCGTCGAGCAGCAGCTTCGAGAGCGCCTGGAAGAGCGCGAGGTCGCCGTTGACCCTGACCTGCAGCCAGTGGTCGGCGAGCGCGGTGCCGTGGCCGAGCATGCCCTTCGGCGTCTGCGGGTTCTTGAAGCGGATCAGCCCCGCCTCCGGCAGCGGGTTGATCGAGACGATCGTCGCGCCGTTGCCCTTCGCCGCCTCCAGCGCCGACAGCATCCGCGGGTGGTTGGTGCCGGGGTTCTGGCCGACGATCAGCAGCAGGTCGGCGTGCTCGACGTCCTCCAGCGTGACGCTGCCCTTGCCGATCCCGATCGTCTCCGTCAGCGCCACGCCGCTCGACTCGTGGCACATGTTCGAGCAGTCGGGCAGGTTGTTCGTGCCGTAGGCGCGCACGAACGCCTGGTAGGCGAAGGCGGCCTCGTTCGAGGTGCGGCCGGAGGTGTAGAAGATCGCCTCGTCGGGCGTCGGCAGCGCGTTCAGCTCCTGCGCGATCAGCCCGTACGCCTCCTCCCACGAGATCGGCGCGTAGTGCGAGGCGCCGTCGCGCAGCACCATCGGGTGCGTGAGGCGGCCGGAGCGACCGAGCTGGTAGTCGGTCCAGTCGGCCAGCTCGGCGACCGGGTGGCGCGCGAAGAAGTCCGGGTCGACGCGCTTGCGGGTCGCCTCCTCGGCGACCGCCTTGGCGCCGTTCTCGCAGAACTCGGCGACGTGCGTGTGGCCGGGCTCGGGCCAGGCGCAGCCGGGGCAGTCGAAGCCGTCGGGCTGGTTGAGGCGGCGCAGCGCTCTGAAGCTGCGCACGACGCCCATCTGCTCCTGCGCGTGGCGCAGCGCGACGGCGACCGCCTCCATCCCGGCGGCGTGGTCGTGCGGTGGTCTGACGGAGAGCTTGCGGTCCTCGGCGTTCGTCCGCTCCGGCATCCACCGAGCGTACTCCTCACGACTCCAGCGGCACCAGCTCCTGCTCGTAGGAGACGGCGTGGCGCTGCAGCGTGCCGTCGTCCTCGACCAGGTAGGAGCCCATCCGCAGCAGCGGCGGCGAGTAGACGTGGACCGTCACCGCCGGCACGTCGCCGTGGTGCAGGACGCGGTGGATGTCGGTGTTGGCGAAGTCGAACGACTCGCCGGCGCGCGCGATCCGGCGCGTCGGCACGCCGCCGAGCACGAGCCGCTCCTCGCGCACCGAGCCGGCGATCACGGCGACCGCGCCGTTGGAGGCGTCGTGGTCGTGGAAGCCGGTGTCGTGGTCTCTGGACCAGCAGATCACCCACACGTCGAGATGCTCGTCGCGCAGCAGCTCGTGGTAGGTCCGCTGCTCGGGGTCGTGGACGACGTGATCCGACCACAGCGAGGGGTCGGCGGCGATCTGCTGCGCGACGGCACGCAGCTCCTGACGGGTCAGGTCGCGCTCGGTGGGACGATCGATGTCGGTCATGGGCTTCGCCTTGCGAGTTCCACGTCAGCTGGCGGAAGGACCGCTCCCGGTGGGAACTCGCGGTTCGGTGGTCGTGGGTGAGAGGAGCCGCGCCGGGTTGACGCGCAGCAGCGCGTGGCCGAGCGCGGTGTCGGCCGGTGGGACGACGGCGCCGACGACCGGCCGGTCGGAGCCGTGCACGAGCTGGTCGGGACCGATCGCGCGCAGCACCGCGGCGATCGCCTGCGGGCCATAGGAGGAGGTGTCGTAGAAGGTCAGCGGGTCGTCGGCGCCGCGCGCGGCGGGGCCGCCGCGGGCGGCCAGCCGCTCCAGCTGCAGCGGCGCCAGCCCGGCCAGCATCGCCCACAGCACCCGCAGGCGCGGGAGGGCGGGGCGGCCGGCGTGCAGGAAGGCGTGCCAGGCGGCGTTCATCTGCGCCACGTAGCCGGTCATGCCGGGCCACCACGAGGGCGCGCCGGCCGCCTGCGGATCGCCGCTCAGCGCGACCGGGCCGGGGTGGACGAACAGCGGCGCGCCGGCCTCCTGCAGCCGCTCCAGCAGCGGGCCGAGCCGCTCGACGGCGGCCGGGGTCGCGAGCGCCGTCGCCGGCAGCGAGAGGCCGGCGAAGCCGCGCCCAAGCAGCGGCGCGACGAGCGCCGGGTCGGGCTGCTCGACCGCGATCGCCGCCCACGCGCCGAAGCGCTCGGAGGGGAGCGCGGCGGCGCCCGCGTGCCAGGCGTCGAGCAGCGGCTGCGCCTGCTCGGCCGGCAGGTGCTCGATCCCGAGCGCGCTGGAGAGCAGCACGAGCGCGCGGTCGACGCCGTCGTCGTCGAGCAGCGCGGCGCGGCGGCGCGCGTCGGCGTCGGCGGCCGGCAGCGCGCTGTCGGGCTCGCCCGCGAGGTGATAGGTCCAGCCGTCGGCGGAGCGGCTCAAGAAGGGGACCGCCCCCCGCCGCTCGAGAGCGGCGAGGAGCGGCTGTGAGAGGAGATGCTGATGCACGTCGATTCGCATCGACGCGGATTCTAGCTAATCCCGACCGAAATAGCCAGGAATAAGACGAGAGGCCGTCAGCGCGGCAAATCGCGCCGTTGACGACCCGCGCGTCAGAGCTTCTGACGCGACCCGCGAGTTCCCGCCACGGTCGGCCCTTCAGGGCGCAGCCGTGGAACTCGCAATGACGGAGTCACCCCCGCTTGGACCAGGCGGCCGGGTCGCCGGCAAGGGCGACGACATGGTCCGGCAGCTCGCCCGCGACGACGTCGGCGAGCGTGGTGCGGTCGAGCACGTCGCGCAGTGCGGCGCGCGCGGCGACCAGCAGCTCCGGCAGTCTCTCGGCGGCGCCCTGGTACTCCAGCTCGTGGGGACGCTTGCCCGCGACGTTCGCGAGCGGCCCGTCGATCGCGCGGATCACGTCCGCGACCGCGATCTCCTCGGGAGGGGATGCGAGCAGATGCCCGCCCTCGACGCCGCGACGGCTCTCGACGATCCCCGCGCGGCGGAGGTCGTTGAGGATCTTCTCGAGGAAACGGGGTGGGATCTGCTGCGCGGTGGCGATCGTCTCCGCCTTCACGGGGCGGTCGCCGTCGGCGGCGGCGAGCTCGAGTGCGGCTCGCAGCGCGTAGTCAGTCTTGGCTCCAATGCGCACGTTCTGATTCTCGTCCATTCCGACCTGAAAGGCAAAAATTCGGCGAGCGGAGCTGCGCCGGTGCCCGAGACGCTATCGGCTGGCGCCGACGGGCCGGGCCGGGACGCTCAAGCCCCACCGTCTGGGCGTTTCCCGCTACACTGCTTTGCCCGCGCCGGTTGGCGATGCGACTTTGCGTCTGCCGCCGGTCGCTGACACTTGCCCTGAGACGACAACGGAACCTGGACGACCATGGCTCGCGGAGACGTTCGCATCGCAGTCACCCTCGCATGCGAGGAATGCAAGCGACGCAACTACCAGACGAACAAGAGCAAGCGGAACAACCCTGAGCGGATTCAGCTCAGAAAGTACTGCCGCTGGTGCAAGAGACACACGTCCCATCGGGAGACTCGCTAACCGCGTGTAGAGCCTGATGGCCCGCGACCCCAGATCAGCCAACGGTCCTGACGAGGACGACTCGGCCGAGCGCGCCGAGCATCACGCGCTGCCCGAGAAGAACGAGCTGCACGCGCACGAGCCGGCCGAGTTCGCCTCTGGCGAAGTCGACATCGCCGACGCTCAGCTCGCGATGGGCCGGCCCTCCGAGGCCGACGCCAGCGCCGGCGCCGATCCCTCGCTCGGCGGCAGCAACGCCGAAGAGCTGTTCGAGAGCGCTCGCGACGACGACGGCGGGCCGCTCGTGCCGGCCGGCGGTCGCGGCGGCGACGGCGGCGAGGTCGCCGGCCTCGCGCGCACCGGCGAGCGTTCGCCGGAGCCGAGCCGTGGCGGCGGCGGTCGCTTCATCAACTTCCTGCGCGGCAGCTGGCGCGAGCTGCAGCGTGTCCAGTGGCCCGACCGCACCCAGGTCGCTCAGGCCACGGCCGTCGTCGTCGGCTTCGTGGCGATCGCCGGTCTCTACCTCGGCGCCGCGGACTGGCTTTCACAGCGGATCGTCGACCTGATCGTCTGAGTCTCCGGCTCGCGCCCCCTTCCCCCAAGGATCGATCTCCCCCGACATGTTTCGCTGGTACGTCGTCAACACTTACTCCGGTCACGAGAACAAGGTCAAGCACAACCTCGAGCACCGCGTCGTCTCGCTCAATCAGAGACGCGCCGTGCGACAGGTCGTCGTGCCGACCGAGTCCGTGACCGAGCTGAAGGACAACCAGAGAGTTGTCACCGAGAAGCGCACGATGCCCGGCTACGTGCTGGTCAACATGGACCTCAACGAGGATTCGTGGGCGCTCGTCAAGGGCACGCCCGGCGTGACCGGCTTCGTCGGCGCTTCCAACGAGCCCGTGCCACTGACGCAGGCGGAGGTCGATCGACTGCTGCATCGCGAGACCGCGGAGCGTCCGCGCACGCGCGCGCAGTTCTCGATCGGCGAGTCCGTCAAGGTCGTCTCGGGTCCGCTCTCCGACTTCTCGGGCGAGATCTCGGAGATCAACGAGGATGGCGCCCGACTCAAGGTGCTGGTATCAATCTTCGGCCGCGAAACCCCGGTCGAGGTCGGTTTCGACCAGGTGAAGAAGATCTGAAATGGCGAAGAAGGTTCTGACAGTCATCAAGCTCCAGGCCGTTGGCGGCCAGGCGAGCCCGGCGCCGCCGGTCGGCCCCGCGCTGGGCCAGCACGGCGTCAACATCATGGAGTTCGTCAAGGCGTTCAACGCCCAGACGCAGCAGGACACGGGCACGGTCATCCCCGTCGAGATCACCGTCTACGAGGACCGTTCGTTCACGTTCGTCCTCAAGAGCCCGCCGGCCGCCGTGCTGATCAAGCAGGCGCTCGGTCTCGACAAGGGCTCGGCTGAGCCGCACAAGACGAAGGTCGCGCAGATCACGCAGGACCAGCTCCGCGAGATCGCCCAGAAGAAGCTGAACGATCTGAACGCTCACGATGTCGACCAGGCCGCGAAGATCATCGCCGGCACGGCTCGCTCGATGGGCGTGGAGGTGGTCTGAAGATGGCCAAGCACGGCAAGAGCTACGTCGAGGCGCGCCAGCGCTACGACCGCGAGCACAGCTACGAGCCCTCTGAGGCGATCAGACTCGTCAAGGAGCTGAAGAGCTCGAAGTTCGACGAGTCGGTCGAGCTGCATGTCCGCACGGGTCTCAACGTCCGTCACGCGGACGAGCAGCTGCGCGGCACGATCGCGCTGCCGCACGGCCTCGGCAAGGACGTCAAGGTCGCCGTCTTCGCCCAGGGCGACAAGGCCCGCGAGGCGACGGAGGCCGGCGCGGACGTCGTCGGCGCCGACGATCTCGCGAGAAGAATCGAAGAGGGCTTCACGGACTTCGACGTCGCGATCGCGACGCCGGACCTGATGCCGGTGGTCGGCCGTCTCGGCCGCATCCTCGGCCCGTCGGGCAAGATGCCGAACCCGAAGGTCGGCACGGTCACGATGGACGTCTCGAGAGCCGTCGCGGAGTCGAAGGCCGGCAAGGTCGAGTACCGCACCGATCGCACCGCGATCGTGCACATGGTGATCGGCAAGTCGAGCTTTGACGAGCAGCGCCTGCTCGAGAACTACGCGGCCGTCGTGGAGGAGCTCGTCCGCGCCAAGCCGTCTGCCGCCAAGGGCAGATACATCCAGTCGATCACGCTCGCCTCGACGATGGGTCCCGGCGTGAGAGTGGACCCGTCGCGTACGCGCGACATCGTCGGGGAGGCGCCGGTCGCGGCGTAGCCTCGTTCCAGAGACGCGCTGCCCAAGACTCCCGGCGACCATAAGTCCGGGACAGGCGGAGCATCGAAGAACCGGAGCCGCTTCACGGCCGCTCAGCTTCTCGACGCCCGCCACGTGCGGGCGTTTCGCATTTCGAGAAGAGAGTGACCTGACATGAACAGAAACGAGAAGGCGGCGGTGATCGACCGCATCGCCGAGGACCTGGAAGCGTCCTCGGCGGTGTTCGCGGTCGATTACCGTGGCATCACGGTCGCGCAGGTCGCCGAACTGCGCACCAAGCTGCGTGAGTCCGACACGACGCTGTCCGTCGTGAAGAACTCGCTGACGGAGCGCGCGGCCGACAAGGCCGGCGCCGAGGCGCTGAAGGAGATCCTCGCGGGTCCGACGGCGCTGGCGTTCGTGCGCGGCGACGCGGCTGCGGCCGCGAAGGCGCTCAGCGACGCGCAGAGAACGACGCAGGTGCTGGCGTTCAAGGGCGGCCTGATGGATGGCCAGCCGGTGACGCCGGACGAGATCAGAGCGATCTCGAGACTGCCGTCGCGCGAGGTGCTCTACGGGCAGCTCGTCGGCGTCGTCGCCGCACCGCTCAACGGCCTCGCACGCGGCCTCAACGCGCTCATCGCGGGCGTCGCGATCCAGCTGCAGGCGATTGCAGACCAGGGCCTCGTGGGCGGCAACGCTGCCGCTCCCGCCCCGGCGGAGGAGGCTGCTCCGGCAGCCGACGCCGCTCCCGCCGAGACCGAGGCCCCCGCGGCCGAGGCCGAGGCTCCGGCCGCAGAGGCCACCCCTGACACTGACGACAAGACGGACGACGCGGCAGCTGCCGACGCCGCTTCCGACGCGAAGGAGGACTGACCATGGCGACCACTCAGGAGTGGATCGACGAGCTCAAGGCGATCTCGGTGCTGGAGCTGGCCGAGCGCATCAGAGCGCTGGAGGAGGAGTTCGGCGTCTCCGCGACGGCCGTCGCGGCGGCTGCCCCGGCTGCCGGCGGCGCCGGCGGCGGCGAGGCCGCTGCCGAGGAGTCGACGACTGTCGACGTCGTCCTCACGGGCGCCGGCGACAAGAAGATCCAGGTCATCAAGGTCGTCCGCGCGGCGACCGGCCTCGGTCTGAAGGAGGCCAAGGCGCTCGTCGACGAGGCCCCCAAGCCCGTCAAGGAAGGCATCGAGCGCGACGAGGCCGACAAGCTCAAGGCCGAGCTCGAAGAGGCTGGCGCGTCCGTCGAGCTGAGATAGCTCGCCGCACCAGTCACACCAGCTGCACCGAAGGGCCCGGCACTGCCGGGCCCTTCGTCGTTTGCGGGCCTGGCGCACCGCCGCTACAGTCGCGCGATGCGCCCGAGATCGATCGCGTTCGTGACCGAGGCCGAGCAGTGGATGCTCGACCCCGACGCGGCCGGCGAGGACCGCTGGCTGCCGGGCCTCTTCGACGCGCACGTGGAGACCGAGGGCGATGGCGGCGCCGACCTCGGCGAGCAGCTGCGGCAGCCGCTGCCGGTCGCGGAGGCGATCGCGTGGGCGCGTGAGCGCGCCGACGGCGTCTACATCCGCGACGGCGACGAGCGCGAGTTCGGGATCGGCACCGCGCTCGAGCAGCCCGGCGCCGCCGACGCCGACGAGGAGGACGACGAGCCGCTCGCGCCGTGGCGCGACGAGCTGGCCGCCGGCTACGTGCGCCGCCGCCCCGCCGACGAGCGCTGGAAGGACCGCGGCCCTGGCCACCCGCCGATCGCCCCGCTGCGGGCCCGCCTCACCCCGCCGGCGGGGTGGGAGGTCGACTGGTCGGCGCTCCCGGCCGGCCAGCCGCGGCCCGACATCCAGGTCGCCGACTTCTTCGACCAGACCTGACCGCCGGCGCAATCCGTCCAGGCACCCCAGGATTTGCCCCCGGCCGGTACAATGGGCGACGTCAGCCGATAGTCGCAGCCACCCTGCAGTTCTGAGACCACGCCACATACGCGGTCTCCCGGGTGGGGTCCGTGAGCGCTGACTGCCCCGCTCGGAGGGTGTCGATGCTCTGTGCTATCTTGGCTGGTCGCGCTTTCGCGCTTCCTCTGCTCGCCTCTCGACTGCCCGAGGAGTCGCCGTCTTGGCACCTGCTGACGCCCCCCGGACGCGCCGCACTTTTGCGCGTCTTTCCAAGGCCCTTGAAGTCCCCAACCTCATCGATATCCAGAAGAGATCGTTCGCCTGGCTGACTGACGCGGAGACCGGTGGTCTGCGCGAGACGATCGACGACATCTCGCCGATCGAGGACTACACCGGCAACCTCGCCGTCCAGTTCGGCGAGTTCACCTTCGACGAGCCGGTCGCCTCGCTCGACGAGTGCCGCGAGAAGGACCTCACCTACGCCCGGCCGCTCACGGTCACGGTCGCCTTCGTCAACCGCGAGACCGGCGAGATCCGCGAGCAGTCCGTCTTCATGGGCGACTTCCCTTGGATGACGGAGCGCGGCACGTTCATCATCAACGGCACCGAGCGCGTCGTCGTGACGCAGCTGGTCCGTTCCCCGGGCGCCTACCTGATGGAGGCCAAGGATCGCGAGAAGCAGGTCTTCATCGCGAACCTGATGCCGGCTCGCGGCTCGTGGCTCGAGCTCGAGATCGACAAGAAGGGCAAGGTCTACGTCCGCATCGACCGCAAGCGCAAGCTGCCGGTCACCGTCCTGCTGCGGGCGATGGGCTACTCGGGCGACGACGAGATCCTCAACCTGTTCGAGGACTCGCTCTACATCCGCAACACGATCGAGAGCGACACCGAGGTCACCAAGACTGAGGAAGGCGCCCTCATCGAGCTGTTCAAGAAGCAGCGTCCGGGCGAGCCGCCGTCGGTCGACGCCGCCAGAGCGCTTCTGCACCAGCTCTTCTTCGACCCCAAGCGCTACGACCTCACGCGCGTCGGTCGCTACAAGCTGAACTCGCGCCTGCGCCTCGACATCGACCTCGAGACGCGCACGCTGACGCACGACGACATCATCGCGCTCATCAAGGAGCTCGTCTCGCTGCCGCGGATCCTCGGCATGCCCGAGCAGCCCGAGGTCGAGATCAGAGACTACGCCGCCGAGGCCGTCTCCTACCCGCGCGAGGCCGTCGCCGACCACCTCGACGAGTACGAGCACTTCGGCAACCGCCGTCTGCGCACCGTCGGCGAGCTGATCCAGGAGGCCTTCCGAATCGGCCTCTACCGGATGGAGCGCGTCGTGCGCGAGCGCCTCACGACCGAGGACGCCGACACGATCACGCCGCAGACGATCGTCAACATCCGCCCGGTCGTCGCGGCGCTGAAGGAGTTCTTCGGCTCCTCGCAGCTGTCGCAGTTCATGGACCAGAACAACTCGCTCTCGGGCCTGACGCACCGCCGCCGCCTGTCGGCGCTCGGCGCCGGCGGCCTGACGCGCGAGCGCGCCCCGATCGAGGTGCGCGACGTCCACCCGACCCATTACGGCCGCATGTGCCCGATCGAGACCCCCGAGGGCCCGAACATCGGCCTGATCGGCTCGCTCTCCTCCTACGCGCAGATCTCCGAGCACGGCTTCGTCACGACGCCGTACCTCGTCGTCAAGGACGGCAAGGTCACCGAGGAGATCGTCCACCTCGACGCGACCCAGGAGGAGGAGGCGAAGATCGCCCAGGCGAACACGCCGCTGGGCGACGACGGCTCCCTCATCGGCGACGACATCGTCTGCCGTACGCAGGCCGGCTCGTACGTGAGAGTCTCGGCCGCCGAGGTCGACCTGATGGACGTCTCGCCGGAGCAGATCTGGTCGGTCGCGACCGCGATGATCCCGTTCCTCGAGCACGACGACGCCAACCGCGCGCTGATGGGCTCGAACATGCAGCGCCAGGCGGTCCCGCTGCTGAAGACCGACGCCCCGCTCGTCGGCACCGGCATGGAGTACCGCGCGGCCGTCGACTCCGGTGACGTCGTGCTCGCCAAGCGCGCGGGCACGATCGCCTACATCGACGCCGACCAGATCGTCATCGAGACCGAGGACGGCGCCAAGGACGAGTACGTCCTGCAGAAGTTCATGCGCTCCAACCAGGGCACGCTCATCCATCACAAGCCGCTCGTCAGAAACGGGCAGCAGGTGGTCGAGGGCACGGTCCTGGCGGACGGCTCCTCGACCGACCAGGGGGAGATGGCGCTCGGCAAGAACCTGCGCGTCGCCTTCATGTCCTGGGAGGGCTACAACTTCGAGGACGCGATCATCCTCAGCAAGCGCCTCGTGAAGGACGACGAGCTCACCTCGATCCACATCGAGGAGTACGAGATCGACGCCCGCACGACGAAGCTCGGCGACGAGGAGATCACGCGCGACATCCCGAACCGCTCCGAGGAGTCGCTGCGCAACCTCGACGACCGCGGCATCGTCCGCATCGGCGCCGAGGTCGGCTCGGGCGACCTGCTCGTCGGCAAGGTCACGCCGAAGGGCGAGACCGAGCTGACGGCCGAGGAGAAGCTGATCCGCGCGATCTTCAAGGAGAAGGCGCGTGAGGTCCGCGACACCTCGCTGAAGGTGCCGCACGGCGAGGGCGGCGTCGTGATCGACGTCAAGACCTTCTCGCGCGACGCCGGCGACGACCTGCCGCCGGGCGTCAACGACCTCGTGCGCGTCTTCGTCGCGAAGAAGCGCAAGATCTCCGAGGGCGACAAGCTCGCCGGCCGCCACGGCAACAAGGGCGTCATCTCGAAGATCGTCGACGAGCAGGACATGCCGTTCCTCGAGGACGGCTCGCCGGTCGACGTCATCCTCAACCCGCTCGGCGTCCCCTCGCGCATGAACATCGGCCAGATCCTCGAGACCCACCTCGGGTGGGCCGCAGCCGAGGGCTGGTACGACGACGGCAGCGACGCGTACAAGATCGCCCACGGCAGAGGCGACGAGCGTCCGCGCGTCTACGTCTCGACGCCGGTCTTCGACGGCGCGACCGTCGCCGACGTCGACAACGCGCTGCTGCAGTGGCAGAACGAGCACACCGGCCGGATCAGAATGAAGACCGCGCCGAACGACCGCGAGGGCATCCGCGCCTCGGGCAAGTTCACGCTCTTCAACGGGCGCACGGGCGAGCCGTTCGAGACGCAGGTGACGGTCGGCTACATGTACATCCTGAAGCTGCACCACCTCGTCGACGACAAGATCCACGCTCGCTCGACCGGCCCCTACTCGCTCGTCACCCAGCAGCCGCTGGGCGGCAAGGCGCAGTTCGGCGGTCAGCGCTTCGGCGAGATGGAGGTGTGGGCGCTGGAGGCGTATGGCGCCGCGTACACGCTCCAGGAGATGCTCACGATCAAGTCCGACGACACCGTCGGGCGCGTCAAGGCCTACGAGGCGATCGTGAAGGGCGAGAACATCGCCGAGCCGAGCATCCCGGAGTCGTTCAAGGTGCTCCTGAAGGAGATGCAGTCGCTGGCGCTCGACGTCAACGTCGTCTCCGAAGAGGGCACTCGCGCTGAGATGCGCGAGGAGGACGACGACCTCCTGCGTGCCGCCGAGGAGCTGGGCATCGACCTCTCCGGCGTGCGCGCGACCGACGGCCAGGCGGCCGACGAGGCGACCGAGGGCGAAGACGCCACCGACGCGGGCGAGCCGTCCGCGGAGGCCGCGCCCGAGGAGAACCTCGCCGCCGTCGATTCGACTGAGGACGACGCATGATCGACATCAACAACTTCGACGCCATCGAGATCGGCCTCGCCTCCTCGAAGCAGATTCGCTCGTGGAGCTCGGGTGAGGTCACGAAGCCGGAGACCATCAACTACCGCACGCTGAAGCCGGAGAAGGACGGCCTCTTCTGCGAGCGCATCTTCGGTCCGACGAAGGACTGGGAGTGCTACTGCGGCAAGTACAAGCGCGTCCGCTACAAGGGCATCGTCTGCGAGCGCTGCGGCGTCGAGGTGACGCGGTCGAAGGTGCGCCGTGAGCGCATGGGCCACATCGACCTCGCCGCGCCGGTCTCGCACATCTGGTTCTTCAAGGGCGTCCCGTCGCGGATCGGCTACCTGCTCGACATGGCTCCCAAGGAGCTCGAGAAGGTCCTCTACTTCGCGGCCTCGATCGTCACGTGGATCGACGACGAGGCGCGCGAGCGCGACCTCGACAGCCTGCAGGACCAGGTCAACACCGTGCTCGACTCGTACGCGGCCGAGAAGGAGGAGCGGCTGCTCGAGCTGAGAGAGTCGCTCGAGCGCCGTGTCGAGTTCCTCGAGAGCGGCAGACAGTCGAACCAGTTCAACGACGAAGACGAGATGTGGGCGGAGTCGCTCGACATCAACGTCGCGAGACTGTCCGACGAGGAGCGCGAGAAGCTCCTCAGAGACCTGCGCAGAACGTTCACGGCCGACATGGACGACACCGAGGCCTACATCGAGGACGCGGCCGAGCGCATGCGTCAGGTGTGGGACCTGTTCCAGTCGATGAAGCCGAAGGACGTCGTCAACGACGAGACGCTCTTCCGCGAGCTGAAGGACCGCTTCGGCAGCCCGTTCGGCTTCGGCGAGTACTTCCGCGGCGGCATGGGCGCGGAGTCGGTCCGCGACCTGCTCGAGCAGGTCGACCTGGAGGACGAGAGAGCCGAGCTGCAGGAGCTGGTGAAGACGGCGAAGGGCCAGAAGCAGAGCCGTTCGGTCAAGCGCCTGAAGGTCGTCTCGGCCTTCATCCAGTCCGGCAACCGCCCGGAGATGATGATCCTCGAGGCCGTCCCGGTGATCCCGCCGGAGCTGCGCCCGATGGTCCAGCTCGACGGCGGCCGCTTCGCGACCTCGGACCTGAACGACCTCTACCGCCGCGTCATCAACCGCAACAACCGCCTCAAGCGGCTGCTCGACCTCGGCGCGCCGGAGATCATCGTCAACAACGAGAAGCGCATGCTGCAGGAGGCCGTCGACGCGCTGTTCGACAACGGCCGCCGCGGCCGGCCCGTGACGGGTCCGGGCAACCGCCCGCTGAAGTCGCTCTCGGACATGCTCAAGGGCAAGCAGGGCCGCTTCCGCCAGAACCTGCTCGGCAAGCGCGTCGACTACTCCGGCCGTTCGGTGATCGTGTCGGGCCCGTCGCTGAGACTGCACCAGTGCGGTCTGCCGAAGCTGATGGCGCTCGAGCTGTTCAAGCCGTTCATCATGGCGCGGCTGGTCGAGCGCAAGGCGGCGCAGAACATCAAGGCGGCCAAGAAGATGGTCGACTCGATGATCCCGGAGGTCTGGGACGTGCTCGAGGAGGTCATCCACGAGCACCCGGTCCTGCTCAACCGCGCGCCCACGCTCCACCGCCTCGGCATCCAGGCGTTCGAGCCGCAGCTCGTCGAGGGCAAGGCGATCCAGGTCCACCCGCTCGTCTGCTCGGCCTTCAACGCCGACTTCGACGGCGACCAGATGGCCGTCCACCTGCCGCTCTCCGCGGAGGCGCAGGCGGAGGCGCGCATCCTGATGCTGTCGGCCAACAACATCCTGTCCCCCGCGCACGGCGCGCCGCTGGCGACGCCGACGCAGGACATGATCCTCGGCGCGTACTACCTCACGTACGGCCCCGAGGTCGACGAGCTGTCGAAGATCGACCCGGCGAGACATCAGCCGCGCCCGCACGTGTACCGCACCGCCCAGGAGGCGGAGTGGTCCTACGAGCACGGCGTGACGAGACTGCACGACGTCGCCGAGTACCGGCCTGCCGGCCGTGACGGCGGTCACATCCTCACGACCGTCGGCCGCATCATCTACAACGACAAGATCGAGCGCGCGATCCGGGCGACGCTGGGCGAGGACTACGATCCCTCCAGCTACGAGTTCGTCAACCGCTCGATGAAGAAGCGCGACACGACGCAGTTCGTCGACGACCTCGTGCAGGCGTACGGCGCCGCGACGATCTCGCAGGTGCTCGACGCGTTCAAGGACCTCGGCTTCCGCTACGCGACGCAGGCCGGCATCACGGTCTCCAAGAACGACGTCGTGATCCCGCCGGACAAGCCGGAGATCCTCGCCAAGTACGAGGGTCACGTCGCCGAGATCCAGGACCAGTACGACATGGGCCTGATCACGGAGGAGGAGCGCAAGGACGCCGTCGTCGAGCAGTGGACGGCTGCGACCGAAGAGGTCGCGGACGCGATGGAGCAGCACTTCAACGAGCTGAACCCCATCTTCATGATGGCCAACTCCGGCGCCCGTGGCTCCTTCAAGCAGATCCGCCAGCTGGCGGGCATGCGCGGCCTGATGGCCAACCCGAAGGGCGAGATCATCGAGCGTCCCGTGAAGGCCAACTTCATGGAGGGGCTCGACGTGATCGAGTACTTCACCTCGACCCACGGCGCCCGCAAGGGTCTCGCCGACACCGCTCTCCGTACGGCCGACTCCGGCTACCTGACGCGCCGTCTCGTCGACGTCGCCCAGGACGTGATCATCCGCGAGGAGGATTGCGGCACCGAGGAGTACGTCGAGCTGAACCTGTACAAGGACGGCGGCGAGCCCAACGACAACCTCGTCGGCCGTGTCGCGGCGAAGGACCTCGGCCCCAAGAGAGGCGTCGTCGCGGTCGCCAGAGGCATCGAGATGAGCCGCGCGGACTTCGCGGCGCTGCTCGAGGCCTACGGCGAGGACAACGTCAAGATCCCGGTCCGCTCGGTGCTGAAGTGCGAGGCGCTGACGGGCGTGTGCCAGGCCTGCTACGGCCGCTCGATGGCGACCGGCAACACGGCGCAGATCGGTGACGCGGTCGGCATCGTCGCCGCGCAGTCGATCGGCGAGCCGGGCACGCAGCTGACGATGCGCACGTTCCACACCGGCGGCGTCGCCGGCGCGGACATCACGCACGGCCTCCCGCGTGTCGTGGAGCTGTTCGAGGCGCGCAAGCCGAAGGGCCTGGCGAAGATCGCCGAGGTCGGCGGCGTCGTCGACATCGAGGAGACGGACAAGGCGCTGACGGTCGTCATCACCGACGACGGCGGCGACGAGCACCGTCACACCTTCCCGCGGCGCACGCGCCTGTTCGTCGAGAAGGGCGAGAAGGTCGATCCGGGCCGTCAGCTCAACGAGGGGTCGCTGTACCCGCACGAGCTGCTCGCGATCCGCGGCCGCACCGAGACCGAGCTGTACCTCGTCAAGGAGGTGCAGGAGGTCTACAAGTCGCAGGGCGTGGACATCAACGACAAGCACATCGAGCTGATCGTGCGTCAGATGCTGAAGAAGGTCCGTGTCGACCAGAAGGGCGACACCGACCTGCTTCCCGGCGTCTTCGTCGACCGGCACGACTACGCGAGAATAAATCAGGCCGTGATGGACGCCGGCGGCGAGCCCGCGCAGGCGGAGGAGATCATCCTCGGCATCACGAAGGCGTCGCTCAACACCGACTCCTTCCTCTCGGCCGCCTCCTTCCAGGAGACGACGAAGGTCCTGACCGATGCGGCGCTCGAGGGCAAGATCGATCGCCTCAACGGTCTCAAGGAGAACGTCATCATCGGCAAGCTGATCCCGGCCGCGACGGGCCTGAAGCGCTACCGTCGCATCGAGATCGAGCCGGCCGAGCCGCTCCCCCGCGGCATGGACGACGTCGGCCTGCTCGACCACGACGAGCTGGCCGCCGAGCTGGGCCTCACCGACGGCGAGGCGCTGCAGGGCTTCGGCCCCTCCGGCATCGAGGCCGACCTCGCCGACCTCGAGGAGATCGGCAACGGCGGCGGCTCGCACGGCTTCGCCGAGGAGCTGGCCGAGCTCGACGTCCCCGAGGACAGAAGCTAGGCACCACTGCACGGATCCGGCGTCCCCGCTCTCGCAAGGCCGGGGACACGGAGCCACCCGCACCGAACGGCCGCCCTCCGGGGCGGCCGTTCGCGTTTAAGGCAGCGCGGCCGCCCAGCGCGTCAGCATGGCGACGTGCGCGTCGAGCAGCCCGTCAGCGGGCGCGGTCGTGACGAGCAGCGTCGCGCTCCCGGCGCGTCGGCGCGCGGCGGCCCAGGCGCGGCACTCGTCGTCGTGCGCGTCGTCGATCCATGCGAGCGCGCGATCGCCTGCGTGGGCTGCGATCTCGTCCAGCTTCCAATGAGCGTGGGCGCGCCCGGGATGGCGCGCGAACGTGAGATGCGGGTATGAACGGCCGAGCGCCAACGCGTGTGGAAGGTGCTCGTCGGCTTTTTCCTCCCATCCGGTGCACCAGACGATCTCGAACCGTTCTGACAGCGCGCGGAGGTGTTCTCCGGCGCCGCTCGAAAGGTAGTGAGGGATCCCGTCGACCAGGTGAAAACGCCCTGGCGGCGGGGAATCAGGTGCGAAGCCGAAGAGCGAGATGACGCCGTCGACGTCGACGAACAGGAGTGGCGGGGTTTGCTCCATCTGGAGAAGGTCCGTGAGAAAAGGCTTAGCTAAAGCGCTGTTTACTTTTGCTCTGTAGCCTGGTCTCATCTCGAGAGAGAGGCTCAAGAGACGGCCTCGCGATGTCGAACCTACATCGTGAGGAAGATCCCCTGACCATCGAAGCACCGGCCGTGGCACGACGGCCTCATTTCGATTTATGACGATTTATCTTGGCATCCTGCTTGCGCTGATCTGCGCGTTCACGACGAACCTCGCGTTCCTCTACAAGCACCGCGGCGCGGTCGCGGCTCCGGCCGTCCATGTCCGCCACCCGTTCAGATCGGCGCGCGGCCTGTTCAGCTCGCCCTGGTTCGCGCTCGGCATGGGCGTCGCCGTCTGCGCGTGGATCTTCCACGTCGCGGCACTGGCGGTCGCGCCGATGTCGGTCGTGCAGACGGTGCTCGCCGGCGGTGTCGTGATGCTGGCCGTGATGGCGGAGCGGATCTTCGGCTTCTCGGTCGGGCCGCGCCAGTGGATCGGCCTCGGCTGCACCGCGCTCGGCCTCGTGCTGCTCGGCATCACGCTGCCGGTCGTGCACGACCCCAACTCGCAGTTCTCGCTGCCCGGCATGATCGCCTTCGAGGCCGGCCTCGTCGGCATCGGCGCGCTGCTCGTGATGGGCAAGCGGATAGGCGCCCCGGACCATCACCACGGCGTGATGCTGGCGGCCGCCGCGGGCCTCCTGTTCGGCGTCTCCGACGTCGCGCTGAAGGCGCTCACCGGCCTCGTCGCCGACGACGGCCTGCTGGCGCTGCTGACGACGCCCTGGACGGGCGTCGCGATCCTCGCCTCGATCGCCGCCTTCTACGCCTCCGCGAAGGCGCTGCAGGAGGGTGACGCCGTGCCGGTCATCGCCTTCACCGGCACGGCCGCCAACGTCGCCGGGATCGCCGGCGGCATCATCGTCTTCGGCGACCCGCTGCCCGGCGACGTGCTCGGCATCGTCGCCCAGGCGACCGCCTTCCTGCTCGTGATCGTCGCCGCCGCGCTGACGCCCGCGCCCGTGCGCGCCGCGCAGCCGGCCGCCGCCTGAGCAGCGCTCCTCCGCCAGCGCGGCGCGCCGTCCGGGCGCGCCGCTCGTCAGAACACCCGTCCGCGGAGTACCTTTGTACTCAGAGGCGTAACGGGCTATCCGTTCTGGAGGGTGATGTAGCGATGGCGACGACAGAGACGGCGACGGTCGAGGCACTCCAGGAGCAGGCCAAGCGCCACCTCTGGATGCACTTCACGCGGATGGGCGACTACCACCGCGGCGAGCAGATCCCGATCATCGTCAGAGGCGAGGGCGTCTACGTCTGGGACGCCAGCGGCAAGCGCTACTTCGACGGCCTCTCGGCGCTCTTCTGCTCCAACCTCGGCCACGGCCGCGCCGACATCGCGCAGGCCGGCGCCGACCAGGCGAAGGAGCTCGACTTCTACTCGACCTGGTCCTACGCCCACCCGCGCGCGATCGAGCTGGCGACGCGGATCGCCGCGCTCGCCCCCGGCGACCTCAACCGCATCTTCTTCACCAGCGGCGGCGGCGAGGCGGTCGAGTCGGCGCTGAAGCTCGCGCGCCAGTACCACAAGCTGACGGGCAATCCGCAGAAGACGAAGGTGATCGCGCGCGAGGTCGCCTACCACGGGACGCCGATGGGCGCCCTCTCGGCGACCGGCATCACGCCCTTCCGCGTGCCGTTCGAGCCGCTCACGCCGGGCGGCTGCCACGTCCCCAACACGAACGTCTACCGCCTGCCCGACCACGTCCCGGTCGAGACGCTCGCGGAGGCGGTGCGCGAGCGGATCCTGTTCGAGGGGCCGGAGACGGTCGCCGCCGTGATCATGGAGCCGGTCCAGAACGCCGGCGGCACCTTCACGCCGCCCGACGGCTACTTCCAGCGGATCCGCGAGATCTGCGACGAGTTCGGCGTGCTGATGATCTCCGACGAGGTGATCTGCGCCTGGGGCCGCCTCGGCGAGTGGTTCGGCGCGCAGCGCTACGACTACCTGCCCGATGTCATCACGACCGCCAAGGGGATCACCGGCGCGATCGCGCCGATGGGGGCGATGATCGTCTCCGACCGCATCGCCGCGCCGTTCATGGAGGGCGAGGAGATGTTCCTGCACGGCTTCACCTTCGCCGGCCATCCGGTCGCCTCCGCGATCGCGCTCGCGACGCTCGACGCCTACGAGCAGGAGGGCGTGATCGACAACGTGCGCGCCAACGAGGGCGCGCTGCGGGGGATGCTGGAGTCGCTGCGAGACATCCCGATCGTCGGCGACGTGCGCGGCGCCGGCTACTTCCAGTCGCTGGAGCTGGTCAAGGACCGCGACACGAAGGAGACGTTCGACGACGACGAGGCCGAGACGCTGCTGCGCGGCTACATCTCCGGCGAGCTGTACGAGCGCGGCTTGATCTGCCGCGCCGACGACCGCGGCGACCCGGTCATCCAGCTGTCGCCGCCGCTGATCTCGACGCCGGACCACTTCGCCGAGATCGAGGCCGTGCTGCGGCCGGTGCTCGAAGGCGCGACCAGCCGCATGCGGCTCGGCTGAGCGAGGGACCGCCGACCGTGCTGACCGTCCGCGAGCTCGTCCGCGACATCGACATCCGCCTGCTCGCCGGCGAGCAGGCGCTCGACGCCGCCGTGCGCTGGGTCCACATCACCGAGCTGGAGGATCCGACGCCGTGGCTGTCGGGCGGCGAGCTGCTGCTCACGACCGGCCTCCAGCTGGCCACGCCCGAGCGCCAGACGGAGTTCGTCAGGCGGCTCGCGGACCACGGCCTGGCGGGGCTCGGCTTCGGCATCGGGTTCGGCTTCGACACGGTCCCGGAGGCGCTCGTCGAGACCGCCCGCGAGCGCGGCCTGCCGCTGTTCGAGGTGCCCTACGACGTGCCCTTCATCGCGATCACCGAGACCGCCTTCAGCCGCCTCGTCAACGAGCAGTACGCGGTCCTGCGGCGCGCGATCGCCGCGCACGAGCGGCTCGAGCGGATCGTCCTCTCCGAGCGCGGCATCGACGCCGTCGCCGGCGCGCTGTCGACGCTCGTCGGCGGCGCCGTGATGGTCTTCGACGCGCGCGGCGGCCTGCTCGCGCAGCGCTCCTTCCGCAACGAGGTCGACGACGAGACGGTCGCGGCGCTGGAGCGCGAGCTGCGCGACCGCACGCGCGCCGGCGAGCGGCGCGGCTTCGCGCCGACGGCCGGCACGCTCGCGGGCCGCGCGCTGGCGCTGCCGGTCGGCGCCTCCGGCCCGCGCGACGGTGAGACGGCCGACGGCGGCCCGCTGCTGCAGGCGTGGCTGGTCGCCGCCAAGGACACCGGCTCGCTGTCGGAGTTCGACCGCCTCACGCTCCACCAGGCGGTCACGATCGTCGCGCTGGAGATGCTGCGCCGCCGCGTCGCCGAGGACACCGAGCGGCGGCTCGCCGGCGACGTCCTGTCGGGGATCGTGACCGGCGAGCTGAGCGGCGGCGACCTCGCGCGGCGGCTGGAGCCGTTCGGGCTCGGCACGCGGGTCGCGGTGATGGTGCTGACGCCGCCGCGCCCTGGCGCAGGCGGGATGGCGGCGGCCGAGAGCGCGCTCGCGGGCGCGCTGCGCGGCGAGGCGGCCGACGGGCTGGTGGCGGTCCACGAGGGGCTCGTCGGCGCGCTCGTGCCGGGGCTCGACGAGGAGGAGCTGTTCCCGCTCGCGCAGCGGATCGCCGATCGCACGACGCGCGCGCTCGGGCTGCCGCTGCGGCTCGGCGTCGGCCGCGCCGTCGGCGGCGGCGAGGCGCGCCGCGCCTTCCACGAGGCGCGCTGCGCGGTGGAGGCGCTGGCGCTCGCGCAGCCCAGCGGCGACGGCAACGGCGACGAGGCCGGCCCGCTCAGAACGACCGTCGCGACCTATCGCGACCTCGGCTCCTTCCAGCTGCTGCTGTCGCTGCAGGACGACGACGCGCTGCGGCTCTTCTGCGACTCGATCCTCGCCCCGATCGAGGAGAGCGAGGGCGCCTACGGCGGCGAGCTGATGCGCTCGCTGGAGGCGTTCATCGAGGAGAACGGGCAGTGGGAGCGGGCGGCGAAGCGGCTCTACTGCCACCGCCACACGCTCCGCTACCGGATCCGCCGCGTCGAGGAGCTGACCGGGCGCAGCATGGGCAGCGCGCGCGACCGGATCGAGTTTTGGCTCGCCCTCCGCGGGCGAGAACTGGTGCGCGACTAACCCGAGCCGGAGGTCCCCATGAAGGTCGGCGTCCCCACCGAGGTCAAGACGGACGAGTACCGCGTCGCGCTGACGCCGGCCGGCGCGCGCGAGCTCGCCGACGCCGGCCACGAGGTGCTGGTGCAGCACGGGGCGGGGGAGGGGTCGGCGATCGCCGACGAGGAGTACGCCGCCCAGGGCGCCAGCATCGTGCCCGACGCCGAGAGCGTCTTCACGCAGGCGGAGCTGATCGTCAAGGTGAAGGAGCCGCAGCCGCAGGAGGTCGCGCTGCTGAGACCGCACCACCTGCTGTTCACCTACCTCCACCTCGCCCCGGCGCCGGAGCTGACGCGCGGGCTGATGGCCTCGGGTGCGACCTGCATCGCCTACGAGACGGTCGAGGACGCGCGCGGCCGGCTGCCGCTGCTGGCGCCGATGAGCGAGGTCGCCGGCAAGATTGCGACCCAGGCCGGCGCCTTCATGCTGGAGAAGCCGCTCGGCGGCCGCGGGATCCTGCTCGGCGGCGTGCCCGGCGTCGCGGCCGCCAACGTGATGGTGATCGGCGGCGGCGTCGTCGGCATGCGCGCTGCGCTGATCGCGATCGGGATGGAGGCGACGGTCTTCGTCTTCGACCGCAGCATCGACCGCCTGCGCGAGCTCGACTCGGAGTTCGGCGGCCGCGCCGACACCTGCTTCGCGACGACGCTCGCGATCGAGGAGCGGCTGCCGGAGATCGACCTCGTGATCGGCGCCGTGCTCGTCCACGGCGCGAAGGCGCCGCACGTGATCACGCGCAGACAGCTGGCGCTGATGAAGCCCGGCGCGGTGCTCGTCGACGTCTCGATCGACCAGGGCGGCTGCTTCGAGACCTCCAGACCGACGACGCACACCAACCCGACCTACGAGGTCGACGGCGTCACGCACTACTGCGTCGCGAACATGCCGGGCGCGGTGCCGATCACCTCGACGCACGCGCTCACGAACGCGACGATGCCGTACGTCGTCCAGCTCGCCAACGACGGATTCGTCCGCGCTGTGCAGGACAATCCCGGCTTGAAGCCGGGTGTGAACGTCGTCGGCGGCCAGGTGACATATGCTCCGGTGGCTGAAGCCGTCGGCGTCCCGTACGTGCCCCTCGAGGAGGCACTCGCGACCCTGCATGCGGCGTAGCAGCGCTGATTCCTCCGACGCTGCTAGCATTCCGCGCCACATGCCGACTACCAGCCAACTCGTCCGCAAGGGCCGCAAGACGCCGAAGAAGAAGCTCGCCACGCCGGGCCTCAAGTCCGGCAGAGGCCGCAAGACCAAGGTCGCCGCGCCTCAGCGCCGTGGCGTCTGCACGCGTGTGTACACCACCACGCCCAAGAAGCCGAACTCGGCCCTTCGCAAGGTTGCTCGTGTCCGGCTGACCCACGGGATGGAAGTCACCGTCTACATCCCGGGTGAGGGTCACAACCTTCAGGAGCACTCCGTCGTGCTCGTCCGCGGCGGCCGCGTCAAGGACCTCCCGGGCGTCCGCTACAAGGTCGTCCGCGGCACGCTCGACGCCGCCGGCGTCAGCGACCGCAAGAAGGCCCGCTCCCAGTACGGCGTGAAGGCGAAGTAATGCCCCGTCGCGCTGCAGCCTCCATCCGCGCGGTCGAGCCGGACGCGATCCACCGTTCCCGCCTCGTCCAGCAGGTCATCAACAAGGTGATGCTGGACGGCAAGAAGTCCACCGCCGAGACGATCGTGTACGACGCGCTGGCGATCCTCGCCGAGCGCTCGGGCAGAGATCCGCTCGAGGCCCTCGAGGCCTCGATCAAGGCGCTGACCCCGTCGCTCGAGGTCCGCTCCCGCCGCGTCGGCGGCGCCACGTACCAGGTGCCGGTCGAGGTCCAGCCGCGCCGCTCGCGCACGCTGGCCGTCCGCTGGCTCGTCCTGTTCGCCCGCCAGCGTCGCGAGAAGACGATGGCCCAGCGGCTCGCCAACGAGCTGCTCGACGCCCAGTCGCAGCAGGGCGGCGCCTACAAGCGCAAGGACGACATCTACCGTATGGCGCAGGCCAACAAGGCCTTCGCGCACTACCGCTGGTAGCACGCCCGACCACATCTTCGGCATGTACGCGCCGCTGACATCAGCGGCGCGTTGTCGTTAAAGACCGCGGCCGCGCGGTCGAATCTCCTGCACAGCGCCCTGCAGAGGGGGCGAGATCCCTGGCAGGCCGGAGCCATTGGCGCTCCTTTGCTATATTCACTCGCCGCCTCCCAGAGGCGCGCGCCACTGCGCGCCTCCGCCACGGGGCACATCTACCCATGGAGACCTCGACGAGCTAACGCACGAACCCGGGACGACATTTCAGTCAGTACCGGGCCCCGCTGGGGCCATTTTTGTGCCTATCGTCGACGACCAGACCGCGAGTTAGAGACCGAGCCCATGCCACGCAAGTACGCCCTCGACAAGACCCGAAACATCGGGATCATGGCGCACATCGACGCCGGCAAGACCACCACGACCGAGCGCATCCTGTTCTACACGGGCCGCACCCACAAGCTCGGCGAGGTGCATGAGGGCGCCGCGACCATGGACTGGATGGAGCAGGAGCAGGAGCGTGGCATCACGATCACCTCCGCCGCCACCGCCTGCGAGTGGAACAGCCACCGCATCAACATCATCGACACGCCCGGCCACGTCGACTTCACGGTCGAGGTCGAGCGCTCGCTGCGCGTGCTCGACGGCGCGGTCGCCGTCTTCGACTCGGTCGCCGGCGTCGAGCCGCAGTCCGAGAACGTCTGGCGCCAGGCCGACAAGTACCACGTGCCGCGCATCGCCTACATCAACAAGATGGACCGCATCGGCGCGGACTTCGAGCGCGGCGTGCAGACGATGATCGACCGCCTCGGCGCCCACCCGGTCCCGATCCAGCTGCCGATCGGCGCGGAGTCGGACCTCAAGGGCATCATCGACCTCGTCGAGAACCACGCGATCATCTACAAGGACGACCTCGGCAAGGACCAGGAGATCACCGCGATCCCGGACCATCTCGCCGACGCCTCCGCGATCGCCCGCGAGCACCTGCTCGAGGAGCTCTCCAAGGACGACGACGCGCTCGTCGAGCTGATCCTCGAAGAGGCCGAGATCCCGGTCGACGTGATCAAGGCCGCGATCCGCAAGGCGACGCTCAACCTGTCGCTGACGCCGGTCCTCTGCGGCTCGTCGTTCAAGAACAAGGGCGTGCAGCCGCTGCTCGACGCGATCGTCGACTACCTGCCGTCGCCGCTGGACGTCCCGCCGGTCGAGGGCGTCGAGCCGGTCCGCGGCGAGGACGAGGGCCGCGCCGCGACGCGCGAGGCCTCCGACGACGCGCCCTTCTCGGCGCTCGCCTTCAAGATCGCCGCCGATCCCTACGTCGGCAAGCTGACCTACTTCCGCGTCTACTCGGGCACGCTCGAGGCGGGCTCGAAGATCCTCAACGTCTCGACCGGCCGCTCCGAGCGGATCGGCCGCATCCTCGAGATGCACGCCAATGAGCGCGTCGACCTGACGGACGTCTCCGCCGGCGACATCGCCGCGGCCGTCGGCATCAAGCAGGTCACCACCGGTGACACGCTCGCCGCCGTCGACAGACCGATCAAGCTCGAGATGATCGACTTCCCGGAGCCGGTCATCAAGGTCGCGATCGAGCCGAAGACGAAGGTCGACCAGGAGAAGATGGGCGTCGCCCTCGGCCGCCTGGCCGAGGAGGACCCGACCTTCCAGGTCCGCACCAACGAGGAGACCGGGCAGACCGAGATCTCCGGCATGGGCGAGCTGCACCTCGAGGTGCTCGTCGACCGCATGCTGCGCGAGTACAAGGTCGAGGCCAACGTCGGCCGCCCGCAGGTCTCCTACCGCGAGACGGTGCGCGGCACGGCCCAGAGAATCGAAGGCCGCTTCGTGCGCCAGACCGGTGGCTCGGGCCAGTACGGCATCGTCTACGTCGACATCGAGCCGAACCCCGGCGAGGGCTTCGAGTTCGTCAACAGAATCAAGGGTGGCTCGATCCCGTCGGAGTTCATTCCGGCGGTCGAGAGAGGCGTCGAGGAGGCACTCGACACCGGCGTCAAGGCCGGCTACCCGATGGTTGACATCAAGATCACGCTCGTCGACGGCAAGTACCACGACACGGACTCCTCGGAGATCGCGTTCAAGGTCGCCGGCTCGCTCGCGATGAAGGAGGCTGCGAAGCGCGCCAAGCCGGTGCTGCTCGAGCCGATCTTCGCCGTCGAGGTCGTCACGCCCGAGGAGTTCATGGGCGACGTGATCGGCGACCTCAACCGTCGCCGCGGCCGGGTCGAGGGCATGGAGCCGCGCGGCAACGCGCAGGTCGTGACCGCCAGAGTCCCGCTGTCGGAGATGTTCGGCTACGCGACCGACGTCCGCTCCAACACGCAGGGCCGCGCGACGTACACGATGGTCTTCGACAGATACGAAGAGGTTCCGTCGCACATCGCGGAGAAGGTCGTCGAGGCTCGTTCCGGGGGCGAACAGGCCGCCTAGCAGGGAAATTCCGCCTCGCGTCGGACCAGCCGGCGCGAAACGCGGAACTGAGATAGATTTCCGAGGTTCGCCCATCTAGGCGACCGCACACCGATTTCCAAGGAGCAACCCAAAGTGGCGAAGGAGAAGTTCGAGCGCGATAAGCCGCACGTCAACGTCGGCACCATCGGTCACATCGACCATGGCAAGACGACGCTGACTGCTGCCATCACGACGGTGCTCGCTGAGAAGATGGGCGGCGAGGCCCGCAGCTTCGCGGAGATCGACAACGCTCCGGAGGAGAAGGAGCGCGGGATCACCATCGCCACGTCGCACGTCGAGTACCAGACGGAGAACCGTCACTACGCGCACGTCGACTGCCCCGGGCACGCCGACTACGTCAAGAACATGATCACGGGTGCCGCGCAGATGGACGGCGCGATCCTGGTCGTGTCGGCTGCTGACGGCCCGATGCCGCAGACCCGTGAGCACATCCTGCTCGCGCGTCAGGTCGGCGTGCCGTACATCGTCGTCTTCCTCAACAAGGCCGACATGGTCGACGATGAGGAGCTGCTCGAGCTCGTCGAGGTCGAGGTCCGTGACCTTCTCAGCGAGTACGACTTCCCGGGCGACGACATCCCGTTCATCACGGGTTCGGCCCTGAAGGCGCTCGAGGGCGACGAGCAGTACAAGGAAAAGATCATCGAGCTCGCGGCTGCGCTCGACTCCTACATCCCGGAGCCGGAGCGTCAGCTCGACAAGCCGTTCCTGATGCCGGTCGAGGACGTCTTCTCGATCACCGGCCGCGGCACCGTCGCGACCGGCCGCATCGAGCAGGGCATCATCAACACCGGTGACACGGTCGAGATCGTCGGCATCAAGGACACGACCAACACGGTCGTCACCGGTGTCGAGATGTTCCGCAAGATCCTCGACGAGGGTCGCGCGGGCGACAACGTCGGCTGCCTCCTCCGCGGCACCAAGCGCGAGGACATCGAGCGCGGTCAGGTCCTCTGCAAGCCGGGCTCGATCACGCCGCACACGAAGTTCAAGGCCGAGGTCTACATCCTCAAGAAGGAGGAGGGCGGCCGTCACACGCCGTTCTTCACCGGCTACCGCCCGCAGTTCTACTTCCGCACGACGGATGTGACGGGCGTCTCGAACCTCCCCGAGGGCGTCGAGATGGTCATGCCGGGCGACAACATCCAGATGGACATCGAGCTGATCCAGCCGATCGCCATGGATGCCGGTCTGCGGTTCGCCATCCGCGAGGGTGGCCGCACCGTCGGCTCGGGCGTCGTGACCGAGGTCATCCAGTAGCACCAGTCTCACTGCGGCGGGACGCTCGCGTCCCGCCGTTTGCACGCTGACGTCGAGAGATACGACAAAGCAGGCGGGTCCCAATGACCCTGGGACTCGCCTTCAGCGCGCAAGAGACCAATCGTAAGAACACAGCAAGTACCGGACGGAACGAAACCAAAGGCACACGTGGCAACTCTGGCCCAGAACAAGATCCGCATTCGCCTCAAGTCCTACGATCACTCAGCGATCGAGACGGCGGCGAAGGAGATCGTCGAGACGGCGACTCGTACCGGCGCGACCGTGTCCGGGCCCGTGCCGCTGCCGACGGAGAAGAACGTCTACTGCGTGATCCGCTCCCCCTTCAAGGACAAGGATTCGCGCGAGCACTTCGAGATCCGCACGCACAAGCGGCTCATCGACATCCATCAGCCGACGCCCAAGACGGTCGACTCGCTCCAGCGGCTCGATCACCTGCCCGCCGGCGTCGACATCGAGATCAGGCTGGCCAGCTGACATGCCGGCGATCCTCGCGAAGAAGCTTGGGATGACCCAGCGCTTCCTGGAAGACGGCCGCGTCGAGCGCGTCACCGTCCTGGAAGCCGGGCCGTGCCCCGTCACCGCAGTCCGCACGTTCGAGCGCGACGGCTACGAAGCCGTGCAGCTCGCGTTCGGCGCCTGCCGTGAGAAGCAGCTGACGAAGGCCGAGCTCGGCCACCTGAAGAAGGCCGACGCCCCCGCGCACCGCCACCTGGTGGAGTTCCGCGACGAGGCCGCCGAGCTGACGGTCGGCGAGACCGTCACGGTCGACACCTTCGAGACGGGCCAGACGGTAAGAATCGCCGGCACCTCGAAGGGCAAGGGCTTCCAGGGCACGATCAAGCGCCACAACTTCAGACGCGGCCCGAAGTCCCACGGCTCGCACAACGTGCGTGCCCCCGGTTCGATCGGTGCGTCCGCCTGGCCCGCCCGCGTGATGAAGGGCATCCGCGGCCCCGGCCAGATGGGCAACAAGCGCGTCACTCAGAAGGGTCTCGAGATCGTCGAGATCATCAGCAAGGACAATCTGATGCTCGTCCGCGGGTCCGTTCCGGGTCCGAAGGGCGGCACGGTGGAGGTGCGCACCGATGCCTAGCGCTCCCAAGCTCGGCGGCGGTGACGTGGTCCTCGACGACCTCGCGTTCACCGCGAAGTTCAACGGCCCGCTCGTTCACGAGACGGTGCGCTCGGAGCTGAACGCGCTCCGTCAGGGCACCGCCGCGACGAAGACGCGCGGCCTGGTTCGAGGCGGCGGCGCCAAGCCGTGGCGTCAGAAGGGCACCGGTCGCGCTCGCGCCGGCTCTTCGCGCTCGCCGGTGTGGAAGGGCGGCGGCACGGTCTTCGGCCCGTCCCCGCGCCACTACACGTTCAAGGTCAACCGCAAGGCGCGTCGCGCCGCGCTGCGCAGCGCGCTGTCGGTCCACGTCGACCGCGGCTCGCTCGCCGTCTTCGACGCCGCCAGCTTCGACGCGCCGTCGACGAAGACCGCGGTGAGACTGCTGACGGAGTGGGCTCAGCCCAACCCGACGCTGGTGCTGCTCGACGCTGACGAGGCGAACGCGGGGCTGTCGTTCCGCAACCTCGAGCGCGTGCTCGTGCTGCCGGTCGAGGACGCCGGCGTCGCCGACGTCATCGGCGCCGCGTCGCTGCTCGTGTCGGAGTCCGCGCTGGCCCAGATCACCGCGCGCGCCACGGGCGCCGCGCAGGAGGAGGCGGCGTAGTCATGGACGCGAGCCAGGTCATCATCCGTCCCGTCGTCTCGGAGAAGAGCTTCGTGCTCGCCGAGATCGGCAAGTACACCTTCCGCGTCCATCCGGACGCGCACAAGACGCAGATCCGCCAGGCCGTCGAGGATCTCTTCGACGTGAGAGTGCAGGAAGTGCGCACGATCGCGGTCAGAAGCAAGCCGAAGCGGCGCGGGTACACCTCCGGGCGCACCCGTGCGTGGAAGAAGGCCATCGTGCAGGTTGGCGAGGGCGACACGATTCCGATCTTCCAGGGCCTGGAGGGGGCTGAGTAATGGGCATTCGCAAGCCGAAGCCGACGAGCCCCGGCCGTCGTTTCGTCACGTATCCGGACTTCGCGGAGATCACCCGCAGCAAGCCGGAGAAGTCGCTCGTCGAGGGCCTGACGAAGTCGGGCGGCCGTAACTCCTACGGCCGCAAGACCTCGCGCCATCGCGGCGGCGGCGCCAAGCGCCTCTACCGCCGGATCGACTTCAAGCGCCTGAAGGACGGCGTGCCGGCCAAGGTCGCGCAGATCGAGTACGACCCGAACCGTTCGGCGTACATCGCGCTGCTCCACTACATGGACGGCGAGAAGCGCTACATCCTCGCGCCGGCCAGACTTGCCGTCGGTGCGACCGTGGTCAGCGGCCCGGAGGCCGAGATCCGCATCGGCAACTGCCTGCCGATCGAGCGGATCCCCGCCGGTACCGTCATCCACAACGTCGAGCTGACGCCCGGCCGCGGTGGGCAGATCGCCCGCTCCGCCGGCAACTCGGTGCAGCTGCTCGCGAAGGACGGCGAGATGGCGACACTGCGTCTGCCCTCGGGCGAGATGCGGATGGTCCGCGCCGAGTGCCGCGCGACGGTCGGCGTGATCGGCAATGCCGATCACCAGAACGTCAAGATCGGCAAGGCCGGCCGCAAGCGCCACCTCGGCGTGCGGCCGCAGACGCGTGGTACGGCCATGAACCCGGTCGACCACCCGCACGGCGGTGGTGAGGGCTCGACGACCCCCGGTCGTCACCCCGTGACCCCGTGGGGCGTGCCGACGCTCGGCTACCGCACGCGTAAGAAGGGCAAGGCTTCCGACCGCTACATCGTCCGTGGGCGCCGCCGCGGCAAGAAGCGCTAGAGGGTGACCAGATGAGCCGCTCGAGCAAGAAGGGCCCGTTCGTCGAGGAGCGCCTGATGGCGCGCATCGAGAGCATGAACGAGGCCAACACGAAGCAGATGATCAAGACCTGGTCGCGATCCTCGACGATCTTCCCGGAGATGGTCGGACACACGATCGCGGTCCACGACGGCCGTAGACACATCCCGGTCTTCGTCAACGAGTCCATGGTGGGCCACAAGCTCGGCGAGTTCGCGCCGACGCGGCTCTACCGTGGCCACACCCAGACCGGCAAGCGCCGCTAGAGATTCCATGGCTGACGAGAACGACAGAACAGAGACTCCCGAGCCGAGTACGCCGGAGACCGAGGCCACCGAGACGGGGGCCCCTGAGTCCGGGGAGACGGAGCCCACCGCGGCGGAGACGCCCGCGGAGGAGCCCGTCGCTGCGGCTGACGAGCCCGCCGAGGCCGAGGCCAGAGCAGCGCCGAGAGGGAGAAGAGCGGCGAGAAGAGCGGCGAGAGCCGACGCTGCCGCCGACGAGGAGAAGACGCCGAGAGCGTCGAGAAGAGCGGCCGCCAGAGCGGCTCCCGCGAAGGCCTCCAAGGCCGACGCCGGCGAGCGCCCGGTCGTGCGCGCACATGCGAAGTACGTGCGCTCCTCCGCCCGCAAGGCCCGCCTCGTCTGCGACCACATCCGTGGCAGATCGGTCGAGGAGGCTCGCGCCATCCTCGCCTTCACGCCGCGCGCAGTCGCGAAGGACTGGAGCAAGCTGCTCGAGTCGGCCGTGGCGAACGCCGAGCACAACCATGAGCTCGACGGCGACGACCTCGTCATCAAGGCGGCCCACGCCGACGAGGGCCCGACGCTGAAGCGGTTCCGCCCGCGCGCCATGGGTCGCGCGACGCCGATTCGCAAGCGCACCAGTCACCTCACGATCCTGCTCACGCCGAAGGAGTAACTGCGCTATGGGGCAGAAAGTCCATCCCGAGTCGCTCCGCGTGGGTTACATCCACGACTGGAAGTCGAACTGGTTCAACGAGAAGCAGTTCAGCGACTACCTCGTGGAAGACATCGCGATCCGCGACCACATCATCGGCCGGCTGTCGCACGCCGGTCTGTCCGACATCACGATTCGCAAGAACGCGAACGAGGTCGAGGTCAACATCAACACCGCGCGTCCCGGCATCGTGATCGGCAAGTCCGGTTCCGAGGTCGACGCGCTGCGCCGTGACCTGCATCGCATCACCAACAAGCAGGTCAAGGTCAACATCCTGGAGATCAAGCGCCCGGAGCTCGACGCGCGCCTCGTCGCGCAGTCGATCGCCGAGCAGCTGCAGAACCGCGTCGCCTTCCGGCGCGCCATGAAGCGTGCGCTCACCAGCGCCATGCGCTCGGGCGCGAAGGGCGTCAAGGTCCAGGTCGGCGGTCGCCTCGGCGGCGCCGAGATGGCCCGTACGGAGAGCTACTCCGACGGCCGCGTCCCGCTGCACACGCTGCGCGCCGACATCGACTACGGCTTCCACGAGGCCAGAACGACGTTCGGCCGCATCGGCGTGAAGTGCTGGATCAACAAGGGCGAGATCATGCCCGACGGCTACACCGGCGCCGATCTGACGCAGATGGACGACCCGGGTCCGGCCGCTCCCGACCGCAACCGACGCGACGGCCGTGACGGCCGTGGGCGCGGGCGCGGCGGTCGCGGCGGCCAGGGCGGCGGTCCCGGCGGCGGTGGCGGCGGCGAGGGCGGTCGTGGCCGTGGTCGCGGCGGCCGTGGCCGTGGCGGCCAGGGCGGCGGTCCCGGTGGCACCGGTGGCGGCGGCGGTGGCCGTGGCGGCTTCGGTGGCGGCGGTGGCGGCGGGCGCGGTCCCGGCGGCGGTGGCGGCGGGCGTGGGCCCGGC
>NZ_JAUTDN010000022.1 GCF_030646155.1 Conexibacter sp. CPCC 205762
CTCATCCGGCGTATGCAGATGCGCCCGATGCGTCGAGAACGCACAGTACTTGCAATAGCACTGACACGAACGCGACAGCGAAAGCGTCAGATTGCGGCTGAAGGTGACCCGGCGGTGCCGAGGCACCGGCTTACGAGGAGCGCCCAACACGATTCCGCAGCGCGACCGCCGCCGCCGCGGCGTGAGCGTCTTGCGCAACGATCGCCGCAACGACCGCTCCGTATGGAGGTGATGTTTGGCCGGCGGCCGCCCTGACGACGTCGCTCTGGAAGCCCTCCGGCAGCGCGGCGCCGACGTTCGCATACAGCTCGATCAAGGTCCCGTTGCCGCTGGCGGTGACAATCGCGTCGCTCACGGCGAGGTCGGCAGCCGCCAGACGCTCCAGATCCCGGGCCTGCCACGCCGCGGAAGCGTTCTCGAGCAAGCGCTGAAGCTCCTCGGCTTGAGCATCGCTGCGCCGCGCGGCCGCGAGCCGGGCTGCCTCGACTTCCAGCGCGCGCTGAACCTCCTGAACCTCCCGCGACTGGGAATCGCCGATCCGACGTCGCAGCGCGCCGGCGAGCTCGTTCGTCGCTCGCAGATAGGTCCCGTCCCCCTGGCGAGGCTCGAGCATCCCAGCGTAAACGAGCGCGCGCACTGCCTCGCGCAGCGCGTTGCGGCCGATCCCGAACTGCGCGGTGAGCTGCGGCTCGGTCGGGATCCTGCTGCCGACAGTCCACGCCCCGGATTCGATTTCCGCCTTCAACGCCGAGATCGCCTGATCGACCAGCGAGGTTCGCTCGACCACGCTCATGCCGTGGGAACGACGCACCAGCCGCCGTCGATCCGCAGGTTGACGCCGGTGATGTACCGCGCTCGTTCCGAGGCGAGGAAAGTGACGGCGTCGGCGACCTCCTGCGGCATCGCGAAACGTCCCATCGGGATGAGAGCCGCCTCTTCCGCCTGAAGATCGTCTCGTGGTCTTCCGGTCGCGCGGGCGCCGGCAGCGAAGCGCTCTTCAGCCCGCTCGCCCTCGACCCACCCGGGCAGCACGTTGTTGATCCGGATCCGCTCGGGAGCCAGCTTGACCGACATGTACTTGGCGTAGCCGGTCGCGGCCAGACGCGGGACCTCCGCCGGCCGCGACTGCGGAAGCAGCCGGTGGACGCCGCACGAGGTGACGTTCACGATGCTGCCGCCGCCGCGGGCGCGCATGTGCGGGATCGCGAGCTCGGTCAGGCGGATCGCGCCCAACGCCCACATGCTCCATGCATCGGCCCACGCTTCATCGGTCTCGGCGAACGGCCTGGCGTACGTGCCGCAGGTGTTGGTGAGCAGGATGTCGAGGCCGCCGAGCCGCTCGACCGTCTGGTCGATCGCCTCGCGGCAGCTGTCGCGGTCGCGCACGTCGGTCGCGATCGCCGGGACCGGTCTGCCAGCGATTCTGGAGAGCATGGCCGCGGCCGGTCCGAGCCATTCGTCGTCGAGCGCGTAGATCGCGACCGTGACGCCCTCGCGGGCGAGCGCCTCCGCGACTGCGCGTCCGATGCCGAGGCTGCCGCCGCCGACGAGCGCGACCTTGCCCTCCAGTCTCAGGTCCATCTGTTCAGGAAGCCGCCTGGGCTCCGGCCGGGTGGTTGGCGAACTCGACGCAGCGCAGCGGCTCGATGAACTCGAACGGGCCGTGCGGCGTGCCGGCGGGGTTGAAGGTGTACGTGCCCGCGACGTGCGTCTCGTCGCCGACGTGGCAGGCGCCGGCGAGCAGGAGACAGTCCTCGTCGTAGGTGTGCAACGCGACGCCGGGGGTCACGCCGTCGAGTCTCAGGACGCGGGCGAACGAACCCGACGGGCCGCGCGTCAGGATCTTCTCGAACGCCTGGCCCGGCGTCCCGTCCGGCTTCTGCTCCCACGGCAGCGCGGCAATGTCCTCGGCCGTCAGGGCCACCTCCGGCTTGTCGAGCGCGCTGTTGACATCGCGCAGCTGCAAGACCACTGCGCCGTCCTCGCCCGCGACCGCGCGCTCGCCCGATCGCGGAGCGCGGCAGAGGTAGGAGCCGTCGACGAAGCGACGTCCGTCGAGCAGCAGCGACCCCGCGAGCACGAACGTCTCGTGCCAGCGGTCCGGGGATGCCGTCTCGATGGCAGCGCCCGCGCGGATCTCCAGGCGCAGCGTCTGGGAGCCGGCGACGGGGTCGCGGGCGAGCAGCCGCTGCTCGGCTCCGTCCCATCCCGGCACGGGGGTGGAGGCGAGGCGCGCGACGTCCTCGGGGAACAGACGGATCAGGTCTTTCGGCACTGCGAGTTCCTTCCTTCGTCGTGTCAGGTGGTCGCGAGGCGGATGCGCGGATCGACGACCCCGTAGAGCAGATCGGTGACGAGGTTGACGACGCTGTAGACGAGCGCGCCGAGCAGGATCGCCCCCTGGACGGGCGCATAGTCCTGCGCCTGGATCGACTGCGCGACCCACCCGCCGATGCCCGGCCAGTTGAAGACCGCCTCGACGAGCAGGGCGCCAGCCATCAGCTCCCCGAACCACATGCCGCTCAGCGTCAGGATCGGCAGCAGCGCGTTGGGCAGGGCGTGCCGGAACAGCACGCGCGTCTCGCTCGCGCCCTTCGCGCGAGCCGTCCGGACGTAGTCGTTGCGGTAGACGTCGATCGTGCTCCGCCGCACGATCCGCGACAGGTAGGCCGCCAACGGGATCGCGAGCGTCAACGCGGGCAGCACGAGGTGGCTGAGCGCGTTCCCGAAGGCGGCGAAGTCACCGGCGATCAACGAGTCGACGAGCAGCAAGCCGGTTGTTCTCGCCGGCATCGCGACCGTATCGTCGATCCGGCCGAACGGCGCCGGCGCGATCCCCAGCCAGGTGAAGAAGACGAGGATCAGCACGAGCCCGAGCCAGAACTGGGGCATGCCGAGACCGACGATCGCGCCTGCGCGCGAGAAGCGGTCGACCCATCGTCGCCGTCCTGCCGACAGCACGCCGATCGGGATCGCCAGCAGCAGCGCGATCGCCATCGCCGTCATCGCCAGCTCAAGCGTCGCGGGGAGACGCGCGGTCAGTTCGGCGGTGACCGTCGTGCGCGTGCGCCACGAGTAGCCGAGGTCGCCGGTCGCGAGATCGCCGACGTAGGTGCCGTACTGCTGCAGCAGCGGTCGATCGACGCCCATGTCGGCGCGCAGTGCCGAGACCGCCTGCTCGCTCGCCTGCGGCCCGAGCAGCTTGCGCGCCGGGTCGCCTGGCGCGGCTCGCAGCAGCACGAACGCGATCAGCGACGCGAAGAAGAGGACGGCGAGCGTCGCGAGGACGCGTCTAACGACGAAGCTTGCCATGAGGATCCAAGTGGTCGCGCAGGCCCTCGCCGAGAGCCATGCTGAGGGTCACGAGGGCGAGGATTCCGAGGCCGGGGAAGATCGACATCCACCACTGGCCCGAGATCAGGTAGGTGCGTCCTTCGGTGATCATGCCGCCCCATTCCGGGGTCGGCGGCTGGATGCCGAGCCCGAGGAAGCCGAGGCCGGCGATGGCGAGCACCGCGTATGCGATGCCGAGCGAGGCCTGCACCGCGACGCCGCCGAGCACCGACGGCAGCACGTGGCGGATGAGGATGTGGCCGGTCGGGGCGCCGAGCACCCGCTGGGCGTCGATGAACTCGCGCGAGCGCAGCGAGAGCACCTCGCTGCGCACCGTCCGCGCGTACCACGGCACGCCGGTGACGGCGATCGCGAGCCCGACCGAGACTGCGCCCGGACCCATCGCGACAGCGAGCGCCATTCCCATGATCAGCGCCGGGAACGCGAGCACGCCATCCAGCGCACGGCCGATCACGGCGTCGACGGGGCCGCCGACGAGGCCGGTGAACGCCCCGATGAGCGTTCCGACGACCGACGAGCAGAAGACGGCGCAGACGCCGACCGCGAGAGAGATGCGCGCCCCCACCAGGAAGCGCGCGAAGACGTCGCGCCCGAGCTCGTCGGTGCCGAACGGGTGCGTGCCGGACGGACCCTGCAGCGCACTCTGGAGGTCGACCGCCAGCGGGTCCTTCCCCCACAGCAGCGGTCCCACGAGCGCGAGCAGGAGGAAGGCGACCAGCCCCATCGCGACGGCTCGCAGCCCGGCGGCGCCCAGCGCCGCCCACGCGCGCCGTCCGCGTCCCGGCGCGGGGGCGGTCCGTCCACCGTGCGGGCCGGGCGCCGGGCGCAGCGGCTCTCGCATCGTCGCGCTCATGCCGAGGCTCCCCGCGTCGCGCCGAGCAGCGATGGCGGCAGCAGCTCCGCCTGGCGGTCAGAGAAATGGCAGGCCGCGCGATGCTGCCCGCCGTCGGCGCGTCCACCCAGGGCCGGCCGAGCGGTCGTGCAGATCTCCGGGTCGCCGAGTCTGCTCCGCAGCCAGCAGCGAGTGTGGAAGGCGCAGCCGGAGGGCGGATCGGCAGGGCTGGGCGGATCGCCGTGCAGCACGATCCGTTCACGCGCCCGCTCGCGCGCGACGTCGGCGATCGGCACCGCCGACAGCAGCGCCGCCGTGTACGGGTGCCGGGGCTCGCGGTAGATCTGCTCCGACGGTCCGCTTTCGACCACGCGGCCGAGATACATGACGGCGACCGTGTCGGCGATCTGCCGCACGACCGCGAGGTCGTGCGAGATGAAGACGTAGGCGATGCCAAGCTCCTGCTGCAGCCGCTCGAGCAGCGCGAGGATCTGCGCTTGGATCGCGACGTCGAGCGCGCTGACCGATTCGTCGAGCACGATCAGCGACGGCTCCAGTGCGAGCGCGCGGGCGATGCCGATGCGCTGGCGCTGGCCGCCGCTCAGCTCGTGCGGCAGCCGCGTCGCGAACTCCGTGCCGAGGCCCACGAGCTCCAGCAGCTCGACGACGCGTCTTCTGCGCTGCTCGCGGCCGCCGCAGAGGTCGTGCAGCGCGAGCGGCTCCTCGAGGATCCGGCCGATCCGCTGGCGCGGGTCGAGGCTCGCCTGCGGATCCTGGAAGACGAGCTGAAAGTGCCGCCGCAGGTCGCGCAGGCGGCGCGCTCTCTCGCCGCCGAGTCGCGTCCCGCCGATCGTCACCTGGCCGGCGGTCGCATCGGCGAGCTGCACGATCGCGCGCCCGAGTGTCGTCTTGCCGCAGCCGGACTCGCCGACCAGTCCGAGCGTCCTGCCGGCGCCGACCGTCAGCGAGACGTCGTCGACTGCTCGCACGTTCGTCACCTTGCGACCGATCGCGCCGCCGCGTCTGCTGAAGACGACCTCCAGCCCAGCGGTCTCGAGCGCCACCTTCCGCGCCGCGCCGTCCGGCTCGCCCCCGGCCGCCGCCGGCGCTCTCTTGGCGACGTCGAGTCGCGGCAGCGACTCCAGCAGTCTGATCGTGTAGGGGTCGCTGGGACGGCTGAGGATCTGCGCCGTCTCGCCTCGTTCCACGACCTCGCCGCGGTTCATGACGACGACGCGATCGGCGACGCGCCCCACGACGCCGAGGTCGTGCGTGATCAGCAGCACGCCCATCGACAGCTCGCGCTGCAGCTCCTGGATCAGGTCGAGGATCTGCGCCTGGACGGTGACGTCCAGCGCCGTCGTCGGCTCGTCGGCGATCAGCAAGGGCGGAGCGGACGCGAGCGCCATCGCGATCATCGCGCGCTGGCGCATCCCGCCGCTGAACTGGTGGGGGTAGTCGCGGAACCGGCGCTGCGGGTCGGGGATGCCCACCTGCGCCAGTCTGGCGACGGCGAGCCGGCGCGCCTCGCGCGTCCCGATCCGTCTGTGCAGCCGGATCGCCTCGACGATCTGGTCGCCGATCCGCTGCACCGGGTTGAGGCTCGAGAGCGGGTCCTGGAAGACCGTCCCGGCGCGCGCGCCGCGGACCAGGCGCAGCTCCTCCTCGCTCATCGCGGCACGGTCCTCGCCTGCCAGGACGGCCTCGTCCATCGACACGCGCGCTCCGGCCGGCAGCAGCCCCAGCAGCGCGAGCGCACTGACCGTCTTGCCGGAGCCGGACTCGCCGACGAGCGCGACGACCTCTCCCGCCCGCACGTCGAGGTCGACGCCGCGCACCGCGCGGACCGGGTCGTCGGCCGGTCCGAACGCGACGTTCAGCCCGCGGACCCGCAGCAGCAGGTCCCGCTCGATCTCGCCGGCCGTCGCGGCGCCCGCAGCGGAACCGGGCACCGCGGGGATGCTGCCGTTGCGGTTCACGATGCGCCGTCCACCTTCAGCTTCCGGATCACCAGCTGCTGGTCGTCGAAGTACTCGTAGCCTCTGAGCCGCGGGCTCGCGACGGCGATCGTGTCGCTCGCGAAGATCGGCAGGATCGGGTTGTCGGCGACGATCCGCTCGGAGGCCTCGCGGTAGATCTGCGCGCGGCGCTTCTGATCGGGCTCCGTGCGCCCCTCGTCGAGCAGTCTGTCGACGTCTCTGTCGCAGTATCTGGACCAGTTGAACGGGTTGCCGCACATCGCGAAGAAGCCGAGGAAGAACGCCGGGTCGTTGACCGACGAGCCGTCGCGCAGGATGTAGGCCTGCGTCTTGAAGTTGGAGACGGTGTCAGAGAAGGCCGAGGCGCTGAGCGTGTTGATCTGCACGTCGATCCCGATCTCCTTCCAGGCCGACTGCAGCGCGGTCGCCATCTGCAGCTGCTCGGTCTCGCCGCTCTTGACCGCGAGCGAGATCCGCTTGCCGGTCGCACCGGCCTGCTGGATCAGCTGCTTCGCCCGCTCGACGTCGCGCGCGGGCACGGCGAAGCCGGGATAGAACGGCATCGCGGGCGGGATCATCCCGGCGAACGCTCTCGCGTAGCCGTAGCCGAACCGCTCCTGCAGCTCGGCGTGCGGCATCGCGAGCCAGAGCGCCTCGCGCACGCGGGCGTCGTCGACCGGCGGTTTGTCGTTGTTCAGCCCGATGTACGCGTAGCGGTTGCTCGCGTTGGCGAAGATCTGCCGCCCCTGCTGCTCCAGCGATCTGAGGTCCTTGAGCCCGACGCCGTACGCGAGATCGACGTCGCCGGACGCGGTGAGCGTCTGCAGCGTAGTCGGGTCGGTGACGATCCGCATCACGACGTTCTTGGCGCCGACGGGCTCGCGCCAGTAGTTCGGGCGCGCTCTGAGGCGGACCTCGCTGTCGGGGTCGTACGACTCGAGTTCGTACGCGCCGGCGCCGGCGGTGTGACGCGCGAGCCACTCGTCGCCCGCTCTCGAGAGCCCGCCGTGCTGCGCGAGCAGTCTGCGGTCGATCGGGCCGTTGCCGCGCGAGGTCATCCGCAGCAGGAAGAGCGGGTCGCTGTGCGCGATGCGCACGCGGACTGTGTGGTCGTCGACCTTCTCGATCGATCTGAAGAGGCCCTTCTCGCCCATCGTCAACACGTACGCCTGGCAGCCGTCTCTGTCGAGCAGGCGACGGAGGCTGAAGACGACGTCGTCGGCGGTGACGGGGTTGCCGCTGGCGAACGTCGCGTCTCTGCGCAGGGAGAAGGTGTAGGTCTTGCCGTCCCTGCTGACGTTCCATCTCTCCGCGAGCGCCGGCGCGACTTCCTGCGCGCCCGACGCGTCGCGTCTGGGCGACAGCTCGATCATGTTGTCGTACGCCGCGGTGACGACGTGGTAGTCATACGGCGAGGAGCAGGCGAGCGCCGGGTCGATGTTCGTGAGCCCGGTGTTGTACGCGATGTCGAGCGTCTGCGAGCCCCCGCCCTCACCGCCGGCGGCGCCTGACGGCACGCTGCTGCCGCAGCCGGCGGCCGTCGCCGCGACGAGCGCGACGCCGACGAGCGCGACAGCGGAGCGCCGGGCTCGCCGGACGGGGCGCGAGGGCGCGGACAGGCTCCGCTTGGAGTCGAACGATCGATTGCGCAACTGCATCAGAACCAGCCTTTGCCGTGGCAGCGCAAGGCGCTCCCAGCTCCACATATCTCTCCGCCGCGGTCACGGCCCGTGGCCTCAGAATATTTAGCAGTGCTGAAATCCATATGCAAGAGGAATGTAATATTCGGGCTTGCCGCCGCTCCCTCGTGGCAACTGGAAGCCGTCAGGCGAAGTTCTTCACCTCGAGGCAGAGGTACGGCTCGCTGAACTCGAACGGCCCGTGATGCGTGCCGGGCGGGTTGTTCGTGTAGGTGCCGGCCGCGTGACGCTCGCGTCCCTCGCCCGAGAAGTAGCAGCCGTCGAGCGCCAGCATCTCCTCGCCGTGGTCGTGCAGCTCGGCGTGACGTTGGTTGGGGGCGCCGTCGCCGAGCGGCTCGATCTTCACCAGGTGGGTCTTCGAGCCGCACGGGCCCTCGACCAGCACCTTCTCGTAGAAGCCTGCGCTGCGACCCTCCATCGGGCGCCACGCCATCGCCTCGACCTGCTCCGCCGTCAGCGCGACGAACGGCTTGCGCATGCGCGTCCCGGCGTCCTCCAACTGCAGGACGTTCGCGCCCTCCGGCCCGGCTTCGATCGTGACGGCGTCGCCCGGCCGCCAGCACAGATACGAGCCGGCGCGATGGGCGCGGCCGCCGATCGACAGCTCGCCGTCGAGCACGTAGAGCTCCTGCCAGAGCCGGGCGTCGATCGGGTCCAGCCGCGCCCCGATCCCGAGCGCGAGCATCCGCGTCCGCGCGCCGCTCTCGGAGCTCGCGGCGAGCACGCGCGCCCGCACGCCCGGGTTCAGCTGCTCCCATTCGAGCGCGGCGACCTGCTCGGGCAGCAGCTGGACGGGATGGTCAACGATGGTCGGCACGGTGCCTCCTGTCTCGCCGGCGACGAGCAGACGGACCGCAGTGGTCCGCGCTCTCCTCCGGACGGGTTGAACGTGTGGATGCGGAGCCGGTCGCGAGCGCGCCGCGGCGGTGCAGGGCGACCCAGAGCGCGGCGAGCGCGATCGCCGCCGGGGCGACCGACAACGCGGCCGTGACGCCGGCGCGGTCGATCACCCAGCCGGCGGAGACCGACCCCGCGGCGACGCCCAGCACCATCGCCGAGCTGGCCCAGGCGAACGCTTCGGTCAGCAGCTCTGCCGGCGCGATCTCGCTCAGGACCTGGAACTCGGTCGAGACCGCCGGCGCGAAGGCGGAGCCAGCCAGCAGGGCGCAGGCCCCCGCTGCCGGCGCGCTGCCGGCGACGAGCAGCGGCAGCGTCGCGACCGCGAGGGCGGCGAACGCGGCCGCGTAGCGTACGACGAGGCCGGCCCGCCAACTGCGGGAGCCGTACCAGAGGCCCCCGGCGAAGCTGCCGACGCTGAACAGCGCGAGCAGCACGCCCGCGAGGCCGGGGCCCGACAGGTCGACGGCACGCGCCGAGATCCCGACCTGCAGCACGCCCCAGTAGACGCCCGCGAGCAGGATCGCGACGAGCACCGTGCGCAGCGGCGCTGAGGAGACCGCGCTGCGCCCGCCCTCGGGACGTCGCGGCGACGGGCGCGCATGCCGTACCGCCGGTACGGCGACGAAGCCGAGCGTCCCGGCGAGCGCGAAGGCCGCCGCGGCGATCAGTGCGTCCGGCGCCTCGAGCACCGCGACGGCGAGCGCCACCAGCAGCGGCCCGCTCACAAAGACGACCTCCTGCGCGATCGCGTCGAGCGCGTAGGCCGACTGGCGCAGCTCGGGCGCCGGCAGCAGCTGCGGCCACAGCGACCGCAGGCAGGCCGACACCGGAGGCAGCGTCGCGCCGACCAGCGCCGCGCCGCCGACCAGCAGGGTGCCGGAAGCGCCGAGGCGCGCCGCCAGCGAGAGCGTCAGCAGCAGAGAGCTGTGGAGCAGCGCGCACGGCAGCAGCACCTGCCGCCGTCCGCAACGGTCGGCGACGCCGCCGAGGAGCGGCAGCGCCAGCGCGCTCGCCGCCGAATAGGCGGCGACGGCCGTGCCCGCGAGCGCGAACGAGCCGGTCGCCTCGCGCACGACGATCAGGATCGCCAGCGACGTGAGCCCCATCGGCAGACGGGCGACCAGCGCCGTGGCCAGCAGCCGCGGCAGCCCCGAGACCGCGAGCACCCGCCGATACGTCAGCATCGCGCGCGAGCCGCCTCACCACGACCGCATCAGCCCACCGTCGACCGGGATCACGGTCCCCGTCAGGTAAGCCGCGCGCGCCGAGGAGAGAAAGGCGACGAGGTTGGCGATGTCGGCGGGCACGCCGAATCTGCCGGCGGGGATCGCGGCCAGATCGGCCTCCGGCGAGCGGTTCGCGTAGTACTCCTTGAAGCTGTCGGTCTCGATCCGGCCCGGCGCGATCGAGTTGACGGTGATCCCGTCGGCCGCGACCTCGCGCGCGAGCGTCATCAGCCAGCCGACGACGGCCGGACGCAGCGAGTTCGACAGCACGCGGCCGTCCTGCACCTCGCGGAAGGTCGGCGAGCCGATCGACAGCACGCGCCCCTCGCCCGAGCGCCGCAGCGCCGGCAACAGCCGTCGCGTCAACTCGACGACCGGCCACAGGACCAGGTCGATCGCCTCGTCGAGCTCGTCGCGGGTGACCGACTCCGTCGTCGCGTCGCCCGGTCCGCCGCCGTTGTGGACGAGGATGTCGAGGCCCCGGCCCCACTGCTCGATCTCCCCGACGAGCCGATCGAGGTCGGCGGGATCGGTCAGGTCGCCCGGGACCAGCAGGCATCGCTCCGCGTCCGCGGCGGCGGGCTGCCGCGGGACGCGCGCGAAGCAGATCACGTGCGCCCCCGCGGCCGCGAGCGTCTCGGCGCAGGCGCGGCCGATGCCGCGCGAGGCGCCGCAGACCAGCGCCGTGCGACCGCTCAGATCGAGGCTAAGCATGGGCCGCCGGCTCCGCACCGCCATCGGACGCGTCGAGGAAGCTCGACGCCGATCCGCTCAGCTGATCGCCGTCGGCGCTGCGCAGGAAGAGGGCGTGGCGGCTGTCCCATTGCACGTGGGCGCGCTCGCCCTCGACCGCCTCCAGCGCGACCTCGACCGGCTGCCGCGAGCGAACGATCAGGTCGTCGTCGAGCAGGACCTCGGTGACGCAATACGCGCCGAAGTAGCGGACCCGGCCGATCCTGCCGGTCAGGGAGCTGTCGAGATCTGGATCGCGCTCGCGGTTGACGCGCACGTTCTCCGGCCGCACGACCAGCATCCCGCCGCGGCCGGCCTCGGCGGCGCCGCGAGCGCGCAGGCGCAGCGACGCGCCGTTCGAGGCGAACGCGACCTCGCCGTCGCCGCTGGTCGTGACCGGGAGGCGGTTCGACTCGCCCATGAAGCGGGCGACGAACAGGTCGGCGGGCCGCTCGTAGAGGTCGTCGGACGAGCCGACCTGCGCGATCCGCCCCTCGTTGAAGATCGCCACGACATCGGACATCGTCATCGCCTCGTCCTGGTCATGGGTGACGTAGATGACGGTGATCCCCAGCTGCTCCTGGATGCGCTTGATCTCGATCTGCATCGCGTCGCGCAGCCGGCGGTCGAGCGCGGCCAGCGGCTCGTCCATCAACAGCAGCCGCGGCTCGAAGACGAGCGCGCGCGCCAGCGCCACGCGCTGCTGCTGTCCGCCGGAGAGCTCACGCGGCAGCCGCTCGCCGTAATCGGCGAGATGGACCAGCTCGAGCGCGCCGCGCACCTTCTCCCGCACCTGCGCCTTCGGGAGCCTGCGCCGTCTCAGCGGGAAGGCGACGTTGTCGGCCGCCGTCATGTGCGGGAACAGCGCGTAGTGCTGGAAGACGACGCCGATGTTGCGCTTGTGCGGCGGCAGCGAGAGGATCGAGGCGCCGTCGAGCAGGATCTCGCCCTCGTCGACGTCGGCGAAGCCGGAGATCGCGTTGAGCGTCGTCGTCTTGCCCGAGCCGCTCGGCCCGAGGAAGGTCACGAACTGGCCGGGCTCGATCGACAGGGATGTGTCGTCGACCGCGACGACAGATCCGAAGCGCTTCGTCAGGTTCTTGATCTCGACCCGGGCGCCGAGGGCCGAGGTCTCAGCGGCTGGCTGCATCGCCGGCGGCTCCCTTCTTCGTCATGACCAGGAACGCGACCGCCATCCCGAGCGCCGCGAGCGAGAGCGTGAGCGTCGACGCGACCGCCACCGTGGGGTCGACCGTGTCGGTCAGGCTCGAGTAGATCTTCACCGGCAGCGTCTGGAAGGTGGGGCTGGAGATGAACATCGCGACGACGACGTCGTCGAGCGACGCCGCGAAGGCCAACGCCGCCGCGATCGCCAGCGACCGCTTCAGCAGCGGCAGCGTCACGGTGAAGAACGCAACCGCCGGGCCGGCCCCGAGCGTGCGCGCGGCGCGCTCGAGCCCGTCGTCCAGCGATCTCAGCCCCGCCGTCACCGTGACGATCACGAACGGCAGCGCGATCAGCGAGTGCGCGATCACGAACGCCTGCAGCGTCCCGACCATTCTCGCCTCCAGGAAGATCGCGTAGAGGGCGATCGCGACGAGGACGATCGGGATGATCATCGGCGCGGTCGCCAGCGCCATCACGGCGGCTCTGCCCGGGAACCTGCCCCGCGCGAGGCCGTAGGCCGCCGCCGTGCCGATCGCGGTCGCCACGACGGTGACGATCGCCGCGACGGTGAGCGAGTGGACGATCGCATCGCGCCAGGTGACGTCGGAGAGGAGGTTCTCGTACCACCGCGTCGACCACGATCTCGGCGGGAACTCGAACGTCGCGCGGCCGTTGAAGCTCATCGGCACCGCGACCAGCGCGGGCGCGATCAGCAGCACCATCACCAGGCCGCAGAAGGCGTTGAGGGCGATCCGCCCCTTGCCGGCGCTCATCTCCCGCCTCCGCTGCCGTTGCTGAGCACCGAGCTCCAGCGGCTCGCGCGCGAGCCGAGCCACAGCAGCAGCAGCGTGACGCCGAGCAGGATCAGGCCCATCGCGCTGCCGCGCCCCCAGGCCAGCAGCTGGTTGATCTGCTGCGCGACGAGCTGTGGCAACAGGCTCTGCTGCGGCGAGCCGAGCAGCGCCGGGGTGATGTACGACCCGAGCGTGATCACGAAGACGACGAGCGAGCCGGCGACGACGCCGGGCAGCGACAGCGGCAGGTAGACGCGCGTGAAGGCCTGCGTCGGCGTCGCGCCGAGCGAGCGGGCGGCGCCCATGAGGCGGACGTCGATCTCGCGCAGCGACGCGTACAGCGGCAGGATGATGAACGGCAGGCTGATCTGGACGAGGCCGATGATCACGCCGCTCAGCGAGCCGATCATGTGGAACGGCCCGAGGCCGACCGCGCCGAGCGCGTCGTTGACCGGGCCCTTGTCCTGCAGCAGGATCACCCACGAGTAGTTGCGGGTCATCGTGCCGACGAGCAACGGCGCGATCACGGCCGCCTGCATCACGAGCCGCATCCGCCAGCCGACGACCGTCATCGCGTACGCGTACGGGTAGGCGATGACGAGGCAGGCGAGCGTCACGATCGCGGCGGTGCGGAAGGTCCGCAGCAGGACGACGCGGTTGAGCTCCTCGTCGAAGAACCAGCGGTAGTTGTCGAGCAGCGCACCGTGCCCGCCGGGGAAGTCGGAGACGCTGCGCTCGACGATCGTCGCCAGCGGATATCCCATGGCGAAGCCGAGCAGGATCAGGGACGGGATGATCAGGGCGAACTCACGGGAGAAGAGCCCTGCGAGACCGCGCCCCGCCGGCTTGGACCGGGAGGGCGGGGCCGCGCGGTTGAGGCGCTGCGCGTTCGACATGGTTCAGAAGCTCGCTCGGCCGGCCCTCAGCCTGAGATCCAGGCCGTGAAGCGCTGATTGAGCTCTTCGTAGTTGTCCGCGTACCACTGCTGATCGAACGGGATCGCGACCTCCTCGTGCTCAGGCACGGCGAGGCTGTACTTCTTGAAGAGCTCGTTCGGGTATCTCGGCTGCTTGGCATCCTTGAGTGCGGGCGAGACCGGCCACATCTCGGCAGCCTCGGTCTGCAGTCTCGGATTGAGCACGTAATTGATCACCTGGTCGACGGCGGCCCGGTTAGGTGTGCCCTCGGTGACCGTCCAGAGGTTGATGTAGATGAACGCCTGGTCCCAGATCGGCTCGATCGTGGCGCCGGCGTCGGCGGCCTGCCAGGCGGCCGAGTCGGTGTAGATGCCCATCGCGACATCGCCTGAGACCTGCTGCTGGATCGACTGCGCCAGCGTGTTGTAGACGAGCAGGTCGCCTCTGATCGAGTCCATCTTCTTGAAGGCCCGATCGAGGTCCAGCGGGTAGAGATCCTCCGGCGCGACGCCGTCGGCGAGCAGCGCGCCTTCGATGATCCCGTTGTAGTAGAAGCTCGGAACCGCCCGCTTGCCGGGGTATTTCTCGACGTCGAAGAAGTCGGCCCAGGACGACGGCGGATCATCGGCGAACGTCTTGGCGTTGTAGGCCTTGATGAACGAGCCGGCGTCGCGCGGCAGGACGCAGTCGCCGACGACGTCGCGGTACTTCTCCTTGAACATCGCCGGGTCGGATCTGATCTTCGCGAAGACCGTTCCGCACTGGGCGATCGCCATGTAGGGATCGCCGCTCGTCATGTCCCACTGGATGTTCCCGGACTCGACCTGCGTCTGCAGCTTGGCATAGTCCAGTGGCGCGTCGAAGCTCATCGAGATCCCGGTTCTCGCCTTGAACTCCGGGGTGAAGTAGACGGCCTTCATCACGTCCTCAGTCTTGCCGCCGTAGGTGGCGATCGTGACCTTGCCGCCTCTCTTGCCCGTCGCCGAGCCGCCGTCGCCGGCGTCGTCGCTGCTGCCGCAGGCGGCCAGCGCGACGGAGGCGACCGCGACGCCGGCGACCGCCGACCAGCCGCCCTTCCGCTTCCAAAGGGACTTCCTCACCGCTTCCTCCTCACCTCGACCCGTCGCGTACGCGACGGGCTCACCGGTTGTGGTCCTTAAACTTTAACCACAGTGTAGGAGAATTGCAACTGTACTTAAGTCAAAAGGTCCGCCCAGCCCTTTGGGCATGCGGCCCTCGAAGGGCCCCTGCTCAGTCGCTGCCAGCGGCGATCGCCTCGACCTCGACCTTGAAGAAGCCAAGGTCGCAGCCGACCGTCGAGCGTGCCGGCTTGGGATCGGGGAAGAACTCGGCGTAGACGGCGTCGAACGCAGCGAACTCCTCGAGATCCTGCAGGAAGACCGTCGTCTTGACGACTGCCTCCATGCTCGAGCCGGCAGCTTCGAGCACCGCCGCGAGGTTCTCCAGCGTGACGCGCGTCTGCGCGGCGATGTCGTCGCCGACAGGGTCGTCGCTGCCCGGCCGGAAGGGGCCCTGCCCGGCGGTGTAGACGACCCCGCCGCTGACGATCGCCTGCGAATACGAGCCCGAGGGCGCCGGCGTCTTGCTGGTCGTGATCTGTCGCTTCATCGTCAATGTCCCTCCGAGGTTCAGGTGGCTGCGGTCGTCCGGCGGCCGGCGCGGCGCCGCGCGATCGTCCGCAGCAGGCGCGAGAAGCGCGCCGGGTCAAACGGCCCTGCGATCGCCGGCTTGCGCCCGCTCGTGATCTCCTCCGCGAGCAGCTCGCCGGAGGCGGCCGAGATCGTCATGCCGAGCATCGAGTAGCCGGTCGCCGCGTAGGCGTTGCCGAGCCCCGGCAGGCGCCCGACCACCGGCAGCCCGTCGGGGACGATCGGCCGCGCGCCCATCCAGGCCGGCGCGGCGGAGCGCCAGTCGCCGAAGGTGTCGCGCGCGACGTCCTCCAGCGCGCGCACGCGCTCGGGGTCGGGCGAGCGACGGCGGCTGAACTCCATCGTCCCGGCAATCCGCAGACGATCGCGGTAGGGCGAGACGGCGAGGTGCGTGTCCATGTACATCAGCGCATGCCGCGGCATCCACTCCGGCTCGACGACGTCGAGGCTGTAGCCCTTGCCGGCGATCACCGGGATGTGCACGCCCAGCTCGGCGGCCAGCCCGCGCGAGGCCGGGCCGGCAGCGACGACGAGCGCGTCGGTCTCGATCGTCGCGTTGAGGCAGCGCACGGCGCGCACCCGTCCGCCGGCGAGCTCGAAGCCGCTGACCTCCCAGCGCTCGCGGATTTCGACGCCGAGCGCTCGCGCGCGGCGCGCGAGGTAGGCGAGGAAGTGGGCCGGGTCGACCTGCCAGTGATCGGCGACGTGCACCGCCTTTGCTCTGCCGACCAGCCCCGGCTCCAGCTCGCCGAGCTCGTCGTCGTCGAGCAGTCGGCCCGGCAGCTCGTGGCCCTGCTCGCGCAGCGGCGCGACGGCGGCCAGGAAGGCGCGCACCGGCTCGGCCTCGGCGGCGGCGACCATCAGCCCGGAGCGCTCAGCGGCCGGAGCGTCCTCCTCCTCGGCTAGCAGCGCGCTGACGAGCGCGAACGACGGGTAGCCGAGATGCGACATCGCCCGCACGCCCGCGGCGTAGTCGCGCGCGTTGCAGCGGCGCGCGAACGCGGCCAGCCACAGCGCCATGCCCGGGATCGAGGTCGGCGCCATGTAGAGCGCCGAGCGCCGGTCGCCGAGCGATCTCAGCCCGTACGCGACCTGGCCGGGCTCGGGCAGAGGGCCCGCCTGAGACGGGCACAGCCAGCCCGCGTTCCCCCATGAGGCGCCGCTGCCGACCGTCCCCCCGTCCACCACCGTCACCTGCACGCCGCGACGGGCGAGCGCGATCGCCGACCACAGGCCCGCGACGCCCGCGCCGACCACGACCGCCGTATCAGGCTGCTGGAACCGCCCCATCACGCGACCGGGTTCTCGCACCAGCCGCCATCGACCCGCAGGTTCGTGCCGGTGATGTACGACGCCGCGTCGGAGAACAGGAACGCGACCGCTCTGCCGATCTCTGCGGGAGTCGCGAACCGGCCCATCGGGACGGCCGCCGCCTCCTCGCGCTCGATCTCGCTCGGGCTGACGCCGCGCTTCTCCGCCTCCGCGCGGAAGCGCTCCTCGGCGCGGGGCGTCATCACCCAGCCGGGCAGGATGTTATTGACGCGGATGTTCTCGGGCGCCAGCGCGGTCGCCTCGTACTTGGCGTAGCCGGTCAGCGCCAGCCGCGGGACCTCCGAGAAGCGCGTCTCCCAGACGGTCTGGTGCACGCCGCAGGAGGTGAGGTTGACGATGCTCCCGCCGCCGCCTCTGCGCATCTCCGGGACGGCGCTGCGCATCAGCCGCATCGGGCCCATCGCCCACATCTCCCACGCGTCGGCCCAGCGCGCGTCGTCGTCCGGGAAGGGCGTTCCGTAGGAGCCCTTCATGTTCGTCAGCATGAAGTCGAGGCGGCCGAAGCGGGCGACCGTCTCGCTCACCGCGCGGTTGCAGTCGGCGGCGACGCGCACGTCGCAGGCGATCGCCAGCACCTCCTCGGCGGCGAGCTCGCTCAGCTCGGCCTGCGCCGCGCGCAGCCGCTCGTCGCCGAGCCCGTAGATCGCGAGCTTCACGCCCTCGGCCGCCAGCACCTCCGCGACGCCGAAGCCGATCCCCTCGCTGCCGCCGCCGATCAGCGCCACCCGTCCGTCGAGTCCCAGGTCCACGGCGGATTCACTCCCCGCCGGTCGTGTGCCCGAGCACGTAGACGACCTGCAGCGCCCCGCCCGCGCCGTCCGCCACCTTGACCTCGAGCAGGCGCCAACCGCGCTCCTCGCGCAGCAGGCGGTTGACCGCCGCCGTCTGCGGCGGCGGCAGCACGATCACGCGGACCTCGTCAAGACCAAGATCGCTCAACTCAACTCTCCTGTCAGTCATTCCAAGTCACCTCGATCGCGGGGACGCCCGGCTCTCCACCGGTGGTGAGCGCACATGCCGAGACGAGCACCGTGCACGGGCTCGCCGCGCTGAAGCGGACGAAGTCGCCCGCCGCGCTCGAGCCGGGCGCGAGGCCGTACCTGCCGTCGCGCTCCTCGGCCTGCTTGAAGATCCCGACCGGGTACGGGACCCACTTCTCCGGCAGCCCCTCCTGCTCCAGCCACGCGCGGAAGCTCGACCAGCAGCACGTGCCGACCGGCTCGTTCCCGAGCGCTCTGGCGATCCACGGGGTGCAGGCCTCCAGCGCGAGGTCGTGCTGCTCGTTGCTCAGCTCCTCCACACGCAGCAGTGGGCTGTACTCCTGGCTCCACAGCGTCATTCCCTCGCGCAGCGTGTAGGCGCCCTCAGCCAGCCCGGTGAGCAGCGTGGAGAGCCGCTCCCGCGGGTCGGCTGCGGCGTGGGCGACGAGCTCGGCGACCTGCCCCGCGACGAGCGCGCGCACGCTCAGCGTGTCGCCGGGAGAGAGCGCGGCGACCGCCATCGTCCCCGCCGCCAGCTTGACCTCAGGCACGGGCGGCCTCCTCCAGGATCGAGCCGACCGTCGGCCGATCTGCCTCCGATGGCCCCACCCACACGTGCAGGCGGGAGGGATTGAACGCGTTGGTCGGCGTGCGCTCCTGCGGGCAGTTGGAGGTCAGCACGACGAGGTCGGTCAGGGCGCGCAGCTCGACGTAGTCGCCGGACTCGGCCTCGGGCAGGTCGATCACATAGCTCCCGTCGGCGTCGCGCCGGATCGTCATGAACGGGCAGTAGATGTGCTGCACGTCCGCCTCCTCGGCGCCGTACGGCGCACCCGCGGCGAGCAGGTTGGTGCGGCAGTTCGGCGTGTCGGGGATGCCGAAGCGCGCGTAGTTGAGCGGCGCGCTGCAGGAGCCGCCGACGATCACTCCAGCGCCGGCGGTGCAGGCGTCGATCGCGGCGAGCGCGGTCGTGCGCTGCGAGTGCAGCACGCAGCCCGGAACCATCAGGAAGCTCTCGTTGAGCAGCTGCGAGGCGCTCGGCGAGAGCCGGTCCTGTGCGTCGTCGCGCGCCCACAGCACGATGTCGGGCACCTGCTGCCCGTCGACGACAGTGATGCGCAGCGACTCGCCGACCGCGACCTCCGAGGCCGTGTGCGCCCGCGGCGCGAGCAAGATGTCTTGTTCTGCCATCCAGACCCTCCTAACTGATCTCGCGGCTCAAGCCGCCGTCGACCGGGATGTGCGCGCCGTTGACGTACGCGCCGGCATCTGAGGCGAGGAAGCGGACCACCTCGCCGACTTCCCGCGAGGTGCCGAAGCGACGCAGCGGGATCTCCGCGAGGTCCTGCTCGCGCGAGCGGCCCTCGTAGAACGACAGCAGCGTGCGCGTCGCGATCCGCCCAGGGCCAACGGAGTTGACGGTGATGCCGAGCCCGCCCACCTCGGTGCTCAGCATCTTCAGCCAGCCCGCAGCGGCGGGCCGGAACGCGTTCGAGGTCGCCATCCCCGGGATCGGCTCGCGCACCGAGGTCGAGGTGATCGCGATCACGCGACCCGCGGGGCTGAGCTTCAGATGCGGCAGCGCCAGCTGCGTCAGCGCGACCGTCGGGAGCAGCATCCGCTCGAGGCCGAGGCGCAGCAGCTCGGCCGAGGTCGCCGTCGCGGTCGCGTCCGGCGCCCCCGCGCCGTTGTGGACGAGGATGTCAATCTTTCCGAACCTGCTCAGGGTCGTCTCGACCAGCGATCTGAGATCGCCCTCGTCGGTGAAGTCGCCGACGACCGCGAGGCCGCCGATCCGCTCGGCCTCGCGCCGCAGCTCCTCGCCGTCGTAGGCGAACATGACGACCTCCGCCCCGGCCTCGCGCAGCGCCTCGGCGATGCCGAGGCCGATGCCCGTCGAAGCTCCGCAGACGATCGCCGTCCGTCCGTCGAGGCGCGCCGGGTCGACGCTCATCCTGCTCCCTTCCATCGCAGTCATCGGGGCCTCAGCCGGCCGCCGCCAGCTCGGCGGCCAGCCGCTCGACGTCGCGCCGGCGGCGGGCCGGGTCGGTGATCCGCAGCACCACGCCGGCGCAGCCGGCGGCCTCGAACGCGCGCAGCTGCTCGACGCAGCGTGCCGGCGACCCGTGCACGGCGACGGCGAGCGCGAGCTCGCGCGGGATCGACGCGGCGATCTCCCTGCCCCGCTCGGGCGACCACGCCAGCGAGCTGCCGGCGGCACCGGCCGCTTCCTCGCCGAGCGCCTGCTCCAGCACCTGCGGCGCCATCGACAGATAGAGCCGGCCGCTCGCCTCGGCCTCCGCGGAACGGTCCTCGCCGGGCTCTTCCACGAAGGTCGGCACCCACAAGCGCGGCTGGAAGCCGGGCGCACGGGGCCGAATCCGCTCGAGGAAGGACGCGTAGAGCCGCGGCGTCAGCCCGAACGGGAGCCAGCCGTCCGCGTGTCTCGCGGTGAGCTCGAGCATGCGCGGGCCGATCGCGGCCAGCGAGACCGCCGGCGGCGCCGCGTCGGGCAGGTTGAGGAAGGCGCCGTGCAGCTGCCAGCGCCCGCCCTCGTGGTCGAAGGGGCGGTCGGGACTCGACGCGAACAGCCCGCGCATGACCTCCAGCGACTCCTCCAACCGCGAGACGGCAGCTCTGGTCGGGATGCCGAAGGCGTGCAGGTCCGGCCCGAAGCCGGTCCCGAGACCGAGGTCGAAGCGGCCGCCGGAGAGGGAGGAGAGGGTCAGCGCGCCGTGCGCGAGCACGGCCGGGTCGCGCTTCGTCGTCGAGACGACGCAGGTGCCGAACCGCAGCGTCTCGGTCGACGCCGCGACCGCGCCCAGCGTCGTGAAGACCTCGGGGACGATCCAGCTCGTGTCACGACCGGCGCCGTGGAAGTGGTCGGCGATCCACACCGACGAGATCCCCAGCCGCTCGTAGGCGACCGCCTCGGCCACCGCGTCGCGCGGCAGCCCGGGGAAGACCTGGACTCCGACATCGAAGCTCATTCAGCACCTCCTGCATGTATCGCCCACGCGTGCGGAAGCGGCAGCTCCACCAGCCGGTGGAGGCCTGGCCTGGCCTCCAGCAGCGCGGGGATCGCGTTGATCACCAACCCGGCGCGCCCGCCGTCGCGGATCGCCTCGCCCTCCATCACGAACTCGATGTTCCCGTCGCCGACGATGGAGATGCGCGCGCACGGCGTCTCCCCCTCCGATGGCAGGAAGCGCACCCCGGCCGTATCGCCGCGCAGCAGGCTGCTGAGCAGCGGGCCCGGTCCGTCGTCGAGCGAGCCGCTCGACGCGGGCACGTGGACGTCGACCCGGTCGACCGAGACGCATGCCAGCGCCAGCACGGCCGGCAGCACGTCGCGCACGAGCGCGTCCTCGCCCTCGATCAGCAGCAGCGCACTGCCCGCGGCGACGGCGGCGGCCCGGTGACGGGCCAACTCGGTCTCGCCCCAGCCCGGGCTCGGCAGCAGCACGACGGCGGAGGCCCCTGTCGCGACGACCGCCTCGACGAGCGCCGACGCCACCTCGGGCGAGGCGGGCGCGAGCAGCGCCACGTCGGCCTGCGCCTCGGCGACCGCCGCCGCGACCGTGCTCGCGTCCTGCGCCGAGACGGCGGCGACCATCTCCAGCCCCGGGTGCCGCGCCGCGGACGCAGCGATCGCGCGGCCGGTCTCGGCATCGCCGGCGCAGACGACCCGGGTCGTTGCGACCGCCCTCGTCGGACGACGAGTTCTCACAGCAGGCACGAGCGTCACCTCTCAGATGTTGGCCGCTGCGACCCGTCCCCGCGCCTCGGGCGCGTCGAACGGCGTGAGCGGCAGACTGGCGATGGTGTGGATGCCCGGCTCGGCTCTCATCAGCGCCGGGATCAGGTTGATCATCAGTGCGACGGTCGCGACGCCGCCGTCGAGCGCGGGACTGATCCGCGCACGCAGCAGATCGCCGCCGTCGAGCTCAATCAGGTCGTGGAGTGGCTCCTCGCCGTCGAGCCGGCCGAGCCGCTGCGGGTGCTCGAGGATCACACTCTGCCCCGTCGCGGCGACCGCGCGGCAGCGCTGCTCGACGCCGACGACGACGCCGCCCGGATAGGAGTGGCCGTCGAGCTCGGTCGGCCGGTCGCGCACGATCGGCTCGCAGACGTTGTCGACGATCTCCAGCGACACGCCAAGCCCGGCAGCGAGGAAGGCGACCGACGCGTCGTAGCCGACGTGGCCGTCGATCTCGCCGCGCTCGGCGGCGGCCGCGAACTGCTCGGGCGTGAGCCCGACGCCCATGCTGCGCAGCACCGTCTCGCCGAACGGCGCGAGGCTGCTCGCGCGCCGAACGCGGATGCTGCTCCATCCCGTCGTCACGGCGGTCAGGACCATCGGCAGGTAGTCCATGACATAGCCCGGGTTGGCGCCCGTGCCGACCATCGCCACCGCGCGCCGCTTGGCGAGCGTCTCCAGGCGCGCTGCCAGCTCGGCGTCGACCGCCTGCGGGTAGATCGCGTCCTCGCCGATGCAGACGACCCGCAGCCCGAGTTCGAAAGCCGCGGCGAGCGGCGCCTCGAGGTCGACGAGATGCCCGTGCGTCGCGAGCAGGACCACATCGGCCCCGCCGGCGCGGGCGACGACCTCAGCAAGGTCATCGCCCGCGACAGCGGAGTCGACTGCGCCCGGTGCCTCGCGCGCAAGCGCAGCGGCGGCCCGCTCAGCCGACCGCTGCGACACGACGCCGGCGACCGCGAGCCCCGGGGTTCGCGCGGCGACGCGCAGCGCATGGCTGCCCATCGCCCCGGTCCCCCAGTGCACGGTGCGGATCGCTGGCGTCAACCGAAGGTCCCCCGCGGCGGCGCGCCCTCGAGCACCAGCTTCACCGGGTTGACGGCGAGCATGGTGTGGGCGTCGTCCTCAGCGAGGCCGGTGTCGACGAGGCACTGCGTGTAGCTGCGCAGCGCCTCCGGCACCAGCGGGAAGACCGCCGCGCCGGCGTCGGAGGAGAGGATGCAGCGCTCCGGGCCGATCGCTCTGATCGTCTCGACGACCTCGGCCGGCGAGGCGTGACAGGGGATCGGCAGCGAGATCGACGCCGCGAACTCGATCGTCACGCCCATGTCGGCGATCTCGAGCAGGTCCTCGAGCGAGAGGTTGAGCGGCTTCCACAGCGCGTGGCCGAGCAGCATCCGTCTCGCTCTTCTGGAGACGGCGTAGCGGAAGGCGGCGAGCGTCTCCTCGCGACCGAGGTGGGCCGTTCCGATCACGACGTCGTGGCGGATGCAGATGTCGATGACCTCTCTCGCCTCGGGCAGCAGCTCGCCGTCGTCGCCGAGCGCGCCGACACCCGGGCCGCGCGTGAGGCGCTCGAAGCCCTCGTTGCCGCCGATCAGCTGCGGGCCGCCGTCGCCGGCGTCGGTCACGTCGTAGCTGCTCGCCGTGCCGAAGTAGTCGAAGTGGTTCTTGGAGTCGACCGTCGGGAACCAGACGATGCGACCGCCCATCTTGATCGCCGACTCGACCGCGAACGGGTTGAGGCCGCCGGTGTAGCGGTTCAGCACGACGCCGCCGACGACCGTCAGCTCCGGAAACGCCTTCTGCACGTCGCTCGCCTGGGCGACCGACGGCTGGAAGTGATGCTTGAGGACGAAGCCTTTCATCCCCTGTCTGAGCGCGGCCTCGGCCGTCTCGAAGGCCGTCCACGGCCGCTCGAACAGCGACGGCGCGGTGTGGACGTGGCAGTCGAATGCGCCTCTGATGTCGATCATCGGTGAGTGCTCTCCTTCATTGGGATGCCGGACCTCAGGCTGCCACGGGGGTCAGCCCGATCTCGTCCATCAGTCTGTGCAGGTAGTGGACGTCCTCCTGCGGCAGCGGGAGCAGCGGTCGACGGCAGGGACCGCCTGTGCGCCCGATCCGATCGAGACCGGCCTTGAAGATCTGGATGAAGTCGGGGCGCTCGTCCGGGCGCCCGAACATCGGCTTGATCGACGTCATGTTCACGAGCGGCAGGATCCGGTACCACTGCTCGCGCGCGGCCTCGAGCTCGCCGGCCTGCGCGAGGTTCCAGAGCTTGACCGCCTCGTGCGGCATGAAGTTGCTGACGCCCGCGACCCAGCCATCGGCGCCGCCGCAGATCGCCTCGAAGGCGCCGTAGTCCTCGCCGTAGAGGACCGGCACCGAGTCCGGCACGGTCAGCTTCAGGTCGTGGATGCGGGCCGGATCGCCGTGCGACTCCTTGACGATCTTCGCGGTGCCGTCGTTGGCCAGCTCCGCGAGGTCGGCGGTCTCGAGCGAGACACCCGAGGCAGGCGGGTTGTTGTAGACGACGAACGGGATCTCGACCGCCTCCGCGATGTCGCGGAAGTACTGCATCACCTCGCGCCGCGGCGGGCTCGAGTAATACGGCGCGACGCTCATGACGGCGTTCGCGCCGGCCGCCTCGGCGGACTTCGCGAGCCGCACCGCGATCTCGGTCGAAGTGTCCATGACGCCGATGTAGAGCGGCACGCGCCCGTCGACCCACTCGACGTACTTCGCCGCCAGGCGCTCCCGCTCAGCGGTCTCGAACGAGAAGAACTCGCCGCACGTGCCCAGCGCCAGCAGCGCGTGCACGCCGGCGTCGAGGAGCCAGTCGACGTGCTCCTTGGTGCGCGCCTCGTCGACCGCCCCGTTCTCGTCGAAGATGGTGACGCACGGGGGCATCACTCCCACAATCTCGGCCATGCAGCTCCTTTCACGCCATGACCACGACGCCACGGCCTCTCTTAAATAGAAGTGTAGAGTAACTTCAATGAGATTGCAATAGCGATCATGATCGCGCTCGCGCCTTCCGCTCCCCGCCGCCAAGCCCCCAGACGACGCCCGCGACGATTGCCGCACAGCCGACCGTCGCGCTGACGGTCAGCGGGCCGTCGCCGAGCGCCACGCCACTTGCCAGCGCCAGCATCGGCACGCCGCCGACGAACAGCCCCATCCGCTCCGCGCCAAGCGCGAGCACGGCGAAGCTCCAGCAGAGGAACGCCGCCGCCGTCACAAACAGCCCGAGGTAGGCGATGGCCGCAGCCTCGCCGCGCGTCGGAGCACCGAAGGCCGGATCGAACAGCAGCGCGGCGCAGCCGGAGACGAACGCAGCGGCGAGACAGGTCCAGGCGGCGACCCGGTGCGCGCCGAGACGGCCGAGCACGTCCCCGATCGCGACCATGAAGCCGGCCTGCAGGAGAACCGCCGCGATCGCTGCGCCGGCGCCGAGAAGCGACAGCGCGCCACCACCTGAGACGACCGCCACCCCGGCCGAGACGAGCAGCGCCGCGGCGAGGCTCCGTCGCGACGGGCGGCGCCGCTCGCTGAGCGGCGCCAACAGCGCCAGCACCACCGGCAGGCAGCCCGCGATCATCCCGACCGGCGCCGGTCCGACCTCGCGGACCGCAGCGATCATCAGCACGTTGGAGCCGACCACCCCCGCGGCGGAGAGGACGAAGATCGCGACGGTGTCGCGGCGCGCCGGCCACCGTCGCGCTCCGACCGGCAGCGCGAGGAAGAGGACGATCGCCGCGAGCGCATAGCGCATCGCCTGGCCAGTCGCGGTCGGATAGTCGCCGACCGCGTCGAACGCAATGAACGAGGTGCCGACGAAGAGGACGTCAACGAGCGCGAACGCGATGCCGACCGAGCGCGACGGCCGCCACGGCGGACCGCCGTGCGACGCCGCAGGCGTCGGCGCCTGCGCCTGCGATGAGACCATCTCCACAGTCTCACTGTAACAGTGCGACAGTGATACTGAATCCGCTGACCGCTAGCGGTCAGCGGGCCGACGCCGCGGGGGCGTCAGAACGACGGCGGCGTGATCGCCGAGATCAGCACGGCACGCTCATCGGACCGGTTCTCGACCTGATGCGACCTGCCGCTGTCGAAGGAGATGCTGTCACCGGGCCCGAGCACGTACTCGCGCCCCTCGATCGTGACGACGACCGACCCCTCGATGCAGACGGCGTTCTCCTCGCCGGGATGCGACATCGGCGCTGGATGGGTGCGCGAGCGGGGAGCGTACTCGATCCACAGGAACTCGATTTCGCGGTTGAGGTCGGGCGTCAGGAGCTCGTACTCGACGCGCGAGCGGTGGACCCGCAAGCCCTTGCGCTCGCCGCTGCGGACGATGATCCGCTTGCCGTCGAGCTCCTCGGCGCTGCCCTCCGCCTGGTCATGCTCGACGAACAGCGCGGCGATCGGGACGTCGAGCGCGGCAGCGAGACGCCGGAGCGTCGTGATCGATGGACTGGCGATGCCGCGCTCCACCTGTGAGATGAGGCTCTGCGAGACGCCGGCGCGTCTGGCCAGCTCCTGCAACGTCAATCTGCCGTCGGTCCGGATCGTCCGCAGCTGGCGACCGAGACGCACCCCGTCGAGTTCGTCGTCAGACGCGCCACCCGCCGATGGCGCCGGTGTCTGTTGCTCAGCCCCCATTTGAGGCACACCCTACCAGGGCAGCAGACGGAAAAGTTCAATGCCCGTGCAGCTCGTATGCAAACGGAGCACTGCCCGCACGTGCATACGCCGGAGACACCTCGTTATCTTTCAATAGGTTTGAAACTCCCCTGCCACCAATGTCAAACAGACTGCAAACCCAACCCGGTAGGGAGGATCCGCTACACACCGTGCCTACGCGCTCGACGACTACACCGACGTCAAGCACGTGATGATCGCCAACGGCGCCGCCTGAGACGGCGGCTGCGGGACGGCACGCCGTCCCGCAGCCCGGCGATCAGCGCGCCGGCGGCGCGCCGCCGGCCGTTCCCTTCAGGATCGGCATGCGATCGACGAACAGGTCGTCGGGCAGCGTGCCGATGTACTCGAGCACCTCGTCGATGCCGAGCACGTCGGCGTACTTCATGTGCATGTCGAAGAGGTTCACCCAGTGCGACGCCTCCGCGCGATCGAAGGTGCCCTCCTCGACGACGATCATTCTGTAGTTGTACGAGAAGCCGTCGTTGACGCTCGCGCGCACGCAGCCGCTCGTCGCGACACCACAGGTGATGATCGAGTCGGCGCCGAGGTCGGCCAGGTAGGACGGCAGCAGCGTCCCGAAGAAGGCGCTCGACTTGCCCTTCTCGATGACGACATCGGCCGGCCCCGGCTCGATCTCGCGCACGATCTGGTTGGCCCGCGCCGGCTCCAGGTCCTCGGCCTCGCGCCCGCACTTGTCCTTCCAGCGGCCCATGCCGAAGTCGCCCGCGATCGGATCCTGCGGACCGGTCGTGTAGAAGATCGGCAGCCGCCGCTCGCGCGAGGCCGCGATCAGGCGCTGGATCTGCGTGATCGCTCTCCACGCCTCCTCGCCGGCGCTGTTGTGCCATCTCTTGATCGACTCGAAGATCGGCTCGGGCCCGTCGCCCGTGAAGGCGTAGGAGACGTCGATCACGAGCAGCACCGGCCGCTCCCCGAAGCCGCCGCGCTCGCCGTAGCCGGTGAGCGGGAACAGTCTCTTGTCCCGCTCGGTGATGTACGGGTCCCAGCCGCTCATGAGTAGTTCTTGATCTCCAGGCAGGTCAGCCGCGAATCGAAGACGAACGGCCCGTCCTCCGCGCCGGCCGGCATGCACGTGTAGGTGCCGGGGCCGTAGACGCCACGATGAGAACTGCAGGCCCCGTCGAAGATCAGGACCTCCTCGTCGAAGTCGTGCAGGTCGGGCTCGGTCGTGCGCGCGCCGGGCTCGATGCGGCCGAGCGCGGTCAGCGAGCCGGAGGGCCCCTTCGAGAGCACCTTCTGCTGGAAGTCGTCGTCGCGGTACGGGATCCGCTCCCACGGCAGCGCCTCGAGCGCCTCCGCGGTCCAGGCGACTGACTCCTTGTCGAGGACGTCATTGAAATCGCGCAGCTGGAACAGCAGCGCCCCGTCGGAGGAGCTGGTGGCGGCGCGCTCCTCGCCCGGTCTCTGGCAGATGTACGAGCCGGTGCGATACGTGACGCCGCCGCGCTCGAACGCGCCTTCGAGCACGTACGTCTCCTCCCAGCGGTCGAGCGTCTCCGCCGGCAGCGTCGCGCCGGCCTCGAGCTTCAGGAACCGCGTCGCGGAGCCGAGCTCGTCATCGAGTGCGATGACCCGCTCAGCGGCTCCGGAGACCTCGGCGAGCTGCGCCCACGGGAGCGCGTCGAAGTCCTTCTGATACGCGCGGACGACCGGCTTGGCCATTCCATTCCTCCTTCACCACCAACGCGGACCATACCGCGTCGTAGAGCAGTAGAATTGTACACGCACTTCAGTAGGACTGAAGTGCGTGTACGGCGATCACGTCAGACCGTCTTGAGCTCCTCGACGATCTCGGCGACCGATCGCTTCGCGTCGCCGAACAGCATCGAGGTCTTCGCGTTGGTGAAGAGCGGGTTGTCGACGCCGGCATAGCCGGAACTCATCGACCGCTTCAGCACGACGATCGAGCCGCTCGCCTCGACGTCGAGGATCGGCATCCCGTAGATCGGGCTGTCGGGGCGCGTGCGCGCGTCCGGGTTGACGACGTCGTTGGCCCCGATCACGAGCGCCACGTCGGTGCGCGGGAACTCGCGGTTGGCCGCTTCGAGCTCCTGCAGGTGCTCGTACGGCACGTCAGCCTCGGCGAGCAGCACGTTCATGTGGCCTGGCATCCGCCCGGCGACCGGGTGGACCGCGTAGGCGACGTCGACGCCGCGCCCCTCCAGCATCGTCGCCATCTCACGCACGGCGTGCTGCGCCTGGCTGACCGCCATACCGTAACCGGGCACGACCACGACCCGTTGCGCGTACGCCATCTGGATCGCGACGTCGGCCGCCGACGTCGGGCGGACGGGCGCGGCCGGGCCGTCGCGCTCCACGCCGGCGACCGTCGTGCCGCCAAAGCCGCCGGCGACGATCGCCCGGATCGGGCGGTTCATCGCCGCCGCCATCTGCTGCGTCAGCAGCGTGCCCGACGCTCCGACGAGCATGCCGGCGACGATCAGCGCGCTGATGTCGAGCGCGACGCCGGCAGCCGCCGCCGCGAGCCCGGTGAAGGCGTTCAGGAGGCTGATCACGACGGGCATGTCGGCCCCGCCGATCGGCAACACGAGCAGAACGCCGAGCAGGCCCGAAGCGACCAGCAGGCCGACGATCGCGGCCTCCCCGCCCTCGCCCGCGACGACCGCAACCGCGCACCCGGTGGCCGCCAGGCCGACGAGCGCGTTGACAGGCGTCTGCAGCCGCCCGAGCGACTGGCTCCCGCCGCTCACGAGCCCCTGCAGCTTGCCGAACGCGACGTTCGAGCCCCAGAACGAGACGCTGCCGACGGCGGCGGAGAAGACGCTGAAGATCGCGACGTAGGTCGCGACGCCGTCGAAGCCGCTCGTGGTGCGGAACTCGACCCAGGCGATCAGCGCGACGGCGCCGCCGCCGACGCCGTTGAACAGCGCGACCAGCTGCGGCATCGCGGTCATCGCGACGCGGCGCGCCGCCGGGACGCCCGCGGCCGTGCCGAGCGCGACGCCGAGGACGACGAGGCCGAGATGTCGTGGATCGGGCACGAGCAGCGCGGCGAGCACCGAGGCGCCCATCCCGACCGCCGCGATGCGATTGCCGCGGACCGCGGTGCGCGGCCCAGTCAGGCCCATCAGGCCGAGGACGAACAGGGCGAAGCCGGCGATGTAGAGGACCGCCTGCAGGTCGCCGCTCTCGAGCACCGACGCGGACACGGGCGTCATCGCTTCTCCTCTCTCGCTCTGCCCTTGAACATCTCGAGCATGCGGTCGGTGACCAGGAAGCCGCCGACGACGTTGAGCGTCCCGAACGCGACGGCGATCACGAGCAGCACCTCATCGAGCGTCGAGGAGGCGACGCCCTCGACGAGCAGCACGAGCCCGCCCAGCACGACGATGCCGTGGATTGCGTTCGTCCCCGACATCAGCGGCGTGTGCAGCGTGTTGGGAACCTTCGAGATGACGGCATAGCCGACGAATCCCGCCAGGACCAGGATCGCCAGGTTGGTCAGCAGCGGGCTCCCGCCCCCGGCCGACGCTGCGGTCGCCAGCGCGATCATCGGGCCAGCTCCAGGTCGGCGGTCACGCACGCAGCGAGCAGGATCTCGTCGGTGAGATCGTCCCGCAGCGCGCCCGCGTCGTCGAGCACGAGGCCGAGCAGCGCCTCGACGTTGCGCGCATACAGCTGCGACGCGTGCATCGGGACCGACGCCGCGAGGTTCACCGGCGCCACGACCGCGACGCCGCCGTGATCGACGACCTCGCCGAGACGGCTCAGCTCGCAGTTGCCGCCGCGCTCGGCGGCAAGATCGACGACGACCGAGCCCGGCTGCATCCCCTCGACGGCGGCACGCGTCACGAGCAACGGCGCCGGCCGGCCTGGGATCAACGCCGTCGTGATGACCGCGTCGAAGCGCGCGATCGCGGCAGCCAGCGCGTCGCGCTGGCGCGCCTCGTCGGCATCGTCGAGAGCGCGGGCGTAGCCGCCCTGCTGCTCGGAGCGCACGCCGAGATCGAGCCATGTCGCGCCAAGCGACTCGACCTGCTCGGCGACCTCCGGACGGACGTCGAAGGCGCTCGTGCGGGCCCCCAGCCGGCGTGCCGTCGCGAGCGCCTGCAGCCCGGCGACACCCGCGCCGAGCACGAGCACGCTCGCGGGCGGAACGGTGCCGGCGGCGGTCGTCAGCATCGGCACGACGCGCGCGAGCTGCTCGGCGGCGAGCAGCGCCGCCTTGTAGCCGGCGAGGTTCGACTGCGACGACAGCGCGTCCATCGCCTGCGCACGGGTCGTCCGCGGGATCGCCTCCATCGCGTATGCCGTGACACCGGCGTCGGCCAGCTGCCTCATCCCGGCTGCTTCGTCGGCGGGCGCGAGGAATCCGGCGACGATCTGACCGGGACCGAGGCGATCGCGCTCCTCGGCAGCGAGCGACGCGACCTTGACGACGACGTCGCACTCCCACGGATCGCCGAGCGTGGCGCCCGCCTCTTTGTAGCGCTGGTCGGAGAAACGAGCTCTCGCCCCCGCTCCCGGCTCGACCACGACCTGGGCGCCGAGCCCCGTGAGCCGCTTGACCGAGTCGGGCACGAGCGCGACTCGGCGCTCGCCGGAAGCTCGTTCGACCGGCACCCCGACGCGTGCGGCGCCGGATCGTGCCTCTTCCATCTCCATCCCTTCCGTTCGTTTCGGCGACGCCGTTGCGCGCCACGACCGATGTTGCCAACATGTCTCGTTATGAGATCCTCTGTCTCAGATAGAGAGACGCCGGTCTTGAGATCGGTGTCGAACGCGACCGCCGTGCTGCGCGCCTTCGCGACGAGCCCGGAGTGGAGCGTCTCCGACCTCGCCCGCGAGACCGGCCTGCACAGAAGCGCCGTGCACCGACTCCTGCACACGCTCACCCACGGCGGGCTGCTGGAGCGCGTCGAGCCAGGCGTCTACGGCCTCGGATCCGAGCTGATCCGCCTCGGCCGACAGGCGGAGCGGCGCAACAGACTGGCGCCGCTGGCGCGCGAGCACATGGAGAAGCTGGCCGCCACGACCGGCGACTCGGTCACGCTCGTCGCGCTGCGCGGCGCGAGCGCGGTCTACGTCGACATCGTCGACGGCAGCCATCCGCTGCGCTTCTCCGTCGAGGTCGACGACGCCGTCCAACTGCACGCGGGCGCCGGCGGCCGCGCGCTGCTCGCCTTCCAGCCCGACGCCGTGATCGAGCAGGCGCTGGCGAGAAGACTGGAGCGCTACACCGAGCACACGCCGGTCGATCCCGCCGCGCTGCGCGCACGGCTGGCGGAGACGCGCGCGAGCGGCTACGCCTTCAGCGTGGGCGAGGTCACGCCGGGGTCGCGAACCGTCGCCGCCCCCGTTCGCGACCACACAGGAGCGGTCGTCGCCGCTGTCGCGATCACCACCCCGGACGTCCGCATGCCCGACGAGGAGGTGCCGCGCTTCGCGCGGCTCGTGACGTCGGCGACCACGGAGCTGTCAGAACGACTCGGCTACCGCCCAGGCGGCCCACCCACCACGAAAGGAACCAGATGGAAGCGCACGTGACGATCCTCGGAGGCACCGGCGCGCTCGGCTACGGGCTGGCGCTGCGGCTCGGCAGCGCGGGCGTCCAGGTGACGATCGGTTCCCGCGACGAGACGAGAGCGAGAGCGGCGGCCGAACGCGCCGCCGCGGCGGTCCCGCACGGCCGCTTCGACGGCGCCCGCAACGAGGAGGCGGCCGCCGGCCCCGGCACGATCGTCGCGCTGACCGTTCCGTTCGCGAGCCACGCGGCGACACTCAGAGCGGTCGCGCCGGCGCTTCGCGAGGGGCAGGTGGTGCTCGACGCGACCGTGCCGCTCGCCCCGGCGGTCGGCGGCCGCCCAACCCATCTGCTCGGCGTCTGGCACGGCTCCGCCGCGCAGCAGGCCCGCGCGCTCCTCCCCGCTCACGTCGGCGTCGTCTCGGGCCTCCACACGATCAGCGCCGTCGACCTCGAGCAGCTCGATCGTGACGTCGACCAGGACACGCTCGTCTGCGGCGACGTCAGAGAGCAGAAGGCGGTGGTGATCGAGCTCCTCGGGCGTGTGTCCGGCCTGCGCGCGATCGACGCCGGGAGACTCGAGACGAGCCGGATCACCGAGTCGCTCACCCCGCTGCTGATCGGTCTCAACATCCGCAACAGAACCCACACCGGCATCCGCATCACGGGGCTCTCGTGACCGCCAGGAGGACGAACCTCTGCGTGGAAGGGCGCCTCTGCAGGCAGGGCTGAACCCCATGCTGCGTCCGATGACACCAACCGACCACCAGCTTCTGCTGGCGTGCTCGACGTCGCTAACGCTCTGCTCCGACAACGCGATCGGGAGCGTCGGAGCAGCCGACATGCGGCCAAATGACGTCGACACCTGCCTTGCGGGGGACGCGCCGGAGGCCGGCGAGAGCAGGCACAAGGAGCCCGGCATCCGATCGCAGCGTCGATCCGGGTGACAAACCCAAACCTCGTCCGCTCGCCTCGGCGACAGCTGGGCCGGTTGAGTTTGGTCACGCCTAACGATCGCGTGACCAAACGCCCGACGAAGACCGCATAAATCCCACAGAGATCCGTGATCGGCGCTCGCCCCTCGAGGTGGCGCCGACATCAAAAGGCTCGCTAGCAACCACTTTCTCGCCTGCTAATCGCGTAGGATCGCGGGCCTCGCAAGTCTCAGTTCAAGCCTTGGACGCCACGACTGAAAATCGTCGTGTCCCAGTTCGAGTCTGGGAGTCGCCATCTCTTGAAAGCCCCGCCTTTGAGCGGGGTTTTCCTTTGGGCCGGTCTGCACTTTTGTGCATACGATATTTGATATCGTTCGATATTACGTGCTGAGAAATGTGCGTTCAGCCGAGGGACTCCGCACCATGTCGGTCCAGCTCGCGCGGCAGTCGACTCTCGCCGGACGCTGGCCGGTCGTCGTGGAGGACGACCTTGAGGCGATAGACCCGCTGACCGGCAGCCGCGAGGCGAGCTTCGCGGCACTGCGCCGCCTCGCACAGATCGTCCAGCTCGAACGCGTCCGGCGCGGCACGTACGTGATGCGCGACGAGACCGGCGTCCTGCGTGTCGACCTGTTCGCGCTGATCGACGCCGTCACGCCCGCGCCGTGCCTCATCACCGCGGGCCGTGCGCTCGCCGCGCACGACCTCAGCGATCAGCACTTCCGCACCGCGGTCGTGCTGGTCGCCAACCTCCGCCGCAACTTCGACTGGCGCGGCGACCACGTCCGCTACGTCGTGACGGACAGAGCCCGCATCTGGGGCGCCCCGCGCAACGGCGTGCAGGTCGCCACGCCCGAGCGAGCGATCCTCGACAGCCTCTTGCACCCACGCTGGGGCGTGACCTTCTCCCAGTCAGTGGAGGCGCTCGACCTCGCCCTCGCGCGCTGGCCGAGATTTCCCGCCAGACTCGCCACAGCCGCCGAGCGCTACCGCAACGCCGCAACCGCCCGCCGTCTCGGCTTCCTCGTCACCCAGCTCGCCGGCGCCGACGCCGCCCACCCATTCGAGTCGCTGCTCGGAGCGAGCCGCGCAGCCACTCCGCTTGATCCGGTGGGCGGCAGGGCCGGCGGATACGACGCTCGCTGGCGCGTTCGAGTGAACATCTCCATGGATGAACCGCGCGCCCACCGAGTCACGGGCTGATGGCGAGGCTGCGGATCCGCAGGGAGTTCGAGCTGCAGACCTCGTCGACCAGCAGGACCGCCTGACCTGATCGCGCGCGACTTTCATCCGCGGCGCCGTCCACCACCGCCTCACGGGCGATCGGCCCAGCTATTGCACTTTTGCTCATACGGGATTGCTGCTCAACGCCAAGATCGTACGACGAGAAGTACATGCCTGTTCCGACGAGAATGTTGTTCCGCATCGACCGGAACACGCGTATATCCGGAACAGAACTTTGCCCCGCGCGCTACACTTGTTCCACGGCACGGCTTGTTCCGGACACAACGGAACGCTTAGCGAGATGGAACAAACAGCCCTCGTCACTCCCACCGACCGCCAGCTCCCGACCGTCGCGGCAGACGCGGTCCGCGCGCTGCTGCCCGCCTCTTGGAAGGTCGCGGTCAGAGCAGCTCGCCGGCGTGATGTGGATGCAACGCTGCGTTTGACCGCCCCCGACGGACGCTCGGCCGATCTCGCGGTCGAGGCCAAGCAGCGCATAGAGGCGCGCGACGTTCCCTCGGTCGCGCGGCAACTGCGCGAGATCGAAGTCTCCAACGGCCTGGTCGCGGCCCGCTACCTGTCGCCGCGCGCGCGGGAGGCGCTGCGCGCTGAGGGGCTGTCCTATGTGGACGCGACCGGCAACGTGGACGTCAGCATCGACGAGCCGGCCGTCGCGCTTCGCGCCGCGGGCGCCGACCGCGACCCGTGGCGCACGCCGGAGAGTCCGCTCGGCGGCCTGCAGGGCCTGCCCGCGGCGCGCGTCGTGCGCGCGCTGGTCGACCTGCCGGCACCGTGGCGGATGCGTGAGCTGGCGGCCGCCGCCGGCACTTCGCTGGGCTCAACCGCGCGCGCGGTCGACCTGCTCGACCGCGAAGGGCTGATCGAGCGCGACAGACGCGGCACAGTCCAAGCCGCCAAGTGGGACGAGCTGCTGGAGCGCTGGGCCGCCGACTACGACCTCACCCGCGGCCGTCGCGTAATCCGGCTGCTCGCGCCACGCGGCCTCGATGCAGTAGAGCGCGCGCTGTCCGAGGTCCGCCAGCCCTACGCCGTCGGCGGCTCGCTCGCCGCCCGCTGGCAGCTCCCCTACGCCGAGCCGACGACCGCGATCGTCTACAGCCCCGACGCCGACAGACTCCAGCGCGCGCTCAGACTGACCCCCGCCCAGACACGCGCGAACGTCCTCCTGATCGAACCGCGCGACGACCTCCCCCTCGTCCGCGCTCAGCGCCAGGAGGGCGTCGCCTACACCGCCCCGTCGCAGACCGTCGCCGACCTGCTCAACGGCCCCGGCCGCAACCCCGAGGAGGGCCGCGCGCTGCTCGACTGGATGCGCGCCAACGAACGCGACTGGCGCGCGAGATGACCTACACCGCGACGACGATCGCCGCACGGCGGACGCTGCTCGACGCACTGCAGGCGCTCGAAGCCCAGCGTGACGCACTCGTGCTCGTCGGCGCCCAAGCCGTCTACCTCTACACCGGCGAAGCAGACGTCCCGATCGCGACACAGACCAAGGACAGCGACCTCGCCGTCATCCCCGCCGACCTCCACGACGCGCCGACGCTCGATGACGCGATGCGCGCGGCCGGCTTCCTCCAGGACATCACCGAGAGCCAGCCCGGCGCATGGCTCTCACCTGACGGGATCCCCGTCGAGCTGCTCGTGCCCGCCGCCCTGCACAGAGGCGGCGGCCGGCGCGGCGCCCGCATCCCGCCGCACTCCAAGCGCGCCGCCCGCACCGTCCCCGGCCTCGAAGCCGCCGCCGTCGACCACCGCACCCACACGATCGCCGCACTCGATCCCGCCGACGACCGCCGCATCGACGCCAACGTCGCATCGCCCGCCGCGCTCGTCGTCGCCAAGGTCCACAAGATCGGCGAGCGCCACGACCGCGACCCCGGCCGCCTGCTCGACAAAGACGCCCACGACCTCTACCGCCTCCTGCGCGCCGTCGACACCGACGAGATCGCCGACGGCCTCAACCGCCTCCGCTCCGACCGCACCAGCGCCGCCGTCACCAGCGACGCCCTCCGGTGGCTCCGCGACCTCGCCACCGATCCGACGGCGATCATCCCGATGATGGCCGGACGCACAGAGCAGAACGTCGGCGACCCGCAACTCGTCTCGGAGGCGACGTGGGCGCTGGTGCAGGAGCTGCTCGGAGCATCCTGAGTTCGGAACCGCCCTACTGGCGCCTCGATAGTCATCGTTTGTGAGAAGAGTCTCTCGATGCCTAGGTGCCCCTTGGCGTTTTGGCTGTCGGGATCCAGTTACAGCCGATCGAGCGACGCACAAAAGCGTCTGCATACCTCCTCTATGCCGGATTCGAGTCTGGGAGTCGCCATCTCTTGAAAGCCCCGCCTCAAAGCGGGGGTTCTTTGGGCTGATGTGGCGCTCGGGCGGGCTGCTCGGCATCGCCGTGCGCCGACGGAGCGCTTGGACGGACGGCGGGCCGGGCACGACTCTCCACAGGTGAACGACGGTGACGATCAGCGGGCCGAGGTGCCGCGCAGGCCGCGGCGGCGGGTGCGGCGGCTGGGTGACATCGACCCGACCCGCCACGGGCTCGTGCTCGCGTGGTGGGGGTTCACCGGCACCTTTGCGTTTCTGCGGCTGCTGACCTGGCTGATCCACATCAGAGTCGCGGGGCTCGGCGACGTCAGCGCCGGCGGCGTTCATCTCCACCACTACGTGTGGGGGATCCTGCTGCTGACCGTCGTGGCGGTCTTCGGGCTCGTCGACCGGGATCCGCGCACGCGCAGATGGATGGGGCTCGCGCTCGGCGTCGGCCTCGCGCTGATCGTCGACGAGATCGCCCTGCTGATCGAGCTGCGCGACGTCTACTGGCAGAAGACCGGCGCCGTCAGCGTCGGCGCCGCGGTGCTGCTGATCGGCATCGCCGGCAGCGTCCTGGTCGCCACGCGCGACGACGACCACCCGGGCAGGGATGATGGTCGGCATGAACCGTGAGTGGCATGCGGCGCATCCGATGCCGGAGCGCGCGACGTTCGAGCAGCGGGTGGCGTGGCATCGCGAGCATGCGGAGGCGTGCGGCTGCCGCAGACCGCCCGCGAGAATCGCCGCGATCCTCGCCGGCGAGCAGCGCGACGCGAGATAGCGCGGGCGCCGCGCACGCGCGGGGGCGGTCGTGGGCGCGGGCGCCGGGGCGTCGCGGGCGCACACGCGGGGGGCGTCGCGCACGCCGGGGGAGGCGTCGCGAGGCGCGTCGCGGGCGCGCGGGGTTCGTCGCGGCGCGGTCCCGCTGCCGGCTACCGCGGCGGCATCCGCAGGGCGCCGTCGAGGCGGATCGTCTCGCCGTTGAGCATCGGGTTGTCGACGACGTGCTCGACGAGCGCGGCGAACTCGTCGGGGCGGCCGAGGCGGGAGGGGAAGGGGACGGCGCGGCCGAGCTCGTCGCGGGTCGCCTGCGGAAGACCGGCGAGCATCGGGGTCTCGAAGGTGCCGGGGGCGACCGCGCAGACGCGGACGCCGATTGCGGCGAGGTCGCGGGCGGCGGGGAGGGTCATGCCGGCGACGCCGGCCTTCGAGGCGGCGTAGGCGATCTGGCCGATCTGGCCGTCGAACGCGGCGATCGAGGCGGTGCTGACGACCACGCCGCGCTCGCCGTCCTCGCCCGGCTCGTTGGCGGCCATCGCGGTGGCGGCGAGACGCAGCACGTTGAAGCTGCCGACGAGGTTGACCGCGATCACGCGCGCGAAGGCGTCGAGGTCGTGCGGGCCGTTGCGGCCGACGAGCTTCTGGCCGATCACGATCCCGGCGCAGTTGACCGCCGCGCGCAGCGGCGCCAGCTCGGTCGCCGCGGCGACCGCCGCCTGCACGTCCTCGCCGGAGGTGACGTCGGCGGCGACGAAGCGGGCCGCGGGGCCGGTCAGCGACGCCGCCAGCGCCTCGCCGCGCTGCTCGTCGAGGTCGACCAGCACGACCGCGGCGCCGCGCGCGTGCAGCCGCCGCGCGACCGCGGCGCCGAGGCCCGAGGCGGCGCCGGTGACGAGGACGGAGCAGCCGGCCAGCGCGGTCATGGCGCCACCTCGCCGAGCGCCGCGCGGAGCGTCGAGCAGCCATTCAGCGCGACCGCCGCGCCGAGGCCAGAGGCGGCGCCGGTCACGAGCGCCGAGCAGCCCGCCAGCGTCGTCACGCCGCCCCCACGCCGAGCGCGGCGCGGATCAGCGCGACCTCGCCGAGGCCGTCAGCCGGCACGACGTGGCCGTCGAGGTCGAGGATCGCGTCGAGCCGCTCCTCGATCGTCTCCGGCGTCGCGACCTCCGGGCCGACGTAGACGCCCGGCGTGACGCCGACGAAGATCCGCCCGACGCGGCCGCCACCGGCCGTCAGCACGTGGTGGGTCAGCGTGCAGCGCTCCGACGCCAGGTACGCGACGACGGCCGCGACGTGCGCGGGGTCGAAGTGGTCGGCGATGTCGCCGAGCAGGTCCGCCGTCATCCGCGTCAGCGCCGTCGGCGAGATCGCGTTGGCGGTGATGCCGAAGCGCGCGCCCTCGACCGCGAGCACGTTCATCAGGCCGAGCAGGCCGGCCTTCGCGGCCGCGTAGTTTGCCTGGCCGAAGGTGCCGAAGAGGCCGGAGGAGGAGGTCGTCAGCACGATCCGCCCGTAGCCGGCGCCCTTCATCACCTTGAAGGCCGGCACGAGCACGTTGAAGGCGCCGTTCAGATGGACGTCGAGCACCGCCTGCACGTCCTCCGGCGTCAGCTTCGCGAACGATCTGTCGCGCAGGATGCCGGCGTTGTGGACGACGACGTCGAGCCGGCCGAAGGCCGCGACCGCAGCCGCGACGATCGCCTCGCCGCCCGCGGGCGTCGCGATCGACTCGGTCGACGCCAGCGCGCGGCCGCCGGCCGCCTCGATCTCCGCCACGACCGCCTCCGCGGCGCCTGAGGCGGCGCCGTCGCCGTGGACGCTCAGGCCGACGTCGTTGACGACGACCGTCGCGCCGCGCTCGGCCAGCAGCAGCGCGTGCGCCCGCCCGATCCCGCCGCCGGCGCCCGTCACGAGGACGACGCGGTCTCTGAAGTCGATGCTCATGCGGGTTCCTCCGTCCCGACGATCGCCATGAAGGCGACGCACGCCCCTGGCTGCCCGCCGAGGTTCTGCGCCACCGCAAGTCTCACCTCCGGCAGCTGCCGCTCGCCGGCCTCGCCGCGCAGCTGCGTGAAGCACTCGAACAGCATCCGCAGGCCGGTCGCCCCGATCGGGTGGCCGAACGACTTCAGCCCGCCGTCGGGGTTGACGGCGACGGCGCCGTCGCGGTCGAAGGCGCCGTCGAGCACGTCTCTCCAGCCCTCGCCGCGCGCGGAGAAGCCGAGGTCCTCCATCAGCACCAGCTCGGTCGGCGTGAAGCAGTCGTGCACCTCCGCCAGCGCGATCTCGCTGCGCGGGTCGGTCACGCCGGCCTGGCGGTAGGCCTCCTGCGCGGAGGCGACGACCTCGGGGAAGGTCGTGAAGTCGTAGCCCTCCGCGGCGGTCCCCTCGCCGGCCCCGGAGACGAAGCCCATCCCCTTCAGATAGACCGGTCTGTCGGTGTACAGGTGCGCGTCCTCGGCGCGCACGATCAGCGCGGCGGCGGCGCCGTCGGCGACGCCGGAGCAGTCCATCACGCCGAGCGGCCCGGCGATCTTCATCGCGCCGCTGATCGCCGCTCTCGGAACCTCCTTGCGGAACTGCGCGCGCGCGTTGAGCGCGCCGTTGCGGTGGTTCTTCCAGGCGATGTGCGTGAGCGTCTCGCGCAGCTGCTCCTCGCCGACGCCGTAGCGGTCGGCGTAGGCCGGCGCGAGCAGCGAGAAGGCGCCCGGCGCGGTCCACTCGACGTCGGTGCCGTCGCTCGGCGGCCAGGTCGCGGTCAGGCCCGAGAACGACGAGTCCTTCAGCTTCTCGACGCCGGTCGCCATCACGACGTCGTAGGCGCCGGAGGCGACCGCGAAGCAGGCGTTGCGGAACGCCTCCGAGCCGGTCGCGCAGAAGTTCTCGACGCGCGTCACCGGCTTGCCGGTCATCCGCAGCGGCTTCGACAGCGTCATCCCCGACATGCCGGAGCCCTGCGTGCCGACCCAGTAGGCGTCGACGTCCGCTCTGGCGATCGCCGGCACGCTCGCCAGGCACTCCTGCACGGCGTCGACGATCAGGTCGTCGGCCGACCTGTCCCAGTGGTCGCGGAACGGGGTGCAGCCCATCCCGACGATCGCGACGCGGTCGCTCAGTCCTCTGCTCGCCATCTCACGCCGCCTCCGGCCGTGCTTTCCAGAAGTAGTTGTGGATCCCGTCCGTGCTCGACAGCCGCCGGAACGACGGCAGCAGCACGTCGCCGACCCTGATCCCCGCGGCCGGCGCGTCGGTCACCTGGACGCTGCGGCGGCCGCCGCCCTCGACGTCCACGATCGCGAGGATCAGCGGCGGCGCGGGCGTCGGCGTCAGGTGGTCGACGGTGAAGGAGACGACCCGCGCCGGCTTGTCGCGCAGCGACACCGGCTCATGCGCGTCGATCGCGCCGCAGGCGGCGCAGGCGCGGCCGGGCGGCGTCGTGACCGCGCCGCAGGCGCTGCAGCGCGCGGCGACGAGGCCGAACTTCCAGTCGCGCGTGCGCAGCGCCGGCGGCGCGGCCGGCGGCGCCGGGTCGGGCCGCTTCGCGCCGCTGATCTCGAGCAGCCCGCGCCAGCGCAGGAAGCGGTCGTAGGTGACGTAGGCGAGCGCCTGCGCCTGCTCGCGCGCGGACGGCCCGCGCCGGCCGGCGCCGGCGGGAACGTCCGCCCGCACGACGAAGGCGTCGGCGCCGTCGGCGGCCGACAGCGCGAGGATCGTCTCGCCGGCGCCGGCGCGGTCGAGCGCGTCGGCGAGCAGCAGCCCGAGGTGGGCGGCGCCGCTGGTGCCGGTGAGGCGCTCCAGCGCGGCGTCCTCGCCGTCGCCGCCGAGCGCCTTGCGCGCCGCCGCCGCGGCGCGCGGGTTGGCGCAGGCGACGACGACGTGGTCGGGCCGCTCGATGCCGGCCCGCTCCAGCGCCGCGACCGCCGCGGCGCTCGCGGCGGCGCCGAGCACGCCGGCCGAGAAGCGCTCGTCCCAGACGGTCGGGTGGGCCTCGCCGGGCGCCCGCCAGCGCTCCATCAGCTCCTCGGTCGCGGCGACGTGGGCGAGCACGCTCGCGACGACCGGCCGCCCCGCGCGAGCCGGGACGAAGGCGACCGCGGCGTCGCCGTGGGCCAGCTCGTCGGGGACGCCGGGAGCCGCGGTGCGCAGGTCGGCGGCGACGACCGCGCCGCCGCCGCGCAGCGCCAGCGCCAGCGCGCTCGCGCCCGCGCGCAGGCCGACGAGGTCGGCGGCGGCGACGGTCGCCGGCAGCTCCAGCGCGGCGTGGACGGTCGCGGCCGAGCCCTTGTCGAGGTACGGCGGCTGCGACGTCGCCAGCAGCAGCGAGGCGGCGCCGGCGATCTCGTCGGCGAGCGGCAGCGCGGCGGCGACCGCGAGCGTGACGGCGTCCTCGTCGGGGGCGGCGACCGTGCGCGCCTGCCGGCCGGGTCTGCCGGCGTCGCCGAAGGCGGTCGTCGCGAGGCCGTGGCGGGGCAGGTGGACGGCGTAGGCGCCGATCGCGCCGAGAGGCGAGGGGTCAGACGGCAAGGCAGGTCCTCCGGTCGGGCGGTCGGGCGTCTCAGCGGTCGGCGGCGGAGCCGCTCGCGGCCTGGGCCGGAGCCGGCGCCGGCGCGGCGGCGAGCGGGTGGATGCAGCGGTAACCGTCGCGCGTGCCGGCGGCGCCGCTCCAGGGAATCGGGGCGCTGCGGCAGTCGTCGTCGGCGCGCGGGCAGCGGCCGGCGAAGCGGCAGCCGCTGAAGGCGGTCGTGACGCGCGGCGCCGAGCCGTCGATCCCGCGGATCGGCCCGTCGGCGCTCCAGCTGGGGACCGCCGCCAGCAGGCCGGCGCTGTAGGGGTGGCGGGGCGCGAGCAGCACGCGCCGGGTCGGGCCGACCTCGGCCGCCTGCCCGCCGTACATCACGACGATCCGGTCGCAGAGGTCGGCCGCCAGCAGCAGGTCGTGGGTGACGAACACGAGCGCGACGCCCAGCTCGGCGACGAGGTCGCGGAAGAGCGCGACGACCTCAGCCTGCGTCGTCACGTCGAGCGCCGTCGTGCACTCGTCGGCGAGCACGATCTGCGGCTCGCTGACGACCGCCAGCGCGATCGCGACGCGCTGGCGCTGGCCGCCGGAGAGCTGGTGCGGGTAGGAGCCGAGGACCCGCTCCGGGTCGTCGATCTGCATCCGCCGCAGGACCGTCCGCATCTTCTCCGCGGCCTCGGCCTTCGACAGCTGCGGCTTGTGCGCCTTCAGCACCTCGCGCAGCTGCGAGCGGACCTTCAGGACCGGGTTGAGCGAGCGCGAGGCGTCCTGGAAGACGGTCCCGATGCGGGCGCCGCGGACGGCCTCGGTGCGGTCGACGCCGGGCGCGAGCACCTGCTCGCCGCCGACCGCGACCGCGCCGGCGGTGACCGTCACGTTCTTGTCGAGCAGGCCGATCAGCGTCCGCACGAGCGTCGTCTTGCCGGAGCCCGACTCGCCGACGACGCCGACGATCTCGCCGGGGCGCAGGTCGAGGTCGAGGCCGTCGACGAGCAGCAGCGTGTCGTCGGCCAGGCGCGCCTCGACGCGCAGGTCGTCGATCCGCAGCGCCGGCTCGGCCGCGGCCGTCTGGGGAGCAGCGGTGGCGGTCATCAGAACTTCCGCTTCTTCGGGTCGTAGTGGCTCAGCAGCGCGTCGCCGAGCAGGTTGACGAGCAGCACGACGACGGTGATCGCGAGACCCGCGAACGTCGAGATCCACCACGCCTGCGTCAGCACCTCTCTGCCGGAGGCGAGGATCTGGCCCCACGAGATGTCGGGCGGCTGGATCCCGAGGTTGAGGAAGCTGAGCGCCGACTCGACCAGGATCGCGGTGCCGACCTGCAGCGTCGCCAGCACGACGATCACGCCGGTCAGGTTCGGCAGCACGTGGCGCAGCACGATCCGCGCGCTGGAGGCGCCCGCGGCGCGCAGTCCGAGCACGAACTGCCGCTCGCGCAGCGCCATCGTCTCGGCCCGCACGACGCGCGCGCACGGCGCCCAGCCGGTCAGCGCCAGCACGACGATCAGGACGCCGAGCGAGCTGCCGCGGTTGGCGATGATCGCGAGCGCGATCAGCACGAACGGGAGCGCCAGCTGCGCCTCGATGAAGCGCGAGACGACGGTGTCGACCCAGCCGCGCTTGTAGCCCGCGAGCAGGCCGATCAAGGTGCCGGGAACGATCGCGACGACCGTGCCGACGAGGCCGATCAGCAGCGTCAGCCGGCCGCCGGTGACCAGCCGCGACAGCAGGTCGCGGCCGAGCTTGTCGGTGCCGAGCGGGTGGGACATGGAGCCGCCGTCGAGGAAGAACGGCGGCAGCAGCGTCTGGTCGAGGTGCTGTCTGTGCGGGTCGGGCAGCACGCCCAGCAGCGGCACGACGATCACGACCAGCGCGACGAAGGCGAGCGGCAGGGACAGCCACAGCACCGCGCGCGAGCGGCGGATGCGACGCGCCGTCGCGGCCGACGGCGCGATCGCCGGGGTGACGGCGGCCAGCTCGGTCGCGGTCGATTCGGTGGCGGACATCGGTTTCGCCCTCTCTCAGCGCAGGCGCGGGTCGACGACGACGTAGAGCAGGTCGACGAGCAGGTTGAGCACGACGAAGGCGACGGCGCCGACGATCACGACCGCCTGCGCGAGCGTGTAGTCGCGGAACTGGACCGCCTCCAGCGCGAGCGTCCCGAGCCCCGGCCACGAGTAGACGTACTCGACCGCGACCGCGCCCGACAGCAGCACGCCCGTCTGCAGCGCGGTGACGGTCAGCACCGGCAGCGCCGCGTTGCGCAGCGCGTGCAGGCCGACGATCCGCCGCGTGCTCAGGCCGCGCGCCCGCGCCGCGTCGATGTAGGGCTCGGCGAGCACCTCGGCCATCGAGGCGCGCGTCAGCCGCGCGATGTGCGCGAGCGGCAGCAGCGACAGCGTGATCGCCGGCAGGATCAGGTGGTCGAGCCCGCCCGACTGGCCTGACGGAAGCAATCTCAGCTGCACCGCGAAGATCAGGATCAGCATCAGCCCGAGCCAGAAGACCGGCACCGACTGGCCCAGCAGCGCGACGGTCGAGGCGGCGCGGTCCCACCACGTCCCCTCCTTCACCGCCGCCAGCGTCCCCAGCGGTACGCCGATCAGGATCGCCAGCACGATCGCGGCGACGAGCAGTTGCAGCGACTGCGGCAGGCGCGAGGAGATCAGCTCGGAGTTGGAGCGGAAGTACTGCAGCGAGTCGCCCAGCTCGCCGCGGACGGTGTCGCCGAGGTAGGTGACGTACTGCTCGGCGATCGGCTTGTCGAGCCCGAGGTCGGCGCGCATCGCGTCGATCTGCTCGCGCTGCGCGAGCGGGCCGAGGATGTTGTAGACGGGGTCGCCGGAGAGGTGCCCGAGCGCGAACGCGGCCGTCAGCGCGAGCAGCAGCGTGACGAGCGCCGCGCCGATCTTGCGGGCGCCGAAGCTGGCGAGCGAGCTGCTCATGCGGCCACCTGCGCGGTCCGCAGCGTGCGGCCGGGGACGGCCGCGATCAGCTGGCGGGTGTAGGGCTCCTGCGGCGCGTCGAGCACCGCCTGCGTCGCGCCCTGCTCGATCACTCTGCCGCGCCGCATCACGTAGACGCGGTCGGAGATCCGCCGCACGACCGAGAGGTCGTGGCTGATGAAGAGGATCGCGACGCCGGTGCTCTCGCGCAGCTCCAGCAGCAGCCGCAGCACCTCCGCCTGGACGGAGACGTCGAGGCCGGAGGTCGGCTCGTCGGCGACGAGCACGCGCGGCCGCATCAGCAGCGCGCGGGCGATGCAGACGCGCTGCGCCTGCCCGCCCGAGAGCTGGTGCGGATAGCGGTCGAGCAGGTCGGGCGACAGCCGCACCTGCGCGAGCAGGCCCGCGTCGTCGATCCAGCTCGTCCGCTGCGGCTGCAGACCGCGCAGCTCCTTGAAGCCGGCCTTGACGCTCTGGCGCGGGTCGAGCGAGCCGTGCGGGTCCTGGAAGATCACCTGCACCTCCGGGCGCAGCGCGCGGATCTGCCGCTGGCTCAGCCGCGCCAGGTCGTGGCCGAGCAGCTCGACCATCCCCGACGTGTGCGCGCCGAGGGCGGTCAGCGCCATCGCCAGCGTCGTCTTGCCGGAGCCCGACTCGCCGACGACGCTGACGACCTCGCCGGCGTCGAGGTGGAGCGAGACGCCGTCGACGGCGGCGAAGCGCTCGCCGCGCCCGCCGCCGCGGCGCTGGTGGACGACCGTCAGGTCGCTGACGCCGACGATCCGCTCGCGGCTCGCAGCCGTCACGGCCGCGCTGGTGTCGGCGTCGCGGCCCATCGTCAGCCGAGCGTGACTCTGTCGAAGTCCGGAACGTTGAGCGGGCTGTACTGCAGCCCTCTGACGCCCTTGGAGCCGATGTTGAACGTCTGGTTGTAGAGCGGCGCGTAGCAGGCGTCCTCGACGACCGCGCGCGTGTTCAGCTCGTCGTATATCGGCTGCGCGGCCTCCGCGTCGGGCTGCACGAGCGCTCTCTCGGTCAGCACGTCGAGCTCTCTGTCGGGGCAGTTGGCCGTGATCGACGTCGAGGTCATGAAGCCGTGCGCGAAGAAGTCCGGGTGCGCGACGTTGGGGACGGCGCCGAGCAGGTACATGCCGTCGATCTGGCGTCTGACGACTCTGCCGACGAGCGTGCCGTAGTCGACCGCGGTCAGTCTGACTCTGAAGCCGGCCTCCTCCAGCATCCCGGCGGTCGCCTCGGCGACGTCCTGGATGTTCGTGTACTTCGTCGGGTAGGTCAGCTCGATGCTCGGGCTCTGCCCTCTCAGCAGCGCCTTCGCCTCGTCGGCGTTCGGCGTGACCTGCTCGGCCGGCTGCTGGTCGGGCAGCATGTTGAGCATGCCGCCGGTCGCGGTCGCTCTGCCCTGGAAGATCGACTCGACGAGCGCGTCGCGGTCGATAGCCAGCTGCGCGGCTCTGCGGACGTTGACGTCGTCGAACGGCGCTCTGTCGGCCTGCAGGAAGCCGGTGATCTTGACCGCGGTCGGTATCTCGGTGACGTCGAGGCCGGCGTCGGCGGCCGACTTGGCCTGCGTCGGCGGCAGGTCGAAGGAGACGTCGGCGGCGCCGGACTGCAGCAGCGAGAGGCGCTGCTGCGCATCGGTCGCCCACGTGAAGGTGATCTCTCTGACGCCGGGCTCCTCGCCCCAGTAGTCGGGGTTGGCCGAGACCTGGATGCTGCGGCCGGGCAGCTCTCTGGTCCAGGTGAACGGGCCGGTTCCGATCGGCGCCTTCGTGAAGCCCTCGCTGCCCTGCTCGCCGTAGTATCTCGGCGGCAGCGCGAAGACCGTCGTCAGCAGGTCGACGAGGTTGACCTGCGGTCTTCTGGTCGTGACGACGACTCTGTCGCCGTCGGCTCTGACCGATCTGACGTTCGCGAAGTACGACTTGAGGATGCCGGCGGGGTTCTCGACGTTCTCTCTGATCGCGAAGGCGGCGGCAGCGGCGTCGAACGGCTCGCCGTTGGTGAAGCTGACGTCCGGGCGCACGGTCAGCTCCCAGGTCGTCGGGTTGGGGCGCGACCAGTCGGTGATGAGGCCCTCTCTGGTCGGCTGCTCGGCGTCGTCGACGCTGACGAGCGGCTCGAGCATCGTGCCCCAGACGTACTGGCCGTCGCGGGCGCTGACGATCGGGTCGAGGCCCGACGGCGGCGCGGCGAGCACGACGCGCAGATTGCCGCTGGGGGCGCCGCCCGTCGCGCCGTCGCCGCCGGCGGCGGCCGTGGTGGACGAGCCGCCGCTGCCGGCGCCGTCGCCGTCGGACGAGCCGCAGGCGGCGACGCCGACGCTGAGGGCAAGGGCCGCGGCGATGGCGAGCGCCTTGCGGGACCTCGACAGCACTGCTCCTGGGTGAGCCTTCATCTCTTCTCTCCTCCGTGAGCCCGCGACCCGGGCCCCACCACTCGATGGCGTCTCCACACGCCGTCTGGCCCGACCATACCAACCAGACGGTATCTGTCAATGACCTGCGACCGGACCGGGCGCTCCCACCGGCCCGTCCTGCCCTTCAGGAGCCTTTCGGCTCGTATGCGACGAAGACGTTGCCGGCCGGGTCCTGAAAGCCGAGCGAACGCTCGTGCTCGGTCTCCACGACATCGCCCAGCAGCGCCGTCCCGGCCTTCCGCAGGCGCGCCGAGACGGCCGCGAGATCCGCGACCCTGATCCCGACCGCGACCTTCCCGCTCGCCGGCAGCTCGGCGTCGGCGGCGACCGCCAGCGTCGTCGAGCCGCCGTCTATCGCGGCGTAGCGGTCGCCGTCCTGGAAGCGCAGCGGCAGGCCGAGCGTCTCCGTCAGGAAGGCGACCGTGCGCCCCACGTCAGCCGCGGGCAGCAGCACGTGCCCGACCCGTCCGATCGGCTCGCTCATGCGACCGTCACCTCCACGTCGACGTCCGCCCGCACCCGCGGCAGCACCTCGCGCGCGAAGCGCTCGAGGATCGCCATCGAGGTCTCGTGCGGGCAGCCGAGCCATTGGACGCGGAAGACGAAGTGGTTGAAGCCCGCGGCGGCGAAGTCCTCGATCTTCGCGACGACGTCGTCGGCCGTGCCGAAGAAGAGCGCCTTCTCCTTCAGCTCGTCCCAGAGCGTCTCGAAGTAGTCCATGCCGTACTGCACGTACTCGCCGTAGGCGGCCTTCGGGAAGGTGTCCGCGAAGGCCATCGCCTGCTCGCGCGAGTCCGCGATGAAGAGGTCGCGGTGGAGCGGGTAGGTCCGCCCCTCCGTCGCGTGGCCGGTCTCCGTCAGCGCCTGCTTGTGCGTCTGCAGGTTGCCGACCGCCCAGTTGCGCTTGACGTTGCCGGGCGCCAGCCACGAGTGGCCGAGGCGCGCGGCGCGCTCGATCCCCACCGGCGAGTTGGCGCCGATCCAGACCGGCACCGTGCCGTTGACCGGCAGCACCGAGCAGACCTGCTGCTCGAGCTGGAAGTGGTCGCCGTGGTGGGTGACGCGCTCGCCGCTCCACAGCTGCTCCATCACGCTGAGCGACTCGACCATCCGTCTCGTCCGCTGCGATCTCCTGAGCCCGAACGACTGGAACTCGTCGTCGCGGTAGCCGGAGCCGATGCCGAGCACGAACCGCCCGCCCGACAGCTGGTCGATCGAGGCGATCTCCTCGGCCCAGTGGACCGGGTGGCCGAGCGGCAGGATCAGGATGCCGGTGCCGATCTGCATCGTGCCGCTGTGGTCGATCAGGCGCGCCATCAGCGACAGCGGCTGCAGCGTCTGCAGGCTGCCGAGGTAGTGATGGATCCCGAAGACCGAGTCGAAGCCGAGGTCGCGCGCCGTCTGGGTCTGCTCGACCAGCTCGCCGATCCGCGGCGCGAGCGGCTCGCCCTTCGCGTACTGGTGATCGAGCAGGACCCCGAAGCGCATGATCTCAACCCTTCCCGTCGCCGTTGCCGTTGGGGGCTCCGTTCGCGTGCGCCTTGCTGCGCGCGTTGCTGAGGCGGAAGAAGGGAGCGACCATGTTGTCGCGATCGGCGAGCGCCTGCGCGACGCCCTTCTCGCGCCGCTCGCGCAGGAAGTTCCAGTCGTCGTCCTCGAAGACGACGTTGGTCGCCCAGCCGTGGCCGACCCAGCCGGTCATCGCGCCGAGGCCCTTGCCGCGCGCCTCCATCAGCAGCTGCATCATCGACTTGCCCATCATCAGCGAGTCGAGCGGCATCACGGCGATCGCGTCGACGTAGTCGTCGACCCATCTCTGCAGCTCGTCGGGCTCGACGACCTTCGTCACCAGCCCGGCCTCCTCGCCCTCCTGGGCGCCGAGCGGGCGCATCGTCAGCATCAGGTCCTTCATCTTCGTCAGGCCGAGCTTCTCGATCCAGTGGTACATGTCCTGCGGACCGGGGCCGAGGTAGCGGAAGGCCGGATGCGTGAAGCGCGCGTCGGGCGTCGCGATCACGATGTCGGCCGACAGCGCGATCTGGAAGTGGCCGCCGTAGCAGTAGCCCTGGACCTGGCAGACGGTCGCCTTGAGGCACTCGACGATCGGGCGCGTGAAGGCGGAGGAGAGGACGTTGCGGTCCGGCAGGATCCGCTGGCGCTGCGCCGGGCGACGGCGCGAGGCCTTGTCGGTCCCTCTCTTGTAGCCGATGTAGTGGCCCAGCTCGGCGGCGTCGGCGCCGGTGCCGAAGTGGTCGCCCTCGCCCTTGAAGACGATCACCTTGACGCGGTCGTCGGCCTCGGCCTCGCGGACGAGGTCGCCGACGCGCTCGAAGGCGGCGACGGGGATCGCGTTGAGCCGGTCCGGGCGGTCGAAGGTGATCGTCGCGACGGCGCGCTCGGGGTCGACGCCGTACTTGACGTAGCCGGCGATCGTCGCCTCGTCCACCTCCATGTGATCCGTGTCCCACTGCGCGGACAGCAGCTCGGCCTCGGTCTTCTTCACGCTCTCTCGTCTCCTCGGTCGGCGGTCGATCCCGATGGACATACCGTCTAGTCGGTATCTATACTCCCGGCTCACCATGACTGTCAAGTCGGACTTCCACCAGGGCGTCGTGACGCTCACGCTCGCGCGCCCCGAGCGCCGCAACGCGATCGACGACGCGACCGCGGCCGCGCTGCACGAGGCGCTGCGCGCGGCGACTGCCGACGATGCCTGCCGCGCGATCGTGCTCGCCGCCGAGGGGCCCGTCTTCTGCGCCGGCTGGGACCTCGCCGAGATCGCCGCGATGCGCGCGACCGGAGACCGCGCCGCGGTCGAGGCGTCGTTCGCGGCCAACCGGCGCCTGCTCGCCGACCTCGCCGCCGCGCCGCAGCCGACGATCGCCGCCGTCCAGGGCGGCGCGATGGGCTTCGGCCTCGGCCTGATCGCCCGCTGCGACCTCGCCCTCGCCGCCCGCGGCGCCGTCGTCGCGCTGCCGGAGATCGCCCACGGCGTCGTCCCCGGGATCGTGATGCTCGACCTGCTCGCGACGCTGCCGCGCAAGGTCGCGCTCGACTGGCTGCTGAGCGGCGCGCCCGTCTCCGCCGCCGACGCGCTCGCGGCCGGGCTCTTCTCGCGCCTCGTCGACGACGCCGCGCTGGCCGCCGAGACGGCCGCGCTGGCGGCAGCGATCGCCGCCCACCAGCCGGCCGCCGTGCGCGAGACGAAGGCGCTCTACGGCACGCTCGCCGCGGCGCCGCCGGAGGCCGCCGAGGAGGAGGCGGTGCGCCGCGCCGTCGACGCGCTCCTGCTCAGATGAAGCCGCCTCTGAAGAAGACGAGCGGTCGCGCGCTCGTGCCGACGGTGGCGTGAGCCACACGCCCGACCACGACGACGTGGTCGTGGATCGGCTGTTCGCTCAGCACCTCGCAGACGGCCGTCGCGACGCAGCCGTCGATCACCGGCACGCCGTGCGTGCGGTCGTGCGGGACGGCGGCGAAGCGCTCGGCCGTGGTCAGCGCTCTGTTGGCGAAGAGGCGCGACAGCGGCGCCTGGTCGGCCGCGAGCACGTTGACGGCGAAGCGGCCGCTGCGGCGGATCGCCGCGAGCGTGCGCGTCTCCTGGCCGAGGCAGACGATCAGCGACGGCGGCTCCAGCGACAGCGAGCTGAGCGCGTTGAGCGTGCAGCCGTGCGGCTCGCCGTCGGCGAGCGTCGTGACGAGGCTGACGCCGGTCGTCCAGTGGCCCATCAGGTGGCGGTGGTCGACCGCCTCGACCGCGCTCATGCGAACTCCTCTCGCAGGACGGGGATGACCTCCTCGGCGAACAGGCGGATCGAGGCGCGCGCCTGCTCCATCGGCATGCCGAGCCAGAAGGGCCGGAAGATCAGGTGGTCGAAGCCGAGCGCGCGGAAGCCGCGGATCCGCTCGATCAGGTCCTGCGGCGAGCCGAGCAGCAGCGTGTTGGCGACCAGCTCGTCGAAGCGCTCGCGCTGCCATCTCAGCGCCGGGTACTCGGCGTAGGTGTAGTACTCGCGGCGGGCGTGCGGCAGCGCCTCGGCGACCGCCTGCCCGGTCGTCGGCGCGCAGTACAGCTCGACGCCGATCGGCCGCTCCGACGGCGTTCTGCCGTACTCGGCGAGCGCCTCGTCGTAGATCCCGACGTGCTTCTGCAGATAGCTTCTGCTGGGCGAGTTGCCGGGCGCGTACCAGGCGTCGCCGAGGCGGGCGGCGCGCCGCACCGCCAGTCTCGCGCCGGCGCCGACCCAGATCGGCGGGCCGCCCGGGGTCAGCGGCGGGACGCCGATCCGCTGATCGCTGAACGACCAGATCTCGCCGTCGAAGGAGACGCGCTCGCCGCTCCACAGCGCGCGCACGATCCGGATCCCCTCGTCGAGCCGTCTGAAGCGCTCGTCGACGGGGATCCCGAACGCCTCGAACTCGTGGTCGCGGTAGCCGGCGGCGACGCCGAGCACGACGCGCCCGCCCGACAGCTGGTCGAGCGTCGCGAACTCCTCGGCGATGTGGACCGGGTGGAAGAACGGCAGCAGCAGGATGCCGGTGCCGACCGTGATCCGCTCCGTGTGCTCGATCAGCTTCGCCAGCATCGAGATCGGCTGCGGCGTCGCGAGGTTGGAGACGAAGTGGTTGATCACCCAGGCCGAGTCGTAGCCCAGCTCCTCCGCCAGCTGGACCAGCTCCGTCAGCTCCGCCACGTGGCGGCGCAGGTCGTCCTCGAACGGCCACTGGTGCGAGGCCATGATCCCGAAGCGCATCGCCTACGCCTCCGCCTCGCGGGCGCCCGCCGCGGCGAGCGCGTCGCGGCGGACCTTGCCGGCCTCGCTGCGCGGCAGCTCGTCCATGAACGCCCATTGGCGCGGCGCCTTGAAGTGGGCGAGGCGGTCGCGCACGTGCGCCAGCAGCGTCGCCGCGACGGCGTCGTCATCGTCGCCGGGAGCCGCGCCGGGCTCGCGCACGACGATCGCCTTCGGGATCTCGCCGAGCCGCTCGTCGGGGACGCCGACGACGCGCACGTCGCGCACGAGCGGATGGGCGCGCAGCTCCTCCTCGATCTCCTCGGGCCAGACCTGGAAGCCGCCGCACTTGATCATGTCGCGCTTGCGCCCGACGAGGAAGAGGACGCCGTCGGCGTCGAGGTAGCCGATGTCGCCGGAGTGGACCCAGCCGTCGCGCACCAGTTCGCCGGAGGCGGCGGCGTCGTCGACGTAGCCTCTGGTCATCTGCGAGCGGACGACGATCTCGCCGGTCTCGCCCTGCGGCAGCGCGCCGCCGTCGCCGTCGCGGATCTCCAGCTCGACGCCCTCGTAGAGGCGGCCGGCCGAGCCGGCCTTCCACAGGCCCGCCTTCATGTCGCTGGCCGTCCAGCCGGCGATGTGGCCGGTCTCGGTCGAGCCGTAGTTCATCACGATCGGGATCCCGAACGCCTGCTCGAACTGGCGCCGCAGGTGGATGCTGAGCGCCTGCCCGGCGATCAGCACCGAGCGCACGGAGGAGAGGTCGGGGTGCTGCGGCGCGTGCACGACGTCGTAGAGCATCGTCGGCAGCAGGAAGAGCGAGTCGAAGCGGTGCTGCCGCAGCAGCGCGGCGAGCGTCTCGACGCGGAAGCGCTCCCACAGCACCGCGGCGCGGCCGACGTGGAAGGCGAACAGCAGCGTGTGCTGGCCGCCGGAGTGGAACAGCGGCAGCGCGACGAGGTTGGGCGGGACGGTCGCGGGCGCGAGCGGGTAGGGGCCGGGGCGGCCCTTGGAGGCGCGCGCCAGCCGCGCCAGCGACTCCTGCACGCCGCCGTGGGTGACGCTGACCGCCTTCGGCCGGCCGGTCGTCCCGCCGGTGAAGAGGATCACCGCCTCCTCCTCGCCCTGCACGCGCGCGGCCGCCAGGTGGGCGCGCGCGTTGCCGGGCGCCGCCAGCTGGGCGGCGGTCAGCAGCGGCAGGTCGGCCGCGGCCAGCGCGGCGTCGCGCGCCTCGCCGTCGTGGTCGTCGGCGACCAGCAGCACCGGCGCGGTCTTGGCGATCGACTCGGCCAGCTCGGAGCCGTTGTAGAGGCCGCTGATCGTGACCGGGACGGCGCCGAGCTTCCAGGCGCCGAAGATCGCGAACGCCAGCTGCGGGCCGTTGGCGAGGTAGAGCGCGACCCGCTGCCCGCGCTCGACGCCGGCGGCCGCCAGCGCCCGTGCGCAGGCCGACGCCTCCGCGTCGATCTGCGCGTAGCTCCAGGCACGGCCGTCGTCGTGGTGGAGCCCGATCCGCTCGGGGTCCTCCGCGGCGCGGCGCTCCAGGTCGGTGGCGAGGTTCACGTTCCGCTCTCCCATTTCATACCGTCCAGTCGGTACTGAATCTATCGCCACGGTTGCGCGCCGTCAAGCCGACGGCGCGCGCGGCCCTACGCGCGGACGACGAGACCGTCGAGCGCGAGGCTGGCGAGGTCGTCGGCGACCTGGTCGGCCGACATCGAGCCGTCGGCGCGGTACCACTGGTGGACCCAGGCCGACATGCCGACGATCCCGAAGACGGCGACGCGCGCGGTTATGCGCGGGTCGAAGAGGCCCTGCTCGATGCCGGCGAGGACGATCTCGTCCATCGCGCGGTCGAGCTTGTCGCGCTTGCGCTTGACGTCTCTCGCCCTCGCGCCGGTCAGGTAGCGGCGCTCCTGGAAGAAGACGGCGACGTGCTGGCGGTAGTCGGTGACCGACAGGACCGACTCGCGGATCACCTCGCGCAGCTGCTCGACCGGCGACTCGACCTCGCCGAGGATCCGGTCGATCGCCTCCTGCTGCACTGCGAGGAACTGATCGTGGATCAGCGAGAGCACGTCCTCCTTGCTCTCGAAGTGGTGGTAGAAGGCGCCCTTCGTCACCTGCGCGCGCTCGACGATCTCCTGCACGGAGGTGCCGTGGAAGCCCTGATCGCCGAACAGCGCCAGCGCGCTGTCGAGCAGCAGCTGGCGCGTCTGCTCGGGGTCATAGCTGCCGCGCGTCTTTCTTCTCGGACTCTGTGTTCTCGGGGCCATAGCCGGTCGATTATGACGAACCGACCGGTCAGAATGTCGAAGTGGTGCCCGCCGTCGCGGGGGCGCTCACGCGCGGGATCACGTCCTCGCCGAAGCGCCGGATCTGCTCCAGCGCCTGCGCGTGCGGCATGCCCATGAACTGGACCCGCAGCGCGACGTCGGTGATGCCGTGCTCGCGCTCCAGCCGCTGCAGCCGCGCGACGACGCGATCGGCGTCGCCGACGACGCAGTGCTCGTCGAGATAGGAGTCGACCTCGACCTGCTGGGCGGTGTCCCACGACTTGTAGGCCGCGTACTGCTGCTCCAGATGGGGCCGGATCAGCGCGCGCGCCTCCTCCGTCGTCGCGGCGACGCACGCCTCGCGGCTCATCGGGTACGCGCGCTCCAGCGCGTGGCCGTGCTCGGCCAGCGTCGCGCGGTAGAGCCGCAGCCGCGCGGCGATCGCCTCGTCGTCGCCCTCGGGCCCGATCAGCCAGCTGGCGTCGAGTCTCGCGGCGCGTCTGATCGCCGGCTCGGCGAAGGCGCCGATCCAGATCGGCGGCCCGCCCGGCTGCACGCATCTGAGCGGCAGCGACGCGCCTCTGACGCTGCCCCACGAGCCCTCGGCGTCGACCGTCTCGCCGTTCCACAGCGCCCGCATCAGCGGCACGTACTCGCGCAGCCGCCGGATCCGATCGCCCCACTCGACGCCGAACGCCTCCGTCTCGCGTCTGCGATAGCCGGCGCCGAGGCCGACGATCATGCGCCCGCCGGAGAGCACGTCGAGCGTCGCCAGCTGCTCGGCGAGCGCGACCGGGTTGAACAGCGGCGCGAGCAGGATCCCGAAGCCGATCCGCACCCGCTCCGTCGCGTGCGCGAGGTAGCCGGCCAGCTCCAGCGGCTGCAGGAAGGCCGAGTGGGCGAGGAAGTGGTGACCGAGGAAGACGGCATCGAAGCCGAGGCGGTCGGCGAGCTGGGCCTGCTCGACGACCGCCGCCAGGCCTTCGCGCGCCGACTGCTGCGGCGGGAACTGCGCGCTGAGGAAGACGGAGACGCGCATCGTGTCGCCCAGGCTACGCCGTCGTCGCCCCGGCGACCGCCGAGGAGCCCGCCGGTGTCTGCTTGAACTGCGGGATCACCTCGGTCGCGAACTGCTCCATCGAGCGCAGCGCCTCTCTGCGGTCCATCGTCGGGATCCGCAGCCAGCCGATGTAGTGGTTGATCCCGAGCTGCTCGCGCAGCTGGTGGATCGTGTCCGCCACGCGGCCGGGGTCGCCGAAGTTGCCGCCGTGCGTGAGCGTCTGCTCCAGCGTCAGCAGGCGGACGTTCTCGGCGACCTTCTCGTAGTAGTCGCGCTCGGCCTCGATCGCCTCCTCCGAGCCCGGGATCACCTTGCCGACGGAGCGGTAGTACTCCAGCGCCGCCTGCGCGGCCGATCTGAGGCCGGACTGGCTGTCGCCGCACCACACCTGCTGCATGTACGGCAGGTCGTGCGCGTCCATCTCGTGGCCGTTGGCGGTCATCGACTCGCGGTAGAGGTCGAAGTTGCGCTTCATCAGGCCGAGCGGGGTGAAGTTCGGCGAGGTGATGATCGGCTGGCCGCGCGTGCCGCGGTCCTTGAAGTTCTCCGGCGAGACGGTGCCTTCGAGGATCAGCGGGCCGCCGGGGGTCAGCGGCCGCGGGTAGGTCGTCATGTTCTCGTATCTGAAGATCTCGCCCTCGTAGGACCAGTTCTCCTCCGTCAGCGCCAGCCGCAGGACGTCGAGCACCTCCTGGTAGCGCTGGCGCGACTGCTCCAGCGGGATGCGGAAGCCGGCGAACTCCTTCGGCTGGTAGCCGCGGCCGACGCCGATCTGCACCCGTCCGCCCGACAGCACGTCGAGCGTCGCGATGTCCTCCGCGAGCCGGACGGGGTCGTAGAACGGAAGCACGAGAACGGCGGTGCCGATCGTGATGTTCTGCGTGCGCTCCGCGATCGCCATCCCGAAGTTGATCGGGCTGCCGAGCACGCCATAGCGCGAGAAGTGATGCTCCGCCAGCCAGACCGAGTCGAAGCCGAGCTCGTCGGCGAGCGCGATCTCCTCCAGCGTCTCGTGCAGGACGCGCTGGTCCGACTCCCCTTCCCCTCCTGGGAAGAGATTCATGATTCCGAACTTCACCGTGTTCCTCCCGGGTGCCTTGCTCCGGTACGTGCTCAGCCGTAGATTCCGACTGGACGGTATGTTAGGTCGGAGTCCCGGCGATGTCAAACCGATCGGTATGAAATGACGCGAGACGCAGTCATCAGCTTCCGCCGCGGAGCGGCCCTGTGGGCCCGCATCGAGCGGCCCGAGCGCGGCAACGCCTGCGGGCCCGAGGTGATCGACGGCCTGCTCGACTGGCTCGACCGCGGCGCCGACGACGACGACGTGCGCGTCCTCGTCCTGACCGGCAGCGGCAGCGCCTTCTGCGCCGGCGCCGACATGCGCGCGGGCGCCGAGCTGCTCGCGGCCGACCGCGCCGCCGTCAGCGCGCGCGACGCCGGCGCTGCGGCCAGCGCGGGTGACGCCGCGCCCTCCTCCCTGCTCGCCTACCTCGACCGCGGGGGCGCGCTGGTCGAGGCGGTCGCGCGCGCGGCGAAGCCGGTCGTCGCCGCGGTCAACGGCGCCGCCTTCGCGGGCGGCTTCGAGCTGCTGCTGGCGGCCGACCTCGCGATCGCGGCCCGCTCGGCGCGGCTCGGCGACGCGCACGCGCGCCACGGGATCGTGCCCGGCTGGGGGTCGAGCGCGCGGCTGCCGCGGCTGATCGGCGCGCGCGCCGCCGCCGAGCTGCTGCTGAGCGGCGGCGCGATCTCCGCCGAGGAGGCCTGCCGGCTCGGGATCGTCAACGCCGTCGCCGACGACGACGCGCTCGACGCCGCGGTCGACGCGCTCGTCGCGCGCCTGAGCGTCCCGGACGCGGCGACGAGCGGCCGCATCCTCGCCCTCACCCGCGCCGCCCGTGACGGCGACGGCGCGCTCGCAGCCGGCCTCGCGCGCGAGCGCGCGACGCTCGCCGAGCACGTCGCCGCGCCGCAGTTCGCCGCGACCGTCGCGCGCTTCCTCGGCTGAGAGGGGCCGGAGCGGCGCGCTCGCACGTCGACCCGCGAGCGCGGTGGAGGCCGCGGCGCCGGCGCGCGGACGCGCCCGAGGCCGCGGGCCGCGCGCCGGTCAGGCGGCGGCCGGCTCGGCGACGGCCGCCGCGAGGCGGGCACGGCCGAGCGTGCGGCGGTGCCAGCGGCCGCTGCCGAGCCACGGATCGGAGGCGAGCGCGCGGCGGCCGAAGAGGTGCGGGTCGGCCTCGCGCGTGATGCCCATGCCGCCGTGGACCTGCGTGCAGCGCTCGGAGGCGAACAGCGCCGCCTCGCCGGCGCGCGCCTTCGCGCCGTGGACGGCTGCCGCGGCGCGCGCGTCGCCCTGCTCGACCGCCCAGGCGGCGAACAGCGTCAGGTCCCACGCCGCCTTGACGGCGACGAACGCGTCGACGAGCTGGAAGGCGACGCCCTGGAAGGAGCCGATCGGCTTGCCGAACTGCTTGCGCTCGCGCGCGTAGTCGGCGCCGAGCCGGATCGCGCCGAGGCCGGCGCCGCAGAGGTCTGCGGCGGCGACGACGGTCGCGCGCAGCAGCCCGTCCTGCAGCGGCCCGCTCGCGAGCACGGCGCGCCCGTCCAGCTCGACGTCCCAGACGGGCCGCGTGGGGTCCAGCGAGCGGCGCGCGGTCAGGCCGCCGGCCTCCAGCAGCGCGACCTCGTCGCCGAGCACCGCGACGATCGCGTCGGCGTCGCCGGCGTGCGCGACGAGCGTCTTGGCGCCGGAGGCGGCGCCGCCGGCCAGCGCGGCGCTCCAGCCGTCGGGCCCGTCGGCGGCGGCCTCGTCGGCGGCGAGCGTCCAGCGGACGCGGCCCTCGGCGGCGTCGGCGACGTCGATCCCTGCCGCGGCGGCGACCTGGATCGCCGCCGCCTGCAGCGGCAGCCGCGACGGCGCGAGCGTGCGGCCCAGCGCCTCGACCGCGATCGCGAGGTCGACGAGGCTGGAGCCGAAGCCGCCGGCCGACTCGGGCAGGCCGAGCTGGCCGTAGCCGGCCAGCAGCGCGCCGTCGAACGACGGGAACGCGAAGCCGTGCTCGAGACAGCGGCGGGCGTCGAGCAGCCCGCTCGCCGACATCTCGGCGAGCGTGCGGTCGATCTCGACCTGCTCAGGGGTGAAGGTGGCGCGCATCGTCTGGTTCTCCGGTCTCGGTGGTCAGCGCGAACGGGGGAGCGCGAGCACGCGCTCGGCGAGGATCGACTTCTGCACCTCGTCGGTGCCGCCCTCGATCGTGTGGCCGCGCGAGCGCAGGTAGTGGTGCAGCATCGAGATCGCCTGCGGCGCGTCGACGAGCGTCGCGGCCGGGCCCAGCAGCTCCATCCCGAAGCGGGTCGCGTCCTGCACCGTTCTCGCCCACAGCAGCTTGCCGACGGAGGTCTCGGGGCCGGGGCTCGCCTCCGACATCGCGCGCAGCGAGCCGATCCGCAGCGCCTCCGCGTCGGCCTCCAGCCGGCCGACGACGTCGGCGACGCCGGGGTCCTCGAGCAGGCCGCGCGCGGCGGCCGCCTCGCAGACGGCGTCGACCGCCTGTCTCGCCCACACGCACAGCGACAGCGCCAGCCCGCCGCGCTCGTACGCGAGCGTCGTGAGCGTCACCTTCCAGCCGCCGTCGACGGCGCCGAGCACGTCCTCGTCGGCGACGAAGACGTCGTCGAGGTACATCTGGTTGAACTCCGCGTCGCCGTTGGTCATCACCAGCGGGCGCACGTCGATCTGCTCCATGTCTGCGAGGAAGTAGGTGATGCCCTTGTGCTTGGGCGCGTCGCGGTCGGTGCGCGCGAGCAGCATGCACTTGCTCGCGTTGTGGGCATTGGAGGTCCAGACCTTCTCGCCGGAGATCAGCCAGCCGCCGTCGGTCTGCTTCGCGACCGTTCGCAGCGCGGCCAGGTCGGAGCCGGCGTCGGGCTCGGAGAAGCCCTGGCACCAGTACTCCTCGCTGCGCAGGATCTTGCCGAGGTAGCGCTCCTTCTGGGCCGGCGTGCCGTGGGCCATGATCGTCGGCCCGGCCAGCAGCAGCGCGACGCCGTTCTGCGCGTACGGGGTGCGGCGCTTGGCGCACTCCTCGTTGAAGATCGCCTCGAAGACGACCTCCTTGCCCTGCCCGCCGTGCTCGACGGGCCACGTCAGCCCGGTCCAGCCGCCGTCGGAGAGGCGCTGCTGCCACAGCCGCGACCAGGTCTCGCGCGCGTCCTGGTCGAGGCCCTCCTGCTCCGGGACGTCGGCCATCGCGCCGTCGAGCCAGGCGGCCGCGCGAGCGCGGAACTCGGCCTCCTCGGGGGTGTCGTTGAAGTCCATGGTCTCCTGCCGGATGGGTCGGTCTCAGGCCGGCGCGGCGAGCGTGCGCTCGGCGACCAGCCGCTGCTTGTAGAGCTTTCCGTTGGGGTCGCGCGGGAGCTGCTCGCGCAGGTGGATCGCGCGCGGGCGCTTGTGGCGCGCCAGCCGCTCGCCGCAGAAGGCGTCGAGCGCGGCGCGCAGCTGCGCGGCCGGCGGCGCGCCCGGCGCGGGCTGGACCCACGCCTCCGGCACCTCGCCGAGGTCGGCGTCGGGCACGCCCGCGACGCCGGCGTCGAGCACCGCCGGGTGCTCCAGCAGCGTCGCCTCGATCTCGGCCGGGTAGGTGTTGACGCCGCCGACGATGATCATGTCGGTGACGCGGCCGGTGAGGAAGAGGAAGCCGTCCGCGTCGACGTAGCCGCGGTCGCCGACGGTCAGCAGCCGGCCGCGCCGCACGCCCTCGGTCTTCTGCGGGTCGCGGTGGTACTCCATCCGGTCCTCGCCCTGGCGCATGTAGACGATCCCCTCCGTGCCGGCGGGGACCTCCGCGCCGTCCTCGTCGAGGATCCGCAGCTCGCTGATCGGCAGCGGCAGGCCGACGGTGCCGGGCCGCTCCAGCCACTGCTGCGGCGTCGCGACGGTCGAGCCGACCTCGGTCGAGCCGTAGTACTCGAAGACGATCGGGCCGAGCCAGTCGAGCATCGCCTGCTTGTCGGCGCGCGGGCAGGGCGCGGCGCCGTGGAGCACGTAGCGCAGCGAGCTGACGTCGTGGCCGGCGCGCGTCGCGGGGTCGAGCGCGAGCAGCCGGTGGAACTGCGTCGGCACCATATGCGTGCCGGTCACGCGCTCGCGCTGCACGGTCTCCAGGAACAGCTCCGGCGTCCAGCCCTCCATCAGCACGACCGATCCGCCGAGGTGCAGCGCACCGGAGGCCGGCGTGATGTTGGCGGTGTGGTACATCGGCGAGGTGACGCACCAGCGCTCGAAGTCGGCGCCGATCCCGAGCGCGTCGAACAGCCACTCGTAGACGTGCGCGCCGGCGTCGGCGTCCTGGCCCGAGAGCGGCCGCTTGACGCCCTTGGGCCGGCCGGTCGTGCCGCTCGTGTACTGCATCAGCGAGCCGGCTCTGGTCTGCGCCGGACGGGTCTGCGGCTGGCCGTCGAGCAGCTCGCGCAGGTCGCGCACGCCGTCGCCGCCGCCCTCGGCGAACAGCCGCGCCGGGTCGGCGACGGCCGCGCGCACGACGTCGGTCACGCGCGCGGAGCAGAGCACCGCCTGCGCCTCGCAGTCCTCGACGATGTGACGGATCTCCTCGCGGGTCAGGTGGTAGTTGACCGGGACGAGGTAGAGGCCGCTCTGCATCGCCGCGAGGTAGAGCGAGAGCATCGGGATGCCGTTGCTCATCACGCACGCGACGGTGTCGCCGACGCGCAGCCCGGCGACCTCGTGCAGGCCGTGGCTGAGGCGGTTGACCTCGGCGTCCAGCTCCCCGTAGGTGCGCCTGCTGCCGTGGGCGTCGACGACGGCGGGCCGCTCGGGCTCGGCCGCGGCCCAGGCCCAGAAGCCCATGCGCTTCTCGGTCATGCTGCTCTCTCCATCCTCGCTCTCCGTCCTCTCCGGACGGCCGCGAATCAGTCTCGCAACTTGATTCCGACCATTCGGTATGTTGTGAATATACCCATGAGCGTCCCCACCGTCCACCGCTCCGCCTTCCACAACCGCGAGGTCGGCGCCGCCGAGCTGGTGCGCGACGGCGTCTGGGCCGTCCCGCTGCCGCTGACCGGCAGCCCGGTGCTGTCGGTGATCGTCCACCTGCTGCGCCATGACGACGGCCTCGTGCTCGTCGACGCCGGCTATCCCGACGACGCCTGCTGGGAGACGCTGACGGCCGCGATCGCCGCCGCCGGCTTCGGCGTCGGCGACATCACCCACCTGCTGCTGACGCACAACCACCCCGACCACATCGGGCTCGCCGCGCGCGTGCGCGAGGCCAGCGGCGCGCCGATCGCGATCCACCCGCTCGACGCCTTCCAGCTGCAGCGCCCGCTGCGCGGCACGTTCTTCGACCAGCTCGAGCGCGAGCTGCGGCTGGCGCGGCTGCCCGCCGACGTGCTCGCCGAGATGGTCGACTCCTCGCGCCGGCTCGCCGCCCACAGCGACGACCTGCTCGTCGACGACTTCCTCGCCGACGGCCAGCTGCTGCGCTTCGGCGGGCTGGAGCTGGAGGTGCTGTGGACCCCCGGCCACGCGCGCGGCCACGTCTCGCTGCTGGACCGCGCGCGGCGGCTGCTGATCGGCGGCGACGTGATCCTGCCCGAGGGCGAGGTGCAGGTCGGCCTCGTCAGCGACGAGGACGACGACCCCGTCGCGCAGCTGCGCGACTCGCTGCGGCGGATCGCCGCGCTGCCGATCGACCTGCTGCTGCCCGGCCACCAGTACCGCTTCGACGACGTCGCGACCGTCGTCGCCCGCACGCTCGGCGAGCAGGACGCCCGCCTCGCGCGCGCCGCCGAGGTGCTCGCCCGCCGCCCCGGCGCGAGCGCCTGGGAGCTGACGACCCAGCTCGACTGGGGCCGCCCGTGGGAGCGGATCGGCCTCACCGGCCGCCGCTTCGCCGTGATGCAGGCGATGGGCTGGCAGCGCTACCTGGAGCGGCGCGCAGGCTGAGGCGGCGGCCGCCGCCGCGCCGCCGTCAGTCCGCCGCCCACGCCGGCACCAGCTCGGCGACGCGCTCGCGCAGCTCGCGCTTGAGCACCTTGCCGGACGGGTTGCGGGGCAGCTCGTCGAGCACGTAGACGGCCTTCGGGACCTTGAAGCCGCCCAGCCTCGTGCGGCAGTGCGCGACGACCGCCTCCGGGTCGAGGCCGTCGGCTCCGGCGACGAACGCGACCGGCACCTCGACCCACTGCTCGTGGGGCACGCCGATCACCGCCGCCTCCATCACCTCCGGGACCGCGTCGACGACCGCCTCGATCTCCGACGAGGCGACGTTCTCGCCGCCGCTGCGGATCATGTCCTTCAGCCGGTCGAGCACGTACAGGTAGCCGTCCTCGTCGAAGCGGCCGACGTCGCCGGTGTGGAACCAGCCGCCGCGGAAGGCGCGCGCGGTCGCCTCGGGATCGTCGAGGTAGCCGTCGCAGACCTTCGGCCCGCGCACGACGATCTCGCCCGCGACGCCGGCCGGCAGCTCGCGGTCCTGCTCGTCGACGACGCGCACGTCGACGCCGTGCAGCGGCGTGCCGACCGAGCCCTGCTTCGTCAGCATGTGGTCCATGTCGAGGTAGGTGAGGCCGTTGCAGGTCTCGGTCATCCCGTAGCCCTCGATCAGGCGCGCGTTGGGGAAGGTCTCGACCGTCTCGTGGAAGAGCGCCGGCGTCACCTGGCTGAAGATCAGCCATCTGACCGAGCGGGTGTCGCGCAGCTGGTCGGGCGGCAGCCGCCGGATCAGCGTCAGCATCGTCGCGACCATCGCCATGCCGGTGATCCGCTCGCGCTCGATCGTGTTGAGGATCGTCTGCGCGTCGAAGCGCCGCAGCAGCACCATCGTCGCGCCGACCCACCAGGTCGTGTAGCCCGGGATGTCGAGCCCGCCGACGTGGTAGAGCGGGGCGAAGTTGAGGATCCGGTCGTCCTTCGTCAGCGCCAGCTCGGCGACCTGCGCGTGCATGTTCGCGTTGACGTTGCCGTGCGTCAGCCGCGCGCCCTTCGGCCGGCTGGTCGTGCCGGAGGTGTAGAGGACGCGCTGGAGGTCGCCGTCGCCGACGGCCGCGTCCGCGACGCGCTCGTCGGCGTGCAGCGCGATCAGCTGCGCGACGGTCGGCCAGGCGGGGCCGAGGTCGCCCTCCAGCGCGACGTTCAGCCGCAGCGCCGGCAGCCGCCCGGCGAGCGCGGCCGCCGTCTGCGCGAAGGCGCTCTCGCTCGCCAGCCCGTCGGCTCTGGCGTGGTCCAGCAGCCACTCCAGCTCCTGCTCGTGGAGGCGGTAGTTGAGCGGCACCATCACCGCGCCGAGCTTCGCCAGCGCGAGGCCGAGCAGCAGGTACTCGGGCAGGTTCATCGCCAGCACCGCGATCCGCGTGCCGCGGCCGACGCCGAGCGCCTGCAGGCCGGCGGCGAGCGCGTTGACGTCGTCGTCGAGCTGGGCGTACGTCCAGCGGCGCCGCTCGAAGACGAGCGCGTCGCGGTCGGCGTAGCGGTGGCGGGCCCACGTCAGCAGGCGGCTGAGGTTCGCCGTCGGGGCGCTCATCGCGTCTCCCACGGGCCGTCCCAGCCGACGACGGTCGCGGCCGGCGCGCGGCGCGCGGCCTTGAAGTCGAGCCCCTGCGTGTAGGCGACCGGCAGCAGCGCGACCTGCGTGAACGCGTCCGGCAGCGCGAGGATCCGCGCGACCTCCTGCTCATAGTGGAGGTGGATGCAGGTCAGCGCCGAGCCGAGCCCGCGCGAGCGCAGCGCCAGCTGCAGCGACCACAGCGCCGGATAGACCGAGCCGTAGAACATGCTCGCGAACGGCCCGCGGCCGGAGTCGGGGACGCGCTCGACGGAGCCGACCAGCACCTGCGCCGGCACCTCGTGGAAGTGGTCGACGAGGTGCTGCGCGGAGACCATCGCGCGCTGCAGCGGCGCCGGCAGCTCGCGCGGCGGTTTGCCGGCGGCCTCGCGTCTGGCAGCCGAGATCCGCAGCGGCGTCAGCACGAACTCCTCGATCGCGCGGCGGTAGACGGACGCGACCGCGGCGCGCTTGTCGGCGTCCTCGATCACGACGAAGCGGGCCATCTCGCGGTTCTCGGCCATCGGCGCCTGCCGCGCGATCTCCAGGCAGCGCTCCAGCACCGCTCTCGGGACCGGTCTCGCGAGGTCGAGCCGTCTGCGCACGGCGCGGGTCGTCGTCAGCACCTCGTCGACGTGCTCCAGCAGCGGGTCGGTCACGGCGGTCGCGCTCATGCGGCCGCCTCCGCGCGCAGCTGCCGCTTCAGCACCTTGCCGGAGTCGTTGCGCGGCAGGCCGTCGACGAACGCGACGTGCTTGGGCAGCTTGAAGCGGGCGAGCTGCGCGCCGCAGTGGCGCACCAGCTCGGCCTCCGTCAGCGACGCGCCCGCGCGCAGCAGCACGAACGCCTTCGGCACCTCGTCCCACTTCGGGTCGGGGACGGCGACGACGGCGACCTCGGCGACGTCCGGGTGGTCGGCGATCACGCGCTCGATCTCGGCGCTGGCGACGTTCTCCCCGCCGGACTTGATCATGTCGCCCTTGCGGTCGGCGAACCAGAGGAAGCCGTCGGCGTCGATCGAGGCCATGTCGCCGGAGTGGAACCAGCCGTCGCGCCAGGCGCTCGCGGTCGCCTCCGGGTCGCGCCAGTAGCCGGGCGAGACCTTCGGGCCGCGCACGACGATCTCGCCGACCTCGCCGGCCGGCAGCTCGTCGCCGTGCGGGCCGACGACGCGCAGGTCCATCAGCGGGAAGGGCGTCCCCTGCGAGCCGAGCTTGCTGCGCGAGTGGGCGGCGTCGAGGTAGCAGGCGCCGTTGGTCAGCTCCGTCATCCCGAACGTGTCGATCGAGCGGACGTGCGGGAACGTCTCCTGGAAGCGGCGGCGGACGACCGGCGGGACGCCGGCGAAGATCACGAACCGCAGCGCCGACAGGTCGAAGTCGGCGAGGTCGGGCATCGCGAGCACGTCGAGCAGGATCTGCGCCGCCAGCACCATCCCGGTGATCCGCTCGCGCGCGGCCAGCGCGACGATCTCGCGGCCGGCGTAGGTCGGCGACAGGACCATCGTGCCGCCGGCGGCGAGGATCGTGTGGCCGGGCGCCTCCAGGCCGGAGACGTGGAACAGCGGCGCCGACACGAGCGTGCGGTCCTGCGGCGTCAGCTCCAGCTCCAGCAGCTGGCCGAGGATGTTGTGCGTGACGTTCCCGTTGGTGTGGATCACGCCCTTCGGGTGCGAGGTCGTGCCCGAGGTGTAGAGGATCCGCTGCACGTCGTCGAGGCCCGTCTCGGCGTCGGGGACGGGATCGCCGCCGGCGGTCGCCTCCAGCAGCGCGCCGAGCGCGTGCCAGTGGCCGGGCGCGGTCGCGCCGTGCGTGATCGTCGTGCGCATCGCGCCGAGCGACTGGACCGCGCGCGCCTTCTCCTCGAACTCCTCGTCGACGATCAGCGTCGAGAGGCCGGAGTGCTCCACGATCCAGCCCAGCTCGCGCGCGTGCAGGCGCCAGTTGAGCGGCAGCATGATCGCGCCGATGCGCGCGAGCGCGTAGATCTCGATCACGTAGGTCGCGTGGTTGCGCGCGACGATCCCGACGACGTCGCCCGGCGCGACGCCGGCGCGCGCGAGCGCGCGGGCGTGATCGTCGACGGCCGCGTCGAGCTGGCGGTAGGTCCAGCGCCGGTCGCCGTCGACGAGCGCCTCCTGCGCGGCGCGCCGGATCGTCTGGCGGCGCAGGTGGCGGGCGAGGTTGGCCGTCGGCATCAGGCCTGCTCCTGCGGCGCGCCGGCCGCTGCCGCCTGCTGCTCGCGGTAGGCCTTGACCTCCGCGCGGCTCGGCAGCGAGACGAACTCCAGCAGGTTGCCGTCGGGGTCGCGCGCGGCGAAGGCGTGGATGTGGCCGTAGTTCTCCAGCAGCACCCGTGCCGGCCGGTCGATGCACGTGCCGCCGTTGGCCTCGACCGCCGCGTGCAGCGCCTCCAGCTCCTCGCGCGGGACCTGGAAGCTGAGCAGGAAGGTGCCGAGCTGGAGGTGGCCGCTCGGCGGCGGCGCGCCCGGCCCGTCGTCCCATTGGATCAGCTCCAGCTGGCCGATCTGCGAGGGACCCTGCAGGTATTGGATACTTCCTGCGATGTCGTCCGGCAGGGCGAGCGAGCGTGCCATCTCCGGCCCGCCGACGCGAGCGCTGAGCGTGCGGCGATAGCCGAGCGCCCGTTCGTAGAACGTCGCCGCGCGCTCCAGGTCGGAGACGCTCATCGCCACGTGGTGGACTTCGCTGACGGGCACCGATCTCTCTCCTCGCTAAAACCGACCAGTCGGTATGGCACCCTAACGGGGCGTTGGCGACGGGTCAAGAGGAGCGCGTCAGGCAGCGTAGAAGCGGCCCAGCGACTCGGCCACACAGACCGGCTTGTCGGCGCCCTCGCGCTCGAAGCGCTGCTCGATCGTCGCCTGGACGCCGCCCGCGACCTCCTCGACGGCGACCAGCGTCGCGCGCATGCGGATGCGCGAGCCGACGGGGACCGGCGCCGGAAAGCGGACGCGGCCGTAGCCGTAGTTGACGCCGAAGGCGACGCCCTCGACGGCCAGCAGCTCGTCGAGGAAGCGCGGGCCGAGGCTGAGCGTCAGCAGCCCGTGGGCGATCGTCGCGCCGAACGGCGAGCCGGCCGCCCGCGCCGGGTCGACATGGATCCACTGGTGGTCGCCGGTCACCTGCGCGAAGGAGTCGATCTGCTCCTGCGTGACCGTGTGCCAGCCGCTGTGCCCGATCTCCTCGCCGGCGCTCGCGCGCAGGTCGTCGATTCCGTTGAAGGTGCGCATGACGCGAGCATACCGTGACTTCATACCAACCAGTCGTTATGTTTGTCCGCCCACCAGACAGGAGCAGCTGGATGACCAACCCCACCGTCGCGATCGTCGGCGGGACCGGCGAGCTGGGCCACGGGCTCGCCCTCCGCCTCGCGGCCGCCGGCCTGCCCGTCGCGATCGGCTCGCGCAAGCCGGAGGCGGCGCAGACCGCCGCCGAGGCGGTCCTCGCCGCCGTGCCGGCCGCGGCCGTCAGCGCGCACGTCAACGCCGACGCGGTCGCCGCCGCGGAGGTCGTCTTCGTCTGCGTCCCGTTCGCGAGTCAGGCCGCGACCCTGAGAGGGCTGAGAGCGGCGCTGCGGCCGGGGACGGTCGTCGTCGACTGCACGGTCCCGCTGGCCGCCTCCGTCGGCGGCCGGCCGACGCGGATGCTCGGCGTCTGGCAGGGCTCGGCCGCCGAGCAGGCGCGCGACCTGCTGCCGGCCGAGATCGCGCTCGTCAGCGCCCTCCACACCGTCTCCGGCGCGAAGCTCGCCGACCTCGCCCGTCCGCTTGACCAGGACGTGCTCGTCTGCGGCGACGACGGCGCGGCGAAGGCGACCGTCGCCGCGCTGGTCGAGCGGATCGGCGGCCTGCGCGCCGTCGACTGCGGCCGGCTCGAGCAGGCCCGCATCGCCGAGTCGCTGACCGCGCTCCTGATCGGCGTCAACATCCGCCACAAGACGACCGCCGGCATTCGCCTCACCGGCCTGCCGGAGCGCGGCTGAACGGCTTCAGCGCGCCAGCTGCGCGGTCGCGACCCAGCGGCGGCCGTCAGCGCCCCGCGCGATCGCGCGGACCGGGACGCGGGCGGCGGTGAGCGGGAGCAGGGCGCGGCCCGATCTCGGCAGCGCGCGCCAGCGGGCGCCGGTCTTCGTCTCGATCCGGACGGCGCGGAGGCCGCGGCCGTGGACGCTCGCTCTCACGCTCGCGCCGGTCCATCTCAGCTCCAGCGAGCGGCCGGCCGCGTCGCGGCGGACGATCAGCGCTCTGCGGCCGGGCACGACCACGCCGCCTTTGCAGCGCGGCAGCACCGCGATCCGCAGGCGTCTGGAGCCGAGCAGCGGGTGGCCGGTCAGCGAGCGGCCGCCGCAGCGGACGGGCGTGCTGCCGAGCAGCAGCGCGACGTCGCGCGGGCGTGCGGCGAAGCGGCCGCCGCTGGCGGGCGCGAGCAGCGTCGCGAAGCGGGCGCGGACGGTGCCGCTGGAGGCCGGCTCGGCGGTCGACGCGGCGGCCGCCTTCGCGCGGGCCGTGCCGGCCGCGCCGCTCGTGCCGCCGACGCACGCGCTCGTGCCCGGCGGGGAGACGATCGAGCTCTGGACGACGGTCGCGATCTGCGCGTAGTTGGTGAGCGTGTTGGGGGTGCCGAGCAGTGACGACAGCGTCGCCGAATGGACGACCGGGAAGGCGCCGCCGTCGACCGTCTGGAACGGCGCCGCGACGATCCGCTGGAGCGTCAGCGACCACGAGCTCTCGTTCAGGCCGCTCGCCTCGCCGACGACGCCGTCGTCGGGGAAGTAGTACGCCGGGACGGCCCAGCCGATCCACGACGGCAGCGAGACGTAGGTGCCGGCGATCGTCGTCACCGGGCAGCCGATCGTCTGCTGCGTGTTCCAGCCTGCGAGGTAGCTGCTCGACAGCTCCTTGACGGCGTCGTCGCCGAGGTTTCCGATCATCTGGTCGAGGATCGGCAGCACCAGCTTGCAGATCTTCTGCTCGAAGCCGGTCGTGTCGCACTGGCCGTCGTGGACGTACTCGGCCAGGTCGGCCGCATAGGAGCCGGTGTGCGGCGTTCCGAGCGTCGTCAGCGACTGGACGGTCGGCGTCGGCCCGGACGCGGTCGCGTACTGCGTGATCGCCGAGCGCGACCAGAGGCCGCCGTCGGAGTGCCCGACCAGCTGGACGCTCGTGATCCCGTAGCTGGCGCGCAGGAAGGCGAGGAAGGTCAGCAGCGCCTGGCCGTTGGCGTCGACGTCGCCGTTGGAGTCGATCGTCGCCGTGCTCGGCGGCACCGGCTGGGCCGGCGCGACGCACGGCGCCGTCGTTCTGCCGTGGTTGCCGACCGGCGCGGTGAAGACCGCGTAGCCGGCCGCCCGCAGCAGCGCGGGCGCTCCCGTCGGCGCGTCCCACGTCGGCCCCTCCTGCCCGGCGCACTGCGGCGCCGAGGAGGTGAACGGCGTCGTCGTCGTGAAGCCGGAGACGAACACGACCGCGCTGCCGGCGGCCGGCGCCGCGACGGACAGCGACGGGACGGCGGCCGCGGCGAACACGGCCGCGACAAGACAGACGAGGAGCTGACGGGTGGCGCGCATCGGCAGCACGCTACGCAAACCGCGAGTCGCTGTCGACCCGTCTCCGGTCATCTGGCCCGGCGACCAATACAATCTGCGAAACTCCATTTGATAGAGCGACTGAACCGTGGCTCGCGACTCGTAGCCCCACGATGACCGGGAGATGGACTTGCAAGGAGAAGCGATGCGTTCAGGCGGCCGATCGTCGTGGTCCGTCCGATTGGCTCATGTCCTCGTCGTCTGCGCAGCGCTGCTCGCTTTCGCGGCAGCCGGGTCCGCCAGAGCCGCCACCGTCCGGTCGCACGCCGTCGGCCCGCAGACCAAAGTAACGATCCAGCTCACGCGTCACGTCAAGCTCGTCGTGCCCAAGCACACCGTGGCGAGACGCGGGCGGATCACCGTCGTGCTGCTCCCACGACACGCGGTCTCGGTGAGAATCTCTGTGCCGTGGCGGCAACGCATCCGAGTCGTCGCCCACGCGCATGGCCGAACGCAGTCCGCACTCCTCGGCGGGATCCTCTTCACGAAGAGCGCCGGCGGTGCGTCACGCTCTGCTCACGCGGCCCTCAATCTCAATCCCCTCGGCAACGTCTGCGTCAAGCTGGCGCTCGCGGTGGGTGCTGCCGCGATCGGAACCGGCCCGTTGGACCTCGGCATCGACGGAGCCACCGTCACCGGCTGCTTGATCCGGCAAGGCCTCACGCATCTGGGGCGAGCGGTCCTGTCGAGGATCGCGTCGGCGCTCGGACACGATTGCGCCGCTGCCCTGCTGAAGTCGGGGATCAACGACGTGACCTTCTTCCGGGTCCCCGAGTGCAACCGGCCTAAGGGGCCGACCGGCCCCAGCAACGGAACGCCGCTCGTGATAGCGACGCTGCCGAACAATCCCGTGCAGGGCATACCGCTCAGTCCCCCGTCGGTACCGTCACCGACCCCGCACCCTGCGCCGACGACGCCTGCACCCGCGCCCGCATCGCCACGTTTGTCTCCAGGTGAATTCAGCGTCATGAACGCGGACGGCGGCATCTTCTGGCGCTCAGCGCCCGACTGGAATGCGGCCGTCGCCGTCGCCGGCAACGGCTTCTATCCCGGAACCGTGATCAGGATCAGCTGCTTCCAGTCGGGCACCGGGAACGTCCCCGGATCCGCGAACAGCATGTGGGAGCAAGCCAGCTGGGTCGGCGGCCCCGGTCGTGGCAGCGGTTGGATCAACGAGCACTTCATCAACGACGGAGTGGCGATCAACCAACCGACGCCCGGGGTACCGCCCTGCGCGGTGGCGGCACCTCCGCCGGCTGCGCAGACGTGGCCGGAGACCGTGGGCGGAGTCGCCCATACCTGGACGAACTACACCAACGCCGGCGGGACCGAAGGGCCTTCGATCGGAGCCGGTCAGACCGTCGCGATCGCCTGCAAGCTGCAGGGTTTTCGCGTCGCGGACGGCAACACCTGGTGGTACCGGATCGCATCGCCGCCCTGGAACGGGAACTTCCACGTCTCGGCTGACGCGTTCTACAACAACGGCGCCACCTCGGGCAGCCTGCACGGAACTCCGTTCGTCGATCCGGCCGTGCGCGACTGCTGACGTTTCAGGTGCGCGGCTCGACCCACCACGGCGTGGTGCGCGTCTGCGAGGCTGAGCCGATGGCCGACCGCGCTCGACACGACGTGCTGACGGCGGCGGCCGTCGCGGGCGTCGTCAGCGGGGTGCCGTCGACCGTGTGGACGCTGCGGGCCGGCGGCGACCTGGTGGAGAGCAGCCGGGCGGCGGGGGCGCTGCTCGTCGGCGAGCGACGTTCCGCGGGGCTGCGGCTGACCGCGGCGGTGCCGGTGCACGCCGCGCTGTCGATCGGCTGGAGCGCGCTGCTGGCGCGGACGCTGCCAGGCCGGCATGAGCCGCTGTGGGGTGCGGTGGCGGGAGCGGGAATCGCGGCGCTCGACCTGGGGCTGATCGGGCGGCGGATTCCGGCGATCGCGGCGCTGGCGCAGGGTCCGCAGTGGGCCGACCACGTCGCCTTCGGGGCGGCCGTCGGGATCGTGCTGCACGCGCGGCGGCGGTGACGCCGCGAGCGCTGCGTGGTCACTCCAGCTCGATCGCCGCGCCGGCCTGCAGCGCGGCGACCAGCTCGCTGCGCTGCAGCTTGCCGCGCGGTGAGAGCGGGAGGGCGTCGAGCGCGAAGACGCGGTGCGGGCGGCTCGGGGCGGGCAGCGTCGCGCGGGCGTGGGCACGGACCTCGGCGCGGGTGGGGAGCGCGGCGGTGAGGTCGGCGGCGGGGGCGGGCGCGGCAGGCGCGGGCGCGGCGGGCGCGGGGGCGGCGGGCGCCGGCGCGGCGGGGATGAGGACGGCGACGGGGATCTCGCCCCAGCGCGGGTCGGGGAGGGCGACGCAGGCGACGGCGGCGACGCCGGGGAGGGCGGCGAGGGCGGCCTCGACCTCGGCCGGCTCGACGTTGAGGCCGCCGGAGATGATCGTGTCGCTGGCGCGACCGGCCAGCGTGAGGCAGCCGCCGCGCAGCGTGCCGAGGTCGCCGACGGTCGCCCAGCCGCCGGAGTCGGGCCCGCCGGTCAGGCCCTGCTCGGTCAGATAGCCGCTGAACAGCATGTCGCTGCGGACGTGCACGACGCCCTGCTCGCCGTCGGGCAGCGGGCTGCCGTCGCCGGGGTCGCGGATCTCGACCTCGACGCCCGCGAACGGGCGGCCGGCGCTGCCGGGCGGTGCCGGGTCGCGGGTCGCGTCGAGCGCGACGAAGCTCAGCTCGGAGGCGCCGTAGAAATGCGCGATCGCAGCGCCCGGCGCCAGCTGCGCGAGCCGGTTGCGGGCCTGCGCTGGCCACGGCGCCGCCGACGACAGCAGCTCGCGCAGCGCCGGGTACGTGCGCTCGCCGAGCAGCTCCGCCAGCCGCACCGCCAGCGTCGGGACGAGGTACGCGTGCGTCGTCGCGGTGCCGGGCGCGAAGCTCTCCTCCAGCGGGCGCAGGTCGACCGCCGCGCCGCGCGTGAGCGCGTGCAGCGCGCCGTAGAAGTAGTGCGAGTGGTCGAGCGCTCCGGGCGCGGCCACGCGGTCGCCGGGGCCGACGTCGAAGGCGTCGTCGGAGCGGTCGAGCGTCGTCGCCCACGACGCCTGGTCGCGCACGAACAGCTTCGGCTCGCCGCTCGTGCCCGACGTCAGCCCGACGAGCAGCTCCGCCGCAGGATCCGGCGGGGGTGGGAAGGCGGCGCCCTCGGGCGGCGCGACGGCGGGCGGCGCCGCAGCGGGCGGCGCGACGGCAGGCGCGGGCCGCGTCAGCTCCTGCGGCGTTCGCAGCGGGGTGCCGAGCGGGCGCAGGGCGGCGGTGCGGGAGGCCGGGGTGACGACCAGCGCCGGCGCCGCGATCCGCAGGACGCGCGCGAGCTGCTGCTCGGTCAGGTGGCGATGCAGCAGGACGAGGCTCGTGCCGGCCGCCATCGCACCGAGCGCGACGGCGAGCGAGTCGGCGTCGGAGCGGGCCAGCAGCGCGATCCGCCGCTCGCCCGCGACCCGCGCAGCGACCGCCGCGGCCCGCCGCGCCAGTTCGCCATACCCGACCTGCTCGCCGGCCGCGACGACGGCGAGCGCGTCGGGTGCCTCCGCCGCCCGCGCGGCGAAGCGGGTGGCGAGCAACGGGGAGCCTGGCGACATCGGCGGAGCCTATGCGCACGCGGCAGGCCGCGGCGAGGCGCCGCACCAGCGGAGGCTGCCCGCGGGCCTCCTAGGATGAGCGGCGATGACTCCCTCCACCGCTCACGCAGTCGGCGCCACCGCAGCCGACGCCCCGCTCGCCCCGCTCCAGATCGAGCGGCGCGCGTGCGGCTCCGGCGACGTCCGCATCGAGATCAGCTACTGCGGCGTCTGCCACTCCGACATCCACTTCACGCGCGGCGAATGGGGCGAGATCCCCTACCCGGCGATCCCCGGCCACGAGATCACCGGCATCGTCGCCGAGGTCGGCGCCGACGTGACGCGCTTCGCTCCCGGCGATCGCGTCGGCGTCGGCTGCATGGTCAACTCCTGCCGCGAGTGCGACAACTGCGTCGCGGGCGAGGAGCAGTACTGCCTGCGCGGCAACACGCAGACGTACGGCTCGGTCGACAGAGACGGCACGATCACCTACGGCGGCTACTCCTCCCACGTCGTCGTCGACCAGGACTTCGTGCTGCGGATCCCCGACGGCCTCGCGCTCGACGTCGCCGCGCCGCTGCTGTGCGCCGGCGTCACGACCTGGTCGCCGCTGCGCCACTGGGGCGCCGGGCCGGGCAGACGGGTCGCGGTCGTCGGCCTCGGCGGGCTCGGCCACATGGCGGTCAAGTTCGCGAAGGCGCTCGGCGCCGAGGTGACCGTCCTGTCGCAGTCGCTGCGCAAGCAGGAGGACGGCCTGCGGCTCGGCGCCGACGCCTACTACGCGACCAGCGACAGAGCGACCTTCGGCGAGCTGGCCGGCCGCTTCGACCTGATCGTCAACACCGTCAGCGCGCCGCTCAGCATGGGCCGCTTCCTGCGGCTGCTGAAGACCGACGGCGCCTTCGTCAACGTCGGCGCGCCGCCGGAGCCGCTGGCGGTCCCGGTCTTCGCGCTGATCGGCCAGCGGCGCACGTTCGCCGGCTCGGCGATCGGCTCGATCCGCGAGACGCAGGAGATGCTCGACTTCTGCGCCGAGCACGCGATCGGCGCCGAGATCGAGCTGATCGGCGCCGACCGCATCAACGAGGCGTGGGAGCGCGTGCTCGCCTCCGACGTCCGCTACCGCTTCGTGATCGACAGCGCGACGCTCGGCGGCTGACGCGCAGCGACCGGCCGCCGTCGGTCGAGCAGATGGAGCGCAAGAGAGCGTTCGGCAGCATTCGTCGAGCACGCTGGTTCGGGCTTCAGTAACGGCGTCCGGCGGCCGATAGAGGGCGCCAGTACGCTGACGCCCCGCTCTCCTCGAACACGGAGGTTCGTGCCTCGATGTCCCGACGGCTGCTCGCTCTGCTCGTCACCGCCTGCACGGCGGCGCTGCTGTCTCTGTCCGGGACCGCGCAGGCCGACTTCGAGCAGGGCTTCGAGACGGGACCGTGGTTTCCCGGCTGGGAGTCGCGGAACAGCTCGTCGCCGCCCAGCCCGAGCGGCTGGACGATGGGCGCGGCCGGCAGCCCGTTCGACGCCGCCGACGGCAGCCCGGACTCGTATGTCGTCTCCGACGGGAGCACGGTCGGCTCCGGCGGCAGACTGTCGCACTGGCTGACCTCACCCGACATCATCCTGCGCGGCGGCGATCAGATCGTCTTCAAGCTGCGCGGTCCCGGCAGCCCGCTCAAGCCCGACCGGGTCGAGCTGCGGCTGGCGCGCAACGGCCCCGGAAGCCTTCCCGGGCTCGACGCGGACGGCGTCGGCGACTACGACCTGCTGCTGAAGACGATCGCCAGCGACGATCCCGACGGCTTCCCGACCGACTGGACGACGTACAGCGTCACGCTCAGCGGCAGAGACCTGCCGTCGCCGATGAGCGGCCGCTTCGCCTTCCGCCACGTCGCCGCGGACACGACGACCGCCGGCGACCTGGTCGCGATCGACAGCGTCAGATACGTCGAGGACAGAACGCCGCCGGCCGCGCCGGCCGACGCGCAGATCGTGACGCCGTCCCCGGGCACGAGCCAGAACCCGACCGTCAGAGCGACGCTCGGCGAGCCGGGCTACGTGTACTTCTTCAACACCGCGAGCTGCAGCCTCCTCGGCGGCGTCAAGGCCGTCGAAGCCCCGGACGGCGGGACGATCAGCACCGAGTACCCGCTGTCCTTCGACGCCACGAAGACGTTCTCCGTCTACGCGACCGACTACGCCGGCAACGCCTCCGAATGCGTCGAGCTGGGCAGCTACCAGCACGACGGCACCGCGCCGGTCTCGCTGCTCGACCTGCCCTCCGGCTGGCACGCCGCGCCGGTCGCGGCGAGACTGACGGCGACCGACAGAGACGCCTATGGCACCGGCGACGGCAGCGGCGTCAGCGCGATCCACTACACGAAGGGCGTCGCGCCCGCGACGCCGACGACCGCCAGCGCGACGTACGACGCCGCCGACCCGCCGCTGCTCGGCGACGGCGAGCGGATCAAGTGGTTCGCCGTCGACGTCGTCGGCAACCAGGAGGCGGTGCAGGTCTCCGACCCCGCCCAGGTCGACACGACCGCGCCGCTGACGAGCGACGCCGTGCCGAGCGGCTGGGTCGCGGTCGCGCCGGCCGCGAGACTGACCGCGACCGACGCGCAGAGCGGCGTCGCGACGACCTACTTCACGATCGGCGCCGACCCCGCGCCGCCGACGACCGCGAGCACCGTCTACAACCCGGACGCGCCGCCGACGCTCAACGACGGCGAGTCGATCCGCTACTTCAGCGTCGACGCCGTCGGCAACGCCGCGACGGCGCGCAGATCGGCCGCCGCGAGAGTCGACATGACCGCGCCGACCAGCGGCGACAGCGTCACCGGCGCGACGCTCGCCGGCCCGGTCACGCTGACCGCCGCCGATGCGCAGTCGGGCGTGGCGGCGACTCACTACACGACCGGCGTCGATCCGGCCGAGCCGACGACCGCGAGCGCCGTCTACGACCCGGCGAACCGGCCGCTGCTCGCCGCGGGCGAGCGGATCCGCTACTTCAGCGTCGACGCCGTCGGCAACGCCGAGAGAGCGCGGCTGTCGCTGGCGGTGCCGGTGCCGCCGCTCCAGCAGGTCGACCCGCCGGCGCCGCAGCCAGACCCGGGCGTGCAGCAGCCGCCGGCGAGCCCGCCCGCGTCCAGAGGCGGGACGCCGACGGCAGCGAAGCCGGCGGTCGCGCTCGCGCGCGGCGACCTGAAGGCGACCCGCGCCGGCACGGTCTCGCTGAGCGTGAGCTGCAGCGGCGCGCGCTGCAGCGGCACGCTCACGATCAAGGTCCGCAGAACGACGATCGCGAGCGCCCGCTACGCGATCGCAGCCGGCAAGCGCGCGACCGTCAGCGCGAGGCTGACGGCCGCCGGCCGCAGACTGCTCGCCAGAGCGCGCGGCGGCAGGCTCGCCGTCACCGTGACGGTCGCGGGCAGAAGCACCGCCCGCACGCTGGTGCGCGGGCGATAGCGGGCGCCGCCGTTCAGCTCATGCGCGGGCGGCGGCTCGCGCGCGGACGGCGCTCCATCCGCCGGAAGAGCGGGCCGCGCGCGGCGGCCGGCTCGGCCTGCGCCAGCTCGCGCAGGTTTCTCAGCGCGCGGGCGGTCAGCAGCAGCAGCATGCCGGCGGCGAGCGCGACGCCGGCGAGGTCGAGCGCGGTGACCGTGACGCCGAACAGCTCGACGCGCGGATCGAGGCCGAGCGCGAGGGCGGTGTTGAGCGCGATCAGGATCACGCGCACCTCGGTCGGGCCGATCAGGCCGTAGCCGATCGAGAAGCGGCCGAGCGCCTGGCTCTCGAGGTAGACGTTGACCGACAGCACCAGGTAGGCGACGCCGAGCAGCATCCCGACCGACAGCAGCATGTGCGGCGAGAGGCCGAGCCCGATCGCGATCGCGGCGGTCGCGCCCGCGTCGACGAGGTGGTCGAGGTAGTAGCCGTAGCGCGGCCGCTGGATCTCGCGCACGCGCGCGAGCGTGCCGTCGAGCGAGTCGCCGAGCCAGTGGACGACGAGCAGGCCGCTGGCGACCCACAGCCACACGTCGCTGTTGTTCGACAGTCCATACGCGACGCAGATCGCGATCGCCGCGACGATCCCGAGCAGCGTCAGGTCGTCGGGCAGCAGCCAGCGCGGCAGCCGCCGCGCGATCGCCCGCAGCACCCGCTTCTCCGGTCTGGCGAGCAGGAAGCTCGGCTCGCGGGTGGCGTTGACGCCGCGCGCCGGCGCGCCGGCGTCGGGCGCTGCGGTGGCGGTGACTCCCGCCTCGTTCGCGGACTCTGTCGACCGCCGGTCAGTAGCGTTCATGTCCTTATCTACCAGCGGTCAGCAAGCTGGTTACAGGGGCGCGTCAGAACCCCCAGATCTGCGGCACCAGCCCGACCGCGACGACGAAGAAGAGCGCCAGGAACGGCAAGCCGAAGCGCCAGTAGTCGCCGAAGCGGTAGCCGCCCGGACCCATCACCATCAGGTTGCCGGGGGTCGAGATCGGCGTCAGGAAGGCGGCCGAGCAGGCGACCGCGACGCACATCAGCAGCGGCCGCGGCGAGACGTCCAGCTCAGCCGCGGCGGCGATCGCGACCGGGATCAGGATCAGCGCCGTCGCGGTGTTGCTGACCGCGATCCCGAACAGCGCTGCGACGACGAACAACGCGGCCAGCAGCAGGTACGGGCTGCCGTCGCCGACGGCGTCGATCAGCAGCCGCGCGATGTCGTCGGCGGCGCCGGTCGACTCGATCGCGCCGGACAGCGGGATCAGGCCGGCGATCAGGATCACGGTCGGCCACGAGATCGCGCGGTACGCCTGCTCCTCGCCGATCGCGCGCGAGACCACCAGCGCGCCCGCCGCCAGCAGGCCGGCGGCCGCCGCCGGCAGCAGCCCGGTCGCCAGCAGCGCGACGAACGCCGCGAAGATCGCGAGCGTGCGGCGGGCGCCCGGCCCGAGCGCGACGAGCTGCCGCCGCACGACCGCCGGCGGGTCGACGACGAGCACCTCGTCGCGACCGCCGAGCTGCGCGTCGAGCGACTGCCACGCCCCTTCGAGCAGCAGTACGTCGCCGGCCGCGAGCGTCGCCGGCCCGCCCTCCAGCGGCTCGCCGCGACGCTGCACCGCGAGCACGACCAGCTCGCCGCTGTCGGTCGTCATGCCGGCGAAGACGCGCTCGCCGATCAGCGGGGAGCGCGGTGGCACGACGACTTCCGCGACGCCGACCTCGCGCGTGAAGAGCGACTCCGGCACCGTCCGCGCGACGACGCCGCCCGCGATCGCGTGCTGCTCGACGAGCGTGCGCGCGTGCGCGCTGAGGTCGGGCGGGACCGACCTCGCGCGGCGGTCGGGCAGCAGCCGCGGCGCGAGCAGCAGCGACAGCGCGACCGCCCCCACCGTCAGCGGCACGCCGACCAGCGCGAACGAGAAGAAGCCGAAGCGGCCGGCGCCGGCGTCGGCCGCCGCCTGCGAGGCGAGGATGTTGACCGGCGACCCCATCAGCACCAGCAGCGAGCCGGCGTGGGCGCTGAAGGCGAGCGGCATCAGCAGCCGCGACGGCGCGCGGCCGATCCGCGTGCCGATCACGACCATCATCGGCACGAGCGCGGCGACCGCGCCGTTGGGCGTGATCAGCGCCGACAGCAGCGCCGCCAGCAGCAGCGAGAAGGCGACGAGGCGCGTGCTGTCGCCGCCCGCGGCGCGCGTCAGCCGCTGGCCGGCCCAGGTCGTCACGCCGTTCGCGTCGAGCGCCTCGCTGATCACGAACAGCGAGGCGATGAACAGCACCGTCGGGTCGCCGAAGCCGGCGAGCGCCTCGCGCAGCGTGGTCACGCCCGTCGCGGCGAGCGTCAGCGCCACCGCCAGCGCCACCACGGCGACGGGGAGGCGGTTCCAGACGAACAGCGCGACCGCCGCCGCCAGGATCAGGAGCGTGACGGTCGCGTCGTCCACGGTGGCTGCGTCAGCGGATCGGCGCGCCCGGCCCGAGCGGTATCCCGAGCAGGTACCAGGCGACGAAGAACAGCACCCAGGCGACGGTCAGCACGAGCGTGTACGGGATCATCAGCGCGATCACCGTCCCGATGCCGGCGTCTCTCTGGTACCGCTGCGCGAAGACGACGATCAGCGCGAAGTACGGCATCAGCGGCGTCAGCACGTTCGTCGGCGAGTCGCCGACGCGGTAGGCGGCGAGCACGGTCTGCGGCTCGATCCCGAGCCGCAGCATCAGCGGCACGAAGATCGGCGCGAGGATCGCCCACTTCGCGATCTTCGCCGGGATCACGAAGTTGACGACGATCGTCACGACCATCACGCCGAGCAGCAGCCAGAGGTCGCCGAGGTCGAGGTCCTCGAGCACGTCGCCGAGCGAGACCGCGACCACCTGCGCGATGTTCGAGTAGTCGAAGTAGGCGATGAACTGCGCGATCAGCAGGAACAAGAAGAGCAGGCTGGCGAGGCTCGCCCACGATCTCGTGATCATGCCGAGCACATCGTTGCTGCCTCTGATCGTCCCGACCGCCTTGCCGTAGGCGATGCCGGCGGCGAGGAAGGCGGCCGAGATGATCACGATCAGGCTGCTCATGAACGGCGAGTCGCCGATGATGTCGTTCGTGTCGGGGTTGCGCAGCGGCGCGCCCGACGGCAGCGTCAGCGCGGCGACGACCGCCAGCACGAGCAGCACCGCGAGCCCCGCCCAGCGCAGGCCCTTCGCCTCCAGCGCCGCGTCGACCGCCTGCCCCTCCTCGCGCGCCAGCTCGTCCTCGTCGGCGAGCGAGCGGTCCCACGTGCCCAGTCGCGGTTCGATGATCTTCGTCGTCACGAGCGCGATCACGATCGTCAGGAAGATCGTGCAGCCGGCGCCGAAGAAGAGGTTCGCGACGAGGTCGATTCTCGTGCCGGGATCGACGAGCGCCGCCGCCTCGTTCGTTATGTCCGTGATGACCGCGTCGGCCGGGACGATCAGGATGTTGACGCCGAAGGCCGCGCTGACGGCGCCGAAGCCGGCCGCGATCCCGGCGAGCGGATGGCGCCCGACGCTCAGGAAGGCGGTCGCGGCAAGCGGGATCAGCACGAGGTAACCGGCGTCCGCGGCGATGCTGGAGACGATCCCGACGAAGACGATGATGAACGTCAGCGAGGCAGGCGTGGAGATCGCGACGAGCTTGCGGATCAGCCCGCCGACGAGGCCCGACAGCTCCGCCACGCCGACGCCGATCATCGCCACGAGGATCACGCCCATCGCCGTGAAGCCGAGGAAGTTCGGCACGAACGAGGTGAACATGAAGCGGATCCCGGTGACCGTCAGCAGGCCTCTGATGGCGAACGTCTCGGTCTCGACGTGGTAGTCGGGATGGCCGGCCGGCAGCGAGCTGACGCCGTCCTGGCTGAGCGACGCGGCGTGGCTGCCGGGGTCGATCACCTCGGAGCTGACGCTGACGCCGATCCAGTCGAGCAGCTGCGACAGCACGATCACCCCGACGCACAGCCCGAGGAAGAGGATCGCCGGGTTCGGAACCTTGTTGCCGGCCCGCTCGACCCACGCCAGCGCCCGCTGCGCGAAGCCGCCGTCGCCCGCCGCGCGCTGCTCGCCGAAGCCGCCGCTGCCGTCGACGTGCCCGCTCGTCGCGGCGCTCATCGGGCAGCGCTCCGGAACGCCTCCGCGTAGCGGCCGAGGAAGTCGGCCTCGGCGACGACCGCATGCTCGAACTCGGACAGCAGCAGCCGCTCGTCCGGCCCGTGGATGTTCGCGAACCCGTCGGCGGTGCCGACCAGCAGCGCCTCCGCGTCGGGCAGCGCCCGCGCGAGCGCGTTGACGATCGGGATCGAGCCGCCGCTGCCGGCGAGCAGCACCTCGGCGCCCCAGGCGGCCGACCAGGCGGCGCGAGCGGCGTCGTAGGCCGGCCCCTCGGTGCGGGCGGCGAAGCCGTTGCCGGTCGCGCCGGGACTGACCTGCAGCTCGATCCCGAACGGCCGCTGCGCGCGCAGGTGGCGGATCACCGCCTCCTGCGCCTCGCTCGCCTCCTGCTCGGGGTGGACGCGCACGTTGAGGACGGCGCGCGCGTACGGCGAGACGGCGTTGACGGCGTCGCCGACCGACGGCACGTCGATCCCGATCACGGAGATCGCGGGGCCCGACCAGACGCGCTCGCCGAGGTCGCCGCTGCCGATCAGCGACATGCCGTCGAGCACGGTTCCCAGCTCGCGGAAGTCTGCCTCCGGCTGCGACGGGCCGTCCCACGCGGTTCGGCGCAACCCCGCGACGGCGACGTCGCCCGCGTCGTCGTGGAGTGTCTGCAGCGCGCGCAGGAGCGCGAGCAGCGCGTCCGGCGCGGCGCCGCCGTAGAGGCCGCTGTGCTTCGCCGAGGCGAGCGTCCGCAGCTCCACGAAGACGTTCGCGGTGCCGCGCAGCGCGGTCGTCAGCGTCGGCACGCCAGGGCGGATCGATCCCATGTCGCCGATCACCATCGCGTCGGCGGCGAAGCGCTGCGGATCGGTCGCCGGATAGGCGGGCAGCTCGCCGCTGCCGATCTCCTCGTACCCCTCGATGCAGAGCTTGATGCCGACCGGCGGTCTCCCGCCCCAGGCGCGCAGCGCGCCGACGTGGGCGAGCACGTTCGACTTCGTGTCGGCGACGCCGCGGCCGTAGAGCGCGCCGTCGCGCTCGGTCGGCTCGAACGGCGGGTCGGTCCAGAGCGACGCGTCGCCGGCGGCGACGACGTCGTAGTGGCTGTAGAGCAGGACGGTCGGGGCGCCGGGCGGGGCCGGGATCTCGCCGGTCACGACCGGCGCGGTGCCCGGCAGGTCGAGCCGATCGACGGCGACGCCGGCGTCGGCGAACAGCCGCGACGTCAGCTCGAACGCCTCCAGCAACGGCGCGTCGATCACGCCAGGGGTCGAGACCGACGGGATCCGCACGAGCGCCTCCAGGTCCCGCCGCAGGTCCGGCATCAGCTCGCGTGCTCTGCTCGCGACCGACTCAGCGTCCATCAAGATGCCCCCGCAGTTGTTCCGACAGTGCGCGAGCACCTTATTCAGAAGCCCGGGGCGCGGGCAAGCGGCGCCGCCCTTCCGCGGAAGGGCGGCGCGCCGGGTCAGCCGGTGAAGGCGGGGCGTTCTGCCTGTCTCGGGGCTGCTCTTCTCTGCGCGACTCTGGCGCGCGGGATCAGCAGCGTGACGGCCTGGCGTCTGGTGACTCTCTGGCCACTGCCGAGCGTCGTGTTCACCGTCAGCGTCGTGCGCAGCTTGCGCACGCCCTTCTTCTGCTGAGCCTTCACGAACGACGCCGGCAGCTTCAGCGACAGCGTCTTCGTCTTGCCAGCCGCGACCCTGATCCCGGAGAAGCGGACCAGCACACGCGTCGTCTTGGCGGCGGCGCGGGCCTGACCGCCCGTGATCGCCAGCGTCAGCGTGCCCGACACGCTGCACGCCTGACCGGGCGGGCAGACGAGCGGCAGTCTGACGCCACCGGACTGCGTCACGATCGCCGGCTGGCTGACGCCGATCGGCGAGGAGGCGCCAACCGGGACGGCCGGGTTTCTCGGCGCAGGCATCTCAGCCGGCTTGACGGGCGTCACCGGCGCGGCCGGGGCCGGGCTCGACGGCGTCGGCGCCGGCGTCACCGGCGTCTCCGGCTTTCTCTCCTCCGGCTGGGGCTCCGGCTCCGGTCTCGCCGCGATGCCGGTGCCGGTCAGCAGGACCGGATCCGGGCGGCTCCACGTGTCGCTGTAGATCTCGATCTCGGCCGTGCGCTCGCCGAGCGCGCTCGGGGCGAACTTGACGACGACGGCGCAGCTCGCGCCCGGCGCGACCGTTCTGCCGGAGCACTGGTCGTCGAGCGCGGTGTACTCGCTGCTGCGGGGCGGACGGGCGCGCGGGAAGTACTCGGCGATGTAGACGCCGTAGGTCGCGTCGAGCGTCATGTCGGCGTCGCCGACGTTGCTGACGGTGATCGTTCTGGTCGTGCTCTTGCCCAGCTCGACCTCGCCGAACAGCACCTCAGGGGTCGGGGAGATCGCCGGCTCGCCGCCGTAGACCTGGAAGCCGATCTCGTGCGAGGAGCTGTTGTAGGTGTTGGACGAGTCGGTGTAGACGGCTCTGACGGCGTGTCTGCCGCGCTCACCGGGGATGCTCGTTCTGCACTCGGCGACGCCGGTCGACGGGTCGACCGGGACGGCCTCGCAGCCCCACTGGTTGTACGTGTCGACGGTGAAGTTGACGGTGCCCGTCGACGGAGCGGGCGTGACGACCGCTCTGAGCGTGACCGGCTTGCTCGAGATCGCTCTCGTCGTGCCGCTGAACGAGAGCGTCGTCGAGGTGCCGATCGGCTCGGGCCAGCTGACCTCGATGTACGGCGAGCCGCCCTCGGTCGTGCTCGTGCAGCCGCTGACGAGGCACCAGCTGTAGCCGCCGGCGCCGCCGCCGCCGCTGCCCGCCCCGTTGGTCGAGGCCGCGCCACCGCCGCCGCCCCACATGCCGGCGCCGCCGCCCCCGCCGCCGTAGCCGGGGCTGGAGCCGCCGTCGCCGCCTCTGAGCGAGGCGCCGTCGGTGCCGTTGTAGGTCGTGTTGTCGGCGTTTCTGCCGCGGCCGCCGACCTGGTTCTCGAACGGCCGCGCGCCGCCGCCGGCGGTGCCGACGCCGGCGCCCGCGTTGGCCTCGGTGTTGGCGGTGCCGGCGTCGCCGCCGGCGCCGCCGGCCGGGCCACCGCCGCGACCGCCGCCGCCGGCGGCGAGCACGAGCGGGGTCGTGAGGTCTCTCTCGGCGGTGATCATGCTGTAGCCGCCGCCGTCGGCGCCCATGCCGCTCGCGCCGGTGCCCTGGCTGCCGCCGCCGACGCCGAGGCAGTAGTAGAGCGGCTGGCCCGGGTTCACGTCCAGCGACGCGTTGATCTTCGCGGCGGCGCCGCCGAAGCTGCCGCCCTGCTCGCCGTGGACGACGACGTCGATTCTGTAGACGCCGGCCGGGACGGTCCACTGGTTGGCGACGACGCCACCGTTGCCGCCACACCCCCAGCTGTTCTCGAATCTGACGGATGCGGCTTGGGCGACGCCCGGGAGCGCCGTCAGCGCCAACGGCGCTGCGATGAGGAGGGACGCGACGGCAGAACGACGACGCGCCCCGCGCGACAGGGCGCGCAGGGAGAGCGGGGACATGCCCACACCATTACACGACGAACCCCGTCCAGAAGTTGTGAATTCGCAGAATTGTCAGCGTAATTCAGCTTCGCTAAAGATCGGCGCAACGCGGCCGATCATCTCGGAGGAGAAGCGTGTCAGTCGATTGATGATTGAGCGGCGCGCGTGTACACGTCCGGGCGGCGATGGGCCAGCGCCGGCAGCCGCTCGCGGATCCCGTCCTGGCGCTCCGCGTCCAGCTCGGCGAGCGCGATCCCGTCCTCGTCGGGCGCCTGCGCCAGCACCAGCCCCCACGGGTCGACGACCAGCGAGCGGCCGTAGGAGGGCATCCCGCCCGGCTCGCCCCACTGGCCGGCGGCGATCACGTAGCACTGGTTCTCGATCGCGCGCGCCCGCAGCAGCACCTCCCAGTGGTCGCGCCCGGTCGCGACGGTGAAGCAGGCCGGCACGGTCAGCAGCCGCGCGCCGTCATCGACGAGCACGCGGAACAGCTCCGGGAAGCGCAGGTCGTAACAGATCGTCAGCCCGGTCCGCCAGCCGGCGAGATCGGCCGTGACGATCTCCGTGCCGGCCTGCTCGGCCGCCGACTCGCGGTAGACCTTGCCGCCCGCCTTGACGTCGAACATGTGGATCTTGCGGTAGACGCCGGCCTCGCGACCGCCGGCGTCGAAGGCGATCGAGGCGTTCGCGAGCGTGCCGTCGGCGCGCAGCTCGGTGATCGAGCCGCCGACGACGGCGACCCCCAGCTCGCGCGCCCAGCCCTCCATCGCGGCGTAGGCGGGGCCGTCGCGCAGCGGCTCGGCGAAGCCGCGCAGCTGCTCCGGCCCGCCGACGCCGGTCCACTTCTCCGGCAGCACGACCAGCTGCGCGCCGGCCTTCGCCGCGCGCTCCACGAGCGCGCTCGCGCGGGCGACGTTCTCGTCCTTGTCGGCGCTGGCCTGCAGCTGGATCGCGGCGACACGGGTGGTCATCTCGTCAGACTACCGAGCTTAAGTTCTCGCGCTGGCGTCCGACCGAACGGAGTGAACGATGCGCCGCCTGCTGTCCCTGCTCGCCGTCTTGACGCTCCTCGCCGCCGGTCCCGGCGCCGCGAGCGCGCTCGGCATGCAGATCTTCGTCAAGACGCTGACCGGCCGCACGATCACGCTCGAGGTCGAGCCGAGCGACACGATCGAGCAGGTCAAGCAGAAGATCCAGGACAGAGAGGGGATCCCGCCTGACCAGCAGCGCCTGATCTTCGCCGGCCGGCAGCTCGAGGACGGCCGCACGCTCTCCGACTACAACATCCAGAGCCAATCGACGCTCCATCTCGTGCTCAGATTGCGCGGTGCGCCGACGCTCGTCGTCGACGGCCTCGACGGGCTCACGGCGAGCCTGCGCGGCACCGGCATCGCCGGCGCCGACCTGACGGTGCTCGACGGCGCGACCGAGCTGACGACCGTCCCGGTCGGCGACGACGGCAGCTGGGCGACGACGGTGACGCTCGCGCCCGGCCTCCACTCGCTCGTCGCGCGGCAGGTCTCCGGCACCAGCACGATCGACTCGACGGCGACCGAGGTGACGGTGACGGCGCCGCCCGATCCGCAGCCGGAGACGCCGACCGACCCGCAGGAGCCGACGCAGCCGCAGACGCCGCAGGAGCCGACGCCGAGCGCGCCCGAGCCGACGCCGCCCGCGCCCGCGCCGCCGGCGCCCGGACGCGCTGTCGTGCCTGTCCCGGCTCCACAGCCGACGCCGTCCGTCGCCGCGCCGCGGGTGACGCGCTTCGCCGTCAGCCGCCAGTGCGTGCGCCCGGCGCGCGGGAGCGGGCGCGTCGCGCTCGGCCTGCGTCTGCGCCTCGCGCGGCCGGCGGTGAGCGCCGTCGTGCGCGTCGACCGCGCGGTCGGCAGCGGCGCGCTCGCGCGCTGCCCGGCGCCGAACCCGCACCGACGCGGCTTCCAGGGCCGCTTCGCGACGGTCGAGCGGTTGACGCGCCCGCTGCAGCGCGGCGGTGAGCTGCGCCTGTCGCTGCCGCTGACGCCCGGCCTCTACCGTGTCAGAGTGCGCGTGCGCGCAGCAGACGGCAGGCTGTCGCCTCCGGTCCGCCGCTTCGTGCGCGTGCTCGGCGGCTGAGGCGCGTGCGCCCGCGCGCGACCGCCGCAGGAGGCGGCACGGCGCTCGTCGTCGCCGCGCTCGCCGCGTCCGCGTCCGCACACGCCGCCCCCGCGCCCGCCGCAACCGCCGGCGCCGCGTTCGCGCCCGCCGCCGCG
>NZ_JAUTDN010000023.1 GCF_030646155.1 Conexibacter sp. CPCC 205762
GCCCGGCGGTCCCGGCGGCGGTCGCGGTCCCGGTGGCGGCGGGCGCGGTCCGGGCGGTCCCGGCGGCGGCGGACGCGGTCCCGGTGGCGGCGGCGGTGGCGGGCGTGGCCCGGCCGGCGGCGGCGCAGGTGGCAATCGCGGTGCCGGAGGTCAGGGCTGATGCTCTCCCCTAAGCGTGTGAAGTTCCGCAAGCAGCACCGCGGCCGTCGCCGCGGGCTCTCGCGCGGACAGGTCAGAGTCCAGTTCGGCGAGTTCGGCCTGAAGGCGATCGAAGAGGGCTGGCTGACCAACCGTCAGATCGAGGCCGCGCGTATCGCGATGACCCGCAAGATCAGACGTGGCGGCAAGGTCTGGATCAACGTCTACCCGGACAAGCCCTACACGAAGAAGCCGGCCGAGACCCGCATGGGCTCCGGCAAGGGCTCTCCGGAGGGCTGGGTCGCCGTGGTCAAGCCCGGCCGCGTGATGTTCGAGCTCGGCGGCATCCCTGAGCCGCTGGCGCGCGAGGCGATGCGCCTCGCCGGGCACAAGCTGCCCGTGAAGACGAGATTCGTGATGCGAGAGGACGGCTGACATGACCGACGCCACTGAGCTGCGGGACATGGATGACGCCGCGCTGACCGAGCACCTGCAGACCGCCCGGCGAGAGCTGTTCGGCCTGCGCTTCCAGCACGCGACCGGCGAGCTGGAGAACACCGCCCGCCTGCGCCTCGCCAAGCGCGAGGTCGCGCGTGCGCTCACCCTCATCCGTGAGCGCGGACTGGAAGCTGACAACAAGGAACTGAGTCGCTAGCGATGGCCGACGAAGAGAACAGAACCGTCGAGGAGACCACCCCGGCGCCCGAGGCCAGCGCGGCCGCGGACACCGCGGCGCCCAGCGCGCCGGCGGGTGAGCCCGTGCCGCAGCTCGCGCCGAAGGAGCGTCGCCAGCAGGCGCGCACCGCCAAGGCCGCCAAGATCGGTACGCGCCCCGCGCAGACGATCGAGGAGCGCCAGGCCGAGCGTGCCGCCAAGCGGGCGAAGAACGCCGCCAGACGCCGGAACCTCCGCGCGAAGGCGCGCGAGGCCGCGAAGGCGACCCCCAACGGGGAGCCGACGCCGCCGCGCGAGCATGGCGAGGGCCGTCAGAAGACGCGCCAGGGGATCGTCACCTCCGACAAGGCTGACAAGACCATCACCGTGCGGATCGACGTCGCTCGTCGTCACCGTCGCTACGAGAAGATCGTCCGCAGCTCGACGACCTTCCACGCGCATGACGAGAAGAACGACGCGAACATCGGTGACACGGTGATCATTCGCGAGTCCCGCCCGCTGTCGCGTCTGAAGCGCTGGCGCCTCGTCGAGGTTGTGGAGCGTGCCAAGTGATTCAGAACGAGACTCGTCTCAAGGTCGCCGACAACACTGGCGCTCGTGAGATCCTCTGCATTCGCGTGCGCGGCGGCTCCCGCCGCAAGTACGCGGGCGTCGGCGACACGATCGTCGCGACCGTCAAGCAGGCCAGCCCGCAGGGCTCGGTCAAGAAGGGCGAGGTCGTGACCGCCGTGGTCGTCCGCACGAAGAAGACGTACGGCCGTGAAGACGGCACGTACATCGGCTTCGACGAGAACGCCGCAGTGATCATCGACGCGCAGAACAACCCGCGCGGCACGCGCATCTTCGGCCCGGTCGCGCGCGAGCTGCGCGAGCGGAACTTCATGAAGATCGTCTCGCTCGCGCCGGAGGTCCTCTGATGCCCGCGCGTATCCGCAAGGACGACCAGGTCGTCGTCATCACCGGCAAGGACAAGGGCAAGACGGGCAGAGTGCTGCGCGTCGACCCCGAGGACGACCGCGTGTACGTCGAAGGCCTGAACATCATCAAGCGCCATCAGCGCCCGACGCCGGGTCGTCCTGACTCCGTCGCCGGCGTGATCGAGCGCGAGGGCGGCATCCACGTCTCGAACGTGGCGCTGCTCGACCCGAAGGACAACAAGCCGACTCGCGTCGGCATCGAGATCCACGAGGGCAGACGCTTCCGCGTCGCCCGCCGCTCCGGCACCCGCATCGACTGAGCCCATCATGCCCGCACGACTCAAAGAACGCTACGTTTCAGAGATCCGCCCCAGACTGGTGGAGCAGTTCGGCTACTCGACTCCGATGCAGGCGCCGAAGATCACCAAGATCACGCTCAACATGGGCGTTGGTGAGGCGAAGCAGGACAGCAAGCAGCTGGAGCAGGCGGAGCAGCAGCTCGCCGCGATCGCCGGCCAGAAGCCGTCGATCCGCAGAGCTCGCAAGTCGATCGCCGCCTTCAAGCTCCGTGAGGGGATGACGGTCGGGCTCAGCGTCACGCTGCGCGACGACCGCGCCTACGAGTTCCTCGACCGTCTGCTGTCGGTCGCGATCCCGCGTATCCGCGACTTCCGCGGTCTGAACCCGAGATCGTTCGACGGCCGCGGCAACTACTCGATGGGTGTCCGCGAGCAGGTCATCTTCCCCGAGATCGATTACGACAAGGTCGATCAGGTCCGCGGTCTGGACATCACGTTCACGACCACCGCGGAAACCGACGACGAAGCCTTCGCATTGCTGACTTCGTTCGGCATGCCGTTCGCGAAGGACGGGCGCCCTGGCGGGGCGGCCGTGACGACAGGGAGCTAACTCCATGGCGAAGACCTCACAGCGTGTCCGCCAGCTGCGGACTCCGAAGTACAGAACGCGCGCGTACACGCGCTGCCGCCGCTGCGGCCGCCCGCGCGCGGTGTACCGCAAGTTCGGCATGTGCCGTATCTGCCTGCGCGAGCTGGCACACAACGGCTACATCCCCGGCATGACGAAGAGCTCCTGGTAAGGGTGGCTGTCGAATGTCGATGACAGACCCCATCGCCGACTTCCTCACGCGTGTGCGCAACGGCGCGCGGGCTTCGCACGAGACCGTGCTGATCCCGTCGTCGAAGCTCAAGCGCGAGCTGGCCCGCATCCTCAAGGAGCAGGGCTACATCGAGGGCTACGAGATCGTCGCTCCCGGCGCGCACAGCCCGGCTGAGCAGATCCAGATCAAGCTGAAGTACACGGGCAACCGTCGTCCCGTCATCCAGGGCATCCAGCGGGTGTCGCGTCCGGGCCAGCGCACGTACGTCGGCCATGGCGAGATCCCGAAGATCCAGGGTGGACTCGGTACGGCGATCATCTCGACGTCCCAGGGCGTCATGACCGGTCACGAGGCGCGCAGCAAGGGCGTCGGTGGCGAGGTCGTGGCGAAGGTGTGGTGAGGCTGGCATGAGTCGTATCGGCCGCAAGCCCATCCCCGTCCCCGCCGGCGTCCAGGTCGCGATCGAGCCCGAGCGGGTCACGGTCAACGGTCCCAAGGGCGAGCTGTTCGAGCGCATCCACCGCGACATCACGGTGGAGCAGGTCGACGGCGAGCTGATCGTCACGCGCCCGACCAACCGCGGCGAGCACCGTGCGCTGCACGGCCTCACCCGTTCGCTCGTCGCGAACATGGTCGAGGGCGTCACGAATGGCTTCGAGAAGAGACTCGAGATCCAGGGCGTCGGTTACCGCGCCCAGCTCAAGGGCAGAGACCTCGAGCTCGCCCTCGGCTACTCGCATCCGGTGCCGATCAAGGCGCCCGACGGCATCGAGTTCGAGGTTCCGGTCCCGACCAGAATCACGGTCAGAGGCATCTCGAAGCAGCTCGTCGGCGAGGTTGCCGCGAACATCCGCAAGCAGCGCAAGCCGGAGCCCTACAAGGGCAAGGGCATTCGCTATGAGGGCGAGTACGTCGCCCGGAAGGTTGGCAAGCGCGCATGACCGTTCTCAGCAAGCCTGCGAAGCGCCTCAAGCGCCGTCGCCGTGTCCGCGCGAAGGTCGTGGGCACGGCCGAGCGGCCGCGCATCTCGGTGTTTCGCTCGAACAAGGGCATCAGCGCCCAGCTCATCGACGACGATCGCGGCCACACGGTCGCGGCCGTCAACTGGATCGAAGCCGACGTGCGCGACCTGCGCGCGACCGAGCAGGCTCGCCGTGTCGGCGAGCTGCTCGCCGAGCGCGCGAAGGCCGCCGGCGTCGAGACCGCGGTCTTCGACCGCGGCGGATACCAGTACCACGGCCGCGTGAAGGCTCTCGCGGAGGGCGCCCGGGAGGGCGGCCTCGCCTTCTAAGTGGCGCCCGACCCGACTCACCAGCTACCTTAGGACCCCATGGCCATCGACCGTTCCGTATCAGCATCCGGACTCGACCTGCAGGAGCGGGTCGTCGAGATCAACCGTGTCGCGAAGGTCGTCAAGGGCGGCCGTCGCTTCTCCTTCACCGCGCTTGTCGTGGTGGGTGACGAGCGGGAGATCGTCGGCGTCGGCTACGGCAAGGCGAACGAGGTCCCGGTTGCGATTCAGAAGGGCGTCGAGCGCGCCAAGAAGAATCTCATCCGGGTCCCCAAGCACGGCTCCACGATCACGCACCCGACGCTCGGCATCTTCGGCTCGGGCCGCGTGCTGCTGAAGCCCGCCTCGCCCGGTACCGGCGTCATCGCCGGCGGCGGCGTGCGCGCAGTGCTCGAGCTTGCCGGCATCCACGACATCCTGTCCAAGAGCCTCGGCTCGCAGAACCCGATCAACCTCGTCAAGGCGACGATGGCCGGCCTCGAGTCGCTCCGTCGCCCCGAAGAGGTCGCGCAGCTGCGCGGTCTCTCGATCAACACCGTCCTCGGCCTGCACATGGGCGAGCCGGTGGGCGAGGATCTCAGAGAGGGCGACGAGGCCGAAGCGGCCGTCGGCGCCACGTCGGAGAGCTAGTTCCATGAGCACCCTGAAGATCACCCAGATCAAGTCGAGAAACGGCTCGAACCAGAGACAGCTCGACACGCTCCGCTCGATCGGCCTGCGCAAGATCGGCCAGACGGTGGAGCAGCAGGACTCCCCGCAAATGCGCGGGATGGTCCATGCCGTCCGTCATCTCGTAAAGGTCGAGGAAGCCGCATGACCCCGCTGAAGGACGAGGCCGAGCGCGAGGAGCGCATCGGCCTCCACAACCTGAGACCCGCTCCGGGTCACCGCAAGCCGCGCAAGCGCGTCGGCCGCGGCGAGGGCTCGGGGCTCGGCAAGACCTCTGGTCGCGGCCAGAAGGGCTACGGCTCGCGCTCCGGCGCGAAGGACCGTGCGCGCTTCGAGGGCGGCCAGATGCCGATCCACATGCGGATGCGCAAGCTGCGCGGCCCGCACATGAAGAAGTCGATGCCGTTCGAGCCGTTCCGGACGCACACCCAGCCGGTCAACCTGACCGACCTGGATGAGCGTTTCGAGTCCGGCGCGGAGGTCACCCTGGACGCGATGCGCGCCAAGGGCCTGGCCACCCGCAAGGGCATCCCGGTGAAGGTGCTCGCCAAGGGCGAGATCACCAAGCCCCTTACCGTCTCCGCCCACGCCTTCAGTGCAGCTGCGCGCGAGCGCATCGAGGCTGCCGGCGGGTCGGTTCAGACGCTCGACGCCTGATCGTCGAGGCGAGCCGTGCTGTCGACGATTCTGAGCGCCTTCACGGTCGGTGAGATCCGCAAGAAGCTCGCGTTCACCGCGTTGCTTCTTGCGCTCTACCGACTCGGCTCGCACATCCCCGCCCCGGGGATCAACTCGAGAGCCGTCGAGGAGATCCAGCAGAACTTCTCCAACGGCGGCATCCTCAACTTCCTCAACCTCTTCTCCGGCGGCGGCCTCTCCCGCATCGCGCTCTTCGCGCTCGGGATCATGCCGTACGTCACCGCGTCGATCATCCTGCAGCTCCTGACGGTCGTCGTGCCGTCGCTGGAGAGACTGCAGAGAGAGGGCGAGGTCGGTCAGCAGCGGATCACGCAGTACACGCGCTACCTGACCGTCGGGCTCGCGTTCGCGCAGTCCATAGCGTATGTCTTCCTGTTCCGCTCGTTCCAGAACGAGGCGGGCACCTCGGTGATCGACAACTTCTCGCTCGCCAAGGTGATGCTGATCGCGATCTGCCTCACGGCAGGCTGCATGCTCGTCATGTGGATGGGCGAGCTGATCACCCAGCGCGGCATCGGCAACGGCATCTCGCTGATGATCCTCGCGTCGATCGTCGCCCGGCTGCCGCAGGGCATCCAGGCGTGGTGGACGAGCCCGGACCCGGTCTTCAAGGTGATGATGCCGTTCCTCGCGCTCGGCGTGATCGCGGCGATCGTCTTCGTGCAGGAGGGTCAGCGGCGGATCCCGGTGCAGTACGCGCGCCGCGTGATCGGTCAGCGGATGACGCAGGGCGGCCAGACGTACCTGCCGCTGCGCGTCAACATGGCCGGCGTCATCCCGGTCATCTTCGCCGCGTCGATCATGGCCTTCCCGCCGACGATCGGCCAGCTGATCAACAAGCCGTGGGCGACCGACCTGGCGAACTTCTTCGACCCGTCGGACTGGGCCTATCTGGTCGGCGAGTCGTTGTTCATCATCATATTCACGTACATGTACACCGCGATCACGTTCAATCCGGTGGAACAGGCGGACAACCTCAAACGCTACGGCGGCTTCATCCCCGGCGTGCGACCAGGGCGACCGACGGCCGAGTTCCTCGACCGCATCCTCGCCCGCCTGACGTTCCCGGGCGCGATCTTCCTTGCGCTCGTGGCGCTGCTCCCGACGATCCTGATCAACCAGACGAACGCCAACTTCTTCTTCGGCGGCACGTCGATCCTGATCGTCATCGGCGTCGCGCTCGACACGATGAAACAGCTCGAAGCGCAGCTGATGATGCGCAACTACGAGGGCTTTTTGAGATGACCCACGGGCCCTTCGGGGCCCGTGAGCGTTCCGGCGCCTGGGGGAGGGCGCCGGATTGCGTTCACATCCTGTAAGTTCCGCTCCTCGTGCGTGAGCTGAACCTCATCCTCTTCGGCCCTCCGGGGGCCGGCAAGGGCACCCAAGCGGCCCGTCTTCAGGACGACTTCCGCCTGCCCTACGTCGCCACAGGCGACATCCTCCGTGCCGCCGTCAAGGACGGCACCGAGCTCGGCAGAGCCGCCAAGGCGTACATGGACGCCGGCGATCTCGTGCCCGACGACCTCGTGATCGATCTGATCGTCGAGCGTGTCAGCGCCGACGACTGCCTCGACGGCTTCATCCTCGACGGCTTCCCGCGCAACCGGCCGCAGGCCGATGCGCTGTCGGCCGCCTTCGAGAAGCTCGACCGGCGGATCACGGCGGTGCTGTTGATCGACGTGCCTGACGAGGATCTCGTCAGACGGATCACCGGTCGGCGCGTGAGCGCGAAGACCGGTCGGCCGTACCACGTCGAGACGGACCCGCCGAAGCATGAGGGCCGTTGCGACATCGACGGCTCGCGGCTGATCCAGCGGGACGACGACAAGCCGGAGGTCGTCACGAAGCGGCTCGAGGTCTACCACCGTGAGACCGAGCCGCTGATCTCCTACTTCGACGAGAAGGGGCTGCTGCGCCGCGTCGACGGCACCCGCAGCCCGACCGAGGTCCACGACCACATCCGCGCCGTGCTCGCGACGCTGCGGCTCGAAGAAGACCTGTGATCGTCAAGAAGACACCGGAGCAGATCGACAAGATGGCCGCGGCGGGGGACATCCTCGTCCGCACGCTCAACCTGCTGCAGGGCAAGATCCGCCCCGGTGTCACGACGCTGGAGCTCGACGCGGCGGCGGAGACGTTCATCCGCTCGCAGGGCGCGACACCGGCGTTCAAGGGTTACCGGGGCTTCCCGGGCTCGATCTGCGCCTCGCCGAACGACATGGTCGTCCACGGCATCCCGGGTCCGTACAAGCTCGAGCGCGGCGACGTCATCTCGGTCGACGTCGGCGTCGTCTACGACGGCTGGGTGGCGGACGCCGCCCGCACCTTCCCGGTCGGCTCGATCTCCGCGATGGCGCAGAAGCTGCTCGACGTGACCGAAGGCTCGCTCTTCCACTGCGTCCCGTTCGTCAGAGCGGGCAACCGCCTCGGCGACGTCTCGCACGCGATTCAGACCTTCGTCGAGGCCGAGGGCTTCTCGATCGTCCGCTCGCTCGTCGGTCACGGCATCGGCCGCGAGATGCACGAGGATCCCCAGATCCCCAACTACGGACCGCCCGGCAGGGGTCCGCTGCTGGAGGAGGGGATGGTGCTCGCGATCGAGCCGATGGTCAACGCCGGCAAGCACCAGGTGCGGATGGCCGACGACCACTGGTCGATCTTCTCGCAGGACGGCTCGCTCGCCGCCCACTTCGAGTTCACCATCGCCGTCACCAGAGACGGCCCGCGCGTGCTGACGCCCTGGCACGAGAGCGGCCGGCAGGCCGCTGCCTGAGCTGCGACGTGCCAGTCGGGGCGAGCCCCGCGGCACCGCCGCGTGAGCGCCCCGGCGCCCTCGACGTCACGGCGCGAGGTCCTTCCGCAAGGTTTGGTACTATCCACCGTCGCGCTCGGCACCGTGACCCGGTTGGCGTGCGTGCTTCGTCCTCGATGCGGTAGCGGCGGCCGACACGGCAGCCAGAGCCGAGTCGATTGGAATCAGCCGAAAGGGATCATGAAGGTACGACCGTCGGTCAAGCCGATGTGCGAAAAGTGCAAGATCATTCGCCGCCACGGCCGCGTGCTGGTCATCTGCTCTAACCCGCGCCACAAGCAGCGTCAGGGCTGACCATGGCTCGTATTGCAGGCATCAACATCCCGCTCAACAAGCGCGTTGAGATCGGGCTGACCTACATCTACGGGATCGGCCGCTCGAGATCGAACGAGCTCCTCGCGAGACTCGGCATCTCGCCCGATACGTACGTTCGCGACCTGACCGAGGACGAGGTCGGCAAGCTCCGCGACGAGATCGACGGCATCACGGTCGAGGGCGATCTCCGGCGCGAGCGTTCGCAGAACATCAAGCGTCTGATGGAGATCGGCTGCTACCGCGGCCTCCGTCACCGTCGCGGCCTGCCCGTGCGCGGCCAGAAGACCAAGACCAACGCGCGTACGCGCAAGGGCCCGAAGCGGATGTCCGTGGCCGGCAAGAAGAAGGCGGGGAAGAAGTAACGTGAGTCCAGCTCCGAAGCGTCCGCAGCGCGGCCGGCGCAGAGTTCGCAAGAACATCCCGGTCGGCCAGGCCCACATCAAGACGAGCTTCAACAACACGATCGTCTCGCTGACTGACCGCGAGGGGAACGTGATCGCGTGGGAGTCGGCCGGTGGTGCCGGCTTCAAGGGCTCCCGCAAGTCGACGCCGTTCGCTGCGCAGGTGACCGCCGACGCGGCTGCGCGCAAGGGCATCGAGCACGGCCTCCAGAAGGTCGAGGTCTTCGTGAAGGGCCCCGGTTCCGGCCGCGAGACCGCGATCCGCTCGCTCCAGGCCGCCGGCCTCGAGGTCACGGGCGTCAAGGACGTCACGCCCCAGGCGCACAACGGCTGCCGGCCGCGGAAGCGGCGGCGGGTCTGAGGTCAGAGGGAGCGGGCGTGTCCGCTGTCGCCGGCGCCGATTCTCCGCGGCTGCCGGCGCCGCACGCCCAGCACCCCTCGAAATAAGTCTTGCTCCGTCGCCGGGCCGGCGCCCTCCGGCCCGCGCGACGCCCGGAAGACCGCCCCGCGGCGGGCGGCGCTCACGACACGACACGATTGGAACCGAACCCGAATGCTTGACTTCCAAGTCCCCCGTATCACCTCAGAGACCGTCGAGGAGAACCGCGGCTCCTTCACGATCGAGCCGCTCGATCGCGGGTTCGGCTACACGTTCGGCAACTCTCTTCGCCGCGTCCTGCTCTCCTCGCTCGCCGGCGCCGCGGTCACGAGCGTGCGGATCGAGGGCGTCGCGCACGAGTTCTCCACGATCGCAGGCGTGAAGGAGGACGTGACCGACATCGTCCTCAACCTCAAGGGCATCGTCTGCCGCATGCACTCCGACGCGACGGAGATCGAGGCGCCGCTGGTCGTCACCGGCCCCGGCGAGATCACCGCCAAGGACATCGACCTGCCCTCCGGCGTCGAGATCCTCAACCCGGACGCGCACATCGCGACGCTCGAGAAGAAGACGAAGCTCGAGGTCTACCTGACGATCGGCCGCGGCCGCGGCTACCGTCCGGCCGAGGAGAACAAGTCGCCCGACCAGCCGATCGGCGTCATCCCGATCGACTCGATCTTCTCGCCCGTGCGTCGTGTCGCGTACGCGGTCGAGCAGGCGCGCGTCGGCCAGAAGACGGACTTCGACAAGCTCACGCTCGACATCGAGACCGACGGCTCGATCGACCCGCAGGCCGCGCTCCGCGAGGCCGCCGAGATCCTGATCTCGCAGCTGGCGATCTTCACCGACGCGGACCGCGTCATCGAGCTGCGCGACACGGGCGGCCTCGGCGCGCTCGAGCCGGGCCTCGCCGGCGGTGTCGGCGGCGTGGGCGCGGCCGGCGGCCCGGGTGGCCGTCCCGCGAACGCGATGGACGACATCCTCATCGAGGAGCTGGAGCTCGGCGTCCGTTCGTACAACTGCCTCAAGCGCGCGGGCATCCAGACGGTCGGGGACCTGATCTCCAAGACCGAGAACGAGCTCAACGCGATTCCGAACTTCGGCAAGAAGTCGATCGACGAAGTCATCGAGACGCTGGAGGCCCGTGGCCTCCACCTGCGTCAGGACTAACGACCAGGTACCCTTACCGATCCCATGCGTCACCAGCGAAACCGCTATCAGCTCAGCCGCTCCTCCGCCCATCGGAAGGCGCTGCTCGCGAACCTCTGCAAGGAGGTCATCGCGCACGAGCGCATCAGAACCACCGAGACGAAGGCGAAGGCGGTCAAGCCGGAGCTGGAGAAGCTGATCACGCTCGCCAAGCGCGGCGATCTGCACTCCCGCCGCCAGGCGCTCTCCGCGCTCGGCCAGGACAAGTACTCGGTCTACAAGCTGTTCGAGGAGATCGCGCCCCGTTACACGGAGCGCCCGGGTGGCTACACCCGCATCCTCAAGCTCGGCCCGCGTCGTTCCGACGCGACCGAGATGGTCTTCCTCGAGCTGGTCTGATCCAGCCCGGGGGCTTGCCTCCGACGAGCGTCACGGTGGCGTGGTGAGCACTGCCCACGTCACCCGGCTGACGCTCGAATACGACGGCACCGGCTTCGCCGGTTGGGCGCGACAGCCCGGCCGGCGGACCGTCCAGCAGGAGCTGGAGCGGGCGCTCGCCGTCGTCCTCCGCCGCGAGCTCGCGGTCACCGTCGCCGGTCGCACCGACACCGGCGTCCACGCGCTCGCGCAGGTCGTCTCCTACGAGGGGGCGCTGGTCGCGCCGCACAAGCTCAACGCGCTGCTGCCCGACGACGTCGCGGTGCTCGACGCGTGCACGGCGCCGCCCGGCTTCAGCGCCCGCCACGACGCCACCAGCCGCGCGTATCGCTATCGCGTGCTGGCGCGCCGCAGCCGCAGCGCCCACCTGCGCGGCCGCGCGCTGCACTGGCCCCACCAGCTCGACCTCGACGCGCTCGACGGCTGCGCGGCCGCGCTCGTCGGCCTGCACGACTTCACCGCCTTCACGCCGACCGAGACCCACCACACGCGCTTCGAGCGCGAGGTGAGGACGGCGCGCTGGGAGCGCCGCGGCGAGCTGCTGGAGTTCGCGATCGAGGCCGACTCCTTCATGCGCAACATGAACCGGGTGCTGGTCGGGACGATGCTGGAGGTCGCCGGCGGCCGCGGGACGGTCGCGCAGTTCGCGGCGCTGCTTGACGGCGCGCCGCGCTCGGCCGCCGGCAAGACGGCGCCGCCGCACGGCCTCTACCTCGCCGGCGTCGGCTACGACGGCCGCCCGGTGCTCGCGCTCGCGGCGGCGCAGGCGGGCGTGGGACGCGGCGCGGCGGACGCGGCCAATACGATGGACTGACGATGAAGATCCTCCTCACCAACGACGACGGCATCCACGCCGAGGGCATCAACGCGCTGCGCAGAGCGCTGGCGGCGCTGCCGGGCGTCGAGCTGCAGGTCGTCGCGCCCGACGGCAACCGCTCGGCGACCGCCCGCTCGATCACGACGCGGCGGCCGCTGTGGGTCGAGGAGGTCGACTTCGAGGACGGCACGGTCGGGCACGCGACCGACGGCACGCCGGTCGACTGCGTGCGGCTGACGATGCTCGGGATCGTCGACGGCTTCACGCCCGACCTCGTCGTCTCCGGCATCAACCACGGCCTCAACATCGGCGACGACGTGACCTACTCGGGCACCGTCGCGGCAGCCTTCGAGGCGCTGTTGATGAGAATGCCGGGGATCGCCGTCTCGCAGCAGTCGACCGCGCGCGAGACCGACTTCCGCCAGGGCGTCGTGTTCGACTTCGACGCCGTCGCGCGCTTCACCGCGCGGCTCGTGCAGGAGCTGGATTCCGTCCCGCTGGAGCCGGGAACGCTCCTCAACGTGAACGCTCCCGGCAGCCATCCGACCGGCGTCGAGGTGACGCGGCTCGGCAAGCGCTTCTACCGCGACGCGCTCGAGCTGGCCGACGAGGAGCATCCGCGCCGCCGCCTCTTCCGCATCTACGGCGACGCCGCGGAGCTCCTCGACGACGAGGGCACCGACATCGCCGCCGTCGCCGCCGGCAAGATCGCCGTCACGCCGATCCACTTCGACCTCACCAGCCATGACGGGCTCGAGCCGCTGCGCGGCGCCGAGCTGGAGCGGCTGATCGCGCCGGCGGCCCACGACGTCGAATGAGCGACGGCGCGGCTCAGGAACCGGCGGCCCGTGCCGCTGAGCTGCGCAGACTGCTGGAGTACCACGGCCGCCGCTACTACGAGCTCGACGACCCCGAGATCGGCGACGACGCGTACGACGCGCTGCTGGACGAGCTGCGCGCGCTCGAACGCGACCAGCCCGAGCTGCTGACGCCGGACTCGCCGACGCAGCGGGTCGGCGGCCAGGTCGTCTCGGAGCTGAGCAAGGTCAGACACAGACGGCGGATGCTGTCGCTCGCCAACGCGCGCAGCGAGGAGGAGCTGCTGGCGTGGGTCGAGCGGATGCGCTCCCACCTCGCGCGCGAGGGGATCGCCGACCCGAGCTTCGACTACGTCGTCGAGCCGAAGGTCGACGGGCTGGCGATGTCGCTGCACTACAGAGACGGCGTGCTGGAGCGCGGCGTCACGCGCGGCGACGGCGAGACCGGCGAGGACGTGACGCACAACATCCGCACGATCGAGGCGATCCCGAAGCGGATCGACGACGCGCCCAGATGGATCGAGGTGCGCGGCGAGGTCTACATGTCGCTGGCCGACTTCGAGGCGCTCAACACGCGCCGTGCCGAGGCCGGGCTGTCGACCTTCATGAACCCGCGCAACTCGGCGGCCGGCACGATCCGCCAGCTCGACGCGCGGCTGGCCGCCGAGCGGCCGCTGTCGATGTGGTGCTACCAGGTCGGCGAGACCGACGGGATCTCCTTCTCCAGCCACCACGAGGCGCTCGACTGGCTGAGCGCGCGCGGCTTCCCCGTCAACCCCGACATCAGACGCGTCAGAACCGCGGCGGCGGTCGTCAGACGCTGCCTGCAGTGGCAGGAGCGGCGCGGGGCGCTGCCGTTCGAGATCGACGGCGTCGTCGTCAAGGTCGACGACACCGAGCTGCAGCGGCGCCTGGGCGTCGTCGGGCGCGACCCGCGCTGGGCGATCGCCTGGAAGTTCCCGCCGACGACCGCCGTCACGAGACTGCTCGGCGTGATGTGGAACGTCGGCAAGTTCGGCACGCTGCATCCGTTCGCGAGACTGGAGCCGGTCCACGTCGGCGGCGTCACCGTCAAGCTCGCGACGCTGCACAACGAGGAGGACCTCGCGCGCAAGGACGTCCGCCCCGGCGACGACGTGATCGTGCTGCGCGCGGGGGACGTGATCCCGCAGGTGATCTCGCCGGCGCCGCACGTCGCCGAGCGCAGCGACCGCGCGCCGGCGCCGAGACCGCCGGCCAGATGCCCGATCTGCGACACGCCGACGGTGAAGGACTCGGGCGTCTTCACGAAGTGCCCCAACCGCGCCTGCCCCGGGCGCCGCTGGCAGCAGCTGCAGACGTTCGTCGGCCGCGCCGGCATGGACGTCGACGGGATCGGCGAGAAGCAGGTCTCGGCGCTGATGGAGGCCGGACTGGTCAGCAGACCGGGCGACTTCTACCGCCTCGACGCCGAGCAGCTGACGAGACTGGAGCGGTTCGGCGAGACGTCGGCCGCCAACGCCGTCGCGGCGATCGCGGCGACGAGGGAACGGCCGTTCGGGAGAGTCCTGTTCGCGCTCGTGATCGAGGGCGTCGGCAGCGTCACCGGCCGCAGCCTCGCGCAGCGCTTCCGCACGATCGAGGCGCTGCGCAGAGCGGATGCCGAGGAGATCAGCGCAACCCCCGGGATCGGGCCGATCGTCGGCGCGCTGATCCACGACCAGCTGCAGGACGAGCGGCTGACCGAGGTGATCGACGACCTGCTCGCGCTCGGCGTGCGGATGGAGGAGCAGGGGCCGGCGCCGGGGGAGGGACCGCTCGCCGGCAAGGCGGTCGTGCTGACCGGCACGCTGCCCACCCTCACCCGCGAGCAGGCGACCGAGCTGGTGCTGGCGGCCGGCGGCCGCGTCACCTCGTCGGTGTCGAGAAGAACCGACTGGGTCGTCGCCGGCGACAGCCCCGGCACGAAGCTGGAGAAGGCCGAGCGGCTGAGAGTGCCGGTGCTCGACGAGGACGGCCTGCAGGCGCTGCTGCGCGGCGAGGGGACCGAAGATCGAAACAACTGAGCATCGGTACCGTTTGGACTCGGCATGGGAACCGGGCTGATGCAGGGGACGGCCGCCGCGCGCTGGCAGCGCGCGCCGGCGAGATGGCAGATCGCGGGGCTGCTGGCGCTGCCGTACCTGCTGACGGTCGCCGTGCTGCGCGGGCTGACGGTCACGATGCCGACCTACCACGGCGGCGACGAGCTCACCTACCACCTGCCGACGATCGATCAGTTCCACGATCAGCTGCCGGGGGTGGACCTGGTCGACTACCCGGCCGCGCAGACACCGCTCTACCACCTGCTGACGGCGCTGTGGGGCTCGCTCGTCGGGATGGAGCTGTGGCGGCTGCGGATCGTCGGCGTCGTCGCCTCCTACGTCGCCGTGCTGGTGCTCTACCGACTGCTGCGCCGCCACGCCGCGCTCGACGCCTGGCCGGCGGCCGGGCTGGCGCTCGTCTTCGCGCTCTCGCCGTACGTCTTCGGGCAGTCGTTCATCCTCGTCACCGACAACCTCGGGCTGCTGTTCTGCCTGCTGGCGATCGAGCGCTTCCTCGCCTTCTCGCGCGGCGACGGGCTGCCGCTGACGCCGTTCGCGCTCGCCTGCCTGTGGCTCTGCCTCGCGCTGCTGACGCGCCAGTCGTACGTCTGGCTGGGGCTGTTCGGCGGCGTCTGGCTGCTGAGCCGGCCGGGGATCGACCGCCGCCGGATCGCGCAGGGGATCGGGCTGCTGGCGCTCGCGGCGGTCCCCTTCGCGGCGCTCGTGATCGCCTGGAGAGGGATCGTGCCGGTCGGCGGCGACCCGGCCTCGTGCGGCCTCTGCGCGCCCGAGCAGGGGCGGCTCGGCTGGCGTGACGCCTCGCCGCTGCGGGCGCCGCTGTTCACGCTCGCGGTGCTGGCGATCTACGGCCCGCTGCTGTTCTGGCGGCCGGCATGGGACGCGCTGCGCGCTGCCGACCGCGCGACGCTGCGCTCCTGGGCGCGGACGGCGCTGATCGGCTTCGGCCTCGCACTGCTCGTGCTGCTGATCGTGCCGCTCTCCTACGGCAAGGGCGACGAGGGCTTCCTCTGGCGCGTCTCGCGCAGCGGGCCGCTGCTGCTGGACAGCTCGTGGCTGTTCTGGCTGCTGGTGCCGCTCGGCAGCGCCGTCGCCGCGCTCGGCCTTCGCCGCGCCGGCTGGCGCTCGCTGCCGGCGGTCCTGTTCGTCACCTTCCTCGTCGCGCAGCTGGCGACGCGGCTGCCGTACCAGAAGTACTTCGACCCGTTCGTGCTGCTCGTCTGCCTGCTGGCGCTGCGCCGCAGCGACCTGCGCTCGTGGCGTGACGCGCTCGGGCCGGTCGCGATCGTCGCGCTGTCGCTGCTGTACGTCGGCGCCTTCGCCGCCGGGCTGATCCTGGTCGAGTCGTAGGCCGCGGGGCCGCGCCGTCAGCTGGCGCCGGCGGCGGCGATCGCGCCGCCCTCGGCGACGACGAAGGCGCGAAACGCCTCGACCGCCGGCGCGCGCCAGCGGGTTCTGTCCCAGGCGAGCCCGAGCTGCCGCGCGGCGCCTCTGTCGGCGACCTGCAGGTGCGGCGTCGCCGGGTGCAGCTGCTCGGTGCCGCCGGCGTGCGGCGGCGGCAGCAGGCCGACGCCGAGGCCGGCCTCGACGAGGCCGCGGAGCGTCGCGACGTCGTCGCCCTCGAAGGCGATCTGCGGCGCGAAGCCGGCGGCGGCGCAGATCTCGTCGGTCACGCCGCGGATGCCGTACGCCGGCTTCATCGCGACGAACCGCTCCTGCGCGACCTCGGCGAGGCGCACGCGTCTGCGGGCGGCGAGGCGGTGGCCGGGCGGGACCGCCAGCCGCAGCGGCTCGCTCGTCAGCACGTGCCAGGCGATCGACGGGTCGTCGGGGCGCGGGCTGGTGACGACGAGATCGGCGCTGCCGTCGCGCAGCGCGGTCAGGATCGCGCTGGCGGAGTCCTGCGCCAGCTCCAGCGTCACCTGCGGGTGGACAGCGGCGAAGGCGCGCAGCAGGGCCGGCACGAGCCAGGTGCCGAAGGTGTGCAGGAAGGCGAGCGCGACGGTCCCGCTGCCGCTGGCGCCGGTCTCCTGCTCCAGCTCGGCGCGGCCGGCGTCGAGCTGGGCGAGCGCGCGGCGGGCGTGCTCGAGGTAGAGGCGGCCGTAGCGGTTGAGCCGCAGGCGGCGGCCGTCGCGGTCGAACAGCGGCACGCCGACGTCGGCCTGCACCCGCGCGAGCGCGCGCGACAGCGCCGACTGGCTGACGTGCAGTCTCGTCGCGGCGGCGGTGACGTGCTCGCACTCGGCGACGACGACGAACCAGTGCAGCTCCTCGAAGGTCATCGCCGCGGAGTCATCTCACAGATGCTGCTCACGCATCGGATTGTATTGAATCATGCATTGGACGAATCCTTCGTGCGGGCCTATCGTCGCCTGCCATGAGTGAACCGCCCCGTCATCGCGCCGGCGAGCCCGGCTTCCGGCGCGCCGCGGTCGCCCTCTTCGCCGCCGGCCTCGCGACCTTCGCGCTGCTGTACTCGCCGCAGGGGCTGCTGCCGCTGCTGTCGGAGCGGTTCGACGTGACGCCGGCCGCCGCCGCGCTCGTGCTGGCGGTGACGACGGCCGCGCTCGGGCTCTCGCTCGTGCCGGCCGGCTGGCTCGCCGACACCTACGGCCGCACGCGCGTGATGGGCTGGTCGCTGCTCGTCTCGGCGCTGCTCGGGGTCGCCTGCGCCGCCGCGCCGAGCTTCGCCACGCTGCTGCTGTTGCGGACGCTGCAGGGAATCGCGCTGGCAGGGTTGCCGGCGGTCGCGATGGCCTATCTGGCGGAGGAGATCCACGGCTCCTCGCTCGGCCTCTCGATCGGGCTCTACATCGGCGGCAACGCGATCGGCGGCATGTCCGGCCGGGTCCTCTCCGGCGTCTTCGCCGACACGGGCGGCTGGCGGCTCGCGTTCGCCGGCGTCGGTGCGCTCGCGCTCGTGTGCGCGTTCGTCTCGATCAAGCTGCTGCCGGCCTCCCGCCACTTCCATTCGCGGCCGTTCAAGCCGGCGCGGCTGGTGCGCGGGATGCGCGTCCACCTGACCGAGCCCGGCCTGCTGCGGCTCGACGCCGTCGGCGCGCTGCTGATGGCGACCTTCGCCGCCGTCTACAACGGCCTCACCTTCCGCCTCGAGGACGCGCCCTACGGCTTGAGCCACGCGGCCGTCGCGGCGATCTTCCTCGTCTACCCGATCGGCTCGTTCAGCTCCGCCTGGGCCGGCCGCCTCGCCGACCGGATCGGCCGTCGCCCGGTGCTGCCGCTGGCGATCGCGCTCGCCGGCGTCGGCCTCGCGCTGACCGGCGCCTCCTCGCTGCCGCTGATCGTGCTCGGCGTCGCGACGCTGACCGCCGGCTTCTTCGCCGGTCACTCGGTCGCCTCCTCGTGGGTCGGCCGCCGCGGCAGCCGCTCCGCCGGCTCGGCCGCGCAGGCGTCGGCGTTCTACCTGTTCGCCTACTACGCCGGCTCCTCGCTCGGCGGCGTCGCCGCCGGGGCCGCCTGGAGCGGCGGCCACTGGACGGCGGTGATGGGCGTCGGCGCGGTCCTGCTGACCGGCGCGCTGCTGATGTCGCTGCGCCTGCGCCGCACGCCGCCGCTGGCCGAGCCGGCGGCGGCGCCCGCGGTCGCTGTCGCGGCCTGAGCCGCTACGCCTGGACGGGCGCCGGCGGCGTCGCCGGGCCGATCACCGACGTGCAGTACATGCAGCGGTTCGCGTCGGTCGGGATCAGCGAGAGGCACTCGGGGCAGGCGCGCACGTTCGTGTCGCCCTCGGCCTCCGGCTTCTTCAGCAGCCGCTCCAGCGGCAGCACGACGAGGAGGTAGATCGCGGCCGCGAGGATCAGGAACGAGATCACCGCGTTGATGAAGTGGCCGTAGGCGAACTTGCTGTCGTTGATCGTGAAGCTGAGGTCGCCGAAGTCCGGCTGGCCGCCGATCGCGGCGATGATCGGGGTGATGAAGTCGGACACGAGCGCGGTCACGACCGCCCCGAACGCGGCGCCCATCACGACCGCCACCGCGAGGTCGATGACGTTGCCGCGCGATATGAACTCCTTGAAGCCCTTCAGCACTGCGTGCCTCCCGTCTGGAACTGGACGGGGGACGAAGCTAGCGCTCGACGCGGACTGCACCGGCGACCGAGCCGCTCGGCGCGCCGGTCGTCGTTCTGCCCGGGCTCGTCGCGGGCGCTCTGGCGGCCGGCTTGGAGGCGCGGATCGCGCCGCCCGGCTTCTGCCGCGCGAGCAGCTGCACGATGCGGTCCTCGGCGGCCTTCGCGTAGTAGGTGCTGACGCTGTTGAACATCAGCGAGAACGCGATCGTGTGGCCGTTGCTCGTCGTGCAGTAGCCGGCCAGGCCCGAGACGTTGGAGAGCGTGCCGGTCTTCGCCTGGCAGCGGTCCTGCGCGACCGTGCCGCGCATCCGCTTCGCGAGCGTGCCGCTGCGGCCGGCGACCGGCATCCCGGAGCGGAAGCCCTGCTGCTCGCGGAGGCCGTCGAGCAGTGTCACGACCTGCCGCGGCGAGGTCGCGTCGGCGCGTGAGAGCCCGGAGCCGTCGGCGATCCGCGGGCTGATGTCGAAGCGCTGCAGCGTCTGCCTGACGACGCTCGTGCCGGCGGTCGTCGAGCCGCTGCCGCCGGACTGGGCGCCGACGACCTTCAGCAGCTGCTCGGCGAAGAGGTTGTCGGACGGGACGAGCGTCAGCTTCACCAGCCGCGACAGCGGCGGCGAGGCGACGTAGGCCAGCTCCTCGGCGGCCTCCGGCGCGGTCCCGAGCGCGGCCGCTCTGGCGACCGGCACGCCCGCTCTCTTCAGCGCCGCCGTCAGCTGCTGGGCGGCGAACTGCGCCGGCTGCCTGGCGAGCGCGCTGCCGTTCTCCTTCGCCAGCCCGCGGTTGTAGAGCAGGGCGGACAGCGGGCCGCCGATCCAGACGTCGAAGCCCCAGTTGGTCGAAGGGCCGCCGCGGCGCAGGTCGAACCTCGACTCGTCGCCGTAGACGCGGCCGGTGACGCGCGTGATGCCGGCGTCGGCGACCGCCTGCGCGAGCGCGTCGACGCTCGTGCCCTTGGCGCCGTCGTACTGGGTGAAGGTCGAGCTGCCGAAGGTCGGGTCGCCGCTGCCGCGCAGGTAGAGGTCGCCTCTCCAGACGCCGCCGCCGGTCAGCGTGCCGCGGCCGAGCACCTGCGTGTCGAGCGTCGCGTCGGCGCCGAGCTGCAGCAGCGCGGTCGCGCTCGTGTAGAGCTTTTCGACCGAGGCCGGTATGCGTGGCGTGTCGGCGCGCACCGACGCGAGCACGCGGCCGGTCGAGACGTCCATCACGTAGGCGCCGTTGGCACCGCCTCCACGCGCCAGCTCGCGCGAGATCGATCCGTCCAGCGGGGCGGCGCCGGCAGACGCGGCGGGGACGGCGAGACCGAGGGCGGTGGCGAGCAGAGCGAGACGGCGCATGACTTCTCAGAACAGGCTTCGCGGGGGAAAGTCGCGCTCCTGCGCGGACGCGACCGGTTTCGCCTGCGGAACGTCGCCGTACACTATGGGACAGATATGGGCAGCGTGGTCAGACTGGAAACAGCCAGAGCGGCGAGAACGACGCGCAGACGGCCGGCGAGGCCGTCGAAGACGGCGCTGGTGCTGGGCGGCGGCGGCTTCACCGGCGCCGTCTACGAGATCGGCGCGCTGCGCGCGCTCGATCTGCTGTCGGTCAACAGGTCGGTGACCGACTTCGACGTCTACGTCGGCACCAGCGCCGGCTCCTTCGTCGCCGCGATGACGGCGAACGGGATCACGCCCGAGGAGATGATGCGCGTCGTCAACAGACAGGTGCCGACGCCGTTTCCCGACATCGACCTCAGAACGGTCCTGTCGCTGAACGCGCGCGAGCTGCTGTCCGCCGCCGTCGCCTTCCCGTTCCGCGCCGCCCGGCTGACCGCGCGGACGCTCGGCCAGCTCGGCCAGGTCTCCGCGCTCGACGTCGTGCTCGGGCTGGCCGAGGGGATGCCGTCCGGCCTCTACTCCGGCGGCGGGATCGAGGGCTACGTCCGCAGGGTGCTCGACGACGCCGACCGCAGCGACGACTTCCGCGCGCTCGCGCACGAGCTGTATCTGACCGCGACCGACCTCGACACCGCCGAGCGGGTCGTCTTCGGCCGCGACGGCTTCGACGACGTGCCGATCTCGACCGCCGTGCGCGCCTCGACGGCGCTGCCGATGGTCTACAAGCCGGTCAAGGTCGGCGGCCGCGAGCTGGTCGACGGCGGGATCGTCTCGACCACCAACCTCGACATCGCGGTCGAGGCCGGCGCGAGATTCCTCGTCGTCGTCAACCCGCTCGTGCCGTACGTGCGCTCCTCCGACGACGAGCCGCGGATCTCCGAGATGGGCTTCCCGCAGGTCGGCTACCAGACCTTCAAGCTGATCGCCCACAACCGCCTGCACGAGATGAAGCGGCAGTGGGAGCAGCGCTACCCGGGCGTCGACATCATCCTGATCGAGCCCGACGCGGGCGACGAGCTGATGTTCCGCACGAGCGTGATGGACTACCGCTCGCGCGTCGCGATCGCCCGCCACGGCTTCCGCTCGGTGACGGTGAAGCTGTCGGAGGACTACGGCAGGCTGCGCCGCGTCGCCGCCCGCCACGGGATCCAGATCTCGGCGACGCGCGTCAACAAGGTCGTCAAGCACTTCGCCGCCTCCGAGGCCGACGAGCCGGCCCGCTGGCGCGCGATCCTCGAGCAGACCAGAAGCACGCTGCTGCGGCAGTCGGCCGGCGACTAGAAGGCGGTCCGCGCCGCCTGCACGAGGCGGTCGAGGTGGGCGCTGGACTGGATCGTCGCGCGCACGTGCTCGTCGTCGCCGACGCTGGAGCCCGGCATCACGATCGCGCCGCCGCGGCGCAGGCGGGCGGTGAGCTCCTGGTCGCTGAGGCCGGGGGAGCGCAGCCAGAAGAAGTTCGTCTCGGTCGGCGGCGCGTCGAGCGGCAGCTCGTGCAGCGCCTCCTCCATCCGCGTCCGCTCGGTCAGGACCGCTGTGCGCCGCTGCAGCAGCTGCGGGTCGCAGACGCGGATCGCCTCCAGCACGCCCGCCTGCACCGGCACGCCGACGCCCAGCTCGGGCGCCAGCTGCGCGACCAGCTGCTCGGAGCCGGCGCCGCCGAAGACGTAGCCGCAGCGGAGGCCGCCGAGGCCGTAGATCTTCGAGAAGGAGCGGAACACGAGCAGTCGCGGATGATCGTCCAGCAGCGCCAGCGAGGCGGCGGCGGCGCGCTCGTCGGCGACGAAGTCGACCAGCGCCTCGTCGAGCAGCAGCGAGACGTGCTCCGGCAGCGCGTCGAGCAGCTCCCGCAGCCGCTGCGGCGGGATGTAGGCGCCGGTCGGGTCGTTCGGGTTGCAGAGCGCGATCGCGCGCGTTCGCGGCGTGATCGCGGCCAGCAGCCGCTCCGGGTCATGCCCGCCCGGCACCGGCACCGCCTGCGCGCCGGCGCGCTGCGCCATCAGCGGGTAGAGGCCGTAGGAGGGCCACGGGATCAGCAGCTCCTCGCCCGGCTTGACGAGCGCACGGGTCGCGGAGGAGAGCAGCTGCGCGGCGCCGTTGCCGACCGCGATCCGCGCCGACTCGATGCCGTTGCGGCGGCTGAGCGCGCGGCGGACCTCCTCGGCGGTCGGGTCGGGCGCGAGGTTGAGCGTGCCGCGCGAGGCGAAGGTGACGGCGGCGACGACGTCGGGATGCGGCAGCTCGTGCCAGGTCGTCTGCGACAGGTCGACCGCCTCGACCTTCGCAAGCGCCTTGCGGCGCGCCTCCGCCGAGCGCTCCTTCAGCTCCTCGGTGACCTCTTCGTCGGTCATCCCGGCGAACTGCTTGTAGTACCCCCGCAGGCCCATCGCGGCGATCCGGTCAGAAGCCCATGTTGCCGGCGCCGGACAGCTGCGCGCCGCTGAAGCCGAACAGCCAGACGAAGAAGATCGGCGCGCCGATCGCGCAGCAGATCATGAAGATCCTGCCGATCACGCCCTGGCGCTGGTCCTTGCCGGCGGCGCGGCGGACGAGGATCCATGCCAGGTCGAGCCGCTTGAGCGCCATCAGGCCGAGCAGCAGGCCGCCGATCAGCGTGCCGAAGGAGGCGAACAGGCCGACGCCGATGCTGTCGGTCAGATGCTGCAGGCGGCCGCCGACGAACAGGCACAGCAGCGGCAGCGGACCCCAGAAGCAGAGGTTGATCAGCACCATCAGGAACAGCAGGAAGGCGGCGAAGGCACCGTCGGCGCGGCGGCGCGCCTCGCCGGCCGTCTCCGGCAGCTCTCTGTACTTGGTGGGTCTCGTCCCGGGGCGGCGTGTGATGAACAGGCCGCCGGTATCGCTCGGATCCGTGCGCATCTCTCTCAGATGAGGTTACGCGTTCATTCGTCGTAGAGCGAATCGAACTGCGCCCGGTACTTCTCGTTGACGACCGCGCGCTTGACCTTCAGGGTCGGCGTCAGCTCGCCGGTCTCCTGCGACAGGTCGTGCGGGAGGACGAGGAACTTCTTCACCTGCTCGACCTGCGCGTACTTCGCGTTGGCGGCGTCGAGGTCGGCCTGGATCAGCTCCAGCACGCGCGGTTCGCGCGCCAGCTCCGCGATGTCGTGCGGCAGGCCCTCCTGCTGCTGCGCCCACGGCACGACGACCTCGGCGTCGAGCGTCAGCAGCAGCACGGGGAAGGGGCGCCGGTCGCCGTGCATGACCGCCTGCGAGATCCAGCGCGACTGCTTCATGTCGTTCTCGATGTTCGCGGGCGTCAGGTTCTTGCCGCCGGCCGTGATGATGATGTCCTTCTTGCGGCCGGTGATCGAGAGGAAGCCGTCGGCGTCGAGCGAGCCGAGGTCGCCGGTGTGGAGCCAGCCGCCCTCGACGACGCCGAAGGCCGCGTCGTCGCGCTTGTGGTAGCCGGCGAAGATGTTGGCGCCCTTGACGAGGATCTCGCCGTCCTCGGCGATTCTCAGCTCGACGCCCGGGAACGGCTTGCCGACGGTGCCGAACTTGTGCTCCTCGGCCGACTGGAAGGTCGCCGCCGTCGAGGTCTCGGTCATGCCGTAGCCCTCGAACACCGGCACGCCGCAGGCGTAGAAGAACTCGAGGATCTCTCTCGCGATCGGCGCCGCGCCGGAGACCGCTTGGCGGACGCGGCCGCCGAAGGCGCCGCGGACCTTGCTGAACAGCTCCTCCTCGGCTCTGTCGAACGCCTGCTGGAGGTCGGGCGGGACCTCCTGGCCGCTCAGCTGGAGGTGACGGACGGTGACGCCGACGCTCGACGCGGCGGCGATCTGCTCCTTCGGGTAGTTGCCCGTCACGAGCGTGTAGATCTTCTCGAAGATGCGCGGGACCGACGGCAGGTTGGTCGGGTGGACCTCGTTCAGCTCGACGACGATCTGGAGCGGGTCGTTGGACCAGTACGCGATCGCCGCGCCGACGTCGAACGACAGCAGCTGGATCAGCAGCGCGTAGGAGTGCGCGAGCGGCAGGTAGAGGTAGGTCAGCTCCTCCTCGAGCATGCCGTTGCCCTGCTCGACCATGCTCAGCATCGCGCGGTAGTTGCCGTGTGTGAGGACGCATCCCTTCGGCGGGCCGGTCGTGCCGGAGGTGTAGATGAAGGTGTACGGGTCCGCGGGGCTGACCTGTGCGTAGCGCTGGGCCAGCTCGTCGCGGTCGCGCGCCGCGCCGCGGGCGCGCAGGTCGTCGAGCGTGAGGGTGCCGCCGGCGGCGTCGAGGCGGCCCGGGTCGACGTCGGCCGGGTCGAGCACGATCACGTGGCGCAGGTGCGGCAGTCTGTCGCGGATCTGCTCGATCTTCGCCAGCTCGCCCGCGTTCTCGGCGAAGACCGCGACGGCGTCGGAGTCGGACAGGACCCACTCGCACTCCTGCGGCGAGTTGGTCTGATAGATCGGCACGACGACGGTCCCGGCCTGGGTCGCGCCGAAGTCGGCGTAGGTCCACTCCGGGCGCGTCCGCGCGAGGATCGAGACGCGCTCGCCGGGCTCGATCCCGAGGTCGATCAGGCCGAGCCCGATCTCGTCGGCGATCGTGCCGACCTCGGCGAAGGTGACGTCGGTCCAGGCGCCGTCGCGCTTGACCTTGACGGCGACGCGGTCGCCGTAGCGCGCGACCGCGAGCGACAGCAGGTCGGCGATCGTCTGCGAGCCGGTCGATGCCTCGGCGGCGCTGTGCGTGGCGCTGGCCTCCATCGGTCCTCTCCTCCTGCCGGTTCTGGTGCGGAACTGGGGCGAGGACGATTCTATGCCGGTGTTCTGAGCCGCGCGCGGGTTCCTGGCCGTGTGGCCAATCCCGGCCGTGCGGGCGGCGCGCGGCGATGGCGCGCCGAGCCGCCGGCGGGTGTGCGACCTATCCGGTCGCCAGCGGTGTGGGCGAGGCGGTGACTTGGTACTGCTCGTCGAGGCTGGCGGAGAAGAGCGTTCTGTCGATGCGCCCGTTGTAGATGGGGACGCCCATCTCCAGGCACTTCATGATCACGTCCCGCCGGTCCAGGCCGGCTTCGCGTGCGAGCTCCGTGGGCGTCAGATGATTTGCCATCGGTCCGAGGACCTCCCGTGTGGATGCCGTTGCTCGGTTATACCTCCGCCGGGGGACGGCACCAAACCTGCGTGTCCGAACGGCCGAGGTTGGCACCTAGACGGGGTTTGGCAGGTCGACGAAGCGGTGATCCACGCCGAATCGCTCCGCGACGAGCTCGCCGATCCGCCGGATTCCGAACGTCTCGGTCGCGTAGTGGCCGGCCGCGATGAAGTGGATGTAGTTCTCGCGCGCCTGCGCCATCACGTGCTCCTTCGGCTCGCCGGTCAGGAACGCGTCGAGGCCCAGGTCGATCGCCTCGTTGAGGTCGTTGGCCGCCGAGCCGGAGACGATCCCCAGCTTGCGCACGTAGGCGGGGCCGGCGTCGAAGACGAGCGGGTCGCGGTCGGTCAGCGTCGCGACGCGCGCGAACAGCTCCGCGGCCGCGATGCCGTCGGCGCCGTGGTCGTCGAAGTGGGCGATCGTGCCGATCATCGCGCCCCTGTGGCTGAACGCCGGCTCGATCACGTCGGCGCCGAGGCCGGCCGCGATCAGCGCGTTGTTGCCGACCTCGGGATGGCCGTCGAGCGGCAGGTGGTAGGCGGCGAGGCCGATGTCGTTGCCGAGCAGCGTTCTCAGCCGCTTCGCGTGCGCCGCGCCGATCCGCCGCGGCTCGAAGCCCCACAGGATCCCGTGGTGGGCGATCACCAGCTGCGCCTCCTCGGCGAGCGCGCGCTCGAACAGCTCGAGCTGCGCGGAGACGCCGGTGACGATCTTCGAGACGTTGATCGCGCCGGGGACCTGCAGCCCGTTCGGGCCCATGTCGCGGTAGCGGTCGATCTGGAGCAGGTCGTCGAGGTAGGCGACGATCTCGGCAGCGGGGGCGGACATGGGGGGGAACGTAGCGCGCGCCGCGGGCGCGCGCGAGGCGGCTCTCGGTCCCGGGCGGGCGGTGGGGTCGGCGAGCGCTCGCGGGCGCCGCTGTGGAATACTCCCTTGGGTAGTCATCGGGGCGTGGCGCAGCCTGGTAGCGCGCTCCGTTCGGGTCGGAGAGGTCCCGAGTTCAAATCTCGGCGCCCCGATTACAGAAAAGCCCCGCGAGAGCGGGGCTTTTCGCGTTTTCGGGGAGTGCAGGCGCCATATTGGTCCTGCGGAGCTTGCGCTGGGGCGGCTCAGGAGGTGCCTGCTGGCGGAGGGCTCGATGCCAGATGTCGACCGCCATGTTCAGGTGGGGGTTGAAGACTGGCCCCTCGATCGTCATTCCGACCTTCGCGGCGACGCGTTGTGACCGCTCGTTGTCCGGATGGATGATCGAGATGAGATCGTCGAACCCCAGTCGAGTCGCGGCATCGTCTCGTGCAGCGACGGCTGCTTCGGTCGCATAGCCAGCGCCCCATGACTCGCGGGCGAGTCGCCATCCGAGCTCGGGTCGTTGGGCCAGCTCGGGCAGGAACGTCGGATATGCGACGCCGACGAAGCCGACGAACCTTCCCGCGAGCGGTCCCACGCGGGGCTCTATGGCCCAGAACCCGAAGCCGTGCTGATCCCAGTGCGCGGTGACCGTGGCGAAGAACCCGTTCACTGCATCTGGGTCGACGGGGCGGTTCAGATGCCGGACGACCTCGGGGTCGCGGTTGATCGTCGCCATCGGCTTTTCGTCGCCTGCCTGCCACTCGCGGAGGAGCAGACGCGAGGTGGTGAGAGTCCCGATGCGTTCCACGCCCACAAAGGTAATGCGTTGGCGGTGTCGCTTGTGCGTGAACGGGCTGCGCGCGGGCGTTGATCGAATGAGGATGTTTGTGCGCGAACAGCGGTTGAATACGTCGCAACGGTTCAAGGTAGAATGAAATACAGAATTGCATTTGAACGTCACGGTACGTCAGTTTGTGTGTCGACGTGACGGACAATTGATCTCGAGTCTCAGGGGGATTTCAATGTCGGGCGTTGAGAAGCGTTTGCGCGCTGCTCTGCTTGCGCTGCTGCTGGCGGCAGCGGTTGCCTGCGCGCTGTTCGTCACCGCTCCGAAGGCGTCGGCCGATCGAGCCGACTGCCCTGGGCATGCGGTCTGCATCTGGTCGGGGCCGACCTTCGGCGGCCAGTTGTCGTGGTTCTCCGAGAACGACATAGGCTGCCACCCGCATCCGGACAACACGCCCATACGGTCGGCGTTCAATCGCTCGACGTGGGACGTGCGCATCGGTGGCTGGGGCTACCTGCAGGAGAGCAACTTCAAGGACAACCTCCCCAACATCACCGGAGAGGTCTGCTGGGGGATCTGACAGGGGAGGCGGTCGTATGGCTTCGATTGGGTCGTTGGTCAAGCTGGTGTTCGGTCTTGCGGTGGCGATCGGCGCGGCCGTCGTGCTGGCGGCGCCGGCCGCGGCGGTCGGCGCCGGCGACACCTGCCCCACGCCGGACCCGAACAAGAACCTGATCAACAGCGACGCCGCCGTGATCTACGGAACGGCGAGAAGTGACTTCATCTGCGGCGGACCGAGCGCCAACTTGATCATCGGCGGGGAGCTTGACGACGACATATACGGCGCTGGTGGCAACGACATAATCATCGGCGGCCACGGCACCGACCTGATGGACGGCGGCAGCGGCAACGACTGGCTGCGCGGCGGCACCAACCGTGACTGCTACATCGGCGGTGACGGCAACGACACGGCGAGCTTCGCCGACATGACGCCGGAGTTCGGCGCCTCCAACGTCGGCATCACCGCCGACCTGTCCGCCGCCGACGGCACCGTCAACGGCGTCGCGCCCTCCTGCGACGGGCTGCCCGGGCCGGGCCGCGCCGACGGCCAGGGCGCCAACGAGGAGCTGGCCGACGTCGAGAACGTCGTCGGCTCGGCGTTCGACGACACGATCACCGGATCGGCGACCGGCGCCAGCCACCTCTCCGGCGGCTGGGGCGACGACGTGCTCAACGGCCGCAGCACGGGCACGCAGGACGACCCGATCGACGGTGACGAGGGCAACGACAGCTGCCTCAACAACGGCGCCGCCGTCTCCTGCGGCGCGGGCGGGCAGACGCATCGCCCGTCGGAGGCGTTCGCCGCGGTCGACTCGCACAGTCCCGACGCGGGCGTGATCGCGCTCGGCGCGGAGGGCACGCACACCGACAGCCTCACGCTGACGCGTACCGGCTCGTCGCAGATCACGCTGACCTCCGGCGACCTGCTGGGCGGCACCGCGACCTGCCCGGCCGCCTCGGGACCGCCCTCGACGGTGCTGAACTGCAGCATCGCGGCGCCGCGTTTCATCGTCCTGTGGGGTGGTGACGGCGACGACACGCTGACGCTCGGCAGCAGCTTCCCGGCGGACGAGAGCTTCGATCTCAACGGCGGCCCCGGCAACGACCACATGATCGGCTCCGCGACTGGCGAGGTGCTCTACAGCGGCGCCGGCGGCGGCAACGACACGCTCGACGGCAACGGCGGCGACGACGCGCTGATCAGCGAGGGCGACCCGATCGGCTCGGGCGGCGACACGCTCAACGCCGGCGGCGGCGACGACCAGATCGTCGTCGACAACGCCTGCTCCGGCCACACGCTGTGGGGCGGCCCGGGCAACGACATCATCGGCTTCGCGCGCCAGACGACGCTCGGCGTCGCCGGCGGCACGCCGCGCGGCGTCAACGCCAGACTCGGCGACGCCAGCGGCAACGGGCCGGCGTACGCGATCGACGCTGTCGGCGTCGAGGTCGCGGGCTGTCTCGCCTCGTCGATCGTGGCCGGCGGCGAGACGCTCGAGGGCACCCAGCAGAACGACATCCTCTCCGGCAACAACGCCGGCAACACGATCTGGGCGCGCGCGGGCGACGACACCGTCTTCGGCAACGGCGGCGACGACCTGCTCAAGGGCCAGAACGGCGACGACACGATCCACGGCGGCGACGGCGCGGACAACATCGTCGCCGGCCCCGGCGACGACACGCTCACCGGTGACATCGGCGCCGACACGATCGACGGCGAGGGCAACAACGACACGATCTACGGCGACGCCGGCGACGACATGCTGTTCGGCCTCGACGGCGACGACACGATCAACGGCGACGACGGCAACGACACGCTCAACGGCAACGCGGGCAACGACACGCTCACCGGCGACGCCGGCGTCGACTCGCTGTTCGGCGGCGACAACGCCGACAGACTCCACGCCGCCGACGGCACCAGAGACAGAGAGATCAACTGCGGCGGTAACAGCGATCCCGGCGCCGAGCGCGACAGCCTCGACCCGCTCGCGGTCGGCTGCAACGACTGAACTCACCACCCACCTTCTTGCCACATCCCCAACAGAAGGGTTGCTGCAATGCGCAACGCACCCGCTGTACGAAAGCTGTTCATGAGCGCGCTGGCGGCAGCGGCGCTGCTCGCAGGCGCTCTGGCGATGACGGCCCCGACGGCCTCGGCCGCGCTAAGCGACTGCCCGAGAAACGCCGTCTGCATCTGGTCGGGAACGCTTGGCGGAGGCCAGATGTCGTGGTTCGGCGAGGGCGACACGGGCTGTCACCCGCACCCCAACAACACGCCGATATGGTCCGCGTACAACAGAACGAGATGGGACGTCCGCCTCGGTGACAAGGGCTTCGTCCACGAGGGCCAGTACGTGCCCGAGACGCCCGGCGGCGTCTACGGCGACATATGTTTCGGCGTCGGCTAGCCGGCCGCTGACGGGCGAGCGCGAGAGCGTCATCGCCCGTCACGTGCGCAGCGCGGCGACGGTGCGCGAGGCGGCCAGCAGCGCCACTCCGCCCGCGACGAGCGCCAGCCCGAGCCATACGAGCGGCGCGCGGCTGCCCCACTGCTCGCCGCCGCTGATGCGGCCGGCGAGCACCGGCACGACGACCTGCAGCACGAGCACCGGCGGTCCGATCCGCGTCGCCGGCAGCCGTCGCAGCGCCGACATCTCCGCGAGGAAGCCGGCGGCGGCTGCTGCGGCGGCGGCCAGCGCCCACAGCGCGGCGAGCGCGAGCGCGTCGTCGAGCAGCCGCGCCGCCACCAGCGCCGCCGCGATCGCGGCGAAGGCGTCGCCGGCGCCGGCCGCGACCACGAGCGACCACGGCGCCACCGCGCGGCGCAGCGCCTGCTGCACCCACGGCGCCGCGACCGCCGCCACCAGCGCCGCCGCGAGCAGCAGCAGCGCGGCGCCGTGCATCGGCTGGTCGGATCGCTGCGGTGCGGCGATCGCGATCGCTGCGACGCCCGCGACGATCAGGCCCGTCGCGACGACCTCGCGCCGGCCGACCGCCTCGTGCAGGTAGAGGCGCCCGAAGGCGAGCAGCAGCAGCAGGCCGAGCGCGAGCACCGGCTGCACGAGCGCCAGCGGCGCCAGCGTCAGCGCCGCGACCTGGAGCGGGTAGCCGGCGAGCGACAGCGCGGTGCCGGCGAGCCAGCGCCGTCTGCGCGCGAGCTGGCCGGCGAGCGACAGCCTCAGCGCGTGGTGGCGCTCGACGGCGCGCGCCTCGATCGCCTGCAGCGCGTAGCCGCCCTCGTAGCAGCAGGCCGCGACGCTCGCGAGCGCCATCCCGAGCAGCTCCTGACCCATCGCCTGAGACGATACGGCGATGACGTCCGCGCGAACAGCCGGAAATGGGATCGGGTGCGCCGCGCTGGCCGCGGCGGCGTGGTCGGCGCCGGCCCTGGCGCCGGTCGTCCCCGCCGTCGCGCGTGGGCTGCGGCTGCCGCGCCGCGGCGCCGCGGGCGGGGTCGCGCTGACGTTCGACGACGGACCGCACCCGCTCGGCACGCCGGCGGTGCTGGAGCAGCTCGCGGCCGGCGGCGCGCGCGCGACCTTCTTCGTCGTCGGCGAGCAGGTCGAGCGCCACCCCGAGCTGGCGCGGCGGATCGTCGCGGAGGGCCATGCGCTCGCGCTGCACGGCCACCGCCACCGCAACCAGCTGCGGCTCGCGCCCGCGGTCGTCGCGCGCGACGCGCTGCGCGGCCGTGACGCGGTCGAGCGCGCGACCGGCATCCGCTGCGACGTCTACCGCCCCGCCTACGGGATCGTCTCGGCCGGCAGCCTGCCGGCGCTGCGCCGTGCGGGCCTGCGCGTGCTGCTGTGGTCCCGCTGGGGGCGCGACTGGCGCCGCTCGACCGGCCCCGAGCGGATCGCCGCGCTGACCGCCGCGGCGGCGACCGCCGGTGACGTGCTGCTGCTGCACGACTCCGACGCGTACTCGGAGCCGGGCAGCTGGCGCGACACCGCCGCCGCGCTGCCGCAGCTGCTCGCGCTGCTGGCGGCGAGCGGGCTGCGCGCCGACACGACCGTCGGCGCGCAGCGCGCCTGAGCCCGGCCGCGCTCAGGCGCCGTGCACGAGCCCGCGCGCGATCAGGAACGCGCCGAACGTCGCACTGACCCCGATCGCCAGCTCGCGCCCATGGGCCGACAGCCACCCGTTGCCGCGCTCGACCAGCTCGCGTGTCCGCGCCGGCGCGATCAGCAGGCCGGCCAGCGGCACCTCGGCGAGCAGGAACATGATCAGGTTGAAGACGACGATCAACGCGATCTCGGTCGCGAGCGAGTGGTCCGCGGCGGCGATGTCCTTGAGCGCGATCAGGTATGCCGCGCCCGGCAGGTTGATCGCCATCGCCGCGAGGAAGACCAGCGGCGTCGAGCCGCGCGCGAGCAGTCGCTGCGACCACGGCTCGCGCCGTCCCGCGTCAGGCGGCGGCGCGCTGTGGCGGCGGGCGCGGACGCGCTCGTCGGCATGGGCCGCCAACGCCACCGCCGCCATCACCGCCAGCGCGCCGATCGTCAGGTCGGCGGCGACCGACAGCCCCGATCGGCTCGACGCGAGCGCGCTGCTGCCGCCGAGGCCGGCGACGATCGCGATGCCGAGCGCGACGCTGATCGTCAGCCCGCCCGCCAGGTACGCGGCCAGCAGGCGGACGGGCCGGTCGAGCGTCAGCAGCAGCACGACCACAGCCAGCAGCGTCGGGTAGAGCGCCGCCTCCAGCGCGAGCAGGAGCAATGACATCGTGTCCACCGTTGCACGCGCGCCGCGGCACGGCAAGGCGGCGCACCTGCATCCGGGGCGACGCGCGCTGCGCGCGGGCGCGATACTGAGGACCGATGAGCGAGCCGCGCGTGCTGATCCTCACGGCGTCGGTCGGCAGCGGGCACGACCTGCCGGCGGAGCGGCTGCGGGCCGCCCTCGCCGACCGCGGCGCGAGCGCGGAGGTGGTCGACGCGCTGCGCGCGGTCGGCGGCCCGTTCGAGCGGCTCGTCATCGGCGGCTCGCGCTTCCACACGACCGCGGGCAACGTCGCCTTCGACGTCGAGTACGCGTTCGCCGCGCAGCTGCCGCCGACACGGGCGTTCGCGCAGGCCGCGACCGCGCGGATGGCGGGCCCGGGCCTGCTGCGGCTGATCGCGCAGCGGCGGCCGCAGGTCGTCGTCTCGACCTACCCGGGCGTCAGCGAGGTGCTCGGCCGGCTGCGCCGGCGCGGACGGATCGGGCAGCCGGTCTGCTCGGCGATCACCGACCTCGCGGCGCTGCGCTGGTGGGCGCATCCGGCGATCGACCTGCACCTCTGCATCCACCCCGAGTCGCGCGGCGAGATCGCGCGGATCGCGCCGCGCTCGCGGATCGTCGCGGTGCGCGGCTTCTCGGCGCCGGCCTTCTCCGACCCGCCCGACCGCGCGACGGCGCGGGCGGCGCTGGCGCTGCCGGCCGACGGCCCGGTCGTCGTCGTCTCCGGCGGCGGCTGGGGCGTCGGGGACCTCGGCGGCGCGGTCGCCGAGGCGCGCGCGGCGGGGGCGTTCGCGATCGTCGTCTGCGGTCACGCGGAGGCGGTCCGCGCCGCGCTCACAGACCGCTTCGCCGCCGATCCCGGCGTGCGCGTGCTGGGCTTCAGCGAGCGGCTGCCGGAGCTGTTCGCCGCCGCCGACGCGCTCGTCCACACGACCGCCGGGCTGACGATCCTGGAGGCGATCATGTGCGGCTGCGCGCCGATCTCCTACGGCTGGGGCCGCGCGCACCTGCGTGCCAACGACCGCGCCTACCGCCGCCACGGCCTCGCCCGCGTCGCGCGCGACCGGTCCGCGCTGCGGGCCCAGCTGCGCGCCGCGCTGGCGGCGCCGCCGCCCGCCCGCGACGCGCTCGCCGCGCTGCCGCAGGCCGCTGACGAGCTGCTCGCGCTCGCCGGTCGCTAGTCGCCCGGCGCGGCCGCCGGCGCCGCCGCCCGGCGGTGCCTGACGCCCTGCACGAGCGCGGTCAACGCGACCGCGAGCGCCGCGCCGGAGAGGCCGACGAGGACGGTCAGCGCGTCACCGCGGCTGATGCCGAAGCGGTGCCGCGTCCACGGCAGCGCCAGCGACAGCAGGTAGGTGGCGGCGACGATCCAGAGCCCGTGCAGCAGCACGCCGCGCAGGCGCCGGCCGGTCTCCAGCGTGAGCGCGCCGGCGAGCGTCAGCACGGCGGCGATCGTCAGCACGCTGGCCCCCGGCTCGAGGTCGACGTCGACCGTCCCGACGACCAGCAGGTAGGCCACCAGCGTGCCGAGCAGCGCCGTCATCAGCAGCAGCGGCACCGCCAGCCTGACCGTCGCCGACAGCAGCCGCGCACCCAGTCGCGCCGGCGCGAGGGCGGGCTCCTCCTGCTGCTGCTCCAGCCGCCAGGCGACGTAGCGCCGCACACCCTCCTCGAAGCTCGTCTGCGGCCGCCAGCCGAGCTCGTCCGCGGCCCGTTCGCCGGAGACCGCGACGCCGCCGAAGTCCGCGGCGCGCGCCGGCACGTAGGTGATCTCGCCGTCCCCGACGACCTCGCAGACGGTCTCGGCGACGGCGCGGATCGAGACGTCGCGGTCGCCGACGAGGTTGTAGACGCGGCAGCCGTCGCCGGGCCGTTCGAGCGCGCGCACGACGCCGTCGGCGAGGTCCTCGACGTAGACGAAGCGGCGCGACTGGGCGCCGTCCCCGGCGATCGTCAGCGGCTCGCCGCCGAGCGCCCGCTCGACCATCGACGGCACCACCGCGGCGGCGCGCGCACGTGGGCCGTAGGGGATCCCGAAGCGGAGGATCGTCGTGCGCAGGCCGTACAGCTCAGCGTAGGAGCGGCAGTACATCTCGCCGGCGAGCTTCGTCGCCGTGTAGAGGTGGCCGGGCAGCCCGAGCTGCTCGCGCTCGTCGACCTGCTCGGCAGCGCAGTCGGAGTAGACCCAGATCGTCGAGGCGTAGACGACGTGGGCGACGCCGGCGGCGCGCGCCGCCTCCAGCACGCACAAGGTCCCGCTGGCGTTGAGCCGCTCGGCGGCGGCCGGCTCGCGCACGACCGCTCCGACGTCGGCGGAGGCCGCCAGGTGGACGACCGCGTCGCAGCCCTCCATCGCGGCCCGCAGCTGCGCCGGGTCGAGCAGGTCGCCGAGCACCGTCTCGATCTCTCCGGGCGGGTGGAACGGCGACGCACGGCGGTCGAAGCAGCACGGCGTCAAGCCGGCCGCGGCGGCGCTGTCGAGCACGTGCGAGCCGATGAATCCGGCACCGCCGGTCACGAGCACTCTCATCCCGTCTCCTCGGGCTCTGCTGCGGGGCGGTAGTAGAGCGGCGCGCACCAGTGGTTGGCCGCGACCCAGTCGCTCGTCGGCAGGTCGACCGGATCGCCCAGCAGGCGATGGCAGGGCTGGTCGTAGACCTTCCCGGTCGAGCGCTCGAGGCGGTCGAAGACGACGTACTTGTAGTAGCCGGACTCCATCCCGTCGGGCAGTCGCAGCCGGCCGGGGTGGAGCGGGTCCAGCAGCTCGCGGGCGACGCGGCGCTTCCAGGCGACGATCTGCTCCATCCGCTCGGTCTGGACGACGCCGAGCGCGGCGGTGAACTCGCTGAGGCGGAAGTTCAGCCCTGCGACGACGTGGTCGGGCTTGCCGTAGTTGCGGAAGGCGCGCGCGAACGCGCGCAGGTCGGCGTCGCGCGTGACGAGCATGCCGCCCTCCCCGGTCGAGACCGTCTTGGTGGCGTAGAACGACCACGCGCCGGCGTCGCCGAAGCTGCCGGCGCGGCGGCCGCCGAAGGTCGCGCCGTGGGCGTGCGCGCAGTCCTCCAGCAGGAAGATGCCGTGCGCGCGGCAGTAGCCGGCGATCTGCTCGACCTCGAAGGCGATGTGACCGCCGATGTGGACGAGCACGGCGGCGCGCGGTCTGGTCGCGGCGGCCTTGCGCTCGAAGTCGGCGAACGACATGCAGAGGTCGTCGCGGTTGCAGTCGACGAAGACGACCTCGCCGCCGGAGGCGCGGATCGCGGCCGGCGTCGCCATGAACGTGTTCGAGGGGCAGAGCACGCGCTCGCCGCGGACCCCGGCGTAGGCGAGCGCGGCCAGCGCCGCGCCGCTCCAGCTCGCGAAGGCGACCGCCGGCAGGCCGTTCGACGCCGCCCAGGCGGCCTCGAACCGCTCGGTCATCGAGCCCTCGGTCCACTGCTGCGAGTCGATCACCTCGTCCCACAACGCGTGCAGCCGCTCGCGGTCGCGATGGTCGAAGCCGATCGCGAAACGAGCGTGGTCGCCGACGGGGGCCTCGTCCTCCACGCGCCGAACGTACCAAGCGTCTGCTTTCCGGTCTCCCATGCTTGGCGCGTCGCCGTCATCCAACTGCTCCAACGGCGGCGCGCCCATCGGAGCTGGCGCGTCTGCGCGCTACTGCAGAGCGGCGCCGGTCACCGCGCGCCGCGGCGGAAGGCGACCTCGACGCGGCGGCTGGCGAAGCGCCAGCCGTCGTGAGTGCGGCGGAAGCGGTCGTGGCATTCGCCGACGTACTTCGGCAGGTCGGCGGGGAGCGGCGGGGCGGGGTCGCCGTCGCGGCGGTCGCGGCGGTAGTTGACCATGTAGCTGAGCGCGCGGGCGGTGTCCGGGCCGTCGGCTCCGACGTCGACGGCGACGTTGGTGAAGACGTGGCGGGAGAGGCGTCGCGCGAGCTGCTCGCGTCTGGTGAACCAGGTGCGGATCTGCTCGCGCCCCTCCAGCAGCAGCTCGGTGCCCTCCCAGCGCCCGTCCGGGGTGAAGAGGTCGGCGATCTCGCTCGCGCGGCCGAAGTCGACGAGCTGGGCGTAGACGACGATCAGCCGCTCGCAGGCGCGCTCGTCCAACAGCCGCCCCAGCTCGTCGCCGCGCTCGTCCGCAGGCGGCAGCGGTCGCGGCGCCGTCATCCCGCGCGTCCCGCGGCGAGGTGGGGGACGCCGGCGAGGTGGGCCACGTCGTTGAAGCCGCGCAGCGCCCAGCGCCCGCTGGCGAGTCGCAGCAGGCGCGTGATCGAGCCGTTCTCGGCGTAGAGGAAGGCGAACGGCTCGCTGCCGGTCGCCTGCCGGCAGGCCTCGGCGATCACGCCGCCGTGGACGACGGCGACCGCGGCCGCGTCCGGCCCGGTCTCGCGCGCGACGTGCTCGAGGCCGTCGCGCACGCGCGCACGGAAGCGGTCGTCCGGCTCGGCGTGCGGGATCACGTCCCAGCGCTGGGCCGCGAACAGCTCGCGGACCAGCGCGTCGCGCGCGGCCAGCCGGTCCGCGAACGCCCCCTCCCAGCTGCCGAGGTGGACCTCGCGCAGCTGCGGGACGACCGTCGGCGCGACGGCCAGCCGCGCCGCCAGCGGCGCCGCCGTCTCCGCCGTCCGCCGCATCGGCGTGACGAACAGGCGCGCGGGGGACTCGGCCGCCAGCCGCGCGCAGACGGCCTCCGCCTGCGCGCGGCCGTCGAGCGTCAGCGACGGGTCGGCGTGGCCGTCGAGCGGCGCTCCGGCCTCCGCGGCGGCGGCGGAGCCGTGCCGCACGAGCAGGACCTCGACGGCCCCGGCAGGGCGCGCGAACGGGCGTTGGAAGTCACGTGCCATCGTGCGACGACTCTACGGCCGCGGCCCCGCCGGCCCGATTAGCGGTAGCGCTAGTAGCTGCGGACAGGCCCCGTGGAGAAGATGGTGCGGACCTTGAGAGGAGAGGGAGCGTGATGGGATCGCACGCAGGTGCGCCGCACGGGAGGGATGACGCATGTCCGAGCATCTGACGGCCTCGGCCCAGTCCGCCGCCGTCGACGGTTCGGTGCAGACGGGCGGGACGGGCGGGCAGCCCGACCCGGCCCCTGCCGGCCGCGCCACCGCCGCGAGCTCGCCCGTGCGCGATGCGGCGGCCGCGTTCGCGGCCCGCTACGGCCTGCTCGTCGCCTTCCTGGCGACCGTCGTCGTCTTCAGCGCGGTGCGCTCGTCGACCTTCCCCACCTGGCGCAACGCGGAGTCGATCCTGACGCTCGCGGCGCCGTCGCTGATCATCGCCGTCGGCCTGACGGTCGTGCTCGTGATGCAGGACTTCGACCTCTCCTTCGGCGGCATGATCGGCCTCGCCGGCGGCGCCGCGACCGCCTTCATGGTCAACCACGGCTGGGCCTGGCAGCTCGCGGTCGTCGTCGTGATCGGGCTCGGCGTCCTCGTCGGCGTGCTGAACGGCTTCATGGTCGCCTACCTCGGCGGCAACTCGTTCATCATCACGCTCGCGATGGGGACGGTGCTCGCCGGCGTCGAGTTCGGCCTCACCGACCAGGCGACCGTCTACGACGGCATCCCCGCCGGCTACGTCCAGATCGCCAGCGGCGAGCTGCTCGGGCTCAGCAACCAGATCTGGATCGCGGCCGTGCTGGCGATCGTCGTCTGGGTGCTGCTGGAGCGCAGCGAGATCGGCCGCTTCATGTACGCGATCGGCGGCAACCCGGAGGCCGCGCGGCTCTCCGGCGTGCGCGTGCTGCGGCTGCGGCTGCTCGGCTTCGTCGTCGTCGGCGTCGCTGCGGCCGTCGTCGGGATCCTGCTGACGTCGCAGAGCGCCTCCTACGCGCCCAACGGCGGCACCGCCTACCTGCTGCCGGCCTTCGCCGCCGTCTTCCTCGGCGCCGCCGTCTTCCGGCCCGGCGAGTTCAACGTGCTCGGGACGATCGTCGGCGTGCTGTTCCTCGGCGTGATCCAGACCGGCCTGACGATGCTCGACCTCGAGACCTGGGTGATCAACCTCGTGCAGGGCGGCATCCTCATCACCGCGGTGCTCGTCAGCCGCATGGGGATGGCGCGACGATGAGAGCGCTGGAGCGCGTCGAGGCGCGCGGGATCGTCAAGACCTACCCGGGCGTCGTCGCGCTCGACGGCGCGAACGTGGCCGTCGAGGGCGGCTCGATCCTCGGTCTGCTGGGCAAGAACGGCGCCGGCAAGAGCACGCTGATCAAGCTGCTCGCGGGCGTGATCGCGCCCGACGCCGGCGAGCTGCTGCTCGACGGCGCGCCGATCGAGCTGCACGACCCGCACGCCGCGACCGCGCACGGCTTCGCCTTCGTCCATCAGGAGCTGGCCGACGTGCCGAACCTGACCGTCGCCGAGAACGTCGGCCTCGGCCTCGGCTACCCGACCCGCGGCGGGCTGGTGCGGCGCCGCGCGCTGCGCGCGCAGGCCGCCGCGGTGCTGGCGCGGCTGGAGGCCGAGATCGACCCGGAGACGCCGCTGGCGCGGCTCAGCATCGCGCAGCGGCGGCTGGTGATGATCGCGCACGGGCTCGCCGCCGACGCGCGCCTGTTCGTGCTCGACGAGCCGACCGCGTCGCTGACCGACGACGAGATCGCCCACCTCCACAGAGTCCTGCGCACGCTGCGCGCCGACGGCGTGGCGATCGTCTACGTCAGCCACCGGCTCGACGAGGTCTTCGCCGTCACCGACCGCGTCACCGTGATGCGCGACGGCAGAGACGTCTTCCACGGCGCGACCGCCGACGTCGACAAGCCGCGCCTGATCGAGCAGATCACCGGCACCCGCGGAGCGGTCGAGGCGCGCCCGCGGCGCGTCGCGCCGGCCGGCGGCGAGGAGCTGCTGCGGGTCGAGCGGCTGACGCTGCCCGGGATCGTCGAGGGCGCCGACCTGCGGCTGCACGCCGGCGAGGTGCTCGGCATCGCCGGCCTCGTCGGCGCCGGCCGCAGCGAGCTGGTGCGGCTGATCTGCGGCGCCGACCGCGCCGCGTCGGGCCGCATCGTCGTGCGCGGCAGCGAGCGGCGCATCCGCTCCCCGCGCGACGGGATGGAGGCCGGGATCGTGCTGCTGCCCGAGGACCGCAAGACGCAGGGCGCGGTGCTCGGCTTCTCGGTCCGCAAGAACATCACGCTGCCCGCGATGGAGCGGTTCCGGCTCGCGAAGCCGCTGCCGCTGCCCAGCCAGCGGCGCGAGCGGGCGGCGGCCGGCGACCTCGTGACGCGCCTGCGGATCAAGGTCGCCGACGTCGAGCAGCCGGCGCTGCACCTGTCCGGCGGCAACCAGCAGAAGGTCGTGCTGGCGAAGTGGCTCGACTCCGATGCCGACGTCTTCGTCTTCGACGAGCCCACGCACGGCATCGACGTCGAGGGCAAGGAGGAGGTCTACGACCTCATGGCCGAGTTGGCCGACCAGGGACGGGGAGTGATCTTCATCTCGTCCGAGTTCACCGAGCTGGTGAGCAGCTGCAACCGCGTCGTCGTGATGCGGGACGGACGGCTGGTGGAGGAGTTCGAAGGAGAGGCGATCAGCGACGCCGCGCTCGTGGCGTCCTGTTACAGCCACTAAGTCGCTCAGGCGACGGAGGAGAGGACGATGAGAGGACTCGCGCATTGGCGCCGCGGGCTGCTGCTCGCGGTGGCGGCGCTCTGCGCCGTGACGCTGCTGGCGGCATGCGGCAGCAGCAGCGACGACGGTGACGGTGGAGGGTCGGGCGGCAGCTCGACGCAGACGAAGGGCGAGGGCATCCGCGCCGGCTCCGGCAGCGCCGCCGACAGAGCGGCCGAGGCCGGCGCGCAGGCGGCGAGAGAGACCGGCGAGCCGGTCGAGCTGCCGCAGAAGACGATCGGCATCGTGAACTTCCTGAACGGCATCGAGTCCTCCGACCGGCTCGTCTCGACCAACGAGCTGGCGGCCAGAATGCTCGGCTGGAGAACGCTCACCTGCGACGGCAGAGGCACGCCGACGCAGTTCGTCGCGTGCGGCAACCAGATGCTCGACCGCGGCGTCGACGGGATCGTGATGATCGCGATCGAGCCCGGCCAGGTGCAGCAGGTGCTGACGAAGGCGAGAGCGGCCGGCGTGCCGGTGATCCAGACCGGCGGCGGCGCCGTCCCGGACGGCTACGACGGCAACTACGGCCCGGACGAGTACAAGGCCGGCGAGGTGCTGACCGAGGCGCTGCTGCCGAGACTGGACGCGCTGCCCGGCGACGAGGTCCCGATCGCCGTGCACGACTTCCCGGCCGGCTGGGCGAGAACCCGCACCGACGCGCTGCGCGACGCGCTCAGATCGCAGAGCAAGGTGAAGATCACCGCCGACACCGTCACCGACGGCGCCAACCTCGTGCCGTTCACGCGCAAGACGGTCGCGGACCAGATCACGCAGAACCCCGACCTGAAGACCTTCTGGGTCTCGTTCGACACCGCCGGCCAGGTCACCGGCCAGGTCGTCACGTCGAGATACAAGGGCAGAGCGTTCCCCGACCGTCCGCTGGTCGTCACCTTCCACGCCGACCTCGGCACGATCGAGCTGATGCGCAAGGGCGACATCGACATGACCTCGGAGGTCAACTACGACGCCGGCGTCTGGATCGGCGCCGACAACCTCGCCGAGTTCTTCGCCCGCAGAACGCCGATGATGCAGGAGAACCAGCCGACCTACCCGGTGATCGGCGACCCCTTCACGTACAGAGTCGTGACGAAGGACGAGCTGCCGCCGAGAGGCGAGTACGTCGCGCCGGCCTGGGACATCCCGGCCTACTTCGAAGCGAAGTGGAGAGCGGAGTTCGGGCTCTAGCCCGTCACTGGTGATCCGGTGCTCGCGCTCGTCTACAGCGGAGCGGGGGCGCTCGCCGTCGAGACGACGGCGGCGCCCCTCCCGGATCCCGGCGAGGTGCGCGTGCGCGTCCACTCGTGCGGGATCTGCATGTCCGACGTCTACGGCGTCGCCGGCGTCAACGAGCGGCGCGACGCGGTCCTCGGCGCCGGCGAGACGCTCGTGATGGGCCACGAGGTCGTCGGCGTCGTCGACGACCTCGGCGCCGGCGTCGCGGGGGTCGCGCGCGGCGCGCTCGTCGCGGTCGACCCGATCTGCGGCTGCGGGCGCTGCGCCCGCTGCGCCGCCGGCGAGGAGAACGCCTGTGCGCGGCGGACGATCCGCGGCTGCGTGCCGGCCGCTCCCGGCGGCTACGCCGAGGCGCTCGCCGTGCCGGCGCGCAAGCTGCATCCGCTGCCGCCCGGCACCGCGCCGGAGCTGGGGGCGCTCGCCGAGCCGCTCGCGGTCGGCGCCCACGGCGTCGCGCTCGCCGACCCGCCGGCCGGCGGAGCGGCGCTGGTGATCGGCGGCGGGATCGTCGGGATCGGCGCGGCGCTGGCCGCGCGCCGCCGGCTCGGCGCCGGCGCCGAGATCGTCGTCGCCGAGCCGCGCGCGCACCGGCGCGCGCTCTGCGAGCAGCTCGGCCTCGTCGCCGCGACGCCGCAGCAGGCGCTCGCGCACGAGCAGCGCTTCGAGCTCGTGCTCGACTGCGTCGCGCGCCCGGAGACCTTCGCGGGCGCGGTCCGCGCCGCCCGCCGCGGCGGCGAGATCGTGCTCGTCGGGATCTGGCAGGACGAGATCCCGCTGCCGGTCAGCGAGGTCGTCGCGCGCGAGAGCCGGATCCGCGGCTCGTTCGGCTACACGCACGCCGACTTCGCCGGCGTCGTCGCCTGGCTCGGCGACGGCGGCGGCCGCGACGAGCTGCTGGCGCTCGTCGAGCACCGCGTCGGCTTCGACGGCCTGATCGCCGCCCTGCGCGGCCACGCCGACGGCTCGCTGACGGCCGTGCGGACGCTCTTCCACCCCGACCTCGACCTGGAGCGCACGTGAACTTCGACCTTCCCGACGACGTCAGACAGCTCGTCGCCGTCGCGCGCGACTTCCGCGTGCAGGTGCTCGACCCGCTCGAGCCGGCCTTCCTCGCCGACGGCAACGTGCCGTGGCCGCTGCGGCCGAGACTGCAGCAGCAGGCGCGCGAGCGCGGCCTGTGGGCGATCGACGTGCCGCGCGAGCACGGCGGCCTCGGGTTCGGGCAGCTGGCCGTCTGCGCCGTCCACGAGGAGCTGAACAAGCACCCGATGATGTTCGAGGCCGGCGGCGCGCCCGAGCCGGTCCTCTACCACTGCGGCCCGCACCAGTGGGAGCGCTACTTCGCCGCGGTCGTCGCGGGCGAGCGGCGCAGCGCCTACGCCTTCACCGAGCCCGGCACCGGCTCCGACCTCGGCGCGATCGAGACGCGCGCGGTGCGCGACGGCGACGAGTGGGTGATCGACGGCAGCAAGCTGTTCATCGGCCTCGCCGAGCGGGTCGAGTTCCTGATCCTGTTCGCCGCGACCGACCCTGCCAGAGGCGCCCACGGCATCACCGTCTTCCTCGTCGACTCCGGCACGCCCGGCTACGAGGTCGTGCGCACGATCCCGACGATGGGCGACGCGTGGGAGCCGTGCGAGCTGCGCTTCGAGCAGTGCCGGATCCCCGACGCGCAGCGCCTGGGCCCGGTCGACGAGGGCTTCGCGACCGCCGACGAGCAGCTCAGCCACGGCCGCCTCAAGATCGCCTCCTACCAGCTCGGGATCGCGCAGCGCTGCCTCGACGAGGCGGTCGCGTGGGCGCGGCAGCGGACGACCTGGGGGCGGCCGATCGCCAGCCGCCAGGCGATCCAGTTCATGCTCGCCGACAGCGCCGTCGAGCTGGACGCGGCGCGGCTGCTGGTCTACCGCGCCGCCTGGCGCGCCGACCGCGGCGAGGACGTCCGCGTCGACGCCTTCAAGGCGAAGCTGTACGCGACCGAGATGGCGCAGCGCGTCAGCGACCGCTGCCTGCAGGTGCTCGGCGGGCGCGGCTACGCGAGAGACTCGCCGCTGCAGAGCTTCTTCCGCCAGACGCGGCTGTGGCGGATCGGCCACGGCACCGCCGAGATCCACCGCTGGATGATCGCCCGCGACCTGCTCGGCGCGGCCGCCTCCGAAGGCGGCTCGCGATGAGCGCGGAGGGCGTGCTGGCGGGCAGAGCGGGCGTCGTCACCGGCGGCGCGCGCGGGCTCGGCCGCGCGATCGCGGAGGCGTTCGCCGCCGCCGGCGCGCGCGTCGCGATCGTCGACGTCGCGGGCGCGCAGGAGGCGGCCGCCGAGATCGGCGCCGGCGCGCTCGGGCTGACCGGCGACGTGACCGACCCCGACGGCGTCCGCGCCGCCTTCGCCGAGGTCGCGGAGCGGACCGGCCGCTTCGACTTCCTCGTCAACAACGCCGGCGTGCGCGTGCAGGCGCCGTTCCGCGACCATCCGCTCGACGCCTGGCGGCGGACGCTCGACGTCAACCTCACCGGCAGCTTCGTCTGCGCGCAGGCGGCGGTCGCGCTGATGCTCGCGCGGGGCGGCGGCCAGATCGTCAACCTCGCCTCGATCGCCGGCGCGATCTCGCTGCGCGACCGCGTCGCCTACAACGCCTCCAAGGGCGGCGTGATCGCGCTGACGCAGTCGATCGCCGCCGAGCTGTCCGCGCAGGGGATCCGCTGCAACGCGATCGCGCCGGGGATCGTCGAGACGCCGCTGAGCGCGCCCTACTTCCGCGACGCGCGGATGGTCGGCGCGATCACGTCGAACACGCCGCTGGGACGCTGGGGCCAGCCGCACGAGATCGCCGGGCCGGCGGTCTTCCTCTGCAGCCCGGCCGCCGCGTTCGTCCACGGGCAGACGCTGTTCGTCGACGGCGGCTGGACGGCGCACAAGGGCTACTGAGCAGGGACGGGAGAGAGCGATGTTGGAGAGCGGATTGGGCGGGCGCGTCTGCCTCGTCACCGGCGCGGCGAACGGGATCGGCCGCGCCTGCGCGGAGCTGCTGGCCGGCGAGGGGGCGCGGCTGGCGCTGTGCGACCTCGACGGCGAGCGGCTGGAGGAGGTCGGCGGCGACGCGGCACTGCGGGTCGCGGCCGACCTCTCCAGACGGGCGCAGGTGACGCGGCTGCTGGCGGCGACGCGCGAGCGCTTCGGCCGCCTCGACGTGCTGATCCACTGCGCCGGGATCTACCGCGTCACGCCGCTGCCGCAGGTGACCGACGCCGAGTGGGACCAGCTGCTCGACGTCAACCTGCGCAGCGCCTTCCTGCTGGCGCAGGGGGCGGTCGAGCTGATGCGCGAGGGCGGCGACGGCCGGATCGTGCTGGTCGGCTCGTTCGCCGCCCGCACCGGCGGCCTGCGCGCGAGCGCGCCGTACGCGGCCTCGAAGGCCGGCGTCGAGGGGCTGACGCGCCACCTGGCGCAGTACGCCGGGCCGCTCGGCGTGCGCGTCAACTGCCTCCATCCCGGCTTCACCGAGACGCCGATGACGTCGATCCTCGGCGAGGAGGCGCGTGAGGAGGCGCTGCGGCGGACGCCGCTGCGGCGCCACTGCGGCCCGGCCGAGCAGGCGAGCATGGCGGTCGTGCTCGCCTCCGACCTCGCCGCCTTCGTCCACGGCGCGACGCTGGACGTCAACGGCGGGATGTACATGGCATGAGCCGAGGAGACGAGGACGCGATGCTGCACCCGACCGGCGACCGCACGCTGACCGACCTGCTGCGCGAGCGCGCCGAGGCCGAGCCGGCGCGCACCTTCCTGACGTTCGAGAGCGCCGCCGGCGAGCTGGAGGAGCTGACCTACGCCGCCTTCGCCGCGCAGGTCGAGCGCTGCGCGCGCGGCTTCGCCGACCGCGGGATCGGCCACGGCGACGCCGTCGTCGTGCATCTGCGCAACTGCCCGCAGGTGCTGATCGCGTGGTTCGCGCTGGCGCGGCTGGGCGCGGTCTTCGTGCCGGCCAACGTCGCCTCGACGGTCGCGGAGCTGGAGCACGTGCTGTCGTTCGCGCAGGCGCGGCTGGCGATCACCGAGCCCGGCCTGCTGGAGACCGCGGCCGGCGCGATCGCCGCCGGCGGCCGTCCGCTGCCGCTGCTGGTCGCGCGCGGGGAGGTCGCCGGGCAGGAGCGCTTCGAGGCGCTGCTGGAGGCGGCCGGGCCGCCGCCGGAGCCGGCGGCGCGGGCTGCCGACGTCGCCGAGCTGATCTTCACCTCCGGGACGACGCGCAAGCCGAAGGCGGTGATGCTGACGCACGCCAACTGCCTGCGCGCCGGCCTCGACGCCGTCCACTGCCTGTGGCTGCAGCCGGGCGAGCGCTGCCTGACCGCGCTGCCGCTGTTCCACGTCAACGGCCAGGCGATGTCGGTGCTGGCGGCGCTCACGACCGGCGGCACGCTGGTGCTGCTGGAGGAGTACCGCGCCTCGCGCTTCTGGGCGCAGGTGCGCGCCCACCGCGCGACGCAGACCTGCGTCGTCGCGATGCAGCTGCGGACGCTGCTGGCGCAGCCGCCGGACCCCGCCGACCGCGACCACGAGCTGCGGCGGCTGTTCTACGCGATCAACGTCGCCGACGAGGAGAAGGCCGCCTTCGAGCGCCGCTTCGGCGTCGAGCTGATCAACGGCTACGGCCTCTCGGAGGCGATGACGCTGCTGGCGGTCGCGCCGATCGCCGGCCCCCGCCGCTGGCCGTCGATCGGGCTGGCGTCGCCGGGCCGGCGGCTGCTGCTGCTCGACCCGCAGGGCGAGCCGGTCGCGCCCGGGGAGGTCGGCGAGATCGTCGCCGAGGGCACGCCCGGCCGCGACCTGATGCTCGGCTACTACCGCGACCCGCAGGCGACCGCGGCCGCGCTGCGCGGCAACCGGCTGCACACCGGCGACAACGCCTGGGCCGACGAGGCCGGCTACCTGCACTTCTTCGACCGCAAGAAGGACATGATCAAGCGCGCCGGCGAGAACGTCTCGGCAATCGAGGTCGAGGGCGCGCTGGCGGCCCATCCCGGCGTCGCCGAGGCGGCCGTCGTCGGCGTGCCGGACGCGATCCGCGACGAGGCGGTCGCGGCGGTCGTCGTGCCGGTGGCGGGCAGCGGGCTGACGGCCGAGGAGGTCGTCGCGCACTGCCGCGAGCGGCTCTCGCGCTTCAAGGTGCCGACGGTCGTCGTCTTCGCGCAGGAGCTGCCGAAGACCTCGATCGGCAAGGTCCGCAAGGACGCGCTGCGCAGATCGCTGGCGGGCGATGGGGCCGGCGAGGCGGCGCGCTGACGGCGGGCCGCGCGCCTCAGCGCACTTCGAGGCCGCGCAGCGCGACCGTCGCGAAGGTGTCGGCGACCGCGTCGGCGCTGAGCGGCCCGTCCGGCTGGAACCAGGTGTAGCCCCAGTTGGCCATCGCCAGCACCGCCTTCGTCGCGATCGCCGGGTCGACCGCGACGAAGTCGCCGGCGGCGCTGCCCTCGGCGACGATCCGCGTGACCATCTGCTCGTAGAAGTCGCGCTTGACGACGAGCGCGTTCCAGCGCTCGCCGCTGACGGCGCTGCGCTCCTGCAGGAAGACGGTGACGCCGTCGCGGTGGCGCGCGACGAAGCCGAGCGCGACGCGCAGCGCGCCGCGCAGCTTGTCGGCCGGCCGCTCGGAGGTCGAGACGACCGCCAGCGTCTCCTCGATCAGCTCGTCGATCAGCTGCTCGTGGATCGCGAAGAGGAGGTCCTCCTTCTTGCGCACGTGGTGGTAGAGGCTCGGCTTGCGCATCCCGAGCGCGTCGGCGATCTCGCTCATCGAGGCGGCGTGGTAGCCGCGCTCGCTGAAGATCCGCGTCGCCGCTTCGATGATGTCCGGGCGGACTCTCGGCGGCGCGCTCTCGGATGGCGGCGGGGTCGGGGCGGTGCGGGACACGTCGGCAAGCCTATCGCCTCCCGGCAGATCGACCGGTCGGTAGGGAGCTTGCCTTGTGATGGCGTTAAGGCTAGGCTGGCCTACCGACCGGTAGGACGGTTGGTTCGCTGTCGGAGAGAGAGGAAACGGATGCCGGAGGTCCACGTCCCAGTGGCCCGCGGGGACGGCGCGCTGCGCACCGCCGCCGGGCGCTACCGCCTGATGCGGCTGAGCCGCCGCTTCGAGGAGACGGTCCATGACCAGCACGGGGAGGGCCAGGTGCCCGGCCCGCTGCACCTGTCGATCGGCCAGGAGGCGGTCGCGGTCGGCGCCTGCGCCGAGCTGCGCCGCAGCGACGCCGTGCTGTCGACCCACCGCGGCCACCACCACTGCCTCGCCAAGGGCGCGCGCGCCGATCGGCTGATGGCCGAGCTGCTCGGGCGCGAGAGCGGCTACTCGCGCGGCCGCGGCGGCTCGATGCACGTCGCGATCCCGTCGATCGGCCTGCTCGGCACGAACGGGATCGTCGGCGCCGGCCTGCCGATCGCGACCGGCGCCGCCTACGCGATGCAGGCGCAGGACCGCGACGACGTGACCGTCGCCTTCTTCGGCGAGGGCGCGACCGGGACCGGCGCCTTCGGCGAGGCCGTCAACATCGCGGCGCTGTGGGCGCTGCCGCTCGTCTTCGTCTGCGAGAACAACCAGTACGTCGAGCTGACGCCGCAGGACGTCCACGTCGCCGGTGAGATCTGGCGCCGCGGCGAGTCGCACGGGATCCCCGGCGTGCGCGTCGACGGCAACGACGTCGAGGCCGTCCGCGAGGCCGCCGCGACCGCGATCGCGCGGGCGCGCGGCGGCGGCGGGCCGACGCTGATCGAGGCCGTCACCTACCGCTGGTTCGGTCACTACGCGGGCGACCGCGCCGCCTACCGCGACTCGCGCGAGGTCGACAGCTGGCGCGCCCGCGACCCGCTCGTCGCCGCGCGCGCCGCGCTCGACGACGCCGAGGCCGATGCGCTCGACGCCGAGGTCGAGCGCGAGATCGCCGATGCGCTCGCGTTCGCGCAGCGCAGCGCCGTCACCGGCCCCGGCGCGCTCGCGATCGACCACCTGAAGGAGACGGCATGAGCACGACCGCGACCGAGACGAAGCCGCTGAAGATGTGGCAGGGGATCAACCAGGCGCTGGTCGAGGAGATGGAGCGCGACGAGCGCGTCGTGCTCGTCGGCGAGGACGTCGGCCGGCCCGGCGGGCCCTACGGCGTCACGCGCGGGCTGCAGGAGCGCTTCGGCGAGCTGCGCGTGCGCGACACGCCGATCAGCGAGCAGGTGCTGGTCGGGCTCGGCGTCGGCGCGGGCGCCGTCGGCCTGCGGCCGGTGGTCGAGCTGATGTTCTTCGACTTCGCGCTGATCGCGATGGACCAGATCGTCAACCAGGCGGCGAAGTTCCGCTACTTCTCGGGCGAGTCGCTGCCGCTCGTGATCCGCACGATGTGCGGCGCCGGCGGCCCCAACGGCGCGCAGCACTCGCAGAACTTCGAGGCGTGGTACTGCGCCGTGCCCGGCCTGAAGGTCGTGATGCCCTCCAACGCCGCCGACGCGAAGGGGCTGCTGAAGGCCGCGATCCGCGATGACGACCCGGTCCTCTTCATCGAGACGCTGGGGCTGCTGACGGCGCGCCGCGAGGTGCCGCAGGGCGAGGAGTTCCTGCTGCCGATCGGCGTCGCCGAGACGCGCCGCGCCGGCGACGACGTCACCGTCGTGGCGATCGGGCGGCTGGTCGACCGCGCGCTGGAGGCCGCCGAGACGCTCGCGCAGGAGGGGATCTCGGTCGAGGTGATCGACCCGCGCACGCTCGCGCCGCTCGACGCCGAGACGATCGTCGCCTCGATCGCGCGCACCGGCCGCCTCGTCGTCGCGCAGGAGGCGACGGCGCCGTTCTCGTTCGCCTCCGAGGTCTGCACGCTCGCCGCCGAGCGCTGCCTGCCGCAGCTGAAGGCGCCGCCGGTGCGCGTCGCCTCGCCGTTCGTCAACGTGCCGACGCCGGTGCCGCTGGCGGAGTCGCGCGCGCCGGGCGCCGACGCGGTCGTCGCCGGCATCCGCCGCGCGCTGGAAGGGGCGTGAGCGCGATGGCGATCGAGGTCGTCGTCCCCGATCCGGGCGACCACGAGGAGTTCGACGTCGTCGAGATCATGGTCGAGGTCGGCGAGCGGGTCGAGGCCGGCGACGCGCTGCTGGAGATCTCGACCGACAAGGCGAACATGGACGTCGAGGCGCCGGCCGCCGGGACCGTCGCGGAGGTGCGCGTCAGCGAGGGCGACACCGTCCCCGTGACGACCGTCCTGATGGTGCTCGAGCCATGACCGCGGGCGCCGCGCTCGGGCGCTTGGTGGCCGCGCTGGGCCGTCCGGGCGCGGAGCTGCCCGAGCCGCTGCTGGAGCGGCTGCGCTGCGGCCTGCTGCACGACCTGACGGTCGCGCTCGCCGCCCATCCCGTCGGCGGCGCGATCTGGCCGCTGGTGCGCGACCGCGGGCCGGCGGAGGCGACGCTGCTGGTCGACGGCGGCCGCGTCGCGGCCGAGGCGGCGGCGTTCGCGAACGCGCAGCTGATGCACGCGCGGGCGCAGGACGACACGCACTTCGCGGCCAAGACGCACGTCGGCGCGGCGGTGATCCCGGCGGCGCTCGCGCTCGCGGAGCGGGAGGGCGCCGACGGCGGGCGCCTCGCCGCCGCGGTGATTGCCGGCTGCGAGGTCGCGGCGGCGGTCGGCGAGCGCCACGCGGCGGCCGCGACGGCGCGCGGCTTCCGCGCCTCGCCGGTCTTCGGCACGCTCGGCGCGGCGGCGGCCTGCGCGGTCGTGCTGGGGCTCGACGAGGAGCGCGCCGCGCACGCGCTCGCGATCGCCTCCAGCTGCTCCGGCGGCCTCAACCAGACGTGGGTCGACGGCTCCTCCGAGTACCGCCTCCAGCTCGGCTTCGCCGCGCGCGACGGCCTGCTGGCGGCGCGCCTGGCGGCGGCCGGCGAGCGCGGCGCGCGGCACTGGTACGAGGGCGAGGCCGGCTTCGCGCGGGCCTTCGGCGGCGGCGCGCCCGGCGGCGGTCCGTCCGGCGGCGAGCCGCTCGGCGGCGAGGCGTTCGGCGCGGGCGAGGCCTGTTGCGACGACGACTGGCAGCTCGGCGTCCGCTGGCGGCTGCTCGATGTCACCTACAAGCCGCATCCCGTCTGCGCGATCCTGCAGAGCGCGGTGACCGTCGCGGCGGGGCTCGCGCGCGAGCACGACCTCGACGCGAGCGCGGTCACGGCCGTGCGCGTCGCGCTCGACCCGCGCGACCGCGCCTACCCCGGCACGCTCGACCCGGGGCCGTGGGACCACGTCGCCGCGACGCTGATGAGCGCGCAGTTCTGCACCGCGCTCGCGCTGCGCGACCGCGGCGCCTCGCTGGCGGGGCTGCACGACTTCGACGACCCGCTGCTGGCGCGGCTGGCGGCGGCGACGACGGTGCTCGCCGACGAGCGGATCCCGCCGCTGGGCGCGCGCGTCGAGGTCGACACCGCCGCCGGCGCGACCGTCGCCGCCGAGCTGCTGCCGGACGCGCGCACGTATGGCTGGGACTGGGAGGGCGTGCGCGGCAACGCGCTGCGGATGCTGCCCGAGCTGCCCGTCGACGCGGCCCGGCTGGAGCGGCTCGCCGCCGTCGTGCGCGAGCTGACGGCGCTGCCGACGCTCGCCCCGCTGCTGCGGGAGTGCGTCGCATGAGCCCGCTCGATCCGCGCGAGGACGGCGTTCACCGCCCCGATCCCGCGCGTGAGCGCTGGCGCGAGTCGTGGTACTTCAAGTGGTGGGACTTCGCGCACGCGATCGGCGGCGACACGACGATCGGCTACCGCCCCGCGCGCGGTCACTCGGGCGCCTTGAACGTGCTGTGGGGCGACGCGCTGCCGACGCTGGTCGCGGCCGAGCTGGACCACGCGCCCGACCATGCGCGGCCGCATCCGGTCGCGGGCCTGGCGTACGAGCAGGAGGAGCCGTTCGGCGTCTGGCGGATCCGCTTCGACGGCCGCCTCAACGACGGCGGCGCGCTCGCCGCCTGCGACCCGGCGGCGGTCGTCGCGGCCGGCGACGCGGCCGTGCCGGTCTCCTACGACCTCCGCTTCACGCCCGACCGGCCGGCCTACCGCTACCGCGAGGACCCGGAGTGGGACGGCCTCTTCGACGGCCACGTCGACGAGGTCGGCCGCGTCACCGGCACGGTCACGATCGACGGCGCGACGCACGCGATCGACGGCCGCGGCTGCAAGGACCACTCGTGGGGCGTGCGCGACTGGGCCCGCCCGCACGGCTGGCGCTGGGTCGACATGCTGTTCGGCGACGGCGGGCCGGAGCTGTCGCTGTGGCGGGCGACCTTCGACGGCGAGCGCTGGCGCCAGGACGGCGCGATCTACGCCGGCACGGGCGCGGCGGCCGTCGCCGAGCCGATCGTCGCCTTCGAGGAGACGGTCAGCTGGGCGGAGCGCCCCGGCGCGCCGCGCCCGGCGCGCTGGGAGTTCGCGGCCGCCAGCGCCTCCCACCGCCTCGCGGGCAGCGCGGAGATCGTCTGCGCGGTCCCGCTGCGCTACCCGATCCGCGACGAGCACGGCCGTCGCACGACCGCCTGGATCGACCGCTGCCGTTACGAGGCGCTGCTCGACGACGGCCGCCGCGCCGTCGGCACGGTCGAGTTCCAGCGCCGCGTCTGAGTTGCCGGGCGCTACGGCGTCGCGCCGCGCGGCGCGACGCCGGGCGCGACGATCCCGCCGCCGATCAGCGCCGTGACGTGGTCGCTGTAGGACTCGACCAGCTCCGCGTCCAGGGTCGCGCCGAAGCCGCGCTCCAGCAGCGGGCGGGCGGAGAAGAGGAACTCGCAGAGGCCGACGACGGAGAAGAAGAAGAGCGTCGGGTCGAGCTCGCGCCAGCCCTCCTCGGCGCGGCCCTCGGTGAGCAGCTCGGCGTACCAGTCGCGCGCCGGCAGCGCGAAGCTGCGCGCGATCGCCTCGACGGCGTCGGGCTCGGCGGCCAGCAGGCGCTCGCCCATCAGGCGGTTGACGTAGGGGTAGCGCAGGTAGTTGCGGACGATCCCGGCGACGTGGCGGCGCAGCTTCTCCGACGGCGGGATCGCCAGCGCGGCGAGCCGCTCGATCTCGTCCGAGAGCCCTTCGAGCACGCGCTCCAGCAGCGCGTCGAGCAGGCCGTCCTTGGAGCCGAAGCAGTACTTCACCATCGCGACGTTGACCTCGGCGCGGGCGCAGATCTCGCTCACGGAGGCGATCTGCCCGGCGCGGTCGAGCAGCAGCTCGTGCGCCGCCTGCAGCAGCTTCTCGCCAGTCGCCTCTGCGCTGCCGCGGGGCATGCGCGGCATCTTCGCAGGTCGCTTCCTTGACATCAACTAAACGCTTATTTAGTGTCGCTGGGCATGAGAGAGACCGTCCGCCTCGGCTGCTGGGCAGCCTTCTGGGGCGATACCAGCGCTGCCGTCGACCAGCTGCTCGACGGCGCCGACGTCGACTATCTCGTCGCCGACTACCTGTCCGAGATCACGATGGCGCTGCTCGCCCGCGCCCGCGCGAAGGATCCCGAGGCCGGCTACGTGCCCGACGCGGTCCGCGTGCTGGCGCCGCGGCTGGCGGAGATCAAGGCGCGCGGCATCCGCATCGTCACCAACGCCGGCGCGCTCAACCCCAGCGCCTGCGCGCACGCCTTCCGCGAGGCGGCGGCCGCGGCCGGCGTCGAGCTGCGCGTCGCCGCCGTCGAGGGCGACGACCTCTCGCCGCGGGGCGAGGAGCTGCTCGCCGGCGCGGCGCGCGACATGTTCACCGGCGAGCCGCTGCCGGGCCGCCCGATGACGATCAACGCCTACCTCGGCGCGCGCCCGATCGCCGCCGCGCTCGACGCCGGCGCCGACGTCGTCGTGACCGGCCGCGCGGTCGACTCGGCGGTCGTGCTGGGCCCGCTGATGCACGAGTTCGGCTGGGCCGACGACGACTACGACCTGCTCTCGGCCGGCACGCTCGCCGGCCACGTCGTCGAGTGCGGGCCGCAGTGCACCGGCGGCAACTTCACCGACTGGGACGAGGTCCCCGGCTGGGACGAGATGGGCTTCCCGGTGATCGAGGTCCGCGCCGACGGCAGCGCCGTCGTCAGCAAGCCGGCCAACACCGGCGGGCTCGTCTCGCCCGCGACCGTCGGCGAGCAGATCGTCTACGAGATCGGCGACCCCGGCGCCTACGTGATGCCCGACGTCGTCTGCGACTGGCGCGAGGTGACGCTGGAGCAGGTCGGGATCGACCGCGTCCGCGTCGCCGGCGCGCGCGGCAGCAGACCGCCGGCGACGTACAAGGTCACAGCCACCCACGCCGACGGCTTCCGCGTGATGGCGACGGCGATGTTCAGCGGCCTCGACGCCGCCGGCAAGGCGCGCCGCGCCGGCCAGGCGCTCGTCGCGCGCACCGAGCGGCTGATCGCGGCGGCCGGCCACGGCCCGCTGACGGAGACGTCGGTCGAGGTGATCGGCGCCGGCGACACGCACGGGCCCGATCACCGCGACGACAGCGCGACCGAGGCGGTCGTGAAGATAGCCGCGCGCCACCCCGAGAAGGCGGCGCTGGAGCAGTTCGCGCTGGAGTACGCGCCGATGGCGCTGGTCGCGCAGGGGATGACCGGCTTCTTCGGCGGCCGCCCGCGCCCGGCGCCGGCGATCTCCGTCTACCACCTGCTGCTCGACAAGGCGAGCACGCCGGTGCGGGTCCAGCTCGACGACGACGAGCCGTTCGCGGTCGCGATCGCCGCGGGCGATCCGGAGCTGCAGATCGGCACGCCCGCATTGCGGGACGGCGACGCACGCCTCTCGCTGACCGACGGCGGCGTGACCGTCCCGCTGCGGCGGCTGGCGTGGGCGCGCAGCGGCGACAAGGGCGACCAGGCGAACATCGGCGTGATCGCGCGCCGGCCCGAGTTCCTCGCGCCGATCCGCGAGCAGCTGACCTGCGCCCGCGTCGGCGACCGCTTCGCGCAGTACCTGACCGGCGGCGTGCGGCGCTGGGAGCTGCCGGGCCTGCACGCGCTCAACTTCGTGCTCGACGGCGCGCTCGGCGGCAAGGGCGGGACCTCGACGCTGCGCTTCGACCCGCAGGGCAAGAGCTTCGCCGCGATGCTGCTGGAGCTGCCGATCGCCGTCCCGGCCGAGTGGGACCGCGACGGGCGCCTGACGCGCGGCGCCGCGGCGGCGCCGGCGCGAGCCGCGCGATGAGCCTCCCGCAGAAGGTGCTGGTCGCCAACCGCGGCGAGATCGCGGTGCGGATCGTCGCGACGCTGCGGCGGCTCGGGATCGCCAGCGTCGCCGTCTACCACGCCGAGGACGCCGGCGGGCGGGCGGTGCGCGAGGCCGACGAGGCGGTGCAGCTGTTCGGCGAGACGCCGGTCGGCGCCTACCTCGACGGCGCCGCGATCGTCGCCGCCTGCGAGGCGACCGGCGCGACCGCCGTCCATCCCGGCTTCGGCTTCCTGTCGGAGAACGCCGACTTCGCCGAGCGGCTGGCCGCGGCCGGGATCGTCTTCGTCGGCCCGCCGCCGGCGGCGATCCGCGCGATGGGCGACAAGATCGAGAGCAAGCGGATCGCGCAGGAGGCCGGCGTGCCGACGCTGCCGGGCTCCGACGGCGCCGTCGAGACGGCCGCGGAGGCGACCGCGATCGCCGCCGAGATCGGCTTCCCCGTGCTGCTGAAGGCGAGCGCCGGCGGCGGCGGGAAGGGGATGCGGATCGCGCGCGACGCGGCCGACTGCGCGGAGGCGTTCGAGCGCGCCTCCAGCGAGGCGCTCGCGAGCTTCGGCGACGGCCGCGTCTTCGTCGAGCGCTACATCGAGCGCCCGCGCCACATCGAGGTGCAGGTGCTGGCCGACGGCCACGGCGCCGTCGTCCACCTCGGCGAGCGCGAGTGCTCGATCCAGCGCCGCTACCAGAAGGTCGTGGAGGAGTGCCCGTCGCCGTTCGTCGACGCCGCCACGCGCGCCGAGATGGGCCGCACGGCGATCGCGCTCGCGCGCGCCGTCGACTACCGCTCCGCCGGCACCGTCGAGCTGATCGTCGACGAGCAGCGGCGCTTCTACTTCCTCGAGATGAACACACGCCTGCAGGTCGAGCATCCCGTCACCGAGCTGGTGACCGGGATCGACATCGTCGAGCAGCAGCTGCGCGTCGCCGCCGGCGAGCCGCTCGCGTTCGACCAGCAGCAGGTCCGCTTCGACGGCCACGCGATCGAGTGCCGCGTCTACGCCGAGGACGCCGACGCCGGCTTCGTGCCGGCGACCGGACCGCTGGCGCTCGTGCGCTTCCCGGCCGGCGAGGGGATCCGCGTCGACCACGGCGTCGTCGAGGGGCAGGAGGTCAGCTCCGCGTTCGATCCGATGATCGCCAAGCTCGCCGTCCACGCGCCGACGCGCGCGGAGGCGATCGCGCGCGGCCGCGCGGCGCTGCGCGAGACGGTCCTGCTCGGCACGATCACCAACACCGCCTTCCTCGAACGGGTGCTGGCGCAGCCGGCGTTCGCCGCGGGGGAGACCCACACCGGCTTCATCGACGAGCACGCCGCGGCGCTGCGGTCGCCCGCGCCGAGCGCCGAGCAGGAGCGCTGCCTGGCGGCCGCGGCGGCGCTCGCGAGCCCGCGCTTCGACCGCCGCCACGCCGTCCCCGAGCCGCTCGCGGCGATCGGCGCGTGGAGCAGCTGATGGCGGCCTGCGAGATCGCGCTGGAGGGCGGCGGCACGCACACCGCGACGCTCGCGCAGCTCGGCGCGCGCACGGCGGTGCGGCTCGACGGCGTCGACCGCCCGGCCGCGCTGACGCGCGCCGGCGACGGGTACGAGCTGCGGCTGGAGGATCGCGTCGAGCGCGTCTGGGTCGCGGTCATCGGCGATGTCGTCCACGTCCACGCCTTCGGGCGCGCCTGGACGCTGACGGTGATCGACCCGGTCGAGCGCGCCCGCGGCGGCGGCCCCTCCGAGGAGCTGGCGACGGCGCCGATGCCGGGCGCGGTGATCGCGGTCGCGGTCAGCGCCGGCGACGCCGTCGCGCAGGGCCAGCGGCTGCTGGTGATCGAGAGCATGAAGATGCAGAACGAGATCGTCGCCGCGCGCGACGGCGTCGTCGAGCGGGTGCACGTCGAGGTCGGCGAGACCTTCGACCGCGGCGCCCCGCTCGTCGCGCTCGCGCCGCTCGCAGACGACGACGGCGACGGAGACGAGGACTGATGCAGCGGCTGGAGACCCACGTCGACACGACCTCGCCGACGTACAAGGCCTATCGCGAGCACAACCTCGCGCTCGCCGCCGAGCTGCGCGAGACGCTGCACGCGGCCCGCCACGTCCGCCCCCAGCGGGCGCTCGACCGGCTCGCCGAGCAGCAGAAGCTGACCGTGCGCCAGCGGCTGGAGCTGCTGCTGGACCCCGGCGCGCCGTTCCTGGAGCTGATGTCGCTGGCCGCCAACCGCCACTACGACGGTGAGGCGCCGCAGGCGCTGCTGGTGACCGGCATCGGCGTCGTCAACGGCCGCGAGGTCGTCGTGATCGCCAACGACTCGTCGCTGAAGGGCGGCGCCTGGTACCCGATCACGACGCGCAAGATCGTGCGCGCGCTGACGGTCGCGCGCGAGAACCGCCTGCCGGTCGTGCACATGCTCGACAGCGGCGGCGCCAACCTCCACCTGCAGGACGAGATCTACGCGACCGCCGGGCACATCTTCAAGCAGCAGTGCCAGCTCAGCGCCGCCGGGATCCCGCAGCTGGCGGTCGTCTTCGGCTACTGCACCGCCGGCGCGGCCTACACGCCGACGCTCTGCGACCAGACGATCATGGTGCGCGAACGGGGCGCGATCTTCCTCGCCGGCCCGCCGCTGGTGAAGGCCGCGACCGGCGAGGAGGTCAGCACGGAGGAGCTGGGCGGCGCCGACATGCACACGCAGGTCTCCGGCGTCGCCGACTACGCCGTCGACAGCGAGGCCGAGGCGCTCGCGCTCGCGCGCGACATCGTCGGCGTGTGGGCGCGGCGCGAGAAGGCCGACAGCGACCGCCGCGCGCCCGAGCCGCCGTTCCACGACCCGGCCGAGCTGTACGGGATCGTCCCCGACGACGTCAAGAAGCAGTTCGAGATGCGCGAGGTGATCGGGCGGATCGTCGACGGCAGCCGCTTCCACGAGTTCAAGCCGCACTACGGCGAGACGCTCGTGACCGGCTGGGCGTTCATCTGGGGCTTCAAGGTCGGGATCCTCGCCAACGACGGCGTGATCTTCAGCGAGGCCGCCAACAAGGCGACGCAGTTCATGCAGCTGTGCGACCGCGACGGCATCCCGCTGCTGTTCCTGCACAACGTCACCGGCTTCATGGTCGGGCGCGACTACGAGCGCGGCGGGATCACCAAGCACGGCGCGAAGATGCTGATGGTCCAGGCGAACGTGACCGTCCCGAAGCTGTCGGTCCTCTGCCATGCCTCCCAAGGCGCCGGCAACTACGCGATGGCAGGCCGCACGTGGGACCCGCGCTTCGTCTACGCGTGGCCCAACTCGCGCTCCTCGATCATGGGCCCCGAGCAGGCCGCCGACACGCTCACGCAGGTGCGCGTCGCCGGCCTCAGACGCCGCGGCGAGGAGCCCTCGCCCGACGAGATCAACGCGATCAAGCGCGACGTCACCGCCTACTTCGAGCAGACCTACCACTCGTACTACCTCACCTCCGACCTGCGCGACGACGGCCTGATCGACCCGACCGACACGCGCAACGTGCTCGGCATGTCGCTGTCGGCGGCGCTCAACGCCCCGATCGTGCGCGCGCCCGGCGGCGTGCTGCGGATCTGACCCTCTCTCGACGAAGGAGAACGCTGTGAACGACGTGGTGACCTACGAGGTCTCCGACGACGCGGTCGCCTGGCTGACGATCGACCGCGAGGAGGCCCGCAACGCGCTCTCGCAGGCCGTCCGCGACGGCCTCTGGGCCGGCTTCCGCCGCTTCGCCGCCGACGACGACGCGGCCGTGCTGGTGCTGACCGGCGCGGGCGAGAAGGCCTTCTGCGCCGGCGGCGACCTGAAGGAGATGTCGCAGAACGCGATGCAGGTGCCGCCGCCCGACTTCCTGCCGTACCTGCAGCGGACCGTCAGAACCGACAAGCCGGTGATCGCCGCCGTCAACGGCGTCGCCTTCGCCGGCGGCTTCCTGCTCGCGCAGATGTGCGACCTCGTGATCGCCGCCGAGCACGCGACGTTCGGCATCACCGAGGTCAGAGTCGGCCGCGGCTCGCCGTGGGCGGCGCCGCTGCCGTGGCTGGTCGGGCCGCGTGCGGCGATGGAGATCATGCTGACCGGCGCGCCGCTGAGCGCCGCGCGCGCCTACGAGCTGGGCCTCGTCAACCGCGTCGTCCCGGCGGCCGAGCTGCGCGCGCAGGCGCAGCAGCTCGCGGCCGGGATCGCCGCCAACGCGCCGCTGTCGGTGCGGGCGGCGAAGCAGCTCGTCTACCTCTCCGCCGAGCACGGCTGGTCGGCCGCGCTGGACGCGGCCGACGAGCTGTACGAGCCGGTCTACCTCAGCGACGACGCGCAGGAGGGACCGCGCGCCTTCAAGGAGAAGCGGGCTCCGCGCTGGACGGGGCGCTGAGCGACGCGCGCAGCTCGCCGCGGCGGATCTTGCCGGAGACGGTCTTCGGCAGCTCCGTCGCGAAGCGGATCTCGCGTGGGTACTTGTACGGCGCCGTCAGCCGCTTGGCGTGCTCCTGCAGCTCCCGCGCGAGCGCCTCGCTCGGCTCGTGGCCGGCGGCGAGCACGACGAAGGCGCAGACGATCTGCGTCCGCTCCGGGTCGTCCTTGCCGACGACCGCGGCCTCGACGACGGCCGGGTGCTCGATCAGCGCCGACTCGACCTCGAACGGGCCGATGCGGTAGGCCGAGGAGGTGATCACGTCGTCGTCGCGGCCCTCGAACCAGAGGTAGCCGTCGCCGTCGCGCCAGGCCTTGTCGCCGGTGTAGTACCAGCCGTCGCGGAAGGCAGCGCGGTTGGCGTCCTCGTCGCCGAGGTAGCCCCCGAACAGCCCGACCGGGCGCTCCCGCGGGTCCTCGCCGACGCGCACGGCGATCGCGCCGACCGTGTCGTCGGGCGCGGGGCTGCCGTCGTCGCCGAGCACCTCGACCGTCCAGCCCGGCACCGGCTTGCCCATCGAGCCGGGGCGCACCTCCAGCGAGCGGTAGTTGGCGACCAGCACCGTCGTCTCCGACTGGCCGTAGCCGTCGTAGACGGTGAGGCCGCCGGTGCCCTCGCGCCAGGCGCGGATCACCTCCGGGTTGAGCGGCTCGCCGGCGCTCGTGCAGTGGCGCAGGGCGGACAGGTCGTGGGCGCCGAGGTCGGCCTGCACGAGCAGGCGGTAGAGCGTCGGCGGGGCGCAGAAGGAGCTGATCCGCTGCTCGCTCAGCAGCCGCAGGATCGTGTCGGCGTCGGGCTTGCCGAGCGCGACCTGGACGACCGTCGCGCGCTCGTGGAACTGGCCGTAGAGGCCGCCCCAGGCGGCCTTCGCCCAGCCCGTGTCGGTGACCGTCCAGTGGCGGTCGCCGGGGCGCAGGTCGTGCCAGAAGCGCGCGGTCGCGACGTGGCCGAGGCCGTAGCCCATCGTGTGCAGCACCATCTTCGGGTAGCTGACGGTGCCGCTGGTGAAGAAGAGGATCATCGGATCCTCGCGCGCGGTCGGCTGCTGCGGCAGGCCGTCCGGGTCGGCCTGCGCCAGCAGCGTGTCGAGATCGAGCCAGCCGGCCGCGCCGCCGCCGAGCGCGATCCGGTGGCGCAGGTCCGGCAGCGGCTCCTCGATCGCGTCGAGCTTCGCGACGCCGGCCGCGTCGGTGATCGCGGCGACCGCCTCGCCGGCACGGATGCGGTAGGAGATGTCGCGCGCGGTCAGCTGGTTGGTGCCCGGCATCGGCACCGCGCCGATGCGGATCGCGCCGAGCACGGCCGCGTACCAGGCGGGCACGCGCGGCAGCATCACGAAGACGCGGTCGCCGGGGCCGATCCCCAGCTCCAGCAGCGCCCGCGCCATCCGCCGCGCGGCCTCGGCGAGCTGCGCCGCGCTCTGCTCGGCGACCGTCTCGCCGGCGGGGCCGAGCGACAGCAGCGCCAGCGCGTCGGGCGCCTCGGCCGCCCACCGCTCGACGATGTCGACGGTCGGGTTGAAGCGCTCGGGCACCTGCGGCCGGTAGTCGGCGCGCGCCTGCTCGTAGGAGCTGAGGTTGGGCGGCGCCGAACGGCCGGGCAGCGGCGGCTGGGTCATCGTGCGGTCTCCTCGCATCGCGTGATCCCGCGACGGTAGCGCGCGCGTGCCAGGCCCGCATTGGCGGAATCGACAGTGGCCTTCGGCGCGCCGCTGGGATGGAGTGATCGCATGAGCGAAGCGGGAGCGAGCGAGGGGCCGGCGCGCGACGCCGGCGGCGGGCGCCGGCCGGTCGTGACGACGGTCGAGGAGGCGGTCGCGACGATCGCCGACGGGGCGGTCGTGGGGATCGGCGGCGCCGTCACCGCCGACCATCCGATGGCGCTGGTGCGGGCGCTGGCGCGGCGCGCGCCGCGCGAGCTGACGGTCGTCGCGCCGACCGGCGGGATCGAGGTCGACCTGCTGATCGCCGCCGGCTGCGTGCGCACGGTCGTCGCCTCCTACGTCGGGATCGAGGGGCTCGCCGCCGTCGGGCCGGTCTTCCGGCGCGCCGTGCAGGAGGGCAGCGTCGAGGTCGTCGACCTCGACGAGGCGCACTGCGTCCAGGCGCTGCGGGCGGCGGCGCAGCGGCTGCCGTTCCTGCCGTGGCGCGGCGGGGTCGGGACCTCGTTCCCGCAGCTGAACCGCTCGCTGGTCGCGTTCGACGATCCCGTCAGGGGCGAGCCGCTGCTGGCGATCCCGGCGCTGGAGCTGGACGTCGCGCTGCTGTACGCGGCGGAGTCCGACGCATACGGCAACGCCCAGGTCGCCGGCACCGGCCACATGGACGCGCTGCTCGGCGCGGCCGCCAGACGGGTCGTGCTGCAGGTCGACCGGATCGTGACGAACGAGCGGATCCGGCAGGCGCCCGAGCGGACCTGGTTCTGGGGCGAGACGACGGTCGCCCGCGCGCCGTTCGGCACCCATCCCTACTCGAACGCGGCGCTGACCGCCGACGAGCAGCACCTGCGCGAGTTCGCGCGCGTCGCGCGCGCCGGCGGCGACGAGCTGAGCGACTACCTCGACCGCCACGTGCGCGAGGCCGACCACGACGACTACCTCGAGCAGGTCGGCATCCGCCGGCTCGTCTCGCTGCTGGTGTGACCATGACGACCGAACTCCACGCCGCGCCGCCGTCGACCGACGAGCTGTTCGCGATCCTGCTGGCGCGCGACCTGCGCCCCGAGGACCGCACGATCATGGTCGGCGCGAACATGCCGATGGCGCGCGCCGCCGCCGTGCTCGCCAACCTCACGACGCACCCCGACGCGCGCATCCTGATCGGGCTCGGCGTGCAGTCGCTCGGCGGCGGCGTCCCGCCGCCGGCCGTCCACCCGTTCGTCTTCGACCCGCGCACGCTCGCGGCCGAGGCGCTGATGTTCCAGGGGCGGATCTTCGACGACGTCAGCCGGCCGGACGTCTTCTTCGTCGGCGGCCTGCAGCTCGACCGGCGCGGCAACCTCAACCTCTTCGGGATCCCCGACGGCAACGGCGGCTGGAAGATGCGCGGGCCGGGCTCGATCGCGCTGGCGACGATGAGCACCAACTGCCGCGGCTACTACGTCGTGATGCCGAGCCACGACCCGCGCACGTTCGTGGAGAGAGTGGCGCTGATCTCGGCGCTCGGCGACCGGACCGAGCGGGCGCGGCTGAGACTGCCCGGCGGCGGGATCCGCCTCGTGCTCTCCCCGCTCGGCGTCTTCGCGTTGGACGAGGCGGGCGAGCTGCAGGTCCGCAGCCTCCACGCGGGCGTGACGCCGGAGCAGGTGCGCGCCGCGACCGGCTTCCCGCTGGAGGTCCCCGACGACGTCCCGACGACGCCGCCGCCGACGGCGGCCGAGCTGGCGACGCTGCGCGAGCGGGTCGACGTCGACGGCACGCTGCGGGCGTGAGCGGCGCGCGGCGTCCCGTCGGCGAGGCGGCCGGCGCGCCCGGCGCGGCCGACGCGCCCGATGCGGCCGATGCGGCCGATGCGGCAGACGCGCCGACGCGCCGCCCCCGGATCGCGCCGGTCGCGGCGCCGGACGCGGAGCAGGCGGCGGCGCTGGCGAAGGCGCTGCCGCGCACCGACGGCAGCCCGCTGAACGTCTTCGCGACGCTCGCGCACGCGCCGCGCCTGCTGAGACGGGTCAACGCGCTCGGCGGCTACTTCGCCGTCCACGGCCGCATCTCGCCGCGCGACCGCGAGCTGGTCGTGCTGCGCGTCGCCGGCCGCACCGGCAGCGCCTACGAGGCCGCCCACCACCGCGCGATCGGCGCCTCCGCCGGGCTCGTGCCGGCGGAGGTCGAGGCGGCGCTCGACGGCGACAGCGCGCACCCGTGGGCGCCGGCCGACGCCGCGCTGCTGCACGCGACCGACGAGCTGGTCCTGCGGCGCACCGTCGGCGACGCGACCTGGACGCGGCTGCGCGCCACGCGCGACGAGCACGAGCTGCTGGAGCTGCTCGTGCTGGCCGGCTTCTACGCGCTGCTCGCCGGCGTCATCGACGCCGCCGGCATCGAGCTCGATCCGCTGCCGCCGCGCACGGGGTGAGCGGCGGCGGGGCTCGGGTGCGCGCCGAGTCGTCGGTCAGGCTGGCGGCGGAAGCGGGATCTCCGGCGCCGGAGACGTGTGAGGACGGAGCACGATTCCGAACTCTGCTCTCAGCGCCTCGGCGACGGCCCAGAGCTGCCCGACGGTCGGGTTCGTGCGGCCTGCCTCGAGGTTCGAGATGTACGGCGCGGTGACCTGAAGCCGCTCGGCGAGCTGCGCTTGGGTCACGCCGGCGGCCACACGAGCGGCCCTGATCGCTTCTGCGGCGACCTGGCTCGCGGCGGCGCTGCTGCTCGTCCGCGGCAACGCGACTAGGCCGCCGACGTGGTGCTCGCGCCGCTGATCCTGGTGAAGGGCGGCGGGGCTGGGATGGAGGGACGAGCAGCCGTGGGCGTCGCGGGCGGCTGCTCGGCGGGATTCGTATCCGCGAGCACGTGCGCGACGAGGTCGCCCGCACGGAACGCGCCCGGCAGGTTGCGTGCCCACGCCTCAGCATCGTCGGCCAGGTGGATCTGGCGTCCGGTGACCGCGTCGACGACTGGCAGCTGGTGGTCGAGGACTCCGTGCTTGTCGACGATCGAGACCGTGCGGCGTCCATCGGCGAAGACCATGGCGCACACCGCCCAGCCAGAGCGACCGGACTCTTCGTCGTACACGGGGGTTCGGATCTCGACGACCACCACGCTCGGTGCCTCCTTCGGCTGTCCATCTGATCGGCGAGCTCCCCTCGTCGACCATTAGCTCTTGAGTAAACTACCCGAAATCGGGTCTCATCGTGCGCCGCTCAGAAGTCGCCGGGCAGCGGAAGTACGCGCTTGGACAGCATCTTGCGCGCTCGATCGCTGAACGCTGCGAACCGATCTGCCGCAAGGAAGTCCTTGAGTCCGTGGAACGCGTCGCCGTCGACGAGCGAGTCGAGCGTCATCTGCTCGCCTCTCGTGAGGCTTGTCTCATTGCAGCGGCGACGGTGCGCGAGGAACTCGGACGCGTTGGAACGGTCGTTCGGTCGTGCGAACGCGAACGCGTTGTCGATCAGCGCGAGCCGGCGTCGTCTCGGGTCGAAGCGAAGATTGGCGCGATGGCGGTCCTGCTGTCCGATGAGGGCGTCCCAGAACGCCGCGGCATGCGCCTGGTCCTTCGCCTCGATCGCCCCGGCCCAGTCGGGCCAGCCGTCGCGCCAGTTGACGAGGACGCCGCCACCGACGCCGGGGACGTCGCGCAGGACGGCTGTGGGCACCATGCGTTCCCAGCGATCGCCGAGCGCATAGGCGAGGCGCCAGGCGACCACCTCGTGAACGGGTGCCTCTGATGGATCTTGCTGGTAGTGGCCGCACGTCGGGGAGGACTGGCCCGCGAACGGCTTGAATATCGCCTGACGCCCTGACTCGAACGTCACATGGAAGGTCAGGCTGGCACCTGGGTTGCTGGTGCTGTTGGGAGAGGCGGCTTCGATCGGCTCTCGCAGCATCGACTGCACGCGATGCGGCCGCTCAATGTACTGCTCACGACCGACGCTTCCGAACGCAAACGTTTTGAGCATATGCAGCTACGTCCTGCCGGTGGATCCGGGCTGCTCTAGTCGAAGCTGAGCACCAGCTTGCCGGTCGCCTGACGCGACTCGATCAGCTTGTGCGCGCGGGCGGCCTCGGCGACCGGGAGGATCGTCACGCGCGGGCGCAGGCGGCCGTCGAGCAGGCGCTCCTGGATCGCGTCGAAGGCGCGCTGCGGCTCGGCCGGGTCCTGCTCGGCGACGCGCGCGACGACGAAGCCGCTGATCGTCTGGCCGCGTGGCATCAGCGCGCGCGTGTCGAGCGTCGCCGGCTGCTGGCTGGCGGAGCCGACGACGACGTAGCGGCCGTTGAAGGCGAGCGCGCGCAGGCTGGCCGCGAACAGCGGGCCGCCGACGCCGTCGAGCACCACGTCGGCGCCGCGACCGCCGGTCGCCTCCCGCACCGCCGCGGTCAGCGCCTGCGGGTCCGGCGCCAGCGCGAGCGCGGCGCCGTGCTCGCGCGCGACGGTTCGCTTCGCCTCCGTCGAGGCGGTCGCGATCACCGTCGCGCCGGCCTCGGCGGCGAGCTGCACGCAGAGGCCGCCGAGACCGCCGCCGGCGGCGTGCACGAGCACCGTCTCGCCGCGCGCGAGACGGCCGTAGCGGTGGACGGCGTACCAGCCGGTGACGCCCTGCGTGAAGAGCGCCGCGGCGTCGTGCAGCGAGACCCCGTCGGCGACCGCGTAGACGCGCTCGCGCGGGACGACGACGTGGTCGGCGTAGCCGCCGCCGTGCTCGGTGAAGGCGACGACGCGGCTGCCCGGCGGCGGCCCGCCGGCGGGCCCCGCGACGACGCGGCCGGCGACCTCGAAGCCGGGCGTGAACGACAGCGGCTGGTCGCGGCGGTACTCGCCGCGGCGCACCATCGTGTCGGCGAAGTTGACGCCGATCGCCGCGACCGCGACGTGCACGTCGTCGTCGCCGCGCGGCGGCAGCGGCCCGGTCGTCCAGCGCAGCTCGGCGGGGGCGCCGAAGCGGCGCAGCGCGACGAGCCGGCGCTCGGCCGGCCCGCTGGTCGTCGTCTCGGCCATCGTGGGATCCACCCTCGCAGAGGCGGCCCGCCGCGACGACTAGCGCTCCCGACAGGTCGCGCGCGGCGCGATCCCGGCGATCCTGACCGGCGAGCTGCACGACGAGCGGGAGGAGCGAGATGACGAGCGCCAGTGACGACGCAAGCGGGCCGGCGACGGCGATCGACGTCAGCTCGCTGCACGGCCGCCGTGCGCTGCAGCGGTGGGAGCGGGTCAGCGTCGGCGACGTCTTCGAGCGGCTGACGTGGAGCTATCCGGAGAAGGACGCGATCGTCGCGTGGGAGGGCGCGTGCGCCGACCCGGCGCTGCGGCGCGTCAGCTACCGCGAGGCCGACGCGCTCGCCAACCGGATCGCCAACGCGCTGCTGGCGCGCGGGCTGCGGCGCGGCGACCGCGTGCTGCTGTTCTGCGAGAACTCGGTCGAGGCCTACCTGACGAAGTTCGGGATCGCGAAGGCGGGGCTGACCTGCGTCCCGGTCAATCCGCTGATGGCGCCCGACGTCGTCGCGCACCTGATCGAGCGGACCGAGCCGCGCTTCACGCTCGTCGACGCCGAGCTGTGGCCACGCGCCGCACCGGCCTTCGCGGCGCGCGGCCTGACGCCCGACGTGACGATCGAGATCGGCGGCGCGGCCGTCGCCGGCAGCATCCCGTTCGCCGCCTTCCACGCCGATGCGCCCGCGCACGAGCCGCAGGTCGAGATCCACGGCGACGACATCTGGGAGATCGTCTTCACCTCCGGCACGACCGCGCTGCCGAAGGGCGTGATGGTCTCGCACAGCTACAGCCACCTCGCCGCCTACTCGTTCGCGCTGACGCTGACGCGCGGGCTGCGGATCGAGTGCGACCTGAAGCTGTGCGCCTTCCTGCCGCTGATCTACCACATCGCCGACCAGATCTTCAGCCTGCCGGCGTTCCTCTCCGGCGGCACGCTCGTGATCGGCCGCGGCTACGACCCGCGACAGGTCGCCGCCGCGATCACGAAGGAGCGCGCGACGGCGCTGTGGGCCGGTTCGCCGGCGATGCTCGGCGAGCTCGTCGGCGTGCTCGAGCGCGAGCCGCTGACGCACGACCTGCGCAGCCTCACGACGGCCGTCTACGGCTGGACGGCGGCGCCCCCCGGCCTCGTCGCGGCGCTCAAGCGCCACTGCGGCGAGCAGCTGGTGCTGTGCGAGATCCTCGGCCAGACCGAGGCGATCTCCTGCCACCGCTTCTGGCCGGACAAGTGGCTGGACCTCTTCCACCGGACGGCGCCCGAGCACAACTACGTCGGCGTGCCGAACCCGCTGCTGGCGGCCGACGTCGTCGACCACGAGGGCCGCTCGCTGCGCGACCGTCCCGGCGTCCCCGGCGAGGTCGTCTACCGCTCGCCGGTCGTGACCGCCGGCTACTACCGCGACGAGGAGGCGACGCGCGCCGCCTTCCGCGACGGCTGGTTTCACTCCGGCGACGTCTGCGTCTACGACGACGACGGCCTGCGGATCATGGTCGACCGCTCCAAGGACATCGTCAAGTCGGGTGGCGAGAACGTCTCCAGCCTGCGCGTCGAGGCGGTCCTGCACCAGCATCCCGGCGTCGCGAAGGCGGCCGTCGTGGGGCTGCCGCACGAGCGCTGGGGCGAGGCCGTGACCGCCTTCGTGGTCCCCGCCGCCGGCGCCGAGCTCGACCCCGAGGCGCTGATCGCCTGGAGCCGCGAGACGCTCGCCGGCTTCGAGGCGCCCAAGCGCGTCGTGCTGGTCGAGCAGCTGCCGGTGACCGTCGGCGGCAAGGTCCTCAAGTACGCGCTGCGCGCCGAGAACAAGGAGCTGTACGCATGACGGACGCGATCGACGACGCCCCCGCCCTCTCCGCGATCACCTACGACGAGCTGGTCGTCGGGAAGCGGATCGGGCCGTTCGAGGAGCGGGTGACGGCCGACCTGGCCGGGCGCCTCGCCGGCCCGATCGGCGAACCGAGGACGGTCGCGGCGGCGCCGCCGGCGGTCTTCCCGGTGCTGTTCCTGCGCGCGCTGCGGCGCGGGCTCGGCGGCATCCCCGCGGGCGGGATCCTCGCCAAGCAGGAGCTGGAGTTCCACGCGCCGCTGGCGGTCGGGACGACGGCGCAGGTGACGATGTGGATCGGCGCCAAGGAGGTCCGCCGCGAGCGGCCGTTCGTGACCGTCGAGTTCGACGTGCGCGACGCGCACGGCGTCCAGGCGGTCAGCGGGCGCAAGGTGATCGTGTGGCCCACGGGCCCCGGACAGGAGGCGGGCAGATGAGCGCGCGCGGCGAGTTCCCGAACGTGTCGGAGACGGTCACGCAGGCGTCGATCGACGCCTACGCCGAGCTGTCGGGCGACTTCAACCCGCTCCACGTCGACCCGGTCGCGGCCGCCGCCTCCGAGTTCGGCGGGATCATCGCGCACGGCCCGATCGCGCTCCACGCCTTCCTGCGCGCGGCGACCGACTGGCTCGGCGTCGAGGCGCTGCCGCCGGGCAGCCGCGTCGCGGTCACCTACCGCGCGCCGACCCGCCCCGGCGACACGATCGGCTGCGCGCTGACCGGCGCAGCCGACGCCGACCCGCTGGAGGCGGCCTGCGTCAGCCAGGACGGCACGACGGTCGTGACGGTGCGGGCGACGCTGCCGTAGGCGGCGCGACCGCAGCACCGTCACTAGCGCTTCCGACGATGGCCGCGGGCGGCCGGCGGTCATAGGCTCGCGGCGGGAGCACGACCGAGGAGAGCGCAGACCGTGGAGTTCGAGCCGACAGATCGCTGCAAGCAGCTGCTGGAGCGCGTGCGCGCCTTCATGCAGGAGCACGTCTATCCGCAGGAGCGGGAGGCGGAGGAGGCGCTCGACCGCGAGGTCGCGGCCGGCGCTCCCTACCCGGCGATCCTGCTGGAGCTGCGCGCGCGGGCGAAGGCGGAGGGGCTGTGGAACCTCTTCCTGCCCGACCCGCGCTACGGCGCGGGCCTGACGAACGCCGAGTACGGCGTCATCTGCGAGGAGCTCGGCCGCGCGACGCTCGTGGCGCCCTACGTCTTCAACTGCGCGCCGCCCGACAGCGGCAACGTGGAGATCCTCGCCGAGCACGCGACCCCGCTGCAGCGCGAGCGCTGGCTGGAGCCGCTGCTGGAGGGCGAGATCCGCTCCTGCTACGCGATGACCGAGCCCGAGACGGCCGGCTCGGACCCGACCGGGCTCGCCTGTCGCGCCCGCCTCGACGGCGACGCGTGGGTGCTCGACGGGCGCAAGTGGTGGACGACCAACGCGCTCGGCGCCCAGGTCGCGATCGTGATGGCGGTCACCGACCCCGACGCCGCCAAGCACGCGCGCGCGACGATGCTGCTGGTCCCGACCGACACGCCCGGCTTCGAGTACGTGCGGCCGCTGGCCAACCACGGCCACACCGCCGGCCCCGGCCACTGGGAGATCGCCTTCGACGGCTGCCGCGTGCCGGCCGAGACGGCGACGCTCGGCGCCCGCGGCAGCGGCTTCAAGATCTCGCAGGACCGGCTCGGCCCCGGGCGCATCCACCACTGCATGCGCCTGATCGGGGTCGCCGAGCGGGCGCTGGAGCTGATGTGCCAGCGCGCCGCCGGGCGCGAGATGTTCGGCACGCCGCTGGCCGACCGCCAGTTCGTGCAGGAGTTCATCGCGACCTCGCGGATCGAGATCGACGCGGCCCGCCTGGTCACCTGGAACGCCGCCTGGAAGCTCGACCAGGTCGGCAACAAGCTCGCGCGCGAGGAGCTGTCGATCACGAAGGTGCTGGTGCCGAGCATGGCGCTCGCCGTCGTCGACCGCGCGATCCAGGTGTGGGGCGGCGCCGGCGTCTCCGACGACACCCCGCTGGCGAGCATGTACCGCTACAACCGCATGCTGCGGATCGGCGACGGCGCCGACGAGGTGCACAAGCAGGTGATCGCGCGGATGGAGCTGCGCAAGGCCGCGCAGCTGCCGGCCGACCACTACGTCCGCGACGCCTCCCAGCCGGTCGGGAGCGCGGCATGAGCGGCGGCTACCGCACCTTGCTCGTGGAGCGCCCGCGCGAGGGCGTCGTGCTGGTGACGCTCAACCGCCCCGCGCGGATGAACGCGATCACCTTCGAGATGTTCGACGAGCTGCACGACCTGACGCGCGCGCTGACGAACGACCGCGAGGCGCGCGTCGTCGTCGTGACCGGCGCCGGCCGCGGCTTCTGCGCCGGCCTCGACCTCGACGACGCGGAGACGCTGCCGGCGCTGAGCCCGCACGAGATGATGCTCGGCCAGCAGCACTGGGCCGGCGCCTTCGTCGCGCTGCACGAGCTGCCGCAGCCGGTGATCGCGGCCGTCAACGGCGCCGCCGCCGGCGGCGGGCTCGGGCTGGCGCTCGCGGCCGACGTGCGGCTCGCCGCGCCGGCGGCGCGCTTCAACGCCGCCTTCGTGAAGATCGGGCTGTCGGCCGGCGACGTCGGCGTGTCGTGGTCGCTGCCGCGCGTCGTCGGGCTCGGCCACGCCGCCGAGATCATGCTCAGCGGCCGCTTCGTCGAGGCGGAGGAGGCGGCGGCGATCGGGCTCGTCAACCGCGTCGTGCCGGCCGCGCAGCTGCTGGAGGAGGCGTTCGCGCTGGCGTCGCAGATCGCCGCCAACACGCCGTTCGGCGTGACGCTGACCAAGCGCGTGCTGAACGCCAACGTCGACGCCGGCTCGCTGTCACAGGCGGTCGAGGTCGAGAACCGCGGCCAGACGCTGGCGACACGCGGCGAGGACTTCCGCGAGGCGCTCGCGGCCTTCCGCGCCAAGCGCCCGGCGACCTTCACGGCGCGCTGATGGCCGCCGCACCGACGATCGGGATCGAGGTCCAGGGCGCGACCCTGCGCGGCGCCGGCGAGATCGCCGCCGCCGCCGACGCCGCCGGCCTCGCGGCCGCCTGGACGCCCGAGCTGTACGACCGCTCCGCGACGATCACGCTCGCCGAGATGGCCCACCGCACCAGCCGCTGCACGGTCGGGACGGCGATCGCCTACGGCGTCGGCCGCAGCCCGCTGACGCTCGCGGCCGAGGCGCGCGACCTCGACGAGCTGTCCGACGGCCGCTTCGTGCTCGGCCTCGGCAACGGCACGCGGCGGATGATCTCCGACTGGCACGGCCAGGACCCCGACGCGCCCGCGCTGCGGATGGAGGAGCTGGTCCCGCTGCTGCGCGAGCTGTGGCGGCTGCACGAGCGGCCGGTCGACCACGACGGCCGCTTCTACCGCCTCAAGCTCGCGCCGACCGGCGAGCTGACGCCGCCGCGGCGGGAGCGGATCCCGATCTGGACCGCGGGCGTCAACCCGCGCATGATCGAGGTCGCCGGCCGCGTCGGCGACGGCCTGCTCGGGCACGTGCTGACGACGCCCGCCTACCTGACCGACGTCGTCCACCCGGCGATCGAGAAGGGCGCGCTGCGCAACGACCGCTCGCCGCGCGACGTCACGGTCGCGACGCTGCTGCTCGCCGCCGTCCACGACGACCCGGCGGTCGCGCGGCGCGAGGCGGCGGCGCAGCTCGCCTTCTACGCCTCGGTCAAGACCTACGGGCCGCTGCTGGAGCGACTCGGCTTCGGCGCGGCCGGCGCGACGATCCGCGAGGCGTTCGCGCGCGGCGACCACGCGGCGATGGTCGCCGCCGTGCCGGAGGCGATGGTCGACGCGCTGGCGACCGCCGGCACGCCCGACGACGTGCGCGCCGGCCTGCGCCGCTTCGACGGCCTGCTCGACCACGCGATCCTCTACGTGCCGAGCTTCCTGCTGACGCCCGAGCGGGTGCGCGACTGCGCGCTCGGGCTGATCGACGCGTTCGGCGACCGGAAGGCCCCATGTTCAACGCCCTGACCCCTCCGCAGCTGCTGGCCGGCGTCGGCCGCGTGCTGCGCGCCTCCGCCGACGCCGACGGCGCGCTGGAGGACTATCAGCGCAGCCAGGTGCTGTCGGCCTACAGCGTCACGCGCCTGCTCGCCGGCGAGCTGCAGGGAGCGGACGCGCTGCGCGCCTGGACGCGCGCCGCGCTGCTCGACGCGCTCGCCGGCGACGGCCGCCCGCCGGCCGTCGCCGCGCGCGAGCAGCTCGCCGACCCCGCCGTCGGCGGCGTGCGGATCGGCGAGCTGGTCGCCGACCTGCTGGCGGCGCTGCCGCGCGCGGGCGCCGACCCGGTGCGCGACGCGGTGCGCGCGATCCTGCGCGAGCTGGCCGACCGCGAGCAGGCCGCGCTGGCCGCGCCGCTGGACGGGGGAGCGCGCTGATGGCGGCGGAGGCGATCGCGGTCGACGCGGCGAAGGCCGCCGCGCTGCTGGAGACGATGCGGGCCGCCGGCGCGGCCGAGTCGGGCAGCGTCGTCACCTACCTGGAGCAGCTGGAGGGCGGCTGGTCGCGCCACTCCTACGCGGCGCGCGTCACGCACCCCGACCGCGGCGGCGCCGGCGACCCCGACGGCGAGCGCGCCTACATCGTGCGCGCGCGGCCCCGCGGCTCGCTGCTGGACACCGACCTGGGGGAGGAGTTCCGCGTCTTCTCGCTGCTGCAGCGGGAGTCGCCGCCGACGCCGGCGGTGCGCGGCTTCGAGCCCTCCGAGCAGACGCCGTTCGACGGGCCGTTCTTCGTGATGGACCGGCTCGGCGGCCGCGCGCCGAACGTCTGGCGCAGGCCCGAGCGCGACGAGCTGGCGGCCGACTGGGCGAGCTCGCGCGGGATCGCGCACGACCTCGTCGCGCACCTCGCCGCGATCCACGCGATCGACGCCGGCCGCGCCGCCGCGGCCGCGACCGCGCGCGACTTCCAGCGGACGGTCGACCGCTGGCAGGACGTCTACGAGCAGATGAAGCTCGTGCGCGACCCGGTCGTCGACGAGGCCTACGCGTGGGTCCGCTCGCGCGAGCCCGACCCGGTCGCCCCCTGCCTCGTGCACGGCGACTACCGGATCGGCAACTGCCTGATCGACGGCGGCCGCGTCTCCGGGATCCTCGACTGGGAGCTGTGCTCGTTCGGCGACCCGCGCTTCGACCTCGGCTACATGGCGCTCGACTACCACGCCGGCAAGTTCACGACGCCGGGCTCGTCGCTGCTCAACGCCGTCGCCGAGCGCGACTGGTTCCACGAGCGCTACGCGCTGCTGAGCGGCCGGCCGGTCGATCCCGAGGTCGTGCGCACGTTCACCGCGCTCGGCGCGCTGATGCTGTTCGCGATCATGACGACCGGGATCCGCGTCTACGCCGACGCCCGCACGCGCGACGTGCGGATGGCATGGGGCCGCTTCGTGCTGCCCGGCCTGCGGCAGGACCTGACCGCGCTGATGGGCTGGTGAGCGGTGACTGGCGGTAGTGCCAGTAGCCGCGCCGCCGGGCCGCTGAGAAGCTCGGCGGGCATGAGGACCGGGACGAGGGAGGGGGCCATGGAGGACATGGCGCTGAGCAACGTCAAGCTCGACCTTGCGGGGGCCGCGCGCTGGGACGCGCTCGCGCTCCCGTACCTGCTGGAGCGAGCCGGTCTCGACCTCGCCAAGCCGGCGATCGTGTTCGAGCAGCGCGTGCGCACCTACGGCGAGCTGCGCGACCGCAGCCGCCGCGTCGCCAACGCGCTCGTCGGGCTCGGGATCGAGGAGCTGGACCGCGTCGCGATCCTCAGCTCCAACCAGCTCGAATTCATCGAGCTGGAGGTCGGGATCGCCGCCGCGCGCGCGATCATGGTGCCGCTCAACTGGCGGCTGCGCGCCGGCGAGCTGGCCAACCTGCTGCGCCGCTGCGCCGCCCGCGCGATCTTCGTCGAGGAGCGCTTCCTCGGCACGATCCTCGAGCTGCGCCGCTCCGGCGAGCTGCCCGACCTGCGCACCGTCATCACGCTCGACGGCACCAGCGGCGACATCTCCTACGCCGAGCTGCGCGCCTCCGCCGGCGGCGAGCGGCCCGCGCGCCGCGGCCGCCTGACCGACCCGCACGAGATCATCTTCACCTCCGGCACGACCGGCAATCCGAAGGGCGTCGTGTGGACCAACGGCACGCTGCTGTGGAACGCGCTGCAGCAGGTGACCGACTTCCAGCTCGGGCCGCAGCACTCGACCTACGCGATCATCGACCTCTATTACATCGGCGGTCGCCACGACTTCACCTGGCCGATCCTGCACCAGGGCGGCACGGTCCACGTCAAGCGCTCCAGCGGCTTCGACGCCGAGGAGGTCGTCCGCTACATCGCACGCGAGCGCGTCAGCCACGTGCTGTGGGTGCCGACGATGCTGTACGAGATCCTGCGCCTGCCGACGCTCGGCGAGCACGACCTCAGCTGCCTGAAGATGATCATGTGCGGCGGGCAGCCGGTCTCGGTCGCGACGACCGAGCGGGCGCAGCAGGCCTTCCCGCAGACCGACTTCATCCAGGTCTACGGCCTGACCGAGGGCGGCGGCTCGGTCAGCTTCGTGCGCCCGCAGGACGCGCGCGCGAAGCCCGGCTCGGCCGGCAAGCCCTCCCAGCACGTCGAGATCAGACTGCTCGACCCGATGGGGCTGGAGGTGCCGGTCGGCGCCGAGGGCGAGATCGTCGTGCGCGCGCCGTCGGTGACGGCCGGCTACTGGGACGACCCGGAGCTGACCGCGCGGCTGATCGTCGACGGCTGGCTGCACACCGGCGACATGGGCCGCTTCGACGCGGACGGCTTCCTCTTCATCTCCGGCCGCAAGGGCGACATGATCATCAGCGGCGGGATGAACATCTTCCCGTCGGAGATCGAGGACGTGCTGCGCGAGCATCCCGACGTCGCCGACGCGGCGGCGATCGGGCTGCCGCACGAGAAGTGGGGCGAGACGGTCTGCGTCGTGGTCGAGCCGACGCCCGGCGCGACCGTCGACGAGGAGGACGTGATCGCGTTCTGCACCGAGCGGCTGGCCGGCTACAAGAAGCCGACGCAGGTGCGGGTGGTCGACGCGCTGCCGCGCACGGCGGGCGGCAAGGCGAAGAAGTTCCTGCTGCGGGAGCGGTTCACCGATGCCGGTGAGCCGCTCGTGCCGTAGCGCGGTTGGGCGACGAAATCGGGCGAGGAGAGACATGAGCAACAGCGTGGGCAACGGGAACGGAACCGCCCCCAGCGCGTTCATCGGCGTCGACGTCGGCGGCACGCACACCGACGTCTCGGTCGTCTACGACGGCCGCGTCGAGCGCGGCAAGGCGTTGACGACCTATGACGACTTCAGCCGTGGCGTGCTCGAGGCCGTCGGGGTGGCGGCGGGCAACTACGAGCTGGGGATGGAGGAGCTGCTGCGGCGCACGCAGCTGTTCATCAACGGCACGACGGTCGTGACGAACACGATCACGACGCTGAGAGGGTCGCGCGTCGGCGTGCTGATCACGAGCGGCTTCAGAGACGCCTTCCGGCTCGCCGGCGGACCGCGCACGACCGAGATCGACGACCACCTGCAGGTCAACGTGCCCGACCTCGTGCAGCGCCGCGCGATCGCCGAGATCGACGAGCGCGTCAACTGGGCCGGCGAGGTGCTCGTGCCGCTCGACGTCGAGCAGGTGAAGGCGCAGGCCAGATATCTCGTGGAGGAGGTCGGCGTCGACGCGCTCGCCGTCTGCTTCCTCTGGAGCCACGCCAACGAGGCGCACGAGCTGGCGGCCGAGGCGGCGATCAAGGAGGTCTACCCGGACCTGTTCGTGACGCCGTCGCACCGCGTCTTCCCGGTCGAGGGCGAGACGCGCCGCTGGACGACGGCGATCCTCAACTCGTTCGTGCAGGACCGCGCCGAGGTCTACCTGACCTCGCTGAACGAGAGACTGCGCTCGGCCGGCCTCGGCGGCGGCCTCGCCTTCTTCCAGGGCCTCGGCGGCGGCATCAGCCTCGAGAAGGCGCGCCAGTACCCGCTCGGGCTGCTCGGCTCCGGGCCGGCCGGCGGCGCGCTCGGCGCCAACGAGCTGGCCAAGCGGATGGGCAAGAGACGGGTGCTGCTCGGCGACATGGGCGGCACCAGCTTCGACACGGGGATCATCTCCGACAACGAGATCCACATCGACAAGAACCTCCAGCTCGGCCCGTTCATGACCGGCGTCAACATCGTCGACGTGATCTCGGTCGGCGCCGGCGGCGGCTCGATCGGGTGGGTCTCCGAGCGCGGCGTGCCGCAGGTCGGCCCGCAGAGCGCCGGCTCGACCCCCGGGCCGGCGGCGCTCGGCCGCGGCGGCGAGCAGCCGACGGTCACCGACGCGATGGTGACGCTCGGCTTCATCGACCCCGACAACTATCTCGGCGGGCGCGTGCAGCTGCGGCCGGAGCTGGCGCGCGCGGCGCTCGACGGGACCTTCGGCGAGCGCTTCGGCTGGAGCACGGAGCAGGCGGCCGCGGCGATCCACGACCTCGTCGTCGTCAACATGGCCAACGCCGTGCGCGAGGTCAGCGTCGGCAAGGGCCACGACCCGCGCGACTTCCTCTTCCTCGCCTACGGCGGCACGCTGCCGCTGTTCGCCTCGCAGATCGCCGAGCGGCTCTCGATCGACACGATCGTGATCCCGCAGAACAGCTCGGTCTTCTGCGCGCTGGGGCTGCTGTCGTCGGACTACGTGACGCGCAACGACCAGGGCGTCAACTGGGACCTGTCGAAGCCCGACGGCGTCGAGCGCGTCAACGCGATCGCGGCGCGGATGGTCGAGGAGGCGATCGCGCAGATGGAGTCCGAGGGCTTCGCGCGCGACCAGATCGACGTGCAGCGCAGCGCCGACCTGCGCTTCCAGGGGCAGGCGTACGAGCTGACGCTGCCGATGCCGGCGCGGCCGCTGACGGCTGACGACGCGAGCGCGATCTTCGACGACTTCCTCGCCCACTACGAGCGCACCTACGGCGAGGGGACGGCCTGGAAGGGGGTGCCGGCGTCGCTGATCAACTACAGCGTCACCGTCACCGGGCGCGGCGAGCGCCCGCAGCTGGGCGCGGTCGCGGCGGCCGGCGAGGCGGCCGGCGAGCTGGTGCGCGAGACGCGCGAGGTGTTCCTGCCGGCCGAGCGCCGGCGCGAGCGGATCCCCGTGATCGACGACGCCCGCTTCGTCGTCGGCGCGCGCGTCGAGGGCCCGGCGATCATCGACGCGGTCGACACGACGATCTACGTCCCGCCTGGCACGACCGCGGTGCGCGACGAGCACATGAACTACGTCCTGACGCGATGAGGGAGCGAGCTGCGATGAGCACTGCCGACTACGACGTGATCGCCGCCGAGGTCCATCGGAAGGCGCTGCAGAACCTCACCGACGAGATGGCGATCACGCTCGTGCGCACCTCGGGGTCGCCGATCGTGACGGAGTCGAAGGACTTCTCGACCTGCCTGCTCGACACCGCCGGCGAGCACCTCGGCTTCTCCTCCTACGTGCTGTTCCACGTCGGCTCCTCGCTGATCGGCACGAAGGCGATCATCGACCTCGTCGCCGCGCAGGGCGGCGAGCTGAAGCCGGGCGACGGCTGGGTCGTCAACGATCCGCACACCGCCGGGGCGATGCACCAGGGCGACGTCTCGATCATCATGCCGACCTTCTACGAGGGCGAGCACCTCGGCTGGTCGTTCGCGAACATGCACGTGCTCGACGTCGGCGGCGTCGGCATCTCCGGCTACGCGCCGGGCGCGCACGACGTCTACCAGGAGGGGCTGCGCTTCCCGCCGATCAAGATCATCCGCGACGGGCGGATCGACCCGGAGTGGGAGACGTACATCGCCGCCAACGTGCGCGCGCCCGGCGCCGTCCTCAACGACATCCGCTCGATGGTCGCCTCCAACCGCACCGGCGAGCGCAAGCTGAAGCAGATCATCGACGAGTTCGGGCTCGAGCACCACAAGCGCTACTGCGAGATCAACAAGGACCTCAGCGAGCAGGTGCTGCGCGAGCGGATCGCGAAGATCCCCGACGGCGTCTACGAGGCGGTCGACTGGAACGAGTTCGACGGCCACGACGGCCCCGACCGGCTGCTGGAGCTGCGCGTCCGGCTGGAGGTCGACGGCACCGACCTGCGCTACACGTACTCCGGCGTGCCGCAGATCGACGCCTTCGTCAACTCGACCGAGGGGCCGATGTTCGGCCAGGCGATGACGGGGCTGATGACCGTCCTCGTCTACGGCGACCTGCCGGTCAACGGCGGCCTCTGGCGGCCGATCAGCGTCGACATCGGCGAGCCCGGGACGATCGTCAACTCGATCCCGCCGGCGCCGGTCAGCAACGCCCACTCCGAGGTCGGCATGCGCGCCTGCAAGCTCTCCAAGGACGTGCTCTGCCAGGCGCTGGCGCTCAGCGACGACCCGCTGCTGCGCAGCCGCATCGCCGGCCAGCACCAGGACGGCTTCCCCGGCAACGCGCTCTTCGGCACCAACCAGCACGGCGGCGTGTCGGTGATCTTCTACCCCGACAACGCGATCGGCTCCGGCGGCGGGGCGCAGACGATCAACGACGGCCAGGACGCCTACGGCCTCACCTGCACGACCGGCGGCGGCATCCCCGACATCGAGAACCACGAGGGCGCCGACCCGGTGCTGTTCCTGTGGCGGCGGCTGGTCGCCAACTCCGGCGGCCCCGGCCAGATGCGCGGCGGCCAGTCGCTCGACCAGGCGTACGCGATCACCGACGGCAGCGGCATGTCGGGCCCGTGCTTCAACGCCTGCGCGCAGGTCCCGCCGCACGGCGTCGGCGGCGGCTACCCCGGCTCCGCCGGCAGCTTCCACCCGGTGCGCGAATCGAACGTGCCGGCGCTGCTGGCCGCGCGCACGCTGCCGACGATGGAGCGGCTCGACGGGCGCGAGGAGAGAGTGCGCTCGAAGCTGACGCACATCAACCTCGCCGTCGGCGACGTCTTCGTCGCGACCGCGGGCGGCGGCGCCGGCCTCGGCGACCCGCTGCTGCGCCCGCCGGCGCTGGTCGTGCGCGACGTGATCGACGGCTACGTCACCGCCAGACACGCCGAGCACGTCTACGGCGTCGTGCTCGCCGGCAGCGAGCTCGACGCGGCCGCGACCGACGCCACGCGCGCGCGGATCCGCCGCGAGCGGATCGGCGCCGAGCCCGGCAGAGCGCTGCGCGCCCCGGCCAGCATCGGCGTCTCGCTGGTGCGCGACGCGGAGTGGTGGAGCTGCGCCTCCTGCGCCGAGCAGCTGGCGCCGGCGAGCGGCAACTGGCGCGAGGGGGCGGTGCTGCGCGAGCTGCCGATCGCCGAGCGCTACGAGCAGCTGGAGATGATCGTCCGCGATCGCCTGGAGGAGCCGCGCGTCACGACGCGCGAGCACTTCTGCCCGGGCTGCGCGGCCAGCCTCGGGGTCGACGTGGCGACCTCGGAGCTGGAGACGCTGCCGGCGGCCAGCGCATTGCGCGAGGCGGTCGTCGTGTAGGGGAGCGGTCGAGGGCGGCGCGGGATTTTTCCCGCGCCGCCCGTTCCGCGATGTAAGGTCGAGATCGAACCGACCCAGCGGTAGGTTGCGCGCCGGGAACGGGCATGGCACGAGGAGAGAGCGATGCGGGTGATGATCGTCGACGATCACGAGATCGTCCGTGAGGGCGTCCGCGCGACGCTCTCCAACGACGCGCGGATCGAGGTCGTGGGCGAGGCCGCGACCGGGAGAGAGGCGCTGCGGCTGGTGCGGCGCACGCTGCCCGACGTCGCGCTCGTCGACCTGCGGCTGCCCGACATGCGCGGGGAGGACCTGACGCGCGAGCTGACGCGCGACTTCCCCAGCACCGCGGTCGTGATCCTGACGACCTACCTCAGCGAGGAGACCGTCCGCGGCGCGCTCGACGCCGGCGCAGCCGCCTACGTCACGAAGGCGGCCGGGCTGCCGGAGCTGATGGCGGCGCTGGAGCGGATCATGGAGGGCGGCGCGGCGCCCGGAGCCGCCGCCGGCCCGCAGATCGTCAAGCAGCTGCACGCGCTGGTCGAGAGCCGCATGAGCGGCGCGCGGCCGACGCCGCAGCAGGAGCGCGTGCTGGAGCTGGCGGCGCAGGGCTTCACCAACCAGGAGATCGGCAACCGCCTCTTCATCTCCGAGTCGACGGTGCGCTTCCACGTGCAGAAGCTGAAGGCCAAGTTCGAGGCGCGCACGAAGACCGAGCTGATCGCGAAGGCGATCCGCACCGGCTTCATCGCGCCGGCCGGCGAGGCCGCGGCGGCTGGGCCGGAGACGTGACCGCGCTCGCGCCGACCGTCGCGCAGCAGCCGCCGGCCGCCGTCGTCGCGCTCGTCGCCGCCGCCCGCAGGACGCTCGGCAGCGAGGCGGTCATCGTGCTCGCCGAGCGCGCGGACGGGATCCCCGCGGTGCTCGCGGCCGAGGGATTGCGGCGCAGCGAGCTGAGCGGGCTCGAGCGCGGGCTGGCCGAGCGCGGCACGGCCCACCTCGCCCGTGCCTTCGAGGGCGTGCTCGGCGCCGACGCGCTGCTGGAGGGCGAGCGGCTCGGCGCGCTCTACGCGCTCAAGCGCGACGCCAGCCCGTTCGAGCATCCCGAGCTGGTCGCGACCTTCGCCGCGCAGCTGGCGCTGGCGCTCGGGCTGGCCCGCCGCCCGAGCGCGGCGGGGCGCGAGGAGCCGCTCGGCGAGCTCGAGCGGCTGGTCCTCTCCGCGCACGACCTCGAGGAGCTCAGCACCGAGCTGGCGGCGGTCGTCGGGCCGCGCTTCGGCGGCGCGCTGTGCGGCGTGATGGTCGCCGACCGCCAGCGCAACGTGCTGCAGATGATCCCCGGCTCATTCGGCGCGGAGGCCGCGGTCGCCGCCTCCCACCAGGTCTCGATCTTCGACCCCTGCAGCAACTCGGCGCGCGTCTTCACGACCGGGCAGGCGCACCTCAGCAACACCTCCGAGGGCGACGCCGGGATCCGGCAGCAGTACGTCGACGTGTTCGGGATCCGGCGGCTGCTGTCGGTCCCGCTGCCGGACGTCGGCGTGCTGCACATCGCCAACGCGCCGCGGCCGTTCGCGCTCGCCGACGTCGAGCGGGCGCTGGCGCTGGCGCCGCGGATCGCGAGCGTCGTCGAGCTGGCGACGACGATCTTCCGCCTGCGCGCGCAGCAGCGGCTGGAGGGGATCCTCGCGCGCGTGGCGGTCGCCGTCGCCTCCGGCGACGACGCGCAGGGCGTGCTCGTGCCGGCGCTGGAGGAGCTGTGCGAGGCGACCGACGCGAACCTGCTCGCGATCGTCGACGACGACGGCACGCCGCTGATCGCGCGCCGCGGCCCGCGCGACCACGCGCGCGAGGGGACGGTGCTGGAGGAGGCGGGCGACGAGCCCGGCATCCGCGCCTACGTCGTCGGGCCGACCGGTGCCGGCGACCCCGGCTGGGCGGCCTTCTACGTGCCGGTCCTGCTGAGCCGTCAGCGGATGGGGACGCTGGCCGCCTACCGCCGCCGCGGCCAGCCGTTCGCGCGCGCCGAGCGGCGCGCGCTCGCGCGCATGGCCAACCTCGTCGCGCTCGCCGGCGCGACCGAGCGCTACCAGCGCCAGCGCGCGGAGCTGGCGAAGATGCAGGAGCGCCAGCGGATCGCCGACGACCTCCACGACGACGTCGCGCAGATCCTCTTCGCCGCGCAGCTGAGCCTCGACGCGATCCTGCAGCGGGACGACCTCGACGACGGCGCCGCCGAGGCGATCGCGCGGGCGCGCGGGCTGCTGATCCGCGGCGACACGGCGATCCGCGCCGTGATCCACCGCCTCTCCAGCCAGCCGGCGGCCGACATCGCGACGCGGCTGGCCTCGATCGTCTCCAGCGTCGAGGACGAGTTCGCGATCAGCGCCCGGCTGCAGGTCGCCGAGGATGCGGCGGCGCGGGCGCACGACCTGCGCCGGCCGCTCAGCGACGCGCTCGTGAAGGTCGCCCGCGAGGCGCTCGTCAACGTCGCCAAGCACGCCGGCCCGTGCCGCGCGAGCGTGCGCCTGGAGCTCGTCGGGGGCGAGCGGCTGCGGCTGACGATCGAGGACGACGGCTGCGGGCACGCGAGCGCGCCGGAGCGCCCGCAGCACGGGCTCGCGGCGCTGCGGCGGACGGTCGGCGAGCAGGGCGGCACGCTGCGCGTCAGCGCGCGGCCGGGCGGCGGCACGCGCGTCGTCGCGAGCCTCGCCGCGGCGTGAGCGGGACTGTCGGACGCGACAGTCCCGGCGCGGCCGGCGCCGGCCTAGCGTTGCGGCCATGGCCACCACATCCCCCTCGCTCGCGCTCGTCGAGAGCGACGAGCATCGCCTGCTGCGCGAAGCGGTCGCCGCGATCGCCGGCGACTTCGGACACGCCTACTTCCGGCGCGTGACCGACGCCGTCGAGCCGCCGCGGGAGCTGTGGAAGGCGCTCGCCGCGCACGGCTACCTCGGCGTCAACATCCCCGCCGAGTACGACGGCGGCGGCCTCGGCCTGGTCGAGCTGGCGATCGTCGGCGAGGAGCTGGCGGCGGCCGGCTGCCCGCTGCTGCCGCTGCTCGTCTCGCCGGGGATCGCCGGCACGCTGCTGGCGCGTCACGGCAGCCCGGCGCAGAAGCAGCGCTGGCTGCGCGGCCTCGGCGACGGCAGCGCCCACTACGCCTTCGCGATCACCGAGCCCGACGCCGGCTCCAACTCGCACCGGATCGCGACCCGCGCGCGGCGCGCCGACGACGGGCGCGGGTGGCTGCTGCGCGGCACGAAGACCTACATCTCCGGCGTCGAGGACTGCCAGGCGCTGCTGGTGATGGCGCGCACCGGCGACGGCGACGAGCAGGGCCGCGGCGGCCTCTCGCTGTTCATCGTCGACGTCGACGCGCCGGGCCTGGAGCGGCAGGTGATCGAGACCGTGATGCGCGCGCCCGAGCGTCAGTGGACGCTCTTCTTCGACGACGTCGAGGTCGGCGAGGAGCGGCTGCTGGGCGGCGTCGGCGAGGGGCTGCGGGTCGGCTTCGACGGCCTCAACCCCGAGCGCGTGCTGGCGGCCGCGACCTGCAACGGGATCGGCCGCTACGCGCTCGCGAAGGCGTCTGCCTACGCCTGCGAGCGGGCCGTCTGGGGCCAGCCGATCGGTGCCCACCAGGGCGTCGCGCATCCGCTCGCGGAGGCGAAGATCGCGCTGGAGGCGGCGCGCCTGATGACGGCGCAGGCGGCGGCGCTGCACGACGCCGCGGCGCCGGCCGGCGAGGCCGCCAACATGGCCAAGCTGCTGGCGGCCGACGCCGGCGCGCTGGCGCTCGACCGCGCGATCCAGGCCCACGGCGGCAACGGGCTGTCGGTCGAGTACGGCCTCGCGGACCTGTGGTGGATCGTGCGCCTGCTGCGGATCGCGCCGGTCTCGCGCGAGATGGTGCTGAACTACGTCGCCCAGCACTCGCTCGGGCTGCCGCGCTCCTACTGAGCGGGCGAGCCGCCCGCGCTCAGCGCGGGCGCAGCCGGCCGAGCCGGCGCAGCCGCTCGCCGAGCGCCTCGACGACCGGCGGCTGCTCGCCCTGCCCGAGGATCAGCATCACGCCGCTCCAGCCGTCGGCCTCCAGCGCGTCGAGGGTGGCGGCCCAGCGGTCCTCGTCGCCCCAGACGCAGAGGCTCTCGATCAGGTGCGCGGTCAGCCGCGGGGAGACGAGGCCGGTGTTGCGCGGGCGCGTGTTGTCGGCGTGGTAGCCGTAGTCGTAGACGCGCCGCATCTCCAGCACGTCCGCCTGCACCTCCGGCGGCACGCCGCGCTCGTCGAGGTCGCCGCGCATCGCCCGGTTGGCCATCGCGATCACCATCGCGCCGAGGTCGTCGCGGACGTCGTCGATCGCTTCCCGCAGCGACGCCGTCGGCGCGATCCACGCCGGCCGCCGCGGGTCACGCGCACGCGCCGCGGCGAGCCGCCGCCGACGCACCGCGGGCGCCATCGTGCCGCCGTAGAGCAGCCCGTCGCCGGCGCGGCCGGCCAGCTCGGCGCCGTGCTGCCCGTCGGCGGCGATCAGCAGCGGGCAGCCGCGCCGTCTGATCCCGCTCGGCGGGATCGCGCTGTCGCGGTAGGCGCCGCCCTCGCCGCGCCAGTAGCCCTCGATCGCGGTCGTCGCCTGCTCCAGGTCGCTCAGCCGCGCCGGCTTCATCCCCAGTCCGCGCGCGGCGCTGTTGCCCGTCGCCAGCGTGCCGATCGCGCGCCCGCCGGTGAACTCGTTGAGCGTCGCGAGCTGGTTGCCGACGATCACCGGATGGCGCGCGACGACGTGGCTGACCATCGGGCCGACCTTCACCGACGGCGCCGCGCGCGCGATCTCCAGCTGGTGCAGGTACGAGTCCTGGTAGACGGTCGGCGAGTCGGCGGCGCTGATCCAGGCGAAGCCGAGCCGCTCGCCGAGCACCGCCGCCGCCCGCGTCTCCTCCAGCGAGCGCGGCAGCAGCATGAATCCGATCTCCATCGGGCCAGCCTCGTGCATCCGACCGCCGCGGGCGACTGGCGTTTGCGCCAGCGCGCACCCGCTGGTCGTCCTGCGGCCGCGGCCTGCCGCTCACGCGGCGACGCGCAGGATCCGGAACGTCTCGGCGTTCAGGATGCCGAGGCCCGACACCGGCGAGACCTGCACGATGTCGCCGGCCGCGAGCGACCGCAGCTGCTGGACCGCGACCTGGCTGTCGCTCGACTCGACCAGCGGCTGCTGCGCGACGCCGTTGATCGTGATCGCGTAGTAGACGTCGGTCTGCGTGGATGCGAGGAAGTCGAGCTGGTAGACGCCGGGCTCGCTGACGGTGAAGGCGTCCTTCGCGCTGTTCTGCGTGATCCCGCTCCCGTTGAAGGTCGAGAACGGCACCCCGCCGCCGGACAGGACGACGTCGGGGACGATGACCGTCGACGAGGAGACCGCGAAGCCGTACGACGACGTCACGGGCGGGCCGGCGGGGCCCTCAGGGCCGTCGGGGCCTTGCGGGCCGGTCGCTCCTCTGGCGCCGTCGGCGCCGGTCGGGCCAGGGTCGCCGGGATCGCCGGCGGGACCCGTCGGGCCGCGCTCGCCGGTCGCGCCGGTGGCGCCGGTGGCGCCGGCGGGGCCTTCCGGACCCGGGTCGCCCTTCGCGCTGGCGGGGCCGGCGGGCCCGGCCGGGCCCGCCGGGCCGACGGCGC
>NZ_JAUTDN010000024.1 GCF_030646155.1 Conexibacter sp. CPCC 205762
AGCCTCTCAGCGCCGATGGTACTTGGCCCGCAAGGGCCTGGGAGAGTAGGACGCCGCCGGTTCCTTCTTTGCAGCCCCGACCACACTGTGGCCGGGGCTGCACACGTTTAAGCCCCACGCTCCAGGCGCGCGCGAGACGCCCAGAGCACGGCAGCCCGACTGCCGCCCAGCGAGCGATCTGACTAGGGAACGCCATTGCGGGGTAGCGGTTGGGGCGCGATGACCGCACTGACGCTCACCTTCGACGACGGGCCCGATCCGCGCTGGACAGCGCGCGTGCTCGACGCGTTGGACGCCTGCGGGGGCCGCGCCACGTTCTTCGTGATCGCCCCGCGCGCCCTGGCGGAGCCGGCGCTGGTCGAGCGGATGGTCGCGGCCGGCCACGGCGTCGAGCTGCACTGCGACGAGCACATCCGTCACGGCGAGCGCAGCCGCGGCTGGGTCGCCGCCGACACCGACCGGGCGCTGACGCGGCTCGAGGCGCTCGGGGTTCGACCGCAGCTGTGGCGGACGCCGTGGGGTGACTGCGCGCCGTGGAGCGGCGAGCTGGCCGCCGCGCGCGGACTGACGCTCGTCGGCTGGACGCACGACACGCACGACTGGCGGGGCGACTCGGCCGCCGCGATCGACGCGGCGATCGGCCCGCGTCTCCATGCCGGGTCGGTCGTGCTCTGCCACGACGGGCTCGGCCCCGGCGCCTGCCGCGACGGCTGCGAGCAGACGGTCGCGTTCGTCGCGCGCGCCGCCGAGCGCGCACGCGCGCTCGGGCTCGCGCTGATGCCGCTGGGGCCGGACGGGACGCCGCTGCACCCTGATGATCGCGACGTGAACGCCGCCAGCCGCATCGACGCCGAGCGTGCTGCCGAGGTGCGACGCGTGGGCGCCGCAGGGGCATCGACGCCGGGCATGCTGCCGAGGTTCGACGCATGAGCGCTGCGGCGGCACCGACGCCGGGCGAGCTGCCAGGGTTTGACGCGGCGCTCGCGCGGATCGCCGCGGGGGCGGACGAGCGGGAGCGGGCGGCGGTGCCGCCGTTCCCGGCAGATGCGTTCGCGCTGTTGCGCGACTGCGGCGCGCTCGCAGTGAATGCGACGGTCGGGCCGGAGCGGCCGGCGGCGGCGCAGGAGCTGCGGCTCGTGCGCGCGGTCGCGGCGGCCGACGGGTCGGTCGGGCGGATCTTCGACGGGCATCTCAACGCGGTCGAGCGGCTTGCCGTCCACGGCGAGGGCGCGCTGCGCGAGCGCGAGCTGGCGCTCGTCGCCGGCGGGCGCCTGCTCGCGGGCGTCTGGGGCGGCGAGCCGCTGCCGGGCGAAGGGCCGCCGGCGCAGCTCATGCCAGCGCGCGCGGGTGACGCGGCGGACGGGATCGTCGCGCGGCTGCGCGGGGTGCGGACCTTCTGCTCCGGAGCGGGCGGGCTGCAGCGGGCGCTCGTGCTCGCACGCGAGCAGGACGATCCGGCGGGGCCGCCGGTCGCCGCATGGGTCGATCTGACGCGCCCCGGCGAGGTCGAGGTCGACGAACGCTGGTTCCGCGGCGCCGGCATGCGCGCCTCCGTCAGCCACCGCGTCGTCTTCCACGACACGGCGGTGCTGGCCCGCTTCGGCGGTCCGGGAGAGCTGGCGCTCCAACCCTGGTTCGGACGCGACGCGCTGCGCACCGCCGCCAGCTGGGCCGGCATCGCCGACACGGCCGCCGTCGCGGCGCTGGAGCAGCTCGCGGCACGCACGAGACGCGGCGAGCTGGAGGCGCTCGCCGCCGGGCAGCTGCTCGCCGCGCGGCAGACGATCGAGCTGTGGGTCGACGCCGCCGCGGCGGCGATGGAGCGCGGCGCGCCGGACGAGCTCGCGCGCCTCTCGGCGCTTGGTCGTCACGCGATCGCGGCGGCGGCGCGGGAGCTGCTGGAGGTCGCCGCGCGCGCCTGCGGCTCCCGTCCGTTCGCGTCCGGCGGTGCGCTCGACCGCGCTCGCCGCGACCTCGAGCTGTTCCTGCTCCAGCACCGGCTCGATCCGATCGTCGCGCGGGCTGGGGCCGTCGCGCTCGACACGCTGGAGACGCTGTGAGCCTGCCCGCGTCCGCGTCTGCGTCCGCGCGCAACTGGCCGCCGCGACCCGGCGGCGGCGCGCGCATGCGGGCAGCCGACTTCGAGGCGCGCTACCGCGCCGAGCGCGACCCGTGGCGCTACCGCAGCAGTCCGTACGAGCGCGCGAAGTACGCCGCCACGCTGCGGGCCTGCGGCCGCGGGCCGTTCGAGCACGCGCTGGAGCTGGGCGGCTCGATCGGCGAGTTCAGCGCGCTGCTGGCGCCGCGCTGCCGGCGGCTGACGACGATCGACGTCAGCGCGACCGCGGTCGAGCGCGCCCGCGTCCGCGTCACCGGTCTGCCCGTCGACGTGCTGCTCGGCGCGATCCCCGACGACCTCCCGCACGCGTCGTTCGAACTGGTCGTCGCCTCCGAGGTCCTCTACTACCTGACCGTGCCGCAGTTGACCGCGACGCTCGCGGCGCTGCGCGCCCGGATGCCCCGCGGCGCGCGGCTGGTCGCCGTCCACTGGGCGCCGCAGGGGCCCGAGCGGCCGCTGAGCGCCTACCTCGTGCATGCCGCGCTGCGCGCGCAGCCGTGGCTGAGGTCACACGTCGCGGCTGACGAGGGCGACTACCTGCTCGACGTGCTGACGGTCCGATGAGCGCTCGCGAGCTGGTCGCGGCCGACGCGCCGGTCGCCTGCGTCGCGATCCCCGCGCGCAACGAGCGCGAGCGGATCGGCGCCTGCATCGAGGCGCTCGCGGCGCAGCGCGCGCCCGGACCGATCGAGGCCGTGCTCGTGCTCGACGCCTGCAGCGACGACACCGGTCCGGTCGCGTCGGCCGCGGCCGCGCGTCACGGACTGCGGCTGCACGTGCAGGAGGGGCCGGGTGCCGGCTCCGGCCCCGCCCGCCGGATCGCGATGGATGCCGCCGCGCAGCGGCTTCACGAAGCAGGCGTGCCGCACGGCCTGCTCGCGACGACCGATGCCGACAGCCGCGTCGCACCCGACTGGATCGCCCGCCAGCTCGTGCATCTGGCGCGCGGCGCCGGCGCCGTCGCCGGGCGGATCGAGCTCGACCCGGTCGAGGCGGGCCTGCTGCCGGGGCACGTGCTCACGCAGCGCGCCGCGCTGGCCGAGAAACGGCTGGAGCGTGTCCGCCGTCGCGACCCGCAGGCGCAGCACCACCATTTCGGCGGCGCCTCGATCGGCCTCGCCGCGTCGACCTACGCGCGGGTGGGCGGGCTCGAGCCGCGCGACGCGCTCGAGGACGACGCCTTCGCCGAGCGGCTTCTGCGCCACCGCATCGCGATCGCGCGCGTCGACGACGTCCGTGTCGTCACCTCCGCGCGCACCCATGGCCGCGCGACCCGCGGGCTCGCGATCGACCTCGCCGCGCTGTGCGCGCGCGAGCAGGCGGGCCGCGTCTGAGACGGCTCGTGCGCGAGGGCGGCGACAAAGCCGCCGCTCAGCGGGCGTACATGATGACGCCGACGCCGAGCAGGCAGATCATGGCGCCGATCAGGTCGGCGCGGTCCGGGTGGAAGCCGTCGAAGGCGACGCCCCACAGCAGCGAGCCGACGATGAAGACGCCGCCGTAGGCGGCCAGCACGCGGCCGAACTCGTTGCTCGGCTGCAGCGCGGCGACGACGCCGTAGAGCCCGAGCGCGACGACGCCGAGCGCGACCACGAGCGGCCCCTTGTGCTCCTTGATCCCGATCCAGACGAGGTAGGCGCCGCCGATCTCAGCCAGCGCGGCGGCGACGAAGAGCGCGATCGAACGGCCGGTCACGCCCGCCATCCTGCCACGCCGGCGCGATCCCGGCGACCCGACGTGCGGTCCGGTCACCGGCGCGTCGGCGTCGTCCGGATCTGTGTCAAGATCTTGACGTGAAGCGAGTGGATGTCGACAGCTCGATCGGCTACGCGTTGAAGCGGACCGCGACGGCGCTGCGGACGGCGATGGAGGCCTCGTTGCGGTCGCTTGGGCTGAGCGTGCCGCAGTACTCGTGCCTGGAGATCCTCAGTGCGCGGCCGGAGATCTCCAACGCGGACCTGGCCCGGGGCGTGTTCGTGACCCGCCAGGCGATGCACCAGCTGCTCGGCGGCCTGCAGGAGGCCGGGCTCGTCAGCGCCGTCGGCAGCGGGCGCGTTCAGCGCTATTCGCTGACGCCTGAGGGGCAGCGGGTCATCGTCGCCGCGTCGGCGGCCGTCGTGGCGGTGGAGGAGCGGATGCTGTCGGGCTTGGGGGCGGCGGAGCGGCGGCGGCTGCATGACGACCTGGAGCGGTGCACCGCAGCACTCGGCGAGCGGGCATAGGGCCGGCGGCGCGAGGTCGCGCGATACGTCAAGACCTTGACAACTGTCAAGGTCTTGACGTAGTCTTGACGGCGTGAACCGCTTTCCAAGGAGCCTCTGATGCCTGTCACCGGACCCGACTTCATCTCCCTTCAAGTCCGCGATCTGGGCCGCTCGGCCGCGTTCTACGAGCAGTACCTCGGCTTGGTGCGCAACCCCGCGGGCCCGCCCCACGCGGTCGTCTTCGACACCAAGCCGATCGCGTTCGCCGTTCGCGATCTGCTGCCCGGCGTCGACCTGGACGCCGTCAAGCAGCCCGGCGAGGGCGTCGCGGTGTGGATGCACGCACCTGAGGCGCAGCAGATCCACGACGCGCTCGCCGCGGACGGGGTCACGATCGTGACCGAGCCCTTCGACGGGCCGTTCGGGCGGACCTTCGCGTTCGCCGATCCCGACGGCTACCAGATCACCCTGCACGCGAAGGGCTGAGGCGCGCGCTCAGTGGGCGATCACGGGGACGGCGTCGGGATCGGGCGCGGCGAGGATGCGGGTGCGCAGCAGCAGGCCGCAGGCGATCGTGCCGGCGGCGAGGATCGCGGCGGTCCACCAGAAGGCGGTCGCGTAGCCGTGGATCGTCGCGGCCAGCTCGAGGTTCGGCACGCCGGCTGAGGCGTTGGCGGCGATGTGGTCGCGGACGGCGCTGGCGAAGATCGTCGACAGCAGCGCGGTGCCGATCGAGCCGCCGACCTGCTGGCTGACGTTGACCATCGCCGAGCCGACGCTGGCGTCACGGTGCGCGACCTCGAGCGTCGCCGTCGTCATGCCGCCGCCGTAGACCAGCCCGAAGCCGATCCCCATCACGATCAGCCCCGGCAGGACGCCGGTCGCGTAGCCGGAGTCCGCCTCCAGCTGGGCGAAGAGCGCCATCGAGACGGCGGTCAGCGCCAGCCCCGCGCCGAGCGTCACGCGCGGGCCGATCCGCTGCAGCAGCGCGGTCGCGCCGCCGACGCCGGTCATGATCGCGACGTTCATCGGCATGAAGGCGAAGCCGGTCTGGACCGGTGAGAAGTCGAGCACCTGCTGCATGTAGTACGTCAGGAAGAGCGAGACGACGAAGATCGCGATCGCGCCGATCCCGAGCGCGAGGTAGGCGCCGCCGCGGTTGCGCTCCAGCAGCACGCGCAGCGGCAGCAGCGGCTGCGCGACGCGCTGCTGGAGCCCGGCGAACAGCACGAGCAGCACGACCGACGCGGCCAGCATCGCGAGCGTGACCGCGTCGCCCCAGCCGTGGCTCTCCGCGTTGGAGAAGCCGAAGACGAGCGCGAACAGGCCGGCGGTGACGGTGAGCGCGCCGGGCACGTCGAGGCGCGGCTGCTCGCCGTGGCGGTGGGCGCGCTCGCCGTGCAGCAGCGCCAGGCCGCCGAGCGCGGCCGGGACGGCGAAGAGCAGGTTGACGTAGAGGCACCAGCGCCACGACAGGTATTGCGTGAGCACGCCGCCGAGCAGCAGCCCGACGCCTGCGCCGATGCCTGAGATCGCGGCGAAGACGCCGAACGCCGTGCCGCGCTCGCGCGGGTCGGTGAAGGTCGTCGCGACGAGCGACAGGGCGGCCGGCGCCACCAGCGCGGCGACGAGGCCCTGCAGGGCGCGCGCGACGACGAGCACGCCGAAGCTGCCCGCCGCGCCGCCGAGCGCCGAGGCGCCCGCGAAGCCGAGCAGGCCGATCACGAACAGCCGCTTGCGGCCGATCAGGTCGCCGAGACGACCGCCGAGCAGCAGCAGCGAGCCGAACGCGAGCGCGTAGGCGGTGATCACCCACTGGCGGCTCTCGGTCGAGAAGCCGAGGTCGGCCTGCGCGGAGGGGAGCGCGATGTTGATGATCGTCGCGTCGAGCACGAGCATCAGCTGCACGACGCCGAGCACGCCGAGGATCAGCCAGCGACGGGCATGGTGAGGATCGACCGCGGCAGCGGTCGCAGAGGGCGACATGGAGATCCCTTCAGAGACGGGAGGACAAGGCGCGGCGGCCACGAGGGCGCTCAGCGGCGCTTCACCTTAGCACCGTCATCCGCGGCGATCGGACAATTCAGGCGCACGAGATGACCTTGACTTTTCACTGCATTTCCCACCTCTTTGCCCGTTCCTGCGGGATGCGCCCCCGCCTTGACTTTTGCCTCCCGATCGTGGAACGGCTCCGCTGATCGCGCGATAATTCATAACGATCGGCCGGGGACGCGGGTGGTGTCGGTGGCATGCGCTCGGACACCGGCCCGCGCCAGGGGTCAAGCCGCGCGCGCAGCCGCCGACCATTCCGGACATGTCCGTCGCCCGTCGCTCCACCCTGCTCGCCGCCGCCGTCTTCGTGACCGCCGCGGCGCCCGCCGCCGCCGCGGTGCCGTTCACCGAGACGTCGTATCCGATCGCCAACGCGAGCTCTGTGACCCCTGGGGACTTCGACGGCGACGGCGCGATCGACGTCATCGTCTCGCAGGGCGTCAGAAGAACGGCGACCGTGCTGCTCGGCGACGGGCACGGCGGCTTCACGGCGGGCTTCGGCGGGGCGCTGACGTTCGGCGGCTCGGTGCACGCGATCGCGGCCGGCGACCTCAACCACGACGGGCGCGCCGATCTGGTGGTGCCCAACGACACCGCCGGCGCGGGCGCCGACAGCGACCAGGTCCAGATCTTCCTTTCCAGCCCGACCGGGTTCGCGGCGGCGCCGTCGCTCACCGCCGGCCAGCGCGCCGGGGAGGCGACGATCGCCGACTTCGACGAGGACGGCGACCCGGACGTCGCCGTCTCCAGCATCGTCGCCAACACGCTGACCGTCTTCCTCGGCGACGGCGCCGGCGGCTTCACGCCCGCGCCGGGCGGGCCGCTCGCGCTCGACACGCGCCAGCTGCAACCTGCGGACGTCGACGGTGACGGGCACCTCGACCTGGTCGCGCAGCGGTCGACCGCCACCAGAGAGGTCGCGGTGCTCAGAGGCGACGGTCACGGCGGCTTCTCGCTCGCCGGCACGGTGCCGACCGGCCGCGCCTACAACAGCGTCGCCGTCGCGGACCTCGACGGCGACGGTGACGTCGACGCCGTGGCCGCGGGCGGCGGGTTCGACGGCGCCGTGCTGCCGCTCCTCAACGACGGCCACGGCACGCTGGTCCCCGGCACGCCGATCGTCAGCGAGATGGCCGCGTACGTCACCACCGGCGACTTCGACGCCGACGGCCGCGCCGACGTCGCGGTCGTCGCCGGCATCGGCTACGGCACCGCCGTCATGCTCGGCAACGGCGACGGCACGTTCGCCGCCGCCGAGGAGCGGAGAACCGGGCCGTCCCACGCCGGGATCGCGACCGCCGACGCCGACGGCGACGGGCGCGACGACCTCGCGGTCGTCAACTTCGGCGGCACCGCAGGGCTGTCGCTGCTGCGCAACGACGCGCTCAGCGACGGCGCCGTCACCCCGGGCAGCGCGCAGAACCTCGGCGAGGCGACCGTCGGCACGAGCGGCGCCGCGCAGACGTTCACGGTCAGCTCGGCCGGCACCGCGGCGCTCCACGTCGGCACGGCCGCGACCGGCGACGCCGCCTTCGCGGTCAGCGGCGACACGTGCAGCGACGCGAAGCTGCGCGCCGGCGAGACCTGCACCGTCACCGTCGCGTTCGCCCCCGCCACGCCGGGGCCTGCGAGCGCGACGCTCACGATCCCCACCGACGACGAGCCGCTGACCGTGGCGCTGAGCGCGGTCGGGCTGCCGGTCTCGGTCGACCCGGATCCGGACCCCGACCCGACCGATCCCGAGCCGAACCCGTCGACCGACCCGAGACCGGCCCCGTCGCCGGCTCCTGGGACCGTCCCGACGCCGGCCCCGTCGCCGGCGCCGGTCCAGCCGACGACTCCGCCGGCCGTCCCCGCCCCCAGAGGCGCGGTCTTCGCCCCGCGCGCGGCGAGCACGATCCCGGTCGCACGGACCGGCGCGATCGTCCTGCCGCTCGCCTGCCCCTCCGGCCAGCCCTGCAGCGTCAGCGGAACGCTGACCGTCAGCGGGTCCACGTCACGTGCCGTCGCGGCCAAGACGACGGTGCTGATCCGCCTCCGCGGCATCCGCCTCGCCGCACGTCAGACGAAGACCCTCACGGTCACGCTGCCGGCACGGTTCGTCAAGCAGCAGCAGGCCAAGGGCGTGCGCACGCTCCGCACCGTCCTCACGCTCGACACCCGCCTGCGCGACGGCAGCACCGTCACGACCCGCAAGCAGGTGACGCTCCTGCTCCCGCGCCTCAGAGCAGCGCAGAGAAGAACGCCCACCACCCGCCCCGCCCCGGCTCCCGCCAGACGCCCCTCCTTCACCGGCTGATCCGCCACCGGCTCGGCGCACGTCGCTCCACGACAGCCCCGTCGCGATCAGCGCCGGAACGCCGAGCAGGAAGGCGGTCGCCAGCTCGACGGCCTGCAGGACGATCCCGTAGGCGAGCGCGTCGGCGTAGGAGATGCCGTAGCCGCCGCTGAGGACGGCGACGCAGGCGGCCTGGAAGACGCCGAGGTTCGACGGGGTGATCGGCACGGCGGCGGTGACGTTGACGGCGAACAGGACGCCCGCGGCGGCGGCCGCGCCGGCGTCGGCGTCGAGACCGAGCGCCACCAGCAGCAGGTAGCAGGAGCTCCACTGGATCGCCCAGGCCAGCAGCTGCATCGCCGCGGCCTTCGCGCCCAGCCGTGGGTTGCGGAACACCCGCAGGCCGTCGCGCACGCGCGTCATCGCGGCGCGGAGCCTCGCCTCGACGCTGCGCGCGCGTCGCGATCGCGCGCCTGCACGCAGCAGCGCCGGGGCGAGCAGCACGGCGGCCGCCAGCGCCAGCGGCGCGACGGCGAGGGCGACCAGCACGCCGCCGTGGTCGCCGGAGCTGCCGAGCGAGGCGGCCATCACGACACCCAGCAGGATGAGCGCGAGGACGTTCAGCAGCGCCTGGGAGACGATCGTGCCGGCGACGGTGGGGAGCACGTCGCGCTGGAGCCCGCCGATCCGCCGCGACACCACGAGCGCACGGGCGGGCTCGCCGAGGCGGGCGGGCAGCGTCGCGGACAGCAGCACGCCGACCGACGTGCCGCCCAGGACGTCGCGGCGCCCGACGCGCGCGGACGGCAGCGCGGCGCGCAGGATCGCCCGCCAGGCCACGGAGCGCACGACGATCGACAGGCACATCAGCGCCAGGCCCGCGATCACCCACGCCGGTGACGAGCGCGACAGCGCGTCGGTGAGCGGGCCGACCCCGACGTGCCTCAGCGCTCGCCATGACAGGCCGATGCCGGCCGCGGCGGCAGCCACGATCGCCCCGCGCCGGGCGATCCCCGGCAGGCGGCGGGGCTGGCGGGGCTGGGGCTGCTGGCGCGGCGGCCGGGCCGGCGCCGGCTCGAGACTGGGCAGCCGCCGGGCGGGCACGCGCGGCTGGCCGTCGGCGGGCACGAGGCCGTGCTTCTGACCGAGCTTGCGCAGCGTCCCCTCCGGTTCAGGAGCGGCGATCGCGTCGCCATAGGCGTCCAGCAGGCGATCGGCGATCCTCGGCCACGCGAAGCGCTCGGCGGCGTGCGCCGCGTTGCGGCTGAGCGCCTGCTCGCGGGCCGGGTCGGCGGCGAGCGCGCGGAGCGTCTCGGCCAGCGCGACGGCGTCGTTGCGCGGGATCAGCAGGCCGTCGACCTCGTGATCGACGACGTCGCGGTAGCCGGCGATGTCGGAGGCGATGACCGGGGTGCCGGCCGCGAACGCCTCGGTCAGGACCATCCCGAACGACTCGCCGCCGAGCGAGGGCGCGCACAGCACGTCAGCCGCCTGCAGCACCTGTTGCTTGCGGGCGTCGTCGACCTGGCCCAGGGCCTCGATCCCGCGCAGGTCGGCCAGCACCAGCGCGGCGTCTTCGGGTCGCACGCCGACCAGCGTCAGCTGCGCGGGAACCTGCTCGCGCAGCGTCGCGAAGGCGCGCAGCAGGACCGGCAGCCCCTTGCGCTCCACCGGCTGCCCGACGAAGGCGATCCGCAGCGGCCTGCCCGCCGCCCGCGGCGCGCGCGGCGCCGGCGGGAGCAGGTCGACGCCGTTGGGGATCACGCGGTAGCGCCCGCCCCAGAAGCGGCGCCCGGTCCAGGCGGCCGCCTCGGAGACCGCGACGCGCACGGCCAGGCGGTTCATCCGCCGCCGCGCGCCGGCCGCCGCGGCCAGCCCGTGCGGGACCGCGCGCTCGGAGTGGGTGTGGAAGGTGCCCACGAGCGGAATGTCGGTCGACAGCAGCGCGTCCCAGCAGACGGCCGGCGCGACCGGCTCGTGCAGGTGGACGACGTCGTATCCGCCGCTGCGCAGCTCGCGGCGCGCGACGGCGACGGCGGCGGGCGTCAGCGCGAGGTTGGAGATCGCGCCGTTGGCGGGCAGACCGACGGTGCGCCCGAGCGACACGACGTGATCCGGCAGCTCACCGGCGAGCGGACGGGCGCCGCCGTGCCGGCGCGCCGAGCGGCGGTCGTCTGGGTCGAACGGCGCCAGCACGCGGACCTCGTGCCCGCGGGCGAGATACTGCCCGGCCAGCGCCTCCACGTGCCGGTTCACGCCGCCCGGATAGCTCCACGAGTACGGCGACACGAGGGCGATGCGAAGGGGAGAGCTCATGCGCTCCAGCCTCCAACGGGATCGCGCCGCCGACCATCGGTGACTGCCCTGAGTGGACCCTGAGGGGGCTAGATCATTCTCCGCTGCGCGGCCCAGCGGGTGAGCGCGTTGCGGTTGGTCAGCTGCAGCTTGCGCAGCACATTGGAGACGTGGGTCTCGATCGTCTTGATCGACAGGTGCAGCCGCTCGGCGACCTGTCTGTTGGTGTAGCCGCGGGCGATCAGCAGCAGGACGTCCTGCTCGCGCGCGGTCAGCGAGTCGCGCTCGGGGTCGATCCGCGCGGCCGGATCGGCGGTGGCCGATCTGCCGCTGAAGGCGTCGAGCACGAAGCCGGCCAGCCACGGCGAGAAGACCGCGTCGCCGTCGGCGACGCGGTGGATCGCCGCGACGAGTCTCTCGGGGGTGATCGACTTCGTCACGTAGCCGCGGGCGCCGGCGCGGATCGTGGCGAGGATGTCCTCGGGCGAGTCGGAGACCGACAGCGCGAGGAAGCGCACGCCCGGCCGCTCGGCGTGGACGGGCGCGATCACGGCGTCGCCGCCGCCGTCAGGCAGGTGCACGTCGAGCAGGACGACGTCCGGGTCCGCGGCGCGGACCAGCGGGATCGCCTCCTCGACGGTGCCGGCCTCGCCGACGACCTGAATCGTCGGGCCGAGGCCGGCGCGCAGGCCGGCCCGGAAGATCGTGTGGTCGTCGACGATGACGACCTTGCGCAGCGGATATGCCATGGCGGTCAGCTTCCTGTTCGCGGCAGCACCAGTTCCACCTCCGTGCCGGCGCCGGGCGCGCTGACGACGACGGCTCGCCCGCCGCAGCGCTCCATCCGGCCGACGATCGACTCGCGCACGCCCTTGCGGTCGACGGCCACGTCGGCGGGGTCGAAGCCGCGGCCGGCGTCGCGCACGTAGATCGAGGCCTCGTCGTCGGTCACGCGCGCCAGGACCGAGATCGCCTCGACGCCGGCGTGGCGCCCGGCGTTGGTCATCGCCTCGCGCGCGGCGGCGGCCAGCGCGGCCAGGCCCTCGTCGAGCACGTCATCGGACGGCTGCACGAGGTCGACCTCGATGCCGTAGTGCTCCTCGACCTCGGCGGTCGCCGTGCGCAGCGCGCTCGCGAGCGTGGCGGCGTCGCCCGGCGCCTCACCGCCGTAGAGCCAGCCGCGCAGCTCGCGCTCCTGGCGGCGCGCCAGCGACTGCGCGCGGCGCGGGTCCTCCTCGCGCTGGATCAGCGCGAGCGTCTGCAGCACCGAGTCGTGCAGCCGTGCGGCGACGTCGGCCCGCTCGTCGGCGCGGATGCGCAGGCGCCGCTCCGTGTCGGCTTCCGCGCGCGCCTGCGCGAGCTGCGGGCCGACGATCAGCCCCAGCCCGGCGGAGACGACGGCGGCGGCGATCAGCGCGCTCGACAGCTCGGCCAGCTTGCCGCTGTCGGTCAGGAACGAGACCGCGCCGCCGACCAGCAGCGCCAGGCCCGCGCCGAGCCGCAGCAGCTCGACCCGCTCCAGCCGCGTGCCGGCCTCCCGCGCACGCGTCGTCTCGCGCCACACCAGCACGACGCCGGCGGTCAGCAGCGCCGCCGGGACCAGCACGCTCAACGGCGGGGTCACGACGTGGAGCCCGAGCGCGTACAGCACGGCGCCGAACACGAGCAGCAGGGCCGGCGTCGTGCGCGATCGTTGCGACCACGGCGTGATCGGCCCCGGCTCGGCCGGCAGCAGCACGACGAGCGCCGCGTAGGCGACGAGGCCGACCCCGCCGGTCACGACCAGCAGCGCCGTGACCGCCAGGCGGACCAGCAGCACGTCCGCGCCGGTGCTGCGAGCGATGCCGGCGCAGACGCCGAACAGCAGGCGGTCAGCAGCGGAGCGTTGAACGGACACGTGCTTGAACGTAGCGGCGCACGCCGGTCACGAGCCGTGAGCGGCGTCGACGCGCGCGGCGCGGACCGGGGCAGGCGTGAGCGCGGAGGCCACGACGATCAGCAGGAAGCCGACGGCCTGCAGGACTATGCCGACGGTGTCGCTCGGCATCGGGTCGCCGAAGACGACGATGCCGCCGGCGATGCCGACGATGTTCGCGGCGGTGCCGGTGATCGCGATCACCGGCACCGCGTCGCCGTCCTGCAGCCCGCGCGCCGAGGCGTAGAACGCGCTGACCGAGGCCAGCGCCGCGACCAGCAGCCAGGGCGACACGAGGCCGAGCGGGCCGGCGTCGCTCAGCAGGCCGGTGAGCGCCTTCAGCGCGACGTCGGAGACGCCGAACAGGACGCCCGCGGCGGCGCCGAGCGCCAGCCCCTGCTTCTTGGCGCGCACGCCGGCGATCCGCGTCCCGACGATCAGCAGCGCGCCGACGCCCAGCAGCAGGCCCTCGAAGGCGATCATCGCGGTCACCGAGAAGGAGGAGTGCGACCCGTGCACGGCCGGCTGCGTGACGGTGATCAGCGCCAGGCCCGTCGTCATCGCGGTCAGCCCGATCCACTGGCGCTTGCCGACGGCGAAGCCGAACAGGCGGTCCGCCATCACGGCCAGCAGCACGAGCCCGCTGGCGAGCACGGCCTGCACGACGGAGATCGGCGCCAGCGCCAGCGCCAGCACGTGGAAGATCCAGGCGCCGACCGCGACGAGCCACCCGATCGTGAACCAGCGCGACCGGAACAGGCCGGCGGCTGATCGCAACGGATGCCGCACGTTCACCGGAGGAGCGGCGGCTGCACCACGGTGCTTGAAGAGGAACGCGAGGTTGGTGACGAACGCGCACAGCAGCGCGAAGAGGATGCCGAGATAGAGAGAGAAGTGCATGCATCGAGCCTCCGCCTCGCACGGCCTCCCGACCATCGATGAACACCCTGAGTGACCCACTAGGTGGGGCATCGAGGAGGCCCAGCGCATTGGAAACGTACCGTTGCCAATTGGGTGAGAAGTCGAGCAAATCAGTCACTGACTGATGACAGGTTCGCTCCTCCCAGAGTTGACGATCTCTCGGTTCCCCGTCCCGAGCAAGGACCGTCACGTGTCACCACGCCCTGCCCGATTGCTTCCAGCCGCCCTCGCGGCGCTCGCCCTGCTGGGCCTTACCAGCTCCGCGTCCGAGGCCTCGACCGCCTATATCGGCACGACCAGCTCCGGGCTCTACGCCGTGAACCTCGAGACCGGGCTGCCGACCACGCTGCCCGTGCTCAACCCGACGGGCACCAAGCGCATCGAGGTCTCCGCGGACGACAGAACCGCGTACGTCCTGCATGGCGGGACGACCTCGGGCGCCCTCACCACGATCGACGTCGCGACGAACACGCTCGGTACGCCGGTCACGTCGCCGAGCCTGGCGAACCCGACGACGGCCCGGCTCGCGCCGGACGGCCGCACGCTCTACGTCGCCGCCGGCCCGCGCGTCGTGCCGGTCGACGTCTCCGGCGCGACCCCGGTGGTCGGCACCCCGATCACGCTGACGGGCACCGTCAGCGCGCTTGCAGTCGCCCCGAACGGCAAGCTGTACGTCGCGATCAACCAGCGCGACGTCGCCGAGCTCGACCTCGCGACCGGGACGCTGAAGCCGGGCCTGAGAATCACGGACACGACGATCGACCTGCTCGTCGGCCCCGACGGCACGACGCTCTACGCCGGCACGATCAACGGCTCCCGGCCGCTCGTGCAGGCGATCGACCTCGCGACGATGACCCAGAAGCCGTCGATCCTGCTCCAGGGCGGGACGCAGACGGGCAGCTTGACGATCAGCGGCGACAGCAGAGATCTGCTGGTCACGCACTACACCAACACGCACGACTCGTACGTCTCGCGGATCGACCTGGCGACGAGCGCCGTGACCGAGCAGATCAGACTCGGGGAGACTCCCCAGGGCGGGCGCGCCGCGGCGCTCGGCCCGCGCGGCTCGCGGCTCTACGTCGCCGGGCTCGCGTCCCGGAAGCTGATCCCGGTCGGCGTCACCGGCGGCTCCCTCTTCACCCCGCCTGAGGCCCAGTTCCCCCAGATCACGACCAACACCAGCAACACGCCGATCGCCATCGGCATCGCCGACACGGTGCCCGCTCCCGAGGACGTCGCCGCCCCGGCGATCGCCGCTCCGTACGAGCTGGAGCTGATCGAGGGCTTCACCGGAGTGGTCGGGGACCCGACGAACCCGACGCTGCCGATCTCGGTCAAGCAGGCGTTCGTCGCCGGCGGGGAGGTCCCGGCCAACGAGCTGCGGATCACGAACGTGCAGAGCGACAGCCCGGCTGTGATCGCGAGCGACAAGGTCACCGTGATCGGCAGCGGGCCCGACCGGCGCGTCGCGTTCCAGCCGGTCGGCGACGGCAAGGCGCGGATCACGCTGACGGTCAGCGGACTGGCCGGCAAGACCGGCACGTTCTCGTTCGACTACTGGGCGACGAAGGCGACGACGCCGACGAGCCGCGTGCTGCAGAGCACCTCGGACCTCTCGACGGCGCAGGACGTCGGTGACGGGCACCTGCTGGTCGCCGACGACGAGAAGAACGACATCCGGCTGTACGACGCGCGCGTCTCGGGGCTGCCGGTCGCGACGTTCCAGCTCGGCCCGGTCCAGACCGGCGTCGAGAACGAGGTGGACTTCGAGTCCTCCGCGCGTGCCGGCGACACGATCTACTGGCTCGGCTCGCAGCTCGCCAGCGACAACCGCTACGACATCTACAAGACCCGGCTCGTCGGACGGGGCGCCGCGGCGCGGTTGGTGCCGGTCGGCAGCCCGTACAAGGACCTGATGCGCGACCTGCAGCGCTGGGACGCCGCCCACGGCACCCCGTTCGGGATGCTCAGCACGGCGCCGGCCCTGAACATCGAGGGCTCCGAGTTCGCGCCCGGCTCGACCTCCACGCTGTACATCGGCGTGCGCGACAAGCTCCTGGGGACGAACGCCATCGTCGTTCCGGTGACGAACTTCGACAAGCTCCACAACGGCGACGGCGAGCGTGCCGAGTTCGACGAGCCGATCGTCCTGGATCTCAGCGGCGGAACGATCCGCGAGATCCGCAAGAACAAGAACGACCAGTACCTGATCATCTCCCAGGGCGCCTTCGTCGGCGACTCGACCTACGGGCTGTGGAGCTGGAGCGGCGTGCGCGGCGACCAGCCGATGTACGTGCGGGCGCTGCCCGAGAGCACCGAGAAGTGGGCCGACAACGCCGACGGCTGGGAGGCGATCGGGACGATGCCCGACCTGCTGCTGCCCGACGGCAGAGTCCAGACGGGGCTCGACCAGGGCGAGGCGCGGCTGTACACGCCGTACAACAGCAGCACGGTGAAGAACAAGCGCCTGCAGGGGCGGCCGTTCAAGCAGAAGGCGCGCGTCGACTGGTTCGCGTTCGACAACCCGAACGTCGGCGCGGTCGCGCAGGCGACGACGCCGGCGTTCGCCGCGCAGGCGACCGGGACGACCGGGCCCGGCCAGTGGGTCACCGTCACGAACCCGGGCGCGCAGCTGCTGAAGGTCAGCGACGTGCGCTACAAGGGCGACGACGAGGCGTCCGAGGGCGAGTTCCTCGTCGCGGCCGACGAGTGCGAGGGCGAGACGATCCGTCCCGGCGGCAGCTGCCGCGTGCAGGTGCGCTTCTCGCCCGCGCGCGAGGGCGCCACGACGGCCGGGAAGCTCATCGTCAAGGCGAACGTCCCCGGCAGCCAGACGCTCGTCCCGCTGACGGGCACGAGCACCACGCTGCCCGCCGGGCCGCGCGGTGACGACGGCGCGTCCGGCACGCCCGGCACCCCCGGAACGCCTGGCACGCCCGGCACCCCCGGCAGCAAGGGCGACACCGGTGCAAACGGCACCGACGGCAGAGCCGGCGCGAACGGCAGAGACGGCGTGAACGGCGGCGTCGGCCCGATCGGTCCGCTTGGCCCGATCGGTCCGCAGGGTCCGATCGGCCCGAAGGGCGACGCCGGCGCGGCCGGTCGCGACGGGACGTTCGCGTTCGCGGCGACCCGCTCGAAGGTCTCGGTCCGCCGCGGCCAGACGGCCCGCGTGTCGTTCCGGATCAGCAACGGCACGGCCACGACGCTGCAGAGCGCCTCGGCGACGGCGAAGACGCCGAAGGCGCTGCGCGCCTCGGGCCGGACCTCGCTGAAGATCGCCGCGCTGGAGGGCGGTCAGTCGCGCACGATCACGGTGCGGCTGAAGATCGGCCGCAGCGCGAAGGTCGCCTCCCACGCCGTGCGGGTGTCGCTGAAGATCGGCAGCCAGACCGTGACCCGCACCGTCATGGTGCAGGTCCGGCGCTAGCGCAAACGGACCGGGCCCCGGGCGCGTCATGCGCCCGGCGCCCGGCCGGGTGCGCCGGTTGGCGCAAGTTACGCTCGGCTGACGCGAAACTGGCAGACTGCGCACGCGTATACCCGACGGGCGGAGATGTCGATGGCGTCGACGGAGACTCGGCAGGCAACGAGGGAGACAGCTCAAGCGGGCGTCAACGGGCCCACTCGGGCCCGGATCGGCGTCAAGACGCTGCGGACCGACCGCTGGTGGCTCTACCCACTGGCGACGTTCGCGGTCTTCTCGGCGTTCGTCGCGTACGCGACGTTCCGGGCGGTCTGGGGCCACGACTACTTCGCCGAGCCGTACCTCTCACCGTTCTACTCCCCGTGCTTGACCGACTCCTGCGTCAAGGGGTCCTCAGACTTCGGGCAGCCGTTCAGCTGGTGGGGCCTCTCGCCGGCGCTGATCATATTGATCTTCCCGCTCGGCTTCCGGATGTCGTGTTACTACTACCGCAAGGCGTATTACCGCTCGTTCTGGCTCTCTCCGCCGGCCTGCGCCGTGGCCGAGCCGCACGCGAGATACACCGGCGAGACGCGGTTCCCGCTGATCTTCCAGAACGTCCATCGCTGGTTCTGGTACGCGGCGGTGGTGGTCAGCCTGATCCTGACCTACGACGTCGTGCTGGCCTTCGGGCCGGCCGAGGGCGAGTCCAGCGGCATCCACATGGGCCTCGGCACCCTGCTGATGCTGATCAACGTGGTCTTCATCTGGGCGTACACGCTCGGCTGTCACTCCTGTCGCCACATCATGGGCGGACGGCTGCGGCACTTCTCGAAGCACCCGATCCGTTACAAGGCATGGACGCTGGCGTCGAAGCTGAACGCGAGACACGCCAATTACGCCTGGTACTCGCTGTTCTCGATCGCCATCGTGGACGTCTACATCTTCCTGCTGGCGGCCAACGTCTTCAACGACCCGCGATTCTTCTAAGGACTTGGCCTTCCGATGAGTGAGACGCGACACCCCATGACCGGCAACGTGATGTCGGGCGATGGGACGGGTGGCATGGAGCGGCACACGTACGACGTGGTCGTGATCGGCGCCGGCGGCGCCGGCCTGCGGGCGGCCATCGCCGCCCACGACGCGGGCGCGAGAACGGCGCTCGTCTGCAAGTCACTGCTGGGCAAGGCCCACACGGTGATGGCCGAGGGCGGCATCGCGGCGGCGATGGGCAACCGCTGGCCCGAGGACAACTGGGAAGTGCACTTCCGCGACACGATGCGCGGCGGCAAGATGCTGAACAACTGGCGGATGGCGCAGCTGCACGCGCAGGAGGCGCCCGAGCGGGTGATGGAGCTCGAGGACTGGGGCGCCCTCTTCGACCGCACCGACGACGGCCTGATCTCGCAGCGCGACTTCGGCGGCCACAAGTACGCGCGGCTCGCGCACGTCGGTGACCGCACCGGCCTGGAGATGATCCGCACCCTGCAGCAGCGTGCCGTCGAGCTCGGCATCGACGTCTTCATGGAGTGCACGATCACCGACCTCTTCAAGGACGGCGACAAGATCTCCGGCGCCTTCGGCTACTGGCGCGAGTCCGGCCGCTTCATCACCTTCGAGGCACCGTCGGTGATCCTCGCGACCGGCGGCATCGGCAAGTCCTTCAAGGTCACCTCGAACTCGTGGGAGTACACCGGCGACGGCCACGCGCTCGCGATGCGGGCCGGGGCCTCGCTCATCAACATGGAGTTCGTGCAGTTCCACCCGACCGGCATGGTCTGGCCGCCCTCGGTGAAGGGACTGCTGGTGACGGAGTCGGTGCGCGGCGACGGCGGCATCTTGAAGAACTCCGAGGGCGAGCGCTTCATGTTCAGATACATCCCGGAGTTCTTCAAGAGCGAGACGGCCGACACGATCGAGGAGGCCGACCGCTGGTACGAGGACAAGAAGAACAACCGCCGTCCCCCGGAGCTGCTCCCGCGTGACGAGGTCGCGCGCGCGATCAACTCCGAGATCAAGGCCGGACGCGGCACGCCGCACGGCGGCATCTACCTCGACATCGCGTCCCGTCGCACGCCGGAGTTCATCCGCAAGCGGCTGCCGTCGATGTACCACCAGTTCAAGGAGCTGGCCGACGTCGACATCACGGCCGAGCCGATGGAGATCGGCCCGACCTGCCATTACGTGATGGGCGGCGTCGAGGTCGACGCGGACACGCAGGAGAGCGCGATCACCGGCCTCTACGCCGTCGGCGAGTGCTCCGGCGGCATGCACGGCTCCAACCGGCTCGGCGGCAACTCGCTCGGCGACCTGCTGGTCTTCGGCAAGCGGGCCGGCGAGGCGGCGACGGCGTACGGCAGCTCGCTGGGAGCTGACCGGCCGAAGATCGACGAGGCCGACGTCAAGGCGGCGGCGGAGAGCGCGCTGGCGCCGTTCGAGGTCGAGGGCGGAGAGAATCCCTACACGATCCAGTCCGACCTCCAGCAGTCGATGAACGACCTCGTCGGCATCATCCGCACCGCCTCCGAGCTGGAGGAGTCGCTCTCCGAGATCGAGGCGTTCAAGACGCGGGCGAAGGCGATGAAGGTCGAGGGCCACCGGCAGTACAACCCCGGCTGGCACCTCGCGATCGACCTGCGCAACATGCTGATCGTCAGCGAGTGCATCGCCAAGGCGGCGCTGGCGCGCGAGGAGTCGCGCGGCGGCCACACCCGCGACGACTTCCCCGGCCCTGACGCCGTCTGGGGGACGAAGAACCTCGTCGTCAACCTGAACGCCGCCGGCACCGGAGTCGACCTGCACGAGAAGCCGCTCCCGGTGATGCCGGACGAGCTCAAGACGTACTTCGAGGAGAAGTGACATGGGCTACGACCTGAAGATGCGGATCTGGCGCGGCGACCAGAGCGGCGGCGACCTCGAGGACCACACGGTCGAGGTGTCCGAGGGCGAGGTCGTCCTCGACGCGTTGCACCGGGTGCAGGCGACCCAGGCCGGCGACCTCGCGATCCGCTGGAACTGCAAGGCCGGCAAGTGCGGCTCCTGCAGCGCCGAGATCAACGGCAAGCCGCGGCTGCTCTGCATGACGCGGCTTTCCGACTTCGACACGTCCGAGACGATCACCGTCACGCCGATGCGCACCTTCCCGGTGATCCGCGACCTCGTCACCGACGTCTCCTTCAACTACGAGAAGGCGAAGGAGCTGCCGTCGTTCGCGCCGCCGCCGCGCGACGCGGACAACAAGCGCCGGATGCAGCAGATCGACGTCGAGCGCGGGCAGGAGTTCCGCAAGTGCATCGAGTGCTTCCTGTGCCAGAACACCTGCCACGTCGTCCGTGACCACGAGGAGAACAAGCCCGCCTTCGCCGGCCCGCGCTTCTTCCTGCGGTACGCCGAGCTCGACATGCACCCGCTCGACACCCACGACCGTCGCGAGCTGGCCCAGGGTGCCGCCGGCCTCGGCATGTGCAACATCACCAAGTGCTGCACCGAGGTCTGCCCCGAGGGCATCAGAATCACCGACAACGCGATCATCCCGATGAAGGAGCGCGTCGTCGACCGCAAGTACGACCCGCTGCTGACGATCGGCAACCTGATCGGCCTGCGCAACAAGGACACCGAGGGGCGCAGAGAGGTCTAGCGGGGCCGCGCGCGGCGAAGCAGGTCAGCTTCCGGATCGGTGAGCTACGCTCGGTGCGTGAGCGCCAGGCCGCCGGGACGGACGAACACCGCTGTCGCCCGGGGCGAGGCGCGCCGCGCCGCGATCGTGGCGGCCGCGACGGAGCTGTTCGCCGAGGCGGGGTATCACGCGACGACGCTCTCCGACGTGGGCGCGCGGGTTGGGATCAAGCGGCCCGCGGTCCTGCATCACTTCGCGTCGAAGGAGCGGCTCGTGCACGCGGTGCTGGACGAGCATGAGCGGCGCTTCAACGCGGTCCGCATCCGCATCGCCCAGCACCGGGGGCTCGACGCGCTGCGCCAGATGATCCAGGTCATCGAGTTCCAGCGCGACAACCCCAAGCGCACCGTGCTGTGGAACATGCTCCTGGCCGAGAGCGCCACGCCGGACGCCCCGATGCGCGAGCGGATGCTCGGCAACTACAACCTCTTCCGCTTCTCGGTCACGTTCTTCCTGCGGCAGGCGGAGGAGGACGGCGAGCTGCGGCCCGGCGTCGACTTCGACCGCGAGGCCAACGCGCTGATCGCGTTCTTCAACGGGCTGGAGACGTCGTGGCTGCTCGATCCCGCGGTGCCGATCGTCGATCTCGCCCGCTGGTTCGTGGACGAGATGATCGCGCGCGTCCAAAAGCCGGGCTGACCGCAGACGCGCCGGTTGCAAGCTGACTGACTGTGTGTCAGCCTGTGCAGGCTGACCTGTCGTCAGTCTGCTGTTCGATCGTCGTCCCCCGCCTCCAGGAGCCGTCTGTGCCTCGTTTCGCCCGTGTCGCGGCGCTCGTCGTCGTCGCCCTGTCCCCGCTTGTCCTCGCGCCGGCCGGCGCCAGCGCGGCACCGGCGACCGCGACCGCAGCCGGGCGCCTCGTGACCGTGACCGCCCCGGGAGTCGTCCGCGGCGGCATCTCGGTGCGGTGGCGCACGACGACGAAGCTGGCGTCCGCGCGGCTGACGCTGAACGGCCGCCGCGTCGCCGCGGCGAACCGGCTCGTGCTGAAGGGCGCGCGCGCTCGGCTCGCGCTCGACGCCGCCGACGGCGTGCGCTTCGGCAGCAACCGGCTCGTGGCGCAGGTCGTCGGGAAGCAGGGCCGCCGGCAGACCGTCCGTCGCACCGTCGTCGTGCGCCGCGACGCGCCGCTGCCCGCCGTGCAGACGCGCGGCGGCCGCGTCGCCGGTCGCACGATCCGGCTCGACGGCCGCGGCACCCGCAGCACGTCGCCGTCGCTCAGCTACCGCTGGCGCGTCGTGCGCGCGCCCCGCGGTGCGAAGGCGAGGCTCGTCGGCGCGCGCACCACCACGCCGCGCCTCGTCGGCTCGCTGCCGGGCCGCTACGGGATCGCGCTGACCGTGCGCGAGCGTTCGCGGGGGAAGCGCTCGCCCGCCTTCCTGAGCGCCTCCGGCTGCTCGGTCGCCGCCAAGGCACCCTCCGGCGAGGTCCCCGCGGGGCCGCGCGCGCCCGTCGCGTCGACGCCGGCCGCCAGGCTGCGCGCCGCGGCGATCTCGGTCGTGAAGCCGACGACCGGGGCCGCCTCGCCGCTGCCGGCCGGGGCCGCGACGGCCGGCTGCACGACGCACGTGGAGAGCGTCGACGTCGGCGTCAACGCGCTTCCGATCGGCGTCGCGATCGACACCCACGCGCTCGTCAGGGGCGTGCGCAGCATCGTCGTCGGCGACCGCGCCTTTCCGCTTCCCGCCGCCGGTGACGGCGCCGCGGCGGCGATCTTCGACGCTGAGACGATGGAGCTGATCTCGTTCGTCAGCCCGCTGCCGCAGACGCTCGGGCAGTCGCCGGTCACCGCCTTCCAGGCCGCGGCGCAGCAGTCCTCCCAGTACGTCAAGGCCGGCCAACCGGTCCTGATCGTCGCCGCCGGCGTCGCCGGCTGCTGCGGCACCGACACGCAGGACTCCGCGGCGGGCTTCAGCGCGATCGCGACCTACGGCAGCGTCAACGGCGGGGCGAGCCCGACGCTCAACGAGGGCCAGATCCTGGGCGGACCCGAGACGGTCGCCGGCGAGCAGATCGGCTGGCTCCAGCCCGGCGTCCCGCTCGACGGCGCCGCCGCGCTCTACGGCTTCGTCTCGCCCGACCGGGCGACGTTCGACACGCAGGCGGCGACGACCGCGCTCTCCAACACGATGCAGGTCAACGGCACCACGTACCCCGGCACGCTGCCGGCGGGCACGACCGCCGGCTACCAGGTGCTCGTGCTCGACGCGTCGCTCACGCCCCAGCTGGGGACGCCGATCACCTACGGCACCGTCGGGACGGCCGGACCGGCCGCGGAGCAGCAGATGGCGCAGCTGCTGCAGCAGGCGTCGACGCTGCCGGGCAGCACGACGCTCGTCCAGAGCATCGACGACCCGTCGCCGCAGTCGCCCAGCGCGCTCGCGTCGGCGAAGGCGATCGGCGCGCTCGGCGGCTCGCCGTGGATGTTCCTCTCGGGCAACGCCTCGTACGCGCTCGTCGGCAATCCGATTCCGCAGTTCGGCACCGACCAGATCGCGCCGTGGGCCGCTGAGACGCAGAGCGGCTGGACCGCGGCCGCCAGCGGCAGACAGGGCGGCGGCAACGGCACGTTGAGCGGCGTGCTGCGCCGTCGCGGCGACTCCGCGTGGGCCTCCTCCGTCCAGAGCGCGCTGGCCGACACCGACACGCCGCCGGACTTCGGCCTCTCCCTCGTCGCCGTCCAGCCGGCGGTGCAGTGGCCGTACGACGCCACGCCCGGCCAGATCGCGGCGACGACCTGGATCGCCGAGCAGCTCGGCCTGCAGCCTGGGCCCGGCTCCTGCTGGCAGCCGTCCGTCCCCGACTTCCGCTCGTCGTACTGCAACGAGGCGATCGACTGGGACTCGATCGGCGACGAGCTGACCGAGCTGGGCTACCCGACCGCCTCGAAGCCGTCGTTCTCGCGCACGGACTTCGTGAACGTGCGCAGACAGCTGGGGATCGAGACCGGCAACATCGGGACGATCACGGCGCTGATCGGCACGCTGCAGGCGCCGTTCACGGCGTCGGCGAGCGGCGTGCCGGTCGACGCGCAGGCGATCGCCGGAGAGGTGATCAACGCGATCCCGCCGCCCTCCCCGAGCAGCACCAACGCCACCCTCTCGATCTTCGCGTCGATCCTGGAGGCGGCGGCGATCGTGCCGGAGGTCGGGTCGCTGCTCGGCGCCCTCGGCGCCTCGCTCGACTTCACCGCCGCGATGACGCAGACCGACGGCACGACCCGCCCCTACTGGCAGGTGCAGACCTCGGCCGATCAGATGGGCGCGCAGATGCTGAACACGCTCCAGACGATGTCGGGCCACCTCGACACGCTGGAGGAGATCCTCGTCTCCGACTGGGGCCGGATGTCGGCCGCCGTCGCCGGGGCCGAGGGGCCGTGGGGCGTCAACGGCGGCGGGCTCGCGCAGCAGGAGTCGGTGATGCAGCTCGGCGTCGAGCAGGCGATGTGGACGGGGATCCTGCCGGCCGCGTTCACGCTCAACTCGTTCCCCGGCGTCCAGGACGCGGCCCAGGTCTCGTGCGTCACGACCGACGATCCGCAGGAGTGGCTCCCGTGGGGCAAGGCGGCGTCGATCGGCAGCTTCCTGCCGCTGAACACCTGGCAGCAGTCGCCGACCGGCGGCATGGCGACGTCTTCGGGCGTCAGCGCGCTGCTGTCCGGCGACGTCGACACGAAGTCGTCGGTGGCGGTCAGCCCCGCGCTCGCCGGGCAGATGTTCGGTCCGCCGCAGCAGCAGGGGGCGGGCCTGATCCAGCCGTGGCTCTACGCGCGCGCGAACTGGACGGTCGTGTCGCCGTCGATGAACGGCCAGAACAACGAGTGCCAGATCGTCAGCTAGTTCGCTGAGGCCACGTTCTGCGATGCCGGTGTGCGGATGCTGTGAGCGCCGTCGCCGGTGCTCCCGGCATGAGCACCACGGCCGCCACCCTTCTCACCTCTTCGCAGCCGTCCTCGCGCGCCGGCGCCTCGCGAGAGCGAAGTGCCGGCGAAGTGAGCCAGATGATCCGCGACCTGGAAGAGCAACAGGAGGAGTCGCGTTCCGAAATCACCGACCTCGCCGGAAAGGCGCGGCGGGTGCTTCGAGCCTATGCCGTCGTCGGCGCTCCAGTGGCGTGGCGCCGGCGAACAGCTCGCGCTGCGCGTCGCGGAGCTGGCCGGCGGCCTCGGTGCCCTCGCGCGTCGGGCGCCGCAGCGCCTTGCTGGGCCCGAAGCGCATCCGTCCCTTGGCCGATCCCCGGAGAACGGCGCCGAGCGTCGGAGAGTCGACGATTGTCAGACACAGATCGAGCTGATTTCGTCATATCGCTGGCGGAGCGCCGTGTTCAGAGGAATGTCATGCACAAGCACCGTAGATCGAGCGGCGAACGAGCGGTCCGTGAGGGCAGGCGATTGAGCCTCACATGGCTGCTGATCGTCGTCGGCGTCGTCTTCGAGATCGGCTTCGCCTCATGTCTGAAGCTCAGCGACGGCTTCACGCGTCCGATGGCGACGCTCGGCGTACTCGCGTTCGGCACCGTCAGCCTCTTCTCGCTGTCGCACGCGATGCGGTCGATCGACGCCGGCCCGGCCTACGCCGTCTACACCGGGCTCGGCGCGACCGGGACGGCGCTGGTCGGCGTGCTGCTGCTCGGCGAGACGCTCGGGCCGGTTCGGGCTCTGGCGATCGTGGCAATCGTCGGAGGGGCTGTCACGTTGGCGCTCGCGGGCGGCGGATGAGCAGACCGACTCGCGGATCGACGGGTACGATCGGCGCGTGGGATCCCGGTCGATGCTGACCCTCGGCGACCTGCTCGACGAGGACGCGCTCGGCCTACGGCTGCTCGTCGGCGACGCTGCCGACCGCGACAGGCCGGTAGCGGGCGCCCACGCGATCGACGTGCCGCAGCCGTCTGCCTGGATCGACCGCGACTGGCTCGTGCTGACCGCCGGGACGATGCTGCGCGACGACGAGGAGTCGGTCGGCAAGCTCGTGCGCGAGCTGGCCGAGACCGGGGTCGCGGCGCTCGCGTTCGGGATCGAGCCGGTCTTCGACCACGTGCCCGAGACGCTGCTCGACGCCGCCCGCCGCGCGGGCCTGCCGGTCGTCGTCGTGCCGGCGCACACGCCCTTCCGCGAGATCGTCGAGCGGGTCGTGCGGGCGAGCCTGTCGGAGGACGTGCGCGCCTCGCAGCGACTCGTCGCGATGCAGCGCTACCTGATGGACGCGCTCGGCGACGAGCAGCCGCGGATGGCGGCGATCGAGCGGGTTGCCGCGCTCGTGCGCGGCGAGGTGGCGCTGCTGACGCGCGACGGCCGCGTCGACGTCACGACCGGGATCGTCCCCGCCGCCGAGCTGTGGGAGGCGATCACCGCGCGGCCGCAAACGACCCTGGAGCTGACCTGCAAAGGCGGGACCTGGATCGCGGTGCCGGTCCTGCGGCGTGACGGCGCCGTGCTGCGCTGGGTCGTCGCGAGCTCGGGGCAGAGCGGGTCGGTCCAGCTGACGAAGGCCGCTGTGCAGGCGGCGGTCCCGCTGCTGACAGGCATCGATCGGCTCGACGCGACCCGCCGCAAGCAGGACCGCGCGCTGCGCGCCGTCGCCTTCCAAGGGCTGCTGGCGGGCACCGCTGACCCGCTCGTCGCCGCGCAGCTCACTGAGCTGGGTTTCGCGCCTGAGCAGCCGGTCGCGGCACTCGTCGCCGTGGCCGGCAGAGGCGACGATGACGCGCTGCTCTCTGCGGTCGAGGAGGCGCTCGACCACGCCCGCCTGCCGTTCGTCGCGCTCCAGCGCGGCGGGCGCGTCGTACTGCTCGTGCAGGCGGACGAGGCCGAGGTCGAGCGGCTCGCGCACGGGCTCGCCGGAGGCGACGGCGAACCCGCGGACGCGCCCGCGACGGCGATCGGCGTCGGGGGCCACGGTCGTCTGCACGGCGGCGTCGAGCGCTCCCACCGCGAGGCCGAGCTGGCGGTCGAGCACGCGGGCGGCGGCGCGCCGGTCGTGCGCTTCGACGCGCTCGGCACGACGACGGCGATCCTCGGCGAGATCCCGCTCGCGCAGGTCGGCGCGCGCGCCGAGCCGCTGTTCGAGCGGCTCGCGCGCCAACCGGCCGCACTGGAGACGTTGACCGCCTACTTCGACCACGACCTCAACGTCTCGACGACGGCCGTCCACCTGCACCTGCATCCCAACTCGCTCCGCTACCGCCTGTCGCGGATCGAGGAGGCGATCGGCGCGCCGCTGCGCACGCCCGCCGTGATCGCCGCCGTCTACCTCGCATTGCGCGCCGGCGGGCACGGCACGGCCGGCGATCGCTGACCCCGCTCGGGCGATCGGCGAACAATCGCCGCTCTCTTCTCGTTTCCGACAGTAGGCCGTGGGAAGGCCGCTCGGGGAGCATCGCATCATGCTGCGTCCCTCCCCCGAACCCGACGCGCCGGTGCGACGCACGCGCGTCCTGCCCGCGTCGGTCGCGCTGCGCTCGCTCGCCGGCGCGCTGTGGCTCGTCGTCCCGCTGATCGCGCTCGCGCTGCTCGCGCTCGCCGTCTTCGGGCCGACCGACCAGCGCACCTTCGTCACGTTCCTGATCAACGTGACGATCGTCGTCGGGCTCGGCGCCTTCGCCGGCAACGCGGGCGTGCTGAGCTTCGGCCACGCCGGCTTCGTCGCGCTCGGCGCCTACCTCGGCGGGATCCTCGCGATGACGCCCGCGCAGAAGGCGCTGGCGCTGCCGGACCTCCTCGGCGTGCTCGCGAACGCCCACCTCGCGACCCCGCTCGCGCTGCTCGTGACGGCGCTGGTCGTCGGCGCGATCGCGCTGCTGCCCGGCGTCGTCGTCGCGCGGATGACGCCGTCGGCGGCGGTGCTCGGCACGTTCGCGCTGCTGGTGATCGTCAACGACGTGCTGACCGGGGCGCGCAGCATCACGCGCGGCAACCAGACCTTCTTCGGCGTGCCGCCGCTCGCGACGATCATGACCTGTCTGCTCGTCGCGATCGCGGCGGTCGTCGTCGCCCGCCTCTATCGCGACTCGGCCTTCGGGCTGCGCCTGCGGGCCGCTCGCGAGGATCCGCTCGCGGCCTCGGCGGCCGGGATCGCGGTCGGCCGTCAGCGGCTGATCGCGTGGGTGCTGAGCGCGGCGATCTGCGCCGCCGGCGGCATGCTGCTGGGCGCCTACATCGGCGCCTTCTCACCGAAGACCTTCTACCTGACGCTGACGTTCCAACTGCTCGCGATGCTGCTCGTCGGCGGCTGGACGACGGTCTCCGGCGCGGTCGTCGGCGCCGCCGTCATCACGCTGCTGACGACCTTCCTCGGCGATCTCGCGACCGGCCCCGGTCCGCTGCCGGAGTTCCTCAGCCTGACCGAGGTCGGCATCAGCGTCTCGATCCTGATCGTCCTCTACTTCCGCCGCGACGGGCTGATGGGGCGGCTGGAGGTCGACGAGCACGTCGCCGCGTGGCGGCGCCGGCGGGCCGAGCGGGGCACGGCGGCGCCCGCGGCTCCAGCGCCGGGGGAGAGCCCGGCGCCGCTCGTCGCGCCGGAGCGGCCCGGCGCGAGCGCCGAGCTGGTCGTCGCCGGGCTGGCGAAGTCGTTCGACGGCCTGCATGTGCTGCGCGGCGTCGACGTGACCGTCCGCTCCGGCGAGATCCTCGGCGTGATCGGCCCCAACGGCTCCGGCAAGACGACGCTCGTCAACGCGATCACCGGCGTCGTGCGGCCCGAGCACGGCAGCATCGCGCTCGCCGGCCGCGAGCTGGCCGGCAGCGCGCCGTGCGACGTGACGCGCGCCGGCGTCGCCCGCACCTTCCAGAACATCCGCCTGTTCGCGACGCTGACCGTCCGCCAGAACGTGCAGGCAGCGGTCTCCGCGCACGGCGGCGGGACGCTCACGCCCGCGGCCGCCGACGCGCTGCTGCGGGTCGTCGCGCTCGACGACCTCGCCGAGCGCGAGAGCCGCTCGCTGCCCTACGGCGCCCAGCGGCGCCTGGAGATCGCTCGGGCGCTCGCGACCGATCCGCGGCTGCTGCTGCTCGACGAGCCGGCCGCTGGCCTCAACGACGTCGAGTCCGAGCGGCTGCTGCGGATGCTGCGGACGATCACCGCCGAGCGCGGCGTCGGCGTCCTGATCATCGACCACGACCTCGGGCTGATGATGCGCCTCTGCCACCGCATCGTCGTCCTGGACCAGGGCGCCGTCATCGCCGACGGCAGCCCCGACGAGATTCGCTCCAACCCCGAAGTGCTTCGCGCCTACATGGGCGCGAAGTCAGCGCAGGCACTCAACGAAAGACGGGCCGTATGAGCATCTTCAGGAGCCGTGCCGCAGTCGTCGCCGCGATCGCCGCGACGACGGCCGCAGGATTCGTCGCCGGCTGCGGCGACTCGACCGGGGGCGGGGGCTCGGCGTCTGGGGGAGGCGACGGCGGCGGCAAGGACACGTTCACGATCGGCGTCGCCAACGGGCAGACCGGCTACCTGGCGCCGTTCGACGTCCCGATCACGGCCGGCGTCAAGCAGCGCGCGGCCGAGCTGAACGAGAGCGGCGGTCTCGGCGGCAGAGCGAGAATCGAGATCAAGCTGCTCGACACGCGCTCCGACATCGGCGAGCAGGCGACGAAGACGCAGGAGCTGATCGGCGACGGCGTCGACGCGCTCGTGCTCGCCTGCGACTCCGACCCGGCGATCGCCGGCGGCCAGGTCGCGCAGCGGGCCGGCGTGCCGGCGTTCGCCTGTCCCTCCAACCCGGAGAGAGTCGGCGACCACCTGTTCCAGATGTTCGCCCCCGAGCGCGCCCATCCGAGCGTCGCCGCGCAGTACGCGATCGAGCGCGGCTGGAGACGCGGCTTCCTGCTCGGCTCGACCGACACCGCCTACACGCAGAACGGCGTCGACTACTTCAGAACGGTCTTCACCAGAGACGGCGGCGAGATCGTCGGCAGCGCCTCCTTCAGACTCGACCAGCAGGACTTCGCGACCGTCGTCCAGCAGATCAAGCGGGCCGACCCGCAGGTGCTCTACACGACGATGTACGAGCCGACGATCGCGACGCTGCTGAAGCAGCTGCGCGGCGCCGGCGTGACCGTGCCCGTGATCGGCGACTCGATCGAGTCGCCGGCGCTGCAGGACCTCCCGGCGAGCGTCCGCAGAGACGTCTACTTCACCAGCATCGTCGACACCAACCCGGACGCGCCGGCCGGCAGATTCATCGCCGCGATCGGCGACAGATACGGCGGCGACGCCGCCAGCGTCTACGCGGTGATGGGCTCCGACGTCGTCACCGTCCTCGACGCCGCCTACAGAGCGAGCGGTGGCGACGACGGCAGACTCGCGGCCGCGATAGCGGGCCTCAGCGACGTCGACGGGGTCGACGGCGCGATCTCCTACGACTGGCCCGGCGCCGGCAACACGCAGCTGCGCCCGGTGCTGGTCAAGTCGCTGCTCGGCGGCGACAAGACGAGAGTGTGGAAGCGCGTCACGCCCGACCCGTCCACCTATCCGCCGGTGATCGGCTGAGATGAGCGCCGCCGCTCCGACACCGCTGCTGGAGGTCGAACGGCTCGACGCCTTCTACGGCGCGATCCGGGCGCTGCGCGAGGTCTCGCTGTCGATCCGCAGAGGCGAGGTCGTCGCGCTGCTCGGCGCCAACGGCGCCGGCAAGACGAGCCTGATGCGGGCGATCGTCGGCGTCGGGCCGCAGGTCAGCGGCGGGCTGCGCCTGAACGGACGCGAGCTTGCCGGCGTGACGCCTGAGCAGCGCGTCCGCAGCGGCGTCGCGCTCGTCCCGGAGGGCCGGCACCTGTTCGGCTCGATGTCGATCGAGGACAACCTGCTGGTCGGCCGCGTCGGCGCCCGCGGCCGCGGCGCGCGCAGCCGCACGGCGGGCCTGTTGCGCGAGCTGAAGGAGCTGTTCCCGGTCCTGCGCGAGCGCTCCGGCCGGCTCGCCGGCAGCCTCTCCGGCGGCCAGCAGCAGCAGGTCGCGATCGCCCGCGCGCTGATGTCCGAGCCCGAGCTGCTGCTGCTCGACGAGCCGTCGCTCGGGCTCTCGCCGCAGGTCGTCGACGTCGTCTTCGAGACGATCGCGACGCTGCGCGAGCGCGGGATGACGATGCTGCTCGTGGAGCAGGACGTCGCCGAGGCGCTCGCGATCGCCGACCGCTGCCACGTGCTCGCGTCCGGGCGGATCACCCGCTCCGGCACCCCCGAGGAGATCGGCGACCACGAGCAGCTCGTCAGCGCCTACTTCGGAGCAGAGGAGTCGTAGAGATGGATTCGGTCGTTCAGACGCTCGTCAACGGCGTAGCGCTCGGGGGCACCTACGCGCTGCTCGCGATCGGGCTGGCGATGGTCTACTCGGTGATGGGCCTGATCAACTTCGCCCACGGCGAGCTGCTCACGATCACCGGCTACGCGCTCGTCGGCGCGCTGTCGCTCGGGATCCCGTTCTGGCCCGCGGCGCTGGTCGGCATCGCCGCCGCGGTGGTCGCGGCGGTCGCGATGGAGCGGATCGCCTTCCGGCCGCTGCGCGGGGCCTCGCTGGAGACGCTGCTGCTGTCCAGCTTCGCGATCAGCGTGGTGCTGCAGGTGCTGTTCGCGGAGCTGATCTCGACGCGCGCCAAACCAGTCCAGACGCCGGGGATCTTCTCCTCCAACGTGACGCTGCTGGGCGTCTCGATCGGCAGCCTCCAGCTCGTCACGATCGGCGTCGTGATCGTGCTGCTGGTCGGCCTGACGGTCTTCCTGCGCAGATCGATGCTGGGCCGCAGCGTGCGCGCCGCCGGGATCGACTTCGAGATGGCGCGGCTCGTGGGCGTGCGCGCCAACTCGATGTTCCTGCTCGCGTTCGCGCTGTCCGGCGCGCTCGCCGGCGTCGCCGGCCTGCTGTGGGTCGGCCAGCGCGGCTCGGTCGACCCCTCGATGGGGCTGGCGCCGGTCATCGCGGCCTTCCTCGCGACGATCATCGGCGGCCTCGGCAACCTCTCCGGCGCGGCGCTCGGCGGCCTCCTCTACGGCCTCCTGCAGACCGTGCTCGAACAGGTCCTGCCCGGCTCGCTGCAGCCCTACCGCGACGCGATCGTCGTCTCGCTCGTCGTCGCGATCCTGCTCTTCCGGCCCAACGGCGTGCTCTCGCGCGGCCGCGCCGGCCTGGTCCGCGAGGCGTGATCGGCCTCCTCCACGCCGGCCGCTGCTACGCGGCCGGCCGCCTGCTCGCCGTCGAACCCACCACCGAAGGAACCGCCGTGTCACTGCTCGACAGCCTCCGCGCCCATCCGCTGCCGAAGGAGCTGGCGTTCGAGCCGGCCGAGTACGCCGACCGCCTCGCCGCCGTCCGCGCCGAGATGGAGCGGCAGGGGCTCGACGCGCTGCTCGTCGGCAACAGCGGCAACCTCTGCTGGCTGACCGGCTACGACACCGTGATGCCGTCGGGCTCGACCTGCGCGATCGTCCCGCGGTCCGGGGAGATCGCGGTGATCTGTCCCGACCTGGAGCTGTCCTGCGTCGAGCTCTACACGGAGGTGCGCGAGGTCGAGATCGAGGGCTGGCACACCGGCCGCGACGTCGCCTCGCTGATCGCCGGCCGCCTGCGCGACGTCGCCGGCGCGGGCGCGCGCGTCGGGATCGAGCTGGGCAAGATCGACACCTACTCCTCGCCCGCGTTCGACCCCGCGACCGTGACCGCGGTGCAGCTCGCGCTGCCCGGCCGCGCGTGGGTCGACGCGACGCTGCTGATCCCCGGCCAGCGGCTGGTCAAGAGCGACGCCGAGCTGGCCGCGATGCGGACGGCCGGCGCCTACACGGCCGCGGGGCTGGAGGCGGCGGTCGAGGCCGTCGCGCCCGGCCGCACCGACAACGACCTCGCGGCCGCGATCTACGCCGCGACGATCGGCGCCGGCTCGGAGCTGATGCCGATCGACCCGATGGTCGTGCACGGCCGCCGCGCCGGCCACATGCCGTTCCTGACCCACCGCCGGATCCCGCTGGAGGCCGGCGACGCCGTCTACCTCGAGTCCTCCGGCGCGCACCTGCGCTACACGGCGCCGCTGATGCGGACCGCGAACGTCGGCGCGCCTTCCGCCGCGACTGCGCGCCTCGCCGACATGGCGCTCGCGCTTGTCGACGCGCTGCTGCGCGAGCTGCGGCCGGGCCGCAGCGGTGACGACGTCGCGCAGGCGGCGCGCGCGGCGATCGGGGAGCTGCCGGAGCACACCTTCTTCCCGGGCACGTTCGGCTACTCGTGCGGGCTCGGCCTGCAGCCGACCTGGACCGAGTACCCCGGCTACGTCGCGGAGGGGTCGAGCTTCGAGCTGCGCCCGCGGATGACGCTGCACCTGCCGATCTGCCTCTGGTCGCCGCGCGATCGCACCGGCGTCGGCTTCAGCGAGACGGTCGAGATCACTGACGCCGGCTGCGCGCTGATCACGCCCGGGAGCGGCCGCGAGCTGGTCGTCCGATGAGCGCCGCGCGACGCGACGCGATCGTGCTCGGCGCCGGCCTCGCCGGGCTGACGGCCGCGCGCGACCTCGCTGCCGCCGGGCTCGACGTGCTCGTGCTCGAAGGGCGCGAGCGGATCGGCGGGCGGACGCTGCAGCGGCCGTTCTGCGGGGACGGGCCGGCGGTCGAGATGGGCGGGACGTACTTCGTCGGCGCGCTCCAGCACGGGCTGCGGCGTGAGATCGAGCGTTACGGGCTGCGCGTCGCGCGTGCCGCCGAGACGCCGCCGCTGCGCTGGCACACGGGCGGCGAGCTGCGGCGCACGTGGCCGCTGCCGCCGCAGCAGATCGCCGACGCCGAGCGCGCCGCCGCGGCGCTGATCGAGGCGTCGAGGCTGATCGTCCCCGGGATGCCCTACGACGAGCAGGCGCTCGTGCCGCTCGACGAGCCGTACGCCGCCTTCCTCGACCGGCTGAAGCTGCCGGCCGCGACGCGCGACCTGTTCGCGTCGCTGCCGTGCTTCTTCGCCGGAGCGCATCCGGAAGCGCTGCGGCTGCTGCACGTCGTCGACTGGATCGCGCAGCTCGATCACAGCGTCTGGGCGCAGTTCGCCGCGCTGGAGGAGACCTTCGCCGACGGCACCGGCAGCCTCGTGCGGGCGCTCGCGGACGATGCTCGCGGCTCCGAGGTCCGGCTGGGCACGACGGTCGCGTCGCTGTCGCAGGACGGCGACGGCGTCGTCGTGCGGACCGCCGCCGGCGAGACGTTCGCCGCCGCGCGCGCGATCGTGACCGCGCCGGTCGAGACGTGGGAGCGGATCGCCTTCGACCCGCCGCTGCCGGCCGACAAGCTCGCCGCGGTCGACGCCGGCCACCGCGTCCGCACGCGCAAGCTGTGGCTGACGGTCGAGGGCGTGGAGGCGCCGTTCATCTGCGCCGGCAGCGGCTCGCCGCTGCAGTGGATCTCCTCCGAGGGAGAGGTCGGCGGCGCCGTCCTCTGCAGCGCCTTCGCGGGGATCGCGGAGGCGCTGGACCCGGACGACCGCGACGCCGTCGAGGCGGCGCTGCAGCCGTACCTGCCCGGCGCGCGCGTGCTCGCCGTCGACCACGAGGCCTGGAACGACGACCCGTTCTCCGACGGGATCTCGTTCCGGCCCCGCCTGCAGACGCCGCTGGCGCGCAGCGAGGGGCGGATCCACTTCGCCGGCGCCGACGTGGCGATCCACTGGCCGGCCTGGATGGCCGGCGCGATCGACAGCGGCGCCGCCGCCGCGCGCGACGTGCTCGCCGCGGCGCGCCCGTGACATCACCAGACGAGGAGACCTGAGATGGACCACGAGAAGGCCTACGACCACGTCGTCCGGCTCGCCGGCGCGAGCGGCCCGCGGCTTGCCGCGACCCCCGCCGCGCGCGCCGCCGAGGCGCAGCTGACCGGCGACTTCGAGCAGCTCGGCCTTACCGTCGAGCGCCACGCCTTCCGCCAGCCGGCCTACCGCGCGACCGCGTCGTCGCTGAATGCCGAGCTCGGCGGCGAGCGGGTCGCGCTGGAGCACCAGCCGGTCTGGTTCTCCGGCGACACCGGCCCGGAGCCGGTGCGCGGCCAGCTCCTGCACGTCGGCAACGGCTCGGAGGGCTACGTGCGCGGGCTCGACCCGGCCGGCAAGGTGCTGCTGATCTCGCGCGACTCCTACCTCGACTACCCCGACGACGCGCTCTACCGGCGGCTGCTCGCGTGGAGACCGGCCGCCGTCCTGCTGACGACCAACGGCGGCCACGCCGCGCCGCTGGACACCTTCTTCGACTGGGAGAAGCACGAGCAGGAGCCGCCCCCGCCGACGGTCGTGATCCACTACCGCGACGCCGAGCGGCTCGTGCAGGAGAACGCCGGCGAGATCGAGCTGCTGCTGAACTTCGAGATCGCCGACGGCGAGTGCGCGAACCTGATCGCGACGCTGCCCGGTGCCGACCCGGAGGCCGGCGCGGTGATCGTCGCCGCCCACTACGACACGGCGCCGACCGGCGCGGGCGCGATCGACAACGCCGGCGGCACCGCGATGGTGCAGTGCCTCGCCGAATGGCTCGCGGCCGAGACCGCCGCCGGGCGCCGCCCGCGCCGCACGGTCCGCTTCGTCGTCTACTCCGGCCACGAGACCGGCCTGCACGGCCCGCGCGCGCTCGTGCGCGACCGGCCCGAGCTGCTGGAGGAGACCGTCTTCGCGCTCAACTTCGACGTCGTCGGCCAGCCGATCCACCTCAACCACGTCTACGGGATCGCCGCGCCGTCGGTCATCGCGGCCGTGCGCGAGCGGGTCGAGGGGCTCGGCTTCGACTGGCCGGTCGCGGCGGCGGTCGTCCCGTACGACACCTTCAGCCTCTCCGGCGGCGGCGTGCCGTGGGTCAACCTCGGGCAGGGGATGACGAACTGGCTGCACACCGACGGCGACACCGTCGAGCGCGTCCACCCGAGCGCCTTCGTCGCGCCGCTCGCCTTCTCGCGCGCGGTGTTGGAGTGGGCGACCGGCGATGCCGAGATCGAGCAGGGCTACCCGGAGGGGCTGACCGCCTCGGTCAGAGCGTGCAGCGAGCTGTGGGGCTGGGACCTCACCTGGAGCGGGGCGGAGGTCGCCTGATGGCCGCTGCGGAGAGCGGTGCGGGCGCGCCCGGCGTCGCGCGCGGCGCGGGCGCGGGCGCAGACGCGGTCGTCGCCGTGACGCGCGAGGGGATCGAGCCGACGGTGCCCGCGATCGGGCCTGACGACGTGCTCAGCGAGACGTGGAGCGAGCTGGCGTGGAACCGGCTCGTGACCGGCGGCGGCGTCGCGATCGGCTCGTGGCACGGCGAGCCCGGCCGGCTGCGGATCGACGACCAACCGCATGACGAGCTGTCGGTGATCCAGTCCGGCCGCGTCGCGATCGTCGCCGACGGCGGGGCGCGCAGCGAGTTCGGCGCCGGCGAGGCGTTCGTGCTGCGGGCCGGCTTCAGCGGCGTCTGGGAGACGCTCGAGCCGACCGACAAGGTCTACGCGCTGCAGGTGCCGAAGTGAGCGCGCCGCAGCCGCCGGTCGCTCACGTCGACGACGAGCGCGAGTGGACCGAGTTCGGCGACGACGCCGTCTGGTACCTGCACGAGCAGACGACCGCGGAGGGCGCGGCGGCGACCGTCCGCTGCGGCCTCTTCCGCGTCGCGCCCGCGCCGTCGCAGCTGACGCTGCCCTACCACGAGACGATCGTCACGCTCGCGGGCGAGGGCACCACGACGGTCGGCGGGCAGGCGGTCGAGATCGCCCCCGGCCGGCAGCTGTTCCTGGAGGCGGGCGCGGCGGCGACGTTCGCGCCGCGCAGCCTGAACGTCGAGTTCATCACCGTGGTGGAGGCGGCGGGCGGCGACGCTGCGAGCGGCGCGGCAGGCGATGCGGCGGCCGGCGCGGCGCCCGCGCCCGCGCTCGGCCTCGCCGTGCTCGACGGCGCCGAGCCGGCGCTGCTGCGCACCGCCGCGGCGGCGCCCGCCGTCACGGCCGGGACGATCCGCCTCGCGGCGGGCGAGCACGAGCAGCAGGACGACGCCGACCGCAGCCTGGTCGTGCTCGACGGGGCCGGCGAGCTGCTGCTGCCCGACGGCACGGCGCGGCACCTGCGGGCCGGCACGATCGCCTTCCTCCCGCGTGGGCAGCGGGTCGCCTGGCGCGTCCGCGACCCGCTGCGGGCGTTCGTCACCGCGGTGCGCTGAAGCGGACGCGGGCGGCGGCGGCGCGCGCCGCCGCCCGCGCGCGTCAGCGCGGCTCGACGATGCGCGCGGCGGCTGACACGGCCGCGGCGTAGGCGCCGAGGGCGGCGACGAGGTCGTCCTCGGCGCTGTCCTCGATGCGGTTGTGGCTGATCCCGCCGATGCTGCGCACGAACAGCATCGCCGCCGGCACGCCGGCGCGGGCGACGGCGACGGAGTCGTGCAGCGCGCCGGAGACGAGCGCGCGGGAGCCGGCATCGCTCGTGCCAGCCGCGCCGCTATCTGCGCCAGCCGCGCCGCTATCTGCGTCAGCCGCGCCGCGGTCTGCGGCGACCGCCGCCTCCAACGCCGCCACCAGCCGCGCGTCGAACGCGACGGCGGGCGTCGCCCACAGCGGCGCGACCTCGACCTCGACGCGCTCGTCGGCGGCGATCTCGCGCGCGGCCCGCTCGACCGCCGCGCGCAGCGCGAGCAGCTCCTGCTGGCGCTCGTGGCGCAGGTCGACGAGCAGCTCGGCACGGCCGGCGACGGCTGTCACGATCCCCGGCTCCAGGCGCAGCGCGCCCGCGGTCGCGAGGCCTCCGGCGGTCGCGGCCGCGTCGCGTGCGGCGAGCGCCAGGCGGGCCGCGGCGGCGCCGGCGTCGCGGCGCAGCGGCAGCGGCGTCGTCCCGGCGTGGGCGGCCTGACCGGCGAAGACCACGCGCAGCCGCTCGACGCCGACCGCGCCGCGCGGCACACCGAGCGCTCGCCCAGCCGCTTCCAGCACCGGCCCCTGCTCGATGTGCAGCTCCAGCAGCGCGTCGACCTGCGCGAGCCGCTCGGAGGCCTCCGGCATCGCCGCCACCGCCACGCCGTGCGCGGCCGCGACGTCGGCGAAGCGCGCGCCGTCGGCGTCGCGCAGCTCGGCGACGGCCGCGGCGTCGAGCAGCCCGCAGGCGGCGGACGAGCCGAGCAGGCTGTGGCCGAAGCGCGCGCCCTCCTCGTCGGCCCAGTCGACGAGCGCCAGCGTCGCCTCGCGCCAGCCCTGCTCCGCGGCGCTGCGCACGACCTCCAGCGCGGCGACGACGCCGAGCGCGCCGTCGAGCCAGCCGCCGTCGGGGACCGAGTCGAGGTGCGAGCCGAGCGCCAGCGTCGGCGTGCCCGGATGGCCGGGCAGCAGCGCCCAGCCGTTGGCGGCGGCGTCGTGCTCGACCGCGACCCCGCAGGCGGCCAGGCGCTCGCGCAGCCACGCGCGCGCGGCCAGCCAGGTCGGCGTCCAGGCGACGCGCTGGGCGCCGCCCGCGTCGGAGGTCAGCGCCGCCAGCTCGCGCAGGTCGGCGACCATGCGCCGGCCGTCGACGCGCAGCTCAGGCGTCATCGCGCAGCAGCTCCATCGTCGAGCAGTGGATCCCGCCGCCGTTGCGGTGGACCTCGTCGAAGGGGATCGTCAGCACCTCGATCCCGCGCTCGCGCAGCAGCTCCGCGGTCCGCGGAGCGGCGGTCGAGGTCAGCACGCGGCCGGGCGAGAGCGTCAGCAGGTTGAGCGCCCACGGCTCCTGCGGGTGCGCCCAGATCAGCTCGATCCCGAGCGCGCGCAGATCCTCCATGAAGGTGTACGGCAGCCCCTCGGCGTTCACCAGCGCGCGGTCGCGGTCGACCATCGCGAAGTGGATGTCGAGGTGGACGACGAAGCCCGGCAGGTCGACGACCATCAGCTCCCAGCTGATCCGCGCCAGCGTCGCGCGCAGCTGCTCGGCGCCCTCGCGGTTGCAGCGAACGGACGTGCCGAGCGCCGCGAGGCCGGGGCGCAGCTTCATGAACGAGCCGCCCTCCAGCGTGGCGCTGCCGACCGTCGTCGCGAGGATCGGCAGGCCCAGCGCGGCGACCGTGCGCGTGACGTCGGCCTCCTCCCCGCGGCGCATCCGCGGCGCGAGCCGGCCGATGATCGCGCCGCCGCGGACGGTCACGAGCGGGTCGCGGACGTAGCCGGCCTTCGTGAACGGGAACGGCAGCGGCTCGGCGACGTGGACCTCGACGCCCTCGGCTCGCAGCGTCGCGACGAGCCCGGCGTGCTCGGCGTGGAAGCCTGCGAGGTCGGGCGCCGCGCCGCCGGTGAAGTACCAGTTGCCGTCCGGGTCCACCAGCGCGTCCAGCTCGGGCCGGTAGTGCTGCGGCGCGATCGCCTCCAGCGCCGGGCCGGGCGCGCGCACGAGCACCTTGCGCAGGCGGCCGACCTCGTCGGAGGCGCCCCAGCGCTCGCCCCACACCTGCGCCAGCTCACCCGGGTCCTCGAACGGCGGCTCGGGCGCGGGCGGCGTCAGCAGCTGGTGCGAGCCCGGCGGCGGCGCCGCGTAGCCGTCGAGTGCGTCGAGCCCGAGTGCTCCTGACATCTGTCCGTCCTTCCGGGGTTTCCGAGGGGGTGAGCCGAGTCGCACGCTACGCGCGCGGGTGCGCGCCCAGCCACTGCGGATCGTCCAAAGTCGCATGCGCCGTTTCGTGCGCTGCCAGGTGGCGCGCGCCGTTCGGTCGATCCTCCGACGAACGGCGCGCGCTTTCGGGCTCCGTCCAGTTGGGCTGCGCCACGGCGTCGGCGATGCTCTCAATCCCATGGACCCGATCACCGCCTCCACCTTCGGCCGTCGCTTCCGCGGCGAGGTCGTGCTGCCGGGCGACGCCGGCTACGACGCCGCGCGCGCCGTCTACAACGTGCGCGCCGACCTGCGGCCGGCCGTCGTCGCGCGCTGCCGCGGCGCCGCCGACGTCGCGACGGCGCTGCGGGTCGCCGCCGACCGCGGGCTGGAGCTGGCGGTGCGCGGCGGCGGGCGTCACGTCGCCGGCTACGGCTCGGTCGACGGCGGCCTCGTGATCGACCTCGGCCCTGCCGACGGCGTCCACGTCGACCCTCGCGCCGGCGTGATCCGCTTCGGGCCGGGCGCGCGCAACCGCGACCTGCTGGTCGAGGCCGAGCCGCACGGGCTGGCGCCGGTGACCGGCGTCGTCGGCCACGTCGGCGCGGCCGGCCTGACGCTCGGCGGCGGGATCGGCTGGCTCAGCCCGCGCCACGGCTTCGCCTCCGACAACGTGATCGCGCTCGACCTGATCAGCATCGACGGCGAGCGGCTGCGCGTCAGCGCCGACCACGAGCCGGAGCTGTTCTGGGCGATGCGGGGCGCCGGCGCCAACTTCGGCGTCGTGACGAGCTTCGAGGTCGCCGCCCATCCGGTCCGGCGGACCGTCCTCGGCGGAGATCTCGTCTTCGCGGGCGACAAGGGGCCGGACGTGCTGCGGCGCCTGCGCGAGCTGGCGCTGACCTGCTCGACCGACCTCTACTTCTTCGCCCTCTACGGCCTCGCCGAGCCGCTGCCGGGGATCCCGGCGCAGCTGCACGGGAGACTGGTCCTGACCGTCTTCGCCGCGCATCTCGGCGAGCCCGGCCAAGCGGCCGCGGAGCTGCGCGAGCTGCGCACCGACCCGCAGCCCGACGCCGACCTGATCCGCGAGACCGGCTACGTCGACCTGCATCTCGACCAGGACGAGATCTACCCCGAGATCCGCCAGTACTGGGCGGCCGAGCACGTGCCGCTGAGCGACGCCGCGATCGACGTGATCCACGACGTCGCGCTCGCGATCGAGGACCACAGCGTGATCGACCTCTACCCGTGGTCCGGCGCGATGTGCGCCGAGCGCCCCGGAGACGGCGCCTTCGCCTGCCGCGACAGCGGCTGGGACGTCGCGACGCTCGCGCAGTGGACCGACCCCGCGCGCGACGACGCCCAGCTCGCCTGGGCCGAGCGGATCTCCAGCGGCCTGCGCGCGACCGGCGAGGTCGCCACCGGCGTCTACCCGAACATGGTCAGCCGCCTCGGAGAGGAGCGGCTGCGCGAGTACTTCGGCGCCGCGCGGTGGGCGCGGCTGGAGGCGCTCAAGCGCCGCTTCGACCCCGCCAACCGCCTCCACCGCAACGCGAACGTCCCGCCGCCGGCCGCCTGACCTCTCGATGCCCCCCACACAGCGAGAACCCACCGTGAACAGCAACGACCCGATCGAGTTCAGCATCTTCCTGAGTCGCATGCGCAACGTCGTCGACGAGATGTCGGTCACGCTCAGCCGCGCCGCGATGACGCCGATCATCGCGCTCGCGCACGACTTCTCCTGCTGCATCTACGACGTGCAGGCGCGCCAGGTCGCCGTCCACGACGCGCTGCCGATCCAGACCAGCTCGATGGACCTGCTGATCGAGGAGACCGCGACGGCCTTCGGCGCAGACATCGCGCCCGGCGACGTGATGCTCTGCAACGACCCGTACCGCGGCAACACGCACGTCGGCGACCTCGTCGTGCTGGCGCCGGTCTTCGTCGACGGGCGCCAGCTGTTCTGGTCGTGCGCCCGCGCCCACCAGCTCGACATCGGCGCGCCGCTGCCGACGACGACGACGCCGTGGGCCGCGAACGTCTGGCAGGAGGGCCTCGCCGTCCCGCCGCTGAAGATCTACGCCGCCGGCAGACGACGCGACGACGTGCTCGACCTCTACCTGCGCAACCTGCGCTGGCGCGACCTGCTCGAAGGCGACCTGATGGCGCAGCTCGGCGCCGTCTGGACCGGCTCGCGGCGGCTGGAGCAGCTCGCCGCCGACCTCGGCGCCGAGCGGATGCTGGAGCACGTCGAGCGGGCGATCGCCTACGGCCGCCGCCGCACCGCGAGCGAGATCGCCGCGATGCCGGACGGCCGCTACGAGGCCGAGGGCTGGATGGACGCCGACGGCGCCGGCCGCGTCAACGTGACCGTGAAGGCCGCCGTCGAGATCGACGGCGACGTCGTCCGCGTCGACTTCGCCGGCACCGACGGCCAGTCGGCGAGCGGCTTCAACGGCAGCCGCGCCGTCGTCGAGGCGGCCGGGCGGATCCCGCTGCTGATGGCGATCGACCCCGACATCCCGCACAACCAGGGCTGTCTCGACGCGGTCACGGTCGCGGCCGAGCGCGGCAGCCTCGCGCAGGCGTCGTACCCGGCCTCGACCGGCGGCGCGACGACCTGGCCCGGCGACGTGCTGCAGGACGTCGTCTGGCGCGCGCTCGTGCAGGCCGTCCCGGAGCGGGTGCGGGCCGGCACGGCGCGCTGGAACAACGCGCCGGAGCTGTACGGCGCTGGCGGCGAGGAGGCGGAGCCGTGGGGCCTCGTGCTGCTCAACGGCGGCGGCGGGGGCGGCGCCGCGGCGGGCACCGACGGCTGGCCGCTGATCACCTCGCCGGCGGCCGAGGGCGGCCTCAAGGTCGCCTCGGTCGAGGAGACCGAGCTGCTGCATCCGCTCGTCTTCGTCGAGTGGGAGGTCGAGCCGGACTCGATGGGCGCCGGCGAGTGGAGCGGCGGCCCCGGCATCCGCCTGACGTTCCGCCCGACCGACGATGCGATCGACCTCTTCAACCCGTCCGACGGGCTCGACAACCCGCCGCACGGCGTGCTCGGCGGGAGCGCCGGCGCGCAGGGCGGCTCCTACGTCACCGAGCCCGACGGCACGCGCACCTTCTATGCCTCCGTCTACATGACGAAGCTGCTGCCCTCCCAGCAGTGGACATCGCTCTCCAGCGGCGGGGGCGGCTACGGCGACCCGCTGCGGCGCGACGCCGCCCAGGTCGCCGCGGACGTCCGCGACGGGCTCGTGACGCGAGCGCGGGCGGAGGCGCTGCACGGCGTCGTGCTGACCGCCGGCGGCGCGCTCGACGCCGCCGCGACGAGCGCCCGGCGCGCCGCGCTCGCCGCCGCCCGGCCCGATGGCTGGGACGCGGTCGTGCCGGCCTGCGCGGCGACCGAGACGTGGGCCGACCGCACCGCCGCGCCCGAGGACCGGGTCGTGCGCGACGGCGCGACCGTCGAGACCCTGCTGGCCTGACCACCACCTCTTCTCTGACCTAGGACGAACATGGCACTGCGCATCGGCGTCGACATCGGCGGCACCTTCACCGACCTCACCGTCGTCGACGACGGCGGTCGCACGCTGCTGGTGTGGAAGGAGGACACGACCCACGGCCGCTACGCGGAGGCGATCAGAACCGGCCTGGGCGCGATCGCGGCCGAGCTGGGTCGCTCGCTGCGGGAGCTGCTGGAGGACGTCGGCGTCTTCGTACACGGCTCGACGATCGCGACGAACATGCTGATCGAGCGCAACGGGCCGCAGGTCGGCCTCGTCGCGACCGAGGGCTTCCGCGACGTCCTCTACTTCCGCGATGCCTTCAAGGCCGACCGCTACAACATCCACCTGCGGCGGCCGGCGCCGGTCGTCGACCGCCACCTGCGGGTCGGCGTGCGCGAGCGGGTCCTGCGCGACGGCACGGTCGAGACCGCGCTCGACGAGGGCAGCGTCCGCGCCGCGGGCGCGACGCTGCTCGCGGCCGGCGTCGAGGCGGTTGCGGTGTCGCTGCTGTGGGCGCACGTCAACCCCGCGCACGAGCGGCGCGTGCGGACGCTGCTGGCGGAGCAGCTGCCGGCGGTCCCGATCCTGCTCTCCAGCGACGTGCTGCCCGAGCACGGCGAGTGGGTCCGCACCTCCGCGACGGCGCTGTCGGCCTACGTCTACCCGGCGACGGCGACCTACCTGCGCGAGCTGGAGCGCTGGCTGGCCGAGCAGGGGCTGCGCTCCGACCTGCTCGTGATGCAGATCAACGGCGGCTGCGCGAACGTCGAGCAGTGTCTGAAGGTTCCGGTCGCGCTGACCCACTCGGGGCCGGCGGCGGCGCCGGTCGCCGCACGCCACACGGCGCGCCGCGTCGCGCAGGCGCTGGCGCGCGAGGTGATCACGATCGACATGGGCGGGACCTCGTTCGACGTGACGCTGATGCAGCGCGGACGGGTGCCGCTGGCGCGCGGGCTGGAGATCGACCACCAGCCGATCGGCGTCCCCGGCGTCGACCTGCACTCGATCGGCTCCGGCGGCGGCTCGCTCGCGTGGGTCGACTCGGGCGGCGCGCTGCGCGTCGGCCCCGACTCGGCTGGCTCGACTCCGGGGCCGGCGGCGTACGGCAACGGCGGCGTCCACCCGACCGTCACCGACGCCAACCTCGTGCTCGGCTACCTGCCGGAGGCGCTGCTGGGCGGGCGCAAGGCGCTCTCGCGGACACTGTCGGAGGAGGCCCTGGCGCGTGACGTCGCCGAGCCGCTCGGGCTGTCGGTGACGCAGGCGGCCTTCGGCGTGCTGCGCGTCGTCGAGGAGGACATGGCGGGCGCGATGCGTGCCGTCTCGGTCGAGCGCGGGATCGACCCGCGCGCCTTCCTGCTCGTCGCCGGCGGCGGCGCCGGGCCGCTGCACGCCGCGCGCCTCGCGCGTCACCTGGAGATGCGCCAGGTGCTGCTGCCGGCCGAGGCGGGCGGGCTGTCGTCGTTCGGCATGACCGTCACCGACGTCCGCCACGACTACTCGTTCGCGCTCCACACGAAGACTGGCGCGTTCCTGCGCGAGCAGGTGGAGGCAGGGTACGCGGAGCTGGTCGAGCGCGCCCGCGCCGACCTGCTGGCAAGCGGCCTTGATCCCGACGCGACCCGCTTCGAGCGCTCGGTCGACGCTCGCTACGAGGGCCAGGTCCACACGCTGATGACGGCCGTCCCGGACACCGACCTGGAGGAGCGCGCGCTCGCGACGCTGCGGTCGAGCTTCGACGCCGCCCACGCGGCCCGCTTCTCCTACGACATGAGAGACCGGCCGGTCGAGTTCCTGCAATGGCGGATGTCGGCGATCACGCCCCGCCGCACCGACGTGCGCGAGACCTTCGACGACCTCCCGACGGCCGACGCCGAGCCGGCCCGCCGCGGCTTCCGCAGCGCGATCTTCGACCTCGGCGACGGCGCCGTCGAGACGCCCGTCTTCGACGCTGCGGCGCTCGCGGCCGGCACGATCGTCGCCGGCCCGGCGATCCTCGACAGCGAGACCTCGACGATCATCGTCCCGCCCGGCGACAGCCTGCGCGCCGACGGCAACCGGAACTTCCTGCTCACGGTCGGCTGAGGCCGCTTTCGCCAGCCTTCTGACGGGCCGGCACTCGGCGCTCACACGCACGAGCGCTGCGCCGCTGCTGGCGAGCGCGAGGCGGCTGGCGACGGAGGCAGTGTCGCTGACGACGGCGGTCGTCGTCTCGTTGATCGGCGATCGACATTGCCGCCTCCCTTCGGGAAGGTCGGACACCGGCCGGTCATTCGCGCACCGCCGGGCCACCTGTTTTCGGGGTCGGCACCGTAGCGCGGCCGTCGAGCCGAATCGACCGATTCCCCCGTGATCGGCCCCGATCTGACCGGCAAAAGGCACTAGTGCCTTATCTCGGCGACCTCCTGGGTGCGATCAAGCAGCTCTCCGGCGGCAGAAATGTGCGATTTGCAGGAAGATCCGACGGCCACTGCGTGGCTGGGCGTGCCGTCGATTACCGCGGATTCACGGGGATTGCCATGGTTTCGGGCACTCGGCGGCGCGAGTGCCCGACCGGCGGAAGCTGGCGGCGGGCGCCGCCGGATTCGGCCTTCATGGCGCCCTCGCGCGGGGCTGGCGTGGGCCCCGAGCTCGCGGCGCGCGTCGAGGCGCTGCCGGTTACCGTGCCGGCATGCGCGGTCCGGTCAGAGGTTGGGAGATGCCGCTGGACAAACTCGTGGAGCTGCCTGCCGAGACGCTGGCGTTCGAGAACGTGATCGACTCGGCGGGGGCGTCGCGGCCGGACCCGGTCGCCTTCTGTCGATCGCAGTACCGGCGAAACGAGCCGCAGGCGGCGCTCGCGCTCGCCGAGGCTCTCGCGGCACTCGAGCGATTCGGCCTTCTGCTCGATCCGACGAAGGGCCGAAGCCCGACGGCCGGTTCGGCGGCGGTGGCTGCCACCAGTCTTCGATGATCGCGTCCACGGTCGTCTCAAGCGCGGCAGCGGCGCGGAGCATGTCCCTGAGGTGCGGGTTGCGTCAGCGCGGGTCGTTGACTTCCCAGCGGCGGATCGTGCGCAGCGAAATGTCGGTGCGGTGCGACAGCTCCTGATGGCTGTTGCACCGTCCCGGTCCGCACAGAGGGAGATCCGCGGAGGCGGCGGCAGCTGAGGAGCGGCGGGCTACCGCTACCAACGACCTACCGCTCCTGCTTTGGGAGCAGGAGGTGTTCGCGGACCGTTCACCAGTCGGTGTGCTGATCGTCGTACTCGTCGCCCGCGACCGACATCAGCAGCGCGATCATCGTGCCGCCCGCGCGTTCGAGCCGATCGCCGTCGCTCGGCGGGAGGACCTGAGCGGATCGCGAGGTGTAAGGTCTACCTAACTTCTCCTGATCAGCGGCCGTGCTGGAGAAGGTAGGGGCGCCCCGCGCATCCGCGCGATGTCGCCGACCGGGGGCCGCCGTTCATCTTGGAAGGTGCATTCGACGTGAAGAGCCTGCTCGCTCGCACGGTGGCGTTCGTCGTCCTCGTGCTGGTGCTCCTCGTTCCCGGTCAGGCCGCCCACGCGGCCGACCCCGTTGCGATCACGGAAGGCGCAGGGCTCGACTGGGGGCTGAAGAGGTCGTGGCGCAACTACATCACCGCGGCGGGGACGACGCTGACCGACGGCGCGACCCAGAACCCTGACGGCACCTTCCACTTCCCGCTCGTGAGCGGCAGCTTCGACACGGTCACGAGAGCGACGGTCGTGCAGTTCGGCGGCACCGCGCAGTTCCTCGGACACTGCGAGCCGACGCCGTTCGAGCGGCCGTGCCAGCTCGACCTGACCATGTCGGCGCCCCGCGTGGAGATCACCGAGGACCACGTCGCGCTGTTCGTGAAGATGTCGAGCAAGCCGATCAGCGGCGGCGACATCGTCGACTACCCCGACATCGAGCTGGCCTCGCTCGACGTCGAGCAGGTCGCGCCGACGGTCACCGGCGGCACGACGAGCTGGAGAGAGATCCCGGCGATCATGACGGCGGCGGGCGCGGCCGTCTTCAGCTATCCGGTCGGCACCGTGCTCGACACGCTCTCGTTCGGCTACAGGGGCCCCGGCGGCAAGCCCGTCGGCGAGACCTGGACGGAGCCGGGCGCGCCGCTGTACGAGCCGGCCGCCGTGGCGGCGGCGCCGGCCAACCTGATGCAGAGCCAGCCCGGCCGCAACGCCAACGAGCTGGTCGCGTCGCTCTACCAGGACGCCAACAGCGTCGCCGTGCTCGACCGCGACACGCTCGCGCCGAGGGCGCTGCTGCCGGCGGTCAGCGGCCGCCTGGTCGAGCCGGTGTCGATCGCGACCGATCCTGCCAGCGGCGCGATCTTCTTCGGCACCTCGATCAACGACAGATCGAAGGGCCTGCATGCCTACGCCTACGACGGCGCCGCGCTGACGGGTGGCATGCTCGACGGCTCCAGGGTCGACGCGACGACCGACACCGGCGCGGGCGTCTGGGACGCCCAGAACGGCCGCTACCTCGTCGTCCGCGGCTACGCGGCCAGGCAGGAGCTGTGGCAGATCAGGAGAGACGGGCTCGGGGTCTGGCAGGCGAGCGCGATCGGCGTGATCAAGGGCATCAACGGGCAGCCGGTCACCGGCCTCTTCCGCTCGCTGGCGTTCGCGCCGGGCGGCGGCCCCGGCCTGCCGGACGTGCTCGTCGCCGCCAACAGCTACGGCGGCCAGCTCAAGCGGCTGTGGGTCGACGCCGACAGCGTGCTGGCCGAGGACCTGCCGCAGGGCAGAGGCGCCAACGCCGTCCAGGTCCTGCGCGTCAGAGACGGCCTCTACGCGATCGACGGGGTCGGCGACGTGCGCTTCCTGCCGATCTTCGGGTTCGGGGCGTACCTCAGCCTCGATCCCGCGGGCGAGCCGGTGCGCGTGCCGTCCGGCGGGCAGAACGTCAACACCCACCGTGTCACGGTCGCGTATGACCAGAACAAGCTGTTCCTCGTCAGCCATCAGATGACGAAGGTCACCGAGCTGGTCTCCGGGACGCTGCGGCGCAGCTTCGTCGTGCCGGGTGTGTCGCTGTTCAGCTATTGGGACGACGCGCTCGTCGGCGCCTCGCGCAGCGGCGACCTGCTGGTCAGAACTCCCGGCAGAGGAGTGCGGTCGCTGACCTACCGCGCGACGGCGCCGGCCATCACTACACAGCCGGCGGACGCGGTCGTCACGCTGGCCGACGTCGCCGGCAGCGCGACCGCGACCTTCAGCGCCGTCGCGACGGCCGACCCGGCGCCGACCGTGCGCTGGCAGTGGCGCGTGCCGGGCCAGACCAGGTGGGCCGACGTCGCCGCGGGCGCCGGCGTCGAGGGTCAGGCCACGCCGACCCTGAGGGTCGCCGTCGGCGACGCCGACCGCGGCAGGCAGTACCGCGCGGTCTACGCCAACACCGGCGGCGAGCTGAGCACGCAGGCGGCGACGCTCGACGTCCAGGCGCCGCCGACGATCTCGGTCCAGCCGGTGCCGGTGGCGGCGCTGGAGGGCGACGACGCCTCCTTCACGGTGATGCCGAGCGGCAACCCCGAGCCGACCGTCACCTGGCAGCGGCTGGTCGACGGCTACTGGCAGGCGGTCGACGCCGACAGCGGCGACTTCGCCGTCGACGGCGGCTTCCTCGTCGTCCGCGACACGCGCCGTGCGATGTCCGGCAGCAGCTTCCGCGCGCGCGTCGTCAACGCCGCCGGCACGGTCTTCAGCGTCCCCGTGACGCTGCGGGTCGACCAGGCGCTGACCGCGCCGGTCACGTTCGGCGGCGGCCACGTCGACTGGGGCTTCTCCGAGCGCTGGCGCTGCTACGTCGTCGGCAACGTCGCACGCGGGCAGATCGAGCTCTCGGGCGGCGTCGAGCGGATCGGCGGCACGCTCGCGAGCGGATCGCTCTGCAGCGGCCGCAACGCCGGTTCCGAGCAGCTGCGCTTCCCTGTTCGCGGCGGCCGCTACGACCCTGCGAGCGGCAGGCTGGAGGTCGCGCTCGGCGGCTCCGTGCGCTTCTGGGGTCACGACTACCACGTGCCCGGGAACACGACGCCGCAGCTGGACACGCGCTTCTCGAACCTGCGGGTCGTCGCGGACGCGACGACCGGCACGCTCTACGCCGACGCGGTCGGCGCCACGATGGAACATCCGGAGCCCGTGACCCGCACCGGCGTCGCGCTCGTGCGCGTCGACCTCACCGGGGTGAGCCCGGCGCCGTTCGAGGGCGGGCTCGGCTGGAACAGCCTGGCGACGACGCTGACGGCGACGGGTGCCGAGGTCTTCGGCAGCTATCCGGAGGGCGAGCCGTTCGACCGGCTGGCGCTGGCGCCGAGACTCGGGGCGCCGCAGCCCGATCCCGAGCCGGGCCCCGATCCGACGCCCGACCCCTTGCCCGACCCGGGCCCCAGGCAGCCGACGCCCCCGGTGCCGACGCCGGTCCCCGGGCCGGGTCCGACGCCCACGCCCACCCCGGCACCCGCGCCGAGGGCAGCCGCAGCCACGCCGCGCGTCGTCTCCGCGGCGGCCACGACGTTGGTCGATCCGCGCCGGTTCGCGACTGTCGCGACCGTCGTCTGCCCGGCCGCCGCGTCCGGGGGCTGCCGCCTCGGCACGCCGAGACAGGCCCGTGTGACGATCGGCGGCAGGCGCTACGCGGTGCGGGTCATCGCTCCGCAGCGTGTCGCCGCAGGTCGCCGCGCGATCGTGCGCGTGCAGCTGACGAAGGCCGCCGCCAGACGACTCGCGGGCCGCCGCGCGGTCGTGCGGATCGCGCTGACGACGACCGCCGGCGGCAGGCGCACCAGCCGCACGGTGACGGTCAGGATCACGAGGGGAGCGGCGAGGGGGCGCCCGCGCGCGTGAGCGTGGCGGTCACTCCGGTTCGTGCTGGGCGAGGACGCGGCTGAGCAGGCGGGTCAGCGTCTGGCGATCCCTGGCTGACAGCGGCTCGAGCAGATCGTCCTGGACCTGTTCGAGCACGCTGTCGAGGCGGCGCAGCTGCCGGACCCGCCTCTCGTGAGGGTCACGCGGTTGCGCCGTCCGTGGTCGGGGTCGGGCGCCCGGTCGACGGAGCCCTGCCCGACCAGCTCGTTGACGGCCGCGACGACGTCGCTGCGGTCGATGCGGCACCGGCGGCCGAGCTCGACCGCGGCACGATGCCCGTCGAGGCGCTGCTGGCGAAGCTCCGCCGCTACAGACGACTGCGGAACCACACGCCCAACGGTCCGCGCAGCGACGGCGAGCCAGCGTGGCCGCGAGGCCGTCGAGGCGCGCGAGGGCCTCCTTGCTCAACCTGTCGGCGAGCTGTGCGAGGTGGACCCTCGGGCATCGTGATCTCGAAGCTCGTGCGGTCGTCGTCGGGCTCCCAGCCGAGGTCGTCGAGCAATCGCATGAACGGCTCGAAGTGACCGCGCCGCCTGCGGGCCGCAGCGAAGTCGGTGTTGGTCAGGGCGAGATAGATCGTGTCGATCTCGCCCAGCTCCGCGATGGCCGCGGCGCGCAGCACGTCGCGTTACCGAGGGCCTAGAGCCTTCGGTGCCAGGCCCCGGGGTGTCTTCAGCACCGCCGGGGCCACCTTGTGGACGGGCGGCCACGATAGCTCTGGCCGGCGCCGTCACCCAGCCCAATCGGGCCGAATCCAAGGGCATCGGCGGCAATCGGCCGGAATAAAGGCACTAGTGCCTGAAATCACCGCGAATCACTGCCGATCCACGGCGATTCCCGAAACCACGAAACCCCCGCGCTAGCAGGGGTTTCGTTGGAGTGGAGCTAGCCGGGCTCGAACCGGCGACCTCCTGGGTGAGATCCAGTTATACGTCTACTGGTTCGTCTAGGTTCGAGCGGAATAACCGGTCCATATCGCCATGTCTGAGGGCAATACGTGGGTTCGGTACCCGTAGTGGTACCCGTGAGCAGGAGCGGTACCCTCGCACAGACGGGTGGTACCCTCTGACCGGTGGCCGAGGCTCCAACACCCGCAGTGCTGGTGCGAACCGCCAAGGACGGAACGCCGTTCTTTGAGGCGAAGTGGCGTGCCGCCGGCGGCAGGCAGATCAAGCGCCGGCTCGGTAGGGCTTGGATCTCCCCGGACGGCGCTGGCGGCTGGACGCGGAGAAGAGGGCGCCCAAGAGACGGCTGGCTCGACGAGCGCACCGCCCATGCTGCCGCGGCCGAGATGGTCGCAGCCGTCTATCGCGAGCACCAGGCCGCGGTCGAAGCTGCTGCGCGAGCCGGCATCCCTACGTTCCGGAGAGTCGCGCACGAGTGGTTGGAATGGAAGCGGGACGTGAAGGGCGGCGCCCCTTCCACGCTGGCCAACGATGCGTTGCTGCTGCGCGAGCCGGGAGAGCCGTACAAGCGTGGCAGAGGCACCGTCAAGGGCCGCGTCATGGCGCGCTTCGGTGATCGGCCTCACGACGAGATCACGCCACGCGAGGTCGCGCAGTTCCTTCGCGACCTCGATAGCGAAGGGCTGTCGGCGCGCAACGTGAACGAGCATCGCTCGCTCCTCCATGCGGTCTTCACCTATGCGATGAAGCCTGACACCTACGCGCTCGCGTCCAATCCGGCCGCCGGCACGGACAAGCGCTACCAGCCGCCCCCGCCGCCGCTCGACCACTACGAGGTTGAGGAGGTCGAGGCGCTCGCGCGGGCGTGCGAGCGCGGCGAACATCGCTCGGCGATGCCGAACTACAGAGGGCGCCCTGCGTTGCTCAGCGACGACGAGCAGCAGGCCCGTCGCCTCGAGAATCACCAAGACGGCGATCTCTTCCGCGTGAAGTTCTACAGCGGCATGCGCCTCGGGGAAGTGATCGCGCTGAGGTGGCGGCACATCCATTTCCTTCCGGATCTTTCAGGCGCGGTACTCGACGTCGAAAGAGCCGTGAGCGCCGGCGTCGAGAAGCTGCCAAAGGGAAGACGCGGCCGACAGGTGCCGCTCCCGCGTCCCGGGGCCGAAGCGCTCGCCCGCCTCGGCCAGCGCGGCGACTTCACGGACCCAGACGACTACGTCTTCTGCAATCGCTTCGGAGACCGCCTCGATCCCTCAGCGATCCGCCGCCGGTACAAGCGCGCGACCGCAGCCGCCGGCCTCCGCCCGATCAAGCTTCACGGGCTGCGCCATGCGGCCGGCTCGGTGCTCGCTCGCACGCTGCCGCTCGTAACCGTGCGCGACGTGCTCGGCCACGCCGAACTGCGCACGACGAACCGCTATCTGCACAGCAAGATCGATCCGGCCGCGATCGTGGCGGTCAATGCGGCGTTTGGTGCCGAGTCAGGCCCATTCTCAGGAAAGGAAGTGCGACGCGAAGGCATCGTCGACCCCTAGTTTTCGACTATGTCTCGTCCCGCGACAGACCCCGGCGATGGTGGCAGCGAGGATGTGAGACCGCACCGAGTGCGCCGCCTCACGCGCCGGTCCCGACTGTGGTGGCGATTTCAACTACGCGCGATCCGGTTCCGGCGACCGTTTCGCTGGTTCCGGCTGCTCCGCAACCCCGAGCCGGACAGCGCCATCCCACTGAGCAGGCAGCAACTTTGGGTCGGGCGGCGACTTGGTCGAGCATATCTCGGCATCGTTGGTTGGCGAGAGCGCATTCGGATCGCGAGGGCGCGGGTTCCCGACCGCGCAAAGCCTGCCCGTACGGTTCTGACTCTCCTCGGGCCGCAACGTTGGCTTCTGTTCCAGCTGGCGTTCCTTATCGCGCTTGGATTTGCGCTGGATCTCGTCGTCCAGAGATACGGCGGGCGCATCGTCGACTGGCTCGGCGTTGAGGAATGGCTTCGGTCGACGTTCTCGTTGCCCAGCGTAGAGACTCTCCGCAACCTGCTCGCAGCCGCTGCTGGCGGCACAGCAACTGTGCTGGGTTTGATCCTGTCGATCAGCTTGATCGCCTGGCAGATGACGGCAGATCGCTACCGAAGTACAAGCATCGTCTCCTTTCTGCTGCGTGAGCGTATGAGCGCGGCTGTCGTTCGGCTGCTCGCCCTCGGATTCGCCTTCTCGCTTTGGGTACTCGCGCTCCTGGAGATCGCCGGGTACTCGCCGTACATCTCGGCTGCGATGGCGCTGTCGATTTGCACCGTCGCGGTGCTGTCGCTCATTACCTATCGCCAGGCGGGGCTGCTCGGGTACCTGCCGCACAACATTGCGATCAGCCTCCGCAGCGAAATCATCGGGGAGATCTTTCGAGCCCGACGACCGAATGCCGGACGGTCCGTCGAGGACTACAGCCGGCGGGTTATCGCGGGTGATTTGCAGATCTTCGATGAGATGCTCGGCCGTCTGTTGGAGAGCGGAGATTCCGAGGATGTGGCCGCGTGCCTCGATGAGATGCGCACCATGCTGTCGGCCTACGTGCGTCTGAAATCGGGCTTCAGTCGGCAGAGCCTTTTCTTCGAGCGCTACGACCAGCGACTTGAATCAAACGTCGGCGTCGATGTCGATGAAGCCATTCTTGCGCAGGGCCTGATGGATCCGACCACGAGCGTCGCCGATCACCTTTGGTTTGAGAGAAAGGTCCTGGCTATCGTTCGGCCGGTCCTTGTCGCCAGAGTCCTGGACGCGTCGAGAGTTGCCCAAAGCCTGATCGGACTGTGGTCGGAGTCGCTTCAGTACGCCTGGCTCCACGAGGATCCAGAAGTTGTCGACCTTATCTTCGCCGAGGCAGAAGCTGCCGGGGTGCATGCAAGGATGCGAACCGATCGCAAGGTCACCGAGCAGTTCATGACGCTGCCGTGGTTGCTCGTTGAGGCGATCGGTCGCGGTTGGCACGTGTCGGCGAAAGAGATCGTCGCTAAGGAGCCCTGGCGCCGCGATGCCGCGCTCGACAGCCTTCCCTGGGATGCCCAGGATGACGCTGCGCGGATCGGTCTGGCGATCCGCCGCGAACGAGCGATCTGCGACGAGATCATCACCCCTCGCAATCAGATGGCAGAGGAAGTTGAGGGTTGGCGCGCGCCGCGGCTGAGACGTCTGCAAGAAGAGTCGTTGCGGCGGGCGATCAACTTCTGCGACGCGCAGTTGGCGGCTGCCCTGCACGAGAGAAGCGAGCAGTCCTATGTCGTAGCCCGCATGTCGCTGCGTTGCATCCTCCGCATTGCGCACTATGGGTTCACGCTGGGCGAGATGAGAGACGTGGCTAAGAGGGTCCTCCACGTCATCGATAGATCGAGCCCCGAGAACGCAAAGGACTTGCGCGAAGACGCCGGCCGAGCGGCTCGGGTGCTTGCAGCTCAACAAGAATGGGAAGGCGCATACGCACTGTTGCGCACAGCAATGGGCGGATATGTCTTGGCTCGGTTGCGAGAGTCGGATGAGCAGCAAGCGATCAGGCTCACGTTCGATGGGCTGGTTACGGCGGCAACGGTGTATGGCTGGGCGGAGCTGCACAACCGGAGAGACCAAGTCATCGAAGTTGGTCGGACTATCGACGTGCCGTTTGCCAGAATCGATGGTCTAGCGGAGGCCGTGGAGAATCATGGGTGGATGGTCGATCTCATGCTTCCGATGGTCGTGTATTACCAGTGGATGCAGCCCCTGACGCAAGCCGTCCAAGCACTTCCGGAACGGCCGAAACCTGGCAGTCATGGATACATGCTCGAAAAGGACCATCCATCGAGCTTGATCGCACAGGCCGAACTGCTGTTTGGACCCGACGAGTGCGTAAGACATCTCGTCATGGCGGTTGCAGCTCGACGAGCAAGCGACCGGAGACGCCTGGCTGAGGTTCTTTCGCAGGTATACCTGCAAAGGATCGGCGATGCGTAAGAGAAGGGCCAGAGGCGTCTTCTACGGGCGCGATCGTTATGCGGCATTCGCACTGGGACTCGACCGCGCGATTGGTTCTTCACACGCCGATCTCGACATCTTCGTCTCGGCGCGTGGCGTTGCCGGGACTGTGGTACCCGAGATAGACGAAGGAATTCTTGGTGTCCGCGCTGACGTTCCAGCCCAGGGCGAGTACGCCTGGGATGTGCTGCTTTCGCGACGCCGTCGGCAGGGCCTTTGGAACATGCCGAACCTTGCGATGGAGCTGCGTCAGTATGTCGAACAGCTCATCGAGTTCGGCGAGATCTACTTACGACTCGAATTCCTCAGAGGCCCCACCGGCACGTACGACCTGGCGACCGTGACGTGGCTGTCTCCGGAGACGATGCTCCGTCGCCGCGGCGGCAAGGACGCCCCTTTCGAGCAGTTCGTGAGCCGGCGCGCGTTCGACGGCTCCGGTCTTACGGTCGTGGACCAGATGGCGGAGCAGATAGCGGAGATACCCGCCAACGAGATCGCGCGGCTTACATGGCCGTTCGACACGCCCGGTGGACGCTCTCCCGCGCAAGCTGCGCTGGCATTGGGCCGTGAAGCTGATCGAAGCTCTGACCGCACTCTGCGGTCGGGCCATGCGGGGGCGTTCCCGGACGAGACGTTTCTCCCTATCGCCCGCGCCAGAGCAGGGGCCTATGCCGGCGCCCTCGAAACACGACAGACGGTCTCCGCCCGGATCAAGGATCAGCTCTTCTATCCCGGGACGGATGAAGCGGAGTGGTTTCCATGGATAACGGGCATCACGGCGTACTTCGCTGCGGACCGCATCCTTCGGTCACGCATCGCGCTCTCCAATCTGCGGGAGCATTTCTTCGACCAGTTCAATACCCAAGTGATCGATCCTTGGCGGGCCCTCAATGGCTGGGACAGCGTCAAACTTGAGATTCGCGCGGACCTCTTCTCGACCTCAGATTGGGAGGACATGCGAAGTGGCCTGGTGGCTGGAGACGTCGACTTGGAAGACGTGAAGGCTGCACTTCGTCTTGAGCAAGAGTCTGCGCGTCAATACGGGCGACTCGCTGCCGTCTCGATCGCAGGGTCTGACGCGCCAACCTCCGTCTAGTCACTGCGAACCCGCAGACGATCCTCAACGTCATCACGCAGAAACCGCACGGCGCGGCCGAGTCGGGACGAAGGCAGCTCGCCGCGACGAGCCAACTCGTAGACCGTGGAGAGCGGCAGGCTGAGCACTTCAGCGACTTCTCTGGCTGTCATCACGTCGGCGCGGGTGAGACGTGGGCGGGGTGGTTCGCCGGCGGTGGAGTTAGTTGACATTTGGATCCGTCCTCTGTGCGGTTAGCGGTGGCGGCGGGAAGTGGTCTGGAGCAAGTTGGCGAAGCTCTGCAGCGAGTTGCCGAAGGCGAGTTCGATGCGTGGGTCGGCGTGCGCGCCTCTGTCGATCGCCTCGCGCCATACGGCGAGCGCGGCGGCCTGCTCGGCGATCTCCGGCAGGTCGAGCGCGTCGGCGCGGAGGTGTCTGAGTTTCTGCGGGTAGCGGTTGCGCAGTGCGTCGATCGCGGCGGCGTGGCGTTCGGGCGGGAGCCAGTCGGCCGCGCCGGTGCCGTGGCCTTCTTTGTTGCCGCAGCCGGACGCGGCGCGTCTGCGCACGACAGCCGCGAGGGAGGCGCCTCGGTCGAACAGACCGGCTCGGATGAGCCGGGCGGCGGTGGTCGCCTCCGGCTCGTTGCGCTCGGCGGCGAGGGCGGCGAGTTCGTCGCGCTCGCTGTCTCTGAGAGTCACCTGCACGCGGGCCGGGCGTCTGTGGCCGGTCATCGCTCGACCGCCAGGTCGTGCCCGTGCTCCGGCGCGAGGTCGGTGATAGCGACCGGTTGCAGGCGTTCGACGCTGAACGCGTCGAGGGGGTCGTCAGGCAGGCGGCGGGGGTCGTGCAGTTCGACGGTCAGCGAGGGTTCCTGCGCGCGGCTGACGTTCATCCGCTCGGCCAGGTGGTCGAGGCGACCGGCGTCGTCGTGGCCGTCGAGGTCGTCGCGGCCGACGTGCCACTCGACGCCGCCGCGCGTCGCCTCGACATAGGCCGTCTCGGCGGAGGTCTGCCAGCCGCCCGTCACGACGACCGAGCGCTCGACGGTCGCGCCCTGCTCGCGCACGACGTGCGTTGCGTAGCCGAGCCTGACGGCGTCGAGACGGTCGGTGTCGAGGGTGACGACGCGATCGCCGCTGTCAAGCTGGACCGCGAGTCGGTCGGTTCCGAGGTCCACGATCTCGCCGCGCTGGCCGTTCTCGACGCGCGGTCCGCTGCGCACCGGCATCGGCCGCGTCCAGATGACGCGGTCACCGGCATGCAGCGGGTAGCCGTCGGGGTGCTCGACGTGCTCGGGGGACAGCTCCTCGCGTTGGCGACGGAGCGCTTGAACGCGGAGGTTGAGGTGGTCGATCTCGACGTTGCTGGCGTCCGACATCAGCGCCACCTGCGCGTGGCCGTGCTCGGCGGCGTGGCGGTCGTAGGCGCGGGCTGCCTGCTCGATCGCGTCATCGCGCGTGTCGGCCAGGTGGACGGCGCCACGCTCCCGGTAGAAGGCCAGCGCCGCGCGCGCCTCGCAGCTGCGGAGCGCGTGCCAGGCGTCCTGCTCGGCGGGGTCATTGGTGCGGTGGACGGTGCGCAGCTCGGCGGCGGGCAGCTCGGTGGCGAGGCGGTCGAACATGCCGCCTGCGCCGATCGAGGAGAGCTGACGGCCGTCGCCGATCGCCACCAGCGCCCCGCCGCGCTCGCTCACCAGCTCGGTCAGTCGGTGAAGGCGGTCGGTGTCGCCCATGCCGGCCTCGTCGACGTAGACGGTCGTGTTGGCGTCGAGCGGCAGCCGGCCGCGCTCGACGGCGTTCACGAACCCGTCGATCGTCTTCACCCTGCCGGCCAGCGACGGTGCGCTCTCGCCGAGCCGCTGCGCGGTGCGGCCGGCGACCGCGACGCCGTAGACCTCGCGGCCGGCAGTGCGCTCGGCGTGGGCGGCGGCGTCGATGACGACGCCCTTGCCGGTGCCGGCCGGGCCGATGAGGACGGCGGCGCGGCTGGGGGCGGTGACCGTGTCGATCGCCGCCCGCTGCTCGGCCGACAGCTCCGCGCCGATACGGCGCTCGACCGCGGCGATCCCGGCCTCACGCGCGGCGGCGTCGATGACGCGGCCGGGGTCGGCCGCCATCGCCGCAAGGCTGTCGGAGATCGTCTGCTCCGCCTCCCGCACGCGCGAGGTCGTGAGACGACCGTCGGCCAGCTCCAGCACGCGACCCTCGTCGCGGAGGCGATCGGCGCCGGCGAGCGCGGCGTCGGGATCGAGCCCGTGGCCGGCGGCCTGCTCCAGCGCAACCGTCCGCAGCAATGCCGAGTCGAAGACGGCACGGTCAGCGGTCGTCTCGCGCTCGACCGCGAGCGCCCATCCTTCCCCATCGACCGGCAACGTCACAGGTTCGGGGGCGCGCAGCTCGGGCGCCGGCGGACGCTCGAGGCCGTTGACGGCGGCGGTCGCGCGCCAGCTCGCGTCGAGCTCGTGGCGGGTGTGCGGCGCCTTTGCCGAGCGCGTCTTGACCGCGAGCGCGCGCAGCTCGCCGCGCTCGGGTGCACGGCCGTGCTCGGCCCGGAACGCGCGTGCGGCGTGCTGCACCTCGACGGTGCGCTTGGAGAATGCCTGCTCGACCTGCGGGTCGATGTTGGCCAGGCGGAAGTAGCGGCCGTCGTCGCCGGCCGGCTCGATGACGTATCCCTGCTGGCGCAACTCGTGGGCGAGCGCAGCGCGGTACATCGCCCCGCCCTCCCGCGCGGCCCGCATCATCGGCCGTGATCGAACCGCCGCAACTCTGCCGTCCTCTCGCTCGACGGAGGTGATGACGACGTGGGAATGCAGCTGAGGATCAGGCGCCGCCTCACCAACTCCGCGCGCGGTCGTGTGCGTGAACTCGGCCGCGTGCAGGTGCGCGGCCAGTGCCGGCACTGACATGCCCTGCTCGGGGTCCCAGCGGGCCGTCAGCTCGACACTCTTGCCGAGGTAGATGACAGCTCGCTGCACGGCGTCGTGGTGTGCCTGCTCGATCGCGGCCCGCGCGGTCGCATCGCCCATCGCCCAGGCCACCGACACGCTCTTGGGCGCCGAGAAGGTGATGTCGATCCCGCCTGCCCGTGTGCCGTCCGGCCCTGCCGCCCGAAGGAACGCCTCGGGGTGGCCCGGACGGTGCCCAGCCATCATCGCCCGGAGGTCGTCGGGCGCGACGGGGCCGGCCGGGAGGCCGACGCGCGCGAGCGCGTCGGCCTCCCCGATCCAGCGGCCCGGCGCCTCGGCCGGGAGCCCGTCCCGGCCGAGGTAGTAGTCGCCCAGCTCCGGCGCGACCGTGCGGTCATGCAGGTAGCCGGCGTAGTCGCCGCGCGAGGCGCGGATGCTCGCGGCCGTCATCACGGCCGCTCACCCCCGCCCTTGGCCTCCATCGCCTCAACGACCACCTCGGGCGATTTGGCACGGCGGTTGAACCAGTTCCACCAGAACGGGAGCTTGACCGTCGCGCGCGGGTCGCTGCCGTGCACCAGGAGCGCCGACCCCTCGTCCAGCCGCGCGAGGTCGTCGGTCGAGAGCTTGGGTCGGTACTCCTGCCCGCGCGTGACGCTGCTGTCGCTGCCCCAGCCGCGAGAGGTATGCGAGCGGGTTGCAACCGGCTCCTCGCCAAGCATCGCCACCAGCTCCTCCCGCGTGCTGCGATCGTGCACCGGCCCCATCACGAGCTTGACGCCGGTGTTGTTGAGGATCGTGTCGGCCTCGATGCCGTAGCGGGCCTTGACCTGCGCCCACGACTGATAGACCAGCATCCAGCGCACACCGTGGCCGCGACCGACGGCGAGCTGCTTGGGCAACGACTGAAGCGGCGTCAGGCTCGCCGCCTCGTCGCAGACCAGCTTGACCAGCGGCAGCCGGCCCGGGTCGGTGACCTCGTGCGAGCGGGCTTCGCAGCGACGCAGCAGCTCGCCCAGCAGGGCGCCAACCAGCGGCGCCATCTCCTCCTGCATGTGCTCGGGGACGACGATGTAGAGCGTCCCGCGATCTCTGATCAGCAGGCCGGGGTCGAGCCCCGAACGATCGATCGCCTGCACGGCGGGGTGGCGATAGACGGCCACCAGATGCGCGGCGGAGGACATCAGCAGCGACCGCTGCCGGCCGTCCATCTCCTGAACGCCGGCAAGCAGCCGCGCCGCCTCCCAAGCGCCGTGCTCCTCCAGCAGCTCGCGCGGCTCGTCGAGCCCGTTGACGCCGCTGCGCGTCCAGCGCAGCACGTCGGCCATCCCCAGCTCTGAGAGCGCGGCCGAGTGCAGCAGCGGCGGCAGAAGCTGCTGCACCGCGTCGGCGTTGTAGAACCGCGCCCCGTCAGAGCCCGACGAGGCCGCCGAGGCGGACGGGTCGGCGTCGTGCAGCGCGCGTGCGGTCAGCAGCGCCTCGCTCCACTCGCGGCAGGCCGCCAGCGGGGACCAGCAGACCGGCACCAGACCGAAGCGCGACACGTCGGTGAACGGCGCGAAGACCGCGAACGGCAGCCCCAGCCGTCTTCGCGACCAGACCGTCTGCAACAGCAGGTCGATCTTGCTCGACACGGCGACCTGGGCGCCCATGTGCTCGATGACGGCGGTCGCGCAGCAGCGCAGCGTCTTGCCCGCGCCGGTCATCGCCAGCACCAGCGCGTGCATGCCCCGGCCCGACCGCAGCTCGGCACCGAGGAATCTGCCGAGGTTCCACGAGTCGCCGCCGGCATCTTCCGGCGTTCGTCTCTCCCACAGCAGCACCCGCAGCAACCGGTTGCTCCGTCTGCGGATCGGGCCCGTCCGCGACCGCACACGCGGTTGGAGATGCAGCAGATCGCGCGGCTTGGCCCATGAGCGCTGCCGGACCGCGCGCTTCAGGCTCAGCGGTCCCACGTCGAGCTGCGAGCGCGACCGCCAACGGTCAACGCGCAGCAGCACCGTCGTGGCCAGCGCGCCCACGACCGCCAGGCCGATCGAGCCGAGCATGATCGCGGCCGAGCGCGGCGGCACAATGCCTGGTTCGACCCTCAGCGCCGCCGTGACGTCCAACGGCTCTCTGCGGGCTCCTTGCAGCCAGAGCGCCCATATTCCTGACCAGATGTCGCCCGGCGCCAGCAGCCGCAAGTCGAGCTGCAGCAGCCCCCACGAGAACACGAGGAACTCGACGAAGCCGATCCCCACGACCACCAGCCCGACCAAGAACGCCAGAAACCCGAGAACTCGGCCTGCGTTTGCGCCTGTTTGTTGTTGTCTTCCACCCATCCTGGTTCCTTTCTGGCGCGCCGTCCGGGGCCCGCCAGTCGCTTACCGCCATGTCGCAAACGCGGCGAAAAGCACCCCTCTGGATCGGGTCGCCGCGTCCGCCTCAGAGCAGCCGTTGCGCGATGTCGCAACAAGCCGCCCGCTCGTACCCCCCAATCGAGAGGGCGCCCGGCACGGCGGACCACGCGGCCGAACAGCAGCGATCGGTCGGAAACAGGCGTCCATGCCAGCCATCCCGGCAACGCCCTCGCCGACCTCAAGAGAGACCGACGTGGGAGTGGTTGCGCCGGCTGTCGCCGGCAGTGAGCCCGAGGAGGAGAGAGCTTGCATGCTTCCTCCTGTGTCATCAGCGGAGAACGTCTTCACCGCTCGGCCAAAGAAATTTCGGCGCGGCTCTCGCGCGACGTAGATCCCGTCTACGGCTGTGTCGCTCGTGGGGACGATCTTCACCGCGGCGGGGAAAGCGGTCGGTGAGCTGGCGAGCCACGAGGCGCGGGTCGAGAGCGGCATCTCATCCCTACAAGGGCATCAAGGAAGGCGTGGCCCGCCGACCTCGTCACGGGCGCGATTGGGGGCGTCAGGTTGCGGAGCTGTCGGAGCGGGCGCGAGCTGCATTACCCCCTACAGCGGAATCCGCGAGAAAAGTGGTCCCCCAGCCGTCGCGGGGCATCTCCGAACGGAAGCCGATCGGGCCCGCTAGACAGTTCTCACCCGCGCAGCAAAGAACGCAGCCGCCGCCGTCGACGACCGCCGGCCGACGCCTCCGGCGTCGAGCCGAGCGGCCGTCACGCCGGCTAAGCTCGCCGACGAAGTGCCCCGCCGAGCGGCGTCTGACGACACCGCAGGCCGGCGTCGCGCCGAGCCAGCGCGCCGCGCTCAGCTCACACGCAGTACAGCCCCCAATGGGGGCCGAAAGGCAGTCATACACCAGATGCACGGATGCCTATGGACGCCCACGGCGGGACGCCGCGAGCGGGCGCTCCGCTACGCGTCGTGCGGGCGCAGCCGCTGACGCTCGGCTGTCTGCATCGCAGCCAGCCGAGTGCGTGTGCCGGGGGCGCTGAGCCGGGACTGCACGTAGATCTCGATCGCCTTGCGAAGCAACGCCGCACCGCTGACGCCGTCCAGGCGCGCAGCAAGCCTCACGTCATTGGCCAGCTCGTCGCTCAGTCGCAGCGTTATGGCTCTCGACATCAGCGACCGGTCAGCAGGTGGCGCCGCAGCGCACGCTCCATCAAGACGACGCGCTCCGACAACTGCTGAAGCTCCTGCGCGATCCTCTCATCGGAGCGCACAGGATGGTTGAGCAGACGTGCTGTCGTCGCCTCACGGATGTACTGCGCCGTCGCGACACCTTCCTCGCCGCAGCGTTCCTTCAAGAGCGACCACGTGCCTACCGGGAACCTGACGGTTGTCGTGTGCATGGCAGAGGGGCTACAGGCTGCCCCAGGCCGGACCGCCGCGCCGCTTACGCTCCTGCTCGGCGACCGCGTGCCCCGCGACTCTCGACAGCTTCCGTCGCCGCTGTTGCTTCTCCCGACGGCGGTCGAGGGTCTCGTGATCCGCCAGACGTGCGTCTGCCTCCGCGAGAAGCTCGGCCAACGTAATCCCGAGGGCGTCGGCGAGGCGCGACATCGTGAAGAGGGTCGGATTGACTTCTCCGCGTTCGACGTATCCGACGTAGTTGCGGTGCATTCCGGCACCGAAGCCGAGCGCCTCTTGGCTCAGCCCGAGCCGAGCGCGCCTCACCCGAACCGCCAGTCCGAATGCCAGGTGGATGTCGGACTCGGACCAGTCTGCGACATCCGCGATCTTCGTCCCTCTCACTTTCGCCATAAGTGCCTTTCAAGGCCGCCAGGTGCCCCCAACAGGCTTGAAAGTATCATATTTAGTCTCTAGCGGACGTTATTACGTGTGGACGGGGCGCTATTCGCCTTCCAGGCTTCTGGTGTGCCCGACAGCCGCACCACACATCGCAGAGCGCTCGCCACGGCGGTCCGCGTTCTGCGCGTCGAACGCGACCTCACGCAAGAGAGAGTCGACACGGCGGGCAACCTCAGCCACAACTCGACCAAGCGGACCGAGAGCGGCGACACGTCAGTCGGCTTCGACATCCTCGTCGGCGTCGCAGCAGGACTCGGTGTCTCGGTAAGCGAGCTGATGGTCGAGTACGAGCGGCAGCTTCAGAAGCTGACGCGATAGGTCTTCTCATCGGGCGCGCAGAGCGCGAACGCGTATCGTCGGTGAGTAGGTGCTTACTCGAAGGCGCTGCTAATCCGGAAGGACTCGTTCCGCGTCGTCGTCTTCCACAAAGCGAGGCGCCTCCTCTTGCTCGAAGACGCGCTCCAGAAGTTCGAACGCGCGCCGCTCGCGCTTCACGTAAGGCTGTGTCTCTGCCAGCATGTCGAGCGGTTCGATCTCGTCGATGCGGGGCACCGCGTTGGCGGGCTCGAACGGAAGCACCTCGCCGGTCGTTCGGTCTTTGCGGTCTGGCATTTCGAACAGGGTGAGGAAGCGCGATGGGCCGACGCCAACAAACGGCTCGAAGGTGATCTCGCGACGCTCTGGATCATGAGTTTCGGGATCGACGCAGATGGCGTCGCCGTGCAACTCGCCCGCGAGGCTCTTGGCATAGGGAGCGACATATACGACACGTCTGACTCCCGCCGCAACGATGTGTCGAGCGCAGTGGTGGCACGGGAAGGTCGTGACGTACAGGACGGTGTTCTCGACGCTGATCCCGCGGCGCGCAGCGTCGGTGATAGCCGCCATCTCTGCATGGACCGCGCGAACAAACTCGATGAGATCATCGATTGCCGAGGTAGCGATGATCGCCGTCAGTCTGGCTCGCGCGTCGTCGGCTATGAGCTTGTCTTCGACAAGCTGGTCGACCAGATCTTGGGCGATTTTGGCTTTGCGGAGGTCGTTCGTGTCGTGGCCCTTGGTGAACTCGCGCCCGTCCGGTACATCGCCTTCCCAGTACGCGCCGCCGCCGGCGCGTGGGACTTCGTTCGTCCCCACAGCGATTACCGAGCCGTCGTGCGTGCAGATGGCAGCGCCGACCTGGCGACCGAGTTCGGCCGAACGTCGCGAGGCGGCAACTGCGTGGAACATGCCGGCTTCGTCACGCGTGGGTGTCCTGTTCGGGTGTCCGAAAAGAAGTTCCACGATGCGTGTGATCTCTTTGCCGAGATCCCGACGAACGTCTACGAAGAAGTCGCCTTCGTGAAAGAGGCCACGGACCTGCTGCCCGTGATCGGTCGACTCGTTTTCATCTCGCTGAACGAGTTGCTCGGCTGAGTAGACGGGCGTGCTGGGCTGCGGATGGACTCGTGACTTCTGTATCCGGTCTCGGAGGTGCGCGAGCCGAGCCTCCTTAGGGGCGTACAGCGAAAGCTGCACGAATCGACTGCCATAGACATCGCGCAGCCGATCCGCCTCTTCTTTGCGCTTCAGAGAGCGCAGGACGTACGCATGACGCTCAAGAGGTCTTTCACGATCGCCGCTGACCTTCTGGCGTTCGATGGTGATCGCGTTGATCGCCAGCAGGGCAAACGCGTCATCTCGACCCCAAAGCTCGCGCAGCCGGTTGCCTGCCGTCATGTACGACCAAAGGCGCTCGTCGGCGGGCTTTTCGACGAGTTCCTGGTCCCAGTCAAGCGCCCGAAGCTGGTCGCTCAGATGGATGTCATGACATTCGTACTCGAATGCGGAGAGCACGTGGGCGAGTTCGTCGAAGACCTCGCCCAGGTCGATGCCTACGGGCCCGACAAGGCCAATAACCAGCTCAGTCTGAGAGGGCCAGTTCTGGTTGTCGGCGACGGCGGGCACAAGGGAAGGGAGTATGGACACCCCTCCGGTCGGTTTCTAGACCGTTGGTTGGCTACGCAGCGGGCTTTGGGCGCGGCGCGGGCTTGGGTTGCACCGAGCCCTTACGGTTTGACATCGCGCTGCGCTCGCTAGGAGGGAGCTTTTGGATCTGTGCGATTGCTTCGCGGAAGTTGCGTCCGTATTGGTTCTTGCTCTCTGCCATCGGTCTCGGTCCTGTTCGGTAGGGTGGCTGCTACGTTCCTACGAACGTACGTTCGAGTCAAGGCCGGTGATCGAACTGCGCCTGCTGACGTATTCCTAGACCCGCACCCGGTCGTTTGGAGCGTCGGATCTCGCATATTGCGTGCGTTCGCGAACTCTCCAATGACCGGTATTTGCGTCCGTATATGTCCGGTTTTTCCCGCATGTAGCGGAACTCCTGGGCGCTTGGCTGCCGTCCTTACGCTGCGTTCGTGTTGGGATGCGGCATCTATGCCGCACCTTTCGTGCTTGCCACGGTGCTCCCACCGTAGGATCATCTCCGGACAGAATGAGGAGGCAGAAGCCGGATAGCGAGACTTTCCAAGAGGCGCGAGATCGTCTTGCGGCTCGTATGCGGGCCTTGCGTAGCGCGGCATCTATGCCGCAATCTGCCGCAGCCTCGCGAGCAGGGATCGACCGGACAACTTGGGGACGCATCGAGGCGGGAAGGCTCGATGTTCGGCTCGACACACTGCTTCGCATCCAGTTCGCTCTTGAGGTCGACACGCTCGAAGGTCTCTTCGGTGAAACCACAGGCGACCTGTTTGTCAGACAGGGCGGCGCGGCCAAAGGGGCTGAGGCCGTATCGGGCTTAGGCGGATCCGGCTCGTCCGGTGCCTCTTAGGGGGCGATCCATTTGGTACCCGCTGCCGGTACCGGCCGGCAGTGCCTAGTAATCCAAACCTGGCCCACGAACGACGAAACCCCCGTGGTGACGGGGGTTTCGGTCTGATGGAGCTAGCCGGGCTCGAACCGGCGACCTCCTGGGTGCGATCCAGGCGCTCTCCCAGCTGAGCTATAGCCCCAGTGATGCGCGCGCCCGCCTGGGAGGTGGGCGCACTGGTCCGCGTAGTGTAGCCGCTGGCGACGGGGGAGGCGTCGTGGGTGCGGGCGCGCCGGCCGCCTGCGGTGGGTAGCCTCGCTCCATCGGGAGGTGCAAAGGGGCGGGATGAGCTTTCGTACGCGGCTGGCGGTGTTCTTCGTGTTGCTCGTCGTGGTGCCGATGGTGGCGCTCGGCGTGGTCGTGGCGCGGCTGGTGACCGACAGCGAGAAGGGCAAGGCCGACGCGCGCGCGGGCGCGCACGTGACGTCGGCGCTCGCCGTCTACGAGCGCGCATCGGAGCAGGGCGGGCTGCATGCGCGGCGGCTGGGGGCGGACCCGGTCCTCAGCGACGCGATCCGGGAGGGCGACCGGCAGCTCGCGCGCACGCGCCTGCGCACGCTGACGCGCCAGCAGGGGCTCGAACGGGTCGTGATCGAGCGGGCGGGACGGGGCGGGGCCTCAGGCGGCGCGGGTGCGGGGGCGGGGAGCGGGGCGGCAGGGAGACAACCGTTCGTCGCGCTCGGCAATCCGACCGCGGTCGCCGCCGGCGAGGCGACCGTCAGAGGCGGCGCGGGGGCGGATGCGGCTCGGCTCGCGGTGATCGAGGCCTCGACCATCTCCGCCGCCGACCTCGTGCGGCTGGTCGCCTCGCCCGGGGTGGAGGCGGCCGTCAGACGCGGCGACCGCACGCTCGCAAGCTCGCTCCCCGCAGCCGCGGGCGACCTCCCCCGCCGCGGCCGGATCGCGCTCGACGGGACCGAGTACGTCGCCGCCGGCTTCAGCGCCGAGGACTTCGGCGGCAGCAGAGACGAGATCTCGGTTCTCACCGACGCCGGCGGCAGCAACGCCGCGGTCGCGCGCAACCGGCGGCTCGCGTTCGCGCTGCTCGGCGGCTTCCTGCTGCTCGCGTTCGCCGGCGCGCTCGTCGTCTCACGCCAGCTGCAGGGGCAGATCGGGCGCTTCCTCGCCGCCGCCAAGCGCGTCGGCGGGGGCGACTTCTCGACCGCGGTCCCGACCGAGGGCAGCGACGAGTTCGCCCAGCTCGGCGACGAGTTCAACAAGATGTCGCACGAGCTGGAGCAGCGGATCGGCGAGCTGGACCGCGAGCGCGCGCGCCTGCGCGAGTCGATCCAGCGGGTCGGCGAGACGTTCGCCTCCAACCTCGACCGGCGTGCGCTGCTGGAGCTGGGCGCCGAGACGATCGCCGACGCGGTCGAGGCGAGCGCCGGCCGCGCCTCCGCCGTCGGCAGCGAGCCGGTCCGGATCGGCGAGGTCGAGGCGCTCGCGCCCGCGCTCGACGCCGCCGAGGCGCGCGCCCGAGCGGCCGGCGCGCCCGCCCAGGCCCAAGCCGGCCAGACCCACGCGCTCGCCTGCCCGATCCCGCGCTCGCGCGACGGCGCCGAGCCGCACGGCACCGTCGCCGTCGCCCGCCGCGACCGCGCCTTCGACGAGGAGGAGCTGGCGCTGGTCGGCTCGCTCGCCGCGCAGACCGGGATCTCGCTGGAGAACGTCGAGCTGCACGACCAGGTCGCCCGGCAGGCGGTCACCGACGAGCTGACCGGGCTCTTCAACCACCGCCGCTTCCAGGAGGTGATGGCCGCCGAGGTCGCGGCCGCCGCCCGCTTCGGCCAGCCGCTCGGCCTGCTGCTGCTCGACATCGACGACTTCAAGAAGGTCAACGACACCTACGGCCACCAGCAGGGCGACCTCGTGCTGAAGGCGGTCGCCGCGGCGCTGCGGGAGAACTCGCGCGAGATCGACGAGCCGGCCCGCTACGGCGGCGAGGAGATGGCGGTCGCGCTGCCGCAGACCGACCTCGACGGCGCGTACACGATCGCCGAGCGCGTGCGCGAGTCGGTCGCGGCGCTGGTCGTGCCCGCGCTCGACGGCGGCGAGCCGCTGCGCGTGACCGTCTCGATCGGCGTCGCCGCCTCCGCCTCGGCCGGCAAGGACGCGCTCGTCGCGGCCGCCGACGCCGCCCTCTACGTCGCCAAGCGCAGCGGCAAGAACCGCACCGAGCGCGCACCTGTCGCCGACCCCGCCGCGGCCGAGCGCGAGTAGGCGCGCGCCGGCATCGCGCCACCTCCGACCGCCGGCTGGGTAGGATTGGATTCTCATGGGTCTGCTGGACGACGCGATCCGCGAGCACCTGGAGCTGAAGCGCCGACGTGGGGCCGATCCCGCCGAGGTCGCCCGCGCCGAGCAGGAGGCGCTGGGCCCGGTGCGCCGCGAGCCTGAGCCCGCTCCCGTGCAGGATTCCGTGCACGACGAGCCCGCTGACACGCACCTCGACGAGGCGCCCGCGCCGCCTGCCGAGAGGCCGGTCGAGCCGCACGCGGCCGCCCCGCCCGCCGACGCGCCCGAGACCTTCGCGCCCGAGGAGCAGACGCAGATCCTCGCGCCGCACGAGCGCCCCGCCGCCGCGCAGCCGCCGGCCGCACCGGCCACGCCCGCCGCGCCGCCCGCAACCGCGCCGCACGAGCCCGCGCAACCCGCCGCCGACGAGCGCGACCGCCTGCGCGCCGAGCCGGCGCCGCACACCGAGCCCGGCGTGCACCCCGAGCCTGCCGCCGAGACCGCGACACCGCCGCACGGCGACCCGGCCCATGACGAGCCGGTCGACCCGCGCCAGAGCGACATCGTCCACCAGCCGACGACCGAGTGGCGGATCGAGGACGAGGACGAGCCGTTCGGCGACGAGCAGCCGGCCGCCGCCGAGGGCACGGACGAAGACGTGCTGGAGGAGACGCCCGACTTCCTCCAGGAGACGCCCGAGCACGACCGTCTCTGGTTCGAGCAGAGACCGCCGCGCGACTTCGACTTCGACGACTGACGCCGCCGCACGCTGCGCGGCGCGCCGCGGCCGCCGCCGCGCGCCCTCAAAAGGCTCGGGCGGGGCGCCCCCGGCCAGAGGCACCCCGCCCTTCGCGTCCTTGCCCTCCTTGAGTGGGCCGTCCGAGCCCACCAGGCTCGGATCGCATCGGCCGCCGGCGCCGCCCGCTCGACGGCTGCGCCCGCCTCCTGGACGCTCGTTCTAGAAGTCGCCGCGCAGCCGCCCGGCCTCGACGACGCGCTCGATCCCGACCTCGAAGGCGGCGATCCGCAGCGGCTCGTCGGGGCGCTTGGCGGCGCGCGTCGCGACCTCGCGGTAGGCGCGCCGCATCACTCTGCCGAGCTTGTCGTTGACCTCGCGCTCGTCCCAGCGGAAGTGCTGCAGGTTCTGGACCCACTCGAAGTAGGAGACGACGACGCCGCCGGCGTTCGCCATCACGTCCGGGACGACGAAGACGCCGGCCTCGCGCAGCGCGGCGTCGCCGTCCGGCGTCGTCGGGCCGTTGGCCGCCTCCAGCACCAGCCTGCAGTCGAGCAGCGGCGCGGTCTCGGCGGTGATCACGCCGCCGAGCGCGGCCGGGATGAAGACGTCGCAGCGGGTCGCGAGGAACTCCTGCTCGCTGATCGGCTCGACGCCCTCGGCCGCGTAGTCGGCGATCGTGCCGCCGCCGGCGACGTGCGCCGCCAGCGCGAGCGCGTCGACGCCGCCCTCGCAGCGGATCGCGCCCGAGACGTCGGCGACCGCGATCACCCTCGTCCCCAGCAGCCCGAGCAGCCGCGCGACCCACGAGCCGACGTTGCCGAACCCCTGCAGCGCGACGGTCGCCTCCTGCGGCAGCAGGTTGACGGCCGGCGCCGCCTCCCTGAAGAGGTAGACGAGCCCGCGCGCGGTCGCCTCCTCGCGCCCGAACGAGCCCTCCAGCGCGATCGGCTTGCCGGTCACGATCGCGGGCGTGTAGCCGTGCGCCTTCGCGTACTCGTCCATCATCCACGCCATCACCTGCGCGTTGGTGTTGACGTCGGGCGCGGGGACGTCGCGCGTCGGCCCGAGGACCTTGTCGATGCGGCGCATGAACTGGCGCGTCAGCCGCTCCAGCTCCTCCGCCGTCAGCGCTCTCGGGTCGCAGTCGATCCCGCCCTTGGCGCCGCCGAACGGGATCCCGGCGATCGCCGTCTTCCACGTCATCAGCGACGCGAGCGCGCGGAACTCGTCGAGGTCGACCTGCGGGTGGAAGCGCATCCCGCCCTTGAACGGCCCGCGCGCGCCGTTGTGCTGGACGCGGTAGCCGTGGAACGTGTGCAGCCTGCCGTCGGCCAGCTTCAGCGGCAGCGACACCTGCACCTCGCGGTAGGAGCTGAGCAGCAGCTCGCGCAGGTCGTCGCCCAGTTCGAGCCGGTCGGCGGCGGCGTGAAAGTAGTGGCGCACCAGCTCGAAGCTGGAGGGCGTCGCGTCCGAGGTCGGTTGCAGCATCGTCCCAGCAGTATCCGCCCTGGAGCGGGCGAAAACGGCGGTTACGCGGCCGAGCGGCGCGCGGCGAAGGCGCGCAGCGCCGCCGTCTCGCGGGCGGCGAACGAGGGCGCCGCCGGGGCGGGGCGGGGCGTCGCCGTCAGCAGCGCGTCGACGCCGAACGGCAGCCGCTCGCGCACGGCCGCGTCGATCGGGCCGAGCACGGCGATCAGGTGCGCGCCCTCGGCGCCGTCGAGGCCGTGCTCGTGCACGAGCCTGCTCAGCTTCAGCTCGGCGGCGGCCGGCGTCAGCCCGCTCGCGTCGATCGCCAGCGTCGCGTCGGCGTGGCCGTCGAAGCTGCGGACGTACGCCTGCAGCAGCGAGCAGTCGGCCAGCAGCTCGTCGGCGAAGGCGAGCGTGACGAAGCGGCGGGCGCCGGCGAGCGGATCCGACGGCGACCGTCTCGGCCGCCGCGCGAGCGCCTCCGCCAGCAGCGTGCGAGCGGCGTCGCAGAAGGGGTCGGTCGCGGCCGCGCGGGCGGCCAGCGCGAGCCCGGGACGACTGTCGCCACGGCTGAGCGCCTCGCGCGCATCGGCCAGCAGGCGGCGCGCGTCGGCGCGGTCGGCGTCGCTGACGGGGATCAGCTCGGCGAACGGGTCGTCGGCGGCGGACAGCAGCTTGCGCGCGCCCGCGGCGAAGGCGCGCCAGATCTCGCCGAGCTCGTCGAGGAACATCGACTCGGAGGTCGTGCGGCGCAGGAACCAGCGCTGGAACAGCAGCTGCTCGCGCAGGCGCGTGACGCGGTCGCCGGGGTGCGGCAGCGTCTCGACGACGCCGTCGGGCGTCTCCGGCAGCCACTCGATCTCGCCCGCCTTCGCGGCTCTCACGGTCAGCCACCAGCCGGCGCGCGGGATCTCGCTCGGGATCGGCGTGAGCCGGTCCAGCAGCGTCGCGCGCAGCAGCAGCGACGAGGGCGCGACGATCTCCTCGCGCAGCAGCCGCCCGACCGGGCGCCCGCGCGGCGGGTCGACCTCCAGCTCGGGCAGCCAGACGGGCGTGCCATGGGCGTTGTCGCGCGGCAGCATGCGCGAGTAGACGAGCCCGACCTCGGGGCGGCGTTCCAGCAGCGCGACCTGCGCTCTGACGCGGCCGTGCGGCCAGCGGTCGCCGGCGGCGAGCGGGGCGAGCAGCTCGCCGCGCGCCTCGCGCAGCGCGCGGTCGAGCGCGGCCGACGCGCCGCCGCGCGGCTGGCGCAGCACGCGCAGCCGGCCCGGGTAGATCTGGCGGTACTCGTCGAGCACGTCGGCGGTCGCGTCCTGCGAGCCGTCGTCGACGACGATCAGCTCGATCGCCTCCTGCGGATAGTCCTGCGTGAGCACGTCGTCGAGCGTCGCGCCGACGCGGGAGGCGTCGTCGTGGACGGTGACCAGGACGCTGACGAGGGGCAGGCTCATGACCGCGATGATCGTCATACAAGAGCAGGACTTGAGCGGTTCGTCGCGACGGCGCGCAAGCTCGCTCACCAGCGACGATACGCTCCCGAAGATGGTGCGAACAGGACAGGCCCAGCGATTCCACGCCCTCCATCGCGGACCCGGCGTGCTGGCGATCCTCAACGCGTGGGACGCCGGCAGCGCGCGCGTCTTCGAGCAGGCCGGCTGCGCCGCGATCGGCACCACCAGCGCCGGCATCGCCTACGCGCTCGGCCGGCCCGACGGGGAGGCGCTGACGCGCGCCGAGCTGGTCGAGGCGACGGCGCGGATCGCGGCCGCGACCGAGCTGCCGCTGACGGCCGACGTCGAGAGCGGCTACGGCGCGACGCCGGCCGAGGTCGGCGAGACGGTCGCGGCGGTGATCGCGGCCGGCGCGGTCGGCGTCAACCTCGAGGACGCCGCGCCGGAGGGCGGCGCCGCGCTGCGCGACCTCGACGACCAGTGCGCGCGGCTGCGGGCGGCGCGCGCCGCCGCTGAGGACGCCGGCGTGCCGCTGTTCCTCAACGCCCGCACCGACGCGGCCTGGCTCGGCGTCGGGCCGGCCGAGCAGCGGCGCGAGCTGATCGCCGCGCGAGCGCGCGCGTACGCGGAGGCCGGCGCCGACGGGATCTTCGCTCCCGGCGTGAGCGAGCCGGACGAGCTGGCCGCGCTCGTCGCCGCGACGCCGCTGCCGGTCAACGTGCTCGCGACGCGCACGACGCCGTCGCTGGACGAGCTGGAGCGGCTCGGCGTGCGGCGGCTGAGCGTCGGCTCGGGGCCGGTGCGGGCGGCGCTCGACCTCGCCGGGCGGATCGCGCTGGAGGTGCTGGAGACCGGCAGCTCGGAGCTGATGGTCGCCGGCACGCTCACCTACCGCGAGGCGAACGCGCTCTTCCGCTGAACTGACGCACGCGGCTCACCCAGCGGATAGGTTCACTCTGAAAGGAGGAGTGCGATGTCCGCGTTGTCGGTGAAGGTCAGAGAGAAGCGCCAGCTGCTCGGGCCGCGCCTGCGCGACCCGTTCGAAGAGGTCGGCGACATCGTCATCCTGACGGGCAAGACGATCGTCTCGGCCGTCCGCCCGCCGTACCCCTACGGCGACGAGCTGGTCGACCAGTGCATCCGCGCGCTGCGCGTCTGCTTCTTCCCGCTCGTGATCACGATGGCCTGCGTCGCCTACGCGGCGCCGGGCCTGCAGGCCGCCAACTTCCTCACCCTCTTCGGCGCGCTCGACCGCATGGGCGGCCTCTTCATGCTCGCCGTCGTGCGCGAGTTCGCGCCCTTCATCTGCGCGATCGTCGTCGCCGGCGCCGCCGGCACCGCGATCACCGCCGACCTCGGCGCGCGCAAGATCCGCGAGGAGCTGGACGCGCTGCAGGTGCTCGGCGTCGACCCGGTCAAGAACCTCGTCGTCCCGCGCTTCCTCGCGCTGATCGCGATCACCGCGCTGTTCGACGTCTTCGCCATAGTCTTCGGCGTCACCGGCGGCCTGATAGCGACGTGGGTCAACCACGCCCGCATCGAGCCGTTCTTCGCGACCTTCTGGACCTCCTCCTCGACGACCGACCTGTGGGGCTCGGTCCTCAAGTGCACGATCTTCGGCGGCGTCACCTCGATCATCTGCTGCTACAAGGGGATGACGGTCAGCGGCGGCGCGGCCGGCGTCGGCCGCGCCGTCAACCAGGCGATCGTGATGGTCTTCCTCTCGATAGGCGTCGTCAATTACGTCTTCACCCAGACGCTGCTGGCGACCCACCCCGAGATCAACCTGATTCGCTGACGCTCCGCGGCTCGACCGCCTCGAAGCGCTCGCGTGAGAAGAACTGCGGGTGGCCGCCGAGCCGCCAAACGACCAGCAGCGCGAAGCCGAGCAGCAGGAAGCCGATCCCGATCACCGTCGCCAGCCCGATCCCGAAGATCGCCGAGCCGGTGGCGGACGTCTCCGGGTCGGCGTAGTCGATCGTCGCCTTCACCCACAGGTAGCCGAGCACGACCGCGCCGATCGCCGGCCCGACGCCCATGAAGAGGAGGTTGCGGACCGAGCGCCGCAGCTCGCGGCGGTAGTGGATCACGCACGCGACGCCGGTCAGCGCGTAGTAGAAGGCGATCATCAGCGCCAGCGCGGTCAGCGTGTCGAAGAGGAAGTTCTCCGAGAAGGCGCTGACGCCGACGTACCAGAGCGCCGCCACGACGCCGATCGCGATCGTCGAGACGTGCGGCGTCTGGAAGCGCGGGTGGACGCGGCCGAACGCCGCCGGGAGCGCGTCGGAGCGCGCCATCGACAGCGTCGTGCGCGATGCCGGCAGGATCGTCGTCTGCGTCGAGGCGAGCGCCGAGGCGAGGATCGCCAGCACGACCAGCTTGTCGAGCGGCGAGCCGAGCACGTCGCCGGCGAGCGTCGAGAAGATCGCCTCGTCGTCGGCGAATCTGGTCAGCAGCTGCGGCCCGGCGTAGGCGACGCAGGCGACCGTCGTGACGAGGTAGGTGACGAGCAGGATCACGGTGCTGAGGACCCCCGCGCGGCCGGAGGAGCCGCTGTCGCTGCCGCGCGTCTCCTCGGTCAGGTTGACGGCGGACTCCCAGCCCCAGTAGATGAAGACGCCGGTCAGCATCCCCATCGTCAGGACACTGAAGGAGTCGACCGCGAACGGCGACAGCCACGACACCTGCGGATGGACCGAGGCCGGCGGCGCACCGCCCGCCCAGACCTTCACCAGCGCGACGCCGGCGAACAGCAGCAGGCCCAGCACCTGGCCGAAGATCAGCACCCGCTGCAGCCGCGCGCCGGCCTCGGCGCCGACCACGCAGACCCACGTCATCACGCCGATCAGCACCGTCGCGACCGCGATCACCGTCCACTTCGAGTCGGCCGCCGCGTCCCAGCCGACGAGCAGGAAGCCGTAGCGGGCGGCGACGTCGGCGAGCGAGCCGACGACCAGCACGCCGGTCATCGTGATCGCCCACCCGCCCATCCAGCCGGTCCACGGCCCGAGCGTCCGCGTCACCCACGAGAAGGTCGTGCCGCAGTCGGGGTCGGCGCGGTCCATCCAGTAGAAGGCGGCCGCGATGAAGAACATCGGCACGAACGAGGCGAGCAGGATCGCCGGCGCCTGCACGCCGGCGTCGAGCACGATCAGCCCGATCACCGCCGCCAGCGAATAGGCCGGCGCCGTCGAGGCCAGCCCGATCACGAGCGCGTCGACGAAGCCGATCGCGTCCGCCTTGAGTCCCTTCGACGCGCGTTCGCGCTTCTCGCTCGTCGCCTGCCCGGTCGCTGCCATCGGCGGCGAACCTACCCGCAACGGCCGTCTCGCAGCCGGGCGCGCCGGCGTGGCAGACTCCTGTTCCCCCGGCACTGATCCCACCGACTGCAGCGAGGAGAACCATGAGCGAGCAGCAGCCCTACGTGCGTCCTGAGACGGTCGCGCTCCACACGGGCCAGCAGCCGGATCCGACGACGAACGCGCGGGCAGTGCCGATCTACCAGACGACCTCGTTCGTCTTCGACGACGCGCAGCACGCCCAGGACCTGTTCGCGCTGGCCGTGCCGGGCAACATCTACACCCGCATCATGAACCCGACGTGGTCGGTGCTGGAGGAGCGCGTCGCCGCGCTGGAGGGCGGCGTCGCGGCGCTCGCGCTCGCCTCGGGCCAGGCCGCCGTCACCTACTCGGTGCTCAACATCGCGCGCGCGGGCGACAACATCGTCGCCCACTCGACGCTCTACGGCGGCACCTACAACCTGTTCGCGCACACGCTGCCGCAGTACGGCATCGAGGTCCGCTTCGTCGATCCCGACGACGTCGGCGCGCTCGCCGACAAGGTCGACGACAAGACCCGCCTCGTCTTCACCGAGACGGTCGGCAACCCGCGCCTCAACGTCGTCGACATCAGAGCGTGGGCCGACGCCGCGCACTCGCACGGGCTGCCGCTCGTGGTCGACAACACCGTCCCGACGCCGGTGCTGGCGCGCGTCTTCGAGCAGGGCGCCGACGTCGCCGTCCACTCGGCGACGAAGTTCATCGGCGGCCACGGCACGACGATCGGCGGCGTGATCGTCGACTCGGGCAGATTCGACTGGGTCGCCAACGGCGAGCGCTTCCCGGGGCTGACGCAGCCCGACCCGTCCTACCACGGCGTCGTCTGGTCCGACGCGCTCGGCCCGGCCGCCTACATCGGCCGCGTCCGCACCGTGCTGCTGCGCAACACCGGCGCGGCGCTGTCGCCGTTCAACGCCTTCCTGCTGCTGCAGGGGCTGGAGACGCTGCCGCTGCGGATCGAGCGCCACAGCGAGAACGCGCTCGCCGTCGCCAAGCACCTGGAGTCGCACGACGCGGTCCGCTGGGTCAACTACCCGGGCCTGGAGAGCAGCCCGTACTACGCGAACGCGCAGAAGACGCTCACGGGCGGACAGGGCGCGCTCGTCACGTTCGGGATCGAGGGCGGCCGCGACGCCGGCCGCGACTTCATCGGCGCGCTGAGACTGTTCTCGCACCTCGCCAACATCGGCGACGCGAAGTCGCTCGCGATCCACCCGGCGACGACGACCCACTCGCAGCTCGACGACGGCGAGCTCGACTCGGCCGGCGTCTCGCAGGACCTCGTCCGCCTGTCGGTCGGCATCGAGCACGTCGACGACATCGTCGCCGACCTCGACCAGGCGCTCGCGGCGGCGCGTGCCTGACGGGATCGGCAAGGTCGAGACCCAGCGGGCGGTCGTCTTCAGCGACGACCGTCCGCTGGTGCTCGAGTCGGGCGCGCGGCTGACGCACGTCGAGGTCGCCTATGAGACCTACGGCGAGCTGAACGCGGAGCGCTCGAACGCGATCTTCATCTGCCACGCGCTGTCGGGCGACGCGCACGCCGCCGGCTTCCACGACGGCGACCGCCGCCCCGGCTGGTGGGACAACATCGTCGGCCCCGGCCGGCCGCTGGACACCGACCGCTTCTTCGTCGTCTGCGCGAACGTGCTCGGCGGCTGCAGAGGGACGACCGGGCCGGGCTCGCTCGACCCCGCGACCGGCAGACCGTACGGGCTGCGCTTCCCGCTGCTGGCGGTGCGCGACCTCGTCGCGACCCACCGCGCGCTGCTGGCGTCGCTCGGGATCGAGCGGCTGCTGGCGGCGATCGGCGGCTCGCTCGGCGGGATGCAGGCGCTGCAATGGTCGCTCGACCACCCGGGCGAGGTCGGCGGCGCGCTGGTCGTCGCCTCCTCGGCGCGGCTGTCGGCGCAGAACATCGCCTTCAGCGCGGTCGCGCGCGAGGCGATCATGCGCGACCCCGACTTCGCCGGCGGCGACTACTACGCGGCGGGTCCCACCGGCCGCCCCGACCGCGGGCTGGCGCTGGCGCGCATGATCGGCCACATCACGTACCTGTCGGAGGAGTCGATGCGGCAGAAGTTCGGCCGCCGCATCCAGGACGCGGTCGAGCCGCGCTACGGCTTCGACGTCGACTTCGAGGTCGAGTCGTACCTCGCCCACCAGGGGCAGTCGTTCGTCGAGCGGTTCGACGCGAACACCTACCTCTACATGACGCGCGTGATGGACTACTTCGACCCGTTCGCGGACGCGGCCTACCTCGGGCGGCAGGTGGCGGCGGGCGACACCAGCTACCTCGTGCTGTCGTTCGACTCCGACTGGCGCTTCTCGACCGAGCACGCGCGCGAGATCGCCGACGGGCTGCGCGGGGCCGGCGCGCCGGTCACCTTCCGCGAGCTGAGCGCGCCGCACGGCCACGACTCGTTCCTCTTCCCGGTGCCGGAGTACCACCGCACGGTCGCCGGCTTCCTCGACCGCCTGGAGGCCGCCCGTGCGCGCTGACCTCGACGTCGTCGCGGCGCTGGTCGGGCGCGACGTGAGAGTGGTCGACCTCGGCTGCGGCGACGGCGCGCTGCTGAAGCAGCTGATCGCGCGGCAGGGCTGCGAGGGGCTCGGCGTCGAGCGCGACGACGAGCGCTTCCACGCCTGCGTCGCGCGCGGCGTGCCGGTCACCCACGGCGACCTCGAGCTGGAGCTGCCGCGGCTGGAGACGGGCGCCTTCGACTGCGCGGTCCTGTCGCTGACGCTGCAGGCGACGCGCAGACCGGTCGAGGTGCTGCGGCAGATGCGCCGCGTCGCGCCCCGCCGCGTCGTCTCGCTGCCGAACTTCGCCCACTGGCGGATCCGGCTCGACCTCGCCCGCACAGGGCGGATGCCGGTCAGCGCGGCGCTGCCGTACCAGTGGCACGAGACGCCCAACATCCACCTCTGCACGCTGCGAGACTTCGAGGCGACGGTCGCGGAGACGGGGATGCGGATCGCGCGGCGGGTGCTGCTCGACGCCGGCGGCAGGCCCGCGGCGCGGGCGACGCGGCTGGCCGCAAATGCGCTCGCGGTCCGCGCGGTCTACGTGCTGGAAAGCTGAAAATCTAGTTAAAACTGGTCAAAGCTTCACATTCGGATTACAGTTGCGGGTCTTGGAGGTGCCGGCCGAAACCTGGTTGCCGGCAGTATCGACATGGCCCAGACTGCTCCCGACCTGGCGGTGCCCCGCCAGGACGTATCCCTGCGCGATTGGCTGCCGGCGACGCTCGCCGCCGTCGCGATCGCCGTGCTCTTCGGCGCGCTCACGCTCGGCCGCGGCTTCGTCGACGTCTTCGTCGAGGAGGACGGCCCGGTCGAGTGGATCGGCGCGGTCGGCCTGTTCGCCGGCGCGGGGCTGTTCTTCACCGCCTTCCTGATCGCGCGCCGGCGCGGCGGCGAGACCGTCGGGCTGTCGCGGCTCGGCGTCTGGGTCCTGCTGCTGCTCGCGCTCGCGCTGTTCGTCGCCGGCGGCGAGGAGATCAGCTGGGGCCAGCGGCTGTTCGGCTGGGGCACGCCCGCGTCGATCGCGTCCGTCAACGCGCAGGACGAGACGACGCTCCACAACCTGACCGAGTTCCAGTCCGGGATACTCGACGGCGACCGCCTCTTCAAGCTCGCCTGGCTGACGCTGTTCGTGCTCATCCCGCTCGTCGCCGCCGGCTGGCCGCGGGCGCGCGCCTGGCTCTCGCGGCTGGTGCCGATCGTGCCGCTGCGACTGGCGGCGCTGTTCGTGCTGACGTGGGTCCTGGCGACGGTCGCGACCCACGCGCTCGTCGGCCACTACAGCTCGATCTACCCGCTCTCGCACGCCGTCTCGGAGGTTGAGGAGGCGATCGTCGAGACGCTCGCCGGCGTCGGCGCGCTGGTGACGTTCGTGCGCGTGCGACGCGGCGCGGCGAACCCGCCGAGCGCCGCGGCGCGCGAGCCTGCGGAATAGCGCGCGCTGGCGGCGTGCGGCGCGGCGGCGGCGTGCGGCGCGGCGGCGCTAGCGCGCGGCGCGGCCGACGGCGTCCTGGACCGTCGCCAGGCCGGCGGCGCGGGCGCGCTTGGCGAGGCCGCGGTTGAGCTGCGAGGCCCACAGCGGGCCGCCGTAGATGAAGCCGGTGTAGCCCTGCACGAGCGTCGCGCCGGCCTCGATCCGCGCCCACACGTCGTCGGCGCTCTCGACGCCGCCGACGGAGATCAGCGTCAGCCGGCCGCCGGCGCGGGCGTGCAGGCGGCGCAGGACCTCCAGCGAGCGCTGCTTGAGCGGCGCGCCGGAGAGTCCGCCGAAGCCGATCCGATCGACCTCGTCGCGCGAGGTCTTCAGCCCGTCGCGGCCGATCGTCGTGTTGGTCGCGATCAGGCCGTCGAGGCCCTGCGCGAGCGCGAGGTCGGCGATCGAGTCGATGTCCTCGTCGGCGAGGTCGGGCGCGATCTTGACCAGCAGCGGCAGCCTGATCGCATGCTGCGCCAGCTCGTCCTTGACGGCGGCGATCAGCGCGCCGAGCCGCTCGGTCGACTGCAGGTCGCGCAGGCCGGGGGTGTTCGGCGAGCTGACGTTGAGCACGAGGAAGTCGGCCAGCGGCGCCAGCAGCCTGACGGAGGCGCGGTAGTCGGCCTCGACCTGGTCGTCGGCGACGACTCTCGTCTTGCCGACGTTGATGCCGACGATCTCGTGCGGCCGGCGCGCCGCCAGCCGCGGCACGACCGCGGCCGCGCCCGGGTTGGGGAAGCCCATCCGGTTGACCATCGCCGCGTCCTGCACGAGCCGGAAGATGCGCGGGCGCGGGTTGCCCGGCTGGCCCTGGGCGGTGACGGTGCCGACCTCGACGAAGCCGAAGCCGAGCGCGGCGAGCCCGCCGAAGGTGGTGCCGTCCTTGTCGAAGCCGGCGGCGACGCCGAGCGGGCTCGGCAGGTCGAGGCCGAGCGCGCGCGTGCGCAGCCGTGGATCGCGCGGAGCGAGCAGGCGGGCGACGAGGACGCGCAGCCACGGCAGCGTGTCGATCAGCCGCAGCGCGCGCCCGCCGAGATGGTGGGCGCGCTCCGCGTCGAGGCGGCTCAGCAGCCGCGTGAAGAGGAGGCGGTAGAGCACTGGCCGCGCCAGGCTACCGCCTCCCCGGGGTCCTTCGTCAGCCGACCGAGCCCTTGATCGGGTCGATGCCGAACTTGATCGTCGAGCTGTAGCCACGCGAGAAGGTCGCGTTGTTGGCGTCGACGATCCACGGGCTCGGGACGTTCTCGGCGTCGAGGAAGGCGACGAACTGCTTCTGCGCCGCCGCGCAGCTCATCGTCGAGCCGACCGGCAGGACGATGTCGTAGCTGCCCTTCGGCACGTAGAGGCTGCCGACGTGGTCGTTGTGGAGGACTCTGAAGGTCGTGCACGTGACGGCCGTGCGACCGCCGCCGCCGGTGTTCGAGCCGCCGACCTTCGTCGTCGTGAAGGCGAAGCCGCCCATGTTGTCCTGGAAGCTGGCGGTGAGGCCGTTGATGCTCAGCGACCAGGGCGCGTTGACGCCGCTGGGCTGGTCGAGGAAGAGTGCGAACTGGCTCGACGCCTGCGCGCAGGTGAGGCCGCGCTGGACCTTCAGCTGGTACTGGCCCCGCGGGAACGGCACCGAGCCGATGCGGTCGTTGTGGAGGACGCTGAAGGTGCCGGGGCAGGTGACCTGGTTGCCGGGCGTCGGCGGCGCCGGCGGGGTCTTGCCGGCGAGCTTGACGGAGAAGCTGGAGCTGCCGTTCGTGAAGCTCTTCGCCTTCGCGTTGCCGCGCCACGGGTAGGTCAGGTCGCCGTCGTAGTCCTGCAGGAAGTCGGCGAACAGGACCGATGCCTGGGCGCAGGTGAGGTTGCTGACCGTCACGTAGTACGCGCCCGCCGGCAGCGACATCGCGCCGATCTTGTCGTTGTGGAGGACCTGGAAGGTCGCCGGGCATCTGGTGGCGGCGGTCTCGGCGACCGGTGCAGCGGTCACGGTCGCGGCCGTGGCGGCCAACACGGCGATCAGCGCGGCCAGCAGGCCGACGCGGGTGAGTCCCTTCAACACGGCGAATTCCTCCGGAGGAGCGATGGTTGGGCGGCGCGCCGGTCTCGGCCCGCCTCTCCAAGCGGATCGGCAGGCCCCCGCCGCACTTGAGTCGACGTGTTCGCCGTGCCGCTCCGGGTTCCTGTGCCGGCGCTGTCAGCGGACACGGTCATGGCACTTGCGCGAGGCGCCTAGACTCGTCACATGGGGTTGCAGCGCAGCAGCGACGGCTCGGACCCGCTCCGGTCCGAGCGGATCGCCCACGTCGCCGGGGACGAGGAGCGGCGGGTCACGCCTTCGCGCGTCGCCGAGGGCACGCTCGCCTGCCCGGACTGCGACGCGCCGGTCGCGCTGACCGCCGGGCCGATCTCGCCGGCCGACAGACTCAACTGCCCCTTCTGCGGTCGCGACGGCAGCGCCCGCGAGTTCCTCTCGCTCGCCCGCCCGACCCGTCCGCAGCGGGTCGTCGTGAAGATCTCGCTCAGGTCGCGCGCGTCGCGGGCCTGATGGCGAGCGGCGACCAGTTCGGCAGCAGCGCGGCGATCGCGTCGCGCAGCGCCTCGAAGTCGCGCACGTTGTCGGTCACGACGGTGGCGCCATGGCGCCAGGCGCAGGCGGCGATCTGGATGTCGAGCACCCAGCCGGCGCGCTGGTCTGGCCGGCTTCCCTCGCGGCGGCGGCCGGTCGCTGGCGGCAGTGGGTGCAGCGCCCGCAGGTGGCCGGCGAGCGCGGCCGCCTGGCGATCGAGCGGCAGCACCTCCACCAGGCCGCTCGTCGTGAGGCTGCCGAACCAGCCCAACGCTCTCTGCCAGCGGACCTCGCCTCGCGCCGCGCGCGCCGCGAGGCCGCGCGTGACCTCCATGATCGTCGGCGCGGTCACGGCGACGTGGTCGTCGGCGCGCGCGTGCTCCCACAGCTCCCGTTCGAGCGGGCTGCCGGGCCGGACCTGCGACAGCAGCGTCGTGTCCCAGGCGACGCTCACGCGACGTCGTCTTCGCGACGTCCGCTGAGCATCGCCTCGCGCAGCTCCGCGGGCGACGGGAAGTCGGAGAGATCGCGCACGCTGGTGTCGAGCAGGTCGATCGCGGTCCCGCGTTCGGCGGCGAGCGCGTCGAACCGCCGCCGTCGCTCGCGCAGGGCCACGCCCTCGCCGGCGAGATGGATCAGCGCGTCGTTGGTCGTCGTGCCCAGCTCATGCGCGAGCAGCTCTGCCTGCGTGTAGACCTCGGGCGGCACGGTCAAGGTCGTGCGGCGGCCGGCTCGGTGGGGTGCTCGGCGCCGCTGGGTCACGCGCGCATCATAGCGCATCAAACGAGGTGCGCTGTGACGCTTGCGCGGGTACGGACGTAGTGCAGGCATGACCCGCGTCCGTCTGAACATCACACCCGCAGCGGCCGTCCGCGCCGCGCTCGCCGCGCTGCTGCTCGCGCTCGTCACCTCCGCCCCGGCGGCCGCGCCGGCCGGCGCGATCCCGACGCCGCCGTCGCCGCCGGCCGCCGACCCCGACCGGCAGCAGGTCGATCCCGGCATCGCCGACGGCGACGCGCAGCGCCGGCTCGACGCCGCGCGCGAGCGCTGGGCCGCCGCCGGCATCGACGCGTACACGATGCGCGTGCGGATCGGCTGCTTCTGCGATCGCGCCACGACGACGCCGCGGACGCTGACGGTGCGCGACGGCCGGCCCGCGCGCACGCACGGCAGACGGACGCCCGCTGCCCTGCGCCCCTACGCGAGCGTCCCGCGCATCTACGCGCGCGTGCAGCAGGCGATCGACGACAGAGTCGCGCTGCTGACCGTCAGATACGACCGCCGCGGGCTCGTCACCAGCCTCTACGTCGACACCAGCTTCATGATCGCCGACGAGGAGCACGGGATCACCGTCGACCGCTTCCGGCGCCTGCGCTGAGCCGATCGCGCGCCGGCCTTCGGCCTCCCGTCCTCGGCGGCTAGCATCCGCGCGCGATGACGCTGACGCTGATCGGCACCTCGCTGGCGGGGCTGTCGCTGCCCGGACAGTGGCTGCGGCGCACGGCCGCGCCGGTCGACTTCGACGAGGTCGACGCGGGGCAGCGGCGCGTGATCGTGCGCGAGCTGCTGGCGGCGATGCACGCGCCGCCCGGCGGCGTCGGGCTGGCGGCGACGATGGCCGGGCTCGACCTGCGGCTCGTGATCGCCGAGGACGCGGGCCGCACGCTGGCGATGTTCAACCCGCAGGTGGTCGCGACCGGCGGCCCCAAGGTCGCGATGACCGAGGGCAACCTCTGCCTGCCCGGCGTCCACGGCGAGGTCGTGCGCCCCTCGGCGCTCACCGTCCGCTGGCTCGACGTCGACGCCCGCGAGCACGAGGAGCGGTTCGCGGATCCTCTTCCACGAGCTGGAGCTGCTCGACGGCCGCTTCTTCACCGACCACATTGCGCGCACGTCGCTGCAGGGCCTCGGCACGCCGCATCAGCTGAGAGTGTTGACGCTCCCGCCCGAGCTGCACGCCTTCCGCCGCACGGTGCTGCGTCAGCCGGCCGCGCCCGTCGCCGGCAGCGGCATCGGCGAGCGCGCGCTGCAGCGCCTGATCGACGCTCAGCACGAGGCGATGCGCGCCGCCGGCGCCGCGTTCCTCACCGCGCCGCAGGTCGGCGTCTGCCTGCGGGTCGCGGTCGTCGCGGCGCCGGACGCGCCGGAGCCCGTCGTGCTCGTCGACCCCGCTGCCGGCGATGCCCGCGAGCTGACCGCCGACGGTCCCCTTGCCGGCCGCGTCCAGCAGGCGCTCGACCAGCTCGCCGGCGTGGCGCGCGCGGCCGGCGACTGAGGCCCGCCCGCCCGCGCTCGGCGCCCGCCCGCGCCCGGCGCCCGCCCGCGCCCGGCGCC
>NZ_JAUTDN010000025.1 GCF_030646155.1 Conexibacter sp. CPCC 205762
CGGCTCGGGTGCCGGCGCGGGCTCCGGTGGCGGCGCCGGCTCGGGTGGCGGCGCGGGCGCGGCGGGCGGCGGCGGCGCGGCGGGCGAGCTGCCGGCGGGGACGCCCCGCTACGGGTTCGCCTCGGTCGACCGGCGCGGGACGATCCTGTGGCTGGCGATCGCGTTCTCGCTGCTGGTCGTGCTGCTCGCGCGCTGGCGCGGGGTGCTGGCGATCGTCGGCTTCGCGGTCAGCCTGCTGCTCGTGACGCAGTTCCTCGTGCCCGCCGTCGGCGCCGGCGCGCCGGGCTTCGCGGTCGCGATCGTCGGCTCGTTCGCGGTCATGTTCGTCACCGTCGGGCTCACCTACGGCCTCTCCGCGACCAGCCTCGCCGCGATCCTCGGGATCGCCGCCAGCCTGATGGCCGCCGCCGCGCTCGGCAGCGTCGCCGTCCACGCCGCGCGGCTCGACGGCCGCGCCAACGAGGCGGCGCAGGCGCTGACCGTGCTCGGCGGCGGCATCTCGCTGCAGGGCGTCGTGCTCGCGGGGCTCGTCTTCAGCGCGCTCGGCGTGCTCGCCGACCAGGCCGTCACGCAGGCGTCGGCGGTGCTCGCGCTGCGCCGCGCGAACCCGTCGATGAGCGGGCGCGAGCTGTACCTGCACGCGCTCTCGGTCGGCCGCGACCACCTCGTCGCGACGACGCACACGCTCGTGCTCGTCTACGTCGGCGCGACCTTCCCGCTCCTGCTCGTGCTCAACGCCGGCGGCGTCGACGGCACCGACGCGCTCAACCGCGAGGATCTCGCAGAGCCGATCATCGCGACGCTCGTCGGCGCGATCGCGCTGCTGATCTCGGTCCCGCTCGTGACCGCGCTGACGGCCCTGATCGCGACGCCGGCGCCGGCCGGCGCGCTGCCGGCCGACGCCCACCATCACCACCACCACTGACGCGGCGGCAGCCACGCGCAGCTGAGCGCCGCGCGCGTCGCCCGCACGGCGTCAGCTGGTCAACGCGGCACGTAGCGCCCGTGCAGCATCAGCGGGTTGCCCTCCGTGTCGGCGAAGATCGCCATGTGGCAGACGCCGGTGTCGATCGTCTCGCCGAAGAAGACGACGCCTCTCCCCTCCAGCTCCGCGCGATCGGCCGCGACGTCGTCGGTGTGGAGCGCGATCGAGTTCGTGTTGGCGGCGAACTCCATGCCGGCCGACGACGGATCCCAGACGCTCAGCGTCGTGCCGCCGAGGTCGAACTCCGAGAACGGCTTGTCGACCGTGTGGGGCGACTCCTCCAGCCCGAGCGTGTCACGGTAGAACGCGGTCGTGCGCGCGACGTCCGTGGTCGGGATCGGGACGAAGTCGATGCGTGTGATGGAAGGCATGCGACGAGCCTACGACGGATTGCGGTCAGGTAATGGCCGCAATCTCACCGGCCTGCGGCCGATGCTCGACGTATTCGACGAGCGCGCCGTCGGGATGGCGGGCGAGCATGTTGCGGCCGGTCGGGACCGCCTTCGGCTCCTCGACGATCTCACCGCCGCCGGCGCGCACCCGCGCCGCCGCCTCCTCCAGCGAGGCGACCAGCAGCGTCGCGTCGGTCGCGGCGAAGGGCGCCAGCGCCCGCTCGCTGCCGGCGATCAGCAGCACCGCGCCGACCGAGGCGAGCGACAGCTCCATCTCCGGATAGTCGAAGCGCAGGTCGCAGCGCTCGCCGAGCACGCCCTCGTAGAAGGCGATCGCGCCCTCCAACTGGGCGGCAGGCAGCAGCCGGCGGATCATCACCAGCGGCTGCTCGCGCGCGGACGAGTCGGGCCGCGACCGCCACAGCGTCGGCCCGCTCATCGCAGCGGGCTCCACGTCGCCGGCCGCAGCACGACGCCGCTGACCGACCGTTCCAGCGCCCGCGCCTCGCGCTGCCAGTCCCACCAGCGCGGCTGCAGGGCGCGGTCTCGCTGGGCGTCGCTGAGCGCGCGAAAGGAGTCGAACGCCCACAGCACGAGCACCTTGCCGCCGCGCTGGAAGGCGCTCTCGTAGCCGCCGATCAGCCGCACGCCGCCGTCAGCGGGCAAGGAAGCGCCGGCGTCGCCGAGGCGGGCGAGGTAGTCGGGCGCACCGCCCGGCTCCAGCTCGACCGTCTCCTGCAGCACGACCGGCGCTCTCCACCCCTCCGCCAGCAGGCGGTCGAGGCCGGGCGCCCAGTCGGCGCCGACGAGCACCTGGTCGACGCCGCCGCTGCGTTCGTCGTACCAGCGCTCCAGCGGCTCGTGGAAGAGGTCGTCGACGCGGTCGAAGTGGTCGCCGAAGCCGTCCCAGCCGCCGGGCATCTCCCAGAAGGTGACCAGCTGCGGCCAGCGGCCGGTGAGGAAGACCGGCGCCCAGGCGGCGATGCAGCGGCCGCCGGCCGATCCCTCCGCGTTGCCCTCCAGCTCGACGACCTCGCCCAGCTCCTCCAGATAGCGCGTGTGCGCGCCCGGCCGCGGGACCGGGTCGAGCGTCTCGTGCAGGAAGACGGCCATCCATCCCCTCCGATCAGAGATTCATACTGTCATACGCATGTTAGCTCTTTTCGGCGGCGAGACGGTCGACCTGCGCGCGCTTGAAGCCGTTCCAGGGGCTCGACGGCCGCACGAACAGCCGCTCGCTGACGAGCGTCCGCGCCAGCGACAGCCGGCCGGCGCGGATCGCCGCCTCCAGCAGCGTCCTGGAGACGGCGTCGCGCTGCGCGTGCGAGCCGCCGAACTCGTTGATGCGATGGCGGATCGGGTGCAGCAGCTCGACGACGGCGTCGTAGCGACCCTGGCCGAAGGCGAGCAGCGCCTGGCAGACCGGCAGCCCGACGTCGCGCGTCATCGCGCGGTTCGAGACCTCGGCCGGCGTCAGCTCGACGTACCGGCGGCGGTCGGCGATCAGCCGCTCGGCGCGCGCGAGGTCGCCGGCACCGACCCATGACATCACCGCGTGCATGTCGTTGAAGGCGTAGAAGGCCGGCTCGACCTTCTGCTCCCACGCCGCCGCCAGCGCACGCCAGCGGACCGACTCGTCGCGCCCGTCGAGCAGCAGCCGCCACAGCAGCGCGGCGGCGTCGAGCAGCTGCATCGAGACGAGCTCGACCTCGTCGTTGTGCAGCTCGCGGTCGTAGACCTCCAGCGCCCGCCCGACCTCGCCGCCCTCCAGCAGGTAGAGGCAGTAGTGCCACCAGTTGTGGGCCGTGAAGAAGTTGCCCTCGGCCCACTCCGGCTCGCGCGCCTCCAGGTAGCGGACGCCGTCGGCCACACGGCCCTGCATCTCGTAGGTGTGCGCGACGGCGTGGATCCCCCAGACGTCGCGCGCGTCGAGCGCGACCGCCCGCAGCGCGACCTCCTCGGAGCGGTCGTAGTGACCGGCCTCCTCCAGCCCGAAGGCGTACATCCCCAGCACCGGGCCGTAGAGCGGGTCGTCCTCCTCCCACGCCGACAGCGCGCCGCCGACGCGGTCGCGCAGCACGACCGCGTCGCCGGTGAAGAAGTCGATCTGATGGCCGACGGCGAGCGCGATCGCGTCGCGCGGGTGGTCCCGCGTGACCTCCAGCAGCCGCGCGCCGGCGCCACGCATGTCGCCGCGCAGCCAGCGCTCGACCGCGTCGACGTGGCCGTGCTCGCGCGCCGTCAGCCGCTCGCGCGGGAGCGCCGCGAGCGCCGCCGGGAAGCGAGCGGCGGCCTCGTCGGCGTCGGCCGGCTCGGTGGTCAGCAGGCGCAGGTAGGCGTCGAGCACGTGGCCCATCGCGCAGGTCGGGTCGCTCGCCAGCACGGACGCGACCTCGTCCTCGACCGCGCCGCGGAAGTGCAGCAGCGCGTCGGTCGCGGCCTCGACGTGGTCGAGCGCCTCGCGCGTGCCGCGCAGGTCGGCCCCGTTCGTTCCCATCGTGTCCAGCTCCTTCGGTCGCGGAGACGGCACTTCGCCGTCGCAGTATCCAACAAAAACTCGATCGGTTTTGTCTAGTATGGTCTTACGTATGTTTGGACGTACTTATGTTCGAGAGTCGCAGACGGCGGCGTTCGCGCGTTTCGCGGCAAAGCGCTGCGCGCTCGCGGTGCCGGTGCTGATCGGCGTCGCGACCGTCGTCTTCGCGACCGTCGCCCTGATCCCCGGCGACCCCGTCACGAGCATGCTCGGCCCCGGCGCGACGCCTGAGGCGGTCGCCGAGCTGACCGGCCGGCTGGGTCTCGACCGTCCCCTCCCCCTGCGCTGGTGGGAGTGGCTCAGCGCGACCGCGCAGGGCGACCTCGGCAGCTCGATCGCGCAGCGGCGCCCCGTCGGGGAGATCGTCATGACCGCCTTCGGCAACACGCTCGTGCTCGCGGCGGCGGCCGGTCTGCTCGTGCTGGCCGGCGGCGTCGCGCTCGGCACGCTGACCGCCGTCGGGCGCGGACGCGCAAGCGGGCGCCTCTCCTCGGCGCTGTCGATCGTCGCGATCTCGGCGCCGCAGTACTCGGTCGCGCTGCTGCTGGTCGTGCTGCTCGGCGTCCAGGCCGGGCTGTTTCCGACCGGCGGCATGTACGACGCGATCGGCGGCGGCGGCCTTGGCGACCGGATCCACCACCTCGCGCTGCCGGCGCTGGCGGCCGCGCTCGTGCCGATGGGCGTGACCGCGCGCGTCTACGCCGCCGCGCTGACCGACGTGCTGAACGCCGACTTCGTCGAGTCGATGCGCGCCCGCGGCCTGAGCGAGGCGGCGGTGATCCGCCACGCCGTCCGCAACGCGCTGCCGTCGCTGCTGACGATCGGCGGGCTGCAGATCGCCTACCTGCTCGAAGGCGTCGTCTTCGTCGAGACGATCTTCGCCTGGCCCGGCATCGGCCAGACGCTGTTCCAGGCGATCCAGGCGCGCGACCTGCCGGTGATCGAGGCCGGCGTGCTCGTCACCGCGGTCGCGTTCGTCGGCCTGACGATCGCCGTCGACGCGCTCCACTGGCTGCTCGACCCGCGCACGCGCCGATGAGCGTCCGTCTCAAGCTGCTGCTGGCGCTCACCGCCGCGCTCCTGCTCGCCGCGCTGCTGGCGCCGCTGCTCGCGCCGCACGCGCCCGACGCGGGCGCGACCGCCCAGCGGCTGCTCCCACCCGGCAGCGCCGGCCATCCGCTCGGCACCGACGGCCAGGGCCGCGACCTGCTCAGCCGCCTGCTGTGGGGCGCGCGGCCGTCGCTGCTGGCGGGGATCGTGCCGGTCGCCGCGGCGGCGCTGCTGGGAACGGCGATCGGCCTGCTGGCGCCGTTGTCGCGCCGCTGGGTCGAGACGGCCGCGCTGCGCTCGGTCGACGTCCTCTACGCCTTCCCCGGCGTGCTGCTGGCGATCGCGATCGCGGCGGCGCTCGGCGCCGGCCTGTGGACGACGGTCGTCGCGCTCTCGATCGCGCTGACGCCGCCCGTCGTGCGGGTCGTGCAGACCGAGGTGCTGCGCTTCCGCGACGCCGACTTCCTCGCCGTCGCGCGCGCGAGCGGAGCGAGCTGGTGGGCGGTCGCGCTGCGGCAGGCGCTGCCGCTCGTGCTGCCGGCGCTGGTCGTCTACTGCACGACGCTCGTCGGGATCGCGATCGTCTACGCCGCCGGCCTCTCGTTCCTCGGCCTCGGCGTCTCGCCGCCGACGGCCGAGTGGGGCTCGATGCTCGACGAGCTGCGCGGCAACGCTTACACCGACCCCGTGCTGGCGCTGCTGCCGGCGACGACGATCCTGCTCGTCTCGATCCTCTTCAACGCGCTCGGCGACGCGCTGCGCGACCAGCTCGACGTGAAGGAGCGCAGCGTCCGATGAGCCTGGAGGTGCGCGGCCTGACGGTCGCCTTCGCCGGCGGCGTCGAGGCGGTGCGCGGGGTCGACCTGACGCTGCCGGCCGGCGGAACGCTCGTGCTGCTGGGCGAGTCGGGCAGCGGCAAGTCGGCGACGGCGCGCGCGCTCGTCGGGCTGCCGGGGCGCGGCGAGCGGGTCGGCGGCAGCGTGACGCTCGGCGGGCGCTCGCTGCTGGGGCTGCGCGGGCGGGAGCTGCGGGCGCTGCGCGGCGCCGAGATCGGGCTCGTCGGGCAGGACCCGAGCGGCGCGCTCGATCCGCTGCGGCGCGTCGGCCCGCAGCTGGAGGAGCTGCTGCGGCGACATCGGGTCGTCGGCGGCGGCGCGGGCGGGCACGACGCGAGCGGGCACGGCGCGAGCGGGCACGGCGCGAGCGGGCACGGCGCGAGCCACGGCTGGCGAGCGCGGGCGCGGTCGCGCGCGGCGGTGCGCGCCCGCGTGGTCGAGCTGCTGGAGCACGTCGGGCTGCCGCAGCCGGCGCGCGTCGCCGGCTCCTTCCCGCACCAGCTCTCCGGCGGCATGCGCCAGCGCGTCGCGATCGCCCTGGCCGTCTGCTGCGAGCCGCGGCTGCTGATCGCCGACGAGCCGACGACCGCGCTCGACGCGCGCGTGCAGACGCGCGTGCTGGAGCTGTTCGGCCGGCTGCGCGACGAGCTCGGCAGCGCGCTGCTGCTCGTCACCCACGACGTCGTCGCCGCGCGCGCGGTCGGCGGGGAGGTGGCGGTGATGTACGCCGGGCGGATCGTCGAGCGCGGGCCGGCCGCCCGCCTGCTGACCGCACCGGCCCACCCGTACACGCGCGCGCTGCTGGCGGCGCAGCCTTCGCGCGCGATCCCGCGCGGCCGGCTGCCGGCGATCCCGGGCTCGCCGCCGCCCGCCGACCGGCCGCTGCCACCGGGCTGCCCGTTCGCGCCGCGCTGCGCGGCGGCGGTCGGCGTCTGCCGCGTCGAGCGGCCCGAGCTGGAGCCGCTCGACGACGAGGTCGCGGCGGCCTGCCTGCTGGCCGAGCGTGAGGTCGTCGCCCATGGCTGAGGCGTTGGTGGAGGTCCGCGACCTCGTCAAGCGCCATCGCGGCGCCGCGCGGCCGGTCGTCGACGGGCTGTCGCTGACGGTCGCGCGCGGCGAGACGGTCGGGCTCGTCGGCGACTCCGGCTGCGGCAAGTCGACGACGGCGAAGCTGATCCTGCGACTGCTGGAACGCGACGGCGGCGAGCTCCGCTTCGACGGCGCCAACCTCGGCGCCGCCCGCGGCCGTGAGCTGCGCGCGCTGCGGCGGCGGATCGGGCTCGTCCCGCAGCATCCGCAGAGCTCGCTCAACCCGCGTCGCAGCGCCGGCGACGCGATCGCCTTCAACCTGCGCGCGCACGGCGTCCCGCGGCGCGAGCTGGACGGCCGCGTCGCGGCGGCGCTGGAGCTGGTCGGCCTGCCGGCCGCGTTCGCGCGGCGACGGCCGCACGAGCTGTCCGGCGGGCAGGTGCAGCGGATCGCGATCGCGCGGGCGCTGGCGACGGCGCCCGCGCTGATGATCTGCGACGAGCCCGTCTCCGCGCTCGACAAGAGCGTCCAGGCGCAGGTGCTCAACCTGCTCGCCGACCTGCAGCGCGACAGCGGCGTCGCGCTGCTGTTCGTCTCGCACGACCCCGCGGTCGTCGAGCACTTCTGCGACCGCGTCCTCCCGATGGAGCGCGGCCGCATCGTCACACCGACCACGACAGGAGCGACCCGATGACCGATCCCCTCCTCCGCCTGAGGCGGCTCAGCGCCGCGCTCGTGCTGCCGCTCGCCGCGACCGCGCTCGTCGCCTGCGGCGGCTCCGACAGCGCCGCGACCGCCAGCGACGCCGGCGGCTCCACCACCGCCGCGACCGCCGCCGCCACGCCCACGCGCAGCTCCGGCGGCGACGGCAGCGGCGGCACGCTCGTCATCGGCTCGACCGGCGCGACGCTGCCCAACCCCGACACGCTGATCGGCGGCAACGGCTGGGAGGGGACGCGCTTCGTCGCCAACCAGATCTACGACCAGCTCGTCAGATGGGACCTCACCGACGACGCCGCGGTGCCGAGGATCGTGCCCTCGCTGGCGACCTCGTGGAGAACCGACAGCGCCGGCACGACGTGGACCCTGGAGCTGCGCAGAGACGTCAGATTCCACGACGGCACGCCGTTCGACGCCGACGCGGTCGTCTTCAACTTCGACCGCTACCTCGACGACAGAAGCGAGTTCTTCAGCGAGGCGACGATCGGCGACGTCGGCCTCTACGCCGGGCTGTTCGCCGGCGCCAGAAAGGTCGGCCCGTACAGCGTCGAGATCACGACCAGAGGCAGAGACGGCCACTTCCTCAACGACCTCACCTACATCCCGATCGCCAGCCCGGCCGGGGTCAGGAAGAGCGGCAACGCGGGCTTCGCGAGAGCGCCGGTCGGCAGCGGCCCGTTCAGATTCGCGTCGCAGAGCAGCCAGCAGCTCGAGCTGGTCAGAAACGCCGGCTACTGGGCCGGCGCGCCGAAGCTCGACAAGCTGATCCTCAAGCCGCTGCCGGACGCGAGCGCCCGCATCGCCGCGCTGCGCTCGGGCGAGGTCAACTGGATCGAGTACCCCAACCCCGACGACGTGCCGGGGCTGAGAGACGCCGGCTTCCAGATCGTCTCCAACAACTACGACCACGTCTGGCAGATCACCTTCGACCAGTCGCAGAGACCGTGGGACGACGTGCGGGTGCGACAGGCGGCCAACTACGCCGTCGACCGCGAGGCGATCGCGAACGACCTGCTGCACGGCACCGCCGACCCGGCCGAGCAGGTCGCGCCGCGCGGCACCTTCGCCTACGACCCGGCTGGGGACAGATACGCGTACGACCCGGAGAAGGCGAGAGCGCTGCTGGCCGAGGCCGGCTATGGAGACGGGGTGAAGGTGACGATCGCGGTCCCGACCGGCGGCTCGGGCAACCTGATCCCGATCCCGATCGCCGAGAAGATCCAGCAGGACCTGAGAGCGGTCGGGATCGACGCCGAGCTGAAGACAGCCGACTTCGACACGCTGATGAAGTTCATGGCCGAGGGCAGAGTCGCGCTCGGCGCCAGCGCCCAGGCCGGCTCGACGCCGCTGTTCGCCTCCGACGCGATCTTCGCGCTGTCGGTCAAGTCCGACTCGCCCTGGTTCGTCGGCAACCCGACCGGCAGATCGGTCGACGCGCTCGTCGACAGAGCGGCCGCGACGGTCGACGACGGCGCGCGTGAGCAGACCTACGCTGAGGCGGCGAGAGCACTGACCGAGGAGGCGCGCTTCCTGACCGTCGTCAACGATCGCAACTCGCGCGCGCTGGCGCCGACCGTCCACGGCTTCGTGCAGCCGCAGTCGTGGTTCCTCGACCTGACGCAGGTCTGGGTCGGGCAGTAGGTCATTCGTGCATGCGGAGGTGCGAACCTCCGCAGCACATGGAGATATGCTGGGCGCCATGAGCGCCCAGCCCTCCTCCAGCTCCCCGATCCCGCTGTACCACCAGATCGCGACCGTGCTGCGCCAGCGCGTCGTCGACGGCACCTACCAGCCGGGCGCGAGACTGGCGAGAGAGGACGACCTCGCGGCCGAGTTCGAGGTCAGCCGCGCGACAGTCCGCCAGGCGGTCGGCGAGCTGGTGCGGATCAACCTGCTGACGCGCCAGCAGGGGCGCGGCACGTTCGTCTCCGAGACGGCGCGCGAGGAGCTGGGTCGGATCGTCCGCGGCGACCTCGACGCGCTCGTCGCCGCCGGCGAGGTCCGCCGCACGAGACTGCGCGACATCGAGCTGCGCCACGGCCAGCCGCTGCCGGCCGCGGCCGCCGAGCTGCTCGCGATCGCGGACGCCACCGGAACGATCGTCCAGCGCACCCGCCTGCTCGACGACGTCGCCTTCGCCTACACCGTCGACACGCTGCCGGACGGATACGGCAGATTGCTGAGAAGAGCCCGGCTGCGCGGCGAAGGCGTGCTGCAGCAGCTGGAGGCGCACGGCGTCGCGCTCGGCGGCGCGAAGCAGACGGTCCGCGCCGAGCTGGCCGACCTGCGCGTCTCCGAGGCGCTCGCGATCCCGCTCGGCAGCGCCGTCCTGTTCGTCGAGCGGCTGCTGTGGGACGAGGACGAGCGCCCCGTCGAGCTGTTCCAGTCGTGGTACCGCGGCGACCGCTACGAGTACACGGTCACCTACGACCGCAGCGGCGGCGCGGACCTGGCGCGGCACTTCGCCTGAGCCATCAGGCGCTCCCCTCCCGCAGGCGGGCGATCAGCTCGGCGCGGAGGGCGCGGTCGCAGGCGTCCTCGACCGGGGTGTCGAGCTGCAGCACGTCGACGCCGGCGCGGTGGAAGGCGAGCGCCTCGGCGGCGGCCGTCGCCGGCGAGCCGACGAACGAGCTGGCGAGGTGATCGTCGTCGCCGTGGCCGTGGGCGGCGAGCGTGGTCGCGATCCGCTCGGCCGCGGCCTGGGCGGCTGCTTCGGTCTCGGCCAGCAGGAAGCGGGCGTGGCGCCAGACGCGGATCGTGCGGCCGTGGGCGGCGGCCGCCGCGCGGATCCCGGCGACGGCGTCAGCGGTCTGCTCCAGCGGATACGGCGAGATCCCGTAGACGTCGGCGAAGCGGGCCGCGAGCGCGATCCCGGGCGGCGAGGCGCCGCCGAGCGAGATCGGCGGGTGGGGACGCTGGTGCGGCCGCAGGCCCGACCAGGCGTCCTTGACCGCGTAGTGGTCGCCGCTCCAGTCGAACGGCCGCTCGCTCGTCAGCGCGCGCGTGAAGACCTCGAGGAACTCGGCCGCGCGCTCGTAGCGGGCGGCCTTGCCGAAGGCGTCGCCGTCGCGCAGCACGTCCTCGTCGCTCGATCCCATGATCACGTGGATCTCGACGCGCCCGCGTGAGAGCCGGTCGAGCGTCAGCAGCGATCGGGCGGCGACCGTCGGCGCGATCGTCCCGACGCGGTGCGCGAGCGCGATCCGCAGCCTGCTCGTCGCCGCCAGCGCCCAGCCGGCGACGACGATCGGATCGGGCCACGAGCTGAACTGGGTGACGAGCGCGGAGTCGAGCCCGTCCTGCTCGTTCTCGCGCGCGACGCGCACGACGTGGTCGGGATCGGCGTCACGCTCGCGCGGGTCGGGCGCGAACCGCAGCGCGCGCCGCTCGTCGGCGGTCGTCCCGGCGACCGGCGCCGCCCGCACGCCGCCGCGCAGCTCCAGCACGCGGCTCATGCGGTCGCCTCCGCGGCGGGCGCGGCTGCCGCGGTCGGCGCGGTGGCGGGCGCGAGCGCGAAATCGTAGGTCAGCCGCGCGTGCGGTCTGGCGATCGGCGTGCCGTCGGGCAGCTCGCCCTGCTCGACCCGCTCGACCGCCGCGATCAGCGACCGCTTGACGCCGAAGACGACGTCGGATTCGAGGTAGTCGTCGCCGGCGAGAAAGACGTGCGTGATCAGCTCGCGGCAGCCGGGCGCGGCGATGCGGAAGTGGACGTGCGCCGGCCGGTACGGGTGGCGGCCCTGGGCGCGCAGCATGTCGCCGACCGGGCCGTCGTCGGGGATCGGGTAGCTCGCCGGCACGACCGCCCAGAACCAGAAGCGGCCGGCGCTGTCAGTCCGCAGCCGCGCGCGCAGCTCCAGCTCCTCCCCGCGCTGGACGTCGTAGTAGCCGTCCTCGTCGGCCTGCCAGGTGTCGACGATCGCGCCCGCGAGCGGCGCGCCGTCGGGACCGCTTACGGTGCCGCGCACGAGCAGCGGCTCGCCCGGCGCGCCGCCGGCGAGGTCGGCGCCGAGCGGATGAGCGGGCGGGTCGCCGACGTAGAAGGGGCCGAGCACGGTCGTCTCGGTCGCGCGGCCGTCGGGGCCGTGGTCGATCGCGTCGACCAGCATCGAGATCCCGAGCGCGTCGGACAGCAGGATGAACTCCTGCCGCGTGTCGCTGCACGTCTGGCCGCTGCGGGTGAGGAAGTCGACCGCGGCGCTCCACTCGTCGAGGCTCGGCCGCGTCTCCCGCACGAGCGCGTGCAGGTGGCGCACGACCGCCTCCGAGATCTGCCGCACGCGCGGATCCGGCGCGTGCGCGACGCGCTCCAGCACAGCCGCGGTGATCGTCGTCTCGTCCAGGTCGCTGCTCATCGCGGCTCCTCGCCTTCGGTCGCCGCGCGCAGCAGCGTGCGCAGCCCGTCGGCGTCGGGCGTGCGCGGGTTGGGGTACGGCCGTTCGAGCACCTGCGCGACGACCTGCTGGACCTGCTCCGGGGTGCCGGCGAAGCCGAGCTGCCGCAGGCTCGCCGGTGCGTCGACGGCGGCGGCGAGCGCGAGCAGCGCGGACGCGGCGGCGCGGTGGTCGGGCGGCGCGCCGAGCGTTTCGGCGACCGCCTGAAGCGCCGCCGGCGCGGCGGGCGCGTTGAAGGCGGCGACATGCGGCAGGAGGACCGCGTGCGTCTCGCTGTGAGGCAGGTCGAAGCTGCCGCCGAGCACGTGGCAGAGCTGGTGGTGGAGGCCCATCGGCGCCGTCGCCAGCACGCTGCCGCAGTGCCACGCGCCGGCGAGCGCGGCGCGGCGGGCGGCGGCGATGTCCCCCTGGGAGAAGATCCCGCGCAGTCCCTCCGCCATCGCCGCGATGCCGGCGCGCGCCTGCACGTCGGTCAGCGGATCGCCCTCGGCGGCGTAGAGCGCCTCGACGGCGTGGGCGATCGCGTTGAGGCCGCTCGTGCCCGACAGGCCCGCGGGCAGGCCGTGCGTCAGCAGCGGGTCGTAGACGACGGTGCGCGGGACGAGCGCGGGGTCGCGTCTCGTCGTCTTGCGGCCGTCGCGCGTCTCGCCCAGCACCGGCGTCGCCTCCGAGCCGGCGTAGGTCGTCGGCACCGCGACGTGCAGCAGCCGCTCGCGCAGCGCCAGCGCCTTGCCGAGCCCGACCGCCGAGCCGCCGCCGACCGAGACGACCGTGTCCGCCCGCCGCGCGATCGCGACCCGCTGCGCTGACGCCGTCACCGCGACCGGCGTGTGCATCGCGGCCTGCTCGAAGCGGTCGGCGAGCAGCCGGCCGAGCCCGTCGGCGGCAGCCGCGACGAGCGGCGCGCAGCCGGGCGTCGCGACGAGCAGCACGCGCCGGCCGCCGAGCCGCTCGACCTCCGCGCCGAGCTGGGCGACGGCGCCGTCGCCGAAGACGACCCGCTGCGCGAGCGTCTCGCGCGTGTAGGCGGCGCGCGTCACGCCGGCCCCTCCCCTGCCAGCCACGCCGCGCCGCGCGCGTACAGCCGCTCGACCTCCTCGCCGACGAGGCCCGGCATCCGCGGCTCGACCTCGAAGCCGAGCTGCGTCTGCACGTACGCGAGATGGCGGTAGCCGACCGGGAAGCGATCGAGCACGGTCGGGTCGAGCCGCAGCGCCGCGCCCGCGACCGGGTCGAGCGGATGGAGCCGGTCCTGCTCGTAGATCGGCTGGCGCAGGACCAGCCCCCAGCGACCGTCGCGCCGTTCGAGGAAGTCGTGGAAGCGGCCGGTGCAGACGACGTCGACCGTGACCCCGTGGATCTCCGCCCGCTGCGTGATCGTCATCTTCGTCTGCGCGACCGCGCGGTCGCCCGCGAGGTCGACGGAGCCGCCGCCGAGGAAGTGGAGGATCCGCACGCCGGCCTCGAAGCCCTCGCGGCTGACGCGGACGAACTCGGCCGCCGGGCCCTGGAACCAGGTCGCGTTCATGCGGCCGTCGTCGTGCCAGACGGTCGCGAACCGCTCCCAGTCGCCGGCGTCGCGCCAGAGCACCCAGTTCTCCACCAGCTCGCGGATCGCGAGCCGGTCCTGCAGCGCGGTGGTGTCGGTCATCGTCGTCTGGTCCTCCGGGAGGCGGGTCATCGGGAAGCGAGCAGCGCCGTCGCGGCGGCCTGCAGGTGACGGGCGTGGCCGAGGTCGCCGAGCCGCGCGCGGGCGGCGTCGTCGGGCACCTCGACCGAGATCGGGGCGTCGGCGGGGAGCGTCGCCAGCAGCCCCAGCAGCGGCAGCGCGCCCTCGCCGGGGGCGAGCCGCGCGGTGCGGCTCTCGGCAGCGATCGCGTCGAGGCCCGGCGGCAGCGCGGCCGGCGCGTCGGACCACTGCATGTAGCCCTGCAGGCGTGGGTCGAGCGCCTCGACGTCGGCGAGCGTGCCGCCCGTGCGCGACAGGTGGATCGCGTCGACCAGGACGCCGCCGACGGTGGCACCGACGCGCGGCGCGGCGGGCGCGGACGGCGCGGGCGCGGCTTCCGCGGCGGTCGCGATCTGCGCCGCCTGCGCGAGCGAGCAGACGGCCGAGTACGCCATCGGCTCCAGCAGCGGCCGCACGCCGAGCGGCGCGGCCAGCTCGCAGAGGCGCGCGTAGTTCGCCGTCAACCGCTGCTCGTCGGGGTCGAAGCCGGAGACGACGGCGAAGCGCGCGCCCAGCTCGGCGGCTGCCGCGAGCACGCGGGCGTAGGCGTCGAGGTCGGGCGTCGGCGTCAGTCGCAGCACCTCGACGTCGACGACGCCGAGGCCGGTCGCGCGCAGCAGCGCGCGCGTCTCGCGCGCCATCGCGGTGTCGCCGAGCAGCGGCCAGCGGGCCTCGTCGTCGCGCGCGGGCCAGAGCCGCAGCCCGACCGCGTCGAAGCCGGCCTCCGCGGCGATCTCGACCAGCCGCGGCGGCGGCACGTCGACGAGCGAGAGGTGTGCGAGCGAGAGGGTGCGAGCGGGCGCGCTCATCCCCGCCACCGCCGCCCGGCACGACCGGCCAGCCGCGCGACCGCCGGCGTCACGTCGCCGGCCAGCGCCGGCGCGAGGCCGACGTGCGGCAGGCTCGCGACCGCCTGTGCCTCGAAGTGCGCGAGACCGTCGACGACCTCCGCCCCGGCCTCCAGCGCCGCCGCCTGCAGCGGGGTCGCGCTGCCGTCGGGGCGGTAGACGAGGTCGTAGAGGCGCGCGCCGGGACGCAGCTCGGCAGCGGCCAGCGGCGACGGCTCGTCGCGGCCGGCCATCCCCAGCGGGGTCGCGTTGACGATCAGGTCGCTGCGAGCGGCGAGCGCGCCGAGCTGCTGCCACGGCCGCGCCGCGGCGGCGGCGAACCAGCCGTTCGCCTGCCGTGCCAGCGCCGCCGCACCTTCAGCGTCGTCGCTGACGATCGCGACCGCGTCGCAGGCGCCGGCGAGCGCGGTCAGCAGGCCGCGCGCGGCGCCGCCGGCGCCGAGCACGAGCGCCTGTTCGAAGCGGCGCTCGCCGATCAGCGCGCGGGCGGCCGCGACGTCGAGGTTGCGCGCGGTCAGCTCGTCGTGCTCCAGCGCCAGCCAGTTGGCGACGCCGGCGCGCTCGACGTCGGCGTCGCGCACGTCGGCGGCGTCGGCCGCCTGCGCCTTCAGCGGCATCGTCACGTGCGCGCCGGAGAGCGTGCCGCAGCGCAGCACGTCGACCCAGAAGCCAAGCTCGCCGGGGCGCACGTCGTGGGCGGCGTAGCGCCACTCGACCCCGGCCCGCGCGAACAGCCCGTTCCACATCCGCGGCGCCGGCGAGTGGCCCGTCGGGTTGCCGAGCAGCGCGAAGTGGACGCTCATCGGCTCAGCTCCGCGACCCACGTCAGCACGCCCTCGGTGACCTCGTCGGCGAGGTCGTGGTGCATCCAGTGGCCGCTGCGGCCGGAGACGTCGTGGACCTCGCTGCGCGGGTCCTGCTGGAGCGTCTCCTCCCACGCCGCCAGCCCCGGCAGCGCGTGGTAGACGAGCAGCGGCACCCTGCGCGCGCGCAGCGTCGGCTCGACCTCGCCTCTGTTCATCGCCTGCGCGCTGTCGTGCAGGCCGACGAGCGTGCCGGTCATCACGTGCGGCGGCGTCGCGAGCCCGCGGCGACGGTGCCACTCGACCATCCACGGGAGCGAGTCGGCCCCCTCGCGGCTGCCGAGCGCGGCGACCGCGCCCGCGACGTCGCCGCGCTCGTGGAAGCCGCGCAGCAGCGCCTTGATCGCCGCGTCGCGCTCCGGCGGGTCGCCGTAGGTCGGGTCGAGCAGGACCGCGCCGGCCAGCAGCTCCGGCCGCTCGCGCGCGAGGTTGGAGACGACGACCGCCCCGAGCGAGTGGCCGACCGCGACGACCGGGCCGGTCTCCAGCCGTGCCAGCAGCTCGACGAGGTCGTCCGCGTAGTCGCCAGGACCGTAGCCGGCGGCCGGGGTCGACGAGCCGCCGTGGCCGCGCAGGTCGGGCGCGATCGTGCGGTGGCGGACGCTGAACGCCGGCAGCTGGAAGACCCAGTCCGACGAGTCGCCGCCGACGCCGTGGACGAGCAGCAGCGGCGGTCCGCCACCGCCCTCGTCGGTGTGGAACAGCCGCACGCCCGTGCTCAGCTCAGCGAATGCCATCGTCGTCTCCGGGGTGGTTCAGCAAGCGGTCCTCGAGCGCGGCGCCGAGCGCGAGCAGCCGCTCGTCGCCGTCCCACGGCGCGACCAGCAGCACGCCGGCCGGCAGCCCCTCCGCGCCCGCTCCGGCGGGCAGCGTCAGCGCGGGCACGCCGCCGAGGCAGATCGGATAGGTGTTGTGCAGCAGCGCGCGGCCGGTCGCCTCCAGCTCGGCGTCGAGCGGCGGGGCGGGCAGCGGCGCGGTCGCGCACAGCAGCAGCTCGTGGCGCGTGAAGGCGTCGCGCAGCTGCGCGCGCCACAGCTCGCGCGTGGCGCGCGCAGCAGCCAGCTCGTCGTCGCCAACCGCCGCGCCGGCCTCCAGCCGCTCGGCGACGCCGGGTGGGAGCGTCGAGCGCAGGTCTCCTGCGGACGCGAACGCGGACGCGGCGCCGGCGGGCGCGGGCGTCGTCGCGGACGCGCCGCCGGTGAGCGCTGCGAACGAGGCGGCCGCCTCGCGCAGGTAGATCGTGCGGCCGGCGGCGCGGGCGGCGGCGGCGCCGGGCAGCGTCAGCGGGCGCACGTCGGCGCCGGCGTCGGCGAGCGCGGCGGCGACGCGCTCCGGCGCACGGGCGACTTCGGGGGCGAGCGTCTGCACGAACCAGCCGCCGAGCAAGCCGACGCGCAGGCCGCGCAGCGCCGCCGCGTCCGCCGCGTCCGCCGCGTCCGCCGCATCCGCCGCATCCGCCGCATCCGCCGCATCCGCCGCATCCGCCGCATCCGCCGCGATGGATGGTCGGCGTCCTGGAGAGGCACCGAGCTTCCCTTGGGCGGGGCGCGGCGGACTCGCCAGCAACGGGAAGACAGCCGCCAGCTCGGCGGCGGTGGCGGCGATCGGGCCGACCGTGTCGAGCGTCGGCGCGAGCCCGATCACGCCGTCGAGCGGGATGCGGCCGTGCGTCGGGCGCAGGCCGGCGACGCCGCAGAGCGCTGCCGGCAGGATCACCGACCCGCTCGTGTCGGTGCCGAGCGCGAGCGGGACGAGGCCGGCCGCGACCGCCGCCGCCGAGCCGCCGCTGGAGCCGCCGGCGTGCCGGCCGCGGTCGTGCGGGTTGCGGACCGTGCCGTGGGCGCGGTTGACGCTCAGCGCCGCCGCCGCCAGCTCGGACATGTTGGTCGTGCCGACGACGACCGCCCCCGCCGCCCGCAGCCGCGCGACGACGGTCGCGTCGCGCAGCGCTGGCGGCAGCCCGGCCGGCGCGCGCCCCGCCGCCTGCGGCAGCCCGGCGACCGCGATCGAGTCCTTGACCGCGACGGGAACGCCCGCGAGTGGAGCATCCGCGCCACGATCTGCGCCAACCGCGCCACGATCTGCGCCAACCGCGCCACGATCTGCGCCAACCGCGCCACGATCTGCGCCAACCGCGCCACGATCTGCGCCAACCGCGCCACGATCTGCGCCAACCGCGCCACGATCTGCGCCAACCGCGCCACGATCTGCGGCATCCGCGCCCTCCTCCGCCGCCTCCGGCCGCAGCTGGGCGAAGGCGTGGAGGTCGCGGTCGCGCGCGAAGATGCGGTCGAGCGCCTCGCGCGCCGAGCCGTGCCTCATGTCAGCGCCCCCGCCAGCTCGTCGCCCTCCTCGGCCACGTAGCCCCAGCGGCGCAGCGGCGTCAGCGGGCCGAAGTCGGGCCATTCCAGCTGCACGCCGAGGCGGCCTGCGAGCAGCGTCTGGAAGCGCTCCAGCCGCTCCGCGTCGGCCCGCACCGCGCGCGGGGTGCAGCGCTCGACTCCCGCGAAGACGGCCAGCGCCGCCGCCGCCTCGCCGATCGCCCACTCGACCGGATGGACGCGGTAGGCGCCGTTGGTGACGTGCGTGGTGCCGATGTTCTTCGCCGCGGGCAGCAGGTTCTCCAGTCGCACCGGCAGCAGCGCGCCGAGCGGGATCTGGAACGGCCACGAGTCGACGTCGACCGTGTCGCGTCCCGACGATGACGGGTGCAGATCGATCCGGTAGGCGCCGACGCCGACCGTGTCGGCGAACGGCTCCGCGCCGCGCGCGCCCGGCCGCGCCTCGACCCCTATCTGCTGCTCGACGACGGTCGTCTCGGCCACGATTCGCCGACCTTCGCGGATGTACGGCTGCTTCGCCAGCCCGTCGGGGGTTCCGGTCAGATCGCCGCGCGGACGCAGCTCCGGGTAGCCGACCCCGTCGCCGTCGTGGCGCGGCGCCTCCGTCTGCAGCCAGTGGAGCAGCGACAGCGACAGCTGCCGCGCGCCCTCCAGCGCCTCCGCGCGCTCGGCCTCGCCGACGTCCGGGCCGAGCAGCGGCGCTCTCCAGTAGTCCTGCATCGGCCACGCCGCAGCGGTCGCCTCGCGCCCCGGCCAGCCGGGCTCGAAGTTGGCGGCGGCGAGGACCCGGCGCGCGTGCCAGAGGTCGTAGTGGATCCCGCCGGCGCTCGGCGAGGAGCGGAACAGCGGCCGCTCGCGCGTGCGATGGGTGACGAAGTCGCGCACCTCGAAGCTCAGCAGCGACCCGGGCCAGACCGGCGTGCGGTAGTCGCGCCACAGCTCGTAGTCGCGCGGACGGGCGATCGTGTGGTCCTCGCCCGGCTCGATCCCGAGCACCATCGCCCACGTGAACGCCTGCTGATCGCGGGGGTCCGGCTCGCCGTCGAGCGCGTGCGGCTCGCCCGTCTGGGCGCGCGACTCGGCGCCGATCACGTGCTCGGCGCCGGCCAGCTCCAGCAGGTCGCCGAGGTCGGTCGCATCGAGGAAGGTCGTGCCGCGCAGCTCGCGCAGCTCGCCCGCACCCGCTCCGCCGGCGCCGCGTGGCCCGCCGACGCTGCCGTCAGCCGCCGCCACCGTCACCGACACGACCGCATCGCCGCGCACGTCCGCGCCGACGACGACCGCGGAGCGGACGATCTCGACCAGCCCGGCGCTGACGTGCGGCGCCAGCAGCTCTTCCAGCACGAGCGCGCCGACGCGCGGCTCGAACGTCAGCGGGCCGATGTTGCCGCGCCCGGGGTTGAAGGCGGTCTCGGCGCGCGCGGCGGCGGTCAGCGGATAGCCGCGCCGGAACCATTCGCGGACCCGCGCGCGCAGCAGTGCGTAGCTGGCGTTGCGGCCGGTCGACTCGATCCAGGGATGCTCGTCGAGCGGGATCGCCTGGCTCGTCAGCTGCCCGCCGAGCCAGTCGGTCTCGCAGACGAGCACGCTGCGGGCGCCGAGGCGGGCAGCGGCGAGAGCCGCGGCGACCCCGCCGAGGCCGCCGCCGACGATGACGACGTCAAAGTTATTCATGCGGTCATACGGATGTTAGTTGGATGAGTCGAAACGCGCCCGGAGGCGGTCGAACGAGACGGCCAGGACCAGCAGCGAGCCGCGCGCGACGTCCTGCCAGAAGGAGCCGACGTCGAGCAGCACGAGGCCGTTGTTGAGGACGCCGATGATCAGCAGGCCGAGGACGGTGCCGACGACCGTGCCGCGGCCGCCGGTCAGCGAGGCGCCGCCGAGCACGATCGCCGTGATCACGGAGATCTCCAGCCCGGAGGCGGCCTGCGGCGTCGCCGAGCCGACCTGCGACGCGATCACGAGGCCCGCCAGCGCGACGCAGGCGCCGGTCAGCGCGAAGGCGGCGAAGACGGCGCCTCGGCCGCGGATGCCGACCAGCCGCGCCGCGACCGGGTTGGCGCCGATCGCGTACATCGAGCGGCCGTAGGTGGTGAACCGCATCAGCAGCCAGAACAGCACCATCACGCCGGCGAACAGGAAGACCGGCAGCGGCACGTCGAACAGCGGCCGCGCGTTGCCGAGGCCGTTGAAGTCGGCGACGTTGACCGTCTGACCGTCGGTCAGCACCTGCGTCAGCCCGCGGAAGATCGCGAGCGTGCCGATCGTCGTGATCAGCGAGGAGACGCCGACGACGGTCGTGACGAAGCCGTTCAGCATCCCGATCGCGACGCCGGCCATGATCGCGAGCGCGATCCCCTCGGCCAGCGACGCGTCGCGTGCCCGCACCGCCAGCACGGCGCCGCAGAACGCCGCCGCCGAGCCGACCGACAGGTCGAGGTGGCCGGCGACCAGCAGCAGCGTGCCGGGCGCGGCGACGATGCCGGTGACGGCGACCGCGGCCAGCACGTTGACGAGGTTGTCCTTGTTGAGGAAGTAGGGCGAAGAGAGCGCGAAGAAGGCGCACAGGGCCAGCAGCACGATCACCAGGCCGGCCAGCTCGGGCACCCGCCGCCGCGCTCTCGCAGTCAGGACCCCGGCCGGCGCGGGTGCTGCCGGCGCCGGGGTCGCGGTCGTCGTATCGCTCATCTCAGGCACCTGCCGCATCGGTCAGTCGCTCCGTCGTGATCGCCTCGCCGTCGAGCTGCGCGACGACGCGGCCGCGGCTCATCACGAGCGCGCGGTCGGCGAACTGCACGACCTCTTCGTAGTCGGACGTCGCGACCAGCACGGCGCGGCCCTCGGCCGTCAGCCCGCGCACGGTCGCGTAGATGTCCTGACGCGCGCCGACGTCCACGCCGCGCGTCGGCTCGATCAGCACCAGCAGCTCGGTCGCGCGCTCCAGCCAGCGGCCGAGCAGCACCTTCTGCTGGTTGCCGCCCGAGAGCGTCCCGATCGGCTGCGCCGGGTCGTCGCGCGAGCGGATTCTGAGCGTCTCGTGCCAGCGCGCGTAGGCGCGCGCCTCGACCCCGCCGTCGATCAGCCCTCGGCGGCCGAGCCGCCCCCACGACGGCGCCGCGAGGTTCTCCGCGACCGAGCGTTCGCGCAGCGCGCCCTCGCGCTGGCGGTCGGCCGGCAGCAGCCCGATCCCGGCGGCGATCGCCTGGCGCGGACCGCGCAGCCGCAACGGCGCGCCGCGCCGTGTCAGCCGCCCGCCATCGAGCGGGCGCAGCCCGAAGGCCGCCTCGGCGACGGCGTCCACGCCCGAGCCGAGCTTGCCGTAGAGCGCGACGACCTCACCGGCGCGCAGCTGCAGCGAGACCGCGTCGAAGGCGCCGCGGCTCGACGCCTGCTCCAGCGCCAGCAGCTCCTCACCGGGCGGCGTCGCCTGCGCGGGCCGCGTCACGCCGCCGGCCTCACGGCCGACCATCGCGGTCACGAGCTGCTCGCGCGTCGCCTCGGCCGCCTCGGCGTGGAGGACGGTGCGGCCGTCGCGCAGCACCTGCACGCGGTCGCCGATCCGCCGCACCTCGTCGAGGCGGTGGGTGATGTGGATGATCGCCGCGCCGCGCTCCCGCAGCCGCTGCACCAGCTCGAACAGCCGCTCGCTCTCTGCCGCCGACAGCGCGGCGGTCGGCTCGTCGAGGATCAGCACGCGCGCGTCGTCGCCGATCGCGCGGGCGATCTCGATCAGCTGCCGCTGCCCGAGCGTCAGCGCGCTGGCCGGCGTGTCGGGGTCGACGTCGACCTCCAGCTCGGCCAGCAGCCGGCGCGCCCGCGCGCGCGTCGCGCGCCAGCTGACGACGCCGCCGCGGGCCGGCAGGCGGCCGAGCGAGATGTTCTCCGCGACGCTCAGCGGCGGCGCGTCGCTCAGCTCCTGGAAGATCATCCGCACGCCGGCGGCGCGCGCCTGCGCGGGGCTCCAACCGCCGTGGGAGACGCCGTCGACGGCGATCTCCCCGGCGTCGGGCTGATGGTCGCCGGCGACGATCCGCACGAGCGTCGACTTGCCGGCGCCGTTCTCGCCCAGCAGCACCAGCACCTCGCCGGCGCGCGCGTCGAGGTCGACGCCGTGGAGCACCTCGACGCCGCCGAACGACTTGCGGATCGCGCGCAGGCTCAGCACTTCAGCGCCGGATACGCGTCCTCGATCGTCTCGCTGTCGACGATCTGGAACGGCACGTTGAGGTCGGCCTGCACTCTCTCGCCTCTGATCAGCCTGATCAGGTTCGGGATCCCGATCTCGCCCCAGCGCTCGGGCAGGTAGGCGGCGTCGTTGATCCACTGCGGGTCGTTCTTGATGTCGCAGTGGGCGGAGGGGTCGGCGCCCTGGGCGGAGACGTAGACGTCGTCGGCGCGGCCGGCGTTCTTGGCCGCCGCGAGCGCGCCCTGGACGACGAAGTCGGCGATCCCGACGGTGACGATCTTGTCGCGACCGGGCAGCGTCGTCAGCACGTCGTTGAACTGCTGGCGGGCGGCGTCGGTCGTGGCGACGTCGAGCTTGCGCTTGCCGTGGATCTCGCCGCAGACGGAGGCGAAGCCGTCGGCGTAGCCCTGCATCCGGTCGGTGTTGGAGCGGCCGGCGGGCGAGTACTCCAGCGAGACGTAGGCGTCGTAGTCGCAGTCGAATCTCTGCTTGAAGAACTCGCCGAGGTCTCTGCCGGCGGCGAAGCCGACCGCCGTGTCGTCGACCGCCAGGAACGCTCTCTGGCACGGCTCCTGCTCGATCGAGACGCCGATCACCGGCACCTGCGGGCCGGCCGCGCAGATCTGCTGCGAGGAGTCGGCCGCGAGCTGGTAGAGCAGGTAGCCGTCGACCCCTTGCGTCTTGAACGACTTGACGCAGTCGAGCGCCTTCTGCGCGTCGGCCTGCGAGTCACAGGTGACGAGCTCGGCACCGGCCGCTCTCGCCGCTCTCTGCACCCCGACGGTGACGAGATGGTTGAAGGTGACGCTCTCGGCGGCGGAGACGTAGCCGAGCTTCAGCCCTCTGCCGCTGCCGGCCTCGACCGGTCCGAATCTGACCGTCTCGGCCGCCTTCGGCGCTGTCACGTTCGTCGCCGGTCTCGCCGCCGCCGTGTCACTGCCACCGTCGTCACTGCTCGACCCGCAACCGGCGACGCCGAGCGCCGCGACCGCGAAGGCCGCCGCGCACCACCGCTTTGCACCCATCTTGCACCTCTCTCCAGGCTGAAACATATGGTCATACGTACGTTAGGAGATACGGTTGATTAATGTCAAGCGACGCGGCTGAAGGCGGCGCGCAGCGAGGCCGCAGCGGCGGCGCGTGTGGCATCGGCGACCGGCACGCCGGCGAAGGCGTCGAAGCCGTGCGGCGCGCCCGCGACGTGGACGAGGTCGACCGCGACCCCGGCGGCGATCAGCCGCGTCGCGTAGGCGAGCGCCTCGTCGCGCAGCGGGTCGAGCCCGCCGACCGCGACGAACGCCGGCGGCAGGCCGGCGAGGTCGTGCGCTCGCTGCGGCGCCGCGTACGGCGGCGCGGAGCCGGGCCGATGGCCGGCGCCGAGGTAGTAGCGCCACATCGTGCGGGCGCTGCCGCGGTCGAAGATCGGCGTGGCGGTGAAGGCGCTCGCCGACGGCGTCGCGAGCAGGTCGTCGAGCGGCGGGCAGAGCAGCACCTGCGCAGCCAGCGCCGGGCCGCCCTCGTCACGGACCAGCAGCGCGAGCGCAGCGGCGAGACAGCCGCCGGCGCTGGAGCCGCCGACCGCGATCCGCGCGGGGTCGATCCGCAGCGCGGCGCCGCCCGCGCGCGGGTCGGCGAGCCAGCGCAGCGCGGCGCGCGCGTCGTCGAGCCCGGCCGGGAAGGGATGCTCGGGCGCCAGCCGGTAGTCGACCGAGACGACGACGCAGCCGGCCGCGAGCGCCAGCTCGGCCGCCTTGGCGTCCTCCAGCTCGGGCTCGCCGAGCGAGAAGGAGCCGCCGTGGAGGAACAGCAGGGCGGGGCGCGCGTGCGCGCCGGGCACGGCGAGGGCGCCGGGCGCGCCAGGTGCGCGCGGTGCGCCCGGTGCGCCGGGCGCGTAGACGCGCAGCCGCACCGGACCCGCCGGGCCGGGAGCGTGATGCTCGGCGACCGCCAACCCAGGCGGCGGCTCCCACGGGCCGATCGCGGCCGCGAGCTGCTCGCGCGCGGCCGGCAGATCGGCGGCGATGTCGATCGTCATCGCCCGCAGCTGCGCGGCGAGCGGGCGGAAGTCGGGGTGGAGCATCGTCTCGAAGCTATGCATATTCATATGGACATTAGGATGTTCGGTGGTTCGACACAACAGTCGTACGGTCGATAAGCTGGCCGCCTCGCGTCATGAGCTCCGTCACCCCGTCGCCGATCCCGCTCTACCACCAGGTCTTCACGGTCCTGCGCCAGCGCGTGCGCGACGGCGCCTATCCCCCAGGCGCACGACTGGCGCCGGAGGACGAGCTGGCAGCCGAGTTCGACGTCAGCCGCGCGACGATCCGCCAGGCGGTCGGCGCGCTCGTGCGGGCCGGGATGGTCTCGCGCCAGCGGGGCCGCGGCACCTTCGTCCTGCCCGACTGGGCCGACGACTCGCTCTCACGCACCTTCCACGGCAGCCTCGCCGACCTCGTCGCGGCCGGCGAGACGCGCCGCATCACCGTCCGCCGCATGCGCGTCGAGCACGACGTCCCGCTGCCGCCGGCGACCGCCGCCCGCCTCGACCTGCCGCCCGGCGCGCGCGGCACGATCGTCCGCCGCGTGCGCGAGATGGACGGCGAGCTGCTGTGCCTGATGGTCGACCATCTCACCCCCGCGGTCGGCGCGCGCGTCAGCGAGCGGGACCTGCACGGCGCCGGCCTGCTGAAGCTGCTGCAGACCCAGGGCGTCGCGATCGCCCGCGCGACCCAGACCGTCCGCGCCCAGCTCGCCGACGTGACCGTCGCGCAGCAGCTCGAGGTCGGCCTCGGCAGCGCCGTGATGCACGTCGAGCGCGTCCTCTGCGACGACACCGGCGCGCCCGTCGACCACGTCCACTCCTGGTATCGCGGCGACCGCTACGCCTACACGGTCACGTTCGACCGCGGCGACGACGAGCTGAGCGACCGGATCGCCTAGCGCGGCCGCAGCGCGGCGAGCACGTCGACGAGCGTGTCGGGGCGGCGCTCCAGCTCGGGGCCGGAGAAGACGAACAGGTTGACGGCCGTGACGGCCGGGTGGAGGAAGCGCCGCACCTGTTCGCGGATCGCGTGCGGGGAGCCGTGGACGAAGAGGCCGTCGCGGACCTGGACGGGCAGGGCGCGGCGGGCGCCTGCGAGGTCGCCGTCGTCCCAGCGGGCGTTCATCTCCGCCAGCTCCTCGCCGCGGCCGAGCCACTGGTGGAAGCCGCGGTACGTCGGCATGTTGAGCATGTACGTGACGAACTCGCGGCCCGCGCGGTCGACGTGGTCGGCGTCCTCGCTCGGGCAGCAGAAGACCTTCACGACCAGCTCGCGGCCGGCGAGGGGGGCGTCGATCGAGTCGATCACCGGCGGCAGGTCCTCGGCGCAGAGGATGTTCGTGATCGCGCCGTCGGCCTCGGTGAAGGCGAGCTTCAGCATCCCCGGCCGCAGCGCGCCGAGGATCACCTTCGCGGTCGGCGCCGCGCGCGGCAGCTGGAAGCGCTCGAACGGGATCGTCGGCGCCGGCCCCTCGACCAGCTCGCCCCGGAGCGCGCCGCGGACGTGCCGCAGCGTGTCGCGCACGCGCTTGTACGGCTCCTCGAACGCGACGCCGTTCGCCCCGTGCACGAACGCGGGGATCGACGAGCCGATCCCGAGCAGCACGCCGCCGCGCGCCAACTGGGCGAGCGTGTAGGCCGTCTGCGCGATCACCGCCGGCCCGCGCGTGTAGACCGGCAGCACGCCGGTGCAGAGGCGCAGCTCCGGCGCCCAGGCGGCGGTCGCGGCGAGCGGGGTGATGCCGTCGTCGCCGAGCCCCTCTCCCGTCCAGACGTCGTCGAAGCCGGCGTCGGCGAGGCGCTCGACGACGGCGCGGTGGTCCGGCAGCGAATGGGCCGGCAGCGGCAGGTTGACGCCCCAGCGAACCGGCGCGGGACCGGTGGTGGCGTCGGCAGAAGGCGCGATCATGCGTACTATTCAACCAGAGATACGTATCACCATATGTTTTGTGCAGGCGCTGCGCGCCTCGCGGCGGCGCGGCGCGGCGCGGCGCCGAAGGGCGCGATTCAAGCGACGTTGAAATGTCTTCGGGGCATCCTTCGATGCTCCACCCAATCTGCCGTCAGGAGCGCCATGTCCACCACCCCGCCTGAAACGACCCCCTTCTGGCGCCGCCCGCTCGTCGTCTCCAGCAGAGCGGAGCGCTGCGACGACACGCTCCAGACGCCCGGCATGCGCCGCTTCGCCGCGATCTCCGGCGGGCTGACCGGCTCCAGAGGCCTGTGGATGGGCGGCAACACCGTCAAGGCCGGCGAGACCAGCGGCGCGCATCACCACGGCCCGGCCGAGAGCGGCATCTACATCGTCTCCGGGCACCCGACCTTCAGCTTCCTGGTCGACGGCGATGAGGTCACCGTCGAGGCCGGGCCGGGCGACTTCGTCTACGTGCCGGCGTGGGTGCCGCACAGAGAGGACAACCTCTCCACCGACGAGGACGCCGTCGTCGTGCTCGCGCGCACGACGCCCGAGGAGATCGTCGTCAACCTCGACTCGCTGTGGGCGACCGACGGGATCGAGGGCGCCGACGAGGCGCCGCGCAGCGCCTGACGCGCCGCGCGCGGCCGGCCGCCCTCAGCCGGCCGCTTCGATTCCGGTGAAGCGCCCCCGGTGGAAGACCAGCGGGGGCGCGTGCCGCTGCGGGTGCTCGACCGCCAGCACGCGACCGATCACGACACGGTGGTCGCCGCCGTCGGCGACGTCGTGGAGGCTGCACTCGACCGTCGCGACGACGCCGTCGAGCAGCGGCGCGCCACTCTCCCCCGCGCGCCAGCCGATCCCCGCGAACCGCTCGGCCGGCCTCAGCCCAGGGGCCGCGAAGCGCAGCGCCAGCTGCTCCTGGTCGCGGCCGAGCACGTTGAACGCGAAGGCGCGGGCGCGCAGCAGCGTCGCCAGCGTCAGCGACCCCTCGCGCAGGCAGACGAGCGCCAGCGCCGGCTCCAGCGACAGCGACGAGACGGCGTTGGCCGTCCCGCCGCACGGCTCCCCACCGGCCGCGGCCGCCGTCACGATCGTGACGCCGGTCGCGAAATGCCCCATCGCCGCGCGCAGGGCGGCGCCGTCAACGCCGCGCGGGGCGCTCGACGTCGACGCGTCTGCGTCAGGCGCGCCAGCGATTGCGTCAGCAGCGCCGGCAATTGCGTCAGCCGCGCCGGCAATGGCGTCAGCCGCGCCGGCAATTGCGTCAGCCGCGCCATGCTTGCGCGCGGCGGGGGTCATGCGGGCGCCTCGCTGCGGGCGGCGCCGGCGGCGATCGCGGCGGCTTCGGCGGCGGAGCGCCAGAGCGGGGTCGTCGCGGTCTCGACGCGGACGGCGTCGGCGGGGAGGCCGGCGGCGCCGTCGCTGGTGAGCAACTCCAGCTCGGGCTCGGTCAGCGAGCCGTGGCGCTCCAGCAGGACGGCGGCGGGCTCGGGCTGCGCGCGGGCGACCAGCTCGGGCGCGGCCTCCTCCAGCAGCGCGGCGTGGGCGAGCGGCGCCTGCCAGCCGGCCAGCACGCGCTCTCCCCCGCTGCCGCGCACGACGAGCGTCGGGAAGCCGTAGCGGAGATGCTCGCCGTCGGGCTTGGCGGCGCCCGGATTGGGGCCGGCGCCGGTGCGGCCGATCACCTCGGCGCGCGGCCTGCGGGTCTGCGCCCAGTCGGCCTCCAGCGCCGCCGCGACACGCGCGCTCACGGCGTCGACCAGCAGGCGATCGAGGTCGAGCGCCGGGATGCCGCGCAGCGCGACGTCGGCGTCAGCCGAGCCGCGGGCGAGGCCCCGCAGGGCGCCCACGTCAGCCGAGCCACGGGCGAGGCTCCGCAGGGCGCCCGCGTCAGCCGAGCCGCGGGCGAGGCCCCGCAGGGCTGCGGCGACCCGCGCGTCCGAGTCGGCCGGCTCGCCGCCGACGAAGACCGCCTCGCGCAGGCGCCGCAGCACGGCCTCGGCCACGAGCGGGCCCTGGGCCTCGGCCGCCTTCGCGGCGCGGCTGGCGGGCAGCGTCGAGCTGTGCATCCAGGCGAGCCGAGCGGTCACGGGCGCGCGCGTGTGGGCGGCGACCTCCAGCCAGCCGGCGCGGAACTCCTCCGCGTCGGCGACGGGATCTCTGCCCGGATGGGTCCGCGCGAGGTCGTCGACCTGCACGCCGAAGACCCGCCGCCAGGCGAGCTGGTCGCCGTAGCGCGCTCTCAGCCAGCGCAGCAGCGGCTCGCTCGACCACGACCAGATGCAGCCGGGGTCGGTGTACTCGACCACCTCGGCGAGCGGGGCCGGCGTCGCCGTCGAGGGCGTCATCGGCCGCTCCCGGCGCCGCCGCCTGCCGAGGCCGCCGCCCGCCGCAGCGCGGCCGCGCCGAGCTGGGTCAGGATCGTGTCCGACTGGGGCGTGTGGACGCGGCCGGTGAGCGCGTCACGGTGGTGGCGTTCGAGCGGGTTGCGCCGCGTCAGGCCGGGGTTCCCGGTCAGCTTCAGGCCCTGTTCGATCGCGGCGATCGCGTTCGTCGTCGCGACGTGCTTGGCCAGCAGCGCGCGCGACGCGTCGCCGCCGGACTCCAGCGACGAGGCCGCGTCGCGGACGAGCAGCCGCGCCGTCTCCAGCAGCGTCTCGATCTCGCCGACCGCCTCCTGGAAGCGCGGCAGCGTCGCCAGCGGTCTGCCGAGGTTGGTCGGCGTGCGCTCGTTCAGATAGCGCGTCAGCCAGTCGCGCGCGGCGAGCGCGACGCCGAGGTAGTTGGCGGCGATGAACAGCGCCGCGCGGCCGCGCGAGGCGACCGCCGCCGGCTCGTTCCAGTCGGCCGGCGGGCGGATGTCGACCGCGTGCGACGCCGGCAGCACGACCCGCTCGAAGATCACGTCGTCGCTGCGTGAGGCGCGCAGGCCGATGTGGTCCCACGTCTGCTCGACGCGGTAGCCGTCGGCCGGCGTCTCGACCAGGAACTGGCCGACGCGCGGCTCCTCCTCGTCGGTCCGCCCCCACACCAGCAGCCACCGCAACGCGGGGATGCCGGTGCAGTAGGTCTTGTGGCCGCGCAGCTCCCAGCCGTCGCCGATCTCGCGGCCGACCGTGTCCGGCAGCCCGCCGCGAGCCGGCGTGCCGAGCTGCGGCTCGACCCGCAGCGCGTTGATCAGCGCGCCCTCCTCGACGGCCGAGCGCAGCACGCGCTCGCGCACCGCAGCCGGCCAGCGGCTGCCGGCGAGCGACAGGTCGGCGTGGAAGACGTACTGCCACACGAGCACGAGCCCGACCGACGGGTCGGCCGCGCCGACCCGCTCCAGCACGCGCACCAGCGTCGGCAGGTCAGCCGCGCCGCCGCCATACGCCGCCGGCACGCGCAGGGCGGTGACGCCGAGCGCGTGGAGCGCGTCGAACGCCTCGTGCGGGAAGGAGCCGTCGCGGTCGTGCTCGGGCGCGCGCTCGGCGATGCGGGCGAGCGCCTGGTCCAGGCGCGGGTCGCCGAGGATCGCGGCGGCGGGCGCCGCGCTCGGCGCGGCGGCGGAGCGCGCGGCGTCCGAGCCGGCGCCCGCTCCGTCGTTGGTCTGATGGTCTGGTTGGCTCATCGCGCGGCCTCCTGCGCGTGATCGGTCGGGGACGGGTCCAGCAGTGCGCGCACGCGCAGGGTCGCGTCGAGCTGCTCGCCGAACGGCACGCCGCGCTGGGTCTGGTTGAGGCAGATCTCCTCGACGCCGAGGTCGAGCGCCTCCAGCCGCGCGACGTCGCCGGCGATCTGCTCGGGGCTGCCGGCGAGCGGGGAGCGGGCGTCGAGGTCCGTCTCGCTCACCTGCGTGTGCAGCCGCAGGTGGACCGGCAGCGGCGCGCGGCCCAGCTCGGCGGTCGCGGAGCGGAAGGCGCGCAGCTTACGCTCCAGCCCCTCCCACGTGTCGTCGAGCCCGCCGACCGGCAGCCAGCCGTCGGCGAAGCGGGCGGCGCGCGCGATCCCGGCCGGCGCGTTGGCGCCGACGTAGACCGGCACGCCGCCGGGCTGCGCCGGCTTGGGCCCCTGCAGCGACGGCGGGATCGCGTAGAAGCGGCCGTCGAAGGAGACCGGGTCCGGCCCCCAGGTCGCGCGCATCGCGCCGACGTGCTCCTCGAAGCCGGCCCCGCGCCGCTTCCACGGCACCTCGGCGGCCTCGTACTCGGCTCTCATCCAGCCCTGCCCCACGCCGAGCCGCAGCCGCCCGCCGCTGAGCTGGTCGACGGTCGCGACGCGGCGGGCGAGGATCGCCGGCGGCTGCAGCACCGCGACGACGATCGCCGTGATCAGGCCGACGCGCTCGGTCACGGCCGCGACGGCGGCGAGCACCTCGAGCTGGTCGTAGAGCGTTCTCTGGTGGTCGGGCGGGTGGCCGGTCGCGCCGCTGGCGTCGAGCGGGACCGGATCGACCGGCCACAGCACGCGCTCGGTGACGGCGAGCGTGTCGATCCCGGCCGCCTCCGCGGCGCGGGCGGCGGCGAGGATCCCGCGCGCGGTCGCGCGCGGGCCCGACTGCGGGAGCTGGATCGCCAGCCTCATGCGGTCGCCTCCTTCGCGGCGCTCGCCGCGGCCTGCGCGGGCGTCGCCTCCGCCGCCGCGCCGGGCGCCGCCGCGGGGTGCGCCGTCCCTGGCGGGCTCTCGGCGAGCGCCGCCGCCTCTGCCGCGGCCGCCGCCGCGCGCGTCCGCTGGCGCGCGACGACGCGCGTGACGATCACGGCGACCAGCAGCGAGCCGCCGTAGAAGACCTGCTCGACCCAGCCGGTGTAGCCGAGCAGCTGCAGGCCGGTGACGCCGGTCACGAGGAAGTAGACGGCGACGAACGTGCCCCAGACGTTGAACTGACCGGGCTTGATCGTCGTCGAGCCGAGGAAGGCGGCCGCGAACGCCGGCAGCAGGAACGAGTTGCCGGCGTCGGAGGCGGAGGCGCCGGTCAGGCCGACGAGCACGATCCCGGCCAGCGACGCCAGCAGCGAGCCGGCGATCAGCGCGCCGGCGCGGTAGCGGTCGGGCCGCAGGCCGGCGAGCCGCGCGACCTCGTGGCCGCGCCCGGCGAAGACGAGGTGCCGGCCGCGCGGCGTCTGCTCGACGAAGAACCACAGCGCGAAGCCGACCGCGACCGCGATGTAGAAGGCGACCGGCAGCCCGAACAGCTGTGCGGAGACCGTGTCGATCAGCGGCTGCGAGACGCCGCCGCGCGGCGCGGTCCCGGCGATGCCGGCGGAGATGCCGGCGATCAGCGTCGCCATGCCGAGCGTGACGACGATCGACGGGACGCCGAAGCGCAACGTGATCAGCGCGTTGGCGCTCCCGACCAGCAGCCCGATCGCGAGCACCGCGACGAGCGCCAGCAGCAGCGGCCAGCCCTGCTCGGCATTCAGGTAGACGAGCAGCGTCGCCGAGACCGAGACGACCGCCCCGACCGACATGTCGAACTCGCCCGCGAGCAGCACGACGACGACCGCCAGCGCGACGATCAGCAGCGTCGACTGCGAGCCGAAGATGATCTGCGCGGTCGCGATGTCGCGGAACGCCGGCTCGGCGATCACGAACCCGAGCGCGACGAGCGCCCACGCCCCGAGCAGCCCGTAGCGCTCGACCGCTTCAGACATGTGCTGCCTCCTTCTCGTAGATGTGGCCGAACGACAGCTCGGCGATCCGCTCCTCGCTCACCTCGTCGCCGCGCAGCTCGGCGACCAGCCGGCCGCCGTGCAGCACCAGCACGCGATGGCAGAGGTGGGCGAGGTCCTCGCCCTCGGCGCTGGCGATCAGCACCCCGGCGCCACGCTCGGCCGCCTGCTCGATCCGCGCCATCAGCTCGTGCTTGGCGGCGACGTCGACGCCCTGCGCCGGCTCGTGCAGCAGCAGCACGCGCGGGTCGAGCTGGAGCCACTTCGCCAGCAGCGCCTTCTGCTGGTTGCCGCCGCTGAGCTGGCCGAGCTGCAGCCGCTCGTCGGGCGGCACGACGCCGACCCTCGCGATCAGCTCGCGCACGGCATGGCGCTCGGCGCGCCGATCGATCCGCCCGACGCGCGCGAAGCGGCCGAGCGCCGGCAGCGACACGTTCGCCGCGACCGACAGCTCCGGCACCCCGCTCTGCCGCCCGCGGTCAGCCGGCAGCAGCGCCACCCCCGCCGCGACCGCGCGTGACGGGTCGAGCGCGGTGGCCTCGATCCGCACGTCCGCGCCGCGATTTGCGCCAGTCGCGCCGCGATTTGCGCCAGTCGCGCCGCGATTTGCGCCAGCCGCGCCGCGATTCTGCGCGTGTGCGCCGGCGATCGTGACGATCCCGCCGCGCGCGCCGCCGGAGCCGAACAGCAGGTACGGCAGCTCGTCGAACCCGGAGCCGGCGAGGCCGGTCACGCCGACGATCTCGCCGGCGCCGACGGTCAGCGACAGGTCGCGCACGACGCGGCCGCGCAGGCCCTCGGCGCGCAGCACGGGCGCGCCGGCCGCGGCCGGCGCCGCCAGCGACGGGTAGAACGCCTCCAGCCGCTGGCCGAGGATCAGCTCCACGAGCGCGTCCTTCGTCAGCGCGTGCGCGGACGCATCGCGGGCCGGCGCGTCGGGCGCGGGCGTGCCGGGGGCGGGCGCGTCGGGCGCGGGGGCGCCCGCCAGCGGCCGCGTGACGACGTGGCGGCCGTCGCGCAGGACGGTGACGCTGTCGGCGAGCGCGAGCACCTCCTCCAGCCGGTGGCTGACGTAGACGACCGCGGTGCCGCCGGCAGCGGCCGTGCGGACGGCCGCGAACAGCCGCTCGACGTCCTCCGCCGGCAGGAAGGCGCTCGGCTCGTCCAGCACGAGCACGCCGCCGTCGTCGGGCAGCTCCAGCAGCGCGCGCACGATCGCCACGAGCGCGCGCTCGAGCTGCGACAGCTCGCGCAGCGGGCGGCGCACGTCGACCTCGACGCCGAAGCGCGCCAGCGCCTCCGTCGCCCGCCGCCGCTCGCGCCGCCACGGGATCCGGCCGCCGCCGGCCGTCGCCCAGCGGCCGACGAGCAGGTTGTCGATCACCGGCGCCTCCTCCTCCAGCGCCAGGTCCTGGTGGACGAAGGCGAGCCCGTGGGCGCGCAGGTCGGCCGCCCTCACGGGCAGCGCGACCGGCCTGCCGGCGAGCGCCAGGCGCCCGCCCGCGTCCGGCGCGTGCACGCCGGCCAGGACCTTGATCAGCGTCGACTTGCCGCAGCCGTTGCGGCCGACGAGCGCGCGGATCTCCCCGCGCGCCAGCGTCAGGCCGACGTCGTGCAGGACGCGCACGGCGCCGAACGTCTTCGAGATCCCGGCCGCGTCGAGCGCGGGGGCGGCGGCGTCACGCGCAGGGGCCGCCGCGTCGAGCGCGGGGGCGGCGGCGTCACGCGCAGGGGCCGCCGCGTCGAGCGCGGGGGCCGCGGCGTCACCCGCGGGGGCGGCGTCGCGCGCGGAGGGGGCGCCGGGCGCGGTCACTTCTCCAGCCCCCAGACGTCTCTTCTGTAGTAGGAGCCGTAGTCGACGCCGTACCACTCGGTGTCGTCCTCACGGTCGACGTTCAGGTCCTGGACGTTCTCCTCGGTGAACAGCTTGAAGCCGATCTGCGGGTCCTCGACCAGCTCCTCGCCGGCCCACTGGCGCATCACGTTGTCGGCGAGCGCGTAGCCGAGCCAGACGTTGGGGCCGCCGACGTCCATCTTGAACGGCGTCCCCTTCTTCAGGTTCTGCATCTGCGGCACGATCGTGTTGAAGCCGGCGAGCTTCACTCTCTGGCCGGCGCCGGCCTGCTGGACGCCGCTCATCGCGTACAGCGCCTGGCTGTCGAACGCGGTGATCACGTAGCTCGTCTGCGGATTCGAGAGGATCGAGGTGCGCGCGACGTTCGCGAGCGCGTCGGAGGCGCTGGCGCCGCCGCCGGTCTGCTCGACCTGCTTGTACTCGAATCTGCAGTCGGGGCAGTCGGCCTCGATCACTCTCTGGAAGCCCTCGCGCTCGAACGTCGACGACGGGATCGCCGGCGTCTCGATGAAGACGCCCTGCGCCTTGCCGTCGGAGTCGGCGATCGCCCACGCCGCCAGCAGCTCGCCGACGCGGCGGTAGTCGTAGGAGACGTCGAGCGCGAGTCCGTCGACGCTCGGCTGCTCTCTCGGCTGGCCGGTCACGAGCGAGAAGAACGGGATGCCGGCGTTCTTCGCTCTCTTCACCTGCGCCGCGAACTGGACGGCCGGGAAGCCGTCGCCGAGCACGATCGCGTCGGCCTTGCCGGCGATCGCGAGGTCGAAGCCCTTGACGTGCTCGGGGATCGAGCCCTTCGTGTCGTAGACGCGCAGCTCGGCGCCGTTGGCCGCCCACGCCTCTCTCGCAGCCTCGACCCACTGTCTGAGGATCGGGTCCTCGACGTTGCCGATCCACCAGACCGTCTTGCCTCTGGCGGAACTGGTGTCGAACGCCGGCGGCGCTACGAATCTGGGCGTCTCGCTCGCCTCGGCGACGATCGCCTTGGCGGCATCGACCCCGCTGGAGCTGGAGGTCGTGGAGCCGCTCGCGGCGGTCGCGCTGGAGGGGTCGTCGCTGCCGCAGGCGGTGAGGGCCGCGGCGGCGAGCAGCGCCGTCGCGGTCGCGGCGATCGTGGTCAGTCGGGAGCTGTTGAGCATCGGTCCTGGTGTCGGTCGGAGGGATCGGGGGAGCGCGACCGGCGGAGGCCGGTCGTGCGACGGGGACTCGGGGATCTGCTGCTGCGGCGGGCTAGGGCTGGCCCGGACAGGGCTCGCCCCGCAGGGCGGCGGTCGCGGCGGCGTCGAGCACGGCGGCGCCGCCCGCGCCGTCGACCGCGACGCGGTAGACCTCACGCGCGGCCGCGTGCGACACGAGGCCGGCGCGGACGTCGTCCAGCACCGCCTCCGGGTCGCGCTCGGCGGGCGCGCCATAGCCGCCCCCGCCGGCCATGAACGAGACCATCCGGTCGCCCGCTCCCAGCGGCCGGATCGTGTTCGGCGCGACCGTCTCGACGCGGCCGTCGGCGTGGTGGACCTCGCCCCAGTTGGGCGAGCCGGGGAGTCCGCCGCGCAATCCGTACGGCGCCGTCTGCTCGGTCGTGCCGCCGCCGTACCAGAGCGAGGTCACGTCGTCCTGGTCGAGCCGGTAGCTGATCAGCGCGCCGAAGCCGCCGCGCCAGCGGCCGGCGCCGGCCGAGTCGGGCACCAGCTCGATCTGCTCGATCAGCGCGGGCGCGACCAGCTCGTGCAGCTCCGGGTCGGGCGCCTGCGTGCCGCCCATCGCGACCGGGCTGCCCAGGCCGTCCCAGCCGTCGGCGCCGTCGAGGCCGCCGGAGCCGGCGAGCGTGAACGAGCTGATGACGGCGAACGGGCGGCCGGTGTGCGCGTCGACGCCGGCCTCGGCGAACTGGCCGAAGCGGCCCCAGCCGGCGAGCGTGCCGCGCGGCGCGGCGTCGGCGAGCGCGAGCCAGATCGCCTCGACGATCGTCTCGCACGTCAGCAGCGTGCAGAGCGTCGTCGCGGCCGGCGCGACCGCGTGGACGATCGTGCCCGGCTCGGCGATCACGTCGAACTGGGCGAGCGAGCCGTCGTTGCGCGGCACGTCGGGGTCGACGATCGCGAACAGGCCGATCATGCTCGACGCGACCGTGTTCGCGAGCGTCGAGTTGGCGTAGCCGGCGACCTGCGGGTCGGAGCCGGTGAAGTCGAACGTGACGTGCTCGCCGGCGACGCGCGCCTCGACGGCCACCTTGATCGGGCCGGGCACGTTCGCGCCGCCGGAGTCGAGGTGGCGCTCGGCGCGGTAGACGCCGTCCCTCAGCGCCGCGACCTCGCGCGCCATGTGGCGGCGCGACGCCTCCAGGTGGTAGTCGATCCCGGCGCGCACGCGCGCGCGGCCGAACTTCGCCAGCATCGCCAGCAGCTGCTCCGCGCCGACGGTGACGGCGCCGATCTGGCAGTGGAGGTCGCCGACGACGAAGTCGGGCACGCGCACGTTGAGCGCGATCACGTCCCACAGGTCGCGCTGCTCGACGCCCCTGCTCACGAGCCGCACCGGCGGGATCCGCAGCGCGTCCTCCCATGCGTCGGTGACGTAGGGGTTGTAGCCGACGACCCCGCCGCCGCCGACGTCGGCGTGATGGCCCTTCGACGCGGTCCAGAAGACCAGCTCGCCGTCTGCGAAGACCGGCTTCAGCACGGTCATGTCGGGCGGGTGGTTGTTGCCGTGGTAAGGGTCGTTGAGGAGGAAGACGTCGCCGTCGTGGACGTCGTCGCCGAACCGCTCGGCGACCGCCCGGTACGCGCTCGGCAGCGAGCCGGCGAGCACGGGGATGTAGTCCTTCGTCGCGATCCAGCGGCCGTCGCCGTCGAAGATGCCGGTGACGAAGTCGCGGATCTGGAAGATCCGCGAGCGCGAGGTGCGCAGCATCGTCTCGGCCATGTGCTCGGCGATCGCGTCGAGCCGGTTGGCGACGATCGCGGCGCCGACGGGGTCGACGGCGGTCGCGTTCTCGGGCGCTGCGATGGTGCTAGACACTGACGCCTCCTGCGTGCAGCCGGTCGAGGACGCCGTCGAGCGGCGCCTGCGCGCCGTGCAGCAGGAAGCTGCCGGACGGCGCGACGGTCAGGGCGGTGCCGGGCGGCACCACGATCGTGCTCGTGCGCAGCTCCACCAGCGCGGGGCCTTCCAGCCGCGCGCCGGCGCCGAGCGTCTCCCCGGCGAAGACGGGCGTCGGCGCGAAGCGGCCGTCGAACCAGGCGTCGCGCTCGCCGCGCGGGGCCGGCGGCTCGCCGGGCCGCACCGGCGGCGCCGGCTCGCTCTCGCCGGCCGGCCCGCGCGCCTCGACGCGGACATTGACCAGCTCCAGCTCGACGCCGTCGAGCACGTGGCCGTAGCGCTCGCGGTGGAGCGCGGGGAAGCGCGCGAGCGTCTGGTCCAGCAGCGCGGCGGTGACCGGCTCGCCCTCCGGCAGGTCGAGCTCGAGCTGATGCACCTGGCCGACGTAGCGGACCTCCAGCGAGCGGCGGTAGCGCGCCTGCCAGGGCGCGACGCCCTCCTGCTCCAACTGCGCCCGCGCGGCCTCCTCCAGCTCAGCCCACGCCTCGCCGAGCGATGCAGCGCCGGGGGCAGGTGTACGGCCGTACACGGTCCGCACGCCGTGGTGGACGAAGTCGGTCACGAGCATGCCGGCGGCGCACAGCACCGAGGCGTCGCGCGGGACGACGACGAGCGGGATCTCCAGGTCGGCGGCGAGCGCGGCGGCGTGGACCGGGCCGGCGCCGCCGGCCGCGACGAGCGCGAACTCGCGCGGGTCGAGACCGCGGCTGACGGTCGCCAGCCGCAGCGAGTCGGTCATCGCCGCGTTGACGGTGTCGTAGATGCCGGCGGCGGCGCTGAGGCGGTCGATCCCCAGCTCCGCGGCGACCGCGTCGACCGCCCGCTCGGCGGCGTCGCGGGCCAGCGACAGCTCGCCGCCGCCGAAGCTGTCGCCGCCGACGTAGCCGAGCAGCAGGCCGGCGTCGGTGACGGTCGCCTGGGTGCCGCCGCGGCCATAGCAGGCCGGTCCGGGCGAGGCGCCCGCGCTCTGCGGGCCGACGCGCAGCATCCCGCCGGCCGTCACCCACGCGATCGAGCCGCCGCCGGCGCCGATCGTGGAGATGTCGAGCATCGGCGTCGTGACCGCCTGGTCGCCGAGCAGGCCGCCGGGGCGGACGTCGGTGACGCCGCCGCGCGCGAGGCTGACCTCGAAGCTCGTGCCGCCCATGTCGATCGTCATCGCCTTCGGCAGCTCCAGCGGCGCGACCGCCGCCGCGCTCGCGATCGGGCCGCCGGCCGGGCCGGAGAGCAGCGTCGAGACGGCGTGCTCGGCGACGACCTCGGGGGTCGCGACGCCGCCGTTGGACTGCATCACCAGCAGCGAGCCGCCGAAGCGGAGCTGCTTCAGGCGCGTGCGCAGGTTGGTCAGGTAGTCGCGCAGGATCGGCCCCACGTAGGCGTTGACGACGGCGGTGGAGGTGCGCTCGTAGAGCCGCACCTCGGGCGCGATCGCGGCCGACAGCGAGACGTAGGCGCCGGGCAGCTCCTGCCGCACCAGCTCGGCCGCCCGCAGCTCGTGCGCCGGATCCAGGAACGAGAACAGGAAGGCGATCGCGACCGCCTCGACGCCCTCGTGCGCGAACGCCCGCGCGGCGGCGACGACCGCCTGCTCGTCGAGCGGCTCCAGCTCACGCGCGCGGCGGTCGAAGCGGCCGCCGACGCCGTGGACCCGCCAGCGCGGCACGAGCGGCTGCGGCGGCGCGGTGCGCGAGTCGAACTGGCGGGCGCGCAGCCCCTGGCGCAGCCGCAGCGTGTCGCGGAAGCCGCGCGTCGCCAGCAGGCCGGTGCGGGCGCCGCTGCGGGTCAGCAGCGCGTTGGTCGTGATCGTCGTGCCGTGGACGATCGCCGGCGTCCGCTCCAGCAGCGACTCGACCGCGATCCCGAGGTCGGAGGCGATCGCGCGCAGGCCGTTGACGACGCCCTCGGCCGGATCGTGCGGGGTCGAGCTGGTCTTGTAGCTGCGGCGGCCGACGCGCTCGCCGGAGAGGACGAGGTCGGTGAAGGTGCCGCCGACGTCGACGGCGAGGCGGTAGGAGGTCATGCGGCCTTGCGTCCGTGGTCGTGGGTGTGGTCGTGGTCGTGGCCGCCGTCGAGCGCGAGCGCGGCGGGCGTGAGGTCGAAGTGCTCGGCGAGCGCGGCGCGGCCCTCGTCGGTGACGGCGACGACGCGGCTCGCCTCGCGCGCCTGCAGCCAGCCGCGCCGCAGCAGCTCGTTCGTGAGCGCGGCGCCGAGCGCGCCGGCGAGGTGGTGGTCGCGCTCGCTCCAGTCGAGGCAGGCGCGCGTGAGCGGGCGCGGGCGGCTGGCGAGCGTCTCGACGTCGATCTCCAGCGCCGCGAACTTGCTCGCGCCGGACGCGGTGACGCGGAAGTCGCCGGCGCTCGGCTCCAGCCAGCCGCCGTTGACGAGCGCCTCGGTCAGCGCGACGCCGGCGCGGCCGGCGAGGTGGTCGTAGCAGAGCCGCCCGTGACGCAGGGCGATCCCCTCGTTCGCCTGCCGCAGCGAGCGCACGACGAGCGGCGGCGCGAGCAGGATCAGCACCTCCAGCGCGTCGGCGACCGCCTGGCTGGAGAGGCGGTAGAGCCGCTGGCGGCCGTGCGGCTCGACGGCGAGCAGGCCGCCGTCGGTCAGCTTTCGCAGATGGGCGCTCGCGAGCGGCCGCGAGACGCCGGCCCTGTCGGCCAGCGCCGAGGCCGAGGTGAGGCCGCCGTTGAGCAGCGTCAGCAGGATGGTGGCGCGGGTCCGGTCCGCCAGGAGCGTTCCGATCGCTGCGAGGTCAGCTTCGCCAGTCACGTGAAACACCCTAATTCCGATCCGATTCAATGGAGATTGAATCGTAGGGCAGCTGGCGTGAAAACCGTATCAAGTCGACCGTTTTGGTCAAATATTGGCGCCGCGATAGGGTCTTCTCCATGGGCGCGCGTCGTTCAAGCGCGCCAGTCCTCGACCGCGAGCAGCGCAGATCGGCTCACCTCGTCGCGCGCGACCTGCGCAAGGCGTACGACGGCGCGCCCGTCGTCGACGGCCTCTCGCTGACCGCCGTCGCCGGCGAGCGGCTCGCGATCATTGGCGACAACGGCGCCGGCAAGAGCACGCTGCTGCGGCTGCTCGCCGGCGTGCTGGAGCCCGACGGCGGCAGCGTCGCCTGCACGACCGGCCGCACGCTGGTCGAGCAGGAGCTCGACGCGCCGCGCGACGCGACCGTCGCGACGCTGCTGGACGAGACGCTCACGCGCTCGCGCGCCGCGCTCGCGGAGCTGGACGCGGCGGGAGCGGCGCTCGCGTCCACCGCCGACGGCGCCGGCCTCGCGGACGCGCCCGCCGACGTCCTCACCGCCTCCGGCCCCGCGGACGTGCCCGCCGACGCCCTCGCCGTCGCGGATCCCGCCGCGCGCTACGCCGCCGCGCTCGCCCTCGCCGAGGAGCTGGACGCGTGGGACGCGCGCCGGCGGCTGCGCGACGACCTGCAGCTGTTCGACGCCGGCTTCCCTGAGACGACCCCGCTGCGCCACCTCTCCCCCGGCCAGCGCTACCGTCTGCGGCTCGCGTGCGCGCTGCACGATCCCGAGGGCGCGATCCTGCTCGACGAGCCCTCCAACCACCTCGACGACGCCGCGCTCGACCGGCTCGCGGAGCGGATCAACGGCCACGCCGGGATCGCCGTCCTCGTCACGCACGACCGCTGGCTGCTCGACGCGGTCGCGACCGCGATGCTCGACCTCGACCCGACCGCCGAGGGCGGCGGCGCGCTCTTCAGCGGCTCCTTCCAGGAGTTCCGCCGCGAGCGGGCGCGGCGGATGCGGCGCTGGCGCGACCGCTACGCCGCCAGCCTGGAGGCCGAGGAGAGACTGGAGTGGCAGCTCGACGTGGCGCGAGCGGCCGCTCCCGGCACCTGGAAGCCGGGCAAGGGCGCCTCGATGCACGGCCGCGCCAGCCGCGCCGGCAACACCGTCGGCGCGCTCCAGCGGCGCCTCGACCAGCTGAAGCTCGAGCGGCCGCCGGTCCCGCCGCAGCCGCTCAAGTTCGAGCTGCACGACGTCGCCGACGAGGGCGACGACGAGGCCGCCGAGCCGCTGCTGGTCGCACAGGGCCTGCGGCTGGCCGACCGGCTGGCGATGGACCCGCAGCAGCGGATCGAGCTGCCGCCGGGCGGGCGGCTGGTCGTGCGCGGACCCAACGGCGCCGGCAAGACGACGCTGCTGGAGCTGCTCGCAGGCCGCCTGCGGCCCGACGGCGGCGCGCTCGCCGTGCGCGGCGGCGCGCTCGTCGACCTGCTCGCGCAGGAGGACCGGCTCGACCAGACGCTGACGCCGCTGGACGCGCTGCGCGCCGCCGACCCGCTGCTCGCCGACCTCGAGGACGAGGAGCTGCTCGTGCTCGTCGGCGAGACCGGCCTGCTGCGCGAGGCCGACCTGGAGCGGCCGATCGGCACGCTGTCGGTCGGCCAGCGGCGGCGCGTCGACCTCGCGCGGCTGGTGCTCGGCCAGCCGTCGCTGCTGCTGCTCGACGAGCCGACCAACCACCTCTCCGTCACGCTCGTCGACGACCTGACGGCGGCGCTGCTGGAGACGCAGGCCGCCGTCGTGCTGGTCACGCACGACCGCACGCTGCTGCGCGCGGTCGCCGACTGGCCGCAGCTGCGGATCGCGCGCGCCTAGCGCACGACCGTCAGCTTCACCGTCGCCGGCTTGGAGCTGTTGCCGGCAGCGTCGCGGACGACGAGCGTCAGCCGGTGGCTGCCCGGTGCGAGCGTACGGCGGCCGAACTTCGCGGTCAGCGTCAGGCGGTTGGCGCCGGCTCTGCGGAGCGTCCGTCTGAGCGTCGCGACCGGCTTCAGCGCGATGCAGCGGCGACCGCGTCTGACGCGCTCGCCGGCCTGCACGCAGCGGCCTCTGGCGGCGCGGCGGCCGGCGACCTCGCGCGTGACCGCGATCGTCAGCCTGCCGCGCTCGGAGGAGCGGAAGCTGAGCACGCTGCTCGTCGCCGCGCGCGGCGCGCGGCGGGCGCGACGGGCGGCGGCCAGCGCGGTCGCCTTGCCGCCGCGCCGCAGCCGCGTGCTCGACAGGCGCACCGAGGTCAGCCGAGGGGCGGTGCGATCGCGGGAGGCGGGCACTCTGCCGCCCGGGCCGCCGCCGTCATCCTCGTCTCCCCCGGGAACGTCGTCGTCCGCCGCGGCGCCGCAGCGCGCGTCGACCAGGCGCACGAACTGCTGCACGTAGTCGTCGCTGGTGCCCGCGCCGAGCGCGTGCGGATCGCCGGAGAAGGCGACGCAGCCGCCGCCGGCCGCGATCCCGGTGAGCCGGGCGAAGGCCGGGACCGCGCCCTCGGGGCCGCTCGCGCGTGAGAGCAACCGCGTCCGAGCGGAGGCGAGTCCGCGCAGGTAGACCCGCCGCCCCTCGTCGGTCGGCGCGCCGGGCGCGAGCGGCCCCGACGACGAGGCCTCGAAGGCGACCCGCTCGCCGTCGGCGCTGATGCGCGCCTCGCCGATGCGGTTGTCGGCCGGCGCGCCATCCGGGCCGTCCGCGCGGCTGACGAGCAGCAGTCTGGAGGTCGTCAGGTCGCGCACGTAGATCGCGTCGCGCCCGGCCGGGAGCTGCGGGTCGCCGGAGCTGAACACGACCCGGTCGCCGTCACGGTCGAGCGCGAGGACGGAGCCGCCGTAGGTGCTCGCTCTGTCGTCGTCGGCGCGGCTGGCGAGCACCGTCGCGCCCGTGTCGAGCCGCCGCACGAAGACGTTCTGCGCGCCGTTGTACGCGCCCTCCGCGATGCCGTTCTCGTAGCTGGAGAAGGCGACGCTGCGCCCGTCACCGCTGATCTCGCCGCTGAAGGCGTCGCCGCTGACCGCGCCGGGCGGATCGACGCCCGCTCTGCGGCTCGCCAGCAGCGTTCTGCCGCTGGCGAGGTCGCGCACGTGCACGTCCTCGTCGCCGGTCGCGTCGCCGTCGCCGAAGTTGGTCGCCGACGTCAGGAACGCGACGCGGCTGCCGTCGTCGCTGATCGACGGGTCGCCGGCATATGAGTCGGCCGGCGCCCCGTCGGCCCCGTCGGCGCGGCTGACGAGCGCCGTTCTGCCGTCGCGCAGGTCGCGCCGCCAGACGCTCGTGAACGCGGGCGCCAGCAGGAAGCGCCCGCGCGAGTCGAGCGTGAAGACGACGTAGCGGCCGTCGGGCGTGATCCGCAGGTCGCGCGGGGCGCCGGCCAGCGGCGCGCCGGCAGGCCCGTCCGCACGGCTCGCGAGCGTCAGGCCGCCGGTCTCGGTGTCGCGCACGACGACCGCGCCGTCGCCGGCGGGGACGGCGCCGAGCGCCGGCGCGGTCGTCACGAAGGCGACGAAGCGGCCGTCGGCGGAGACGGCGCCGTCGCCCGCGTCGCCGCCGTCGTTGTCGAACGGCGCGGCGCCTGCCGGCCGTGAGACGAGCCGGGTTCTGGCGCCGCCGAGGTCGCGCAGCTCGACACGTCCGGGAGCGGTGCCGTGCTGGCCGCCGACCGTCGTGGCGACATGCGTGCCGTCGCCGCTGATCGCGGCGCCGCGGGCGGCGTCGAAGGGCGCGCCGAGCGGGCCGTCGGCGCGGCTGGCGAGGATCGATCTGCCGTCGCGCCGGACGTAGACGTCGAGCCCGTCCGGGACGCTGTCGGCCGGGTCGAGCCCGACCGCTTCGGTCACGTAGGCGACCGCGCCGCCGTCGCTGCTGATCGAGGCGACGACCGCCGCCGCGTTCGTCTCGATCCCGGCCGGGACGCTGACCAGCTCGGTCTCGCCCGCGTACGGGTCGCGGGTGTAGACGTCGTCGTCGGGCCACTGGTCGCCACCGAGGTTGGTGGCGGTCGATTCGAACGCGATCGTGTGGCCGTCGCCGTCGACGCGCGGGTTGCGCGACTCGCCGTTGCCGACGGCGCCGAGGTCGTCGGCGCGGCTGACGAGCACCGTTCTGTCGGTCGCGGGAAGGCGCATGTAGACGTCAGTTGTGTTGTTTCTGTCGGCCGCGTCGAGCGCGGCGCCGGTATCGAACGCGACGGTCGTCCCGTCGCCGCTGATCGCGACCGTCTCGACGTTCACGGCCTGCGTCGCCGGCAGCACGGCGCCGTCGGGGACGCCGATCGGCTGCACGCCGTCGGAGACGCCGATGCGGCGGCGGTAGGCGCGCGCGCCGGGGCTGTCGGCGGCGGCCGGCAGCCCGGCGATGTTGCGCGCGTGCGAGACGAACGCGACATATCTGCCGGTCGCGTCGATCGACGGCCCGTAGGAGCGGTCGTCGCCGATCGCGTTGAGGCCGTTGACGCGGCTGACGAGCGTCGTTCTGCCCGTCGCGAGCGTGCGCAGGTAGACGTCGCTGACGCCGTTGCGGTCGACCGGGTCGAGCGGGCCGTCGCAGGTGAACGCGACCGCCTGGCCGTCGCGGCTGATCGCGGCCTCGCGGCAGTTGTCGTGCGCCGGCTTGCCGTCGGCGCCGTCGGCGCGGCTGACGAGCGTCACCGCTCCGCTCGCGACGTCCTTGACGTAGACGTTGCTGACCGCGTCGTCGTCGCCGGCGACGAGCCCGTCGGACTCCGACGTGAAGGCGACGCGGTCACCGGCCTGGTCGAGCGCCTGCGGCCCGTTCGCGGATGCGGCGACCGGGGTCGAGAGCGGGGTCTGGAGGTCTGGGGCGCCGGAGAGCAGCGCGGTCGCGTCGGCCGGAAACGGGAGCGCGCGGGCCGGGACGGCGGCGAGAACGGTCAGGACGAGGGCGAGCAGGAGCGAACGGAGCAGAGGCATCGCTGCACCGTCGTCGCATGCGGCGACGGTGGCAATCGGGAGGCGGCCCTGGACTTTCGTCCGATGCCCTGACAGAGAGATCGGGTGGTTCCCCTAATCCACCTGACCAGGATGGCGCGATCTGGGACGATCGCAGCGTGTCTGGATCGCTGATCGGGCGCGTCGCCGAGCTGGAGGCGCTCGCCCGCTTCCTCGCCGCGCTCGAACAGGGCTCGGCCGCGCTCGTGCTCGACGGCGAGCCGGGCAGCGGCAAGAGCGCGCTGCTCGACGCGGCGGCGGACGCCGCCGCCAAGCGGGAGGTGCGCGTGCTGCGCTGGGAGGGGGCGACGGGCGAGCCGGCTCCGGCCGAGCGCTCGCCGGCGGCGCGGGGCGCGGGCGAGGAGCCGGGCGCGCGCGAGGAGGCGGGCGCACGCGAGAAGGCGGGCGCACGCGGGGAGCCGGGCGCGCGCGAGAAGCCAGGCACGCGCGAGCAACTGGCCGAGCCGGTGCCCTACGGCGCGCTGGCGGCGCTCGTCGCGCAGCTCGATCCCGCCCTGACGCAGGCGCTGCCGGCGCCGCAGCGCGCGGCGCTCGCGCAGGCGCTGGCCGGCGAGGCCGTCGACCAGCGGCTGATCGGGACCGCGACGCGGACCCTGATCGGCGTGCTCACGCGCGCGCGGCCGCTGGCGCTCGCGCTCGACGGCGCCGAGCGGCTCGACCGCCCCAGCGCGCTCGTGCTCGAGTTCTGCGCGCGGCGCCTCCCGGCCGGCGCCGGGCTGCTGCTGACGCGGCTGCCCGGCGGCGCGGGCGAGGGCGACCGGCTCGCGCTCGCGGCGCTGCGCGGCACCGACCACGCCGAGCGCCACCGGCTCGGCCCGCTCGGCGCCGGCGAGCTGGAGCGACTGGTGCGCGAGCGGCTCGCGCGTCCCGGTCTGTTCGAGCCGGCGCCCGCGCGCGCGGCGCTGCGGCGGATCTGCGTCGCCGCCGCCGGCAACCCCGGCCAGGCGCTCGCGCTCGCCGCCGCATCGCCCGCCGACGCGCAGGCGACCGTCGCGGCGCCGCCGGCCGCGCTCGTGCCACCGGCGCTCGCCGACGCGCTCGACCAGCTCGACGCCGCGGCCGCCGACGCGCTGCTGGCAATCACCTCGCTGTCGCGGCCGACGTTGTCGCTGCTGCGGCGGGCGCTCGGCGCGGGCACGATCGCGACGATCGAGCGGCTGGAGCTGCGCGGGCTGATCGCGGTCGCCGGCGAGCGCGTGACGTTCGCCCAGCCGCTGCTGGCCGGCGCCGTCGACGCGTTGGCGAGCGACGCCCGCAGGCGAGCGCTGCACCGCCGCCTCGCCGCCGTCGTCGACCACCCCGAGGAGCGCGCGCGCCAGCTCGCCCACGCCGACCTGCTGCCGCAGGCGCTGCCGGCATTGCGGACGGCCGCCGCCGGCGCCGCCGCGCGCGGCGCCCCGGCGACCGCCGCCGAGCTGCTGGAGCTGGCGCTCGACCGCGGCGACAGCCCGCTGCTGCGTCTGCACGCCGCCCAGCACCACCTCGCCGCCGGCGATCCGGCGCGCGCCGAGGCGCTCGTGCTGCAGGCGCTGCCGCAGCTGGGCAGCGGCGTCGCGCGCGCCGAGGCGCTGCTGCTGCTGGCCGTGCTGCACAGCCACGGCGACAGCCATCCGCGTGCGCGCGTGCTGCTGGAGCAGGCGCGCGGCGAGGCCGGCGACGACGTCCGCCTGGCCGCCGCGATCGACCTGCGGCTGGCGGTCGTGCTCGCGAACCTCGGCCACGTCGCGGCCGCGCGCGTGCCGGCCTCCGCGGCCGCGTCGGAGGCAGAGCGGCTCGGCGACGACGGCCTGCTCGCCCAGGCGCTCGCGCTGGAGACCACGCTCGCCTTCGCGCTCGGCGCCGGCCTCGACGAACGGCGCCTGCGGTGGGCGCTGCGGCTGGAGGACGGTGGCGCGGCCGACGCAGACCGCGGCGCGGCTGACGCAGATGCCGGCGCGCATGGCGCAGACCGCGGCGCGGCTGACGCAAACGGCGGCGCGGCCGACGCAAACCGCGGCGCGAACGCGGCCTTCGAGCTGCGGCCGTCGCTGCTGGCGGCGCAGCTGCTGCTGTGGAGCGGGCGGCTCGACGAGGCGGCCGAGCTGGCCGAGCGGGTCGCCGCCCGGCAGGAGCGCGACGGCGCCGCGCACGAGCTGGCGTGGACGAGCTTCACGCGCGCCGCGATCGCCTGCTGGCAGAGCGACCTCGACGACGCCGCGGCGATCACCGACGACGCCGTCGGGCGGCTGCAGGCGCTCGGCACGGTCGACGCCCGCGCGCTCGCGCTGACCGCGCGCGCCCAGCTCGCCGCCCGCGCCGGCCGCGCCGAGGACGCCTGCGCCGACGCCGCCGCGGCGCTGGAGCTGTTCGCCCACAGCGGCTGGAGAACGGCCGCCTGGCGGCCGCTGCACACGCTCGGGATCGTCGCGCTCTCACGCGGGGACGCCGAGACGGCCGCCGGCTGGATCGCGGCGCCGACGCTGGCCGCGCTCGACGCCGGCCTCGCCGACCCGCTGCCGTGGGGCGGCGCGCTGTCGCACGGCGACGCGGTCGAGGCGCTCGTCGGCTGCGGCCGCCTCGCCGAGGCGCGCCGGATCGCGACGGTGCTGGAGCGGCGCGGAGCCGGTCGCGAGAGACGCTGGCCGCGCGGGATCGCGCTGCGCGCCCGCGGCCTGCTGCTGGAGGCGGCCGGCGAGCTGGCCGCCGCCGAGGACAGCCTGCAGGCGGCGCTCGACGCGCACGCCCCGCTGCCGCTGCCGCAGGAACGAGCGCGCGGGCTGCTGCTGCTCGGCCGCGTCCAGCGGCGCCGCCGCCGCGCCGCCGCGCGCGACTCGCTGGAGCGGGCGCTGGCGCTGTTCGAGGAGCAGGGAGCGCCGCTGTGGGCGCAGCAGGCGCGGACCGAGCTGGAGCGGCTCGGCCCGGCAACCCGCGCGCCCGACGAGCTGACCGACGCCGAGCGCCGGGTCGTCGAGCTGGCGGTGACCGGCATGACCAACCGCGAGGTCGCGGCCGCGCTCTTCCTCAGCCCGAAGACGGTCGAGGCGCACCTGGCGCGCGTCTACCGCAAGCTCGGGATCCGCTCGCGCGCGGAGCTGGGCTCGCGCCTGGCGGCGAGCTGATGGAGCCGCTCGCGCGCGGAACCGGGCCTGCGCCCGGCAGCGAGCTGACGGCGCCGCCCGCGCGCGGAACGGGACTCAAGCCCGGCAGCGAGCCGACGGCGCCGCCCGCGCGCGGAACGGGACTCAAGCCCGCCAGCGAGCCGACGGCGCCGCCCGTGCGCGAGCAAGAGGCGCCGCCGGCCGCCCTGGCGCCGCCCGAGCCGCTCGGCCGCGAGCGCGAGCTGGCCGCGATCGAGCGGCTGCTCGACGGCGTCGGGGCGCGCTCGGCGCTGCTGACGCTGGAGGGCGACGCGGGGCTCGGCAAGACGACGCTCGTGCGCGCGGCGATCGCCCGCGCCCGCTCGCGCGGCCTGCACGTGCTCGCCTGCAGCGGCGCCGTCAGCGAGACGCGGCTCGCCTTCGTCGCGCTCGCCGACCTGCTCGCCGAGACCGATCCGGAGGCCGTCGCGGCACTGCCGGCACCGGCGCGGGCCGCGCTCGACGCGGCGCTGCTGCGCGACGGCGCGCCGCCCGGTCACGCCGACTGGCCGGCGCTCGCGGCCGCGGTCGGCGCGCTGCTGGAGCAGCTCGCCGCCGGGCGACCGGTGCTGCTCGCGATCGACGACGCGCACTGGCTCGACGGCTCCAGCGCGCGCGTGCTCGACCACTGCGTGCGGCGGCTCGGGCCGGGCGTCGCGGTGCTGGTCGCGCGGCGCCCGCAGCCAGGCGGCTGGAGCGCGCCGGCCGCCGGCGGCGCGACTGCCGCGCGCGAGCCGCTCGCGCCGCTCGCCGCGCCCGTGCTCGACGACCTGCTCGCGCGCAGCGCCCCGCCCCACGCCGACCGCCACCAGCTCGCGCGGATCGCCGAGCTGTCCGCCGGCAACCCCCTGTTCGCGTTGGAGCTGCTGCGGGCCCTGCCGCGACCGGCCGCCGGCCCACATCGCGGCGCGACCGGCGCAATCCGCGGCGCGACCGGCGCAATTCGCGGCGCGGCTGCCGCAGTCGACGGCGCACCCGCGGAGTTCCCACCGACCCTGCGCGACCTCGTCGCCGCCCGCCTCGCCGGCGTCGCGCCCGCGGTCGAGGAGGTGCTGCTGGCGGCCGCCGCGCTCGCCTCCCCGACGCTGCCGACGCTGACCGCCGCGCTCGGCGTGCAGGCGCCGGACCTGGTCGCGCGGGCGGTCGCCGCCGGGCTGCTGACACGCGACGGCGTGCGGCTGTCGTTCACCCACCCGCTGCTCGCCGAGGGCGTGCTCGCACGCGCGCCCGCCGGCCGCCGCCGCGCGATCCACCGCCGCCTCGCCGCCGTCGTCGACGACGTCGAGGACCGCGCCCGCCAGCTCGCGCTCGGCGCCGTCCTGCCGGACGCGCTGCCGGCGCTGGAGCAGGCGGCGGAGCGGACGCGCGGGCGCGGCGCGCCGGCCGCCGCGGCAGAGCTGCTGGAGCTGGCGCTGGAGCTGGGCGGCGACCCGCGCATGCGCGTCGCCGCCGCCGGCCACCGGCTCGACGCCGGCGACCTCGCGCGCGCCGAGACGCTGCTGCGCGTGGCGGTCGCCTCGCCGCTCGACGACGGCACGCGCGCCCGCGCGCTGCTGCTGCTGGCCGAGCTGCGCTCGCGCGACAACAGCTTCGAGGAGGCGCTCGCGCTGCTGGACCCGGCCGGCGCCGCCGCCGCGCCCGACTCGCCGCAGCAGGTCGAGGTCGCGATCCAGCGCAGCTGGGTCCAGTACCAGCGCGACGAGCGCGCAGCCTCCGGCGCCGCCGCCCACGCCGCCGTCGCGCTCGCCGAGCGCTGCGGCGACGACCACCTGCTCGCGACCGCGCTCGGCGCCGCCGCGCTGGTCGACTTCGCGCTCGGCAGAGGCGTCGACGAGCCGGCGCTGCGGCGGGCGCTGCAGCTCGACGATCCCGCCCGCCGCACGCCGCTGATCTACCGCGCGCCGCTGACGGTCGCCTTCACGCTCGTGCACTCCGGCCGCCTCGACGAGGCCGCGCCGCTGTACGCGCAGCTCGCGCGCGAGCTGCGCGAGCGCGGCGAGGAGCACGACCTCGCCTGGCTGCTGACACGGCAGTCGTGGCTGGAGTGCTGGCGCGGCCGGCTCGCGGTCGCCGAGCGGATGGTCGCCGAGAGCGAGCGGCGGATGGCGCTGCTCGACAGCGACGCCGGCCGGCTGCTGGCGCTGACCGCGCGAGCGCAGGTCGACGCCTTCGCCGGCTGCGAGGCGAGCGCGCGAGCGGCCGCCGAGGAGGCGCTGACGCTGGCGCGCGCGATCGACTGGGTCGGCGCCGCCGCCTGGCAGCAGTCGACGCTCGGGGCGCTGGAGCTGTCGGCCGGCAACAGCGAGGCGGCGGCGGAGCGGCTCGCGCCGTTCGCCGCGCGCGCGCTCGCGCGCGGCCTGCCGGAGCCGGCCGCCGACGGCGTGCTCGTCCACGGCGACGCCGCCGAGGCGCTGATCCTGACCGGCCGCGTCGCCGAGGCGGAGCCGCTCGTCGCGCTGCTGGAGGCGCGCGGAGCGGCGCTGGACCGCGTCTGGGCGATCGCCGTCGGCGCCCGCTGCCGCGCGCTGATCGCCGCCTCCGAGGGCGATCTCGCGACCGCCGAGGCCGCGCTGGAGCGGGCGCTGGCCGCGCACGCACGGCTGTCGATGCCGATCGAGCGCGGCCGCACGCTGCTGGTGCTCGGCCGCGTGCAGCGGCGCGGGCGCAGACGCGGCGCGGCGCGCGCCACGCACACGCGCGCGAGCGAGCTGTTCGAGGGAGCCGGCGCGCGCATGTGGGCGGCGCAGGCGCGCGAGGAGCTGGCGGCGCTCGGACTGACCGCCGCAGCGCCGGGGCAGCTGACGGCGTCGGAGGAGCGGGTCGCGCGGCTGGCCGCCGCCGGCCTGACGAACCGCCAGGTCGCCGACCGGCTGCAGATCAGCAGAAAGACCGTCGAGGCCCATCTCGGCCGCGCCTACCGCAAGCTCGACGTCCATTCCCGTGCCGAGCTGGGCGCGCGCGTCGCGGCCGGCGAGCTGTGACGGTCAGAGCGGCGCGACGACCTGCGCGCCGGACGCGGGCGCGGTCACGGGCAGGCAGCGGCGCCGCAGCAGCTCGAACGCCTCCGCGCCGTCCTTGTTGTTGAGCCGCGGCGCCTCGAAGCTGAAGGCGCGGCCGTCGTGCAGCGTCACCGTGACGCGGCGCGTGATCAGCTTGCGCGTCGCCTCGACCGCGGCGACCTCGCGATAGGAGATGGACGCGATCGGCTCCTTGCGCGGGCGTCCGCGCAGCGGGTCCGACCCGATCAGCACGAAGCTCTCCGGCAGCAGCGCCAGCCAGGTGCGACCGCGCACCGCGATCTCGTTCGCCGCGGGCTTGCGACCGAACAGCGCGATCGCGAGCAGGCCGATCCCGCCCGTGCAGACCATCACCTTCGCCTGGCCGGCGCGAGTGATCGTGGTCGCCGCGTCGACCTGCGTGTGCAGGTGCGCTGAGACGATGCGGGCGTTCTTGGCATGTCCGGCCATCGGTGCTTCTCCTCGGGTGGGGCGGGAACTGGAGGCCGGCAGCGTAGGAGCGACCGCGGGCCGTGACAGCCGGGAGCGGCCACCGGACTTTTCCCGCCGCGACCCTGTCCGTCTTCATCCGACCCCGGAGGTTCAGGGGAGCGCCCGATGTCGTGGCACGCCGGCGGTCGTAGGGTCGTCATGTGAGCCGTGCCACGCCCTCAGCGCCGCCCCTTCCGGCCGCGCCTCCACGCGCTCTGCTGGTCGAACGTGCCCATGAGCTGGAGGCGATCGCGGCGGCGGTCGGGCGGGTCTGCGGTGGCGGGTTCGCGGACTTCGCGGGTGGCGCGGGCTTGGCGAGTGGCTCGGGCTTCGCGGGCGGCGCGGGCGGCGTCGTGACGCTGACGGCGCCGGCCGGGCTCGGCAAGAGCGCGCTGCTGGACCATGCGGCGGCGCTGGCGACGGCGGGCGGCTGCCAGGTCCGCCGCGCGACGCCGAGCCCGCTGGAGCGCCACTTCCCCTTCGGCGCGGTGCGGGAGCTGCTGGAGGCGCCGCTGCGCGCTGCCGAGCCGGCCGAGCGCCGCGCCCTGCTCGACGGCGCCGCCGCGCTCGCGGGCAGGCTGCTGCTGGAGGGCGCCGCGCCCGGCGCCGACGCGACGACGGCCGTCGCCCACAGCGTCGCGCGCCTGTGCGCGGGGCTGGCCGAGCGTCCGGCGCCGGGCGCGCCACCCGCCGACGCCGTCGCGCTCGCGACGGGTCCAACGCTCGCGCTCGGCGACGCAGCCCGACCCGCGCCGCTCGTGCTGCTGATCGACGACGCCCACTGGGCCGACCGCTGCTCGCTGGAGGTCCTCTGCCACCTCGCCCGCCGCGCCGCCGACATCCCGCTGCTGCTGATCGTCGCGGCCCGCGGCGACGATCCCGAGGCGCCGGCCGACCTGCTCGGCCTGCTCGCCCACGAGGCCGGCGCCGCCGCCCTCCGCCCCCAGCCGCTGTCGCTGCGCGCGGGCGTCAGGCTGCTGCGCGGCCGGCTCGCGCCCGCGGCGCCGCTCGACCTCTGCCGCCGCTGCCACGCGGCCGCCGCCGGCAACCCCTGGCTGCTGACCGAGCTGGGCCACCAGCTCGCCGAGCACGGCCCCGCCGCGCTCGACCCCGCCGAACCGCATCCCGCCGACACCCGCCTCCCCGCCGCCGACGCCCCACGCGCGGCGAGCGCGCCTCACTTCGCCGACGCCCGCCGCCCCACCGCCGACGCCCCACGCGCGGCGAGCGCGCCTCACTTCGCCGACGCCCGCCGCCCCACCGCCGACGCCCCACGCGCGGCGAGCGCGCCTCACTTCGCCGACGCCCGCCGCCCCACCGCCGACGCCCCACGCGCGGCGAGCGCGCCTCACTTCGCCGACGCCCGCCGCCCCACCGCCGACGCCCCACGCGCGGCGAGCGCGCCTCACTTCGCCGACGCCCGCCGCCCCACCGCGGACGCCCCACGCGCGGCGAGCGCGCCGGTGCGCGAACGGGCGCGCGCGGCCGTGCGGCGGCGGTTGGCGGCGCTGCCGCCTTCGGCGCGGCTGCTGGCGGCGGTGCTCGCGGTCGCGGGCGACGGGCTGCCGCTGACGCTCGCCGGTCGCGTCGCGGAGATCGACGGCGCGGCGCTCGGGCCTGCGCGTGACGCGCTCCTCTCCGCCGGCCTGCTGACGCCCGCCGCTGACCGGCTCGCACATGGCCTCGTCGCGACCGCGATCGCCGACGAGCTGCCGCGCAGCGAGCGCGAGCGGCTCCACCGCGCCGCCGCCGACGTGCTGCTGGCCGACGGCGCCCCGGCCGACCGCGTCGCCGGCCACCTGCTGCGGACTCGCCCGACCGGCGACAGCGTCGTCAGCACGCTGCTGCGCGGCGCCGCCGAACGCGCCTGGCGGCAGGGCGCGCCGCACACGGCGGTCGCGTACCTGCGGCGGGCGCTGGAGGAGCGCGCTCCCGGCGACGAGCGCGCGCGGCTGCTGGCGCTGCTGGCGACCTGCAGCTTCGACGCCGGCCTGCCCGACTCCCGCGCGCGGCTGCGCGAGGCGCTGCGCGCCAGCGGCGATCGCGCCGAGCGCCACGACGTGCTGCGCCGGCTGGCGGCGCTCAGCCTCGTCGACGCCGGCGACCGCGAGCTGGAGCGCCTGCTCGCGCGCGAACAGGCCTCCGCGCGCGACGACGGCGAGCGGCTGCAGCTGGAGCTGATCGCGCTCGACGCGCTCGTCAACGTCCCCGAGCGCCAGCCCGAACGCGCCCGCCGCCTCCGCGCCCTCGTGCCCGTCGCCGACGCCGCGCTCGCCAACGCGCCCGCCGCCGCCTCGCCCGCCGCGCTCGTCGCCGGCCCGGCGAGCGGGCGCGCGGGTGCTGCGCGGCCAGCGGCAGACACGCTCTCCCAGCGGCTGCTGCTCGCCCATCGCGCCTGGCTCGCGGTCGAGCGGGGGAGCGAGCCGGCGGAAGCGTGCGCGCGGCTGGCGCTGGCGGCGCTGGAGGGCGGCGAGCTGCGCGCCCGCGCCCGCCGCGACGGCGCCTTCCACCTCTGCGTCCGCACGCTGCTGCTGTGCGACCGGCTCGACGACGCGGCCGGCGCGATCACCTTGCTCGAAGCCGACGCGGAGGCGCTCGGATCGTCCCGCCTCCACGCCGCGGCCGCCTGGTTCGCCGCCGAGCTGGCGCTGCGCGCCGGCAAGCTGGAAGCGGCAGAACGTCAGGCGCGGCTGGTGCTGGAGCTGCTCGGCTCTCGCCCCGACGCCTTCACGCGCGGCGCGGTCGAGCTGCTGCTGCACGCGCTCACGGAGCGCGGCAGGCTCGCCGAGGGGCGTGAGCTGCTGACCGAGCATGGGCTCGACGGCGACCTCGGCGACGGGATCGGCGAGGCGGGGATCCTGCACGCCCGCGCGCGGCACGCGCTTGCCGGCGGCGAGATCGTCCGCGCCCACGCCGACGCACTCGCCGCCGGGCGGCTGCGGATCGCCCACGGCCGCGACAACCCGACCTGGTCGAGCTGGCGCTCGACGGCCGCGCTCGCGCTCGCGCAGCTCGGCCGCCGGGACGAGGCGGCCGCGCTGGCCGAGGCGGAGCTGCTGCGCGCCGAGCGCTTCGGCGCACCCGCCGCGATCCTGATCGCCGCCCACGCCGCCGCCGTCGCCGAGCCCGACGACCCCCGCCGCATCACCCGCTGCGAGGCGGCCCTGGCGCGCATCGGCGCAGATGCCGCGAACCGTGGCGCAACTGACGCAATCGCCGGCGCAGACGCCGCAAACCCCGGCGCAACCGACGCAACCGCAGGCGCAGACGCCGCAAACCCCGGCGCGATCGCCGCAATCGCCGGCGCAGACGCCGCAAACCCCGGCGCAACTGACGCAATCGCAGGCGCGGATGCCGCTTCCGGCCGCCTCGCCCGCACGCGCCTTCAGCTCGAGCTGGGCACGACGCTGCGGACGAGCGGGCAGCGGACGGCCGCGCGCGACAGCCTCCGCGCCGCGCTCGCCAGCGCCGACGCGTCCGGCGCCGTGCCGCTGGCCGAGCGCGCCCGCCGTGAGCTGGTCGCGAGCGGGCTGCGGCCGCGGCGGGCACAGACCGAGGGCGCCGCGGCGCTCACGCCGCGCCAGCGGGAGGTCTGCGAGCTGGCTGCGGCCGGCGTCGCCAACCGCGCGATCGCGCAGCGGCTGTTCCTCAGCGTCAAGACGGTCGAGACGCACCTCGCCAGCTCGTTCCGCAAGCTCGGCGTCGAGACGCGCGGCCAGCTCGGCGCCGTGCTCGCGACCGCGCCGCGCTGAGCCACCACGCCCGCCGCCGCCTCGCGCGCGCCGATCCGGCGGCGCGCGCCGCGCCGATCCCGGCGCGCCCTCCCTACTGCGGCTGCGGCTGCGGATCCGGCCGCACGATCACGGTGTCGAGCAGCGGCAGGATCTCCGTCACCGGCAGCTGCGCCTCCGCGGCGTGGCGGCGGATCGCCTCCTGGCTGGTCGCCTCGTAGATGCAGACGGTGCCGACGGTCGCGTCGGCCTCGTCGAGCACATAGCTGCGGATCCAGCGGACGTCGTCGGGCATCTGCTCGTCCGCGACGGCCGCCGAGCGCGCGCCGGCCGTCTGCAGGTCCGCGAGCGAGGCGAAGCCGCCGCGGCGCAGGATCACGTACTGCTGCATCAGGGTCTCCATCGGGTCCTCCTGTGGTGGTGGTCGAGACAGCGGTCAGCGCGCTGCGCGCACGACCGTGAAGGCGAGCCGCACCGGCCGCGAGCTGTTGCCGGCGCGGTCGCGCGCGACGAGCCGCAGGCGGTAGGCGCCGGGTGCGAGCGCACGTCTGCCGCCGCGGCCGTAGCGACCGCTGAACGCGAGCGAGCGCGCGCCGGCCCGCAACGACGCCGTCAGCGGCGTGGCGACCGTCACCACGCGCGTGCAGCGCTTGCGCTTCGCCGCGCCCCGTCTGGAGCCGCCTCTGCGCGCCGCGCCCGCCGCGCTCACCGCGCCGCGTGACGAGCGCGCAGGTCTCCCAGCTCTGCGGGCCGCGACGCAGCGTCTCCCCCGCCGCTCCCCCGGCAGCGTCCGCTCGACCGCGCCCGTCACCCGCGCCGCCTCCGACAGGCGGAACGCGATCTTCGTCCCGGCGGGGACAGCGCGCCGCCGCGCGCGAGACGCGGCGGCGCGACGGTGCCCCTTCGCGGGCCGTACGACCGCGAAGCTTCTGTGGCTCAGCCGCGCGCGCGTGATCCGCGGCGCGGTCCGGTCGCGCGCGGCGGCGACCGGCGGCACGGCGCCGTCCCCGCCTCCTCCGCCGCCAGGAATGTCCCCGGCGGACCCTGTGCAGCGGAGGTAGGCGTGGACGTAGTCGGGGCCGTAACCGCCCCCAAGATCTCCCGACGCCGAGTCGAACGCGACGCAGCGCCCGTCGCCGCTGGCGCTGGCGTAGCGGACGCCGGCACGCGACGGCCCGCCGCCGGCGGCGACCGACATCAGCGTCGTGGCGCCGGTCGCGAGGTCGCGCAGGTAGGCCTGGTAGCCGAGGAAGCGCGGGCTGTCGCCGGCCGCGGCGAGGAAGGCGAGCTGGCTGCCGTCGGCGTCGAGCGAGGGCGCGATGCCGTCGAACGCGGGCGGTCCCGCGCCGTCGGTCACGCTCGCCAGCGTCGTCGTCGCGGCCGCGAGGTCGCGCACGAACACCTGCCCGCCGCGGTCGGCCGGCATCCCCCAGCCGAACGCGACGTCGAGCTGGTAGAAGGCGATTCGCGTGCCGTCGCCGCTGAGCGACGGCATGCTCGCGAGCGCGTGTCTCGGATCGCCGTCCTGCGGCACCGACACCCATGTCGTCGTGCCGGCGGCGACGTCGCGCACGTAGACCTGGGGATCCTCCGTCCCGGGCGCGCCGAGGTTGCGCGCGTCCGACACGAACGCGACGCGGCTGCCGTCGCGGCTCAGCTCGACGTCCGTGGCGTCGCCGCTGCCGGGCAGCCCGCTGCCGGGCGCGCGATCGACCAGCGTCGTGCGACCGCTGTCGAGATCGACGAGGTAGACGTGCGTGTAGATGTCGGCGGGCGCCTCTGGCGGCCCTGGGCCGACCGCGCGGTAGGCGAGGTGGCGGCCGTCGCCGGAGAGGACCGCGTCGACGACGCCGCCCGGCAGCGGCACACCCAGCGTGGTGCGGTCGGCGAGCGTCGTGACGCCGCTGTCGAGGTCGCGCACGTAGGCGTGGGAGATGCCGCCTCTCGTCGGCGAGTCGGGCACGAGGTCGTGCGCGCTGCTGAGGAAGGCGACGCGCCGGCCGGCGCCGTCGATCGTCGCGAGGCGCGACGTTCCGAGCGCCGGTCTGCCACCGAGCGAGCGGCTGACGAGCGTCGTCTCGCCGCTGACGGCGTCGCGCAGCAGCACCTGCGACGAGCGGTAGCCGAGCACGACGAGCTGCGGCTCCGCGACCGCCCCGAATGCCGCCGCCCGCGACGAGAAGACGACACGGCTGCCGTCGTCGCTGACGGCGTGGTGCGTGCGCAGCGCGGCGTCGCCGGCCTCGTCGGGCAGCGGCGGCGGGCTCGACGGGCGCGAGCGCAGCACGTCACGCCCCTGCGGCGGCGCGGAGCCGGCCGGCAGCCGCTCGTAGACCTGCCGCGCGAGCGCGTCGCCGCCGGGCAGGTCCTCGGCCGCCTCGGCGAAGACGACGACGCTGCCGTCGACGGCGGCGGCGCCGGGCGCCACGTGGCCGTCGCCGGTCCCGGTCGTCAGCATCTGGACGTGACCGGGCTGGCCGAACTCGGCGGGCTTGACCGAGTAGAGGTCGTCGAGGCCGTTGAGGTCGCGGTCGTGGTCGAGCGTCCCGCTGCTGACGAAGTCGAGCCGCGGCGACGCCGCGTCGGCGGCGGCGACCGGCTCGAAGGAGAGCCCGTAGTCGATCCCGTCGCGCCCGTCCGGGCCCGGAACGTCGACGCGTATCTGGTCGCCTCTGACGCCGAGCGCGCGGGCGAAGACCTGATCCGAGGGGCCGATCCAGGCGAGCCATCTGTCGTTGCCGGCGAGCGCGACCGCGTAGGCGCGGCCGCTCGTCGCCCGTCCCGGGATCGGGATCCCCTGCGCTCTGCGGCTGCCCTCGACGTAGACCTCGTCGAGACCGTCGTGCTCGTTCGGGTCGCGCGCGTAGTCGCCGATCCAGGCGACCACGTCGCCGTCGAAGTCGATCGCCGGCCGCGCGTTCGTCTTGACGCTGCCGACCGCTCTGTTGTCGGAGTCGACGTCGAGCCGCGTCGTGCGGCCGTCGTCGAGGTCGCGCACGTAGACGTCCTGGGCTCTGCCGGCGCCGGCGGCGGTCTGCAGCGGCGCCGTCGTGGTGAAGGCGACGTGGCGGCCGTTGCCCGACAGCGCGGGGGCGCCGACGACGGCCGGCGCGCCGCCGGCGCCGTCGGCGCGCGTCGCCAGCTCGAGCGTGCCGCTGGAGAGCTGCTTGACGTAGAAGCCCGGGGCGAGGCCGGTGACCGCGCCCGCCGGGGTCGTGAGCATGAAGCCGACGCGGTCGCCGTCGGCGCTGACCTCCGCGCCGTCGGCCTGCAGCCCGAGTCCGAGCTGCGACCCGTCGGCGCCGACGTCGACCTGCGCCAGCGCGCCGGTCTGGCGGTCGAGCCGGTAGACGTGGACGCCGCTGTCGTCGTCGCCCTGCAGGAGGCTGTCGGAGGAGGAGCTGAAGACGAGCCAGCGGCCGTCGGCGGAGAGCGGCTGCGTCGAGAGCGAGGCACGGCCGGCGCCGTCCCACGGCAGCGGCGCGGCGCCCGTCGGGCGGTCGAGCAGGAAGGTCTGGCCGCCCGACGGGGCAGCGGCTGCCGGCGCCGCCGTGACGAGAGACACGGCGGCGCCGAGCAGGGCGAGAAGGCGGGTGCGCGGCATCGGCCTCACTCTCCCGCCCGCCCCCGCCCCCGGCAATCGGTGCGCGACCCTGAACTTTGAGCATCCGCCCTTCAGGACACCAACTCGACTGGTAATGTCGGCTTTAACCTAGGCTGACGGGATCGACGGCGCATCCGACAGAGACGACGCCCACCGGAGCGCGCCCGCGGAGGCGCGCCGCCGCTCGCCCGAGGCCGGCCTGCTGCTGATCGTCTGGGGCCTGCTGCTGGCCGGGCTCGGCACCGTCGCGCTGCCGGCGACGACGATCGCGGCCGGCGGCGCGCGGCTGCACGGGCAGACGCTGCTGGAGGCCGGCCCCGGCTACTGGGTGCTGGTCGGGCTCGCCGCCGTCGCGCTGCTGACCGGCGAGTGGTGGCTGCGCCGCAACCGCACCGCGCTCGCGATCGCCGCCGCGGGCGTCGCCGCGCTGGGCGCGAGCCCGCTGCTGGCCTGGCGGCTGACCGCCACGACGCTGCTCCCCAGCCGCCCCGCCGGCGGCCTGCTCGCGCTCGCCTCCGGCGGCGTCGCGGTCGCGCTCGGCGGGATGCTGCTGCGCCGCGCCGCCGCCCGCTGAGCCGCTGCGCCGTCGCACCGTCGCGCCACCGCGCCACCGGCACTCGCCGCCGCCGCGATAACTCCCCCGCCCCATCCTCGTCGCCCGCGTCTGCTATTCCGTACGGGACGTGCGTTCGACACTGACGATCGCCCATCGCGGCGGCCTCTCGGCCGCGCCGGAGAACTCGCTGGAGGCGTTCGAGCACGCGATCGCGATCGGCGCGGAGATGATCGAGCTGGACGTCCGCCGCAGCGCCGACGGCGTGCTGATCGTCCACCACGATCCGCACGTAGCCGGCATCCCGACCGCCTCGCTCTGCGCCGCCGACATCGCGCTGCGACTCGGCCGCAGACCGCCGACGCTCGCAGAGGCGCTCGACCTCGCGCGCGGCCGCATCGCGGTCGACGTCGAGCTGAAGGAGGACGGCTGCAGCGAGCAGGCGCTCGCGCAGATCCGCGACCGCCGGCTCGGCCCCGAGGAGGTCGTGCTGACCTCCTTCCGCGACGCCGTCGTGCGCGACTGCCGCCAGCTCGCGCCCGAGCTGCGCGCCGGCCTGCTGCTCGGCGCGCGCACCGACAGACCGGGCGCGGCCGGCGTCTCGGAGCTGGTGCTGCCGGCGGCGCGGCTGCAGCGGGCCGACGCGAGCTTCGCCGCCCCGCACGTCGCGCTGACGCGACTGGGCGTGCTGAAGCAGATCGCGGCGATCGGGCTGCCGTCGGTCGTCTGGACCGTCAACAGCCCGCGCACCCTCGACGCGCTCTACGACGACGACCGCGTCGAGGGGATCATCACCGACCGGCCGGAACTGGCGCTGGCAGTTCGCTCCGAGCGCGCCCGCGCGTCCAGGGCAGCCTGAGCGGGCGCGGCCGCGGCGCCGCCAGCGCGCCGGTCACGCGATCGAGGTAGATCGCGAGGATCACGACCGCGAGGCCGCCCTCGAAGCCGGCGCCGATGTCGAGCTGGGTGACGGCGCCGGTGACGATCGCGCCGAGCCCTTCCGCCCCGGCCAGGCCGGCGACGACGACCATCGACAGCGCCAGCATGATCACCTGGTTGACGCCGGCCATGATCGAGGGCAGCGCGAGCGGCAGCTGCACGTCGCGCAGCACCCGCCGCGGCGGCGCGCCGAACGCCTGCGCCGCCTCGACCACCTCGGCGTCGACCTGGCGGATCCCCAGCTCGGTCAGCCGCACGGCCGGGGCGAGCGCGAACACGGCCGTCGCGACGACGCCCGGCACGACGCCGACGCCGAAGAAGAAGACGGCCGGGATCAGGTACACGAACGGCGGCGTCGTCTGCATCAGGTCCAGCAGCGGCCGCACGAGGATCGAGACGAGCCGGTGGCGCGCCGCCCAGATCCCCAGCGGCACGCCGACGAGCACCGCCACGACGGTCGCGACGAGCACGACCGCGAGCGACTGCATCGTCTCGGTCCACAGCTCCATCGAGTCGATCAGCGCGAACGCGAGGAAGGCGAAGGCGGCGATCCCCCAGCGCCGCAGCGCGAGCGGGATCAGCGTCAGGAGCGCGATCACGACGAGCGCCGGCGGCCCGGTCAGGACGTCCTCGATCCAGCCGACGACGTCGGTCGAGACGGTCGCGATCGCGTCGAACAGCCAGCCGAAGTTGTCGAGCAGCCACGCGACGACGTCGTTCGCCGGTCCGGCGAGGTCGATCTTCGGCATCAGACCGTCACCCCGCGCTCGGCCGCGACGAAGCGCGCGACGTAGTCGTCGGCCGGCGACTCGAGGATCTCGGCGGCGCTGCCGGTCTGCGCGACGCGGCCGTCGCCGAGCAGCGTGATGCGGTCGCCGAGCCGCACCGCCTCGCTCAGGTCGTGCGTGACGAAGACGATCGTGCGGTCGATCTCGTCGCGCAGGCGCAGCAGCAGGTCCTGCATCTCGCGGCGGATCAGCGGGTCCAGCGCGGAGAACGGCTCGTCCATCAGCAGCACGTCGGCCTCGGTCGCGAGCGCGCGCGCCAGCCCGACGCGCTGCTTCATCCCGCCCGACAGCTCGGCCGGGCGCTTGTCGCCCCACTCGCCGAGCCCGACCTGCTCCAGCGCCCGCTGGGCGGCCGCGCGCCGCTCGCGCCGCGGCAGCCCGCGGATCTCCAGCCCGTAGCCGGCGTTGTCGCGCACGCTCTTGTGCGGCAGCAGCGCGAAGTGCTGGAAGACCATCGCGATCCGCCGGTTGCGCACCTCGCGCAGCTCGGCGGCGCTCAACGCGGCGAGGTCGCGCCCGTCGAGCGAGACCGTGCCGGCGGTCGGCTCGACGAGCCGGTTGAGCATCCGCAGCACGGTCGACTTGCCCGAGCCGGAGAGCCCCATCAGCACGTACAGCTCGCCCCTGCGAACGGTCAGCGAGACATCCCGGACGGCGACGGTGCCGCCCGGGTAGGTCTTCGCGAGCGAGACGGCTTCGATCACTTCACCCACGCATCGACCTCCGCTCTGTTCTCCGCCACCCACTGTCTGGCGACGACCGCGGGGTCCTCTCTTCTGGAGTCGACCTGGTCCAGCAGCGCCTCGATCTGCTCCAGCGGGATCTGCACGTTTCTGACGGCGGCGGCGAATCTCGGCGCGCGCTCGGCGAGGTCCGTGCGGGCGGCGATCCACGACTGCTGCGCGGGGATCGCGCACTGGTTGTCGTCACCCTCGAAGCAGCCGGCTCTGTACGGGTTCGGCTCCTCCAGCTGGACGACGTCGAACTGCTGGAACAGCCAGTGCGGCCGGTAGAAGAAGAACAGCACCGGCTCTCTCTTGTCGAACGAGCGTCTGACCTGCGCGATCAGCGCCGCCTCGCTCGACTTGGCGTGTCTGAGGTCGAGGTCGTAGCCCTTGATGCGCTTGTCGTTCTGCTGGGTGGTGATCCAGCCGGCGTCGCCGTCGTAGAGCGTGCCGTTGACCTTGTCCTTGTAGTCGTTGAGCTGATCGATGCTTCTCAGCCCGGCGAGCGGACCACCGGCCTCGACGGCGTATCTCGGCACGAACCAGGCCTGCACGGCGCCGTCGTAGACTCTCGCCGCCAGCTCGACCTCGGCTCTCGCTCTGTCGGCGAACGCCTGCTGGTTGGGCAGGTTGACCTCGGTCAGCAGGTCGACGTCGCCGCGCTGGATGCCGACCCAGCCGGCGGCCGGGTCGAGTCTGACGGCGGAGATCGACTTCACGCCCAGCTCGGGATGGTCGGCGGCGATCGCGGCGAGGATCTGCGTCTGGACGGCAGCCGCCGTCCACGAGAACTGACCGACCTTGAGGTCGACGCCCTCGGACGCGGCGGCGGCGGTGGCGCTCCCCTGGTCGTCGTCTGAGCTGCCACAGGCGGCGAGGCCGAGGCCGAGGCAGAGCACGGCCGCGAGGGCCGCGACGAGCCGGGGCCAGCGGAAGGAAGTCATCAGGGGAGCGTCTCCTAGCGAGTTTCGGATGCGTTGCGCATTACGCGACGCGGTGGGTATAGTGCAACTCACCAGATGATCACCAACCCGACCAACCTTGTCAAGAAATAGCAGCGCGGCTGACACCGAACTGCTCGGCACCGGCAGAATCCAGAGCGTCGAACGGGCGCTGCGGATCCTCCGCGCCTTCACCGAGCCCGGCCAGCGGCTGACCGTCGCCGAGTTGGCGCGCCGGCTCGACGTGCACAAGTCGACCGCCTCGCGACTGGCCGCGACGCTCGTCTCCGCCGGCTTCCTCGAGCGCGGCGGCGAGAACGACCCGCTCGTGCTCGGCCCCCAGCTCGTGCGGCTCGGCAGGCTCGCCGTCAGCGGCCGCTCGCTGCCGGAGATCGCCCGCCCGGTGATGGACGAGCTGGCCGCGCAGCTCGGCGAGACGGTCACCTTGTCGGTCCCCGATGCCGGCCAGGCGCTGACGATCGGCCAGAGCGAGGGGACCTTCGCGGTCGGCCTGCAGAACTGGCTCGGCAAGCGCGCCCCTCTGCACGCGACCTCCGACGGCAAGGTGCTGCTCGCATTCGGCGCCGCGACGCTCCCCGCCGGCGAGCTGAGCGCGCGCACGCCCGACACGATCGTCGACCGTGCCGCGCTCGACGCCGAGCTGGCGCAGCTGCGCGAGCGCGGCTGGGGCAGCTCGCGCGGCGACTTCGAGCTGGGCCTCAACGGCGTCGCCGCGCCGATCCTCCTCCCCGACGGCACGTGCCGGGCGGCGCTCTGCCTCTCCGGCCCCGCCTACCGCGTCAGATCCGACGACCTCGCCGCGCTCGCCGCCCGCGTCGCGTTCGCGGCGAGGCGCATCGCCGCGCTGCTGGACCTCGCCCCGCCCCTCCCTGACCCGCAGGACGCATGACCACAGACAGACCGAACATCCTGCTGATCCAGGCCGATCAGCTGACCGCCTCCGCGCTGACCGCCTACGGCAACGCGACCGTCGACGCGCCGCACCTGGCGCAGCTCGCCGAGGAGGGCGTCGTCTTCGACCGCGCCTACTGCAACTCGCCGCTGTGCGCGCCCTCGCGCGCCTCGATGCTGGCGGGCGAGCTGCCGTCGGCGATCGGCGCCTACGACAACGCCGCCGAGTTCCCCGCCTCGGTGCCGACCTTCGCCCACCGCCTGCGCGCCGCCGGCTACCGCACCTCGCTCGTCGGCAAGATGCACTTCATCGGGCCCGACCAGCTGCACGGCTTCGAGGAGCGGCCGACGACCGACGTCTACCCGGCCGACCTGGAGATGGTCCCCGACTGGCGGCTCTCCGACGATCAGCGGCTCGCCTGGTACCACGACACGCGCTCGATCGGCGGCGCCGAGGTGTCGGCCGCGACGCTCCAGCGCGACTACGACGACGCCGTCACCTTCCACGCCTGCCGCGCGCTGACCGACTTCGCCCGCGACCGCACGTTCGGCAGCGACGAGCGGCCGTTCCTGCTCGTCGCCGGCTACATCGCGCCGCACGACCCGTACGAGCCGCCGCAGCAGCATTGGGACCGCTACGAGGGCGTGGCGATCGACGCGCCCGCGGTCCCGGCGCCGCTGCCCGCGGGTGAGGGCGACGACGCCCACAGCCGCCGCCTGCGCGCGATGTGCGAGCTGGACGTCGCGCCGCCGTCGGCCGAGGAGGTCGAGCGGGCGCGGCGCGGCTACTACGCCTGCGTCAGCTACCTCGACGACCAGGTCGGCGCGATCCTGCGCAGGCTGGACGAGCTGGGCCTGCGCGAGTCGACCGTCGTCGTCTTCACCTCCGACCACGGCGACATGCTCGGCGAGCGGGGCCTCTGGTACAAGATGGCGCCGTTCGAGGACTCCGCGCGCGTGCCGCTGATCGTCTCCGCGCCGGGTCGCTACGAGGGCGGGCGGCGGATCGGCCGCACGGTCTCGCTCGTCGACCTGCTGCCGACCTTCTCCGAGCTGGCCGGCTCCCCGGACGGCCCGCCGACGGCCGGCGCCTCGTTCGCAGGGCTGCTCGCGCGGGATGCGGGGTCGGAGGCGTCCTGGCCCGACAGCGCGGTGATCGAGTACCTGGCGGAGGGCGTGCGCGCGCCGCAGCTGACGCTCGTCAGCGGGCAGCACAAGCTGATCGTCTGCCCTGGCGATCCCGACCTGCTCTACGACCTCCACGCCGACCCGCGCGAGCTGCACGACCTCGCCGCCGACCCGGCCCATGCGGGGTTGCTGGCGCGGCTGCGCGAGCAGTTGCTGGCCGGCTACGACCTCGACGCGCTGAGAGCGCGCGTGCTGCGCTCGCAGCAGGGGCGGCGGCTGGTCCACCAGGCGCTCGTCAGCGGCAGGCGCACGACCTGGGACCACGCGCCCGCCGACGCCTCCTCCGAGCAGTATGTGCGGGGCGACTTCTGGACGGCGATCGAACGCGGCCGGCTGGCGCCGCAGCGGTGAGCGGCGGCTAGCCTCGCAGACGATGCCCGCGACGCCCGCGCACCGATGACCGCCTCCGCGGCTGCCCGCGCCGGGATGGTCCGCCTCGACGGCGGCACCTTCCGCATGGGCAGCGAGGAGTTCTATCCCGAAGAGGCGCCGGTCCACCACGTCGCGCTCGATCCCTTCTGGATCGACGCGCGGCCGGTGACCGTGCGCGAGTTCCGCCGCTTCGCAGAGGCGACCGGCCATGTCACGCACGCCGAACGAGCGCCCGACCCGGCGGCCTATCCGGGCGCCGACCCGGCGCTGCTCGTCGCCGGCTCGATCGTCTTCCGCAAGCCGCCCGGCCGCGTGGGGCTGGCCGACTGGCGGCGCTGGTGGGCGTGGGTGCCGGGCGCGGACTGGCGTCATCCGGGCGGGCCGGGGACGAGCACGGGCGGGCGCGACCGCCATCCGGTCGTGCACGTCGCCCACGCCGACGCCGCCGCCTACGCCGCCTGGGCCGGCAAGGCGCTGCCGACCGAGGCCGAGTGGGAGTACGCGGCGCGCGGCGGTCTCGACCAGGCGCGCTGGGCGTGGGGCGACGAGGAGCGGCCCGGCGGCGCGCTGATGGCCAACCACTGGCAGGGCGAGTTCCCGTGGGAGAACCTGAAGGCGAGAGGCTGGGAGGGCACCTCGCCGGTGGGCACCTTCGCGCCCAACGGCCACGGCCTCTACGACATGGTCGGCAACACCTGGGAGTGGACCGACGACTGGTACACCCACGCGCACGAGGCCGCCCCCTCCCCCTGCTGCGCCCCGCGCAACCCGCGCGCCGAGGACGCGGCCGCCTCGTGCCACCCGGGCGAGCCCGGCGGCGCGACCCCGCGCCGCACGATCAAGGGCGGCTCGCACCTGTGCGCGCCCAACTACTGTCTCCGCTACCGCCCCGCCGCCCGCCAGGGCGAGCCGATCGACACGACGACGAGCCACATCGGCTTTCGCTGCGTCGTGCGGGAGCGGTAGGGGCGGCGGCGACGGCGGCCCGCTCGCGATTTCGAAGCGGCGCCCGAGGAATACTGCCCTCCATGGATGAGCACGGGCAGCAGCGGCGGCGTCGGCCGCCGACCGATTTCACGGCGGCGATCTACGGCACGATCCTCGTCGGCGGCGTCGTCGCCGGCTTCGGGCATCACGAGGCGGAGGCGAGCACGGTCACACTGTCGGTCCTCGGCAGCGCCGCCGTCTTCTGGCTCGCGCACGTGTGGGCGCACGCGATGTCCGAGCGCGTCAATGACCCGAGAGGCTTCTCGCACGCCGCCTTCCTGCGGATCGCCCGCAGCGAGTGGCCGATGGTGCAGGCCGCGACGCTGCCGATCGTGCCGCTGCTGCTCGCCTGGGCCGGCGCGATCGAGGATGACACCGGCATCGACGCCGCGCTCGCGATCGTCGTCCTGCAGCTCGCCGCCTGGGGCCTGCTGGTCGGCCGCCGCACCTTCGAGGCGTGGCCGCTGGCGCTCGTCTCCGGTCTGATCAACGGCGCCTTCGGCCTCGCGATCGTCGTCCTCAAGACGCTGATCCACTAGGCGGCGCGGGCCAGCTCCCGCACTTCGACCTCCTCCGGCTCGAAGCGGTACCCGACGCGCGGGTGGGTGTGGACGTAGCGGAAGGCGGTCGAGACGCGGGCGAGCTTGCGGCGCACGTGACAGACGTGGACGTCGACCGAGCGGTCGCCGGCGACCATCGCGCAGCCCCAGACGCGCGCGTACAGCTCCTCGCGCGAGATCACGCGGCCCGGATCGCTGGCGAGCGCGTGCAGGACGGCGAACTCGCGGCCGCGCAGGCGCGCGCTGACGTGGTCGCAGAAGACCTGGCGGTGCTGCGGGCTGATCAGCAGCTCACCGCTCGTCACGGGCGTGCTCGCGAGCAGCGGCTCGGGCCGGCAGCGGCGCCGCAGGACCGCCTCGACGCGAGCCGCCAGCTCCTCGTCGTCGCACGGCCGCGCGACCCAGTCGTCGGCCCCGAGCCGCAGCGCGCGAACGCGCTCGGCGAGCGTGCCGTGGTCAGCGACGACCACGATCCCCAGCCGCGGCAGCGCCGCGACCGCCGCCTCCAGCCATCCCCACGGCTCGCCCGGCGCGCGCCACTCCAGCACGAGCGCGTGCAGCCGCTGCTCGGCGAGGTCGTGCGGCGCCGGCAGCGGCGGCAGCGGGCGCGCGGTGAGGCCGCCTCCGGCCAGCCGGCGGCAGAGCGACTCCGCACGCGCGAGGTCGCCGTCGAGCACGCCGACGCGGAGCGGATAGGGGCCGAGCGGTGCCGGCGGGAGGGCGGTCAGGTGGCTGGGCGTCATGTCGTCTCAGAGGCCGAGGCGAGGCGGAGTTCGCCCCCTCTGTGACGAGGTAGATGCGTCAGCGCGGGTTCTGTGACGGGCGGCGCCCACGCACGGTCCGCGACGCGGCGGCCCCGCCCCGCGCACGAGCGGCGACGACGCTCAGTTGGCCGGTGCCTTGAGCGCCGCCCCGGGGACCTTCGCGTAGGCGCAGCGGAACTTCTCCGGCTGGCCGACCGGCTCCGAGCCGGCGAAGCCGCCGCGCTGGCCGTTGCTGTACACGGTCACGTACTGGAGCGTGCCGGGCAGCGGCGTCGCCGGCTGCGGCACCGGGTTGGGCTGGCCGAGCTGCGGGTTGCCGAGCGAGCCGCTGCTGACGCCCTGCGAGCCGGCCGCCGCCGCGCCGGCCGCGGTCGTCACCAGCGTCGAGGACATCTCGCGCTGGTCGCGCAGGCCGTCGCCGGGCGCCACGTCGACGACCGCGGTGTCGGGGTTGTCGTGGATCGTCGAGACGAGCCGCACCTTTCTCGCCCCGCCGATCAGCTGCGCGGCGGTCGGCAGCCAGCCGCCCTTGTCGCCGCACGCCTGCGACGCCCACAGGTAGTCGGCGTTCGGCGCCTGCGCGTCGGTCACCGGGTACGGCGTCTCGTCCAGGCACCAGCTGCCGAGGTCGATCGCGCTGGCCGGGCAGGAGGGCGTCAGCCAGCGCAGCGAGCGGCCGCCGACGGCGTCGGCGTTGGCGGCGCGTGTGGCGGTCGCCGCACGTGTGGCGCGCGCGACCGTCGGGATCGCGCCGGCCGGGAAGCGGCGATCTCTGCCCAGCAGCAGGATCCCGCCGGCCGCCGGTCTGCTGCTGACGCGATGGCCGCCGATCGTCCCGAGCTTGCGCGCCACCGACGTGCGCGCGGCGTCGGCGAGCCCGCTGGTCGACAGCAGCAGCGCCAGCGAGGCGACGACGAGCGCGCTGCGGCCGGCGTTCCAGCGCATGCCCGCTCAGCCTCGCTCGCGTGGAGGACGCGTCCCGGCTCGGCCGCGCTCGCGTGGAAGACGACGCATCCCGGCTCAGCCTCTCGCGCGTGGCGAGCGCACGCCGTCCAGCTCCGCCAGCTCGACCGTCGCGACGGTCGACAGCAGCGCCTCCAGGGCGACGCCGGAGAGCGTCTCGTGCTCCAGCAGCGCCTGCGCGATCTCCTCGACGCTCTCCCAGCTGCGCCGCAGCACGTGCAGCGCGCGCGCCTCGGCGTCGCCGACGATCCGCTCGACCTCGCGGTCGATCAGGTCGAGCGTCGAGGGGCCGACCTGGCCGAGGTCCTGCAGCGAGGCGCCGAGGAAGACCTCGCCGGCCTTCTCGCCGATCGTGACCGAGCCGAGCGCGTCGCTCATGCCGAAGCTGGTGACCATCGAGCGGGCGAGGTTGGTGGCGGCGTGGAGGTCGTCGTGGACGCCGGTCGAGAGGCAGCCGAACTCGATCCGCTCGCCGGCCGCACCGGCCAGCACGACGATCAGCTGGCGCTGCAGCTCGGGCTCGCGCTGCAGCAGCGCGTCGCGGTCGGTCAACAGCGTCGCGGTCGTGCCGAGCGTGCGGCCGCGCGCGACGATCGACAGCTTGCGGACCGCCGTCGTCTGCTGCAGCGCCTCGCTCGCGACCGCGTGCGCCGCCTCGTGGACCGCGATCGTCCAGCGCTCGTCCTCGCTCAGCAGGTGCTTCTTCGCCGGGCCGGAGAGGACGCGGTCGATCGCCTCCTCGAACGTTCTCTGGTCGACCTGCGTGCGGCCCTCGCGGACGGTCAGCAGCGCCGCCTCGTTGACGACGCTGGCCAGCTCGGCGCCGGAGAAGCCGGGCGTGTCGTGCGCGATCCGGTCCAGCTCGACGTCGGCGGCGAGCGGCCGCTTGCGCGCGTACAGCCGCAGGATCTCCAGCCGCCCGTGGACGTCGGGCGTGTCGACCGTCACCTGGCGGTCGAAGCGGCCGGGGCGCAGCAGCGCCGGGTCGAGGATGTCGGGGCGGTTGGTGGCGCCCATCACGACGAGGCCGCCGTCACCGCTGAAGCCGTCCATCTCGACCAGCAATTGGTTGAGCGTCTGCTCGCGCTCGTCGTTGCCCTGGCCGATGCCGGCGCCGCGCTTGCGGCCGGCGGCGTCGAACTCGTCGATGAAGATGATCGCCGGCGCCTGTCTGCGCGCTCTCGCGAACAGATCGCGCACACGCGCCGCGCCGACGCCGACCAGCGACTCGACGAAGTCGGAGCCGGAGAGGCTGAAGAACGACGCGTCGGCCTCGCCCGCGACCGCCTTCGCCAGCAGCGTCTTGCCGGTGCCGGGAGGGCCGACCAGCAGCACGCCCTTCGGCGCCGCCGCGCCGAGCGCGAGATATCTGGAGGGATCGGCGAGGAAGTCTCTGATCTCGCGCAGCTCCGCGACCGCCTCGCCAGCCCCGGCGATGTCGGCGAACGTGATCTTGTGGGTCGTGCCCTTGCCTTTCTTGCGGCCTCTGCCGGTGAACTTCGAGAAGGCCGCGATCCCGCCCGCGCCGGCGTCCTGGCCGAGCCGCGTGAGGAAGGCGAAGAGGCAGACGAGCAGCAGGATCGGCAGCAGGAACTGGACGACGATCGTGCGCGTCGCCTTGCCGGCCTGATCGTCGACGGTGACCGTCGCGCCGCCTCTCTCGAGCGCCTGCGAGACGGTCTGCGTCTGCGCGCCGGAGGAGGGGTAGCTGGCGTAGAGCTGGTCGCCGTCGCGCGTCTGCAGCTCGACGATGTCGTCGTAGTCGAGCAGCGTCGCGGCGGTCACCGCTCTGCTGGCGGCGAGCCGGGTGACCTGGCTGAGCGGCACCTGCGTGCCGTGGCCGTCGGGCTTGATCGAGCCGAGCAGCGAGAAGAAGGCGATCGTGATCGCCAGCGAGGCGATCAGCAGCAGCGTCGTCAGCGGGTCGCGCAGCAGCGTGCGACGGACGCCCGAGCCGACCTCGCCGAGCGCGGCCAGCGCCGGGCTGCGGGATCTTCTCGCCAGGCCCGAGCTGACGGTCGTTCTGCTGCTCCCGCGCGGCGGCGCGGGGCGCCCGTTTCGGTTCGCCGGTCTTGCCATCGAGCAGTTGATCTTCAGCACCGGCCAGGGCGTGGGAGTTAACACATCGATAAGTCGATTTAGCAACTCCTTCACAAATGTTCGGCGCTTAACTCCTGCTACGGTTGCGCGCCTCGTGCCGCAGGGAGATCGTTCATTCGCGCGTGCAGTCACGCTCCTGGCCGCGTTGGCGGCGGCCGTCGTCCCGGCCGTCTCCGCGCGCGCCGACATGCTCCCCGTGCGGCCGGTGCTGGGCGCCCCGGCGAGCCACGTCGCGCTGATCGGCGCCGCGCCGGCCGCACCCGGCGGCGGCGAGATCTGGGCCCAGGGCGACGTCGGCGCGGTGCCGGTCGCGCTCGCCGGCGGCGGCGCGGTCAGCGGCGAGCGCGTGCTGCTGCGCGCGGCGGCCGGCAGCGAGCGCTGGCAGGTCGTGCGCGTGGCCGGCGCCGACGGCAGAGCGCTCGGGCTGAGCTGGCGCGCGAGCGCCGTCAGCGCGGGCGGCGGGATCGTGCTGGCGGCCGGAGACGGCGACGCCGCGCGACTCATCACGCGCGACCCCGGCGGCGCCTTCACCATCGCGCCCGACCCCGCCGCCGACGCCGCAGCGCCCGCGCTCGCGCCTGACGAGCGGCTGTGGCCGACGACGGGGGCGCCGCTGCTCGCCGCCTTCGACGCCGACGGGCGGGCTGGCGCGTTCGTCGCGCCGGCGCCGCGCGATCCCGCGACGGCGCCGGGCGAAGCGCCGGGCGTGCTGCGCTTCGACGGTCGCGTCTGGACGCGCGAGCCGCTCTGCGCGAGCGTCGTCAGAGCGACGTGCGAAGCGCCGTCCGCCGCGCTCACGACCACCGCGATCGCAAGCGCGGGTGACGGCAGCAGCTGGCTGCTCGCCCGCGACGCGGCCGGCAGACCGCAGCTGTTCCAGCGCACGGCCGCGCCTGTCGCCGACGGGCCGGCGGCGGGCGAGACGCGCTGGCTCCAGCGCCACCCGCAGACGCCGCTGCTCGCCGACTCCGACACGACGACCCGCACCGCCGGCCCGCAGCTGACGGCGACGGCGGACGGCGTCTGGGTCGACCTGCGCGTCGCCGGCGACGGGCAGAGCGGCGACGCGACGGTGCTCGTCTCCGCCGCCGCGCCCGACGGCGCGCCGCTCGGCAGCTGGTGCGAGCCGCGGGCGCTGTGCGCGGGCGCTGCCGCGCTGGGCGCGGCGCTGCCGACCAGCTATGGCAGCTTCGCCTGGCCGGGCGACGGCGAGCGGGCGGTCGGCAACCGTCTCGTCAGCGGCCTCGCGAACGGCGCGCTGCTCAGCTTCGACGGCCCCGGCGACGCCGTCCACACGGTCGCTGGCGGAGCCGGAGGCGGTGCCATCCAAGGCCCCGGCGGCGTCGCGCTGTCCGAAGCCGGCCAGCCGGTCCGCCCCGGCGGCGCCGCGTTCCTCTCGCCGCAGGAGGGCTGGCTCGGCGGCGCCGCCGACAGCACCGGCACGGCGCTGCTGCATGCGACGCCGGCGGCCGCGTCCGGCACGCCCGCCGGCGACGCCACCCCGCTCCCCCCCTGGCCGGTCCCGTTCCGCACGCCGCTGCTGGCGCTCGCGGCGCAGCCCGGTACGGCGCCGGCCGACGCGCAGGCGCAGGCGCTCGCGGTCGGCGCCGGCGGCGAGGTCGCGCGCTATCTGCCCGGCCGCGGCTGGAGCGGCGAGTACCTCTTCGACGGCAACGGCAGACGGCTGACGCCGACGCTGCGCGGTGTCGCCTGGCCCGAGTCCGGCCGCGCCTACGCGGTCGGCGACAACGGCGCGATGTGGCTGTGGAACGGCGACGCGAACCAGTGGCAGCCCGATCCGGCGGCGCCGATCGGCTTCAAGGGCAACCTCACCGCCGTCGCCTTCTCCCCCACCGACCCGACGCGCGGCTACGCCGTCGGCAAGCAGGGGATCGTGCTCGCCTACGGCAAGTCGTGGACGCGGGAGGCGCTGCCCGACGGGCTCGCGCAGGCGTTCTTCACCTCGGTCGCGTTCGCCGGCGAGCAGGCGATCGCGACCTACCGGATGCTCGACCCGGCCGACCCGTTCCACGAGCTGGGCGGCGTGCTCGTCGACGACGGCTCCGGCTGGCGGCGCGACGGGAGCGCGCAGGCCGTGCTCGACGCGCTGCCGAAGCCGGCGACGATCCTGTCGAAGGCCGCCGGCCTGCCCGACGGCGGCGCCGTCGTCGCCGGCCCCGGGATCGTGCTCGAGCGCGACGGCGCCGGCGGCGGCTGGCGGACGACCGCCGCCCCGCTGCCGGAGGCGCGCAACGTCGCCGCGCTCGCCGCGATCCGCGACGGCGACGGCGAGCACGTGCGCGCGCTCGTCGCGATCGACCCCGACCGCGGGATCGACGGCGACCCGCTGTGGCAGGCGATCGACAACCCGCAGGCGCCGACGCTCGGCGAATACGGGATCCTGCTCGGCGCCGACCCGCTGCCGCAGCGCGGCTACCTGCTGCGGGAGACCGGCGACGGCTGGCAGGACCTCCAGCACGACGCCTTCCCGGCCGCGGCGAGCGGCGACCTGCCCGGCTGGCCCGACCCGGTGCTGGCGCTGCTGGTCGACCCCGGCGGCGCGAGCGGCTGGGCGGTCGGCGGGCAGACCGGCACCGATCTGACGTTGTTCGGCAACCCCGGCGCGCAGGCCGCCGGGCAGACCGCGAGCGCCGTCCGCATCGGCGCCGGCCCGGAGCCGCCGCAGGCGACCGCGGCACCGGTCTCGCTCGGCGCCGGCGAGGCCGCCTTCGCGATCGGCGGCGGCGCCCAGTGCGCGGCCGCCTGCGCCGACCTCGCCCAGCAGCGGCTCGGCCCCGACGCCTGGCTGACGGCCGCGATCGGCGCCGCGGCGGCGATCGACGGGCTCCATGCCTTCCTCTACACCGGCCCCGGTGTCGCGCCGACGCCGCTGACCGGCGCCGCCCGCACCCGCGAGCTGGCCCACCACGCCGCGCTGCTGCAGCAGCGCTCGCTGCCGGTCTACACGACGGCGACGAGCAGCGAGCTGCCGGAGGCGGCGAGCGGCGCGCTCGGCGCCGCGCTGCCGGCCGGCACGGTCCCCGCCGGCACGCCCGCGCCGCCGGCCGGCACGGCCGCCTACGCGCTCGACTCGCCCGGCGCCGGCGGGACGGTGCGGCTGATCGTGCTCGACTACGCCGCCGCGACGCTCGGCCCGGCCGGGGCTCCGCCGTGCGCAGCGGCCAGCGCCGCGCCGGCCGACCAGCGCCAGTGGCTGTGCGCGCAGCTCGACGCCGCCCGCGCCGCCGGGCTGCCGGCGATCGTGCTCGGCAATCGCGGCCTCAGCGGCGGCCAGACCGGCAACGACGCCGCCGACGGCGCGGTCGTCGCCGCGCTGCTCGTGCGTCACGGCGCCTCCGCGTACCTCTTCAACGCGCCGAGCAGCAACGTCGAGCTGAGACTGACCGCCGACGGCGTCTCGATCCCCGCCTACGGCACCGCGACGCTCGGCTACACCGCCCGCGCGACGACGACCGACTACCTCGGCCAGAGCGGCTTCCTGCTGCTGACCGTCAGAGCCGGCGCGCGCGACGCCGCGAGCAACCGCGCGGCGGTCAGCGCGGCGGTCGTGCCGAACGCCGCGGAGCTGGGGCTCGACGCGACCGACGGCACGTTGCTGCGCCGCAGCCAGGTGGCGCTGTTCGAAGGGCTTGCGCGGCGCCCGCGCGGCGGCGGCTTCCAGCGCCGCAACGCCAACGGCGACGCGGTCGACAACGTGCCGCAGCCGTACACGCCGATCCCGCAGACCTGCGCCGGCTCCAACTGCGTCAAGCAGGTCGCGCTCGCCTATCGCTTCAGCTCCTCCGACCCGAAGGTCGGTGACTTCGTCGCGGCCGACCCGGCCTCCGGCGATCCACGCGCCGTCAAGCTCGACGCCACGGGCCACCCCACGCCGGACGCCCGCTCCGGCCTCTTCTGCGCCTTCAACCCGGGCACGACGACGATCACGCTCAGCGCCGGCGGCCGCTCCTCCACGCAGCAGGTGACCGTCCAGGAGGGCAGCGTCCAACAGCCGTGCGGGACGGTCCTGACCGCGCGCGGCACGGCGCCGGGCACCGCTCCGGAGGTGACGGTGCCGCCGGCCGCTCCCGCCCCGGCGCCCGGCATCTCGCAGGCGCCGACGAGATTCTCGCCCCCCGGCCCCGGCCCGGCGCCGGCCGCGGTGCCCGCGCCGACACCGGTCACACCGCCCGCGCCCGTGCCGACGCCGGCGACCGTCCTGCCGGCGCCCCCGCCCGTTCTCCCGCTGCCGGCCCCGCCCGCACCCGCGCCACCGGCCCCGACGCCGCTGCGCGCGATCACGCCGCCGCCGTCGCCCTCGCCGGCCCGGCCGACGCCGCCGTCGGGCTCGGCGCAGGTGCCCTCGCAGGTGTCGCAGCCAGTCGGCGCGCCGGAGCAGACGCGCGAGGAGGAGGCGGCCGTCGAGGTCGTCCACCACATGGCCGTGCACCGCCCGGGGCAGCGCACGCTGCCGCCGTGGTCGCCGTTCGCGCTCGCGCTGCTGGCGGCGATCGGCGGCTCCGGCGCGCTGCTGACCGCGCGGCGCGCAGGCGGCGGCGCGCGGGCCCGCAGACCGCCGCCGGCATGGGCGCGCGCCGACGACGAGCGCCGTCACTGACTCCCGGTGTAACGCTGCGGTGAAAGTCTGGCTGGCGGATCGGCGCTCGGCTACGGTCGCCGGCCCATGCCCGACTCTCTTCGCACATCTCTGCCGATCGCCGCGGTCGCCGCGACGCTCGCGCTGACGGCGGCACCAGCCCATGCGGTCGACCGCTACGGCGTCGCGCACCGCGTCGGCGGCTTCGACACCGCCGCCTACCACTCAGGCGCCTACGACGGCACGCTGACCGACGGCGCGTTCGTCGACCCGACCGGCTTCGCGGTCGACACCGCCGACACGACGCCCGGCGGCGACGGCACCGCCGTCTACGTCGTCGACCGCGTCAGCGGCTCCGGCGACACGACGACGCACTGGCGGCTGCAGAAGCTCGACGGCAGCGGCAGAGCGCTCGCGCAGACGCGCTTCACGCTCCCCAACCCCGACGGCAGCGGGACCGCGGCGATCGGCTCGCTCGCGGTCGACGGGGCGGCCGGCCGTGTCTACGCGCTCGTCGCCGGCGCCGGCCTCGACGGCGGCGGCAACCCGGTCAAGTACGCCAGCGAGGTGATCGCCTTCGCGACGACGCCGGCCGCCGGCAAGCTGGTCGCACCCGCCGGCCTCCCGGCCGACGCGGTCACGACGCCCGACAGCGGCTACGACGCGCCCGGCCTGCTGACCGACGCGGCGACGCTGGCGCCGGGCGACACACCGCTGATCTACAAGCCGGTCGGCATCGCAATCGCCGGCAGCGGCGCCGCGACGCAGGTCGCGGTCGCCGGCGCCGGCGGGCTCAGCCGCTTCAGCAGCAGCCGCGTCGTCGCACTCGCGACGACGACCGGCGCGGTCGGCACGACGTGGGAGCCGTCCGCGCTCGACGGCGCGACGAACGCGCCCGCGGACGAGTCGCTGCTCGCCGTCAGCGGGATCTCCGGCGATGCCGACGGCAGCGTCGTGCTGCAGCTCAGAGCGAGCACCCGCAGCGGCCCCCGCACCGGCGCGGACGTCGTCCGGCTCGACGGCGACCTGGCCAACCCGACGGTCCTCGCCAGCCCGCCGCTCGTCGACGGCGTCTTCGCGGGCACTCCGGTGCTGCCGATCGACGGGTCGGCCGGCAACGCCGAGGTCGTGACGCTCTCCAACGGCCTGGTCGCGGCGGTCTACCGCGAGTCGACCTCCAGCTACTGGGCCGGCAAGGTCGACGGCGTGCGGCTGATCGCCCCGGCGGCCGGCGGGCTGCTGGCGACGCCGGGCTCGCCGCCGACGACGATCTTCGACACGCTCGGCGACGTCGCGGCCGGCGGCCCCTGCCACATCTCGGTCCTCGGCGGCGACAACCGGGTGCTGCTGGCGGCCGGCGCGGGCGGGTCCGTCTGGACGCTCGCCACGGGCCCCGACAGCGTCTCCTCGGGCGTGACCGACGGACGCCAGCTGATCGAGTTCGCGCCCGGTGCGGCGCAGACCTGCGTCGGCGCGAGCGGCACCTTCGCGGTCGGCAGCACCGCCGCCGGGGCGCCGGCGCCGAAGCCGGCGAGCGTCGCCGACCCGCTGACGGTGGCGGCCGGCACGACGGTCGCGTTCGACGCCGGCACGGTCGGCTACCCGGCCGGCGGCCACGGCACCGCGAACGTCTACGCCTACGCCTGGAACCTGACCGGTGCGACGAGAGGCGGCCCCGGCGACGACGGCTTCGGCGAGGTCGCCGCCGCGAACGACTGGGTCAACCCGCCGGCGAGAACGACCCGCACCTACACCGAGCCCGGCAGCTACGACGTCGCGCTGCGGGTGACCGGCGACCTCGGCAGCTACGTCGCCAGAGGGCGGATCGTCGTGCAGAGCACGGCGAGACCGACGGCGGCGCTCGCGCAGCCGGCCGCGATCGCCGCGGGCGAGACGGTCGCGCTCGACGCGAGCGGCTCGAGCGCGGCCTTCGGCCGCCAGCTCGCCAACTACCACTGGACCTACGGCGACGGCAGCGCCGCCGACGACACGGCCACGGCGAGAGCGAGCCACCGCTACACGACCGCCGGCACCTACACCGTGACGCTGAGAGTGCGCGACGACGGCGGCCAGACGAGCGACGCCGTCACGCGTCAGGTGACGGTCGCGGCGGCGAGAGCGCCCGACGGCGGCGGCAACAGAGCCCCGGACGGCGGCGGCGGGACGCCGCCGACGCCGAACACGCCGGCCCCGCCCGCGCCGAGAGCGCAGCCGCAGGCGCCGCGCGTGACCGTCAAGACGCTGGGCGGCAGAGGCGCGCTGAGACTGCGGCTGTCGCTGCCGGCCGGCAGCCCCGCGGTCACCGGCACGGTCAAGCTCAGCTTCAGAACGACCGTCACCGTCGGCAGAGGCAGAAGAGCGAGAAGAAGAACGCAGACGATCGCGGTCGGCGCGGGCGCGTACTCGCTGAGCGCCGGCAGCAGCGCGACCGTGACGCTCTCGCTCAACAAGACCGGGGCGGCGTGGCTGAAGAGACGCCGTTCGCTGAAGCTGACGGTCGTCGTGGCGGCACGGGGAAGCGATGGGGGAACGAGCAGCAGGACCGTCACCGCCACGGTCACGCAGGCAGCCAGAAGAGGAGGTCGCCGCTGAACCGACGACACGTGCAGGAGACGACCTGGGGACAGGACGGGGCCGGAGCGGAGACGCTTCGGCCCCGTCGTCGTTGTGGGCCGGCCGAGCGCGGGCGCTGTAACGGACAGGTGAAAGTGTTGCGAGCCCCTCGTCAGGTTAATTACGGTGGAATCGTCAATAAACGATCTTCCCGATCGGGAAAAGGGGATATACGAATGTTGCATTCGCGCACAGCGCGTCGCGCACTCGCGCTCGCAACCGGGCTCGCGGCCGCAGGAGCGATCAGCGGTGCAGTGACCTCCGAGGCGTTCGCCACGACCGACGTCCTCGGCAGCGGCGCCGCGGTCCAGAGAGTGCTGCACACCAGCATCTGGATCCCGGGCTGGAGAGGCGGTGGCAGAAGCTACACCTCGACGTACACCGGCACGAACTCGGGCGCCGGCTTCGCCGAGTTCGGCAACGACACCGGCAGACTCGACATCTCCAAGGACCCGTTCGCCGCCGCGCTATCGCCGGCTCAGTACGACGGCTTCACCACCGTCGACAGCGGACCGACAGGTCCCGCGCCGGGCGGGACGTTCACGCCGCAGCTGGGCACCGGCACGCAGCTCGAGAACGCCGCCTACGCCGCCGGCGGCTCGGCCCTCTCGACCGCCCGCGAGGTGACGGTCCCGGTCGCGCAGACGCCGCTCGCGATCCTGCTCTCGATACCGGGCTCGGTCAGAGTCACCTCCGGCGGCGTCAGACTGACGAGCGCGCAGTTCGGGCAGCTGTTCGCCGGCACCGTCCCGGCCAACAACGGCTGGAACGCCAACACGTGGGAGGCGCTCTTCTCGCTGACCAGAACCGCGATCACGACGAGCAACACGAGACCGGCCGGCGCGGCGATCACCGGCGTCCAGGTCCGCACCGACGGCGCCGGCGCCACGCTCAACCTCAAGCAGTACCTGAAGGCGGCCGACACGACCAACTGGAACATAGCCGGCGCCGACAACGGCAACTCCTCGGCCTCGACCGACTTCCCGGCCGGGACGGTCAAGCTCGGCCCGAACTCGGGTGACACGACCGAGGCTCAGGCCGTCGCTGACAGACCGGGCTCGGTCGGCTACGCGACGCTCGCCTCGGCGACCGCCGTCACCGGCGGCGCCTTCGCCGCCACGGTCAGAACCTCCACCGCGGGCGGCACCACCCACCAGGTCGTCTGGGCGACCCTGCAGGACAACACCGGCGCCGCTGCCGGCTCGGAGACCTACGCGACGCCGGACGACAGCGGCTTCGCCAACCTCTACACCGGCGCCAACGCCAACATAGGCAACGGCCTCGGCGGCGTCGGCAACTGGGTCGTGCCGACCACGACCGCCGGCGGAAGCACGTTCGACCCGACCGGCACCTGGACCGCCAGCAGCACGAACTACACCCACGCCTGGGACCCGAACCTCTACGGCAACTCGGGCAGAACGGCGCACTACTACCCGCTCTCGATCGCGCTGTTCGTGCTGTCGTGGAAGAACGGCGCCTGGAACACGAACAACCTCAGACCGCAGGGGACGAACGCGGAGGCGGCGACGAAGTCGTACCTCCAGTACGCCGTCGGCACGACGGGACAGGCCGCGCTGTTCTCGTCCTCCGGGACGTACTACGCGCCGCTGCCGACCGGCGGCACCGGCCTGCGCGACATCCGCGCCGACGCGGCGCTCGCGGCGGCGGCGCTCTAGCCGCGACGCACCGAAGCCAGCTTCGACCAGGGCCGGCTCCGCGGAGCCGGCCCTCGCTATCTCGCCCGGCGCGCGCGCAGGTCGAGCTTCGTCGGCCAGCGCGCGCGCTGCAGTCTCAGCTGGAGGGTGTGACGGCCTTTCGGCAGGGTGCGTCGTCTCGTCTTCGCCACCACCTTGCCCTTCCGCAACGCGACCAGCTGGACGTGCGCGCGGGCGGCGAGCGTGAAGGTCACCCGCAGCCGCGTCGTCCGCGGCACGATCCTGCGACTGACCTTCGAGACGAGCGGCTTCGCCCTCGGCGTCCGCGGGGGATCGGGCGTCGGCGGGTCTATCGGCAGCAGCGGATAGGCGGGCACCGGCGTGTCGTTGGTCGCGTCGACGTCGGGCACGATCGCCGGCACGCCGTTGTCGGGCGGGCGGTCGTCGATCACGCCGGCGAAGGCGGGATCGCTGTCGCGCGCGAGCGGCGTGCCGTCGGTCAGGTGGAAGAGCCAGCCGCGGTCGGTCGCCAGCCAGCAGTCGTCCGGCGCCGGGCAGGCGAGCGGACCGGCCGCGCCGCGTGCGCCGACCTGCTGGTCGGGCCCGAGCAGGGCCCGCGCGCCGACCGTCCACGTCGCGCCCGCGTCAGCGGACGACAGCCGCGCGACGTGCGCGACCCCGTCGCTGCTGCGCAGCGTCAGCCAGGCCGCGTCGGCACCGGGCTCGGCGGCGATCGCGCGCGGATCGTCGTCGGCGGCGAGCTGCGCCGCGTCGGGGACGACCTGCTGCCAGGCGTCGTCGTGCTGGCGCAGCACGAGCGGATGGCCGGCGCCGCGGCCCGCCGGCACGCTGGTGGCGCCGTTCGCCGGCGCGAGCGCCCACAGCTGCCCGCCGGCGCCGGGGGCGGCGCGGTCGCCGGAGAGCACGAGCCCGTCGAGCGTCGCCGGCTCGACCGGCCGGCCGGCGGCGTCTCTGCCGTAACTCGGCAGCTGCGGGCAGAAGCCGCCCGGGCAGTCGTCGGAGATCGGCCGCAACGGGCGGAAGAGGCCGTCCGGGTCGTCGGGCACGAGCGCGTGCAGCAGCGCGGGCGCCTCGGCGGCGCCGGCGTCTGCCTGCCCCAGCCGCACGCTCTCGTAGACGCGCCCGAGGAACGTCGCCATCGCGGCGATCGGCTGGTCCTGCGGGCTGACGACCGCGGTCACGCTGCTGCCGTCCCAGTGCAGGTGGAAGCCGCCTCCGCCGACGGCGCGCTCGCCGCCGAACCAGCAGTCGTCGGGCGCGCGGCAGGCGGCGGCGTTCAGCGGCTGGTAGGAGTCCTGCTGTCCGAGCGGCAGCGCGTAGGAGCCGACGACGCGCCCGCCCGCGAAGTGGCAGAGCGAGACGCGCTCGAACTGCGCGGGCCCGAACGCGCCGCCGGCCTGGCCGGGGCGCTGGTCGGAGATCGTCCAGAACTCGTCCGGCCCTGCCCACGCGATGCGGCCCTTGGGGCTGCCGCAGACGGTCGACAGCTGGTGCCAGCTGACGCCGTCCCAGGCGTACAGGCCGGCGGGCACGAACTGGTTGCCGCCGCTGATCAGCAGCCCGCGGTTGGGCGCCCAGAACTCGATGTCGCCGACCGTGCCGAGCTGCGCCGGGAAGGGGCTCGGCGCGACGCCGGCGGGCGGCGGCGGCGCGGCGGCCGGCGCGAAGTGCCACGTCGCGCCGTCGGCGGCCTGCGCGGCGGCGGGCGCGGTGAGCGCGAGCGCGATCGTCACGAGCGCGGCGATGCGGCAGCCGAGCGGCGGTGCCGCCCGCCCGCATCTGCGCGCCCGCCTGGCGGTCCGGCGCTTGCTCATCCGGTGCCTCGCTTGGCCGCTCTCGTCGCAGCCGCCTTCGGGAAGCTCGCCTGCAGCCGCCGCGTCAGCGGTCTGCGGCCGGGCGCGGCGAACGTGACCGCGAAGGTCGCGTAGAGGCCGCCTCTGCGGGCGGCCTGGGCGCGGTACGCGGGCGCCGGCCGCAGCGTCAGCGTGACGACGCCGGCGCCGCTCGATCTCGCGCGGGCGCGGGCGACCACGCGTCTGAGGACCCGTGTCCGCTTGCGCTTGACCCGCACGCGCCGTCTCCCCTGTCGTCTCCACATGGTCACGAGCCGCGTCGTCGTGACCGCCGCCGTCGCGCTCGCGCGCACGCTGCCGGCGGCCGGAACGGCGACGTCGAGCACGATCGCGCCGCGCGCGCCGCGGCGCGCGTCGGCGTCGAGCCGCCAGCTCGGCGTCACCCGCGGCGGGGCCGGCGCGGCGCTCGTCTGCGGCACGCCTGCGACCGTCGGCACGGTCACGTTCGTGCGCACGAAGACGTTGGAGACGCCGTTCCAGGCGCCGTAGACGAGGTTGCTCGCCGCAGCCGCGAACGCGAGCGTCGTGCCGTCGCCGCTGAACGACGGCGTTGCCGCCGGGGCGTCGCCGGGCTGGTCGTCGAATCCGCGCGTCACCAGCTCCAGCGTGCCGGCGGTCAGGTCCGCGAGGTACAGCTGCGCCCGCGCCGGCGCCTGCGTGACGGGCTGGCTCGTCAGCGCCGGCGGCGCGTGCGGGAAGCTCTGGCGGGCGGTCGTGAAGGCGACCCGCGCGCCGTCCGGCGAGATCGCGACGTCGGCGATCTGGCCGCTGGCGGCGAGGTCGCCGAAGCTGCTGCCGCCCCAGTCGGTCAACCGTGTCAGCGCGGCCGTGCGCGTCAGGCCGGGCGTCATGTCGGCGACGAAGGCGTTCGCGGTCGTGGCGAAGCTGCGACCGACCGTGCTCGGCTCGCGGCCGCGGTCGGGCTGCGTCGAGAGGAAGGCGACGCGACGGCCGTCGGCGCTCAGCTGCGGCGTGATGCTGTCGACGCTCGGGGAGATCGCGCTGCCGCCCGCGAAGCCGCCGGTCGCGACGAACGTGCCGAACTCCGGTCCGCGCGCGTCTGCGACCGGTCCTTGCGGCGCGTAGCCGGTCGCGAGCGGGCCGAGGCAGCCGCAATCGGGATCGTCGCCGCCGGTGACACGTCGCGTCGGCGCCGCCGGGCCGTCGTCGATCCGCCGCCACAGCGGCTCGGCGTACTGGCGCGGGCTGCGGACCGGCGTCGTGCCGGCCGGCACCTCCGCGGCGCCCGCCTGCGCCTGCGCCGGGATCTCGATCCCCATCCAGGCGACGGTCGAGCCGTCGGCGCTGATCGCGGCGGTGCTGGCCCAGCCGACCTGATCGAGCGGGTCGGGGACGAGCGCCGCGCCGTCGGAAACCGGCTGCGGCTCGCCGCCGAGCGAGGCGCGCGTCTGGCTGACGAGCCGCGTGCGCTGCGCGCCCACGTCGCGGACGGCGACCTGGGCCGGCGGGGTCGGCGCCGTGGGGGCACCGGGGGCGGGCGGCGCGGCGGCGGGCGGCGCGGCGGCGGCCGGCGCG